>CAVXUY010000008.1:0-262845 GCA_963765175.1 uncultured Actinomycetes bacterium
CGCACATCAGGCCCAAACGATGCATGTCCCCTCCTCTCCGTCCGTCACCTTACGTCCTCGCGGACATCTTGCAAATCGCGAAGTCAGTCGGCGTAGACCGTCTGCGCGTCGAGCCCGCCCTCGACCCCCGGCGGCAGGGCGCCGGTGCCGTGCGCGTAGAGGGCGAGCTCCTCGATCGTCTTGACCTGCGTGGGATCGCCTCCGTCCGCGACCCAGGCGCCGTCGACCCAGTCGAGGCTCTCGGGGGACGTGTCGAGCGCCGCAGCCGCGAGGAGCTGCGCCTTGTCCCGGATCTTTCCCGCCGCGCTGGCGATGGCCGCCTGAGCGCCGCCTGAGGGGCTCGTGTTGAAGCCGTGACCGACGCCGAACCGGTCGGTATCCGCGGGAACGACCTTGACGTCGAGCGCCGGCACCCCGAGCTCGCCGGCGACGAGCTGCGCGTACTCGGCCTCCTTGCCGTCGGACTCGGTGGTCAGGCTGAGGACCATCTTCCCGGTCGGGTGCACGCGGAGGAAAACCGCGCGGTACGCCTCGTCAGCCATCGCCGCATCTCCTCTCGGTCGGTGAGTTGCCGATCATCGCTCTTTCTCGGACGCGCTGGGCGCGGACTCGGCCGCAAGCCGCTGGCGCTCCTGGTGCGCCGTCAATGCGTTGTGCTCCTCGAGATCGCAGAACGCGGGCTGCGGCCCTCCCATCGGGTGCGGGGGGACCGCCGGGCGCTCGCATCCCGGGTAGATGCACCTCTTGGGCTCGGTCTCGCTCATTCGTCGGTCACCCAGCCGGGCGTGACGTTGCCGCGACTCGGGCCGTAGCCGCTCGGCATCCCGACCGAGCTGCCCGGCACCGGGGTCGCGCTCGCCCACGGCTCGGGCTCGTCGTCGTCGACCGCCGCGGGCAGCACTCCGCGGGGATTGCCCCTGCGCGCCCCGATGGCGTCTGCAACCTCGCCCAGCGCCTCGAAGCTGTGGCCGCTCACGAGCGCGTCGCAGTGCGGGAGCGCGGCCAGCATGCCCCGCGACTGGACGGAGAAGGCGTCGGCGGCGACCCGCGGGTTGACCCACACGATCCGATGCGCCAGCCGGGCGAGGCGCTCCAGCTCCCGACCGACGAGCTTCGGGTCACCGCGCTCCCAGCCGTCGGAGAGGATGACGACGACGGCGCCTCGCGCCATCCCGCGCCGCCCGTGCCGGTCGTTGAAGGCCTGGAGCGCTTCGCCGATCCGCGTCCCGCTCGACCAGTCCGGCGCGGCGGCCGCGGCGGCCTGGATCGCGCGCTCGGGGTTGCGAGAGGAGAGCGCCCGCGTCAGGCGAGTGAGCCGCGTCGCGAACACGAATGCCTCGGCGTTCTGTCCGCTGCGAGCGGCGCAGGTGAGGAACTGGAGGTACGCCCGCGCGTACGGCTCCATCGACCCGGAGATGTCGCAGAGCAGCACGAGCCGGCGGCGGGCGAGGCGGCGCCGACGGCGCGCGAGGCGGATCGGATCGCCGCCGGTGCGGAGGCTCGTCCGCAGCGTCCGGCGCAGGTCGACGCGCTCGCCGCGGCGTCCCTTCTCGTGGCGGCGCGTGAGGCGGAGCGGCGTCGCGAGCTTCAGGCGCGACATCAGCCGGTAGAGCTCCGCGAGCTCGTGCGGCTCGAGGGCATCGAAGCTCTTGCTCCGGAGCAGCTCCTCGTCGCTCGCCAGGGCCAGCGGCACCTCGGCCTCGGCGGGATCCCCGTCGTCGCGCTCGTCCGCCGCGATCGACGACGCGCGTGGCGCAGACCCGTCGCGGGAAGAGCGATCGTTCTTCGGCCGCTCGTCCGGCTGCGACGCGTCAGTCTCGGGCTCTCGCGGGTCGATCTCCTCGCCGCTCCCGAAGACCGAGAAGAACACTGCGTCGAACGCATTGACCTCCGCCGGATCCGAGACGAACACCGCGCGGGCGGTCCAGTACAGCCGGCGGCGCGTGATCGGGCGGACGAGCGTGAGCGCGCGCGCGAAGTCGGCGGAGCGGGCGGGGGTGACGGTGACGCCACGCTCGTGCAGACGGCGACCGAACGTCGCGACCAGCGGCGGCAGGTCGAGGTCGATCGTCTCGACTCCAAAGATGCCGTGGAGGCTCAGTCACCGCCACCCACGAGCTGCTCCAGGCCGGCCGCGCGGATCACCTCCTGGTCGTCCGAGTACTTCAGCACCGAGCCGAGGGTGCGATCCACGGTCGCCACGTCGAGCTGCTCGACGCCGAGCAGGGTCAGGGCCGCGACCCAGTCGATCGACTCGGCGATGCCCGGCGGCTTCTGGACGTCGCTCGAGCGCATGCGCGAGACGGCGTTCGCCACCTGGACGGCCAGCGTCTCAGACGACCCCTTGACGCGCCGGCGCACGATCTCCACCTCGCGCTCCGGGGTGGGATACTCGATGCGGTGGTAGAGGCAGCGGCGCTTGACGGCGTCGTGCAGGTCGCGCGTCCGGTTCGAGGTGAGGACGATGGCCGGTGGGTGCGTCGCGCGGACGGTGCCGAGCTCGGGGATCGTCACGCTCGCGTCCGCGAGCAGCTCGAGCAGGAACGCCTCGAAGTCGTCGTCGGCGCGGTCGATCTCGTCGATCAGCAGCACCGCCGGCCTCGGGCCCGGGTGCTCGAGCGCGCGCAGGAGCGGGCGGCGGATCAGGTACTCGGGGCCGAAGAGCTGATCCTCCTCGAGCGGGGTGTCGCTCGAGTCGGCCAGGCGGATGCTGAGGAGCTGGCGCGGGTAGTTCCACTCGTACAGCGCCTCCGCGGCGTCGATCCCCTCGTAGCACTGGAGGCGCACGAGCGGCGTGTCCAGCACGAGCGCCAGCGCCTTCGCCGCCTCGGTCTTGCCGACGCCGGCCTCGCCCTCGAGCAGCAGGGGCTGCGGCAGGCGCAGGCTCAGGAAGAGCGAGGTCGCGAGTCCCTCGTCGACGAGGTAGTCCACGTCGGCGAGGCGCACGGCGAGGGTCTCGATGTCGGGGACGACAGCGCGGATCTCGTCCGCGGCGTCGCCGGTGGCCCCGCGCGGACTCACGGAAGGGTCTGGGTGGGCTGCTGCGCCTCGAACTGGGCGCGGCAGCCCTCGCAGCAGAAGTAGATCGTCTCCCCGTCGTGCTCGAGCGAAGGAGTGCTCGCGACCGCAGCGACCGTCATTCCGCAGATCGGGTCGACCGCGAGCGCGGGCGCGGGGGCGCGCGGCGGATCGGGGACGAGTGGAGCACGGTCGGGGTCGAACGCCGCGGTGTGCTTCCCACGGCGCACTGCGGTGACGCTCGCGAGGATCGAGAGCGCGACCTCGGCCGGGGTCTGCGCGCCGATGTCGATGCCGGCGGGCACGTCGATGCGCTCGAGGTGCTCCTCGGGAACGCCGTCGGCCCGCAGGTCAGCGAGCACGCTCGCGCCGCGCTTGCGACTGGCCACGAGGGCGACGTAGGGAATGCCGGTCTCGAGGCCGCGTCGGAGGATGTGCAGCTCGTCGCGGCCGTGCGACGCGACGACGAGCGCGAGATCGCCGGCCGACGGCTCGGGGCTTCCGCCCTCGACGGCGACGACGTCGAGCCCGAGCTCAGGGCCGAGCGAGCGCACCGCGCCCGCGATCGGCGATTCGCCGACGACGAGGACGCGCGGCGCGGGCAGCACGGGCTCGAGGAAGACCTCGATCGCGCCGCCGGACAGGCACGGGTTCTGGATGGTCGTCGCTCCTTCCTCGTCCGCGGCCTCTCCGCGGGTGCCGTCGTCCTCGCGGGCCGATCCGTCGGGAAGTATCCGCAGCAGCAGCGCCTCCCCGCTCTCGAGCGCGAGCAGGGAGTACGCGCGGACGCTCTCCTGCGTGCACACGCCGCCGACGAAGCCCTCGATCGTCCCGTCGGCGAGCACGAAGGCGACGTCCCCCGCCTTCACGCTCGTCGGGCGCTGCGCGCGAACCACGGTCGCGACCACGAAGGCCGTGCCCTCTGCGGCGAGCTCCTGCGCTCGCGGAGACACGGCCGCGATCGTCACTGCGGCGGCTCGGCCCGTCCCTGCATCGCGGCCCAGACCCGGGCCGGCGTGCAGGGCATGTCGATGTGGTCGACGCCGTGAGTCGAGTGCAGCGCGTCGATGACCGCGTTCACGATCGCCGGCGGCGACCCGACGTTCGGCGACTCGCCGACGCCCTTCGCTCCGAGCGGGTGGTGCGGGCAGGGCGTGACCGTCTCGCCGAGCTCGAAGTCGGGACACTCGAGCGCGGTCGGGATCAGGTAGTCCATGAACGACGAGTTGAGGCAGTTGCCCTCCTCGTCGAACGTCAGCACCTCCATGAGCGCGATGCCGATGCCCTCCGCGAGGCCGCCGTGGATCTGGCCGTCGACCACCATCGGGTTGATGCGCACACCGCAGTCGTCCACCGCGATGAAGCGCCGGACCTTGACCTCGGCTGTGTCCGGGTCGATGTCGACGACCGCGATGTACGCCCCGTAGGGGTACGTGAGGTTCGGCGGGTCGTAGATGACCTGGGCGTCGAGCCCGCCCTCCATGCCCTCGGGCAGCGGCTCGCCGTCGTACGCGCGCACCGCGATGTCCTCGATCAGCGCGCCCTTCTCGGGATCGCCCTTTACGTACCAGCGGCCCTTCTCCCACGCGAGGTCGTCCGGGTTGGCCTCGAGCATCGTCGACGCGATCAGCCGCGCCTTGTCGCGCACCTTTCTCGAGACGACCGCGACCGCCGCGCCCGAGACCGGCGTCGAGCGGCTGCCGTACGTGCCGAGCCCGTACGGCGAGCGGTCGGTGTCGCCGTGCCGGACCTCCACGTCCTCGGGCGGGATGCCGAGCTCCTCGGCGACGATCTGCGCAAAGGTCGTCTCGTGCCCCTGCCCCTGCGTCTGGGCGCTGATCGAGACCACGGCCTTGCCGGACGGGTGCACGCGCAGGTCGGCGCCGTCGTTCATGGCCAGGCCGAGGATGTCCATGTGCTTGCGCGGCCCGGCGCCGACGCCCTCCGTGAAGAAGGAGACGCCGATGCCCATCAGCTCGCCGCGGGCGCGCTTCTCGTCCTGCTCGCGGCGGAGATCCTCGTAGCCGGCGAGGTCCATCGCCACACGCATCGTCTCCGCGTAGTTCCCCGAGTCGTACGTCCAGCCGGTGGTCGTCTCGTACGGGAACTGCTCGGGCTTGATGAAGCTCCGCATCCGCAGCTCGATGGGGTCGGCTTTCATCTCCAGCGCGAGTGCGTCGACCATCCGCTCCACGAGATAGACGGCCTCGGTGATGCGGAACGAGCAGCGGTAGGCGACGCCCCCCGGGGCCTTGTTCGTGTAGACCGCCTTGACCTTCACGTGCGACGCCTGCAGGTCATACGACCCGCAGACGATGTGGAAGAACCCGGCCGGGAACTTCGTGGGCTGCGCCGTCGAGTCGAACGCGCCGTGGTCGGCGATCACGTCGACGCGCAGGCCGGTGATCTTGCCGTCCTTCGAGCACAGCTCCGCGTGCATGACGTAGTCGCGAGCGAACCCGGTGGACACGAGGTTCTCGGTGCGGTTCTCGACCCACTTGACGGGTACGCCGGCCACGATCGAGCCGGCGATCGCGCACACGTAGCCCGGATACACGGGCACCTTGTTGCCGAACCCGCCCCCGATGTCCGAGCAGATGATCCGGATCATGTGCTCGGCGAGCCCGGCCACGTGCGCGTACACCGTGCGGTGGGCGTGCGGTGCCTGGTTGCCGTTGTAGATGTCGAGCTGGCCGGTCTCCGGGTTGAAGTCGGCGATCATCCCGCAGGTCTCGAGCGGGGCCGGATGGCAGCGCGGATAGATGATGTCGCGCGTCACGACCGTGTCCGCCTCGGCGAACGCGCGGTTCGTCGCCTCCTCGTCGCCGGCCTCCCACAACGGGCTCGCGAGGTTGTCGCGCTGCCCCTTGTCGTCGCGGATGATCGGCGCGTCGGGGTCGAGAGCCTTGCGGGCGTTGACGACCGCCGGCAGCGGCTCGTACTCGACGTCGATCAGCTCGAGCGCGTCGTTCGCCGAGTACTCGTCCGTCGCGATCACGAACGCGACCTCCTGGCCCTGGAAGCGGACCTTGTCGCCCGCGAGGACGGCCTGCGTGTCGTAGGAGATCGTCGGCATCCATGCGAGCCCGAGCGTCTCCAGGTCCTTGGCGGTGATGACGGCCGCGACGTTCGGGTGCGCGAGCGCCTTGGACGTGTCGATGGAGACGATGCGCGCGTGCGCGTACGGGCTGCGCAGCATCGCGCCGTACACCATCCCGGGCAGCCGGATGTCGTCGAGGTAGCGCCCCTTGCCGCGGATGAAGCGCGCATCCTCCTTGCGCTTCAGGCGGCCGAAGCCGATCGGGCGCTCGGTCTTCTCGCTCGGAAGGTTCTCGACGGTGGTCATGCCGACACCCCCTGTCTTGTGGCGGCTTCCTGCTCGGCGGCCCAGCGCACGGCAGCGACGATGTTCTTGTAGCCCGTGCAGCGGCAGATGGCGCCCGAGATCGCCGTGCGGATCTCCTGCTCTGTCGGATCCGGGTTCTCGTCCAGCAGCGCGCGCGCGGTCATCAGCATCCCGGGCGTGCAGAACCCGCACTGGAGACCGTGCAGCTCGTGGAAGCCTTGCTGCACCGGGTCCAGCGCGCCGTTCACCTCGAGCGACTCGACCGTGCGTATCTCGTGGCCCTCGGCCATGGCCGCGAGGATCGTGCAGGACTTGACCGGCTCGTCGTCCATCAGCACGACGCACGCGCCGCAGTTCGACGTGTCGCAGCCCCAGTGCGTGCCGGTGAGCCCGTCCGTCTCGCGGATGAAGTGGACGAGCAGCTGGCGCGGCTCGACCTCGCGGGAGACCCGCTCGCCGTTGATGGCTATCGAGACCTTCACGATCCCTCCCCCAGTCCTGTGCGCTGCTCGGCGCGGGCGGCCGCGCGGCCAAGAGCTCGTTGTGTGAGGACGCCGGCGAGGTGCCGCTTGTAGTCGACCGGCCCCCGACCGTCCGGGGTCGGGGAGCAGTCCGCCGACGCGATCTCGCCCGCTTGCGCGAAGAGCTCCTCCGAGGGCGCTTCGCCGCGGAGCAGCTCCTCGGCTCGCGCGAGATGGATCGTCGTGAGCCCGACCGCGCTGAGCGCGACGCCCGCGTCGGCGATCTTTCCGTTGTCGATCCAAACCACGGCTGATGCGGCTGCGATCGCCCAGTCGCCGGCGCGGCGCTCGACCTTCTCGTGCGCGCTGCCGCTGCCCGGCCGCAGCGGGATTCGGATCTCAGTGAGCAGCTCGCCGTCGCCGACCGCCGTCTGATACGGCCCGATGTGGAACTCGTCCATCGCAACCACGCGCTCCCCGCCGGGTGCCGCGGATCACCGCAAGCGCCTTGACCGCTGCGCAGACAGCCGCCAGGTCCTCGGCGGCGTCCGCCTGGCAGAGCGAGCCGCCGATGGTGCCGCGGTTGCGTACGACGGGGTCGGCGATGACGTCCTCGGCGTCGCGAAACAGCGGAAAGTGCTGCGCGAGCACATCCGAGCGCTGGAGCTGGACGTGCCGGGTCAGCGCCCCGATACGAATCTCAGACCCCTCTTCGCGGATGTACGAGAGCTCGGCGAGGTCGTTGATGTCGACCAGGTGCTTCGGCTTCGCCAGCCGGAGCTTCATCATCGGGAGCAGGCTATGTCCGCCCGCGATGACGCGTGCGTCCGAGCCGAGCCGCTCGAGCGTCGCGATCGCGCCGTCGACGCTGGTCGCGCGCTCATACTCGAATGGCGCCGGGGTCTGCACAGGGCTCCTTTCGTCTCAGGGTACGGATTCGCGACGTGCGAGGTTCACGAGCGGCCCGGCAGCCGCTTGCGCGGCTTCCCGATGTCCTCCCGCTCCTCGTACTGAACGGGCGCGTCGGTGCCGATGACGGGAGACCTGGGCAGGGACTCCGGCCTCGTCTGCCGGATCTCCGGGTACAGCAGCCGCGCCGCGAGGCTTCCGCCCTCGACGTTCCGGAGGGCCGGGCCCGCCGGGTTGCCGAGGGCGATCGGCGCCTCCCGGCCGAGCCGCGCCAGCGTGAGCGTCCCCTTCGTGTAGACCTCGCCGATCCGCGGGACCGTGATCTCCGTGCTCTCGGGGAAGTTCCGGAGGCCCGCTGCCGCCGCCCCGGGGTAGAGGCCGTCCACGAGGCCGACGGCGTCGACGAGGCCGGCCTTCTTCACGAGCAGTCCCTCGAGCAGGTCGACGCCCGCATCGAGCTGCTGGTTGATCGTCGTCACGACGTCGTTGACCGGCGCGCTCTTCTCCACGATCCCGCTCACGCCGACGATCGCCTCGTCCAGCCCGGCGGTGATCTTCCGGAGCTGCACGATCACGGAGACGAGGTAGTAGACGAGCGCGGCGACGATCAACGCGACGGCGACGATCGTGACGGCGCCGGCAGCGTTCATCGGCTCTCCTCGGCGTCGTCGATGATCACGTCGAGCGAGCCGCCGTAGTTCGCGGCGACCGCGATCGTCTGCTGGACCTGGTCCTGCGTCGTCAGGAGGAGCGCCGCCGCGTCGAGGTCCTTCGACCCGGCGGCCGCGACGGTCGAGATCTGCTGCACGCTCGGGACGATGCTCTTGGCGGCTTCGAGCACGCCGCGGAGCAGGTAGATCACGACGGGGAGCACGACCAGGAGCAGGACGGCGTTCCCGATCCACCAGAGGATCATCGAGGCCTCCGCTCGGCCACGATCGCCGCTTTCCTCGCGATTCCCGGGAACGCGCCGAGGATGACGTCGAACTGCGCGTTGATCGCCTCGACCGCGGGCTCGAGGGGTCGCAGGTGCTGCGACTCGACGTCCTGGAGCGCGGAGCCGAGCGTCGCGAGCCCTTCAGAGATCCTCGTGAGCCCCCTGCGCACCTCGATCAGGGCGAGGGCGACGACGGCCACGACGACCGCCGCCAGCACGACGCTCAGGAGGATGAGCAGGTCGGTGTCGCTCATCTGCCGTCGAACCCGTCGGTGAGCGCGTTCATGTAGCCGTCCTGGATCACGGCCTCGTCCACGATCAGGGCCAGCACGGGCGCGGTCGCCTGGAGCTGCGGGATGTTCGCCGTGTTGGCGCCGACCTTCCCGGCAACCTCGAGCAGCCCGCCGACCGACTTCTCGATGCGCCGGACCGTCAGCACGAGCGCGATCAGCAGGAGCGCGACGGCTACGGCCGCCGCGGCGGCGATGCGCGAGCGCGATCGCCCAGTACTCGTTGAAGGACAGCGCGAGGGTCGTCGTCACTTCCCGACGGCCACCTTCCGGAGAGCGCGCGCGGAGTGGAGGATCCGCACGCCCGAGTCGTTGATCCGCGCGATGCCGCCGAGCTCGGCGGTCTGCTGCCGGATCACCTCGACCGCGTCCTCGGCCGCCTTCGCCTGCTTCGCTATCCGAAGCGCGAGCGCGACGATGGTGATGACGATCACCGCGGCGATCGCGATCACGATGACGCCGAGCGTGATCCCGAACTGCCACCAGCCGGACGACGCGATCAGCGCGAGCATGCCGCACCCGCCTGCAGAAGAGCCGAGAAGGGCTCGATCGGTCGAGTCATCGCAGTCCCTCGTGGTGCTCGTCGAGGTGAGGCCACCCTAAACGGGGGCCGAAAACGCGTCAAGCAGCAGTTCGCCGGGGTGCCGCGCTAGACCAGGAAGTAGACGAGGAAAGCGAGGACGAGGCCGATCGCGACGAGGACACCCACCACGCCGATCACCGAGCCGAGAAGCACCACGGGAGTCCAGGAGCGGCGACCGGACGCGAGCTCGTGCTCCTCCTCGGGCACCTGCTTCTCCGCCCTCATCTGACCGTCGGGGTCACGCGAGCGCGAACGAGGGCTTGTGCTCGATGTACTCGACCTCGACGTCGTCAGGCCCGCGAACGAAGAGCGCGAAGCTCTCGTCGCCCTCGGCCTCCTTCTCGATGTCGAATCCGAGGTTGGCGACAGCCCGCCGCGTCTCGTCGATCGACTCCACAAGGAGCCCGATGTGGTTCAGGAGCGGGCGCTCCGTCTCTTCGACCGGTCCGGGATGCAGCACGAGGTACGTCGACCCGAGCCGGACGCGCTCGGCCGGCCCAACCGTGCCTGCGCGCTCGAACCCGAGAGCGAGCCACGTCCGCACGCTCTTCACGGGATCGGGAACGCGGAGAGCGACATGGGAGATGTCCACCTCGCCGTCGGCCGCCGATGGGACGAGCTCGAGGTCGAGCCCCTCTCCGGCCACGAGCGTGGTCGACGCCGTGGCGCACGGAATGCCGATCCCGATGTTCACGAGCATGCCGCGGTCCCGAGGGCCGGGCGCGCGGAAGAGAGTGAGCTTCCCGAGCTCGGGAGAGCGACCCACGAGCACGAACTCCTCCGTCTCCTCGATCACCCTGAACGGCAGCCTGGAGAGCAGTGTCCGCGCGACTTCCTCGGGATCAGCCACGTAGAGCGCCAGGTGATCGAGTCGCTGCGGGTTCACAACTTCGCAATACCCGACTGCGACCTGCGAGAAACTCGGTCCCCTCGGGTCGCGGCGAGTGTCTCCGGCAGGCCCGACGAAGGGCGGCCGGCACGGTCCTCGTGGTCGCCGGGCTGCTCGCCGACGAGCACGAGGCCTCCGGCTCGCCCCTCGCCGAAGATGGTCTGCGTCGCATTCTCGTAAAGCCGGCACCGCGTGCAGCTCGCCGCCTCACGGCGAAGCTGGATCAGTGACCGCTTGCGAGTTGCGACCAACGGCGGTCTCTACCTCGAGCTGGTCCTCGACTTGCTCCGTGAGCGGGTCGACGTCGCGCGTGTGCTGCGCCGCGTCGACGACGGCTTCCTCCGCGTGGTCCCGCCGTTCGACTTCTTGAGCAGGCGCTTCGAGATCGACTCGACCTTCTTGAGCGCGTCCTTCTCGTCGCGCAGATTCTGCTGCAGAAGGTCGAGCGCCTCGCGCTCGCCGAGCGCGCGAGCCTGGTTGACGAGGCTCGTGTATGCCGCGATCTCGTAGTGCTCGGTGCGCGCGGCCGCTCCGGTGAGGAACGCGTCGCGGATCACGGGCGTCGGCTGGTTCTCGCGCATGAAGTCGTCGTGCTCCTTCTTGATGCCCTCGATTCCCGGGCAGTGATGTGGCTGCGCGACCTTGCCGATCTCCTTGAAGACGCTCTCGAGGTTGGTCACGTGCTTCTGGGTCTCCTTGAGATGCGACGTGAACGCGCGCGAGAGCTCCCCGTCGGTCGCCTCCTGGGCGAGCTGCGGGAGCGTCCGCGTCAGCGCCTTCTCTGCGTAGTACATGTCCTGCAGCTCATGCACGAAGAGCTGCTCTGGTGACATCAGTACAGCCATTGACTTCCTCCTTGCGTCGGTTTCCCTGATCGAGGGTCCCCTACCCGCGGTCGGCGTCTCGAAACTCGTTTCCCGGGCAAGCGCTGAGCCTCGGTCAGCCGGTTTTGCCGCAGCCGTCTCCGGGCACTCCTGAACCGCCGTCGCAAACGGACAGAGGAGTCGAGATGGACAAGGATCGGATCAAGGGCAAGAAGAAGGAAGTCGAGGGCGAGGCCCAGCAGAAGTGGGGCGAGGGCAAGGACAAGGCCCGCGACACCTGGGAGGACGTCAAGGACATGACCGAGGACGTCCTCGACAAGGGTGAGGACCGCATCGACGAGCGCGAAGAGGATGGCGCTCGGTCCGCTTCCCGCTAGCCGGCCTCCGCCTTCAACAGTCGAACGAGCGCGCGCTCGTCCGCGGTCAGGTTCCGCGGGCGGGCGCCGTTCGTGTCTCGGTAGTCCTCGATCGTGCGGCCCGCCTGGTACGCGCTCACGACCATCGGGCTGACGTACGAGTCGCGTGCGACCGCCGGCGTGTTCCCGAGCTCCACGCCGACCGTGCGCATGACGGCCGCGAGCGTGCGCGCGGCCTCACGCTCGTCCTCCGCAGGCCCGTGCCGGGCGAGCTCGGTGGCCGCGAGCAGCGTGCCGCCCCAAGTCCGGAAGTCCTTCGCGGTGAATCCATTGCCCATGTGCTCCGCGAGGTACTCGTTGAGCAACGGCGCCGTGACCGGGTACAGCTCGCCGTCCCGCATGAAGCGGAAGAGGCGCGAGCCGTAGGGAAGCTCGAGGAGCTCGCCCACTCCCGTCGCGAGTTTCGCGTCGCGAATCGTGCGCCGGACGAGCTTGCGGTTCTTCGCGCGGAAGCAGAACTCGACCTCGTCGCCCGCGACAGTGACGTGACGCTTCGTCAGTGTCGTGATCCCGTAGGTGCGCGACCGGCGCGTGTGCCGGTCCGAGCCGATGCGGAACCACGCCTTGTTGATGAGGCCGACGGCGAGCGCGCAGGACCACTCGCGCTCGTAGGGCCCGGTGCGCAGGTGCCGAGCTGTGCGCGACCGAAGGCCCGGGAGCGCCTTCGCGAAGTCCAGCAGGGCCTCGAACTTCGCGCGCTCCTGCGCGGCACGGTAGCTCGCGTGGTAGCGGTACTGCTTGCGGCCGGCGGCATCGATGCCCGTCGCCTGGATCCGCGCTCTCGGGTTCGGCGAGATCCAGACGTCCTCCCACGCGGGCGGAATCACGAGCTCGCGAATACGCTCGAGCGCCTCCTCGTCCGCGATCGGCCCCCCGGCGCTGTCGACGTACCGGAACCGCCGTCGCCCGAGCCTTCTCCAACCTCCCCGCCGTGCCACGCCCGCCCCGTACCCGCACCGCCGCCCGTCTCAAACCGACGGGCGGTTCGCACACGAGGTTTCACTCGGCGCACTGCGAGGTATGCGTTCCGTGTGAACGCATCGAGCGATGCGCAGCGCCGGCGACCGCCGCGACACACGAAGTCACTGGAGCACAGGCGTCCGGACGTGTGGCAGCTCTGCGAAGTGCCTACGCAGGATCCAATCCCGCACGACTTCGTGCTCTGGATGGAGCGTCGGCAACCGCGCAGGCATTCGAATACGAGCAGGATCGACACGCGAGCGGCATGAGCCGCGTCGTCGTCGTCGCGAGCTCCGAGGTTCCCGAGGAGGCGTTGTCGGACGTCATCTCGCGGGAGGACGACGTGCGCATCGTCATGGCCGCGGTCGAGCAGTCGCGGCTCCGCTGGCTCGTGAGCGACGAAGACAAGGCGCGGGCCGAGGCCCAGCAGGCCGGCGAGGCCATCGCGGACGCTGCCCCGGCCGATCCTTCCAGCATCCAGGTGAAGCCCGACCTGCCGAGCCAGGCCGTCCTCGACGCGATCGCGGAGCATGAGCCGGACAAGATCGTGGTCGCGCTCCGCGAGGGCGAGGAGGCGACGTGGCTCGAGAAGGGCGAGCTCGAAGAGCTCCCGCACGAGATCGACGGCATCCCCGTTGTGCACGTCCGAATCTAGAGCTCCCGCACGCAGTCCCGGTCGAGATCCATGCGCATCTGGAGCGTAGTGCGTCCCTCCCCGACGTTGACATCGAGCTGCGACATGAGACCGCGGATGATCGTCAGTCCGCTGCCGCCACGGCGCTCGTCCCACGGCGGCCCGCGCCAGCGACCGCCGTTCAAGACGCCCTCCTACGCCGCGGGTATGGGGACTCGAGTCCGAGGTACCAACTGGTGACCGCCAAGTATCCGCACGGAGACGGGGCTAATCGCGGCCGTTTTTACCCCAGGGAACCGGGTATGCAACTCACGTGACCAAGGCCCTGACCTGCCTCGAGCTCTCGCTGCCGGCACGTCCACCGTACGTACGCGAGGCGCGACTCGCGGTCGGAGAGACGATGGCGTCATTGGCGGCCACGAAGCGGCTGGCCGAAGACGTGCGGCTTTGTGTCAGCGAGGCCGTGACGAACGTCGTCCGCCACGCGTACGGTCGGCGACGCGGCCGGGTCGACATCGTGGTCGAGCGGGGGGACCACGAGCTGACGGTGGTGGTGCGTGACACCGGAGTCGGGATCCCTCCACCGGGCCGCAGGGGTGAGTCCGACGGCTTCGGGCTGAAGATCATCGATGAGCTCGCGCGCGAGAACACGATCTCGAGAACCGCCCAGGGCGGCACCGAGGTGGCGATGGTGTTCGACCTCCCTAGCGGGGAAACAGCCGTGCCGACGTCGCCTTGAAGGATGCCGTCACGAGCGTCCCAGGCCGGAGGTCGAGCCGTTCCGCGGAGGCTGCCGTGATCTCGGCCACGACAGGGCCTACGCGGACCCGCACCCGATTGCCCATCGGCGCGACCGACACCACCGGGCTCCGGATGTGGTTCAGGCGCGAGTCGTCTGGCGCCGTCGAGCCGAGCGAGACGTCCCAGGGATAGACGGCGACATTCACGGGCCCGTCCGCCCGATCGGCGCTCCAGACGTGCAGGCCACCTTCGAGCGCGACGCCCGTGAGCCCGTCTCGCGACTCGAACGTCAGCCCTTCGAGCAGCGTCGCGCCGGTGAAACTCGCGACGAAGGCGTCGCTCGGGACCGCGACGAGCTCCGTGGGCGTCCCGAGCTGCAGGATGCGCCCGTCGCTGATGACGCCCACGCGTCGTGCGAGGGTCGCGGCGTCCTCGAAGTCATGGGTCACGACAATCGTCGGGAGACCCAGGCCGTCGAGCAGCTCTCGCAGCTCCGCGCGGACGCCTGCTCTCGTGTGCGTATCGAGAGCGGACAGCGGCTCGTCGAGCAGGAGCACGGCCGGCTCGCGTGCGAGCGCACGAGCGAGGGCAACCCGTTGACGTTCGCCGCCGGAGAGCTCGGCGACTCGCGCCCGCGCGAGCCCGTCGATCCGAAAGCGCTCCAGGAGGGAGTGCGCGTGAGTGCGATCGCGGGCTCCGAAGCGCACGTTCCGGAGCACGTCGAGGTGCGGGAAGAGCGCGTACTCCTGGAAGAGGTAGCCCACGCGCCGCCGCTCCGGCGCGACGTCGATCCGGCGTTCCGTGTCGAGAAGCACCGTGTCGTCGAGCGTCACGAGCCCGGTCTGCGGCCTGAGCAGGCCCGAGACAACGCGCAGAACGGTCGTCTTCCCCGCCCCGGACGGACCGACGAGCGCGACCGTCTCGCCGCGCTCGATCGTCAGGTCGGCCGACGCTGAGAAGGTGCGAAGGGGATGAGTGAAGCGGAGTCGGAGCGCCATCTCGACGCGAGCTTGACGGAGAGGAGGACAGCTGCGCTGATCGAGATGAGGAGCGCGCTGATCGCGAGAGCGACGGTGAAGTCGACGTCGAACTGCTCGTAGATCGCCAGGGAGAGAGTCTGCGTGACGCCTTGCAGCGAGCCGGCAAACATGATCGTCGCACCGAACTCACCCAGACCGCGTGCGAAGGCGAGCGCCGCCCCCGCGCCGAGGCCGGCACGGGCGAGCGGGAGCATCACTCGGAAGAAGACGCGGCCTCGTCCCGCGCCGAGCGTCCTCGCAGCCGCCGGCAGCGTGGGATCGACGGCCTCGAAGGCCGCGATCGCGGTGCGGAGGTAGAAGGGGCTCGCGACGAACGTCACCGCGAGGACGACCGCCATCTTGGTGAAGGCGATGTCGATCCCGAGCCACTCGACCTGATGGCCGAGGAGCCCCGCCCTGCCGAACGCCACGAGCAGCCCGATGCCCGCAACCGCAGGCGGCAACACCAGCGGAAGCTCGATCATCGTGACGAGGACGTCGCGGAGCGTGCCGCGGCGGGTGGAGATCCAGTACGCGGCCGGCGTCCCGAAGCCGAGGATCAAGGCCATGGCGATCGCGTTCGTCTCCGCGGTGACGCGGAGTGCGTCGCGTGCCGCGCCGCTTCCGAGTGCCGAGACGAGATCGCCCGGCGGCACCTGCACGAAGACCGCCACGACCGGCAGGAGGAGAAAGAGCAGGACGGCGCCCGTCGCCACGACGAGCCCCGCCCGGAAGACGAGGTCTACGAGGTGGGCCTGGGCACCGGCAGGAACCCGTAGCTCCGGAGAGCCTTCTGGCCCCTCGGCGAGAGCAGTCTCTTGATCCATGCTCGCGCTGCCGCCTTCCTGTTCGACCTCGACACGACCGCAATCTCGTAGCGAACGCGCGGCTGCGCCCAGGCGGGGATGCGAATGACCGTGACCTGGTCGCGCACCGAGCGCGCGTCCGTGACGTACACGAAGCCGGCGTCCGCCTGCCCGAGCGCGACCTTGCCCGTCACGGCACGAACGTCCGACTCCTGGCTCACGACCTTCGAGAGCACCGAGAGCAGCGCCATCTTGCGCAGCACCGTCCGCGTGTAGCCGCCGACCGGGACCGACGGGGCTGCGACGACGAGCTTCACGGGCTTGCGCTTCAGGTCGTAGACCGAGCGGATCCCGGCCGGGTTCGACCTCGGCACGATCAGCGCCAGCCGGTTCGACGTGAAGGTGACGGGCTTCGCGACCGCCCCCTCGCGGAACAGGCGCTGCGTGTTGAGCGGCGCCGCCGACGCGAAGATGTCCGCGGGCGCGCCGTTCCTGATCTGCGTCTCGAGAGTGTTCGACCCGGCGAAGCTGTAGCTCTGCGCGGAGTCGTAGCTTCGGAACACGTCCGTCAGCGACGCTGCTGCGTAGATGGTCAGGGGCTGCGCCTGGGGGCGTGCGGTCGCGGCGAAGACCGACAGCGGCCACCGAGGCGACGACGATCAAGGCTGCCGCGAGGCGGATTCTCATAGCGATCTCCTAGCCCAGGTACCTGTCGAGCGCCGCGCTCGCGGCCTCGAGGTCGAGGGCGACGGGGAACGGGTGCAGCTCCGCTTTCCCGGACAGCGCCGTGAAGGCGCCGATCTGCTGGCCCGCGCTCACGGCGAGGCTCGAGTAGAGGACGCGATACGACGCGACGGAAGCCGACACGGCTCCGGTCTCGTACGAGCCTTGCAGCGCACGGAGCACGCCGAGCGCGGTGGTCAGGATCGAGTCGGCCGTGCGGAACGTCCGAGCGGGCCACGTGAACGCGAAGTCCTCCTCGGCCGGGGGCGTGTCGCCGGCCCCCTCGAGGAGCGCGGACAGCGCCCGCACGTGCCTCGCCGCGCCGGCCCGGCCTTGGCGCAGGAGCCTGTACCCGGGACCGCGGAGGAGCTTCGCCTCGAGCGCCTGCGAGTAGAAGTCCTTGAGCAGGAGCTCGCCCGCAGCGCCGAAGTTCGCGAACGAGAGGTCCTCGTCGGTCACCGCGCTGGCCGTCGGCACGAGCGGGCCTGCGAGCGTGCCCGCCCCGACCGCGACCGTGCTCATGAGGAAGTGTCTTCGGTTCATCGCGACCCGCGGCTACGCTACCAGAGCGGTAGTTATTTTTCGACTAGCGGGAGGTGGCAGGGTGCAGCTCAGCGCACGCAATCAGCTCCGCGGGACCGTGACCTCGATCAAGCTCGGCGGCGTGATGGCCGAGGTGGTCCTCCGGGTCGGTGAGAACGAGATCGTGTCCGTGGTGACGCGCACGAGCGTCGAGGAGATGGGCATCGCGGAGGGCGACGAGGTCACCGCAGTCGTCAAGTCGACCGAGGTGCTGCTCGCCCGATGAGTCGCCCGCCTCGCACCGAGCCCTCGCTGCCGGAGTGGGCCGCCCTGGGGCTCCTCTGCGAGCGACCCTCACACGGCTGGGCGATCGCGCAGGCGCTCGCCGGGTCGGGCGAGGTCGGCCGCGTGTATGCAGTCAAGCGGCCGCTCGTGTACCGCGCCCTCGCGCAGCTGCGCGAAGCCGGTCTCGCCGAGGCGAGGGGGACGAGCCCCAGCGACGCCGGGCCGGCGCGTACGACGCTCGGCGCCACCCGCCGCGGTCGCGCCGCGTTCAAGAGCTGGCGCGGCCGGGCGACCGAGCACATCCGCGACCTGCGCTCGGAGCTCATGCTGAAGCTTCTCTTCCACGAGCGAGCGTGTCTGGACGCAAGCCCACTGCTGCGTGAGCAGGCGCTCGTCCTCGCACGCGCGGAGCGCGCACTCGAGCGGCAGCTCGCGTCCGCCGAGGACTTCGAGCGCACGCTCGTGCTCTGGCGGCTGTCGGTCGCCCGGGCAGCGCTGTCCTTCGTCGAGGCGCTGCTCGACAGCCGAACGGTCGAGCCGGTCGTGTACCGGCCGATCGGGTACGTCGTGTCACCGCACGCCGAGCTCGACGGGATGCCGCTGCAGGCGATGGCGGACACGAGCGGCGAGTCGACGATCGAGATCACGGCAGCGCACCGCGGCTGCCTCGCCGATCTCGAAGGCTTCTCGCACGTCTGGATCGTCGCTCACCTGCACGAGACACTGGGCTGGGGCTCGACGGTGCCGACGTTCCTCGATGACCGCACGCACGGGACGTTCGCGACCCGTTCTCCCCGCCGGCCGAACCCAATCGGCCTCTCGCTCGCGCGAGTCCTCTCAGTCGGAGACTCAGCGGTTGTCGTCGAAGGTCTCGATCTCCTGGACGGCACCCCGGTCCTCGACCTCAAGCCGTTACGTGCCGCTCTTCGACACGCCGTCGTCGGACGTGACGGCGGGCTGGTTCGAAGGCCGCGCGGAGCGCGTCTTCCGGCGCCGATCCGACGAGCGCTTCGCGATGCGCAGCCGCCGCTGACGGCCCGCGGGGGTCAGTCGACCGGAGGCAGCCGACGACTCGATAACGTGAGCGTCGGCGACCTTCGGAGGCGACATGCAGTACCTGAACCTGGGAGACACCGGCCTGCGCGTCTCGCGCCTGTGCCTCGGGATGATGAGCTTCGGGAAGCACGAGAGCCGGAAGTGGGCTCTCGACGAAGTGGACGCTGAACCGATCGTCAGACGTGCGGTCGAGGGCGGGGTCGTGTTCTTCGACACGGCCGATGTCTACAACGGCGGCCAGAGCGAGATCGTGACGGGGCGCCTCCTCCGCCAGCACTTCGGGACGCGCGAGGAGTACGTGGTCGCGACGAAGGTCCGGGGGACGACCATGCCGGGTGTGAACGGCCGCGGTCTCTCGCGGAAGCACGTCCTCGCCTCGATCGACGCCTCGCTCGTGCGCCTCGAGCTCGACTACGTCGACCTGTACCAGATCCACCGCTGGGACGACCAGACGCCGATCGACGAGACGATGGAGGCGCTACACGACGTCGTCAGGTCCGGCAAGGCACGCTACATCGGTGCCTCCAGCATGCACGCCTGGCAGTTCGCGAAGGCACAGCGTGTCGCTCCGACGCGCTTCGTGTCCATGCAGAACCACTACAACCTGATCTACCGCGAGGAGGAGCGGGAGATGATCCCGCAGTGCCTCGACATGGGCGTCGGCGTGCTCCCCTGGAGCCCGCTCGCGCGCGGGCTTCTGGCCGGCAGCCGCACCTCTTCCGGCGAGCACCTGACGACGCGCGCAAAGACCGATCCCTTCCTGGACTCGCTCTACCGGCCCGACCTCGACTTCCCGGTCATCGATCGGGTCGCCGAGGTTGCGGCGGAGCGCGGCATATCGTCGGCGCAGGTCGCGCTCGCGTGGCTTCTGGACAAGCCGGGAGTGACGGCGCCGATCGTCGGAGCAACGAAGCTCGAGCACGTCGAGGACGCACTCGCGGCCGAGTCGCTCTCGCTCAGCGAGGACGAGGTCACGCAGCTCGAGGAGCCCTACGTCCCGCACTCCGTGTCGGGGATCGAGCTCTAGCGCCGCAGCGAGCTTCAGCAGCACTTTCGTGGCGTGCCGAGACGGCACCCGCTCAGTCCCCGGCGAGCGGAAGCGTCACGAGCAGCGTCGTGCCGCCGCCCATCGGGCTCGCGATCTCGATCTTCCCCCCGAGCGTCTCGATCCGGTCCCGGAGCCCGACGAGGCCCGATCCGCCACGGCGCGGATCCGCTCCTCCGACCCCGTCGTCGCGAATCGAGAGCCGGACGCTCCCGTCGTTTGCCTCGACGCCGACGTGCACGACCGACGCGTTCGCATGCTTGGCGGCATTCGTCAGAGCCTCGG
Organism: uncultured Actinomycetes bacterium; assembly: GCA_963765175.1. Lineage (GTDB taxonomy): Bacteria > Actinomycetota > Thermoleophilia > Gaiellales > Gaiellaceae > GMQP-bins7. Next base: position 19,750 of record CAVXUY010000008.1, read on the forward strand.
AGACGACGTAGTAGACGGCTACCTCGACGCGCTCCGGGAGCCGGTCGGCAGCCCGGAAGTCGATCTCGACGGGCACAGCCGAGCGTCGCGCGAGCGCCTTGAGCGCAGATCCCACGCCGCCTTTCGAGAGGATCGCCGGGTGGATGCCGCGTGAGATCTCTTGCAGGTCTTCGAGGACCTCGGTAAGGCCTGTTGCCGTCTGCGACAGCTGTGCACGAAGCTCGGGCTGGTCGGGCGAAACGGCTGCCTCTACTCCGCGGAGCTCGAGCGCGAGCGACACGAGGCGCTGTTGCGCTCCGTCGTGCAGGTCGCGCTCGATCCGGCGTCGCGTCTCGTCGGCGGCGGCGACGACCCGGGCACGCGAGGCGATGAGCTCGGTGCGGCTCTCGGTGTTCGCGATTGCGGTCGCCACGAGCTCGGTGAACTCGCCGATCTGCTTTTCCGTGTCCGGAGGAAACGGCGCCTCGTGCTTCGAGGAGGCCGCGATCACGCCCCAGAGATTCCCGCTGACGACGATCGGGCACCCCACGGACGCGCGGATCCCGACGTTGCGTGCTTCTTCCGCGATCGGACCGGGTGCGCCGTCGAAGCTGTCCACGCGCACCGGACGGCCGCTCTCTCGAACCATGGCCGCGATGCTCACCCCTTCCAGGGCAAACCGCGTTCCGACCGACAGTTGAGGCTCGTCCCTGCTCCAGCCGGCCACACCGGTGACGGTGCCGTCCGCCTCGTAGCGCTCCAGCCGTGCGAGGTCCGCGCCGGAGAGCTTGCCGACTTCGCCGATTACGGCCTCGAAGACCTCGTCCGGCGATGCCCTCCGCGCAACCAGCGTCGCGACCCGCCGCAGGGCCGCATGCTCGTCGACGAGGCGCTCGAGCTCGCCGCGGCTCTCCTCGAGCGACGTCGCCATCGTGTTGAACGACTTCTCGAGCTCGCCGATCTCGGCCGTGCCGGTCTCCGGCAAGCGTGCGCTGAGGTCGCCGCCGGCAAGCCGACCGGCCATCGCGGCCGCTCGGTTGACGGGGCGGACGATCGACCGGGTCAGGTATGCGGTGAAGAGGGCGATCAGCAGCACCGAACCGGCGAGCCCGAGGCCTGCCGCGACGATCGCCCGCCGCGCATCAGCGTCGGTGTCCGCCTGCCGATCGTTCAGGGTCGTGCGCTCGACTTCGGTGAAGCGGTCGAACATGGCACGAAGCTCGTCGACGCGCCGCCTCCCCTCGTCTGTCACCGCAACGCTGCGCACGGAGGATTCGCCGCGACGCGCTGCACGCACCAGCGGGAGCGAGTACTCACGGATGTACGACCTTACGGTCCGGACGATCCGCCGAGCACGCAGGGCCTGCCCAGGATCGTCGTTGAACCTCGTCATCGCGCGTGCCTGCGCGGGGAAGGCCACACGGGCAGCCTCCCACGGCTCGAGGAAGCGCTCCTCCCGTGTGATGAGGAATCCGCGCGAGCCGGTCTCGAGGTCGATAACGAGTTTCTCGAGCTGGTCCGCAGCGGCAAGCTCGACGCGCGAGTTCCTCGCGAGCAACTGCGAGTCGCGCGTGCTGGAGATCGCAAGCAAGAGGACCGCGAAGGCGGCCGCGACGAGGAGCGCGAGCAGGCCGCTCGCGATGACCATGCGGCGGGTCAGCCCTTGCGTCAGGTCTCGCTCCGATCCTGGGTCCTTGGCGAGGCTAGTCGATAATCGTCACGATGCCCACGATGCCATCGCAGAGCGAGCAGCCGGTGGCGGTGGAAAGCCCCACCCGCGTCGTGCTGGCGGACGACGACATCCTCCTTCGCGAAGGCCTGGCGAGCCTGCTCGAGCGCTCAGGCTTCGACGTCGTCGGCCAGGCGGGCGATGCGCGGCAGCTCCTGTCCCTCGTCCGAGCGCACGAGCCCGACCTCGCGATCGTCGACATCCGCATGCCGCCGGAGCACGCGACGGAGGGGCTGGAGGCGGCACGTGCGATCCGCCAGGAGTTCCCGGAGGCGGGGATCCTCGTCCTCTCCGCGCACGCCGAGGTCGACCAGGCGATGGAGTTGCTCGCGACCGGGGAACGCGTCGGCTATCTCCTGAAGAGCCGGGTGACGGACGTCGCCGATTTCGTCGAGACGCTCGGGCGCATCGTCGAGGGCGGCGCCATTGTGGACCCCGCTCTCGTCCAGGAGCTCGTGACGGCGAGGCATCGTGACGATCCGCTGGAGGACCTCACGCCTCGTGAGCTCGAAGTGCTCGGCCTGATGGCGGAGGGGCGTTCGAACGCGGGAATCGCTCGTCAGCTCTGGATCACCGAAGGGACCGTCGAGAAACACGTCCACAGCATCCTCTCCAGGCTACGACTGCCGGAGACGGCGGACGACCACCGGCGCGTTCTCGCGGTCATCACCTTTCTCGAGGCTCGTTAGCGAGCGCTGCCGTCTGCGCGCTCGAGGATCCGCGAGATCGCACTCGCCGACAGTTCCGACTTCGGCAGGAATCCGACCGCTGGACTGGCCGCGATGAGATCGGCGAAGTCGCTCTCCGCGTAGGTCGAGATAAGGATGACCCGGGGTCCCGTGTCGACGGCGGCGAGTCGACGCGCGACGTCGAATCCGCTCTCGGCGCCGAGGTCGATGTCGAGGAGCGTCACGTCGGGCTCGAGCTCCAGCGCACGCTCGATGGCTTCCGCACCGGTCGAGGCGACGCCGACGACGGCGATGCCCTCGCGGTCCAGCAGCTGCCGCGCTACAGCGAGGAACTGTGGGTTGTCGTCGACGATGAGGCAGCTCAGGACCATCTCTCCCAGCATCGCAGCTGTCTGGCAGCGGCCGCATTGCAGCTACCCGGAGTGTCGGATCAGCGTTGACCTCCGTCCGAAATGGGTGCTGTCCGCGAAGTCATGAGGCGGCGCCGGTGCGAGCGTTCGGGCATCGACAGGCTCAAGGCCATGGAAGGAGGCAGAACGATGGAACTCGCGACGCCGACCATCGACCCCGAACGGATCCGCGCGGCGAACGAGCTGCTGCTCCGCGTCCTGCGCCACGAGCGCACTGGCTACGAGATCGCGTTCTTCTGCGAATGTGGGCGACCGGGCTGCTACGCCCCCGTCTGGTTGACGGCCGGCGTCTACGAGACCCGCGTCGCGGCCTCGCAGCCGATCGTCCTGCCGGGCCATCCCCGACCGAGCCGACTTCCTGCTCGCGCGCCCGGCCTGCTCCCCGCTGCGTGAGCCGGGATGCTCACCGCCGGTTCGAAGGCACTGCTCGACTTAGCGACCAAGCTCGGCGGCTTGGCGGCCTGACGACGCTCAGGCCGCCAGGCGCTCGCGGGTCGCGCCGCCGACGGTGAGCATCACGTCGATGTTGCCGCGGGTGGCGCGCGAGTAGGGGCACGCCTGGTGCGCGCCCTCCATCAGCTCGAAGGCGACCTCGCGACTGATCCCGGGTGCGTCGAGATCGAGGGCGGCCACGAGGCCGAAGCCGCCGGTCGCGAGCGCGCCGATCCCGACACGGGCGGTGATGCGCGTGCCGGTCAGATCGAGCTTGCGCCCGGAGGCGAGTCGCAGCAGCGCCGACTGGAAGCATGCGGCGTAGCCGACTGCGAACAGCTGCTCGGGGTTGGTGCCGGGCCCGCCCCTGCCGCCCATCTCACTCGGTACGTCGAGGTCGACCTCGAGCCGGCCGTCGCTGGTGCGGGCATGACCCTCGCGCCCGCCGGTGACGGTTGCTTCCGCGGTATAGAGAATCTCGGATGGGTTGCTCATCGTGCAGCCTCCTCTCGACGAGCGAGGAGTGCCTCTGGCGGTCGACCGCCAGAGGCACTCCTTCGTCGTCAGCGAACGATGAAGACGCCCTTCATGCCTGATGCGGCATGTCCAGGCACGGTGCACAGGTAGGGGTACCTGCCCTTCTTGAAGACGACGGCGAGTGTTGCGGACTTGCCCGGTTGGAGCAGCCGCGTCGTCTTGCCCTTGATCCGCAGGTCGTGCAGCACATGGCCGATGTTCTTGAACGTGAACGTGACCTTGCCGGGCTTGGGCAGCGTTCTCTTCGACAGCCTGAAGAAGAACTCGCCCCCCTTGACCTGGATCGCGGTTGCTTCCGGCGCCGTCTGCCGGTCGGTGCGCGCCGAGCCGAGCGGGACCAGCGCGAGCGAGGCGATCGCGAGCGCGGCCAGCACGGAGACGGAGCGGATTGTGAGTTTTCTCATTGAAGGACCTCCGTCGGTTTAGGCCTACGGGAGCGAGTAGGCGATGAGTTGGAAGCGCGGCTTCTTGAAGAAGCCGCTCGCGCCGGCGCCGACGAGCAGCGTGTCGCCGTCGATTGCCGGGAACCCGTTGATGCCGGCGGCAGCCTTCGCGGTCCAGAGCGTCTTGCCCGTCGCGGTATCGAAGGCGTAGACGGTGCCTGCGTAGGTGCTGGTGAAGACGACGTCGTTCGCGACGGTCGCCGCGCCGAAGTCCATCGACGGCAGCTTCCTCTGCCAGAGCACCTTCCCTGTCGCGGCGCTGACTGCCGTGAAGCCGCCCCGGCCGGACTTGAAGTTGCTGTTGAAACCGCCCGCCAGCCCGCTCGCGTTCGCGCGCGCCGAAAAGTCGAGCCACGGCACGAACAGACGACCGGCGGCGAGGGCCATCGGCGTCTCTACGCCGCCGAGATCGCCGGGGTAGATCGTGATGGGCTTCTTACGCGGCAGGGGCCCTGTGTCGTTCAGGTGCTTGCCGACGGAGACCGTCCAGAGACGTTTTCCGTTGTCTGCTCGGAACGCGAAGGCCTTGCCCATCTTGCCGGCAACGAGCACGACGTCGGTCTGGACGCCCTTGATCGGGACGGTCGTGAGGATCGCGGGAATGACCAGGTCGTAGTCGCGCAGGTCGTGGGGGGCTACCTGCCGGTACCAGATCAGCTTGCCGGTCCGCCCGTTCAGGACGACGAGCGAGTCGGTGTAGAGGTTCGGGCCCGGTCGGCTGGAGCCACTCGGGAACTTGGGTGTGCCGTACAGGGGCGCCGGGTTGGCGATCGAGAGGTAGACCCTCCCCTGGTCGTCCACGGCGGGTGGGTACCAGATACCGCCGCCGCTGTTGATCTTCGGGTGGCCCCAGAGCCTCGCGCCGTCCTTGACCGTGTTGAACTTCCACTTCGGCTTGCCGGTGGCGACGTCGAGCGCCCAGACGACGCCGAGCCCGTTTCCTTTGTAGAACGACGAGGTGTTGCCCGGCACGGTGCTGACGAGGACCGTGCTGTCGTAGAGCTGCGGGGCGACGTCGATACCCTCGTTCGCGTTGCGCACCAGCTTGCGGCTCCAGAGCAGTTTGCCGTTCATGGGATCGAGCGCAAAAGCGTTCGTCTCGGTCGCGCCGTAGATCCGGCCATAACCGTACGCGATCCCGTTCGGGCCGATGTTCGGCTTGTTGAACGTATGTCGCCAGATCACCTTGCCGCTCGAGCGGTTGAGCGCGTACACGTTCGAGGCGAGGTCCTGCAGGTAAACCGTGCCGTTGAGGACGATGGGTGTCGACGCGAACGCGCCGGAAGCCCCGAGTCCCTTGAAGTTGAACCGCCACTTCACCTTGAGCTTCGAGACCGTCTCCGAGTTGATCGGTGTCTCGGTGGTGGCACGCGTGTTGGAGAGGTCGTGGTTGTGCGTGGGCCACGAGCCTTCATTCTCGGCCCATTCGGGCGGTGGGAAGCCGGCGGTAGCAGCGCGGCTCCCGGCCGACGAGTCACCCGCCCACGCAGCGAGGACGACGGCTCCGAGAACGGCGCCGGCGAGGGCGACCGCCGCCTTTCCGCGCGAGCCCATTCGAATCCTGTCTGTGAACGACATTGGGGTTCGACTCCTTTCGAGGATTGCTGTCGATTCACGGTCGCTGCGAAGGGGCCAGTCGTCTTCATGGCCAGCGTCCGTTCGCGACCCCGGCCGTCCCCACTCTCCGACTACCTGCTATCCACCAGACGCTCGAGTCGAGCCGGGCTCCGGCGGGCCGGAGGTCCGAGGCTCAGGCCCGCCGCTCTTCGGGCTAGCCGGGATCGACGACTGCAGGTGGCGCTGATGCAGTGCTGTCCCGGCGAAGCGACGCTGTCGGTCGATGTCGTGGGCGTTCGACCATCCGTCACCTGACGTCGTCGCCGACCGCGCGATGCCCTCGACGGCGCGTTGTCAGACGGGCGGATCGGTCTTCTCCAGGAGTGGGTCGGAGTGGGAACGCGTCTTAGGAATGCTTCTCGACCTACCGTGAGTTCGGCTCGCGGCGATAGGGCACGGGTGCGCCTGATCTTCGGCGCGCTGCTGCTGGTCGTGCTGCTGGCGTCGCTCGATCAGACGATCGTGTCGACAGCGCTGCCGACGATCGTCGGCGAGCTGGGAGGCATCTCCAAGTTCTCCTGGGTCGTCACGGCCTACCTGCTCGCTTCGACCGTCGCCGGGCCGCTGTACGGGAAGCTGGGCGACCTCTACGGGCGCAAGGTCCTGCTGCAGTCGGCGATCGTGATCTTCCTCGTCGGCTCGGTGCTCTGCGGGATCAGCCAGAACATGACCGAGCTGATCGTCTTCCGGGCGCTGCAGGGACTGGGCGGCGGCGGGCTGTTCGTGATCACCATCGCCGTCGTCGGCGACATCATTCCGCCGCGCGACCGCGGCCGCTACCAGGGTCTTTTTGGCGCAGTCTTCGCCGTCTCGACCGTCATCGGACCGCTGCTCGGCGGCTTCTTCGTCGACAACCTCTCCTGGCGCTGGATCTTCTACGTCAACGTCCCGATCGGCCTGATCGCGCTCGCGGTGATCGCGCTTGCCTTCCGGGCTCGCGCAGACCATCTCGAGCACAGGATCGACTACCTCGGCGCGACCCTGCTCGCGGGCGCCCTCTCCTCGATCGTGCTGTACACGAGCCTCGGCGGCACGACCTATGCCTGGAACTCGATGGGGATGCTCACGCTGATCGCGGCGGGCTTCGTCATGCTCGCCGGCTTCGTAGTGGTCGAGGCGCGGGCCTCGGAGCCGATCCTCCCGCTTGAGATATTCCGCAACCGCGTCTTCACGGTCACAAGCGCGATCGGGTTCATCGTCGGTCTCGCGCTGTTCGGCGCGGTCACGTACCTGCCGCTCTACCTCCAGGACGTCAAAGGCCATAGCCCGACGGAATCGGGCCTGCTGATCACGCCGATGATGGCCGGCCTCCTATCACGTCGATCGGGAGCGGTCAGCTGATCAGCCGCTTCGGTCGGTACAAGCAATTTCCGATCGCCGGGACCGCGATCATGGCCGTCGGGCTGGCGCTGCTCTCGCGCCTGTACGTCGACACCTCGACGCTGGTCGCCGCGGGGTACATGCTCGTACTCGGGCTCGGCCTCGGCCTCGTCATCCAGGTGCTCGTGCTCGCCGCCCAGAACGCTGTCGACTACAAGTACCTCGGCGTCGCCAGCGCCGGCTCGACTCTCTTCCGTCAGCTCGGCGGCTCGATCGGCGTCGCGATCTTCGGCGCCATCTTCGCCAACCAGCTCGCGACCAACCTCGCAACGAGTCTCCCCGCCGGCGCGCACGCGCCGGCCGTTCCGAACCCAGCCGGGATCAGGGAGCTGCCGCCGGCCACCCAGTCAGCGTATGTCGCGGCCCTCACGGACGCGCTCCACCCGGTCTTTCTCGCCGCCGCCGGTGCGGCTGCGCTCGCGTTCCTCCTCACCTGGCTCCTGCACGAGCTACCGCTGCGAGCGACGACGCAAGCACCCGCGGTCGGCGAGGGCTTCAATGGGGCACGCGACGACGACGCGCTACGGGAGATCGAGCGCGCACTGTCGCTGCTCGCCGGGCGAGAGCAACGCTGGCAGCTGTACCAACGCGTCGCCACGCGCGCCGGTATCGAGCTCGCGCCGCCGGAGCTGTGGCTACTCGCCCGGCTTGGCGAACGTGAGCCACTGACCGAGCCGCAGCTCGCCGATGAGCTGCAAGTCGACGTCGACTCGATCGGCGCGGCGCTCGAGCAGCTCCGGGGACGCTCGCTCGTCGGCAGCCGACCCGACGGCGCGATAGTCCTGACGACGCTGGGCCGACAGGACTACGAGCGGCTCGTCGCAGCCAAGTCCGCCCGGCTCAGCGAGCTTCTCGCCGGATGGCGACCAGACCAACAGCCCGAGCTGCAAGAGGTGGTCGACAGGCTCGGTCGCGACCTCGTCAGGGCGATCCCATCGCCGCCCGCCGCCTCCGGCGTCGGCGCCGGCGGTGCCTGACCTGGGCCGAAAACTGATCGGCACCCTTCACGCCAGCCACCACTCCTCGACTCCGGCACGTCGGTAGTCGATTTGGGTGGTGGCCGCGAAGACGGCCGGGACGTCTGCGGCGATGCTCTGCACATGTCGCGACCGGAGAGGCGGTGAGCACGTGGCAGGCGATTCCCGGGACGACGAGCCGTACGCCCAGGAACAGCACACAGACCCGCTTCGGCACCCGCTGCGGGCGGCAGAGCAGGAGGTCGAGCATCTCCGCCGCATCGTCGACGACGGCCAAAGCGCGGCGACGCCCGCGATCCTCATCGGGACGTGGATCGCCCTGGTCGTGCCGCTGGTCGCGATCGTCGTGGGTGTCGCGTTCGGCGCGGCTTACCTGGTCACCGGCAGCGCCGGTACGAAGTATCCGAGCGCGCCCGCGACGACTACGAGCGGAGCCACAACGCAGACCGGTGCCGCAGCGGGCCGCTCGATCTTCGCCGACAACTGCTCGGCGTGCCACGGCGCTACCGGACACGGCGGTATCGGCCCCGACCTCACCACGCTTCCAGCGGCACGCGATCCCTCCGTCGTCGTCCATCAAGTGACGAACGGAGGCGGCGGCATGCCCCCGTTCAAGGGAAGGCTCAGCCCGCAACAGATCGACGAGGTGGCCGCCTTCGTCACGCAGGTCATCGCCAAGAAAGCCGGCTCATGACCGACGACGCCGACCCTGAGCAGCGACACGCGTTCGCCCGATTCCGGGACGCGATCACCGCCTTCTCAGACGACCCGAGCCCCGACAACCTCGTCCGCTACCTCGCAGCCAGCCGGGCGCTCGACGAGTCTCGTCGTCCTCGGTCCAGACCGACCTCCGGAACCGAACGCCGTCAGTCGCCCCTCGCCGCCTGATACCCGGCGAAGCGTGCCTGGCGCGATCCGTGCCACGGGGTTGCGTAGCTGAGAAGCTGGGCCGGCCGGAACCCCGATACCAGGGAGCGCCTGCTCGCGCCACATGCCCGCCGCCGCGATCTCACCACGGTGGATCAGCTCGCGACACCACTACTGCGACGCCGTCCAAGCCGCCGCTAGAACGGTGACGGAACCCGACGCCCGACGAGGTCGACGCTCGACGGCAGATGCTTTCGGGGGTGCTCCAGATCACCTGCGCACCCCGACTCCGCACGAAGCGAAGCTCGAGCAGCTGATCGCCGCTCGCCGTCTTCGCGGAGTCGTGAGACGCCCGCCGTCGGCCGCATAAGCGCCGCCGCGGCGTGAGCGACTGTGCGTCAGCCGCACAGGCTCCTCATTCGCCCATCGTCACGGCGCGTTGCCCGGTCGTCAGACGATGTGCTCGATCACGCCGCGATCTGCTCGTCGGCGCTTTCGACCGGTGGCTCGCCGGCCTCCGCCTCTGGCAGTGGAGCCGGCCTCAGCAGGATGAGTGTCGCGACCAGTGCGATCACGGCAAAGCCGACTCCGACCGTGAAGGCGAGCTTGAAGCCATCTGTGAGCGCCGTCGGTGTTGCGACGCCATCCGCGAGCAGGTTGTTCGTCCGTGTGGTGGAGACCGTCGTCAGGATCGCGAGCCCGATCGCGCCGCCGATCTGCTGGCTCGTGGTGATGAGTCCCGAGGCCAGGCCCGCCTCCCGGCCCGTGACCCCGCTGAGCGCCGCGATGGACACGGGGACGAAGGCGAACCCGAGCCCGACCCCGGTCAGCAGGAAGCCGGGAAGGAGGTCCGTGAGGTAGGAGCCGTCGACCGAGATCTGCGTGTAGTAGACAAGGCCACCACCGAGTAGCGCCAGGCCGACCGCCAGCACCGGTCTGACGCCGATCCGCGTGACCAGTGCCTGGGAGACCCCCGACGCGCAGATGACTGCAATCGCAATCGCGAGACTGTTGATGCCGGTCCTGAGCGGGGAGTAGCCGAGCACGTCCTGCTGATACAGCGTGAGCAGGAAGAACATCCCGAAGAGAATCGTCCCGAGCATCAGACCGATCACGTTTGCGCCGGTCAGCGTTCGGCGGCGGAAGATGTTCAGGTCGACGAGTGGAGACCGCGAACGCAGCTCGATCACGACGGCGGCCGCAATCAGCACGGCGGAGCCGACGAACGAGCCGATCGTCTCCGCAGAGCCCCACCCCACGGTCGGAGCTCGCGTGAGCCCGTATACCAACAGCATCAGTCCTCCGGTCACCGTCACCGCACCGGCGACGTCGAAGTGCCGCGCGAGCTCCGGCGCGCGACTCTCGCGCACGACTCTCGGCACGATCAGCAAGACGCCGAGACCGATCGGGACGTTGACGAAGAAGATCCACTCCCAACCCACGAACTCCGTTAGCACGCCGCCGAGCAGCAGTCCGATCGCCGCCCCGCTGCCGGCAATCGCACCGAGGATCCCGAGCGCCTTGTTGCGCTCCGACCCCTCCGCGAAAGTGACCGTCACGATCGAGAAGACGGACGGGGACAGGACCGCAGCGGCCGCGCCTTGAAGCGCGCGCGTCGCGATCAGCATCGCCGGCGAGACCGCGAGGCCACAGAGAAGCGAGAAGAAGCAAAACAGGACGAGGCCGGCCATGAAGACGCGGCGCCGACCGAGCAGGTCACCCGAACGTCCGCCCAGCAGCAGGAAGCCGCCGAACGTCAGCGCGTAGCCGCTGACGACCCACTCGAGGCCCGACGTCGAGAAGTCCAGGCTCTTCTGGATGGACGGCAGCGCGACGTTCACGATCGAGACGTCGAGGATGACCATCAGGTATGCGACGCTCAGGATGGCCAGCGCCAACCAGCGCCTTGGATCCGGCGTGCTCAGCTCGCCCGACGCACCACGAGCCACCGATTCGTGTCCCGGCTGAGCAGAGTTAGAGCTCACCGGGAGGGGCGAATCGGTAGAAGCCCGGCGGAAGCCTCATGAACACGCCGGGCACGAAATCCTCGAGAGCGCGCGCGCTGTCCAGCCCTCCGAGGCTCTCCGGCTCGTAGCCAGCGTCGCGGATCAGCTGTCGCGCGATGTCCCCGGCCTCCTCGTCGGCCGCGTACAGACACCCGGGCCGGACGCGCTGGTCGCCGACGCGATCGAAGAGCAGGGCGACGTTCGCGTTGAACGCCTTTGCAACCGGGCCCTTTGTGTGGGCCTTGACCTCGTGAGCGAGCGATTCGTACCGCTCGTCGCGCCCCGCGAACGCGTTCGTCGCGTCGACGGCGGTCTTGCCTTCGAGGCCCGTCACGTTGCCGAGTGCGTCGGAGATCGAGCGGGAGGGCACTGCGACCAGGACGACGTCCGCGTCGGAGGCATCGCCGCCCTCGCGCCCGAGCCGGGTGACGTTGTGGCCGGCTCGTTCCCAGAGTCGAGCGAGCCCGCCGCCGATGTTTCCCCTTCCAATGGTCGTGATGTTCATCGTGATCCTCCTCGTCTTGGCGCCCGCGCTTGCCCGTATCGGGCACAACGAGAGGGTGGCGACGCCGGAGCTGCACGGCATTGCCGCCAGCGCCCGAATCCGCTACCGGCTAGCCCGAACCGTGGTGCGACGACCTCTCGTCCTCGCAACCGCTCCTTTCGACGCGGTCGCTCGCGGCTTTCGCCTGCTCGAACGGCTATCCCCTGCTAGCCGGAACCGCATCTTGGCGCTGGCGCCGATGCCACGCCGCGCTGCGATGGCCACCGTGTAGCTATGGCGATCGGTGCGAGACGCCCAAGTTTCGGTCTGTCGGGCGCGCGGCAATGACGACGGGAGCGCAGCCGCGATTCGACCGGCGGATGCTCCTCGCGATGGCGGGCGGGGTCGCCGCGGCTGCGATCGAGGCGAGAGCAGCGTGGGCGCTACCGTCTGGTGCGCCGGCGAACCCTTGGGCGCTGCCCGCGCACGATCTGGCCGCCACACGCGACGGTCGGCCGGTCGCCGGCACGCATGTCCGCTGGCGCAGAGAGCTGAAAGGTGGGGTCGCGGGGGCGCCTGCGATCGTCGGCGACAACGTCTTCGCGGCATCCATCGGCGGCGTCGTCGCTTCCTTCGACCTGACGACCGGGCGCGCGCGCTGGCGCCGCCGCTTTCCGACCGCCTCCTATGGAACCGGCAAGGGCACGCGCCGGCTCGGCTTCTTCGGCGGCGTAGCAACCGTTCACGGCCGTGTCCTTGCAGCCTCGGACCGCGTTTACTGCCTCGACGCTGGTAACGGGCGAACGCTGTGGGAAAGCAACCCGTTGCGAACGAGCTCCAGCGACGACTACTTCTGGGGACCGCCCGTCGTGGTAGACGGCCTCGTCCTCGTCGGCTCAGGCTCGGGCGCCGAGCTGCCGACCGCGCGCGGCCGTCTCAGCGCCTACTCGCTCCAGGACGGCTCGCTCGTCTGGAGCACGCCGGTCGTCCCTGCAGGCGCCAACGGTGGCGGTGTCATCGCCCCGGCGAGCGTCGATCTCCATGCAGGCCTTGCGTACGTCGCCACCGGCTCCCCATACCGCGTCGTCCGCGGCCGGAACCCGGGCACGTGCTCGCTCATCGCCCTCCACCTCCGCGACGGCACGATCGTCTGGAGCGATCAGATCTACCCGGCCGACAGGCACGGCTTCGATTTCAACAGCGCGCCGGTGATTCTCGGGCGCCTTCTCGTGGCCGCGAACAAGGATGGCTTCCACGCTTGGGACCGGGTCGCACGGCGGCACCTCTGGCATCGGCGGCTGACGCCATCGCTGCCGAGCAACGTCGACGTGGCCGGCCCGACAAACGGTCCTGAGGGCGGTCCGGTCGCGACCGACGGCACTCGCATCTACGTCCTTTCGAACGACGCGGCGCACAACGACTGCGTCGCGGCGGCGCTCGCACCCTCGACGGGCCACGTCCTCTGGCGGAAGCGGTTGCCGAGCTTCTCCTTCGCTGCGCCGGCCCTCGCGGGGGATCACCTCTTTGCGACAGGCGCCGACGGCACACTTCGCGGGCTCGCGACCGCCACCGGTGCGCTCGTCGCGGCAGTTCCGCTCGGTGCGCCGAGCACGGGAGCGCCGGCGGTCGCCGGCGGGCAGCTCGTCGTCGGAGCCGGCGCCGAGCCGTTCCTGCCGGGCCACGTGCTGGTCAGCGTCGGCCGGCGGCCGTCCCGCGGGTGAGACTGCGCCCAGCGCCCCCGCCGTTCTCGGCGGTGTACTCGCAACGCGACACCTCCACGCGCACCTCACCTCTGGTCTCTGGACTGGGGGCGAGCCGGAACGCCGGAACTACAGCTGGTCTGGGCCGCGGATGGCCGCTGGCTGTGCAGACAGCAGGCCGCCCGCGCCCGACCATGACCGGAGCACCAGCCACTGGATCAGGGAGATCAATCTCCAAGACGAAAGGACGGGCATGACTAGGAGTAGATACACCACGTTTCTCGCAATCGCGGCAGCGCTCGTACTCACGGTGCTCGCCGTTGCCGGCTGCGGCGGCGGCAGCGACAACGCGCTCCCGACGACCCCGGACGGACAGTCGGCAACGCTCGGCGTCGCGGACCACGACCTTGGCGAGATCCTCGTCAACTCGCAGGGCCGTACGCTCTACCTGTTCGCCAAGGACTCCGGTACGACGAGCACGTGCACCGGCGAATGCGCGACCGACTGGCCGCCGCTCGAGGTGAACGGCACGCCGACCGAGGGTAGTGGTGCGGATGCCTCGATGGTCGGAACGACCGAGCGGTCCGACGGAACGCAGCAGGTCACGTACAACGGACACCCGCTCTACCTCTTCGAGGGCGACAAGCAGGCCGGCGATACGAACGGCGAGGGCCTGAACGCATTCGGCGGCGGCTGGTACGCGCTCTCTGCGTCAGGGAACGAGGTCACCCCCCAGGACTCGTCCTCGAGTGGCAGCGGCGGCTACTAAGGATCCCTGGTTGCAACGCCGAACGGATCTGGCTTCTCTGCCCGGCTCGGATGCGCTCGGCTCGCATGACCGAATTCGCTCACTCGTGCCCGGCTCAATCGGGTGTGACCCGACAGCCGGGCACGAGTAGACGACAAGCGCAACGAGCTGTTCGCGACGCGACGGGCAGGCGATTGAAGGTGCCGTGGACGTCGACCGCAGTCGCCAACGAGCTGCTCAGGACGATGCGCACACCCGGCTTGGGAGATCGCCACATCGCCGTCGCCCTCGATGTGTACGAGGAGCTGTCCGGCGACCAGCCGGCACGCAGCAGCGGATGAGTTCCCGCGCGCGCACAGGCCGCGCGTGCGCCGGAGACGGCCGACGCGCGTTGGTTCCTCCTTCAGCGGGTGCAGCCTGCGATGACGGCGGGCTCGCGCTCGCGGTTGCCGTCGCCGTCGTCCCCTTCGAGCTGCTCGGACTGGCCTGGCTCCGCTGGCGCTTCTTCCACACCGGGTTCCTGCGCTCGTTCGCCTCGGTGACGCTCGGCGGCGTGGTGATCGCGACGCTCAGCGCAGCACTCGGCACAGCAGCCTGAGGGGCGCCCGACGCGCACTTCGACGCACGCGGGTACCGGCTAGCCGGGGACTCCGGAGTTCGGGTGGCGGGGACTGTCGACGGTGGCTGGCGTCGATGACGACGACTCGGCGATGCGACATCGTCTAGGAACGATGAACTGGACTCCAACAGATATCGATCAGGTCGAGGACGTCGACGTGGACTCCCACGAGGACGCCGTCGTGGCCGAGTGGCGAAGAGGCCAGCTCGAGCGCCTCGGAGTTTCGAGGCTTCTTGCCAGAATCTTCGCTTCGGACGTCGACTGGCACGAGGTCGAACGCCTCGTGGAGCGTGGCTGCCCACCCGAGCTCGCCCTCGCGATCCTCCGCTAGTGGCGAGAGGCCGACACTGCCGGGAGCGGACAAGGTCGGTGAGATGAGTGAACACGATGCTGTTCGCCTACCTCGTCGCGGTACTGCTGATAGTGAAGACGTTCGCAGACCTCCACCGAGCGCCGACCTACTCCTGTCCAACGTGCGGCACGAAGCGGCAGGACAAGCACTCGCCCGAGTGCCCATGGAGGCGTCAGACGGACTGACCGCGGTGTCCCCTTCCCCGCGCGGATCGGCGCAACCGGGGAAGGGAGGCCGTCCGGTTCTTGTGGTCGCCCGGCTCGCACTCCTCGTACCGGCCACAGCTGTTGTCGTCCTCGACTGGTTTGACGCGGCCGATGCAAACGTGCTGTTCGTGCTCGCCACGCTCACGCTCATTCCGATCGCGTGGCTGATCGGCGAGGCGACGGACCAGGCCGCGCAACACACGGGATCCGGAATCGGCGGCTTCCTCAACGCGAGCTTCGGAAATGCACCAGAGCTCATCATCGCCCTGGTCGCAATCTCACACGGACTGCCCGAGGTCGTTCGTGCGTCGCTCGTCGGATCCGTCGTCGGCAATCTCTTGCTCGTGCTCGGCTTCGCCCTCCTCGCGGGGCCGCGAGGCGCTATCGATCGAGTCTCGGCTTCGATGTCCCTCGGCATCGTCGTCCTCGCTGCGTTACTCGTGCTCGTCCCGTCGGCGTTCGCCTGGGGCGGCGCCCCCGACCGGCGCCTGGCGGTGCTGTCGGTGCCCTTAGCCGTCGCGCTGCTCGGCACGCGCGTTTTCGTCAATCTCCGGTCACTCGGCCGCCACCGGCAGTTGCAGTCGAGGGCCGAGTCGGAAGCGGTCGCAAGTTGGTCGCTCCCAGTCGCCATCGGCGTGCTCGCGGTTGCGACGCTCGTCACCGCATTCGTGACCGAGACACTCGTCTCGTCGATCGAGGTCTTCGCGAGCGATGCCCACCTCTCCGAGTTCTTCGTCGCTGCGGTCGTCGTTGCGATCGCCGGTAACGCCGTTGAGCACGGCAGCGCCGTCGTGCTCGCCGCACGGGGCCAGATCAAGCTGGCGACCGAGATCGCCCTCGCCTCCAGCGCGCAGGTCGCCGGCTTTCTGATCCCTGTCGTCGCGCTTCTGTCCTGGGCGATCGACCCGCTTGCACTCGCCTTTCGGCCGATCGAGATCGCGGCCATGATCGGAGCTGCTGTCGTCGCCGGCGCGGTGCTCGCACGTGGACGGTCGAGCCGCTTGGGCGGCGCCGTCCTGGTGATTGCCTACGTAGCCGTCGCCGCCTCGTTCTATCTCGCAGGCGATGGCTAGAAGGCAGCGCTCCGGCTAGCAGGTAGGGACGGCTTCCCGTCGGCGGTCAGACCAGACGGGCGCTGGCCGTGAAGACAGACGGCCACTCGCGGGGGATGCTCGGCGAAGCCATGAAGGAGGAGAGACCCATGAAGCCCGTTCGCATCCTCGGACCAGTCGTCGCGATCCTTGCGATCGCGTTCTGTCTTCTCGCCCTCGCGGGGTGCGGGGGAGGCAGTTCGAGTTCGACGGCGACGGCCTCGGAGTTGCAATCGATCTACGTGTCGGTCGTGCGCCGGGTCGCGCCGTCCGTCGTCCAGATCGAGAACCCGACCGGGCTCGGCTCGGGTGTGGTCTTCGACACGAACGGCCACATCGTGACGAACGCCCATGTCGTGAGCGACGGCGGGCCACTGACCGTGACGCTCCCGAACGGAAAGCGCTATCCGGCAACCCTCGTGGGCACGTTCGCGGAGGATGACCTCGCGATCGTTCGGATCGACGCGCCGGGACTCGAGCCCGTCACGCTAGGCCGCTCCTCGAAGCTGGCGGTAGGCGACATCGTGCTCGCGATCGGCAATCCGCTGGGGCTTCGCTCGAGCGTCACGGACGGCATCGTGAGCGCCCTCGACAGGACTGTGAGCGAGCCGAGCGGCGTTGCGATCCCGCGCGCGATCCAGACCAGCGCCGCGATCAACCCGGGCAACTCGGGCGGCGCGCTCGTCGATCTCTCAGGCCAGCTCGTCGGGATCCCGACTCTGACGGCAACCGACCCGCAGATCGGCGGTGAGGCCGCCGGGATCGGCTTTGCGATCCCGAGCGACACCGTGAAGGACATCGCGACGCAAATCGTCGAGGACGGAACGGTCGTCAACTCGGACCGTGCGTATCTCGGCGTCCAGGTCAGTGACGTGCTGAAGGGCGGAGGCGCGTATGTCGGACGGGTCGAAAGCGGCGGCCCCGCGGCGAGAGCCGGCGTCCACGTCGGCGACATCATCACGAGCGTCGCAGGGACGGCGACACGCGCGGGAGCAGAGCTCACCGCAGAGCTTGCGAACCTGAGTCCGGGCCAGACCGTGGAGCTCGACGTGCAGCGAGCCGGCGGCACTCACGCGACGCTCACGGTCACCCTCGGCGAGTACCCGGGCACGCCCTGAGAGGTCGGGTGCTGTCGCCGGAGAACCGCAAGCGTCCAGGCCTCACAAACGAGAGCTAGGCGGCCCGACCCCGCTTCGTCCGGCCGCGACTGGGGCGCCAACGACCAAGGAGAGGAATCGACGATGAAGTCGCAGACCGCCCAGACCACGCAAAGCACGCGCATCGGCTTGCGTGGCAGCCGCCTGCTCACTGGGTCGGCGGTTGCTGGGGTCGCCTACGTCGTGGCCTGGGTGGCGGGCCTGGCCGTCTGGCCGTCCAACCTCGATGTGGAAGCAAGCAACGCCGAGGTCGTCGCCAGCTACAGCGCACACCAGGCCGCGGCGGTGACGCAGTACCTGCTGGTAGAGGGCGTGGCCGGAGTTGCCCTGGCGTTGGTCGTGCTCGCTCTCGGCCGGGCCGCCCGCCGACGCGGCGTGGATCGGCTCGGGCGCGTCGCGCTGATCGCCGGTCTCGGTGCGGCAACGCTGTCGTTGATCCAGTGCGCCCTCGGGTTGCTGCTTGCCGGCTCCGCAGCTCCTGACGGCGATGCAAGCCGAGCGGGTTCCCTCTTCGACCTGAGCAACCGCTTGGACGGCGTGAAGATGTTCGCGCTCGCGGCACTGGCGGTCGCAGGCAGCGGGCTGGCTCGCCGGGGGTTACTCCCTCGCTGGCTGGGCTACACCGGAGCCGCTCTCGCGGTCGCGCTCGTCGCGAGCGGGACCGGCTACGTCCTGCTGAACACGACACTTGCTCGAGCGGCATTCGCGTCTCTGCCGCTGCTGCTGGTCTGGGTGCTCGGGACCGGCGTCGCACTCGCACGCCTGCCGGACCTGCAGGCACCCGAAAAAAGAGCCGCTACGAACGGCTCGCCCGCCGTCGAGGCGCGGGAGCTGACCCGCCGCTACGGCGAGGGCGATACGGCAGTCGAAGCGCTGCGCGGCATCTCGCTCGCGATCGAGCGCGGCAAGCTGACCGCGATCATGGGCCCGTCCGGGTCCGGCAAGTCGACGCTGATGCACATTCTCGCCGGGCTCGACCAGCCGACCTCGGGCGACGTCACGATCGAGGGCATAAGCATCGCCGAGCTCGACGACAACGAGCTGACGAAGCTCCGCCGCGAGCACATCGGCTTCGTCTTCCAGTCCTTCAACCTCCTGCCGATGCTCACCGTCGAGGAGAACGTCCTCCTCCCGCTGTTGATCTCCGGCGAGAAGCCCGACCGAGCCTGGTTCGACGCGCTCCTGCGCAGGACCGGTCTGGCCCAACGCCGCCGACACCGGCCGTCCGAGCTCTCCGGGGGCCAGCAACAGCGCGTGGCGATCGCGCGCGCGCTCGTCACGCGACCGACGGTCGTCTTCGCCGACGAGCCGACCGGCAACCTGGATTCGGCCACGAGCGCTGAGATCCTCGACCTGCTCCGAGAGTCGGCCGACACGTACGGCCAGACGACGGTCATAGTCACCCACGACCCTCAGGTCGCATCGATCGCTGACCGCATCCTGTTCATTGCCGACGGTCGCGTGGTCAAGGACCTCGGCAGCACCGCGCCGCGCGACGTCATCGCCGCGATCGAAGAGCTCGCCGCGTGATCAGGATCGCTCTGCGCAGCCTCGCCGGGCACAAGCTCCGGGCCGCCCTGACCGCTCTCGCGATCGTGCTCGGCGTGTCGATGGTCAGCGGCACGTACGTGCTCACGGACACGATTCGGAAGAGCTTCGACACGATCTTCCAGGCCTCCTACGAGAACACGAGCGCGGTGATCACGGCCAAGACCGCATTCGGGAGCGAGCAGTCGAGCTTCGGCTTCTCGGAGTCCTTGCTCCACAAGGTGCTCACCCTGCCCGACGTCGCTGCCGCGGCCGGCTCGATCTCCGACCAGGCGCAGCTCGTCGATCGCAACGGCAAGGCAATCGGGACCACAGGCGCCCCGAATCTGGCCTTCTCGGTGGATCCGGTGGACGCTCGGCGCTTCAGCCCGCTGACCCTGACCGCCGGTCGATGGCCGCGGGGCCCACACCAGATCGCGATCGACCAGCACACCGCCGGCTCTCACGAATATGCGGTCGGCGACACGATCGGCGTGGTCGCCCGCGGGCCGGAACAGCAGTTTCGCATTACCGGCATCGCGAAGTTCGGCGCCGTCTCGTCGATTGGCGGCGCGACCCTCGCCATCTTCGACCTGCCGACGGCGCAACGGCTCTTCAACAAGGAAGGCAAGCTGGACTCGATCAACATCGCCGCACAGAGCGGCGTCTCGCCGCAAGCGCTCGTCAACGAGATCCGGCCCACTCTCCCCTCCACCGCGCAGGTGAAGACCGGAGCCGAGCAGGCCACGTCCGACGCCGGCGACATCAGCACGTTCCTCGGCTATCTGCAGAATTTCCTCCTCGCCTTCGGCGGAGTCGCCCTCTTCGTCGGCGCATTCGTCATCGCGAACACGCTCTCGATCACGATCGCTCAGCGGACGCGGGAGTTCGCGATGCTGCGCGCGATCGGCGCAAGCAAGCGGCAGGTGCGGGTTTCCGTGATCGTGGAGGCGCTCGTTCTCGGCATCCTCGCCTCTGTCGCCGGCCTCCTCCTCGGCTTCGCGCTCGCCAAGGGCTTGGACGCCGTCTTCGCGTCCGCCGGCTTCGACCTGCCGCAGACCGGGCTCGTGCTCGCGACCCGCACGATCGTCGTCACCCTCGCGGTCGGCATCCTCGTCACGATGGCCGCCAGCGTGCGTCCGGCGTTGCGCGCGACGCGCGTACCACCGATCGCCGCGGTCCGCGAGGGTGCGACGCTGCCGCCGTCGCGACTGGCACGGCTCGGCCGAGCGCCCTCACTTGCGCTGCTCGCCGTCGGCGCAGCGCTCTTCGGTTACGGCGTCTTCGGCGGCAAGCTGGCGACGATCGAGCGGCTGCTCCTGCTCGGAGGTGGGACGGCCCTGCTCTTCATCGGCATCGCGCTCCTCGCTCCGGTGGCGGTCCGCCCGCTCGCGAACGTGCTGGGCTGGCCGGGTGTCCAACTCGGCGGCGCCGCGGGCGTGCTCGCGCGGGACAACGCGAAACGCAATCCCGCGCGCACCGCGACGACCGCGGCGGCGCTGATGGTCGGGCTTGCGCTCGTCACCTTCGTGGCGGTCTTCGGCGCGGGCCTGCGCGCGGCCTTCGATCGCTCCATAGACGAGGGGTTCAAGGCGAACTACGTCCTGACCTCACAGAACGGCTTCACACCGCTGAGCGTCTCGGCAGGCGACGCGCTGCGGCAGGCCCCCGGCGTCACGGACGTGTCTGGCGTGCGCTCCACACCGAGCTCGAGCGACGACATCCGAGCCTTCGGCCAGAAGTACCTCCTGTCCGGTGTCGATCCCGGGATCAGCAAGGCCATCCAGCTCGACTGGATCAGCGGCTCGCAGCAAACGCTGGAGCGGCTCGGTTCCCATGGCACAGCCGTGTCGAAGAGCTTCGCGAACGACAACGACATCAGCGTGGGGACGCCCTTCTCGGCCCTGACCTCGACGGGGAAGCGGATCGACCTCACGCCTGCCGGGATCTTCGATCCGCCCGCGGCCGGATCGCCGATCGGCGACCTGACGGTCGCCGCGACGACCTTCGACCGCCTCTATGGCGACGAGTTGAACGTCTTCACGTTCGTCGACGTCGCGGGCGGCGTCTCCCCCGCGAACACCGAAAAGCTCCAGCGCAGCCTGACCTCCTTCCCGAACGCGAAGCTCCAGACCGAGTCGCAGTTCAAGCAGAACGAGGAGCAGGGGATCGACCAGGCCCTGAACATCCTGTACCTGCTGCTCGCGCTCTCCGTGATCGTGAGCTTGTTCGGGATCGTCAACGCGCTCGTGTTGACGATCTTCGAGCGGACGCGGGAGATCGGCATGCTGCGCGCGGTCGGCATGACCCGCCGGCAGATCCGCCGAATGGTCCGGTGGGAGAGCATCCTCACCGCCGTGATCGGGGCCACACTCGGCATCCCGCTCGGCGTGCTCCTCGCCGCCCTCATCGGGCACACGATCTCGTTCTTCACGTTCGTGTTGCCGACCGGCTCGATCATCGTCTTCGTGATCGCCGCGCTCGTCGTCGGCTTCCTGGCCGCGATCTTCCCTGCACGGCGCGCGTCACGTCTGAACGTGCTGGATGCGCTCCAGCAGGAGTGATAGAGCATCCAACTCGCCCATGGCGCGTCCGGCCTGGTTCGAGGACGAGGGCGGCGTAGACCTTCGACGAAGACCGCCCCTTCGTCGAGGCTGTGGGCTTGACGATCAGCGCAGTGCGGTACAGCGGTCGCGTGAGGGCATGGAGCAGGCCGCGCGGCGGATGCGGGTGGCGGCCGCTCGGCATCGCCACGCCTGGCGTCGCCATGCCCTTCCTCGTCAGGCAGCGGCGGCCGCAGGAGTGACGGCGGGCCCCTCGGGCCGGCTGACTCCGGCAGCGTCGTACGCATCGTCTTCGTCCAGCGTTTCGTGCTCGAGCAGCGCCTGCGCCAGCGAATCGAGCTTGTCCCGATTCGCCTCGAGAAGCGCGACCACCTTGGCGTGACACTCGTCGACGATTCGGCGCACCTCGTCGTCGATCAGCTGCTGCGTTCGCGGCGAGACCTCGGACGCTCCGGGAAGGAACGGCCCGCGCCCGTCGGCCGGCAAGACCGCGACCGGCCCGACCGCGTCGCTCATCCCCCACCGCCCGACCATCTGTCGTGCGATCTGCGTCAGCTGCTGAATGTCCGACTCCGCTCCCGTCGTCGCCTCGCCGAAGACGATCTCCTCCGCCGCTCGCCCTCCGAGCGCAACCTCGATCCTCGCCAGCAGTTCGCGCGTGTCGTAGTTGAAGCGATCCGCGTCCGGAGCCGCGAAGGTGACACCTAGCGCCGTGCCTCGCGGAATGATCGAGATCTTGCGGACCGGGTCCGCCCCCTCGGTGAGCATGCCGACCAACGCGTGCCCGCCCTCGTGGTATGCGCTGTGGCGCCTGTCTTCCAGACCGAGCATCACCTTGCGCTCGGCGCCGAGCACGATCCGCTCCAGCGCGTCCGCGAAGTCGGCCGCGCTGGCGGCGTCATGATCGCGGCGCGCGGCGAGCAGCGCCGCCTCATTGACGAGGTTCGCAAGGTCTGCACCCACCATGCCGGGCGTCGTAGAGGCGATTCGGCCGAGATCGACATCCGAGCCGATGCGCACGTCTCGGACATGCACCTGCAGGATCTGCGCGCGTCCCACCCGGTCCGGGGGTTGGACTGCGACTCGACGATCGAAGCGCCCGGGACGAAGCAGCGCAGGATCGAGGACGTCGGGGCGGTTCGTCGCGCCGATGACGACGACGCCGGTCGACGAGTCGAACCCGTCCATCTCCGTAAGGATCTGGTTCAGCGTCTGCTCACGCTCGTCGTTGCCGCCGCTGAACCCTCCGACTCCGGAGGTGCGCGACCCGCCGACGGCGTCGAGCTCGTCGATGAAAATGATCGACGGCGCGGCTGCCTTCGCGGTCTCGAACAGATCCCGCACCCTCGACGCCCCGACGCCGACGATCGCTTCGACGAACTCGGACGCGGACATCGAGAAGAACGGGACGTCGGCTTCGCCCGCGACCGCGCGCGCGAGCAGCGTCTTGCCGGTGCCGGGCGGGCCGGTGAGGAGGACGCCGTGCGGGATGTGGGCGCCAAGCTTCCGGTACTTGTCGCCTTGGCGGAGGAAGTCGACGACCTCCGAGAGCTCCATCTTCGCCTCGTCGATGCCCGCGACGTCGGCAAAGGTGACGCGATCGCCTCCCGCCTCGTAGCGCCGTGCCTTCGAGCGGCCGAAGGAGCCGAGCGCGCCCTGCACGCTTCCGGCCCGGCGCAGCAACAAGAAGAACAGGAGCAGGAACAGCAGCGTGGGACCGAAGCCGAACAGCAGGGCCTGCCACCAGGGCGAGCCGGTGTCCAACGGCTCAGCGTTGACGACGACGCCCTTGCTCTCCAGCAGGCGCGTGAGCTCGTCCGTGTCGGCGAATGCCGGGACCTCGGTCTTGAACAGCGTCGTCGGGTCCGAGCCGTCGAACTCTCTCTCCTTCTTGAAGGTCCCCTGGATCGCCGTTCCCTTGGACGTGATCTGGACGACGTTC
Organism: uncultured Actinomycetes bacterium; assembly: GCA_963765175.1. GTDB lineage: Bacteria > Actinomycetota > Thermoleophilia > Gaiellales > Gaiellaceae > GMQP-bins7. The sequence goes on from CAVXUY010000008.1 coordinate 43,206, forward strand.
CCGGACTGAACCTGCCCGATGAAGAACGGGCTGTACGGGACGCGCACGCGCGGCTCGGGCTGCGTCGCGCGCGAGGCCACCCAGAAGTTGACGGCGAACAGCCCGACCACGACCGCGATCCACCACCACGCAACGCGGAGCCGCAGCCGCCGGCCGCCGGTCGGGGGAGGCGACGGGGCCGGCGGCGCGGCCATCAGTCAGTCTCGGGCGACGGAGCTCCGAAGGATCCGGTGCCGATCATGATGCGGTCGGTCCCAACCCTAGGCCCGTCCCGAGTCTCGTCTGCTCATAGTCACTCCTCGCAAGGTGCGTTGGTCGTCTGAGTCAGGATCGCAAGGGCACTTCGCCCCGTCAGCGGCGCTAGTGCCCGATCTCCGGTCAAGCTGGCCGGAAACCGGGACTACCCGCTGGCGGCTACGGCGTCGCGCGTGGATCGCCCGGATCTGCCTGAGAGGCGAGGGAGGTTCTGGTTGCAGGCAGGAGTAGGATCCGAGCCGAAGGATTCGTATGGCGACGATTTGGGGTCTCTCCAAGAAGGGCGCGAACTACGGGCCTGCCCCGACGCCCGAAGTCCGCTGCGACCACTGCAAGTACATGTTCCCGCCGCTCGCAATCGGAGGGTGCCGGCTGGTGCGAGGCGTCATCAGCGGTTCGTCGAGCTGCAAGGAGTTCGTGCCGCGCCACCCGGCGCCCACCGCTCCAGACGGCTAGCCCTCGGGGCGGCGTTGCTCCGCCGTCCTGACCTTCCTTCCTCCTCGGGGAGCACGCGGGCCGGGGCCGGATTGTGCGTCTGGCGATACGCTGCCCACCATGATCCCTTGGATCATCATGGCAGTGGTCGCAGTACCGCTGGTCGTGGTCGCATTCATCGCCATGCGCCGCAACACGGCCGCGAGCGAGGGTCGCGCGGGTGACGACGCGAACGCAAGCGCGCTAACGGAGCGCGAGCTTGCCGAGGCCGAAGCTTTCGAGGCGAAGTGGCACGAGGAAGACAAGGAGAGGTTCCACCAGGAGCGCTTGCCCTAGTCAGTACCGAGCGCGGGCCCGTCAGCAAGTCTCGCGGCGCACTGAGTTGTGGCGTTGTTCCGGTGAAGGTGTGACAGCGCACCGCCTCGTGCGTGCGCGCGTAAGACTCTCGGGGCGGCCGCGGCCCGGCCACCGCGCTGCAGGCTCAGGCACGACAGCCGGCCACCGCGCTCGTCAAGTCGGCGACGGCCTGGGCGATGAAGTGCAGGCCCGTTAGGGTCGGCAAGTGACCGAGGACACACCGGCGATCGCTCATCCCGGCGACGAGCTCCTGCGCGTTGCCGAGGCCGTCCACGCCGGGGAGGTTTCGGTTGCCTTCAGCCCGGGTCCCACGGTGATGGCGAAGGTCGGCGACAAGCTGCTCGACATCGCCGAGGCCAGCCAGGTGGTGATGGAGTCCGGCTGTCGTATGGGCATGTGCGGCTCGGATCCCGTTCGGATCGTGGAGGGCGAAGAGAACCTTTCGGCGATGCGTTCGGCTGAGCGTCGAACACTCGAGCGGCTCGGTCTCGGCGCCGGTTGCCGCATGGCCTGTGTCGCGCGTGTCCAGGGTGCGGTCGTCGTCGACCCGCACCCAGTGGTCGAGGCGCGGCCTGAGCACGACGAGTGGGGACGGCCTGCTGTCCGCGTGGATGGAGCTCGGCAGCGAGCGATCCGCCGCGTTGTGGTTGTCGGAGCGGGTGTCGCCGGGGTCACTGCGACCGAGGAGCTCCGCCGGGCGCTCGCTGACACCGAGCTGACGCTCATCGGTGACGAGGCCTACCCCTTCTACAACCGGATGGCAATCACGCGCCTCGTCTCCGAATCCGCCTCGATCGAGAGCCTTTATCTGAACCCGCGAGACTGGGCCGAGTCACGCCGGGTCGACTACCGGCGCGGAGTGGCAGTCAGGGCGATCGACCGCGCCAACCGCGAGGTGAACCTCGCGAACAGGCAACGTATTCCGTACGACCGGATTGTGATCGCCACCGGAGCGCGCCCGCTCGTTCCGCCGATCGACGGTTTCGGCGCGGAGGGCAGCTTCGTGCTCCGTACCATCGACGATGCGGTTCAGATCCAGCAGCACATTCGGCGCACCCGCGGCCGGACTGCCGTGATCGTCGGCGGAGGACTCCTCGGCCTCGAGGCCGCGTACTACCTGACACAGCTCGAGGTTCGTGTCCACGTCCTCGACCGTGGTCCGTGGCCGCTGAGCCGGCATTTGGACGAGCAGGCGGGGGCACTGCTCTGGGAGATGCTGGAGGACCTGGGAATCGAGGTGGTGCCGCGGACGGAGGCGCAGCGCGTGCTCGGCGACGGGCGGGTCACCGGAGTCGAGCTGATCGAGGGAGGCTCCATCGACGCGGAGCTGTGCCTCATTGCGACGGGGATCGAGCCGAACTCCGAGCTCGCAGAAGCGGCGGGCCTCGACGTCGCCGGCGGGATCAGCGTCGACGACGGCATGCGCACATCGGACCCGCACATCTTCGCCGTCGGCGACGTCGTCGATCACCACGGTCGCCGCTACGGGCTCTGGCCGGCCTGCGTGGAGCAGGCGCAGGTCGCTGCGGCGAACATGGTCGGCGACGAAGCGGCCTACCGCGTCACAGCGCAGCCGGCGAGGCTGAAGGTGCCGGGAATCGATCTCCTCTCGATCGGCAGCGTCGACGCTCCTGCGGGCGAGGCGAGAACCGTCGTCGTCAGCGCGTATGGCACGCGTCGCTACCGAAAACTGATTCTCGAGGACGGCCGGTTGACAGGAGCGATCGTCCTCGGCAGCCCGGAACTCTTCGACGACGTCACGAGCGCGGTCCAGAGCCGCGTCGACCTCGGCTCCGAGTTCGACGCACTCGAGCAGGGGAAGTGGCAGGTCTTGTCTCGCCTCGCCGAGGGTGAGACACTCGCACGGTAGGGCTATCCGCACAGGAAGGGAGCGGCGCCATGGCAATCGACGTCGAGACGCTCGAGGAAAGCTTCGACCTCGTCGCTCCGCAAGGTGACGAGCTCATGCAGACCTTCTACGACAACCTATTCGAGGCCGCGCCGTCCGTGCGGCCGCTGTTCGCGGACGTCGACATGGAGAGGCAGCGACAGGCGCTGCTGAACATGCTCCTCGTCCTGCGCGAATCACTCCGGGATCTCGACGACATCGTCCCGGACCTGGAGGAGCTCGGCGCGCGTCACATCGAGTACGGCGCGATGACCGAGCACTATCCCGTCGTTGGGGAAGTGCTGATCGGGGCGATGGCGGAGGTCGCCGGCGATGCCTGGAGGCCCGAATACACCTCCGCGTGGCAGGAGGCATACCAAGTCGTTCAGGATGTGATGCTCTCGGGCGCAGCCGCTCGAGTTGAATGACCGACGCCGGGCGGCGAGCCGAGCCAGCGCGAATTTCTCGCAGACCTGCACGAGGCCGACCAAGCCGTCATCCTCCAGTACACGCAAGCACGGTTGTACGCGCCCGGTGAGTTCGCCGTCCGCTGCGGCGAAGTCGACCGCAGCTTCTTCATCATCTCGCGCGGCTCCTTCGAGGTGCTGGTGCCGACCGACGGACAGCCAGAGCGCGTCCGCATGCTCGAGCCCGGCGACCTCTTCGGCGAGGTCGGGTTCTTCGACGGGCTCCCACGGTCGGCGGACGTCGTCGCGCTCGAGGCGTCTGAGGCGCTCGTGCTGACGCAATCGTCCTTCCAGCGTCTGCGACTGACCCATCCGCGGCTCGCACTGCGCTTCGTGCTCGACCTCGGCCGCATCCTCGGCGAGCGCTTCCGCGCCTCCGACGCGCTCGCCGGTCCAGCTCCGCGCTAGACGCCGGTTCGGTGGGCACGTGGAACGGACGCTCTCGTTTGCCGGCAAAGCACGACCGGCTCGGGGAACCTCTCTCCGCTCATGCGCTGCGACTCCAGCGCGGCGCTCCGGGCCTTGCGGCCGGAAATCGGTGTTGTGCAGGCACAAGACGACGATGCGCCCGGGAGGATTCGAACCTCCGACCCGCGGATTAGAAGTCCGCCGCTCTGTCCACTGAGCTACGGGCGCCTGTCGGCAGGGTAGTCGGGCGGAAGGTCGTCCGGCTCGAAGCCGTGCTCGAAGTCCTCGCGCCGCTCCTCCTCCGCGAGGAAGCGCAGGAAGCAGACGGCGAAGACGGCGAAGAACACGATCGACTGCTCGACCGTCATCAGCAACCCCGCAAGCTGCTGGTCCTCGATCGCGCTCAGGCCCCACAGGCGCTCCGGCGCGTCGACGTAGAAGTCGTAGATCGGGTCCGGGACGAGCGCCATGACAAGGCCGATCGGGCTCCCGAGGACGAACGCGGCGAACACGACGCCGGCCCTGACTCCCCACCCGATGCGGTACGGCTCGTCATGGACGATGCTCCACCAGAGCAGAACGCCCGTCGAGAAGTAGAGCGCGTGCTCCAGGTGGAGGAGCGAGTGCGGATGCTCGAGCGCCGTGTCGTAGAGCCACGGCAGGTGCCAGAGGATGTAGTTCCCTAGCCAAAGCGGGAGGGCGACCGCTGGATGGGTCAGCGGACGGAGACCGGGGAACAGCGCGAGCTCCGCGGCCAGCGCGGGCGTGAGCCCGAGCACGGCAAGCAGCGGCGCCCACTCCGCGAGGACGACGTTCTGCAGGAGATGGATCACCAGCAGGTAGTTCATGGCGAGCGTCTCGAGCGGCGTGATCGTCACCGCGAGGAGGAGCCCCATCGCGGAGACGAAGCAGGCGATGCGCCACGCCGGCGTCGGGTAGCGGCGGACGGCGAGGACGTACAGGACGAGGAAGAGCGGGACGAGCACCAATGCCTCGGGGTTCCACGACCACCGGTACGGGTCCACGGCGCTACGCTAGTCGCGCGCGGGTGTAGCTCAGTTGGTAGAGCGCCAGCCTTCCAAGCTGGATGTCGCCGGTTCGAGCCCGGTCGCCCGCTTGCCGCTGGTCAGGCCTCGCCGGCCGGATGCTCTTCCTGGAGATACGTGAGCACCGCGAGCACTCGCCTGTGGTCGCTCTCCGAGGGAGGAAGCTGGAGCTTGCCGAGGATGCTCGCGATGTGCTTCTCGACCGCGCCGACCGTGAGGACGAGCGCCTGCGCGATGCCGGCGTTCGATCGCCCCTCCGCCATCAGGCCGAGCACTTCGAGCTCCCGCGGGGTCAGCCGCTCGAGGGGGCCGTCCCGGCGGCTGGAGAAAAGCTGCGCGACGACCTCGGGATCGAGCGCGGTGCCGCCCTCGGCGACTCGGCGCACGGCGTCGACGAAGTCCGCGACGTCCATGATCCGGTCCTTCAGCAAGTAGCCGACACCGCCGCGGCCGTCGGCGAGGAGCTCCGCCGCGTACGTCTGCTCCACGTACTGCGAGACGACGAGGATCGCGGTGTCGGGCGCGCGCCGCCTGGCCTCGAGCGCCGCACGGACTCCCTCGTCGCGGAAGGTCGGCGGCAGCCGGATGTCGACGATCGCGATCTGCGGCTTCTCCGTGACGATGACGCGGAGCAGCGCGTTCCCGTCCTCGACCGCCGCGACGACCTCGAACCCGTTGTCCCGCAGGAGCCGTGTGAGCCCGTCGCGGAGCAGCGCGAGATCTTCGGCGATGACTACTCGCACGGCAGCTCCGCTGTCACCGTCGTCGGGCCGCCAGTTGGGCTCAAGACTCGAAGCGTGCCGTCGAGCGCGGCCACACGCTGCCGCATGCCCGTCAGGCCGTTCCCCGAGACATCGGCTCCGCCCCTGCCGTCGTCCTCGATCTCGGCGACGAGCGTCGCGTTGGAGCGCCAGATCCGGACGTCGACCCGCGTCGCCTGCGCGTGCTTGATCGCGTTCGCGAGAGCTTCGGCCACGACGAAGTAGACGGCGGTCTCGACCGGTGGCGACGGGCGGCTGGGCACGCCGACGGTCACGGCGACCGGCACCGGGCTCCGAGCGGCAAGGGCCGCGACCGCCGCCTCGAGCCCGCGATCGGTGAGGATCGGCGGGTGGATCCCGCGCGCGAGGTCGCGGAGCTCCTGGAGCGCCTCTCGGGCACCACTCCGCGCCTCGGCGAGGTGCAGGCTGGCGCCCTCGGGATCGGTCCGGAGCTTCTCCTCCGCCATCCCGAGGCTCATGCCGAGCGCGACCAGCCGAGCCTGTGCGCCGTCGTGCAGGTCGCGCTCGATCCGCCGCAGCTCGCTCTCCTGCACGTCGACCACCCCTGCCCGCGACTCTTCGAGCTCGCGGATCCGATGCTCTCTCCGACCGTAGACGATCGCCGCGTGAACGGCCACGAGCAGGCCGAGCCCGAGGGCCACCCAGGCCGGCCAGAAGTAGCCGCTGGTCGTGACGGCCCAGACTCCGACGAGGAAGCCGAGCAGAATCGAGGAGATCCCGACCTGCATCGCCAGCGCCCGGCTGCCGAGCGCGATCCGCGGGATGTCGGGGTTCTCGAGGACGGCGACGCTCCAGCCCGCGATCCCGACCACGAGCGCCAGCGAGAGCATCGGCCAGATCGGCCAGAAGTATCCGCGCGAGGTGAACGCCCAGATGAATATGAGCACGAACGCAACGCCGGTCGAGACCCATGCGAGAAAGGTCAGCTCCCGGAAGCGCCGCGCCCTCACCTCTGCCGGCGTCCTCTGAAGCCCGGGGTCGCCGGAGAGCAGGCGGGCGGCCAGCCGGCGCGTCACCGCCGCGTACAACCGGAGGACGTGCGGCCTGCGACCACCAGGAGACCGAGGCCCGAGCCCGACGAGCCGGGAGCGCCTCGACGAACGTGTCGATGTCGAGGAAACCGAGCACGTCGCTCGAGTCGACCCAGCGGTACCAGATCGGGAGCGTGATCAGCTCGAGCGACCAGCAGACGAGCGTCAGCGGGATCAGCGCGAGCGGCCACGTCAGCGAGGAGATACGCCTGCTGCTTCCAGAACGCCGCGTCCCGGAGGACGTTCAGGGCGCGGCTCCAGAAGCTCGCGCCTCTCGTGGTGTGCAGCGCCGGGGTCACGCGCGTGCCGAGCAGCCCGTTCGCGAGGCCCGCCTGGGCGGCGGCGACTAGGCCGACCGCCCAGCGGAGCACGAAGAGCAGCGGGAACACGAGCGGCGTGATCGCGAAGACGATCGTCACGATCCAGCCCGCGAGCAGGACTGCAAGAGCGACGCTCCCGAGCACCACTCCCGCGAGGGCGTAGAGCAGTGCTCGGTACGTCTCCGCCCTGGCGAACGGCGCCAGCAACGGGATCGTTCGGAGGCGGTCGATCATCTAGCGCGCCTCAGTGGCCGCGGGCTCCGGCGAAGGCCCTTCGAGCTTGACCCTCGGGAGCCAGCCGAGCCAGCGCGGCAGGTACCAGTTCCACTCGCCGAGCAGCTTCATCGTCGCGGGCAGGAGCACGCCGCGGACGATGGTTGCGTCGATCAGGACGGCGACCGCGAGCCCGACTCCGAACTGCTTCATCATGATCAGCGACAGCGTCGCAAAGATCGAGAACACGAACACCATCACGATCGCTGCGCTGGTGACGACGCCAGCGGTCGTCTTGATCCCGTAGGCGATCGCATCCTCGGTCCGCATCCCCCGGTCGTAGGCCTCGCGGATCCGGCTGAGGATGAACACGTGGTAGTCCATCGAGAGCCCGAACAGGATCACGAACAGGAACACCGGGAGCCAGGCCATCACGCCCTCGGTGTACTCGAAGCCGAGGAGATCCTTGGCGAACCCGTACTGGAAGACGAGCACTAGGACGCCGTATGCGGCCGCCACGGAGAGCAGGTTCAGCGTGATCGTCTTGAGGGCGATCACGACCGAGCGGAAGGCGACGAGCATCAGCAGGAACGCCAGCCCGAGCACGAACGCGAACACGAGCGGCGCCTTGCCGCGCACCGCGTCGGTGAAGTCCTTCGAGCCCGCGGTCTCGCCGGTCACGCCTGCCTCGACGCCCTCGATCCCGCCGACGGTCGCCGGCACGATCTCGTTCCTGAGGGTCGCGAGCGCGTCGTAGGACGCTGAGTCGTCCCCGCTCCCGGCGATCGGAAGCTCGATCCGCGCGACCGTGCGGTCGGTGTTCACCTCGGTGGAGATCGGCTCGTGCGCGGCGCCGCTCGCAACCGCCTGCCGGCGGAGCTCCGCGATCGCGTCCTCGACGTCGCCGTCGATCGCCGGCGCACGCACGACGACGACCGCGGGTGCCTGCTCGCCGGGGAACGCGGTCTGGAGCCGGTTGTAGACCTGGACGGCGCTCAGGTCCTGCGGCAGCGCGTCGACGCCGGGGTCCACGGTCTTCATGCCGAGCGCGGGCAGCGCGAGTGCGACGAGCACTCCTGCCGAGAGCGCCGCCGCAAGCTTCGGCCTGCGCATGGTGCGGTCGACCGTCCAGCCCCAGAACCTCGCTCCTTCAGGACGTTGGAGCCGGTGCAGGAGCGGCACCCGCGCCTTGTTCACGCGATCTCCAAGCCTCGACAGCAACGCCGGGAGCACGGTGAGCGACCCGAGCACGGCGATCGCCACGACGAGGATCGTCGCCATCGCGAAGGAGCTGAACACCGGGTCGCCGGTGAGGAACATCCCCGCCATCGCAACCATCACCGTCAGGCCCGAGATGAGCACGGCTCGTCCGGACGTGGCTGCGGCCGCCTCGAGCGCGGCCTTCTCGCTGCGCCCTGCGGCTCGCTCCTCCCGCTCTCGCTTCAGGTAGAAGAGCGAGTAGTCGACGCCCACCGCGAGCCCGATCAGCAGCACGACCGCGCCGACGCTGTCGTCGACCGGCAGGACCTGGCTCGGCAGCGCGAGCAGGCCCATCGCGGCGATCACGGACGTGAGGGCGAGCAGGAGCGGAATGCCCGCGGCGACGAGCGCGCCGAAGGCGACGACGAGGATGATGATCGTGACCGGCAGCGAGAGCAGCCCCGCCTGGGCGAGATCCTCGCTCACCCTCTCGTTGATCTCCTTGTCGGCGCTCGCCTCGCCGAAGGTGCCGATGAAGAGATCCGGATGCGCGGCCTTCGCCTCGTCGACGGCGGCGAGGAAGGGATCGATCTTGTCCACCGCGTCCTCAGGCGGGCCGCGGATCTCGAATGTGACGAGCGCGGCCTGCCCGTCCGCCGAGACGAGGTCGGCGTTCGCGGGCTCGAGCGGGTCGCGGACGGCCTGTGCGGCCGGGACCGCGCTGACGGCCGCGACGACGTCATCGACCGCCGCCTCGAACTCGGGACTGTCGGTCGTGAGCGTGCGGCTCTGCACGAGCACGCTTTCCTCCGCCGGGCGCTCGAAGCCCTCCTCGAGGATCTTCTCCATGCGACCGGACTCGCCGGGCGAGTCGCCCTCGCCGAGCGTCCTGGTTCCGACCGCACCTCCGAGCACGACGGCGAGAACGACGAACGCGATCCAGCCGAAGGTCGCGGTCTTCCAGTGCGCGGCGCTCCAGCGCCCTGCGCGTGCGGCGATGTTGAGTCTCATGGCTGCCTGCCTTTCACTCGTTTGTGCCATGAGTCGAGGCTGCCTGTGCGGCTCGCGCCGGCCCAGGGCGCAGACCGCCCTGCGACCCTGCCGTGTTCCGGCGTCTTGGGACTGGTGCTATCCCCCCTCGCAGTCCCAGGAGATGACGGGTCGGCGGCGAAAACGAGCCCGGGCTACACGTCACGGAGGTCGGACATGGAACATCCGCTCTACACCCGCCTCGCGGCGGAGGCACTCGGCACGTTTCTCTTCTTCTTCCTCGGATTCAGCGGCATCGCCGTCGTCACCGACATCGGAATCGACGCGATCCAGCCCCTAGGAGTCGCGGCCGGTTTCGGCTTCGGGCTGACGCTCGCGATCACCGCCTTCGGGCACGTCACGGGCGGTCACTTCAACCCGGCGGTCACCGCCGGCCTCGCCGTCAGCGGGAGGTTCCCGACCCGCGACGTCGTCCCCTACTGGGTCGCGCAGCTCGTCGGCGGCTTCGGGGCCGTCATCGTGATGGCGATCGCGTACTCGAGCCAGGTCACGGACGCGCTGCACACGCAGCCGGGTAGCGGGATCGACGACTGGGCGGCGCTCGTGCTCGAGATCGTCGCGACCGCGCTCTTCCTCATGGTCATCCTCACGGTCGCCACGGATCCGCGCGCCGCGTGGACGGGCGTCATGGCGCCGCTCCTGATCGGGCTCTTCATCTTCACGGCCGCGGCCACGGTCGGCCCCGCGTCGGGCGGCTCGTTCAACCCGGCGCGCTCGCTCGACCCGGTGCTCTGGAACCAGGAGTGGGACGACGTCTGGATCTACATCGTCGGGCCACTCGCCGGCGGCGTGCTCGGAGCAGCCATCTGGACCTACCTGCTCGGCGAGAGGAGCACTACCGCACCGGTGGCGGAGAGCGAGGGCTAGCGGCCGCTCTCCGAGAAGTGCTGGTAGTCCTTGACGGACGTCCAGCGGCCTCCCCAGCCCCACGCGACCGCATCGAACGCACGCACCACGGCGCCGCCCTCGTAAGCCATCCCGCGGCGGCGCCGGCTGCGGTCCAGATACGGGATGCTGGCTCTGTGTGACGTCCGGGCGCCGGAGACGTAGGGGTTCTCGATCGGGTTCACGTCGATCGCGCGGCCGTAGGCGTGCTCCGACCAGCGAGTCGTCCCTTCCACGTAGCGGCAGTTGAACGCGGACGTGTTGTCGGCCTCGATCGAGCGGAAGTCGGAGGCACCGTACGCGTCGACCGGAACCATCCGGCGGATCGGGAAGCCGGCGTTGTAGAGCCGGCGGAATACGGACACGATCTCGCGCGCGACGTCCGCGTGCACGATCAGGCGGCCGGTCGCCACCTTCCCGTCGAAGCGCCGGTGGGACATCCGGAGCAGGCGCAAGTCGCGCAGATGAACCGGGCAGCCGGGCCGCCACGAGACCCCGGTCATCCGCTTCGCCTGCGCGGCGTCGATGCGCGAGATCGTCCCGCGGAACGCCGCCTCGCTCGGCTCCGCCACCGGAACGACAAGCAGCGCGACTGCGACGCATGCTGCCAGCACGAAATTCCTCACCAGTCGGGGCGGACAGACTTGAACTGTCGGCCTCCTGCTCCCAAAGCAGGCGCTCTACCAGGCTGAGCTACGCCCCGAGGCCCACAGTGTAGGTGGATAGCCTGCGGGCCCATGGTCGACGCCCCGCTACCCATCCCGGGCGCGACCCAGCGCGACCAGCGGGCGGGGACGGGCTATGCGATGGCGCTCGGAGGTGCGGCGCTCTTCGCCGTGAACGGGACGGTCTCGAAGGTCGCGCTCACTGGCAGCGACCTCACGGCGGTCGACTACACGCAGATCCGCACCGCGGGCGGCTTCCTCGGACTGTTCCTCGCGCTTGCTGTCTTCGCCCGCCGCAAGCTCCGGATCACGCGCCAAGACATTCCCTTCTTCGTCTTCTACGGGATGTTCTCGTTCGCGCTCGTGCAGTGGCTGTACTTCGTCGCGATCGAGCATCTCCCGATCGGGATCGCGCTCCTGATCCAGTTCACGGGCGTCGTGCTCGTCGCAGTCTGGGCGCGCCTCGTCTGGCACGCGGACGTCCGCCCGCGCGTGTGGGCCGCGCTCAGCCTGACGCTGGTCGGCCTGGCGCTCGTGTCCGAGTTCTGGCTCGGGTGGACGCTCGACACGGTCGGGGTCGTCGCGGCGGCGGGCGGTGCAATTGCGCTCGCGGTCTACCTGCTCGCAGGCGAGCGCGGGGTCGCGAGTCGCGACCCGCTCACCGTCCTCTGCTTCTCACTCATGTTCGCGGCAATCGTCTGGTCGTTCGTGCAGCCGTGGTGGACGTACCCGTTCGGGGCGCTCACCGAGGAGACCTCGCTGCTCGGCAACCTCGACCACCTGTCGGCGCCCGTGTGGACGCTCGCGCTCTGGACGATCGTTTTCGGCACCATCGCGCCCTTTGGTCTGACGATCGGCGCGCTGCGGCACCTCGCGGCAACGCGGGTCGGGATCACGATGACGTTCGAGCCCGTCGCCGCCACAGTCGTCGCCTGGGCGTGGCTCGGCGAGACCCTGTCGGCGGCGCAGGTCGTCGGCGGAGCGGTGGTGCTCACGGGCATCCTTCTCGCGCAGACTGCGCGCTGACGTACCCTTGGCGCGATGGTGAAGCGGGTCCTCCTCGCGTCGCCCCGCGGATACTGCGCGGGAGTCGAGCGCGCCGTCGAGACCGTCGAGCGCGCACTCGAGCACTACGGCGCGCCGGTCTACGTGCGCAAGCAGATCGTCCACAACATCCACGTCGTCCGCGACCTCGAAGCGCGCGGCGCGATCTTCGTCGAGGAGGAGACCGAGGTCCCCGAGGGCGCGACGGTCGTCTACTCCGCGCACGGCGTTGCCCCGACGGTCTTCGCAAATTCAGAGCGGCTCGGGCACAACGTCATCGACGCGGTCTGCCCGCTCGTGACGAAGGTGCACGTGCAGGCGCGGCGCTACGCGGAGGAGGGGTACACCATCGTCCTCATCGGGCACGCCGGCCACGAAGAGGTGGTCGGGACGACCGGGGAGGCGCCGGACGCGACCGTGCTCGTGCAGACCGTCGCCGAGGCGGAGTCGCTCGAGGTCCCGCCCGACGCGAAGCTCGCCTACGTCACGCAGACCACGCTGTCGGTGGACGAGACCGGCGACATCATTCAGGCGCTCCGGCGGCGCTTTCCGGAGATCAGAGCGCCGCGCAAGGAGGACATCTGCTACGCGACCTCCAACCGCCAGTGGGCGGTCAAGGAGATGCTCCCCGAGATCGATCTCTTGCTCGTCATCGGCTCGCGGAACTCGTCGAACTCGAACCGGCTCGTCGAGACCGCGCGGGCGGCGGGCACGGCCGCGCACCTGATCGACGACGAGACCGAGATCGACGAGACCTGGCTCGACGGAGTCGATACGGTCGGCATCACGTCGGGCGCATCGGCTCCGGAGAAGCTCGTCGGTCGCGTCTGCGACTGGTTCCGTGCGCGCGGAGTCGACGACATCGAGTCGTACCGTCTCGTCGAGGAGGACGTCACGTTCCGCCTGCCCGTCGAGCTCCGCCGCGAGCTCGAGCTGGCGGCGCAGTCCCCGTGATCCGCACTCTCCTGATCATCGGCTCGGCCGTACTGCTCGGGCTGGGTGCGGTCGGGGGCTGGTTCGCCGCGGAGGAGCTCGAGGAGACGGAGACCGTCGTCGAGACGACGACCCAGACCGCGACGGACACGACGACCGCGGCACCCGAGACCGAGCTCCCGGAGGCAGTCGAGGAGACGCGAGCGGCGCTCCTCGATGCGGCTTCGTCGGGCAACTACGAAGCGTTGCGCCCGCTGATTCCCGACGAGGGCTTCACCTACACGTTCGGCGGCCCGGTCGAAGGCGGTCCGATCGCGTACTGGCAGAGGCTCGAACGCGAGTCGAACGAGCGGCCGCTGGAGACGCTGGCCGCCATCCTCGAGATGCCGTACACGCTCACGCGCGGTGTGTACGTCTGGCCCTGGGCGTACACGGTCGCAGGTGTCGCCGACCTCTCGGAGCACGAGCGCGAGCTGCTCGCGCCGCTCGGGCCTCCGAGCCGGCTCTTCGCACCGGGCACCGGTTATCTCGGATGGCGAGCCGGGATCGCCCCGGACGGCACCTGGGTCTTCTTCGTCGCCGGCGATTGATCTAGCGCCGCGCGAAGGCGGCCCGCACGTCCTCGAGCAGCCGCTCGCGCAGGCGCCGAGTCGGCCCGACGAACGCAGCGAGACGCTCCGCCTCGTCGTCATCGAGGGAGACGGCGCCGCGCACTGTTCCGGTCTCGTCCCAGACGCTGAAGCGGACCCGTCCCGTCTCCAGGTAGCGCGAGACGCGGAGCGACCTGTGCTCCGCAGGTTCTGCGCCGGTGAAGAACTCGACGAGCTTCAGTCGGAGGGGCTCGCCGCACCCCGGGCAGAAACGGAACTCCGCATCGACCTCGTGCTCGCAGTGGGGGCATCGAGCCATAGGCTCAGGATATGCCGCCGAGCGCGGCTCGTCACCGTCTGTTCAGGACGGTCGCGGTCGCGAGTGCGGCGGCGATCGAGCCCATGAGCCCGAGGAGCATGTCGCCGAGCGTGTCGGTGTACGCCGTGTCGAGCTCGTCCGAGTTGCGGATGAAAGCGACGTACTCGCCGAGCTCCCACACGATCGCCGCGAACGCGCCGGCGCCGACCACGATCACGAAAGCCTCGATGCGCGGGAGCGCGAAGCGCAGCACGAGCTGACCGACGGCGAGCGAGAGCAGGAACCAATTCACGAAGTGGTTGAGGTCGTCCCACCACTCGATCGAGTCGTAGAGGTCGAAGACGTTCCCGAGGACGTCCACGAGGAACGGCGAGACGAAGAGGATGTCGACCGCGTACGGGTACGGCTTCGGGCGGCCGGCGAGCCACCAGCCGAACGGGACGAGGAGCGCCGCCAGCGGGTAGAAGACGAGGCGCCAGCCGAACGCCTTCCCCTCGAACTGCTCGAGCCCGGAGAACGCGCCGAACGCGAGCAGCGCGACGAAGAGGAGCTTGACCGCGATGTTCAGCCAGAAGACGGCCCGGCGCCGCTCCGGCACCGCGGGCTCGCTCACGAAGCCTTGTCGAACCGAATCTCGTCGCCGTTGGCTTCGACCGAGACGGCCAGCGTCTCGCCCGCGATCAGATCTTCGTGCGCGAGGAGATCGGCGTCGCCCGCGGGAAGCGTCAGCCGAATTCGGTCGGTGATCTCGAGGCCCGCCTCCTTGCGCATCGTGTTCACCGCGTGGACGAGGTCGAGGACCCGTCCGAGCAGCGCGAGCTCCTCGTCGACGTGGGTGTCGAGCGCGACCGTGAGCCCGTCCGAGGACGCGAGCGCCCAGCCTTCCTTGCCACGACGCTCGACGAGGACCTCCTCCTCGGACAGCTCGTGGCCGGCGGCCCGGAACCCGCCGCCCGGAAGCTCCTCGAAGTCGCCGGCCTCGAGAGCGCGCCGTACGTCGCCGAGTCTCGCGCCGAGCTTCGGCCCCAGGACGCGGAGGTTCGGCTTGACGTGCAGCTCGCTCGCGTCCACCTGTCCGAAGGAGACTTGCTGGACGCGGAGCTCGCCGGCGATCTCGTCGGCGTGCGCCTGCGCCCGCGTCGCGCCCTCGACCACGAGGGTGGGCAGCGGCTGGCGGAGCTTGACGCCGGCGGCCGACCGGGCCTGGCGGCCGAGCTCGACCACGCGCCGGAGCTCCGCGACTTCCTCCAGCAACGCCTCGTCGGGTGGAGGCGGCTCGGGCCAACCCGCCAGATGAACCGACTCGGGCGCGTCGACAGGAGCCGTGAAGGTGCGCCAGAGGTGGTCGGTCAGGAACGGCATGATCGGCGCGACGACGCGCAACCCCTGGACGAGTGCATACCAGAGCGTGCGAAATGCGGTCTCGTCCCCGTCCCAGAAGCGCCGCCGCGAGCGACGGATGTACCAGTTCGAGACGTCCTCGACGAAGGACTCGAATGCACGCACGACGTCGACCGTCAGGTAGCTCTCGTACGCCTCCGTCGCGTCCCGAACCAGCGCGTTCGTGCGCGCGACGAGCCAGCGGTCGAGCGCCTGCAGGTCTCCGTCCGGGCCACCGGCGAGATCGCTCCAGCGCGGCGTCCAGCTGTCGATGTTGGCGTAGTCGACGAGAAAGCGTGCGGAGTTCCAGAGCGTGAGCAGCCGCCGGCGGATCTCGTGCGCGGGCCCGAAGCCGAAGAGGAGGTTCTGGTTCGGCGGCTGGGAGACGTACTGCCAGCGCATGACGTCGGCGCCCATGCGCGCGAACGCGTCCGGCGCATCGATCGTGTTCCCCCACGAGCTGTGCATCTCGCGGCCCCGCTCGTCGAGCATCTTCTCGTAGCCCAGGACCCTTCGGAACGGCGCCTGCCCCGTGAGCGTGACCGACATGAAGAGCTGGGAGTAGAACCAGAGCCGGATCTGCTCTCGCATCTCCGAGACCCAGTCCGCGGGGAACCACGTCTCCCAGTAGGCGTGGTCTGGCAGATCCGCGCGGGTGAGACCCTTCGCGGCGCCGGTCGCGTACCCCTCCGCCACGTACTCAGGGCTCTCCCAGCCGAGGGTCGAGAAGGGCACGATGCCCGCGTCGAGCCAGACGTCGCCCACCTCGGCGATGCGCTCGACCGGCTGGCCGCACTCCTTGCAACGGATGGGCACGGCATCGATCCAGGGCCTGCGCAGCTCCTCGAGCTGCTCGAGCCCCGAGACGGCACGTTCCTCGAGCTCCTGCCGTGACCCGATCACGTTCAAGTGCCCGCACGCGCAGGGATAGAACGGGAGCGGCAGGCCGTAGTAGCGACGGCGGGAGATGTTCCAGTCGCCCATGTTGCGCAGCCAGTCGTCCATTCGCTTGCCCATGTACTCGGGTGTCCACTCGACCGTCGCGTTGGCCTCGAGCAGCTGCTCGCGGAGCTCGTCCACCGAGATCAGCCAGTCGTCCGTCACGCGCCAGATGAGGGGCGTGTCGCAGCGCCAGCAGTGCGGGTAGCGGTGCAGGTAGAGGCCGGCCTCGAGCAGGTAGCCCTGCTCGGCGAGGCGACCGACGATCTGGTCCGCCGCCTCCGCGGTCGAGAGACCGTGCAGCCAGCCGTAGGAGTCGTAGAAGCGCCCGGCCTCGTCGACCGGTGAGAGCACGGGCAGGTCGTGAATGCGACCGAGCTCGAAGTCCTCCTGGCCGGCGCCGGTCGCGATGTGGACGATGCCGCTGCCCTCCTCGAGCGAGACGTCGTCCCAGGGGATCACGCGGTGGTCGACCTCGCCGCCGGGGCCGAGGTCGTCGAAGGGGCCGCGGTAGGGCCAACCGACGAGCTCGGTCCCCTGCGCGCGCTCGACGAATGTCTCCTCCGGGTAGCGCGCAACCGCGACCCACTCGCCGCTCTCGCGCTTCCCGTACTCGGCGTCGGGCTTCACGGCCGCAGCGACGTTGGCGGGCAGCGTCCACGGCGTCGTCGTCCAGATGACCAGCGACTCGTCCGGTCGGTCGAGGAGTGGGAAGCGGACGTAGAGCGAGGGGTCGCTGCGCTCCTGGTAGACGCCGGCCTGGGTCAGCTCGTGCTGCGAGAGCGACGTGCCGCACCGGGGGCACCATTCCGTCGAGCGATGGCCGAGGTAGAGCGATCCGCGCTCGTGAACGACCTTCAAGAACCGCCAGATGTACTCGATGTTCGTGTCGCTGAAGGTGAAGTAGTCGTACCCCCAGTCCATCCACTGGCCCAGCCGGATCGACCCCTCGGTCAGCGCGCGCGACGACCTGACGACCACCTCGCGGCACCGCCGCGCGAACTCCGCGAGCCCGAACTCCTCGATCTCACGCTTCGAGTTGAACCCGAGCTCGCGCTCGACGCCGACCTCGATCCAGAGCCCCTGGCAGTCGAATCCGTTCTGGTAGCGCTGGTCGAAGCCGCGCAGTGCCTTGTAGCGCTGGAAGACGTCCTTCAGCGTGCGACCCCAAGCGGTGTGGACGCCGAGCACGTACCGGTTGGCCGTCACGGGGCCGTCGATGAAGCTGAACTTCGGGCCGCCCCGGTTCTGCTCGCGGAGTTTCGCGAAGGTGCCCTCACGCTCCCAGGTGTCGAGGAGCTCACGCTCGAGCGCGTCGTGATCGGGCTTGTCCGGGAGAGCTGAGAAGATGCCCGCCATCGAAGCCAGTCTAGGTCGCGTCGTGGAACACATCTGGCATCCTGGACGTTGACGTCGCAAGCGTTTACAACTCCGGAAGAGAGGAAACAGGGGACTCAATGGCAATCGACGTGACAGAGGAGACCTTCGAGCAGGAGGTCCTCAAGAGCGACACTCCCGTTCTCGTGGATTTCTGGGCCGTTTGGTGCGGCCCGTGCCACGCAGTCGCGCCCGTGCTCGACAAGATCGTGGAGGAGCGGCAGGACGCGCTCAAGCTCGTCAAGGTGAACATCGACGACGAGCAGGGACTCGCGCAACGCTACGGCGTCATGTCGATCCCGATGATGATCCTCTTCAAGGACGGTGAGCCCTCCGCCGCTGCGGTCGGGGCCCAGCCGAAGGCCGCGCTCGAGCGCTCGCTCGGCCTGGCCGAGCAAGAGCTCGGGCTGGCTTCCTAGGCGCGGCGAACATCGGCTGCGCGTCCTCCGCTGCGGGGAGTATTCTCCCGGTAGCGGTCTTTGCAGGACGTTTTCGAGGCTTCCCCCTCCCCTCCCCTGACCGAAGGGCCGGCCCGTCCGGCCCTTCGGGTCTTCCCGGAGCCGGTTGTGGCCTGGGCGGCGAGCACACGCGGGTACGGTTGAGCCGTGTCTCCGCGGGAGGTTCCGGCGTCGGTGACCGAGCTCGCGCGGGTCGGGCTCTTCGGCGCCCTGCCCGGCCAGACGCTCTCGAAGCTCGCCGACCGGATGCGACGCGACGAGGTCGCGGCCGGGTCGGTGATCGTGCGCGAGGGTGAGCCCGGAGACCGCTTCTATGTCCTGCTCTCGGGCGTCGCGGGCGTGTCCCAGTCGGAGCTCGGCCAGCGAAGCGTGATGCAGGCGGGCGAGTTCTTCGGCGAGGTCGCGCTCACGATGCGCGTCCCCCGCACCGCGACGATCACCGCGATGACGCCGTGCGTCGTCGCAAGCTGCGACTCAGCGACGTTCGACGAGCTCGTGCGGCCGCTGTTCGCGGACGACTCGTAGGGGCGAGGCTCGCCTCGCCCTCGAGTGCTGCCGACGAACGCGGGCGAGGCAAGCCTCGCTCCTACGACGGCCCGCCGTCGAGCTCCGCCAGTACCGCGTCCGAGAGCCTCGGCCACGCCTCCTTCGCCCACTCCCCGAACTCGCGGTCGGTGAGCGCGGCGCACGCGACGGCCCGCTCGGGATCGACCCAGAGGAAGGTGCCCGAGCCGCCGAAGTGGCCGAACGCCCGCTCCGATGTCTTCGTTCCCATCCAACTCGGAGGCCTCGTGTTGAGCTGCACCCCGAGCCCCCAGTCGAGCGGATCGAAGCGGCCGTAGTCGGGAAGGACGCCCCTGAGACCCGGGAACTGGACGCTCGTCATCTCGGCCAGAGTCTCGCCGGCCAGAGTCGTCGGAGTGAGCAGCTCACCGGCGAGCTTCAGCACGTCCTCGAGCGGAGCATGCATCCCCGAGCCCGGATCGCCGGTCGGGTCCAGCCCGAGCTCGAGCGGATCGCAGACGGCGGCGCGCACGTAGTCGGCGAACGGCATCTCGGCCCGCCTCTCGAGATGATCCGCGAGGACCCGGAAGCCTTCGTTCGAGTAGATCCGGCGCCGACCGGGAGGCGCGATCGGCTCCGTGCCCTCGAACGGAAGACCTGACGCGTGCGCGAGCAGGTGGCGAACGGTGGAACCCGGAGGCCCCGCGGCCTCGTCGAGATCGACGACGCCCTCCTCCGCTGCCACGAGCGTCGCGAGCGCTGCCACCGGCTTCGAGACGGACGCGAGCCGGACGACTCGGGACGTGTCTCCGACCTTCTCGACCCCGCCGGCCGAGAGGACGCCCGCGGCCGCGAACGAGACCGGCCAGCTCTCGACCTGGCGAAGCGCCTGCACGCGGCGCGATACTAGTGCCCCCATGGAGCGCCGCAACATCCCAGGCACGTCACCCTTCGAAGCGATCATGGGCTACTGCCGGGCCGTTGTTGTCGACGGTCATGTGTACGTGGCCGGAACCGCGCCGATCCCGCCCGACGGCTCGCCGCCGCCCGAGGGCGCCTACGAGCAGACGAAGCTCTGCCTCGAGATCATCGGACGCGCGCTAGAGCAGGCCGGCGCGAGCTTCGAAAACGTCGTCCGCTCGCGCATCTACATCACGGATCCCGCCTACTTCCAGGACGTCGCACGCGCTCACGGCGAGGTCTTCGCCGAGATCCGCCCGGTCAATACGACTGTTTTTACCTCGCTCTACGATCCGGCCTGGAAGGTCGAGATCGACGTGGACGCGGTCTTGCCGTGACCGGCAAGCAGGCGTTCCCGCCGTCGATCACGGGCAAGGGCGCGGTCCACACCGGGAGCGTGCTCGACCACGCGTTCGGGAAGGGCGACCCGTACACGTTGGGCGTCGAGGAGGAGTACCAGCTGCTCGACGGTCGCACGTTCGACCTCGTCCAGCACATCGAGACGATGCTCGACGCGATCAGCGGGCACGAGCTCGAGGAGCGGATCAACCCCGAGCTCATGCAGTCCGTGATCGAGATCACGACGCCCGTCTGCCGGAACGCGGCCGACGTGCTCCGGGAGCTGACGAAGCTGCGTGGGTACGTGACCGAGGTCGCGGCCGCGAACGGGCTGCGCGTGGGGTCCGCGGGCACGCATCCCTTCAGCCTCTTCGAGCGGCAGCGCATCACGGCGAAGGACCGCTACCACGCGCTCATCGACCAGATGCAGTACATCGCGCGGCGCGAGCTCATCTTCGGGATGCACGTGCACGTGGCCGTGGACGATCCGGAGAAGGCGATCAAGGTCGTGAACGGGCTCCTGCCGCACCTCGGCCCGCTGCTCGCGCTGTCGGCGAGCTCTCCCTTCTGGCGAGGAGAAGCAACGGGGCTCGCGTCCAGCCGGCAGATGGTCTTCTCGGCGTTCCCACGCTCGGGGCCGCCTCCCCGCTTCCGCGACTACTCCGACTACGCGGACGTCGTCGGCCAGCTCGAGCGGTCGGGCTGCATTGCGGACTACACGCACATCTGGTGGGACATCCGCCTGCACCCACGGCTCGGCACCGTCGAGGTGCGGATCTGCGACGCGGTGACGCGGGTGGAGGACGCGGTCGCGATCGCGGCGTACTGCCAGGCGCTCGTGAAGCGGCTCTCGGAGCAGTACGACGCGGGTGAGGAGATCCCGTCGTTCCACCGCATCCTCACGAGCGAGAACAAGTGGCTCGCGGCACGGTATGGGCTCGAGGCGCCGGTGATGGATCTCGGGAGCGGTCGCCGCAACCGCGTGCCCGTCGCGCGGCTCATCCGTAGGACGCTCGCCGAGATCGAGCCGCACGCTCGGGAGCTCGGGAGCGAACGCGAGCTCGAGGGCATCTCCGCGATCCTCGGCCGCGGCTCGAGCGCGGACCGGCAGCTCCGGGTCTACAACGCGAACCGCGACATCGTCGAGGTCGCCCGCGAGATCGCGGTCGCGACCGAGACGCTTCCGGCGGCTGCTCCCGCCTAGGTGCGCACCCTCCACGACTCGGTGTCGATCTCGGCGACCCGCGTCCGGCCGAGCCTCACGGCGAGCGCCTTGCCCTCGGCCTCGAGCCCGAGCCGCAGCCGGTCCTGCTTCGGCCGGCCGTAGTCGAGCGGCAGGTCGATGCAGAACGCCTCGCGGCGGGCGGTGTCGAGCGCGTGCACGAACGGCTCGTGCTGCTCGCGAGCGTAGAGCGTGTACGCCCAGCGGCCGTCGCGTGAAGAGGCGCGCGTCACGGGCACGCCCCCCATGACCTCCTCCTCCTCGAGGCGATCGACGATCGCCGCCCCGAGCCGGCGGTTCGCGACGTCGTAGCTGCGGACGCGGTACTTCGGGTCAGCGCCGACCGAGATGTGCTCGACCAGGTAGAGCGTCGAGCCGGACGGCGAGATGGCGTCGAACGACCAGGTCCCGGGGAGGTTCACGCGGAGGCGCGGCTTCAGCGACCTCGTGTCGAGGACGACGAAGCTCGTATGGCCGGTCACGCCCGGGCCCGGACCATATGAGGAGAGCGCAAGCGAGCGGCCGTCGCCCGACAGGCCGCCGGTCGTTCCGTCGTAGGCGACCAGCGGAACGCCGACGAACCCACGCAGGGCCTTGCTGCGCAGGACGCGTCCATCGCGTGTGCGGACGGCGGCGACGACGGTCGACCGCGGCATCCCGAAGGCGACGAAGCGAACGCCGTCGCCCGCTCCCACTCCCGGCCAGCCGTACACCAGCCCGGGCGAGTAGGGCGAGCCGTTGGCGCCGGCTCCGCCCACGGCGATCGCGGCCACGGCGAGAAGGGACGAGGTCACGAGGAGGGCGAGAGATCTCATGTCGGGCTCCTTTCAGGGGCCGAAGACGATGCAGGCGTCGTGGGCCGCGCGCGCGACCGTGCGCACCGCGTCGACGCGCCCGTCGCGGCCGAGGACGCTGAGCGTCCCGCTCGAGAGCGAGGGCGAGATCACGCGTCCCCAGCCGAACGTGACGTTGTACGAGCCGGCCGGGACGCGGGCCTCGCGCACGAAGCCGCCGTCGAGCCGGTGCCTGCGGACCGTGCCGTCGTCACCGCTCGCGACGAACGCCTTCTGCTCCGCGAACGTCACGTGCTGCGGAGGGGCGCCGGCGACGAGGATGCGGCGGGGACGGCGTTCGCGCGAGTAGAGCGCGATTCGCCGCTCGGCGCCGGAGGTCACCCACACCGTGCGCCCGTCCGGCGCGAAGACCACGTCGTGGGCCAGGAACGGCGGTGCGATCGTGCGGACGAGCTTCGGGCGCAGCGGATTGCTCGTGTCGAGCTCGGCGATCCGCGGCGAGGCGTTTCCGAGCACGGTCCAGACCGTGCTGCCGTCAGGGCTGATCGAGACATGTCGCGCAGCGCCGGGGACGTGCGTGCGCCCGCGCACTCGTCCGCGCTCGACGTCGAGCACGACGAGCTCCTCCGCGGACGAGTCGGTGACGTACGCGAGCGGGCGGCGCGGGTGCACAGCCGCATAACGAGGCTGCATGAAGCGGTCGAGCTCGGCCCGAATCCGGCTGGTCGCGGCGTCGAGGATGGTGACGACGCCGTGCTCGGAGTGGCCGACGACGGCGAGCCGGTCGTGCACGGACTCGATGCTCCGCGGCCCCGGACCCGTGCGGATGCGGCGGACGACGTTCTTCGAACCGAGGTCGACGACGACGACGTGGCTCTCGAGGTCGGCCGTTACGAACGCGACGGGCGTGCCGCCGAGCCGCGACGCGAGTGCCCACGGCTCGGTCGCGAGCGCGAGCGAGCCCGAGGCCGCCGCGATCAGGAACCGTCGCCTGTCCACGTCCGTTCTACGCTCGGGCTGCCTCGAGAGGTCCAGGCAGCGGCGGCGCGAGCCACCTGTGGAGCGATCGGCACACTCTTGTTGCATGCAGCACGTCGGCGGCGGACGTGTCGAGGGACTGTCCCCGGCTCTGACTGCCCGAGCCGGATCGGCGTGCGCAGATGGTCGCTCGGTGCGGGTTTCCGCTCGTCCCCACCCGCCAGGTCCCGCCCCCGTGAGCGCCGTCGCGCCGGACCTCCGGCGGGGCGCTCGACGTATCTCCTCCTATGGACCTCCCGACGAGGTTCCGCCGTAGTGTGGACGCATGCGCGCCCGCGACGAGCGCGCCCGTCTGCGCGCCGCGCAACGGGGATCCGCCTCGGACCTCGAGGAGCTCTTCCGCGCCCACTGGCCGCGTGCGTACCGGGCCGCGTACCTCGTCACGCAAGACGCCGCCGCCGCCGAGGACATCGCGCAAGAGTCGTTCCTGGCGGCGATTCGCGCCCTCGACCGCTTTGACCGGCGGAGGCCCTTTGGGCCATGGCTACACCGCATCGCCGTCAACCGCGCGATCGACTGGACGCGAGCACGCCGCCTGCGCGCAGAGGTCGAGCTCGGGCAGACCCTGCCCGCGCCGGAGCCCGCGCGTCCGCCTCGCGACGACGTGCTCGCGGCGCTCGCGCGCCTGCCGCCGGAGCACCGAGCGGTGATCGTGCTGCGCTACCTGCTCGAATTCACTCCGGGCGAGATCGCAGAGGCGCTCGATCTCCCCCGCGGCACCGTCAACTCGCGACTTCGGCGAGGCCTGGACTCCCTGGCGGAGGAGCTGTGAGAGACGAGCTCGAGCGGGTCGAGATCCGCGGCGAAGAGGAAGCCCGCGAGCGCGCGTGGAGCGTCGTCCACGAGGCGTTCGGCGAGCGCGAGCCGGCTGCGCGCGCCGTCGCACTGGCCGCGTGTCGCGGCGGTCGCCCTCGTGCTGGCGGCGCTGGCCGCGGCGGCGTTCAGCTCACCGGGCCAGGCAGTGCTGGACGAGATCCGCCAGGTCGTCGGAGTCGAACGCGCGCAGCCGGCGCTCTTCTCGCTGCCCGCACCGGGACAACTGCTCGTTGCGTCGGACGCCGGCCTATGGGTGGTGCAGGCGGACGGATCGAAGCGGCTGCTCGGCGACTACCGCGAGGGGAGCTGGTCGCCGTTCGGCCGGTTCGTCCTGGCAGCAGGCGACAACGAGCTCGCCGCGCTCGAGCCCGACGGCGACGTGCGCTGGGCGCTCGCGCGGCCGGACGTGCGCTCGCCACGGTGGGCGGGAACGGAGACGGACACGCGGGTCGCCTATGTCGACCGCAGCGGGCTGCGGGTCGTGGCAGGAGACGGAACCGGCGACAGGCTGCTCGAGCCGGGATTCCGCGGGCTCGCCGCCTGGAAGCCGGGTGAGGAGTTCGTCCTCGCAACAGCCACGGACCGGGAGCTCCGCGTGATCGACACCGTCGCGGGCCGGACGCTGTGGCGCCGCGCGCGCGACGGGACGGCACCAACCGACGTCGCGTGGTCGAACGACGGTCGGTCGTTACTCGTCGCCGGGGCCCGCGCTGTGCACGTCTACGACGAGCGCGGCCGCGTGCGCCACGAGCTCGGGCCTGGTGCGGCGCCGATCCGGTCCGCTGCGCTGTCTCCCGGAGGCCGGAGCCTCGTCTTCGCACAGGAAGCGGGCGGCCGCACGCAGCTCTGGGTCGTGCCACGCATCCGTCCGGACGCTGGCGCCGCGCGCCGACTGTTCGGCGGTGCAGGGACATTCGAGAAGCTCGCGTGGTCTCCCGATGGAAAGTGGGTCATCGCCGGTTGGAGCGCGGCCGACCAGTGGATCTTCGTCAGACCGGACGGCGCCGGCATCCGCGCGGTCTCGAACGTCTCCGAGCAGTTCCGCTCAAGGACGTTCCCGCGTGTGGAAGGCTGGTGCTGCGCGCCCTGAGCGGGGGCAGTTAGGCTCGCCGCGTGCTCGGCCCAGGCGACGCCGTCCCCGATGTCCAGGTCTGGACGGCGCCGCGCGAGGAAGCCGTCCCGCTCCGGCAGGTGCTCGGCGCCGGGTACGCATTCCTCTGTTTCTACCTCTGGGACTGGTCGCCGACCTGAACGAACGAGCTCCTGCTCCTGCGGGACAGGAGCAAGGATCTCGCGGCAGCGGGCGTCCGGCCGCTTGCGATCTCGCGCGATTCCGTGTGGTCGCACGAGGCGTGGGTGCGGTCTCTCGGAGTCGACGTCCCGCTCCTCTCGGACTGGAACGGCGAGGCGATCCGCGCGTTCGGTGTCGCGTTCGAGCCCATCGGGATGGCGGACGTGGCCAAGCGCTCGTCGTTCCTGATCGAGGACGGGACCACGATCGTGGAGTCGTGGATGCTCGGCGCGGAGCTTCCCGACATCGACGACGTGATCGCGGCCGCGAGCCGCTAGCCGACCTGCCTGCACCGGCGCGGAGCCAAGTCCGCGCCACACACGATGAGTTCCGGCAGGCCCGCTTACATGCCCATCGCGTGGTACCCGGCGTCCACGTACAGCGTCGTGCCGGTGACGTTCTTCGCGTCCTCCGAGAGGAGGTAGGCCGCGGCCGCGCCGCAGTCCTCGGCCTCGATCTGCCTGTGTAGCGGCGCACGCTCCTCGAACATCTCCTCCATCGTCGTGAAGCCGGCGATCGAGCGCGCGGCGAGCGTCCGCACGGGGCCGGCCGAGATCGCGTTCACGCGGATGTTCTTGAAGCCGAGGTCCCAAGCGAGGTAGCGGACGGAGGAGTCGAGCGCGGACTTCGCGACGCCCATGACGTTGTAGTGAGGCACCGCGCGCTCGCCGCCGAGGTAGGTCATGGTCATGATCGAGCCGCCGCCGCGGGCCTCCATCAGCGGCTCGGCCGCGCGCGCGCAGGCGACGAGCGAATAGGCGCTGACGTCGAGTGCGAGCCAGAAGCGGTCGCGCGGCGTGTCGGTGAAGCGGCCCTCGAGGTCCTCGGCGGCGGCGAAGGCGACCGAGTGGACCAGGATATCGAGGCCGCCGCCGAACGCGTTCGCTACTTCTCCGAAGACGCGCTCGACGTCGTCGTCCGAGCGCACGTCGCACTCGACGACGAGTGGGCTGTCGATGCTCTTGGCCAGGTCGCGGACGCTCTTCTCGATGCGCTCGCCCTGGTAGGTGAACGCGATCTGGGCGCCCTCTTGCGCAAGCCGTTGCGCAATCGCCCAAGCAATCGAGCGCCTGTTCGCGACGCCGAGGACGAGCGCCTGCTTCCCCTCGAACCTTCCGGGCACCCGGCGATCCTAAACGGATAGTCTCGCCGCGCGATGGGCTCAGGGCGCATAGCGGTCGTGACCGGGGCGTCGTCCGGGATCGGGGAGGTGACCGCGCGGGAGCTCGCGAAACGCGGCTGGAGTCTCGTTCTCCTCGCGCGGCGGGAGGATCGGCTGACAGCGGTCGCGGAGGAGCTCGGCGCGGAGTGGGAGGTGTGCGACGTCTCCGACCGCGCGATGGTCGACGAGGTCGCGGCGCGCATCCTCGAGCGGCATCCGGCGGTCGCTCTCCTGGTGAACAACGCCGGCATCCCGGCGCGGGGGAGCTTCCTCGAGATCGAGCCGGAGCGGATCGAGCAGGTGCTCGCGGTCAACTACCTGGGCGGTGTGTGGTGCTTGCGGGCGTTCGAGCCGGGACTGCGGGCGGCGGCGTCGGGGAGAGGCGGAGCGCACGTCGTGAACCTCGTGTCAGTGGCGGGGACCGTGGCGTTCGCCCCCGCCGGTGCGTACTCGGCCGCGAAGCACGCGCAGCTCGCGTTCTCGCGCTCGACCGCTGCCCTGCTGCGCGGAAGCGGGATTCAGGTGCATACGGTCATGCCCGGCTTCGTCGAGACGGAGGGCTTTCCGCAGCGAACGGCGCTGCGGAGCCCGCTCCTGCGGCGCTTCATCATCGACGCCGACCGCGTGGCCAGGTCGATCGCGGATGCCGTCGAGAAGGGGAAGGGCGAGGTCACGGTGCCGTGGTTCCCGTACCGCGTCATCTCGCTGGCGCAGGCACTGGTGCCCGGGATCTTCGCGATCTTCGCGGGGCGGGCCGGCTACCACCGGGGCGAACGTCGCTGAGCCGAGTTCGCGAGTTTGAGGCGGGAGAGGCAGGGACAGTCCCTCGACACGTCCGCCCGGGACGGTGGAGGTGTGCCAAGAGCGTGCCGATGTGTCCACATTGGCGTCGTACGCGCCGATCGGCCGCTTTCATCGACTCGTGGCTCGTTTGCCACGCATGCTGCTTCCCGACGGGTACTTCCACGTGATGACACGCGGCGTCGACGGCTGCGCGATCTTCCGCGACAACGCCGACCGCCGCGACTTCCTCTCGCATGTCAGGCGGAGCGTCGAGCGCTTCGACTGGACGATCCACGCCCTCTGCCTCATGACGACGCACTACCACCTCGTCCTCCATTCCACGCGAGACGCGCTCTCACGCGGGCTCCAACTGCTGAACGGCCGGTACGCGCAGGAGTTCAACGAACGCCATGGCCGGTTCGGGCATCTGTTCGCCGATCGCTTCACGTCGCGGGTCATCGACGACGAGCGCTACCTCTTCCAGGCCTGCCGCTACGTCGTCGAGAATCCCGTCCGCGCAGGTCTCTGCGACGCTCCGGAGGACTGGCCGTGGACGCATCTCCGCACCGAGCTACGGGCCAGGCTTGCGGGCGACGTACCAGCCGACTTCGACCTCGTACGGCGCACCCGGCGCCGGCCCCCGAATCCGCACCCGTTCCTCCTCCGAGAACCCGCCGAGATCCAAACGCTGCTCGAGGTCGACGCGCTCGCGCATCACTTCCGAGCGGACGACGAGGAGGTCGTTCGCGTCGAGGAACCCCCGGATATCCGC
The DNA here is from genome assembly GCA_963765175.1 of uncultured Actinomycetes bacterium. Taxonomy (GTDB): domain Bacteria; phylum Actinomycetota; class Thermoleophilia; order Gaiellales; family Gaiellaceae; genus GMQP-bins7. The sequence continues at coordinate 70,929 of CAVXUY010000008.1, forward strand.
GTCCGGGAGCAGGCGCTGGTGGGTCGGGTCGCGCAGCCGCTCGAAGCGATCCATCTCGTAGCTCCGCAGCGGGTCGACCGATCCGAGCTGGTCGACGACGAGCAGACGGCCGCCGGGCCGCGTGACCCGTGCGAGCTCGGAGACCGCGAGCTCCGGCCGCCGAACGTGGTGGAGGACCCGGTACGACGCGGCGAGGTCGAACTCCCCGTAGCCGAAGGGAAGCGCGGTCGAGTCGCCCTGGACGAAGCGGACGTTCGCCGGGGCATGCGCCCGGCCCGCCTCGAGGTACTCCTCGTTCACGTCGAGCGCGACGACCTCGGCGACGTGTGGAGCGAGCGCGAACGCCAGCGAGCCCGTGCCGGCGCCGGAGTCGAGCGCCGCCTCCGTCCCCGAGAACGGCCCGAGCAGGCTCCGGACACGATCCGCCAGCTGCGCAGCCCGCTCCTCCTGAAGCGCCAGCCGGAGAACGACGGTCACCGCGACGCCTCGGCGCAAGCAAACGTGCGGGCCAATGCGAGTGCCTGTTCCCGCGTCGAGATCGTCCCGGCTGCCCGCTCTTCGTCGATGCGCGCGAGGATACGTCCGATCGCCGGCCCCGGGGGGAGTCCGAGCTCGTCGCCGCGCACGAGCGGCTCCGCCGGATCGGCCAGGCGCGCGGCTTCGACGAGCCCCGACAGCTCCGGAGCGCCAACGAACGAGAGCGCGTCGAGCGCCCACGGCTCGGTCGCCATGCGGAACCGATGGATCGACCGCGGCGTCGCGTCCTCCGGTGCGCCGGCACGAAGCAGCGTCTTCGCGTACCGCCCGAGGTCGTTCGAGATCGGAAGCCGCGAGAGCTGCTCGCCGAACACCGCGACGAGTCGGAACTCCGGGGAGTCGAGCGCCTCGTACGGGCCGTCCAGGGACCCGCCGAGCGGCGTCAGCAGTCCGAGCTCGTCTAGCCGGCGGAACCCCGCGGCGCGGACGCGACGGAGCTCGGCGAGGATTCGCTCGCCCGCCGGCTCGGTCACGAGACGTACAGCCTCGCGCAGGAGCCAGGCGGTGCGCTCGTCCATCCGAAAGCCGAGCTCCTCCTCGATGCGGACCGCACGCAGCAGCCGCAACGGGTCGTCCCGAAAGATCGTGTCGGACACCGCCCGCAGCACCCGCGCCTCGAGATCCGCCCGGCCGCCGTGAGGGTCGACCGCCTCGCCTCCCCCCACCGGAACCGCGATCGCGTTGATCGTGAAGTCGCGCGTCGCGAGATCGGCTTCGATCCCGTGCGGCAGCGGCGTGAAGTCGACGGTCTCGTCGGACCCGTCGGCCGCCACGCGCCAGGCGCCGTGCCGCTCCGAGAGAGGGAACGGTGCGCCTCCCTCCCGCTTTGCGAAGCGGTGCGCCGCGGCGCGAGGGTCCGCGCACGCGACGTCGACGTCGACCACGCGCCGGCCGAGGAGGTCGTCGCGCACCGCGCCGCCCACGATCCACGCGTCCTCGCGTTCCTCGAAGATCCCGTGCAGACGGGCGTCATCCATCGCGTATCACCCTGCGCGCGCGTCCGGATCCCGTGTTGAGCCCGGTCGCGATCTCGTAGCCGATCGTGTCGGCAACGTGCGCGTGCTCCTCGATCCGGATCCCGTCTCCCACCAGCGTCACAAGCGTCTCCGCCGGCACTTGCTCCGGCAGCTCGACCGCGAGCGCATCCATCGAGATCGAGCCGACGACGCGGCGGCGCTCGCCGCCGACGAGCACTTCGGTACCGGTCATGTCCCGCCGGAAGCCGTCCGCGTACCCCACCGGCACGATCCCGATCCACGTCGGCCGCTCAGCGACGAAGCGCTGCCCGTAGCCGGTGCTCTCCCCCGGCTCGAGTCGCTTCACGTGCGCGAGGTACGACTCCCACCGGAGGACCGGCTCGAGCCCGTCGTCAGCCGGATCACCGCCCGAAGGCGAGATCCCGTACAGCGCGATCCCGCAGCGCACTGCGTCGAAGGCGGCCTCCGGAAAGCGGAGCGTGCCTGCGCTGTTCGCCAGATGCCGGGTGAGACCGCCCATCCCGGCCGTGGCCTCGCGAAAACGCTCGATCTGCCTGCGGGTGAGCTCGTCGTCGGACTCGGCGGATGCGAGATGGCTCATCACCCCGACGACGTCGCGGCCGCGGCCGGGCAGCTCCGCGAGCCCCCAGCGGCCCATGCCGGTGTCGAGCTTGAGATGGACCGCGACGCCCTCCGGCACACGGCCGTCGACTGCGACGAGCTGGAGCCGCGTCGCCCGCGCCTCGCCGACCTCCCGCTCGTTAACCGGTCCCATGACGAGCACGCGCGCGTCGGGGAACGCCGCACGAAGCTCGAGCGCCTCGGGCAGCGTGGCCACGCACAGCGCGCTCGCTCCCGCGCCGAGCGCTGCCCGCGACACGTCGACCGCGCCGTGCCCGTAGCCGTCGGCCTTGACCACCGCCCAGAGCTCGGCTCCACCCGCGGCGCGCATGAGCGTCCGCGCATTCCGCCGGACCGCTCCCAAGTCAATGGTGAAGGACGACCGCTCCATCGCGGTCATTCTCCGCAATCGGCGGGATCTCAGCCGTCGAGCGCCGCCGGCAGTGTGTCGAGCAGGTCGCTCGCCACGAGCCCTGAGGCGTATAGGGCGAGCTGCGCGGCGCGCCCGTGCGCAACGGCGGCTGCGGCCGCTGCAAGCTGCGGCTCGAGGCCCTTGGCCAGGAACGCGGCGACGACACCTGTGAGGACATCTCCGGTTCCCGCCGTTGCGAGGGAGGGAGGGCCGAAGTCGCTGACGACGGCTCCGTGGTCGGGCGCCGCGATGATCGTGTCCGCGCCCTTCAGGAGCAGGACCGCGTTGAACCGCTCTGCTCCGAGCTGGGCGGCTTCGAGCCGGTGCGCGCCGACCCACGCCGAGTCTCTCCCGAGCAGTCGCGCAAGCTCGCCGGCGTGCGGCGTCAGCACCGTCGGAGCCGCGCGGTTGACCGGATCCAGCTCGAACAGGGCATCGGCGTCGACGACCGCGGGCAGATCGATCTGTTCGAGGAGCTCCCGGACGAGCGCGTGCCGCCCTTCGCCGCGCCCGAGCCCCGGGCCAAGGGCCAACGCGCCCGCGCGCTCGGCGGCGGCAGCGATCGTCGAGGCGGCTGTCTCCTCCTCCCAGCCCACCTTGACGGGCTCGAGCGCGAGCGTCTCGACGATGGGGAGCGACGCCGCGGGCACCGCCAGCGTGACGTAGCCCGCATCTGCGCGAAGGGCGGCGCGCGCGGCGAGAGCTGCCGCACCGGTCATCCCCGGCTGCCCGCCGACGACGAGGACCGCACCGGCCGTGTACTTCGTGTCCCCATCCCGCCTGCGCGGAACCATCTCCAGCAACGCGGCGGTCGCGCGACGGGTGTCCGTCGGGATGTGCTCGAGCCCGATGTCTGCGACCACCACGCGCCCCGCGTGGAAGCGTCCCGGCACGACCACGAGTCCCACCTTCGGCGCGTGAAACGTGACCGTGAGCTCCGCGTATACCGCCACGCTCGCGACCTCGCCCGTCGACGCGTCGACGCCAGACGGAACGTCGACCGAGACGACGGGCGCCGGAGTCGCGTTCATCCGCTCGATCAGCTCCGCGGCCTCGGGACGCGGCTCGCCATGGAAGCCGGTGCCGAAGAGCGCGTCGACGACGACGTCGTAGTCATCGAGCTCCTCGGTCCTCTCGTCCGCGCGGTGTCCCGCCTCACGCAGCACGCGCGCGGCCACGCGGCCGTCTCCCCCGTTCGACCCCTCCCCGCACACACACGCGAAGCGCCGCGCCGCCGGGTACGCGATCATCGTCTCGCGGGCGACCGCAGTCCCGGCGCGCTCCATGAGCTCGGGAACGCTGGCGGGGTAGCCGGGATACCGCTCCTCGGCGACACGCATCTGGCTCGCCGAATAAAGCGGCTCGTACACCTGGCTCCTACACCTGCGGCGAGACGACGCAGATCGCAGCGGCGAGCTCGCGCGAGTGCGTCATCGAGAGGTCGATCGCGCCCGTCCGGCGGCGCTCCGCGTACGCGGCCGTGCGTCCGGAGAGATGAACCGACGGCTTGGGCCGGCCCACGATCTCGACCTCGCGCCACGTGAAGCGGACGCCGCACCCGAGTGCTTTCCCGACTGCCTCCTTGCCGGCGAAACGCGCCGCGTAGCTCTCGGCCGGGTTCGGACGCGAGTCGCAGTACGCCTGCTCGGCGGCGGTGAAGCAGCGCTCTCGGAAGCGCGGCCTCTCGAGAGCGCGCCGCACGCGCTCGATCTCGATCAGGTCGACGCCGACCTTCACGCCGGCCCCCCTCGGAGATCCTCCTCGAGCAGCTCGGGGAAGCTCGCGAGCGACGAGACGACGATGTCCGGCGAGGCTTCGGCGGTCTCGAGCGTCTCCGGTCGGAACTTCCCCGTGCGGACGAGCGCCGTCTTCATCCCGAACAGGCGCGCGCCGCGTACGTCGGCCTCGACGTCGTCCGTCACGAGCCATGTCAGCTCCGGCTCGGCGTCGAGCGAGTCGAGCGCGGCCGCGAAGTAGGACGGGCTCGGCTTGCCGAGGACGGTCGCTTCCACCCCGGTCGCATACTCGAGCCCGGCGACGAACGCGCCGCTGTCGAGCAGCGGCCCGCGGCTCGTCTGCCACCACTTGTTCTTGTGCAGGCAGTAGAACGAGGCGCCCGCCTGGATCTCGGAGAACGCGCGCCCGAGGTTCATGTAGCTGAAGACCTGGTTCGGCTCGAGTGTCTCATCGCAGCCGCCGACGAGAACGGCCTCGGCGTCGTAGCCGACGAGCTCGAGCTGGTCGAGGTCGGGAACGATCGCGGCCATGACGAGCGCGAGCACGCGCTTCCCGGCCAGCTCACGCGCGGCCGTGCCGGGCGTCGTCTGCAGCTCGGCGTTGTCGAGCTCGAAGCCCATCTCGCGCAGCTCCTCGGCGAGGCGGCCGCGCGGCCTCGTCGAGTTGTTCGTGACGAAGCGGAGCTGATGGCCGGCGCGGCGCAGCTCGGCGACCGCTTCCACGGCCCCCGGGATCGCCTCTCCGGACACGTGGAGCACGCCGTCGACGTCGAGCAGGATGCAGGCCATGGAGTCGCCTTCAGTTCAGGTCTGGTCGTTGAGCTGGCACGGGCGCTCAGAAGCCTATTCGGCCCAGCAGCCGCCTGAGCTGACCGCCGCTTGCAGAGGCGGCACGAGGTAGTCACCAACGCTGATCCAGCTGGCGCAGCGATCGATAATCTCGAGTTCACCTTCTAAACCGGCTTGAGGTGCCGATGTCCTCTTCACCGCCTCGCCCGTATGCTCGATGTCTGCATGGACCTCGTGGAGCGTGCTGACTCGCGGCCGATCCAGGGGACCGGCCGGATCCGCCTACCCGAGATGAACGCAAGCGATGGAGCGTGAGCCCATTCGGGTCACGCGCTCCGTCTCGTTGCCGGTTTCGGAGATCGAGCTGAGGGTCTCCCGGTCGAGCGGGCCAGGAGGCCAGCACGCGCAGAAGTCGTCGACGAGGGTCGAGGCGCTCCTCGACGTCGAGGCGTCCTCGGCGCTCTCGGATGTGCAGAAGCGACGAGTCGTCGGACGGGTCGGGCCGGTGCTGCGCGCGGTCGCCCAGGACGAGCGGAGCCAGGCGCGGAACCGTGAGCTCGCGGTCGAGCGGCTCGTCGAGAAGCTGCGCGCGGCGCTCGCGGTTCCACGACCGCGCAGGCCGACCAAGCCGACTGCGGCCTCACGCGAGCGACGGCTCACCGGGAAGAAGCGTCGCGGCGACACGAAGCGACTCCGCCGTCCGCCCGCAGACGACTGACCGGCTCAGCTCGCCGGTGCGGGCACGAAGCGCAGGAGCTCCTCGCCGTCGCCGCTCATGAGCACGAGCTCGTCGTCCTCGACGGACCAACGCCGGACATGCTCGAGAGCCTCGAAGAACTCGTCCTCGAGGGCGTCACCCGGCGGTCGGCAGGCGCGGCGGGTCGACGCAACCGGCTCGAGCTCGAGCGCGCTGCCGTCGACCGTGTAGGTCGAGGCGTACGAGTTGCAGAGCGCGCGGCCGGAGACTCCGCCCGAGTCGAAGGTCGCGCTCGGGACACTCGCTTCGTCCTCGGTCTCGAGGTCGATCCCGGACACGAGAGCCCACTGCACTCCTTCCAGCGACATTGGATCCGCGGAGGCGTTGTCGTCCCCGGCGCACCCGACTGCGAAGACAGTCGCGACGGCCGCGACGAGGGAGGCGACGACTCTCCTCATGGGCCGCGACGCTAGCACCAGGGTCTGTACGCCGTTCCCTGCGTAGGATCGCGCCATGGACGTGGTCAGGCTGGCCGTGCTCCTTCCGGAGCTGCCGACGGAACGGACGCGGCTGCTCGACAACCTCGGCCGCATGCGGCGCGAGGTCGGGCCCATCACGCCCGAGCTCTCCGACGCCCTCGCCGACCACATGAACATCCGCCGCGGCGAGGTCCACGAGGTCGTCTCGTTCTACTCGTTCCTCCAGGTGCCGGTCGACACCGTCCGTGTCTGCACCGGGCCGGTCTGCGACTGCTTCGGCGGGCGGGAGCTACTTGCGCAGAGCCCCGGTGCGATCGAGGTCGCCTGCCTCGGCCACTGCGACCTCGCGCCGGTCCTGACGCGCGGCGACGAGATCGTCCCCGAGGTCACGCACGCGACCAACGACGGTCCTGTCGTCGGCCTCGCGCAGCGCGACGACACGCTCGACGACTACGTCGCGCGCGGCGGTCTCGCGCTCTACCGCGAGCTCCCTCCGGCCGAGCGCATCATCGAGGAGCTGAAGGCGTCGGGGCTCACGGGGTACGGGGGCGCGGGCTTCCCGGCCGGGATCAAGTGGGAGGCGGTCTCGCGAGAGCCCGGCCCGCGTTACGTCGTCGTGAACGCGGACGAGGGCGAGCCGGGGACGATCAAGGACCGCTACGTGCTGGAGCTACGTCCCTATCTCTTCCTCGAAGGCGTCCTCGTCGCGATGCGCTTCGCGGAGGCGGAGCGCGCGTACATCTACCTCCGCGAGGAGTACGCGCGCGCCCGAGCTTCGCTCGAACGCGCATTGGAAGAGCTCGCGGCTGCGGGACTGCTCGACGGCCTGAGCATCGAGCTCGTCATCGGCGCGGGCGCGTACATCGCGGGCGAGGAGACCGCGATGCTCGAGTCGATGGAGGGCCGCCGCGCGATGCCGCGGCTCCGCCCGCCCTTCCCGGCGCAGGTCGGCTACCTCGGCCGACCGACGCTCATCAACAACGTCGAGACCCTCGCCCATATCCCGGCAATCCTTCGCAACGGGGGCGAGTGGTGGGCGGCCCTCGGGTCGCGCGGCGCGAAAGGGACGCGGCTGTGGTCGGTCTCAGGAGCCGTCCGGCGGCCGGGTTGCTACGAGGCGCCGAACGGGATCACGACCCGCGAGCTCGTCGACGAGCACGCGGGCGGCTTCAGCGACGACGTCGGCGCAGTCGTACCGGGCGGCGCGGCGAGCGGCATCCTCCCGCCGCAGGCACTCGATGCGCCACTGACCCGCGACGGCCTCTCCGAGTGGGGCGCAGGCCCGGGCTCGGCAGCGGTGCAGGTCTTCCCCGCGAGCTACTCGCCGCTCAGGCTCCTCGCCGAGACGATGCGCTTCTTCGCAGAGGAGTCGTGCCAGAAGTGCACGCCGTGCCGGATCGGGAACCGCGCGCTCCACCACCTGTGCGAGGAGCTGGAACACGGGCGGGCGGCCATGACGCGAGAGAAGGTCGACGAGTGGCTGCTCGCTATGGAGAAGACGTCGATCTGCGGCCTCGGCCAGGCGTCCCCGTTCCCGGTGCGCAATGCGATGCGCTACTGGCCGGAGCTGTTCGCTCCCCTCGGCGACGCCTGACTGACGAGAGCATCTCGCGACCAGCGACCTCGCCGGCACGCTCCTGCGCCGACGAGGCCCTGGTCTCCGGCCGCCTACCCCCGAGTCGCCCGAGAAGTCCCCTGTGACTTCTAACACGAGTCGAAAAACTATGCAAGCATCGTCTATGGGCGCTCGGGGTTAGCATTGCCCAGGATGGCCGACGCGGTCGAGTTCACGCTCGACGGACGGGCGGTGAGCGCGCCCGAGGGCGAGCTCCTCGTCCACGCCGCCGCGCGCCACGGGACCTTCATCCCGACCCTCTGCCACGACGACAAGCTGGCGCCGTACGGCGGCTGCCGGATGTGCGTCGTCGACGTGGAGGGCGCTCCCCGCCCGATGCCCGCCTGCGCGACGGGCGTCGCCGAGGGAATGGTCGTGTCGACGAACGGCGGGATCACCGACTTCCAGCGCACGCTCACCGAGATGCTCCTGTCGGAGCACCTGAACGCGTCCCCGGGCGGCCGGCCGAACGAGCTCCTCGACCTCGCGAACGAGCTCGGCGCGGAGACTCCGTTGATCCTCCCGGACGCGAAGCGCGCCGAGTACGACGACCGCAACCAGCTGATGGGCTACGACCCGGACGCATGCATCCTCTGTGCGCGCTGCGTCCGCTACACGCAGGAGGTCATGCAGTGCTCGGCGCTGAGCCTCGAGGGCCGCGGCGGCCACGCGCGCATCGTCCCCACCTGGGAGCTCTCCTGGCTCGACACCGAGTGCGAGCTCTGCGGCGGCTGCCTCTCGGTCTGCCCGACGGGCGCGATCTACGAGAAGTTCGAGGAGGGAACGACGCGGCCCGAGCGCGCGCTCGAGCAGGTCCGGACGACGTGCACGTTCTGCGGCGTCGGCTGCCAGGTCGACCTGAACCTCGACCCCGAGACGAAGCACATCGTCAAGGTCACGTCGAAGGACGAGTACCTCCCGAACGAGGGCAACCTCTGCGTCAAGGGCCGCTTCGCCTTCAACTTCGTCCATCACCCGGACCGACTGACCGAGCCGCTCGTTCGGGGAGAAGACGGAGCGCTGCATGCCGTCTCCTGGGAGCAAGCGATCGAGACCGCTGCCGCCGGCCTGCGCAGCGTGATCGAGCGCCACGGCCCGCAGGCGGTCGGCTTCCTGTCGTCAGCCCGCCTGACCAACGAGGAGAACTACCTCATCCAGAAGCTCGCGCGCACGGGAGTGGGGACGAACTCCGTCCACTCCTGCGAGTCCACCTGACACGCTCCCACTCTTTACGGCCTGGTCAGGTCGTTGGGCAGAGGAGCATCGAGCAACTCGATCCCGGAGATCGAAGACGCGCGCTTCCTCTTCGTCATCGGCTCGAACACGACCGAGGCGCATCCGGTGCTCGCGCTCCGCATCAAGAAGGCGGTCCGCAACGGAGCCGCGCTCGTCGTCGCCGACCCGCGCCGGATCTGGCTGACGAAGATCGCTCGTCGCCATCTGCAACTCCGTCCGGGAACGGACGTCTGGCTGATCAACGCGATGATGCATGTGATCCTCGCCGAGGGCCTCCAGAACGAGGAGTACATCCGCGAGTTCACCGACGACTTCGACGCGGTGCGCGAGGTCGTCTCCCGCTACACGCCCTGAGGAGGCGGAGAAGGTCACCGGCGTCCCCGCCGACGCGATCCGCGCGACCGCCCGCGAGTACGCGACCGAGCGGCACGCGGCGATCTTCTACACGCTCGGGATCACCGAGCACGCCTGCGGCGTCGACAACATCTGGTCGCTCTCGAACCTCGTTCTCATGACCGGCCACCTGGGCTACGAGTCGACGGGCTTGAACGCGCTCCGCGGCCAGAACAACGTCCAGGGGCTGAACGACTCGGGCGCGAACCCGAACTACCTCCCTGGCTACCAGGCAGTTGACGACCCGACCGTGCGGAGGAAGTTCAGCGAGGCCTGGGGCTCCGAGGTGCCCGAGCGGGCGGGCTACCGGCTCGACCAGATGATGAGCGGCCTGCACGACGACCGGGTGAAGGCGCTGTACCTGATCGGCGAGAACCCGGCGCAGACCGAGCCGAACGCGCACCACGTCGAGGAGGGCCTCGGCAAGCTCGAGTTCCTGATCTCGCAGGACATCTTCCTGCACGACATGACCCGCAAGCACGCGGACGTGATCTTCCCGGCCTCGTCCTTCGCGGAGAAGGACGGCACGTTCACGAACACCGAGCGCCGCATCTCGCGGGTGCGCGAGGCGGCGCCGCTGCCCGGGAACGCGAAGGGCGACCGCGAGATCGTGATCCTCATGGCGAAGGCGCTCGGCGCCGACTGGCCGGAGTACCCGGACGCGGAGTCCGTCTGGAACGAGCTCGCCGACCTCGCGCCGAACTGGTACGGCGTCCGCTACGACCGGCTCGAGGAGAACGGCATCCAGTGGCCCGTCACCGAGATCGGCGGGCCCGACACGAAGTTCCTGCACGCGCCGGCTCCGGCGCGCCCGCCGGGCCGCGGCAAGTTCTTTCCGGTCGAGTACCAGCGCCCGATCGAGGAGCCCGACTCCGAGTACCCGCTCGTCCTCTCCACCGGCCGCACGCTCTATCACTACAACTCGGCGACGATGACGATGCGCGAGTCCGGGATCACGGAGAAGCAGGAGGAGCCGTTCTTCGAGATCTCGTCCGATGACGCGACCGCGCTCGGCCTGTCCGAGGGAGACCTGGCTCGCCTCGTCTCGCGACGCGGCGCGCTGGAGGCCAAGGCGCAGATCTCGGACCGCGTCTTCCCGGGCCTCGTCTGGATGGCGCTGCACTTCGCGGAGCAGAAGGTGAACTGGCTGACGCACGACGTCGGCGACCCGCTGATCGGGACGCCCGAGTTCAAGGTCAGCGCGGTCCGCGTCGAGCGCGCCGAGTGATCACCAGGGCCGATTCGCTCGCGCCCGAGGCAGTCGAGCCGCACCTCCGCGGCCGCTTCGGAACGCCGTACGTCTACGAGCCCGAGTGCGAGTCGACGCAGCTGCTGCTGATCGGCTCGGGCCTTCCCGAAGGCGCAGTCGGGGCGACCGAGCACCAGACGCGGGGCCGCGGGCGGCTCGGCCGGTCGTGGGACGACGCGACCGGCGCCGCGATCCTCGTCTCGGTCTTGCTCCAGCCGCCCTCAGAACGGCACCTGCCCGAGCTCTCCCTCGTCGCCGCACTCGCCGCCGCGGAGACCGTCGAGGACGCGACCGAGCTCGCCGCGCAGGTCAAGTGGCCGAACGACGTGATGCTGAACCGGCGGAAGGTCGCGGGGATCCTCTCCGAGCTCACCGACGGGACGGTCGTGACCGGCATCGGGCTGAACGTCAACCAGACCCGCGAGCAGCTCCCGCTCGACGCCGCGACCGAGCCGACCTCGCTCCGAGCCTCCACCGGGACGACCTATGACCGCGCGGAGCTCCTCGGCTCGCTCCTCCTCCGGCTCGAGCACATGTACGACGTCTGGCTGGAAGGCGGTCTGAATGCGCTCTACCCGGAGCTCGGCCCGCGCGACTTCCTCCGGGGCCGCCGCGTCACCGTCGACGGGGCACCCGCGACCGCGGTCATGATCATGCGCGACGGCCGGCTCGAGCTCGCGACGAGCCACCACGAGAGGCGCGTGATCGAGTCGGGCGAGGTCCTCTTCGAGCGGTAGCCACCTGCGGCTGCGCTCGATCGCCGACCAGCAGAGGACGAACGCGACCCAACGGAGATCGCGCGGCCACTAGCGGTCGTTGAGGAAGAACGAGATCGCGAAGTACACGAGGAACGCAATCGGGATGAGCCAGGAGACCCACCTCGGCCGGCCCCCCTCGCCCTCCTCGAGGACCGGATCGGTCGGCGGCGGCTCGAATCGGCGGCGTCGCTCGGGCGGCTCGTCCTCCTCGAACGTCTCGACGTCGACCGTCACCGGCTCCGGGGCATCGCGCGTCTGCTCAGGAGCGGGCGGAGGCTCGTACGTCGCCACGGGCTCCGGCTCCGGGAGCCCCTCCACCTCGACGTCCTCCGGCGCGCTGCCCTCGAGGGCGCTGTCTTCTAGATCGAAGAGACTCGGCCACTTGCCGCACGTCCGGCACGAGGTCGCGTCCGGCTCGTTGATCGTCCCGCATTGCGAGCACCGCCAGGGCGCAGTCGCCATGTCGTCAGGCTACCCCTGCAGCTCGAGCGGGATCTCGACCTCGTTCGTGCGCGAGCCGTCCTCCGCGGAGAGCTCGAACACGACGAGCGAGCCGGCTTCCGCGCCCTCGACGACGAACGGCTGCGCGAAGGTGAACGTGCCGCGCATGCCGGAGCCGGACGTCGCGGTGGCGAAGTCGGAGGCGATCACCTCGCCCTCCGAGTCCTTGATCTCGAAGCTGAACGTCGCCTCGAACGTGTTGGCGGTGCCGCGGGCGTTCAGCGGGCTCGAGACGACGTCGTACGCGAGCGGGGACTCGACGAGCACGGACGGCGTGAACTCCTCGAAGTCGTCCCGGGAGTACTGCCGGCCGTCGAACTCGACTGACGTCACGCGCGGGGTCGGCAGTGAGTGTGTAGACGACCTGCGCGAGAGCCTGGTCGGACAGCGTCTCCTCGGACTCCACCGTCGCGGCGCCTCCGGCGACCGACGCCTCCACTCCGCCGTCAGGGATCGCCGTCGTGAGCTCGAGGTCCGACTCTTCGTCGCCGCTCGGACCGCCGTTCAGCTCGTCCATCGCCGCGCCGGGCTCAGCCACGTCGCGTCGAACCGGCCACACCTGGTCGTTGCGCAGGAAGTAGACCGTGACCGCCGTCGTCTCTTCCCCGCCGGTGGTCGTCTCGCTGCTGGTGTCATCGCCGTCTCCACAGCCCGCGACGAGGACGGCGGCGGCGGCGAGCACGAGGAGGGCTCGCTTCACGGCGACAGCCTATGGCTTGCGGCGGGCTGAGGAACCACCTCGGCGATCCGGCGGCGGAGATCCGGATGGTCGATCCCGACGTCCAGCCCGAGCCGCCGCGCGGTCTCCTCCTCGAGCGCCTGCCAGAGTTCGATCGTGGCCCAAAGCGCGCGGGCGACGTCGCGCACGTCGTAGTGCGCGTACGCCTCTTCGAGCGCCGCCAGGGCACCCGGGTCGGCCCACCGCTCGAGGAAGCGTCCTGCATGCCAGGTGTCCACGCTCGGGTCGACCGCCCGGGCGTGCCAGCCGAGCAGGACGACGAGCCGCACCTTGAGGTAGCCGTCGAGGCAGAGAAGAGCCGTGTACACCTCGCCGCGGCGGAGCTTCTTCGCGGTCCAGAGCGCGTGGTACCAGAAGTCGTGGGCCAGCTCCCGGAATGCACCCTCGTCCGGGAGCGCGTCCGCGGGCGGCGGCGACATGGCCTCGAGCTCGTCCTCCATGCCCAGGTCGTCGTGGAGGACGCGGTAGCCACGCGCGAGGAGCACCTGCGCTTCGGGGTCCGCGATGAGCTCACGCCATGCGGACGCCTCGAGCAGCGGGAAGTCAACGTCCTCGCCGGTCTCGTACAGGACCCGGCGCTCGATCTCAGTGCCGAAGGCCGTCGCTTCGAGAAAATTCAGCGTCGGGACGCCGAACTCGGCCACCCAGGTCGCATCGTCGGCCAACCGCGACGGGTCGTCGACGAAGAGCGCGACGTCGAGGTCCGACCAGCGGTCGGCGGGCGTGTCGGCGCGGACCTGCGAGCCGGCGACGAGCGCGGCGCGAACGTCTTCGCGCTCCCGCGCCCAGTCGGCGATCGCGGCCTGGATCAGGTCCATGCGCGTGTTCACGTTCAGCAGGAGCTTCTCGTCGACCTCGAGCACGTTCGGGTTGACGCCGCGAAGGGACAGCTCGCCGCGCCCGACCCGAGCTTCGAGCTCGGGGAGAAGCTCTTTGGGATACGCCCCCGGGAGCGGGCCCGTTTGCGGGACGGCGCGCTTCCCGGCCAGCTCTTGCAGGAGCTCGGGCGTGACGAGCGGGCAGTCGGCGGGCAAGACACAGGACACGTCGTTCGACGCTGCCCGCAGGCCCGCGATGAGCCCGAAGACCGGCGCCCGCTCCTCGGCGCCGTCGTCCAAGACAGGGAACGGCAGCTCGAGCCCGTCCGCATCCTTCCCGACCGCGACGACCTCGTCGAACGCCTTGTGGAGGACGCGCCAGCAGCGCTCGCCGAGCATCTCCCCGCGGAAGGGCGCAAGCGCCTTCGGGGGGCCGAACCGTTCGGAGGCGCCTCCCACGAGGAGGATCCCCGTCGCCTTCAGACGATCCGCCAAGGCTCCGAGTAGACCGTCATCCGCCCCTCGCGCACGAAGCCGCAGAGCGTGACGCCGCGGTCCTCCGCGAGCTCGACCGCCAGGGACGATGGCGCCCCGACCGCGACGAGCACGGGGCAGCCGGCGACGGACGCCTTCTGCACCAATTCGAACGACAGTCGCCCGCTGACACAGAGCACGTGGCTCGCCAGCGGCAGCAGCCGCTCGAGAAACGCCCAGCCGACGACCTTGTCGAGCGCGTTGTGCCGGCCTACGTCCTCGCGCGCGCACACGAGCTCGCCTCCCGCGGTGAAGAGCCCCGTCGCGTGCAGTCCGCCCGTCACGGCGAACGCGCGCTGGGCAAGGCGAAGCCGCTCCGGAAGCGACGCGAGCACGTCGGCCGGGATCCAGAGGGAGCCCTCGATCCGTGGCGCTGCAACCTGCACCGCCTCGATCGCGCCTTTCCCGCACACGCCGCAGGACGACGAGGTGTAGAAGCTCCGCCGCAGCCGGTCCGGGTCGAAGCCGTCGGCGTCGACTTCGACGGTGTTCGCTGCGAGGTCGTCGGGGACGCGGGCGGAGACCGGCGTCAGTCCTTCGGTGAGGCAAAAGCCGAGCGCAAGCTCCTCGTCGTGGCCCGGCGTCCGCATCGTGACCGCGACGGGCTCGCCCCCGATCCGGATCTCGAGCGGCTCCTCCACGGCGACGAGGTCCTCCTCGACGCCGTGTCCCGGGATCCGGAGCGCGTGCACCGCGTGCGTGGAGTACGCAGGAGCCTGCGCCGGAGGATCGCTCTGCATGCGGCAAGCGTAGTCGCCTGGTTGGGCTTGACAGCCTGCGCAATGCATGGAATATATATATGTAACGTATATTCATATAGGAGAAGGTGATGCCGACAGCAATGCGACCCGACCACACTGCGTTCGAGACCGAGCTCGCAGCGGTTTCGGTGGATGTCCCGATCGCCCTCGCGCTCGTCGACGTCGATGCGTTCAAGGAGCTGAACGACGTGCAGGGCCGCGAGGCCGGCAACGAGGTGCTTCGCTCGCTCGAGCGGACACTGACGTCGAACCTGCCCTCGGACGCGATCGTCGCGCGGGTCGGTGGCGATGAGTACGCGCTCGCGCTACGGCGCATCAGCCCGGAGAGCGCGTTGATCCTGCTCGAGGAGATGCGCGCGCACTTGTCGCTGCGCGAGTCCGTCAGCATCTCCGTCGGCATCGCCGCCCGGCCGCAGCACGCGACCGGCGCGGCCGACCTCCTGCGGGCCGCGGGCGAAGCGCTGTTCCGAGCGAAGCGCGAGGGCCGCGGGCGCGTCGCCATCTACGTCGAGGACCGCATGACGCTGAAGTCGAACTACTACCCGAAGGCCGCGCTCGATCGGCTTTCGAAGCTCTCCGACGCGACCGGGCGAACGGAGGCCTCGCTGCTCCGCGAGGCGCTCGACGACCTGCTCGCCCGCCGAAGCGACGAGCTGTAGATGCTGGCGATCCGAGCTCTCTCCCCTATGGCCTCCTTGCCGCGCGGCGCTCCGCCTCGTCCTTGACGAACGCGAGCGACGACTCGACGGTCGCGACCCACTTCCTCGCGACGGCGGCGCCCCACAGCGCCCCGATCGCCCAGAAGTCGGTCCCGAGCTCGCCGCTGTACTCGAGCTCGGTGCCGTCGTCGACGTCCCGGAGCTCGAACTGCTCCACGACATGCGGGACCGGGCCGCGGACTAGCCGGAAGTGCACTCGCACGGGCGGCTCGTAACGGACGGTCTCGACGGTCGTCGCGGTCAGACCATATGCGTGCGTGTGGTGCGCGGCGAGCACCATGCCCTCCCCACGCTCGAGCACGTCGAGCTTCGAGCGCAGAGCACGCGGGGTCCGGCCGAGGTACGGGCTCGAGACGACGTCGTAGACGATCTCCTTCGGCGCCGCGATTCGAACGCGAAGCGGGCCCAGCGGCCGATAGCGACGACCCACGCCGAGGTCGACGGTGAGCGACCCGCGGACGACTAGCCCCCACAGCACAAGCCCCACCCCGACGATCCCGGTCAGCCATGCGAGCGAGCGTCCACGCATCATGAGAGTGTCACGTCGATGCGCGTCCTTCGCTTCGTCACCGCGTTCTCCGCCGGGTACCTCCTCGGCACCGTACCGTCCGCCGACGGCGTGACGCGCCTCGTCGCCGGCCGCCACGTCGACCTCCGCGAGGCCGGCAGCCGGAATCCCGGCGCTCTCAACGTCTTCCGCCTCGTCGGACGCGCGCCCGGCCGCGCGGTCGTCGTCGCGGACGTCGCAAAAGGGTTCGCCGCTTGCGCCTGCGGCCGGGCGCTGGCCGGTGACACGGGCGCGCACGTCGGTGGCACCGCGGCGGTGGTCGGACACTGCTACCCGGTGTGGAACCGCTTTCGAGGCGGAAAGGGCGTCGCGACCAGCTTCGGCCAGTGCCTGTACACCTTCCCGGCGGCAGCGCCCCTCGATCTCGCGCTCGGGATCGGCATCGCGCGCGTGCCGGGCCTGCGCCGGCCGGGGCTTGCCGCCGCCCTCGTGCCCTCAGTCGTGTGGCTGCTCGCGAGTGTGCTCTGGTGGCGCCGCCGCCTCCCGAACTCGTGGGGCCCGGAGCCGACCGCAGCCCTGCCGATCGCCAACGCCGCGACTGTCCTGGTCATCGCGTCGCGCTTCGCTCGCGCACACGTGCTCCGACACCCTGACGAGCTGCAACCGCAGCGATAAGCATGCCCACGATCTGCACCGACTCGAGCGCACTGCTCACCGCGTCTCTGGCGGCGAGCCTGGGCGTGGAGATCGTGCCGATCGCGGTCGCGCTCGACGGCGAGCCGTTCGACGAGCTCACCTCCTCACTCGACTGGTTCTACGAGCGCATGCGCGCCGGCGCCCAGGCGACGACGTCGCAGCCGAGCGTCGGCGAGTTCGCGGCGGTCTACGAGCGCGCCGTGCAGCGCGGCGCGGAGAGCATCGTCTCGATCCACCTCGACGCGCGGATCTCAGGAACCGTCTCCTCGGCCGAGGCGGCCGCGGCTGCCGTGGACGTGCCGGTCCTCGTCGTCGACTCGCGCACGGTGAGCTACGGGGTCGGGCTCTGCGTGCGCGCGGCCGCGGCGGAGGTTGCTGCGCGCGGCCGGGCGGGCGACGCCGGCCGCGCAGCCTCCAGGCTCGGCGGCGCGCTCCAGAACGGGTTCGTCGTGCGCGGTGGGCCGGGAGGACGGATCGCACCCGACGAGGGCTGGACCGTCTACCGCTACGAGCACGGCGCCGCGTCGCGGATCACCGTCTGCCCGACGCTCACAGAGGCGGTCCCGGTCCTCGTCGGCCTCGCGCTCGAGGGGGACGTGCCGATCTGCGTGGCGATCGGGCACGCGGGACGGGAGATCGAGCCTGCCGCGGACGAGCTCGGACGCAGGCTGCGTGCCTCGGGACAGGCGGTCGAGATCGAGCGCTATCGCGTCGGCGCCTCGGTCGGCGCGCATACCGGCGCCGACAGCTTCGGGCTCTTCTGGTGGCCGGCTCCGTAGCGGCCCCCGACGCGACGAGTCCCGATGAGGCTGTGGAGAGCTCGGCACACTTTTGGCGCTGTCCCGTTCCCCACGCACGCGCAGATCCTGGTTACGATCGCAGTGGGTGGTGGGATGGGGTGCCCCGATGGAAGGCATCCGTGAACGGCGGAGTCGTAGCCGCTCGACCGGGCCAGCGATTACTCGACGGTGACGGTCTTCGCGAGGTTCCGCGGCTGGTCCACGTTCAGGCCCCGCAACCGCGCGATCCGGTAGGCGAGCAGCTGCAGCGGGAGGATCGCGAGCACGACCTGGAGGAATGCCGGCGTCTTCGGGACGTAGATGACGTCGTCCGCGTGGTGCTGGATGTCCTCGTTGCCGTCGGTCGCGATCGCGATGACGTGCGCGCCGCGCGCCCGCACCTCCTGGATGTTCGAGACGATCTTGTCGTAGAGGTGGATGTTCGTCGCGACGACGACGACCGGCGTCTCCTCGTCGAGCAGCGCGATCGGCCCGTGCTTCATCTCGCCCGCCGAGTAGGCCTCGGTCGGGATGTACGAGATCTCCTTCAGCTTCAGCGCCCCCTCCAGCGCGACCGGGAGCCCGATGTGGCGTCCGAGATAGAGGAAGAAGTGCGCGTCGTGGTAGCGGCGCGCGACCTCCTCGATCGGGTGGTCCCCGTCGAGGAAGGCTGCGATCTTCCGCGGCAGCTTGTAGACGAAGTCGAGGATGAACTCGATCTCGCCAGGCGGCAGCGTGTCCCGGATCTGCGCGAGCTTGAGCGCGACGAGGTAGAGGAGCGCGACCTGCGCGGTGAAGGTCTTCGTAGCGGCGACGCCCATCTCGAGACCGGCGCGCGTGTACAGGACGGAATCGACCTCGCGCGTGACCTGCGAGCCCATCATGTTCGTGATCGCGACCGTGCGCGCGCCGTTCTCCCGAGCCAGCTTCAGCGCCTCGATCGTGTCTCTGGTCTCGCCGGACTGCGTGATCCCGATGACGAGGTCGTGCTCGCCGATCACCGGGTTCCGGTAGATCCACTCGCTCGCGATGTCGAACTCCACGGGGACGCGCGCCCACTCCTCGATCACGTAGCGGCCGACCACGCACGCGTGGTAGGCCGTGCCGCAGGCGACCATGACGATGCGTCGGAGCTTCTTGATCTCCTCGTCGGTCATGCCGAGGCCCTCGAGCACGAGCGTCCCGTGGCGCACGCGGTCGCCGATCGTCTCGGCGACGGCTTCGGGCTGCTCGTGGATCTCCTTCAGCATGAACGTCTCGAAGCCGGCCTTCTCGGCGCCCTCGTCGTCCCAGTCCAGCTCGACGAGCTCGTGCTCGATCGGGTCGCCGCTCACACTCAGGAACTCCGCTCCATCGACCGTCACGGCGACGATCTCGCCGTCTCCCGGGAACTGGACCGTGCGCGTCTCGCGCAGGAACGCGGCGGCGTTGGAGCCGAGGAACATCTCGCCCTCGCCGACGCCGACCACAAGCGGGACCTGGTGGCGCCCGGCGACGAGGAGGCCCGGATGGCCTCGGTGGATGACGACGAAGGCGAAATGGCCCTCGAGCTCGGCGAAGGCGGCACGGGTCGCCTCCACGAGATCGCCGTCGTAGTGCTTCTCGACGAGATGGGTCACAGTCTCGGCGTCGGTCTCGGAGGTAAACGTATGCCCGTCCGCAGTGAGGCTCTCCCGAAGCTCGCGGAAGTTCTCGACGATGCCGTTGAGGACGACCGAGATCCGCTCCGGCTCGCAGCCGGCGAGCGGGTGCGCGTTCTGCTCCGTGACGCCTCCGTGCGTCGCCCAGCGCGTGTGGCCGAGGCCTGTCGTCGCGGCCGAGCGAGTCCCGCCCGCGCGCTCCTTCAGGTTGTCGAGTGGGCCGACTGCGCGCACGTACTCGAGGCCCGAGCCCTCGAGGAGCGCGATGCCTGCGGAGTCGTATCCGCGGTACTCCAGGCGCTCGAGGCCGTGGAGGAGGAGCGGCTTGCACTCACGCGATCCGACGTATCCGATGATCCCGCACATGGCTCGACCTCCCTAGAAACACGTAAGAGCCCGGCAGGGCCCCTCGTTGGGCATCAGCCGAGCTCCTCAGCGACGAGCCGGGCGATCCTAGCACAGACTTCTCCTGCAACTTCGGCGGTTTCCGCCTCGACGAGGACTCGGACGACCGGCTCCGTGCCCGACGGCCGAACGAGCACGCGGCCACGCTCGCCGAGCTCCGCGTCGACACGAGCTGCCTCGTCGAGGA
The DNA here is from genome assembly GCA_963765175.1 of uncultured Actinomycetes bacterium. Classification (GTDB taxonomy): domain Bacteria; phylum Actinomycetota; class Thermoleophilia; order Gaiellales; family Gaiellaceae; genus GMQP-bins7. The sequence continues at coordinate 90,715 of CAVXUY010000008.1, forward strand.
CCGACTGCGGGACCTCACGACGCGCCACGGGCACGTTCCGCGTCACCTGGGGGTAGCGCCGTAGCACGGACGCCGCCTCACGCAGCGTCCGGCCTTGGAGAGCACCGCAGAGGAGGAGCGCAGCCGCGAGCCCGTCCCCTGCGACGTGGTCGCGAAGCCAGATCACGTGGCCCGACTGCTCGCCTCCGAGGAGGGCACCTCCGCGGTGCAGCGCCTCGAGCACGTAGCGATCGCCGACCGGGGTCGTGACGACCTCGATCCCCCGCTCCTCCATCAGCCGGTGAAAGCCGAGGTTCGTCATCACCGTGACCGCGACGCGCTCGACACCGAGCGCGAGGGCGAGGATCGCGACGATCTGGTCGCCGTCGAGCGGCTCGCCGCGCTCGTCGACGGCGAGCATCCGGTCTCCGTCCCCGTCGAAGGCGACGCCGAGCGCTGCGCCGGTCTCGAGGACGTGCGCGCTCAGCGCCGCGAGGTCGGTGGCGCCGCATCCGACGTTGATGTTCCTGCCGTCGGGCTCGACGCCGATCGCATGCACCTCGGCACCGAGGCTCTCGAACACGCGCGGAGCGATCTCGGAGAACGCGCCGTTCGCGCAGTCGACCGCTATGCGGACTCCCACAAGGTCGGTCCCGAAGTGCTCGAGAACGTGAGCGACATAACGTTCGGCCGCATCGTCTACCGTCTCGATCGCGCCGCCGTTCGTCGCCGGAGAGTCGAGAAGGGTCTCGATCGCCTCATCTTCCTCGTCCGTCAGCTTGCGCCCGCCCGCGCCGAGGATCTTCACGCCGTTGTACTCGGGCGGGTTGTGCGACGCGGTGACGATCGCGCCAAGGTCGTCCGCGAGGAGAGCCACGGCGGGTGTAGGGAGCACGCCAGCGAGGATCGCGGTGCCTCCCGCCGAGGCGAGCCCGGCGGCGAGCGCCTGCTCGAGCGCAGGCCCGGACCCGCGCGTGTCACGTCCGATGAGGACATGACAGGGGTCTGACCCTCCTTCGCTCTTTGCGGACTTCCGCGCCCAGAGCGCGGCGGCGCGCCCGATCCGCTCCACGAGCTCGGGCGTGAGGTCGTCGCCGGCGATGCCGCGAATGCCGTCCGTTCCGAAGTAGCGTCTATTCGTCATGGCCCACCACGGGCTGTGAGGCTACTTCCTGACGAACCGGCTGGACGGTCGTCAGCGCGAGAGCGTGAGCACGCGGCTGATCCCGGCGACGTAGCCGGGAGCGGCCTGCGCAGCGGGCATGAACAGCCGGACCCTCGAGCGCCCGCGCGGGAGGCGAGACCTGAAGGTCGCCGACGACGTCGAGGCCAGGGTCACCTTTCTCAGCGTGACCCACCGCCCGCGGCTGTTCTTGCGCTGGAACGCGAGGATCTTGCCGCCGAACGAGCGTGCGCCACGCACCTTGGTAAAGAACGTGACGACGCGGCCCCGGGCGCTCTTGACGCGCAAGCCGACCTGTGGCTTCACTTTGACCAGGGCCGGAGTGCTCGACACCGTCGCCCCGGTCGGCCTCCACCGGGCCTCGTAGGTCGTCTCGATCCTCGGCTTCACGACGAAGCTCCAGGCGCCGTTGTTCGCTGTGGCCACGCTCCCGACCTGTGTGAACGCCGTCTGACCGTACGGCTTGGCGAACACCGTCACCGTCTGACCGGACGCCCTGGTCGACACGGCCCCGGAGAGCGTCGTCGCGAGTCCGTAGACGACCACCGTGGGCGAAGCCGTCTGGGTGACCGCGGTCGCCGCAGCCTGGACCGTCACGCTGCCTTTGTTCCGCTTCACGACCGTGTCCCCATACGCGAACTTACCCGCGTTCTTGTAGACGAACGAGTAGCTCTCCCCCGGCTTGAGGAGGGGCGACACGAAGCCCGCGCGGTTCGAGTCGACCTGGTGGTTGACCGTGTCGTTGTTCGTCCAAGTGACGGTGTCGCCGACCGCGACCGTCACGGCGCTGGGGGCGAACCCCTGAGCCGTGATCGAGACCCTGGAGGTGGCCGCCCGCGCCGGCGCCAACACCACGAGGGCGAGCAAGAGAGCCGAAAGGAGTACTCGTGACCGCATTGCCGCTATCAGAGCGTACGAGCGGGTTCGGACAGCACGCTCGCCAAACCGGGTGATTCGTGCCTCATGCGCGCTACCCCGTTAGCGCTTCGAGAACTGCGGCGCCTTGCGCGCCTTGTGCAGGCCGGCCTTCTTGCGCTCGACGATGCGCGCGTCGCGCGTGAGGAAGCCCTGCCGCTTGAGTGGGACGCGCACCTCGGGATCGGCCTCGACGAGCGCCCGCGCGATCCCGTGCCGCACGGCACCGGCTTGCCCCGAGACGCCTCCGCCGTGGACGCGGACACGCAGGTCATACGCCTGCGCGGCGGCGGCGACCTCGAGCGGCGCCATCACCATCTTCCGGTGCGCGAGCCGCGGGAAGTACTCCTCGAGCGTGCGGCCGTTGATCCAGGTCTTGCCGTCCCCCGGCCGGAGGATCACGCGCGCGACCGACGTCTTCCGCTTGCCCGTTCCGAGGTACTGGGCGATATCGCTCACGAGCGGAGCTCCAGCGGCTCGGGCGACTGCGCGCCGTGCGGGTGGTCGGGCCCGGCGTAGATCTTGAGCTTGCGGAGCTGTGCCGCCGCGAGCTTGTTCTTCGGGAGCATCCCCTTCACCGCGATCCGCAGCACCTCGGTCGGGCGCCGTCCGAGCTGCTCGCGCAGCGTCCGCTGGCGCAGGCCGCCCGGATACCCGGAATGCCGGTAGTAGATCTTCGTGTCCAGCTTCGATCCCGTCACCGCGATCTTCTCGGCGTTCACGACGACGACGAAGTCCCCGGTGTCGACGTGCGGCGTGTACACGGGCTTGCCCTTGCCGCGCAGCGTGTCCGCGATCTGGGTCGCCAGACGGCCGAGCGTCTGTCCCTCGGCGTCGACGAGGAACCACTGGCGCTCGATCTCGCCGGGCTTTGCCGTGTACGTCTTCATCACAGGAACGGCGGACGTGGCCGTCCGCCGGCGCAGGATTCTACCAGCTGCCAACCGACCGAACGGGTGGCGCGAGCAGGACGCCCCTCCCGCTAGCCGGTCGGCTCGAGAGCTGGCGCGGGGCGGCGTGCGAACATGATCACGAGTGCGGGCGCGACCACCGCGAGCGTCGCGCCCACCGCAATCGCGACGACTCCCCACTCCGTGTACGCGAGACCACCGACCAGCGCCAGAGCCGCCGCGAGCAGGCCCGCGACGAGGTCGGTGAAGCCGACCAGCTTTCCGCGCTCCACCGGGCGCGCGTGCGTGACGAGCTCGGCGGACGCGGCTACGTAGGACACGTTCCAGCCGAGGCCGAGCAGGAAGAGGGACGCCGACATCGAGGGGATGGACACGACCCACGCGAGCATCACGGTCGACACGGCCATCACCGCGAGGCCGGCGATGAGCGAGCGGCGGCGGCCGACGCGATCGATGAGCTGCCCCACGACGAGCACGAGCCCGAACATGCCGACGATGTGCAGGCTGATGACGGTGAAGACATCCGCCTGCTCGTGCTGGTGACCGACGACGATGTAGCCCGTCAGATTCATCACCCCGGCCATGACCGCGAAGCTCGCGAGCGCCGCGATCACTGCCGCGGGCACGCCCGGGCGGCGCAGGATCCGGCTCAGCGACTCGGCAGGCTCCGCCGGAGGAGCCCCGGCCGCGACGCCGGCGCGCTGGAGCTCGAGCGCGATCGTGCGCGGGTCCGGCCGGATGGTCAGCGCGACCGCGAGTCCGACGACGCACATCGCCGCCGCCGCGAACCACGGGATGACGAGCGTATCCAGCTCGAAGTCCTTGCCCGCGAAGAGCGGCCGGAACACGAGCGGGCCGAGCGCCGCGCCGAACAGCGCGCCGAAGAGGACGTACGAGATCGCGCGCGCCTTCTTCTCCTCCGGGTACATGTCCGCAGCAGCCGTGCGCGCGAGCAGCACCGCGCCGTTCATCCCCCCGACGCCGAGGAACCCGATGATGACCAGCGGGGCATTGTCGACGACGCACCCGAGCGCGGTCGCGACGCAGCCGACGATCCCGACCACGAAGCCTCCCGCGATCACCGGCACGCGTCCGACGCGGTCCATGAGCCGGCCGGCCGGGAGCGCCGCGAGCGCCCCGGCGGTGAGGAAGATCGCCGGGCCGAGCCCCAGGATCGACTCGATCCCCGTGACGAGGACGAGCGTGATCGTGGCGACGGCGACGGCGAGCTGCAGCACCCCGGAGAGCAGGACGAGGCAGACGCTCAGGAGGACGGTGTTGCGACGAACGGGGTACGAGGGCGCCGCGATGCGCCCATTCAACCAGCCGCTCTCGGCGGGACTGCCCGCGCGGCGCCCCTCCATCCTTGCGGGGGTAGGATGGGGGGAGCGAACGGGGAGCTCGGGGCAACCGGGCTGAGAGGGCGGCTGGACGCGCCGCCGACCCGCAGAACCTGATCTGGGTAATGCCAGCGGAGGGAGGCACGTGTCGAACGAGGTCGTGGTGGTCGTTGCCGGCGGAGAGGCGCCGCCCGCGGACGCCGCGCGCGAGGTCCCGGCCGGCGCGCTCGTGATCGCCGCCGACGGAGGGCTGGAGCATGCGCTCGCTCTGGGTCTCGACGTCGCGCTCGCGGTCGGCGACTTCGACTCCGCGTCTCCCGCGACCGTCGCGGCCGCCGAGAGGAAGCGGCGTGCGCGTCGCGCGCCACCCCGCCGACAAGGACGCGACCGACCTCGAGCTCGCGCTCGACGCCGCGCTCGCGGCGGAACCCGCCCGCGTGCTCGTGCTCGCGGGCATCGGCGAGCGCCTCGACCACCTCGTCTCGGCGCTGCACGTGCTCGGCTCCCCACGCTACGCCGCGGTCGAGATCGACGCGCGCGTCGGTGCCGCACAGGTGCACCTGATCCGCGACGAGCGCACGTTCGAGGGCGAGCCGGGCGAGCTCGTCTCGCTCCTCGCTCTACACGGCCCGGCCAAGGGCGTCAGCACCGAGGGCCTCGAGTACCCGCTCGTCGGCGAGACCCTCGAGCCCGGCTCGAGCCGCGGCGTCTCGAACCGGTTCGTAGCCGGATGCGGCGCGCGTCCGCGTCGAGCGCGGCCTCCTCCTCGCGGTGCGGCCCGGCCCCGAGACGGAGGAGGCGACGTGAGGCTCGACCGGCGGGTCCTCTACGGCGCCGGGGTCGCCGTCGTTCGTCCTCGTCGTCGCCTCGGCGCTGCTGCTCCGCGACGGTGGAGGAGGCCCGAACGAAGTGGTCCTCGTCACGCACTCGTCGTTCGTCGTCTCGGACGACGTGAAGCAGGAGTTCGAGACGCAGAGCGGCCTGACGCTCAGGATCCTTCAGACCGGTGACGCGGGCGAGGCGCTGACGAGGGCGCTCCTCACCGCGGGCAACCCGGAGGGAGACGTCTTCTTCGGCGTCGACAGCAATCTCCTGTCGCGCTCGCTCGAGGGCGACCTGTTCGAGGCCTACGAGCCGCCGGGGCTCGAGAACATCCCACCGGAGTACGTGCTCGACGAGGAGCACCGCGTGACACCGATCGACCGCGGCGACGTCTGCCTCAACTACGACCGGGCCTGGTTCGGTGAGCGCCGCATCGCGCCGCCCCGGTCGATCGCCGACCTGACCCGACCCGAGTACGAGGGGCTCCTCGTCGTCCAAGAACCCCGCGACGTCGACTCCGGGGCTGGCGTTCATGCTCGCGACGATCGCGCGGTACGGAGAACGAGGTTGGCGCGAGTACTGGCAGAAGCTGCGAGAGAACGACGTGCTTGTCGTGTCCGGGTGGGAGGAGGCGTACAACGTCCGCTTCTCGGGTGCAGCCGGAAGCAACGGCGACCGCCCGATCGTCGTCTCGTACGCCTCGAGCCCGCCGGCCGAGGTCATCTTCCGCAGCCCGCGGCCTGCACGGCCGCCGACGGCCGTCGTGACGGACAGCTGCTTCCGCCAGATCGAGCTCGCGGGCGTCCTGCGCGGCGCCGCGAACACGGACGGCGCACGCGAGCTCGTCGACTTCATGCTCTCGACGCGCTTCCAGGAGGACGTCCCGCTCTCGATGTTCGTCTTCCCCGTCGACCCGGCGGCGGAGCTCCCGCCCGAGTTCGTCCGGTTCGCCACCGTCCCCAGGAACCCGCTCGAGCTCCCGCCCGCGCGGATCGAGGAGAACCGAGACCGGTGGGTCAAGGAGTGGACGGCGACCGTGCTTCGCTGAGCGCGGCCGCCTGGCGGGCGCTCACGGTCGGCGTCCCGCTCGCGTTCCTCGCGCTCTTCTTCGCGTTCCCGCTGGCCTCGATCCTCGAGCGCGGGCTCCGCATGGAGGGTGCGCTCGCGTCGCCGTTCGACGTGCTCACCGACCCGCTGACGCGCGAGGTCGTGTGGTTCACCGTCTGGCAAGCGCTCGCCTCGACCGCACTGACGCTCGTGGTCGGGTTGCCGGCCGCGTACGTGCTCGGACGGTTCGCGTTCCCGGGACGCGGGCTCGTGCGCGCGCTCGTGACGGTGCCGTTCGTCCTGCCGACGATCGTGGTAGCACTCGCGTTTCTCGCGATCCTCCCCGCCGGCCTCGAGCACGGTTGGGCGGCGATCCTCGTCGCACACACCTTCTTCAACGTCGCCGTCGTCGTCCGGGTCGTGGGCGGGTTCTGGGCGCGCCTCGACCCGCGTGTGTCCGAGGCCGCCGCGACGCTCGGGGCCGGGCCGTGGCGCCGGTTCCGGGAGATCACGCTCCCGCTGCTCGGCCCGTCGCTCGCCGCGGCGGCTGCGATCGTCTTCCTCTTCTCGTTCACGTCGTTCGGAGTCGTCTTGATCCTCGGCGCGCCCGAGTACTCGACGCTCGAGACCGAGATCTACACGCAGGCCGTCCACATCTTCGACCTCCGCGCGGCGGCGATCCTTTCGCTCGTGCAGCTCGCGTGCGTCGCGGCCGCGGTCTTGGTGGCGATGCGGCTCGAGGCGAAGCTCGCGGTGGGCGCGCACCTGCGGCCCGAGCGGGATGTCATTCGCCGCCCGAGGACTGCGGGCGAGAAGGCGATCGTCGCCGGCAGCCTCGGGGCGCTCGGTCTCTTCCTCGGCGCGCCGCTCGCCGTGCTCGTCGAGCGGTCGCTCTCGGTCGGGGATGGGTACAGCTTCGAGGCCTACCGCGCATTGACCGAGCCGACCGCCGCGCTGCTCGCGACGCCGTGGGAGGCCGTCGCCAACTCGCTCCTGTACGCGTCGGCGGCGACGGTGCTGGCGCTCGTCGTCGGCGGCCTCGCTGCGTTCGCGATCGCGGAGCCGCACGGTTCGAGGCTGCTCGACGGGCTACTGATGCTTCCGCTGGGCGCGTCCGCGGTGATGCTCGGCTTCGGCTTCGTGATCGCCTTCGACACCGCGCCCCTCGACTTCCGCGCGGAACCGTGGATCGTCCCCGTGGTGCAAGCCCTCGTCGCCATCCCCTTCGTCGTGCGGATCGTCGCGCCGACGCTGCGCGCGATCGACCCGCGCCAGCGGGAGGCGGCGGCGCTGCTCGGTGCCTCCCCTGGACGCGTTCGGCGCGAGATCGACGTGCCCGTGGCGGGACGCGCGTTCGCGATCGCGGCGGGGTTCGCGTTCGCGATCTCGCTCGGAGAGTTCGGCGCGACGGTCTTCCTCGCCCGCCCGGAGACTCCGACCCTGCCTGTCGCGATCTTCCGCTTCCTCGGCCGCCCGGGCGAGCTGAACGCGGGCCAGGCTTATGCGCTCGCGGTCGTGCTGATGGTGGTCGTCGCCGTCTCGGTCTTCCTGGTCGAGCGAGGACGCGAGCACCGGGCGGGGTGGTTCTGATGCTGCGGGTCGAGCACGTGTCCGTGCGCTTCGACGACACGGACGCACTGGCGGGCGTCACGCTCGAGATCCCCGAGGGCGAAGTGATCACGGTCCTCGGTCCGAGCGGCTCCGGGAAGAGCACGCTGCTGCGCGTGATCGCCGGGCTGCAGCAGCCTGATTCGGGTCGCGTCCTGCTCGCCGGGAAAGATCTCGCTGCAGTGCCGCCGCACCGGCGCGGGATCGGACTGGTGTTCCAGGATCACGCGCTCTTTCAGCATCGCGACGTCTTCGGGAACGTCGCGTTCGGGCTGCGGATGCGGGGCGATGCGCCCGATGCCGTCGAGGCCCGCGTGCGCGAGATGCTCGAACTCGTCGGTCTCGCGGGCTTCGAGCGCCGGTCGGTCGCGACGCTGTCGGGCGGTGAGCAGCAGCGGGTCGCGCTCGCCCGCTCGCTCGCACCGGCGCCGCGCGTCCTTCTGCTGGACGAGCCGCTCGGCTCGCTCGACCGGCGCCTCCGCGACCGCCTGCTCGACGACCTCGGGGAGCTGTTCGACGCACTCTCGGTGACCGCTCTCTACGTCACCCACGACCAGTCGGAAGCGTTCGCGCTCGGCGACCGCGTGGCGGTCATGCGCGCCGGGCGGCTCGTGCAGGAGGGCTCGCCCGACGAGCTGTGGGCGAGCCCGGCGGACGAGGACGTCGCGCGCTTTCTCGGCCTCGCGAACGTCCGCAGCGGGGAGGTCATTCGGCCGGAGGCTGTTCACGTCGAGCTCGGCGGACAGCGGTGCGGGCGACGGCGTCGTGACCGCGGCCATCCGGCAGGGGCCGCTCGTTCGCCTGACCGTGGAGCTCGACGGCGGAGAGACCCTCGTCGCCGCCGTCGCGGAGCTCGAGCACCCTCGGCCGGGCGACAGGGTCCGCGTCGAGATCGACAAGCGCGGCATTCGACGCCTGTCGCCGTCCGTCGAATGAGGACGGCGGCGGGACGCGAGTTGGCACAGATTCGACACACTCGCGTGTCCCACCCGTGCGCACTTCGGCGCTATGCTCGCAGTGGGTGGTGGGCCGGGGTGCCCCGTTCAAAGGCCGCACGTTGAACAGTTCCGGTGCCGGCCCACCCGTTCGACGTCGGGTCATTGTGCGCGGTTTCGTGCAAGGGGTCTTCTTCCGCGACACGGTCCGCCGCCGCGCCGAGGCCCGGGGCGTCGCAGGCTGGGTGCGGAACAACCGCGACGGCAGCCGTCGAAGCGGTTTTCGAAGGCGACCCGGATGCGGTCGACCGGCTCGTGGCCTTCTGTCGAGAAGGCCCGTCCGGCGCACGGGTCGATGGCGTCGAGGTCTCGGACGAGGAGCCCGAGCGGCTCTCCGGCTTCAGGATCGTCTGAGAGCTACCACCGCTCCCAGCGGACGACCTCGTCCTCCACGCGGCGAGGCTGCGTCCTGCGGCTCGTGACCGCACTCCACCCGGGATCCGGCGCGGGAGCGCCGACGGTGACGAGCGCGACGACGTCCACGTCCTCGGGGATGCCGAACGAGGAGCGCAGCGCAGCCGCCGCCTCGCGCGGGACGCCCGAGACTCCCGCCGCGAGCTCCTCGTCGAGCGCCGCGAGCAGGACGAGCATGAGTGCGGCGCCGGCGTCGACGTACCAGTACGGGACGGGCCAGTCGATCTCCTCGCCGTCCTGGAGCTTGTCGGCCCGCTGGTAGCGCTCGTGGTAGTCCGCCTCGCGCGTGCAGACGAGGACGTGCACGGGCGCGCTTTCGAGCCACGGCTCGCGCCCTTCGGGTGCGGTCCACCCCGCCTCGCCGAGAGCGCGCGCGACCTCTGCGCGCCCCGCCTCCTCCGTGACGACGAGCAGCCGCTGGCCCTGGCTGTAGCCGGCGCTCGGCGCGCGCCTGATCGTCTCCGCGATCCGCCGCACGGCCTCGGGCGGGACGGGCTCGTCGGTGTAGTGCCGCACCATCCGGCGTCTGGGGAGCAGCTGGCGAAACTCCACGGAAGCTAGAGCTCCTCGTCGTCCGCTTCGCCCGACGCGGCTACGTCCAGCTCGGCGTCGTCGAGCTCTTCGTCGAAGCCGGCAAGCGCAGAGGCGTCGTCCTCCTCGAGGTCTGCTTCGAGGCTCTGGCCACCCACCCAATCGTCCTCGCCGCCGAAGCCTTCGTCGTCCCAGGCGTCGCTCACGAGTGCCGAGCTTACAAGCGACTAGCGCTCGTTGGCGCAGAGCGAGTCGTTCGCCATGACGCGGTCGAAGATCGCGTTGAACTCCCCGTCCCGGCCGCGGTCCCTGCGGGTGAGGCCGGGGAGCTCGACGCGGGTTATCGGCGTCACCCCGGGCCCGCCGATCGTGACGCGATGCTTCTCACCCGGCGCCGCCGGGCGCATCCTCTGGCTCGGGTACCACGAGAACGGCCGCTGCGGGACGAAGCTGTGGCAGAACGTCCCGGTCGCCCGGTGCGTGAGGATCCCGGACTCGCGCTTCCAGCCCTTCCCGTACGCAGAGTTGAAGGTGTCGATGAAGAGATTCCGTCCGTACTTGTCCTTGGGCACGCCCTTCGGGGTGTTACCGAACCCGTGCACGGGCACGCCGAGATACGTGTAGCGGCCGAAGATGCCCTGCCACGCGCCGCCGTAGGTCCAGTTCGGATACACCTCGAGCACCGCCAGCGGGCCCGACCAGTGCGAGACGTGCAGCTCGAGGTTGCGCTGCTCGGGAAGCCAGGGCTCGAAGCCGAGGAGCGGCATTCGCCGCCGCCACGCCTGGATCGCCCAGTACGACCCGTCGGGCGCCTTGCATGCGGCCACGAGGTTCGCGAGCCTCGGCCCGTGGTACGGCTGGCACGTGTCGCGGAACCGCCGCCAGTACTTGCCCTTCCTGTACTTCCCCCAGCCGCCCGCGTAGTCCCACTTGAAGCGCACCTGCGGGACGGTCTCCGACGGCGCCCTCGCGTTGATCGCGCCCCAGACGAGCACGTTGCGGAGCTTCCCGCTCGCCAACCGGTACGAGACGAGCGCCTCGCCCTTCCGGTTGACCTTCAGCGAGAGGAACTTGACGTTCGCGTCCCACAGCGGCTCGCTCGCGGATACGGGCGTCGCCGGCACGGCAAGCACGGCGACAACGCAGGCGGAGAAGAGCAGCCGGCGGCGCATTCAGCTCACAGGGGAGCGGAGCGCGCCGCGGATGACAACCCCCGGCCGCGCGGAGCCGAACAGAATGCTTACTCCCACTCGATCGTGGCGGGCGGCTTCGACGAGACGTCGTAGACGACGCGGTTCACCCCGGGTATCTCGTTGATGATCCTGCTCGAGACGGCCTCGAGCAGCTCGTACGGCAGCCGCGCCCAGTCGGCGGTCATCGCGTCCTCGGACGTCACCGCGCGGATCACGACCGGATACGCGTACGTGCGCACGTCGCCCTGCACGCCGACCGAGCGGATCGCAGGCAGCACCGCGAAGCTCTGCCACAGGTCGCGGTAGAGGTCGGCACGGCGGATCTCCTCGAGCAGGATCGCGTCTGCACGACGCAGGATCGCGAGCCGCTCCTCCGTGACCTCGCCGACGATCCGGATGGCAAGGCCGGGGCCCGGGAACGGCTGCCGCCACACCATGCGCTCGGGCAGCCCCAGCTCCTCCCCGACGCGCCGCACCTCGTCCTTGAACAGGAGCCGCAGCGGCTCGACGAGCTCCATCCGCATGTCCTCGGGGAGCCCGCCGACGTTGTGATGCGACTTGATCTTGGCCGCGACGCCGTCGTCCGCGCCGCCCGACTCGATCACGTCCGAGTAGAGCGTGCCCTGGACGAGGAAGCGCACGTCGCCCCCGGCTTTCGCGCGACCGGACTCCGCGCTAGCGGATTCCGGTCTTGGCGCAGAGGACAGCTTCGCCGCCTCCTCCTCGAAGACGCGGATGAACTCCTCGCCGACGATCGTGCGTTTCTCCTCGGGGTCGGAGACACCCTCGAGCCGCGAGAGGAAGCGCTGCTGCGCCTGCACGTGCACGAGCGGGACGCGGAAATGGCCGGAGAAGGTCTCGACCACCTGTTCGGCCTCGTTCTCGCGCAGGAGGCCGTGGTCGACGAAGACACACGTGAGCTGGTCGCCGACAGCCTTGTGCACGAGAAGCGCCGCAACGGCCGAGTCGACCCCGCCCGAGAGCGCGCAGAGGACTCGTTCCTCCCCGACTGCGGCGCGAATGAGCGCGACCTGCTCCTCGATCACCGCCGCCGGCGTCCAGGTCGGCGGGACATCGGCGACCTCGTACAGGAAGTTCTTCAGGATCTCCTGGCCGTGCGGTGTGTGCACGACCTCGGGATGGAACTGGACGCCGTACAGGCGCCGCTCGCGATCCTCGAAGGCGGCGATCGGGGTCGAGGGCGAGGACGCGGTCACCACGGCGCCCGTCGGCGGCGCGGTCACCGAGTCGCGATGGCTCATCCACACCGTCTGCTCCGGGAGGCAGGTCGTGGAAGAGCTCGGACTCGCTCGCCTCCAGCTCGGCCTTCCCGAACTCCGACGCGCCTGTGCGCTCGACCTCGCCGCCGAGGTCGCGCGCCATGAGCTGCATGCCGTAGCAGATGCCGAGCGTCGGGATGCCGAGGTCGAAGATCCCGGGGTCGATCTCGGGCGCGCCGTCCGCGTACACCGACGCCGGGCCGCCGGAGAGGACGAGTGCGGCCGGGTTGCGCCGCGCGATCTCGGCGGCGGGCAGCCGATGCCCGACGAGCTCCGAGTAGACCCTCGCCTCGCGCACGCGGCGCGCGATCAGCTGGCTGTACTGGCCGCCGAGGTCGACGACGAGAACGGGACGCTCTTCACTGTGCGCAAGACCGGAATCCTCGAGCGCGGATTCCGGTCGCGCGAAAATCCCTGAAGGCGTCCGCTTCGCGGCCGCAGTCTCGGTGGCGTTCGCATCGCCCACTAGCGGCGGTAGTTCGGCGCGTCCTTGGTGATCGTGACGCCGTGCGGGTGGCTCTCGTGCAGGCCCGCGGGAGTGATCCTCGTGAACCGCGTCCGCGTTTGCATCTCCTCGATCGTCTCCGCGCCGCAGTACCCCATCGATTGACGCAGGCCGCCGACGACCTGGTACACGATCGGCGCGAGCGGGCCCTTGTACGGCACGCGGCCCTCGATGCCCTCGGGGACGAGCTTGTCCACGTCCTCGACGTCGCCCTGGAAGTAGCGGTCCTTCGAGAACGATCGCGCCTTCATCGCGCCCAGGGAGCCCATCCCGCGGTACTCCTTGAAGCGCTCGCCCTGCGCGACGATGACCTCGCCCGGCGCCTCGTCCGTCCCGGCGAGCATCGATCCGAGCATGACCGTGTCCGCGCCGGCCGCGATCGCCTTCGCGATGTCACCGGAGCTGCGGATGCCGCCGTCTGCGATCACGGGGATGCCCTGCCCGGCGAGCGCTTGCACGGCGTCCCAGACGGCGGTCACCTGCGGCACCCCGACTCCCGCGACCACGCGCGTGGTGCAGATCGACCCAGGCCCGACGCCGAGCTTCACGGCATCCGCGCCGGCATCGGCGAGCGCGAGGGCTCCGTCTCCCGTCGCGACGTTCCCCGCGACGAGCTCGACGTCGTGCGCAGCCTTGATCTTCCGCACGACCTCGAGGACGCCGTGCGAGTGCCCGTGCGCCGTGTCGACGACGAGCACGTCGACCTCTGCGGCGACGAGCGCGGCCGCGCGCTCGAGCGCGTCCGTCCCCACTCCGACCGCAGCGCCGACCCGCAGCCGGCCCTGGTCGTCCTTCGTCGCGTCCGGGTACTCGAGGCGCTTCGAGATGTCCTTGACGGTGATGAGCCCCTTGAGGAGGCCGTCGGCGTCGACCACGGGCAGCTTCTCGATCTTGTTGCGATGCAGGATCTCGCTCGCCTCGTCGAGCGTGGTGCCGACCGGCGCGGTGACGAGGTTGCGGCTCGTCATCAGCGCGGACACGGACTGCGAGGTATCGGTCTCGAACCGGAGGTCCCGGTTCGTGAGGATGCCGACGAGGATCCCGTCGTCGTCCGTGATGGGAACGCCCGAGATGCGGTAGCGCGCCATGAGCTCGAGTGCCGTCCCGACGCTGTCGCTGGAACGGAGCGTCAGCGGCTCCACGATCATCCCCGACTCCGAGCGCTTCACCTTGTCGACCTCCGCGACCTGGTCCGCGATCGAGAGGTTCCGGTGCACGATCCCGATCCCGCCCGTCCGCGCGAGCGCGATCGCGAGTCGTGCCTCGGTCACCGTGTCCATCGCGGCGGAGACGATCGGGATGTTCAACGTGATCGACGGCGTCAGGCGCGAGACCGTCGAGACGTCGTTCGGAAGCACGTGCGACTCGGCCGGGAGGAGGAGCACGTCGTCGAAGGTGAGCCCTTCACGGCCGAACTTCCGCTCGAACGCGACGAGGCGCTCGACGTCCTGCTGGCGCAGCTCGGTCTCCATCCGCTGACGTTAGCACCGGCCGTAGACGGGTCTACGAGGGTCCGGTGGCTCGAAGCTCGTGGAGCACAGCGCGTGATCGCTCGGCTGAGACGACGTTGCCCTTCTGCTCGTGGAGGGAGATCGCCCGTTCGACGGCCGCCCTCGCTTCCGCGGACTTGCCGGCAAGCGCCAGCACCTCCCCGAGAGTGTCGTGGAGCTCCGCCTTCAGCGGGAGGAAGTCGGTCGGCTCGGCGAGCGTTACGGCCTCGCGCGCGAGCCGCTCAGCGTCGGCGAGCTCACCGCGGCTCGCCAGGACTCGGGCCAGCGATGCCCGCCAGCGCGGTTGCGCGTCGAGATCGTCGACCGCGGCGATCAGCCGGCTCTGCTCCGCGAGCCACGCTGCGTCGTCGAGGCGTCCGAGACGGAACTCGACGTCCGCGAGCAGCGCGTCGACGGTCGAGCGTACTCCCACATCGCCCATCTCGACGAGCAGCTCGTGGCCTCGACGCAGCTGCGCCGCGGCTGCGTCGAGATCGCCGGCGAGGATCTCCGCGATCCCGACGTCGAGCGAGTGGATGCCCTTCAGCAACTCGAAGCCGAACTCTTCGATCACCGCCCACGCCTGCGAGGCCGAGCTCCGCGCGTCGTCGAAATCGCCCTGCATCGCATGGAACAGCGCGCGCACCTGGAGCCCGTGGGCCCGGTCTCCGGGGTTCGCGGCTTCTCCGTCCAGGAGCTCGTTGCAGAACACGATCCCCTCTCCGGCCGGCGTCGGCCCCCATCCGATCGGGCGGAGCCTCGAGTTCAGAGCCGCGCGTTCCGTCACGCCGTCACCCGCGCGGCGTGCAAGGTCGGCTGCCCGCTCGAGGTCGGCCTCGCCCTCGCCCGCACGGCCGAGCATGAAGCGAGACATCCCGATCTCCGTGTACGCCCGGGCGAGGATCGAGAGATCCCCCGCCAGCTCCAACGACGCCGCGATCTCGAGCGCCTGCTCGAGCTCGTCCTCGACGCTGGCCGCGGGATCGACTCTCGTCCGGACCGAGTTGAACAGCAGACGCGCCCGCGCTCCAAGCGACTCGTTGCCTGCCCGCCGCGCCGCGTCCATCGCCGAGATCAGCACCGCTTCGGCGCGCTCGAGCTCGCCGCGGCGCAAGTGAGCCTCCGCGAGATCGGTCTGCGCCTCGAGCCGCACCGGGTCGTCCTCGCGGAGATGCTCGAGCGCACGGTCTAGCAACCCGACCGCGGCGGGGAAATCTGCGCGACCGAACGCACCTCCCCCGGCGGCGGCGAGCCTCGCTCCCGCGCGAGCAGCGAGCGCGCGCTCGGCGTCGCCGTCCTGACCGAGCTCGAGACGCAGGCCTACTGCCTGCTCGAGGTGGTAGCCGAGGATCTCGTCGAGCTCGAAGGACGTCACCCGAGCGCGCTCGAGCCAGTCGGCGAACTGTTCGTGGAGCTGGGCACGCAACGTCTTGGGCATCGCCCCGTACGCCGCGTCCCGGATCAGGATGTGCCTGAAGCGAAACGCGTCGTCGCCCGGGATCAACGAGCTCTCCGGGCGTATGAGCTCCTTGCGGACGAGGCTCGACAAGTGATCCTCGAGCGACGGCCGCAGATCGTCGTCGGCGAGCGCGACCACCGAGCCGCGGTGGAAGACCTCGCCCTCGATGGCGGCATGCCCGACGACGAGCCGCTCGTGGTCCGCGAGCGCATCGAGGCGGGCTTGCAGTAGCGCTTGGATCGTGGGCGGGACGTCGATTGCTCCCTCCCCTGCGCCGCGCTCACGGACCATCGCGAGCATCTCCTCGACGAAGAGCGGAATGCCGGCGGAGGTGTCTGCGATGCGCGCGCGTGTGGCCTCGTCCAGTGACGCGCCGCCGAGGAGATTGTCGATAAGGCGCTCGCGGTCGGGCTCCCCCAGCGGCTCGAGTAGGAGCGACGTCGCGTTGAGCTTCCCGCCGGCCCAACCGCGTCGTCGGTCGAGCAGTTCCGTTCGGGCGACGACGAGCAGGAAGATCGGCGCGTTCCGCGACATGTCGGCGACATGCTCGACGAGGTCGACGAACACCGGCTCAGCCCACTGCAGGTCGTCGACGACGACCACCTGCGGGGCCTCCGCCGAGCGAGCCTCGAGCAGTCGGCGGAAGCGCACCCGCGTCTCCTCGGGCGTCGATGCGACGATCGCCTCTGGGTCGATCCCGATCGGCGCGAGCATCTCCACGAGCGGCCAGTACGTGATCCCCTCTCCGTAGGAGAGGCAGCGCCCGCGCAAGGACATCGGCCGAGTCGCCGACGCGCTCGAGGAAGTCGGCAACCAATCGCGACTTGCCGATGCCGGCGGGACCGAGCAGCGTGAACAGCCGGCACGTGCGGTCGGCGACCGCGTCCTCGTAGTCGCGCCAGAGCCGCTGCCGCTCGCGCTCGCGCCCGACGAGCGGTGTCTCGAGGTGACGTGCGACGGCTTCCGCGTCGCTCAGGACCTCGAGCAGGCGAAACGCCTCGACCGGCCGGGACTTCCCCTTGAGGACGAGTGGCTCGACTGGCTCGGCCACGGACCGCGTCGCGCACGAGCAGGCGGGTCTCGGCGCCGATGATCGCCTCGCCTGGCGGGGCGGCCTGCTCGAGCCGAGCTGCCACGTTCACCGCGTCGCCCGTGATCAGCGTCTCGCCCGTGCCGCCGACCACGACCTCGCCCGTGTTCACTCCGATGCGGGCCTCGAGCCCGTGGTCCGCGATCGCGGCGCGCATCTCCGACGCGGCGCGCACGGCTCGAAGCGCATCGTCCTCGTGCGCGACGAGGAATCCCGAAGACCGCCATGATGGCGTCGCCGGCGAACTTCTCGACGGTGCCTCCGTGCCGCTCGACGATCCGCCTGAGGTCCTCGAAGTAGCGCCGCATGCGCACCCTGAGGGCCTCCGGATCCGTCGCCTCGCCGAGCGCCGTCGAGCCCACGACGTCGGCGAACAGCACCGTCACGATCTTGCGGGCCTCGCGAGACGGCTCCGCCGCGGCGAGCGCCGCTCCGCAGAAGCTGCAGAAGCGCGCGTCCTGCGGGCTCTCGCGACCGCAACTCGGGCACCCCGCCATGCGCGGAGTCTAGGAGCGCTGGAAGGGGCCGCGAGCGGGGGCGGCGGGCGAGCGCCGGCTGAACTGGTGTCCCGCTAGGAGGAGCGCGCGGGCTGCAGCTCGGCGACCTCGACGTCGTCGGCGAAGGTCGCCGCGAGCTGGGGGTCGAAGCGGCCGGCGCCGACCGCGCGCACGGAGGCCGCGCCCGCGGCGACGGCCAGGCGGATCGCCTCGTCCGGCGCCTTCTCGTCCACGATCGCTGCGAGGAAGTGGGCCAGGAGGACGTCGCCCGACCCGACCACCGACACCGGCTCCACGTGCTGGGCGAGTGCGCGCACGCGTCGGGTCTTGCGCCCAAGGCGGAGGAGTGCGAAGCAGCCGTTCTCGAGCGTGATGACGACGTTGCGCGCGCCCATCTCGGCGATCGCCTCGAGCGCCATCAGGAAGTCGTCGTCGTCCTCGAGCTCCTGGCCGACGAGCTGCTCGGCCTCGGCCTGGTTCGGCGAGACGAGGTAGGGGGCGGCGTCGACGCCTGCCTGCAGCGGCTCGCCCTCGCTGTCGAGGACGACACGCACGTCCCTGCGCGCGAGGTCGCGGATCACGTCGGCGTAGAACGAGGTGGGCACCCGCCGCGGCAGCGAGCCCGACAGCACGACGAAGTCGGCGCCGCGGGCGAGGTAGCGGAGCTTCTCCACGAGCAGCTCGAGCTCGGCGGACGTGACCTCCGGGCCCCACTCGTTGATCTCGGTGTACGTCCCCACCGTGGGATCGACGACGGCGGTGGACGTCCGCGACTCCTGGGCGATGCGGACGAAGTCGTTCAGGATCGCCTCGGCAGTGAGCTCCTCGACGATCCGGGTCCCTGTCCGACCGCCGGCGAGCCCGGTCGCCACGACCGGCACCTCGAGCAGCTTCAGCGCCCGCGCGACGTTGATGCCCTTGCCGCCGGCGAGAGCGAGCACATCGCTCGAACGGTGCCGGTAGCCGATCTGGAAGCCGGGCACCGTCAGTGTGCGGTCGAGCGCGGCGTTCGCTGTCACGGTCACGATCACGAGAAGATCCCCCACAGGTTCGCAGCAGTCCGCTCGACGTACCACCCCGCCTTGCCGAGGAGCCCGGGCTCCGTGACCTCCTCCGCAGCGACGAGCGGCGACCCGGCGACGAGAACGTCGCCATCCCAAACCTCGACCTTTCCCAGGCGCTGGCCTTCACGAACGGGGAGCTCCACCGACGTCGGCGCGATCACGTGCTCCACCAGCGACTTCGTGCCGAGGACGGTGCGTGCCAGCGTGCGGGGCGCCACGAGCTCGACCGCCGGCCGGCCGTACCCCGTCTCGGCCTCGGCGTAGATACTGCTCGCCTCGACGGCGGCGATGCGACGGTAGCTTGCGATCCCGTACCGGAGGAGCTCCTGCAGCGCGGCGTTGCGCCGCTCGCGCGTCGCGCCCCCGAGCACCGTTCCGTAGACGGTCGTCCCGCGCCCGGCTGCTGCAGCGGCCTGTGACCAGCCGGCGTCCTCGGTGTGACCGGTCTTGCCGCCGACGAAGGCCGGCCAGTCGAGGAGGTCGTCGGTCGTCTCGAACGTGCGGCCCGAGAGCGTGAACGACGCCCGCGCGAGCGCGTCACGGATGAACGGCTTGGTGAGCGCATGCTCGACGAGCAGGGTCGCGTCCCGCGCGCTCGAGACGTGGCCCACCTGGTCGAGCCCGTGAGGGTTCGCGAACGTCGTGTCCTTCAGCCCGAGCGCCCGCGCCTTCGCATTCATCAGCGAGACGAAGCGCGCGATCGAGCCGCCGCCGACGTGGAGCGCGAGCGCGGTCGCCGCGTCGTTCGCACTCGGGATCAACATGCCGCGGACGAGCGTCCCGACCGTCAGCTGCTCTCCGCCCTGGAGGAAGATCGTCGAACCGCCGACGCCCGCTGCGGACGGGCTCACGCTGACGACGTCCGAGGGCCGGGCGCGCTCGAGCGCGACGAGGGCCGTCATGAGCTTCGTGATGCTCGCGATCGGGCGCGAGCGGCGAGAGCTCTGCTGCGCGAGAACGGTGCCGTCGGTGCCCACTAGGTACCAAGCGGCGGCGTCGATCGTCGGGCCGGTGGCAGACGCGCGCGAAGCGTCGCCCGAAGCCTGCACGGGGGCGACGAGTGCGACAGCGAGTACCACGACGGCGAGCGGTGCTCTGCGGTTCACCGGCGCGACACTCTAGCTGGTGCGCAAGACCGGAATCCCGAGCGGGGATTCGAACTTCTGCGCAAGATCGGAATCCGCGAGTGCGGATTCCGATCGCGCTGAAACATGGCGCGCGAAAGACCAAAGGACCTGAAGCGCGGCCGCTTCGCGGCCGCGTTGGCGCCGAGGCATCGTCGCCGAGCCTCACCATCCGGCGGCCGACCAGACCTGAACGGCCAGGCGCTCGGCCGCGCCCGCCGCCGCAACCCGCCAGTCGTCCTCGCTGTCACGGAACGCGTAGATCACCGACCGGGACGCCGTAACGAGCGCAGTCGCTGGGCCGCGGGTGAAGGCACGCGCGACATCCGCCGGCGTCGCTCCCTGCGCGCCGACTCCGGGCAGGAGTAACGGCGTCTGCGGCAACAGCTTGCGCGCGTCCGAGACGGCCCGCGGCAAGCGTCGCGCCCACGACCGCGCCGACGCTCGACATCCCGCTCTCGCCGACCAGCGGCTGGCCCCACTCGTGGACGAGCTCGGCGACGAGGTGCCACAGCGGGCGCCCGTCGGAGAGCACGGCATCCTGGACGTCCGCCGCCCCCGCGTTCGACGTGCGGACGAGGAAGAAGACGCCGGCGCCATAACGACGGCACGCGGCGAGAAAGGGCTCCACGGAGTCGAGCCCGAGGTACGGGCTTGCGGTCATCGCGTCGGCGAGCGGCGGACTCCCGTTGCGAGGCTCGAGATAGGCCGCCGCGTACGCGCGCGAGGTCGAGCCGACGTCGCCGCGCTTCGTGTCGAGAAGGACGAGCAGCCGGCTCGCTCGCGCGTAGTCGCAGACCTCCTCGAGCGCACGGATCCCGTCGGAGCCCAACGCCTCGAAGAACGCGGACTGCGGCTTCACCGCGACGACGTACGGGCCAACGGCGTCCACGATCCCGTTGCAGAAGCGCACGATCGCAGCCGCCGCCGAAGGGCGCCCGAGCACGGACTCGCCACGGAGCTCCATGGGCAACAGATCGAGACGCGGGTCGAGGCCGACGACGAGCTGGCTCCGCTTGCGTGTGACCGCCTCGCCGAGCCGGTCCGCGAAGGAGGTGGTCTCGTCCACACGTCCATTCTGGCGGCCGAGGCAGGACGCCGTCTCACGCCGCGAGTATCTCCTGCGGGTCGAGTGAGACGATGCGGAGCTCCGGCCCCGGCCGGCGCAGGAACCCGGAGACGACGAGCAGCTCGTCCGCGTCCTCAGGCGCGAACGACCGCTCGGCACGTGCGGCTTCAGCGAGGCCCGCCTCGACCTCGAGCCGCCCGGCCGGGCCCTCCGGAACCGTCCGCACCGCCGCGATGCGCCCCTGCGCGACGAAGAACGCGCGCCGGAAGCCGCTCTCCCGCGCGGGCGCCAGGACACAGACGCGCCGCTCGCGCAGACGGCCCAGCAGCTCGATCCTGGCCACGGCGTCCTCCAGCGCTTCGAGGCGGTCGCGGACGCGAGCAGCGTCCTCGAAGCGCAGGTCTCGCGCAAGCCGGCGGAGCCGAGCGCGCCCGGCCGCGAGCGCCGCTGCCGGCTCGTCCCCCTCGAAGCCCTCGAGCGCGCGGAGAGCGAGCCGCGCGCGATGCTTGCTCGTCAGCGGGCCCAGGGGGCCGGGCTCCGTGACGACCGCCCACCGCTCCGCGCGCCGCCCGAGGTAGCAGTAGCGCTCGGGCCTCGGGCCGCGCGCGTTCGCAGGCGGGCGCAGCTCTCGGATCAGCCGAAGCTCCTCGAGTGCGGCCTCGAGCTCCGAACCGAGCTCGCGCCACTCGATGCGCTCCAACGCACCGAGCGCGGCCTCGACGGCGGGCCGCTGCCGGTTGCCCGAGAAGTACGAACGGAGCCGTGCGCGCAGGTCGCGTGCTTTCCCGACGTAGAGCACGGTGTCGTGGCGGTCGCGGAAGAGGTAGACGCCCGGCGTGCGCGGCGCTCCGGCGACGAGCGCGCGCTTCGAGTGCAGCCTCCGAGCCCGCGGCGCCGCGAGCTCGAAGACCTCGGCAAGCGTGCGCGCGCCGCGCTCCTGCGCGAGGCCGAGGAGCGAGACGAGGATCTCGGCCGTGGCGAGAGCGTCCGGGAGGGCGCGGTGGCACGGCGAGGTCGCGGTGCCGAAGAAGTGCGCGAGCGACGCGAGCGAGAAGCGCTCGCTCCTGCGCTGCAGGAGCCGCCGCGCAAGCCAGACCGTGTCGAGGACCGGCGCCGCCACCCGGCGGCCGGAGAGGCGCTCGACCTCACCGTCGAGAAAGGACACGTCGAAGCGCGCGTTGTGGGCCGCGAGCGGGGCGTCGCCCGCGAACGCGAGGAAGCGGCGCACGGCGGCCTCCGGTCTCGGCGCACGGCGCAGGTCGGCGTCGCGAATGCCGGTCAGCCGCGCGATCGAGGCCGGCAGCACGGTGCCGGGGTTCACGAGCGTCTCGAACGTGTCGGCGATCTCGAGCCCGCGCACGCGCACGGCCCCGATCTCGCACAGCCGGTCCCGCCGCGCCGAGAGGCCCGTCGTCTCGAGGTCGAAGACGACGAGCTCCGCGTCCTCGATCAGCGTGTCGCCGTGCGGGTCGTCCGCGAGCCCGACCCGTGCGCCGAGCCACGTGAGCCTCGCGTCACCGTCGACGACGTCGGAGAGCAGCGAGCGCGCGAGCTCGGCCGGTGCGCGGTCGAGCGCGAAGAGGACGCGAGCCGCCTCCTCCGCTGCGACCGCACCGCGTCGCGCCTGCACGAGCTCCACGAGCCGGTCGGCGGCGTCGAAGGCCAGCTGCATGAGACGAGGCTAGCGAACATATGTTCGTATCTCAAGCCCAGTTATCGCGCTTTGCAGCGGAGGCTTGATGCGAAATTGGCGCGCCGCCGGGGGCGGTCACGACCAAGCCGGACGCCGCACGTACGCGTCGTGCAGGCTGGACGCCTGTGCGACGCGCGCGGGTGGCGTCCGGCGCCGTGTGTCGTGGCCGTCATCCGGCCCGCGTGAATTCCGCGTCAAGCCTCTAGATAGCGTCCGCGCGATGCGCCGCGTGTCGACCGTCGAGCTGATGCTGCTGGTCACGGTCCTGCTCTGGGCGCTCAACGTCAGCGTCACGAAGTACATCCTCGAGCACGGGTTCCTGCCGCTTGCGTACGCGAGCCTGCGCTACGCGATCGCGGGGCTGATCTTCGTCGGGCTCACGGTGATCGCGGAACGCACACTCCGGATCGACCGGCGACATCTCCCCGTGGTCGCGATCGCGGCGCTCGCGCTCTTCCTGAACCAGATCTCGTTCGTACTCGCGCTCGACGTCGCGACGGCGACGACGATCGGTCTCCTCCTCGGCGCGATCCCGATCTTCACGGCGCTGCTCGGGCTCGCGCTCGGAACGGAGAGCATGACGCAGCGCTTCTGGCTCGGCGCGGCCGTGTCGGCCGTCGGGGTCGCGCTCGTGGCAGTCGGCTCGGGCGGAGACGTCTCCGGCGGCTACCGCGGCGTCCTCCTCGGGCTCTCGACCTGCGCGACTTGGGCTGTGTACTCGGTGGCCGCCGCGCCGCTGATGCGGAGCTACTCCGCGACGCGGGTGAGCGCGGTCGTGATCCCCTCCGCCTGGGTCCTCCTCGCGCTCGTCGCGCTCCCGCAGACCCGTGACCAGGAGTGGGATCTCGGCTGGGAGGTCTGGGTCGCCCTCGCGTTCGCGACGCTAGGCCCGCTCGTGCTGACGAACATCCTCTGGTTCCGCTCGATCCACCGAGTGGGGCCGGCGCGGGCGACGCTGGCGGTGAACCTCCAGCCGTTCGTCGCCGCGCTGCTCGCGGTCGTCCTGCTGTCGGAGCCGCTGAGCGCGCTCCAGATCGCGGGCGGCGCGCTGATCCTGCTCGGGATCCTCGTCGTCCGCAGCCGGACCGCTCCCGCAGTCGAAGCCGCCTAGAATCCGACCCATGAGCGAACACGACTTCATGCCGATCGACGGCTGGGACCACCTGGAGATCTGGGTCGGGAACGCGAAGCAGTCGGCGTTCTTCTACGAGAGCGCATTCGGCTTCACGCGCACGGCCTACGCGGGGCCGGAGACCGGCGTCCGCGACCGCGCCTCGTACGTGCTCGAGCAGGGAGACGTCCGCCTCGTCCTGACGAGCGGCCTCCGCGCCGACAGCGACATCTGCCGCTGGGCGGCGACGAAGGGCGACAGCGTCCGCGACGTCGCGCTCGCGGTGCCCGACGCGACGAACGCCTACCGCCAGGCAGTGCAGCGCGGCGCGCGCGGGATCGCCGAGCCGCACTGGGTCGAGGACGAGCACGGCCGCGTCGAGCTCGCCTCGATCGGGACCTACGGCGACAACATCCACACCTTCGTCAACCGCTCCGAGTACAGCGGCCCGTACCTGCCCGGATACGTCTCGGCCTCCGGTAACGGCGGCGGCCCGTCCCCCGGCGTCGGGCTGATCTCGATCGACCACGTCGTCGGCAACGTCGAGCTCGGCCGCATGGACGAGTGGGTCGGCTTCTACGAGCGTGTACTCGGGTTCACGCAGCTCACGCACTTCTCCGACGAGGACATCTCGACGGAGTACTCGGCGCTCATGTCGAAGGTGATGACGGACGGCGAGGGGAAGATCAAGTTCCCCATCAACGAGCCGGCCGAGGGCAAGCGCAAGAGCCAGATCGAGGAGTACCTCGAGTTCCACGGCGGCCCGGGCGTGCAGCACGTCGCGATGCAGTCGAACGACATCGTCAAGACGGTCGCGGCGCTGCGCGAGCACGGCGTCCTCTTCATCACGACGCCCGACACCTACTACGACATCGTCCAGGAGCGCGTGGGCGAGATCGAGGAGGACTGGGCCGACCTGCGCTCGATGGGGATCCTCGCGGACCGAGACGAGGAGGGCTACCTGCTCCAGCTCTTCACGAAAATCGTCCAGGACCGCCCGACGCTCTTCTTCGAGGTGATCGAGCGGCACGGCTCGCGCGGCTTCGGGATCGGGAACTTCAAGGCGCTCTTCGAGGCGATAGAGCGCGAGCAAGCACTGCGCGGGAACCTGTAACCGCAGAGGGCGAGGCGAGCCTCGCCCCTACGATGCCGTCCATGTCGCCGCAGCGCCGTACCGCGCTCGTGTCGGTCGGGGCCGCGTGCCTGCTGATCGCGATCAAGCTCGCGGCCGGGCTCGCGAGCGGGAGCCTCGGCCTGCTCGCCGAAGCCGCGCACTCCGGCGCGGACCTCGGGGCGGCGCTGCTGACGTTCTTCGCGGTCTCGGTCGCGGTGCGCCCCGCCGACCCGGATCACCCGTTCGGCCACGGGAAGGCCCAGAACCTCGCCGCGCTCGCAGAGGCGGGGCTGCTCGTCGCGATCAGCCTCGCGATCGGCGGCGTGGCGGTCGCTCGGCTCGTCGGGTGGGTCGACTTCGAGGTGGAGGCGACGTGGTGGGCGTTCGCCGCCATCGCAGTCGTGATCGCGATCGACGCGTCCCGCACGGTCGTCTCCCTTCAGGCGGGCAGGCGGTACCGGAGCGACGCACTGCTCGCGAACGCGCTCCACTTCGGCAGCGACCTCGTCGGCACGCTTGCGGTGCTCGCGGGCCTCGTCGCGGCCGCGCTCGGGTTCCCCGAGGGAGACGCGATCGCGGCGCTGTTCGTCGCCGGGCTCGTCATCGTCGCCGCCGGCCGACTCCTCCGCCGGAACGTCGACGCACTGATGGATCACAGCCCCGCCGAGTCCGAGGCAGCTGCGCGGCAGGCGATCGCGTCGCTCGATCCCCCGGTCGAGCTCCGGCGGCTGCGCGTCCGTGAGTCCGGCGGCGCACACTTCGTCGACGTCGACATCGGGATCGCTCCTGGGGCGGCCGTGGGTCAAGGCCATGCCGCCGCCGACCGCGTCGAGGATGCCCTCCGCGAGCGGCTCCCGGGCCTCGACGTCGTCGTCCACGTGGAGCCTCGCGAGCCGGAGGCGGGAATTCGCGAGCGCGTGCTGGGTGCGGCGCTCAGCGTCTCTCGGGTCCGCGAGATCCACAACCTCACCGTGCTCGACGTCGACGGGCGGGTCGAGGCGTCGCTGCACCTGAAGCTTCCCGGCGACCTCCCGCTCGAGGACGCGCACGAGATCGCCGAACAGGTCGAGCGCGCGATCTGCGCCACCGTGCCCGAGGTCGAGGACGTGCGGACGCATCTCGAGCCGCTGACCGAGGCCGCCTCGGCGCACGAGGTGGCCGTCGACGCGGCCGCGGTCGAGCGGGCGGTGCGAGACGAGACGGGCGCCGCTCCGCGCGAGCTCCGATTCGTGCGGACGGACGACGGCCTCGTCGCGTTCCTCACGCTCGCGCTCGGCGGGCACGAGTCGCTGGCCGAGGCGCATGCCCGCGCGAGCGCGATCGAGGAGCGCGTGCGCGAGGCGGTACCGGGAGTCGCCGACGTGGTGGTACACACCGAGCCGTGACCGCGTGAAACTCTGCATGTTCCACCCCGTCGACCACCCGATGGAGCGCGGGTGGCCGGGCCGAATCGACGGCGACCACGTCGTCGAGCTCGCGGCGCAGACGCTGCAGGCGTACTTCACGGGCGGCGGCGCAGCGCGGGAGCACGCGCGCTTCCCGCTCGCGAACGTCCGCCTCCTCGCGCCGGTCCTGCACCCGCCCGCGGTACGGATCTTCGAGCACGAGAGCTCTTTCGAGTTCGCCAATCCCGCGGCCATCATGGGGCCGAACAGCGAGGTCACGCACCGCACCGTCTCCGACTGGCTTCCGCTCGAGCTGCGGCCGCGCGCGGCGGTGGTCATCGGCGATCGGGGCGAGATCGGCGGCTTCACGATCCTCGCGGACTGGCGCGCGCCGGACCTCCCGCGCCCGAAGGATCGCGACTTCGCTCTCGGGCTCGGCCCGTACGTCGTGACGCCGGACGAGGCGCCAGAGGCGCCGGCCGGGACCGTGCGCGTCTTCGAGGACATCGTGCTCGAGGGAAGCTCCAGGGGGTTCGTGTGGCCCGCTGCGCGCGACTTCGCCGCGGCCGACACGATCCTGAAGCCCGGCGACATCCTCGCCGGCCCCGCGCTCGGGGTCGTCGAGGCCATCGAGCCCGGAACCGCGATCCACATCGAGATCGACGGGCTCGGCGTCCTGTCCCAGTCGGTGTGCTCGCATGTCGAGGCCTCGTGAGGTTGGTCGTCGACTGGGACGGCACCGTCACGGAGGTCGACGGCCTCCATCTCGTGCTGCTCGAGTTCGGCGACGAGCTGCTGTACGACGCCGCCGAGAGCAAGCTCGGGCGCGAGCTGACGCTGAACGAGGTCATCGCGCTCGAGTTCGAGAGCGTGCGCGCGCCGCTCGACGAGGTCGTCGCCTGGATGCGGGCGAACGTGCGCGTGCGCGCAGGCTTCGCACAGCTCGCACGAGCGCATGACCCGCTGGTCGTCTCCAGCGGCTTCCGCGAGCTGATCGAGCCGATCCTCGAGCGGGAGGGGCTCGAGCTGGAGCTGGTCGCGAACGAGGTCGACGCGCGACCGGAGGGGTGGCGCGCGCGCTTTCGCGACGCTGCGTCGTGCGCGGTCTGCGGCCAGCCGTGCAAGCGCGCCGATGTCGACGCCCCCGACGGCTTCGTCTACGTCGGAGACGGCTACTCGGACCGCTGCGTCGCGCTCGCGGCGACCCGCGTCTTCGCGCGCGACGGGCTCGCGAGCTACCTCGAGGCTCGTGGCGTCGCGTTCCAGCCCTTCGACGACTTCCACGACGTCGCGCGCGCTCTGTGACGCTCCTTCGGGTCGCGCAGCCGTACGACTTCGATCTCTCGCTGACGCGCTTCCGCGACTGGTCGGACGGCGCAATCGTATGGCACGAGGGCGGGGTGCACCGGGTGGTGGACGGGACCGAGGTCAGGGTCGAGCCCGCGCCCGGAGGCGTTCGGATCGAGCCCGGCTCGCCGGAGGCGGCGGCCGAGATCTCCCGGCTGCTCGGCGTGCCCTTCGAGCTCGAGCCGTTTCGCGGTTGGGCCGGAGACGACGGCGTTCTCTCCGAGATCGTCGAGCGCCTAGCCGGCTTCCGGCCGACGCTGAACCCGCGGCCGTTCGAGGCGCTCGTCGTCGCGATCACGACGCAGCAGATCTCGCTACACGCCGCGGCCGCGATTCGAGGCCGGTTCGTGCGGCACTTCGGCGTCGAGCACGACGTCGCGTGGGAGTTCCCGACGCGCGAGCGGGTCGCCGCCGCCACGCCGGAGGACTTCCTCGAGCTCGGCTTCTCGCGCACGAAGATCGCGTACGTCCTCGGCCTGGCGCGCTCGGACCTCGACTTCGATGCTCTCGCCGGGCTCGGGGACGACGAGGTCTTAGTGGCGCTTACCTCGCTTCCCGGCCTCGGCCGCTGGACCGCCGACTGGTACCTCGCTCGCCATCTCGCCCGCCCGGCCGCGTGGCCCGCCGGAGACCTCGGCCTCCGCAAGGCGGTCTCCACCTTCTACGCTGACGGCCGTCCGCTCACCATCCAGGAGGTGCGCAGCATGGGCGAGCGCTTCGCCCCGTTCCAAAACCTGTCGGCGCAGTTCCTGCTCGCGGGCGCGAGGATGCTCGGATGACTGTCCGGCGGGCGAACCAGGACGACTACGACGCGATCGCGGAGCTCTGGAAGGAGTTCGACCACGAGGTGCCCCCGCCGACCCACGAGGGGCCGAACGACCTCGAGAAGGAGCTCGCCGAGATCCGCGAGATCCTGGCCGACGGGATCGTGTTCCTCGCCCTCGACGACGACGGAACTCCGGTCGGCTTCGCGCTCGCGCGGCGCCGTTCGCCCGGCTTCGGCACGCTGAGCGACCTCTTCGTCCGGCAGGGCGAGCGCCGGAGCGGCATTGCGACCGAGCTCATGCGCGAGGTGCTGTCCGCATTTCGCGAAGAGGGCATCGAGCAGCTCGACCTGGAGGTCGTCGCGGCGAACACGGTCGCGCGCTCGCTGTACCAGCGCTGGGGCCTCACGGACGAGGTGATGATCATGACCGGGCGCGTCGCGGATCTCGAAGCGCGGCTCGGCCGGCAGGAGGCGTCGTCCTTCGGCTCGATCCACGTTCAGACCGACGACGTGACCACGATCGAGGAAGCCGTGCGCCAGTTCGTGCCGCGGCTTCCCGGCAACTCGCGCGGGTCGGTGATCGCGCCGCCGCGGCACGGCTGGATCACCGTCTACGACGACGTCTGCGATCGGAACCCGGACATGCTCCGCCGGCTCGCGAAGGAGCTCTCCGACCGGATGGGCTCGATCGTCCTGCTGCTCGGGCTCGAGCGAGACGAGCTCGTGCGCATGATCCTCTTCGAGCACGGCCGGATCGTCGACGAGTACCTCTCCGTCCCGGAGTTCTACGGGCCGCTGCCGCCGGGCGACGTGGTCGGGCTCGCTGCGAACCCGCGCGTGGTCTCGCGCTTGACGGGGGCCGACCCGGAGGCGGTGCGTCGAATCGCCGTGACTGCTCCTTCGCCGGCCGAGCTCCCGCCGGCACGTGAGCTCCTCGCCGAGCTCGCGCAGGCGATGCGGATCGAGGGCGCCGAGCACGGATGGGAGGACGCGTCCGGGATCGACGGGGCGACGCGCATCGACCGGCGGTGAACGTCCTCCTCCTGCACGCGTGGCCGCTCGACGAGTCGATGTGGGCGCCGCAGCTCGAGCGGATCCGCGAGGCCGGGCTCGAGCCACTCACGCCGCCGCTCTACGGCCGGGGCGGGTCGATCGACGAGTGGGCGGCGCAGCTCCTCGGCGAGGTCGAGGGGCCATTCGTCGCAGTGGGCGCCTCGATGGGCGGCTACTGCGCGCTCGCGCTCGCCCGCCGCGCCTCCGAGCGGGTGCCCGGTCTCGTCCTCGCCGGCTCGAAGGCGACCGCGGACTCCCCGGAGCGCAAGGCGGCACGCGAGGAGCTGATCGCGCGCCTCCGCGACGAAGGCGTGCCGCCGGAGTACGAGACGATGGTGCCCGCGGAGGAGCTGGCCGTCGCGCAGGAGGCCATGCGCGACCGGCCGGACCTGTCGAGCGTCGCGGCCTCCTTCGGCGGACCGCTGCTCGTCTGCGTCGGCGATCAGGACGAGATCGTGTCCGTGGACGAGGCCCGCAAGCTCGCCGCGAGCGCGCTGCTCGGCTCCGTCGAGGTCCTCCAGGGAGCCGGCCACTTCCTGAGCGTCGAGCAGCCAGATACCTTCGAGACAGTCCTGCTGCAGTTTCTGGAGCGATGGACGACGTGACGCTCGAAGAGCTCCGCGAGCGCGTCGGCGATGGAAGTGTCGCGCTCGTCGACGTTCGGACGCCACCGGAGTACGACGGGAGCGCACCCGCGCACTGCGACCCGCGTCACGGGCACATCCCCGGTGCGCGAAACGTCCCGCTCGAGACCCTCCTCTCCTGCCGCTCGGTCGGACGAGGTGCGCGCGCTCGTCGGGCTACCCGCGCCGAGCGAGGTGGTCGCCTACTGCCATGTCGGCACGCGTTCGGCGTTCGCGGTGCAGGTGCTGCGGGACGCGGGCTACGAGGCGCGGAACTACGCGGGCTCGTGGCACGAGTGGTCTCGCGACCTCACGCTGCCCGTCGAGTCGTAGCCACCACCTCGAGGAACGCGCGGCAGAGCGTGCGGCCCTGGTCGTTCCAGCTCGCGATCCGTGCTCTTGCTTGCACGAGGAAGTCGTCCGGGGAGGTGGGCAGCTCGGCCGCCTCCTCCGCGACCCAGGCCTCGAGCATCGGCAGCGTCACCTCGGCGTGGAACTGGATCCCCCACGCCGCGCGGCCGACGCGGAAGGCCTGGGTGCTCGCCTTGCTCCGCGCGAGCTCCGTCCCGCCCTCCGGGACGGCGTAGGTGTAGTGATGCCACTGGAACGCCTCCGTCCGCGGCGGGAGCGTGCCGAGCACCGGGTCGCCGCGCCCCGCGGGCGTGAGCTCGATCTCGAACCAGCCGACTTCGGGCTCGGGCGCCGGTCCCACCCACGCGCCCGCGGCGCGCGCGAGCAGCTGCGCGCCGAGACAGACGCCGAGAACGGGCACGTCTCCCGAGAGCGCCTCCGCGAGGAACCCTGCCTCCTGGCCGAGCCAGGAGAAGCTGTCGTCCTGGTCCGGGTGCATCGACCCGCCGAAGACGAGGATCGCGTCGTACGCCGAAGGCGGCTGCGGCGTGCCGCCGAGCGGCACGACCCAGCGCTCGAGCGAGTGTCCGGCCGCCTCCACTTCCTCGTCGAAGACGCCGCCCGGCACCGAGGGCCCGTGCGTGACGGAGAGGACGCGCACGAGGGCGACTCTAGAACAGCGTCGGCGCGAGCGGGGGCGGCTCGATGCCCCCGGCCGCGGGGATGCCGGCCTCGTCTAGCAGGCCGCGCAGCAGCACCGCGCTCCGCGGCGCGAAGTCGTCCCGGTTGTTGTTGAACATCGCATACACCTCGTCGGCCGCCTCTGCGAGCCCTGCGAGCTCCTCGACCCATTCCGCGAGCTCCTCCTCGGAGTACATCCAGTCGAAGCGCTCGGAGGACTTCTCGGCCTTGATGTTCCACGTCTTCACGTTCCGTCCGTGGAAGCGCACGTACGCAACGCGATGGGTCGCGGCCGCGACCGGCGGGAGCACGTTCGAAGCTCGCGTCCGCGGCGCGTCCACCGACACGTACGCGAGCCCGTGCCGCTCGAGGAACGAGAACGTGTCCGCACGCTCGTCCTCCTCGAGCCAGGAGCGGTGACGGAACTCGATCAGCGGCACCAGCGGGTCGAGCAGCCGTTTTACCCGCGACAGTTCCGCCTTAGCGATCTCCGACTTCTTGACGCGCGGGTGGTACTGGAGCAGGACTCCGCGGAGCTTCCCGGACAGCTCGAGCGGCTCGAGCGAGGCGCGGAACTCGGCGAACGCCTTCTCCTGCTCGGCCTCCTCGTGCCCGGTCATCGTCTTGTGGGCCTTTACGTGGAAGACGAACTCCGGCGGCGTTCGCTGCGCCCAGCGGGCGGTCACCTCCGGGTCCGGCAGGTGGTAGTACGGCGAGTCGACCTCGACCGTGTCGAAGCGCTCCCCGTAGTACGCGAGCCGCGCCTTCGCGGTCGAGACGCCGCGCGGATACCAGGCCTTCAGGAGCCCCTCGTCGGCGAAGCTGCACGTCCCGAGCCGGATCGTCGCAGGCACGGCCTTAGCCTAGGCGCGGCGCGTGGGAGCACGCGCGCGCCAGACTTCGGGCATGAAGCGCTCGTCCGACCTCGCCGCGGTGCAGTTCGCGCGCTCGCACGTCCGCCGCCAGCCGCAGCCTCCGAGATCCGCGAGCTGGCCGCAGCTGGCGCGCAAGGTCTATCGGTCGCCGGACGAGCTCGCGATGGTCGGAGTCGGGATCTTCCTCGTCGGCGTCGTCGTGTGGGGCGCGCTCACGTGGGACGACCCCTCGTGGGCGTACGTGGCGATCGGCGTGGTCGTCCTCGTGTTCGGTCTCGCCTGCATCCTCGCGCCGGCGGTCTACGCCTACCGCGTGAGCCGCGCGATCCGGGACGGGATCGTCGTCGCCGCGACGACGATCCGGGCGGCGCCCGAGGACGGCTACCTCGAAGGGCGGCTTCTCGTGCCGCACCCGAGGAAGCCGTTCACGGCAGAGTTCTCGGAGGACCTGGAGGTGGCGGGCGGCATCGAGCCCGGCTCGAGCGTGGACGTCCTCGTCGACCCGCGGCAGCCCCGCCTCCTCTTCTTCATCGGCACGACTCCGGTCGGCAAGGCCGCCGCGGACGACGTCACTGCGTGACCGGGAAGCGCAGGCCGGGAAGCAGCAGCGCCGCGTTGCCGACGCGCAGGCGCGCTTTCTTCGGCATGGGACCGTCGAGGTAGACCGGGCTCTCGGTCGAGTGCGCGAGCGACGACGAGCCGAGGGTCAGGGTCAGTCGCGAGCCCTTGGGAATGAACGTCGCCTGGCCTTCGAGCTTGATCGTGACCTTGCGGAGGCCGTTCCGCGTCGGGACGCCGCCTGTGCTCACGACGAACTCCTTTCGTCCCGGAGGCTTCGCGGAGAGCACCGCGACGAGCCGCGACCAGCCACCGCTTGCCGCGATCGACACCTTCACCAGCGGCGACCCGAACGCCTCGATCGGGTTCCGAAGCGGCGCCGCACGGCGCACCGCCTTCCCCCGCGCCGCGAAGGTCGTCACGCCTGGGAAGCCGAACTGCGCGGCCTTGGTCTGCGGGAGCGAGGAGCGGTACACGAGCGCGGCCGAGATGCGCTCCGGCATGAGGTAGACCCCGTCGGGGATGCTCTCGCACTCGAGGCTTCGCAGGTGGCAGTCGAGCCAGTCCTTCACGTTCGACAGGAGCAGGGTCGTGTCGGCCGCCGGGAACGTCGACGGCGCATGGCCGTGCAGGCCGAGGTAGAGCGTTTTCGGGCCGGCCAGCTGCCGGAATGCGGTCGTCGCCTGCTCGAGCCCGAAGAGAAAGTCACGCCTGCCCTGGGCGATGAAGACGGGCGTCGTCACGGCCGCGAGCTTCGCGAGGCTCGAGCGTTCCGCCGCCCACGGCTTGACGGCTGCAGTCTGCCCCACGAGCGCCGCCGTGAAGACGGGCGCGAGCGAGGGGTCGCGCCGCTCCGGCGCGATCGAGGCGGCGAGCGAGTTGATGATTCCGGACTTCGCGAGCCCCTGGGGCATCAGCGCGGTCAGCAAGTTGGTCCAGCTCTCGAACGTGACGACTGCACGCCACGGAACCCCGCCAACGAGCGAGTTCATCACGGCGCCGCCGCCGTAGGAAATGCCCCAGGCGGCGATCCGCGAGTCGGAGACGTCGGCGCGTGCGGCGAGCCACGAATGCACGGCGCGCAGATCCGCGACGTCCCGTGAACTACCGAAACCGACGAGACCGCCGGATCCGCCGTGACCTCGCGCGTCCACGGTGAGCACGGCGTAGTCGCGCTCGACGAACCCGTAGGCGGTGACGAACGCGTTGACCTGCTCGCGGTTCCCGCCGAAGCCGTGGACGAGCACGACAGCCGGCCAGCCGCCGGGCGGGGCGGCTCCGCTCGGCAGGTAGAGCGTCGAGGCGATGGCGACGCCGTCGTCCATCGGGATCGAGACATCCGCGCGCGACAACGCGGCGCCGGTCGCGTCCCCGACGGAAAGCACGAGCGCGGCTGCCAGACCCCCGATCCAGGCCCTGACCACGCTCACAGGGTAGAGACCGTTTGTTCGGGCGAGGTCAGAGGCCGGTAAGGGACAGCTCGGCCCGGTCGTAGTATCCAGCCGATGGATTCGCGCCCGATCGGCGTCTTCGACTCGGGGATGGGCGGCCTCACCGTCCTCCACGAGTGCCTCGTCACCCTCCCGCACGAGGACTTCGTCTACCTCGGGGACGGCGCGCGGCTGCCGTACGGGCCGCGACCGCTCGAGGAGATCCGCCGCTTCGCCGCCGAGATCGCCGGGTATCTCGAGGGCCTGGGCGTGAAGCTGATCGTCGCCGCCTGCAACTCGGCGACCGCGGCCGCGCTACCCGATCTGCAGCGAAAGCTGTCGGTACCCGTAGTCGGGGTGCTCGCGCCGGAGGCCCACGCAGCCGTGCTCGCGACGCGGAACCGCCGCATCGGGCTCCTCGCGACGGAGGCGACGGTCGCGAGCGGGCGCTACGCGGAGCTCGTGCAGTCGCTCGATGCGGGCGCGGTGCTCGTCCCGGTCGCATGCCCGCGGCTCGTCCCGCTGATCGAGGGCGAGGACCCGTTCGGCGAGGAGACCGCCGAGGCCGTGCGCGCGTACGCGGCACCGCTTCGCGAGGCCGGCGTCGACACGGTCATCCTGGGCTGCACGCACTACCCGCTCATCCGCCCGGTCTTCCAGCGCGTGTTCGGACGTGGCGTGACGCTCGTCTTCTCGGCGGAGGAGACCGCGCGCGAGGTCGCCGAGCTCCTCGCGCGCCGCGGCATCGAGAACGCGGAGGCTCGCGAGGGCGCGTACCGGTTCCTCACGACCGGCGACGAGAAGCTCTTCCGCGAGATGGGCGGCCGCTTCCTCCAGCTCCCCATCTCTCAGGTCGGACGCGTCGAGCTGGCAACGCTCGAGGCCGCTGCGGCATGAGGGCCGACGGCCGCCGTAACGACGAGCTCCGGCCGCTCGACATCCGCACCGACTTCCTCGAGCAGCCGCACGGGGCCGTCCTCTACGGCCAGGGGAAGACGCTCGTCCTCTGCACCGCAACGGTCGAGGAGGGCGTCCCGCGCTGGCTGAAGGGTCAGGGGCGGGGGTGGATGACGGCCGAGTACTCGATGCTCCCGGCCTCGACCGGCGAGCGGACGCAGCGCGGCGTCGCGCGCGGGCGGCCGGACGGGCGCACGGTCGAGATCCAGCGGCTCGTGGGACGCGCGCTCCGCTCGGTCTGCGACTTCGACGCGCTCGGCGAGCGGACGCTCTGGCTCGACTGCGACGTCCTCCAGGCCGACGGCGGCACCCGCTGCGCCTCGATCACGGGCGCCTGGATTGCGGCGCGGCGCGCCCTCGACCGCTTCGGCCTCTCGAAAGCGCTCACCGGCTCGATCGCGGCGGTGTCGGTAGGGATCGTCGGCGGCGAAGCGGTGCTCGACCTCGACTACGAGGAGGACTCGACCGCCGAGACGGACATGAACGTCGTCACGACCGGCGATAGCGCGCTCGTGGAGGTGCAGGCGACGGCGGAGCGCGATCCCTTCTCGCGCGAGCTTCTCGACGAGCTGCTCGACCTGGCGGCCGGCGGGATCGACACGTTGACGAGTGCGCAGGCGGAGGCCGCTGCCGCACCGCTGCCGTGAGGCTCGTCCTCGCGTCGCGCAACGAGAACAAGCTCCGCGAGCTGCGCGCGGCGCTGCCCGGCTGGGAGGTCGAGCCGCTCGATACACGAGACGAGCCGGTCGAGGACGGCGAGACGTTCCTCGAGAACGCGCGGCTCAAGGCCCGGCACGGACGCGAGCACGCTGCCGCACGACGACTGGGTCGCCGCGGAGGACGCGGGCATCGAGGTGGACGCCCTCGGCGGCGCGCCCGGCATCCACTCGGCTCGCTGGACGACGCGCCCGGTCGAGCATCTTCTCGAGAAGCTCGAGGGCATCTCGGATCGCCGCGCCCGCTACGTGAGCGCGCTCGTCGCGATCGCTCCCGACGGCTCCGAGGTCTCTGCGAACGGGACGTTGGAGGGGACGGTCGCGAACGCGCCACGCGGCGACGAGGGCTTCGGCTACGACCCGATCTTCGTCCCGGACGGCGAGTCGCGGACCGTCGCCGAGCTCGGGAATGCGTGGAAGTCCGAGCACTCGCACCGCGCCCGGGCGGCGCGAGGACTTGCGAAAGCGCTCTCGGAACCGTGCTAGCGTCGCGCGGTGGACGCGGCCACCGCGCTCAGCGAGCTCACGGGCCTCTCGTCTCGGATCGAGAGCGCGGTCGTGCTCGACGCGAACGGCAAGGTCCTCGGCTCGACCGACGGTGACCCGGAGAGGCTCGCCGGCGCGGCGGACGCGCTGCTCACCGCGGCACGCGGGCTCCGCTCCGCAGAGGACGAAGTCATCCGCGTCGAGGTCGAGCTCGCCGACGGCGGGCTGTTCGTCCTCCGCGAGGACGGCCGCACCATCGCGGCGACGACTGCCCCCGGCGCGATCGCCGGCATCGTGGTCTACGACCTCCGCACGTGCCTCGAGGGGATCGACTCGAAGCCGAAGCGCCGCCGCACGAAGCCCAAGGAGAAGGACGCGTGAGACGGGTGCTGCGAATCGCGATCGTCGCCGCGCTCGCGGTGTGGGCGTGGCGCCGCGTGCTCCGCGGCCGCCGGTCCGGCGAGCGCGCGACCGTGGCGTTCTCCGACGGCTCGGCGCTCGTATTCCAACCGGGCTCGGACCAGTTCGACCGGCTCGCGTCCGCAGCGCGCGCCGCGCTCCGCTCATGAACGACGAGTGTCCATGAACGACAAGCTCGGACGAGCGCTGCTGAACCGCGCGCTGCTCGAGGGCGACTTCGTCCTGCGCTCGGGAAAGCGCTCGACCTGGTACCTGGACAAGTACCGCTTCGAGACCGAGCCCGCCGTCCTGCGTCAGCTCGGCACGGCCCTCTCGGACGCAGTTCGTGAGTGCGAGCCCGACGCCGTTCGGCTTGCCTGCCCCGTTCTCGGTGCGGTCGCGTTGGCCGCTTCGGCATCCCTGACGTCCGATCTCCCGTTCATCATCGTGCGCGATGAGGCCAAGGCGTACGGCACGTCGAACCGCATCGAGGGTGCCTTCGAGACAGGCGATCTCGTGTGCCTGCTCGAGGACGTCGTCACGACTGGCGGCGCGCTCGTGGAGGCGGTCTCCGCGCTCCGCGGCGAGGGCCTCGTCGTGCGAAACGCCGTCTGCGTGGTCGATCGGGAGGAGGGCGGCTCCGACGCTCTCGCGCGCCTCGGCGTGCGTCTTCGTGCGCTATTTGGGGCAAAAGAGCTTCTCGAGCTGCGAAAAACTGCCGCAAAACGGCATGGTTGAGCCAAATCCGATGGGCTGTTAGGCTCATTCGGACTCCGAGGGCGAACCCGACGTTAGGAGGACGGACAGTGACCAAGCAAGAGTTCGTGGATGCGGTAGCCGACAGGGCCGACATGTCGAAGCGCGATGCCGGCACAGCCGTCGATGCCGTTCTGGACACGATCACCAACGCGCTCAAGCAGGGCGACTCGATCACGTTCACGGGTTTCGGGAAGTTTTCGACCTCCCATCGCGCCGCGCGCATGGGAGTCAATCCGCGCACGGGCGCGAGAGTCCCGATCGCTGCGACGACCGTGCCGAAGTTCTCGGCCGGGAGCTCGCTCAAGTCCGCAGTCAAGGGCGGCGGCTAGCGCGCGACAACACGAAGGGTTTCGAAGGGCCGCCGGGAGGCGGCCCTTCTGCATTCCGGGGAAGCGATGGGCCGACGGACGTGTCTCTGGGGACGAGTCGGCGCACTTTCGGCACACCTCCCCGTCTGTTGCGGACATGTCAAGGGACTGTCCCCGAACGTGTGCCGAGTTCGTGCCGATCTTTCCCCAGGCTCTAGTTAGGCTTTGCGGGCATGGCCGAGCCGACCTTCGAAGACGTCGACGCCCTCGTGGGGCCGGCCACGCCGCAGTTCGCGTACCAGCTCCGCGCCCGCGTGCGCGACCTCGTGGCCGACCTGCCGGCGGACCACCCGGTACGTAAGTACGGAGAGGAGAAGGCCGAGCTCCTCGATCGACTCGGTCGCGCCTCCTCGTTCGCGGCGGACGGAGCGCGCGAGCCGCGAAGCCGGATCGGCTGGGAGACGATCCCGTCGTCCGCTCCGGTCTCCGACCCCAAAGGATGATTTTCGACGGCGCCTCCGTCCTGGTGACGGGCGGATCGCGCGGGATCGGGCGGGCGATCGCGCTCCGCTTCGCGGAGCTCGGAGCCGGCCGCGTCGCGATCGGCTACATGCGCGGGGACGCAGCGGCCGAGGACACGACCGCCGCCTTGCGTGAGCTCGGCGCCGAGCCGGTCCTCGTCCGCGGGAACGTCGCCTCACAGCGGATCGCCGACGAGGTCGCCGCGCTCGGCCCGCTCGACGCCCTCGTGCACGCGGCCGCGACCGGCGTCATCCGCCCCGCGCTCGCGACGGAGGACAAGCACTGGGACTGGACGCTCTCGGCGAACGCGCGCGCGCTCCTGTCGCTGACCCGCGCCGCCGCGCCCGTTATGCCGGCGGGCGCCTCGATCGTCGGCATCTCCAGCCTCGGCTCGACCCGCGTCCTCGAGAACTACACGCTCGTCGGCGCGTCGAAGGCCGCGCTCGAGGCGCTCGTCCGCTACCTCGCGGTCGAGCTCGCGCCGCGCGGGATCCGCGTCAACGCGGTCTCGGCAGGCGTGGTGGAGACCGGCGCGCTCGAGTACTTCCCGAACAAGGAGGCGATGCTCGAGATGGGGCGGCGGAACCCGGCGGGCCGCTTGGTCTCGCCGGAGGACGTGGCCGCGTGCGTCACGTTCCTGTGCTCGTCCGAGGCCGAGATGATCCGCGGCCAGACGCTCGTCGTCGACGGCGGCTGGAGCCTGCTCGCGGCACCCGGCTAGACCGGGTCGGCCTGTACGACCGCGAGGTCCTTCCAGGACCAGACGACCGTCGTGGAGAAGCCGGCCTCGCTGAGCCACGCCAGCTGCTCGGGCAGCGGGTCGGGAAAGTCGAAGCCCTCCTCGATCGGGACGACAGCGTCCTCGGGCCGCTCCGGGACGACGACATCGGCGAGGACGAAGCGGCCTCCCGGTTCGAGCGCCGCGGCGATCCGGCCGAACAGCTCCGCCTTCTCGACCCCGCGCAGGTGGTGGACCGCGAGCACGGAGTAGACGAGATCGAACCGGCCCGCGGGAAGCGGATCCTCGAGACGCACGAGCCTCAAGTCTGCTCGTTCGACGGGGAGTGCAGCCTTCGCCGCCGAGAGCATCTCTTCGCTCCCGTCGATGCCGACGAGCCTCGCTCCCGGATGCACTGCCAGGACGCGCTTCGCCGTCTCCCCGGTCCCGACCCCGAGCTCGAGCGCGCTCCGAACCGCCACGCGGCGAGTCGCCTCGACCGCACGCTCCTGGAGCTCGTCGTATCGCGGGATGTCTGCGCGGATCTCGTCGAGATACGCGTCCGGTCTCCAGCCCTCGCTCACATCGCCGGCGAGCGACCTATGTCCGCATGAAGCCCTGGCGCGCCGCGGAGACGAGCGCGACGGCCTCCGGGAAGAGCACGCGCATGGCGTCGCGAAGCGCGATCGCCTGCGCGTCCGACGAGCCCTCGACCTGAATGCGGCCGAGCGCGGCGGCCGTCAGCTCGACCGCGGTGTTCAGCGTCAACGTCGCATACTGCTCCCGCTGCGCGTCCTGCACCGACTCGGCCTGCTTCTCCGCGAAGTCGCGCAGGGCGCCGAGGAGCTCCTCGGGATCGCCGCCGCCGAACGGGAAGAAGCCGCCTCCGCCGCCTTCCATGCCACCAGTCTAAGTGAGAGGCAGCCGGTGCCCGGCTTCGATCTCGCGCTGCAGCTCGCTGACTGCGGCCTGCGACGACTTCACCGCCGCCGAGAACGGAGACGAGCCGGTCGGGTCGAGCTCGCGCTCGAGCCGTCTCGTCGCGGCGCCGATCTCGTCGAGGCGCCCGGGGGACGCGACCTGAGGCACGTCGCCGAGAACGCCGCGCAGCGCGCGGGCGGCCTCCTCCGCGGCCTCGATGCCCTCCGGCGCCTCCGTCCGGCGAAGCTCCTCGAGCCGCTCGATGAGCGCGTCGAGGTCTCCCCCTCCCGCCGCGTCGGCGGCGACCTCGCAGAGCGCGGCGATCGAGACCGCTTCGCGCAGCTCGGAGCGGGTCTCGACGACCGCGCCGTCGTCGCGCACTGCAAGCCAGCTCCGGTAGCCGTCCGCACTGTCGAACGCGCAGAGGTAGACGCGCCGCCCGGGAATGGTCTCGGTCGCGATCACCCCGGAGACGACGTCGCCGTTCGCGCCGCCAGCGGCCGACGCGAGGTCGGCGATCCGTTGGATCTCTTCGGACAGGAGCACGTCCCGCCACAATAGGGGCTCCATGTCGGCGCGAACCGCCCACGCCCGCGAGCTGTTTGCCCCGCTCGGCCCGACGTACGACCGTGTGGGCGCCGTTCTCTCGCTCGGCCAGGACCCGCTCTGGCGCCGTTTCCTCGTCCGCAGGCTTCCGCCTGACCGCGGGCACGTGCTCGACGTCGCGGCCGGCACCGGGCTCGTCGCCGCCGAGCTCCTGCGTCGCGGCTTTCGCGTGACCGCGCTCGACCAGAGCCCGGAGATGCTCGCCGTCGCACGGGCGCGCTTGAACGGGCGCGCGGAGCTCGTCGTAGCTTCGGCCGAAGACCTGCCGTTCGCGGACGCGAGCTTCGACCACCTCACGTTCCCGTACCTCCTCCGCTACGTCGACGACCCGGGCGCAACACTCGCCGAGCTCGCGCGCGTCGTCCGTCCCGGAGGCGTTCTCGTCTCGCTGGAGTTCGGCGTTCCGGGCGGGCTGGCGCGCCCGCTGTGGGGGCTCTACGTGGACGCCGTCCTCCCGCTCGCCGGCGCCGTCGTGCGGAACGGCTGGCGGGAGGTGGGGAGCTTCCTGGGCGGTTCGATCCGCGACTTCTGGCGCAGGCTCCCGCTCGAGCGACAGCTCGAACTCTGGCGTGCGGCCGGCCTTACGGGACTCGAGGTACGGCGCCTGAGCCTGGGTGGCGGAGTCGTGATCTGGGGGACGAAGGCGTGACCGAGGCGCCGACGAAGCCCGCCGCCACACCCTCTCCGAGACCCGCCTTTTACGCCCTCGCGCGTGGTGGGTGGCGCGACTACGTGACGCTCCTCCATCCGCCGTATACCGCCTGGCACCTCTCGTACGTCGTCATCGGCGGCTGCCTCGCGCCCGCGGTCGCGTGGGCCAGGCTCGGCGCGACGGTCGCGGCCTTCGCGCTCGCGGTCGGAATCGGCGCGCACGCGCTCGACGAGCTGCGCGGGCGGCCGCTCCGTACAGCCATCCCCGACGGCGTTCTCCTCGGCCTCGCGACCGTCTCGATCGGCGCGGCATGCGCGATCGGGCTCGTCGGCGCGATGACCTTCGAGGCCTGGATCGTGCTGCTCGTGCCGCTCGGGGTCTTCCTCGTCCTCGCGTACAACCTCGAGCTCGCCGGCGGACGCTTCCACACCGACCTCTGGTTCGGTCTCGCGTGGGGCGGGTTTCCGGTGCTCTGCGGCTACGCGGCGGTCTCCGGGGATCTCGGCGCCGTCGCCTTCCTCGCTGCAGCGTTCGGCGTCCTCCTCTCCCTCGCCCAGCGCGCACTCTCGAGCCATGTCCGCTTCGTGCGCCGCCGCGTGACCGCTGTCGAAGGCGAGCTCGAGCTCGCGGACGGTGCCCGTAGGCGTCTCGACGCCAAGGCGCTGATCGCGG
Organism: uncultured Actinomycetes bacterium; assembly: GCA_963765175.1. GTDB lineage: Bacteria > Actinomycetota > Thermoleophilia > Gaiellales > Gaiellaceae > GMQP-bins7. The sequence goes on from CAVXUY010000008.1 coordinate 131,934, forward strand.
CCGAGGAACGGGGCTTGACGCTCCTCGCAGCCGCCACGGTCGTCCTCGCGGCGGCTCTGGTCGCGTTTCGGCTCTGATGGATGATCGGAAATTGGCGCGCAGTTGGGGGCGATCACGATCAAGCCGGGCGTCGCACGTACGCGTCGTGCAGGCCGAGGCCTGTGCGACGCGCGCGGGTGGCGATCCGGCGCCGTGTCGTGTTCGTCATCCGGCCCGCGTGAATTTTCGATCAGCCATCTAGCATGAGCGCGTGTCCGTAGTCGCCTGGCTCCTGCTCGGTGCGCTCGTCGCGGTCGCGATTGCCGCGGTCGTACTCGCGCTCGTCTTGCGACGCAGCCGCGTCCGCACGCGCCGCATGGACGAGGTCGTCGCGGACGCCCGCCGATCGGTCCGCGCTGCCGCCGAGGACGAGACCGCGAAGCAAATCGCTCAGGTGCGCATCGCGATCACGCGCGCGCAGGCCGACTCCGTCTCGGCCTACGTCGCGGAAGAGCGGCGGCTCTCCGACCAGCACCGCGGAGAGCTCGCCGTGCGCGAGCGCGACCTCTCCGACCGGATGGCCGAGATGGTCGCGGCCGTCGAGCGACGCGTCGAGGAACGCCTCCGCGCATGGGAGGCGGACCTCGAACGGGCACAGCGCGCGCTCGAAGGCGAGGTGACGACGCTCGATCAGCGGCAGCGCCAGCGGATCGAGGAGGTCGAGGCCAGGATCGAGGCCGAGGCTTTCGAGCTCGGCACGACGGCCGACCAGCAGCGGGCAGCGGCGATCCGGCTGCGCGAGGAGCTCGAGACCACCGCGCGCGACGCTCTCACGCAGGCGCTCGACGAGCTGCAGGTGCAGACCGACGACCGGCGCCGCGCGATCGAGGACGTCATGGAGCGCCTGCGCCAGCACGAGCACGCGATCGGGGAGCAGGTCGACCGCGCGGAGGCCGAGGCCCGAGGCCGGATCGAGTCCGCGTTCGACGAGCTCGAGCGTCGGCAGGTGGCGGAGCTCGAGCGCGAGACCGCACGCCAGGTCGAGAGGCTGAGCGAGGCGGGGGCGCTCGAGTTCGAGAACCGCATGAAGGCAATCCGCGAGGAGGCCGCCACCCGCCTCCGCGACGAGCTGGACCACACGACCGAGACGTTCCTCCGGCGGGCCGACGGGCTGATCGCGCAGCAGCTCCAGCAGGCGGCGGACGCGGCCGCCGCACGGCTCGAAGACCGGATGATCGAGGTCGCCCGCCGTTACGAGGCCTCGCGCTCGTCCGCAGGTGTCTAGACCTTCGGCTAGGGGTAGCAACAACTATCGCGCGGAGGGAACGTCTGTAGGACCCCGAATCCCCGATCATGTCCGAGACGACCGAAGTCCCCTTGTGGAACGAGAACGAGCCCGCGAAGGTGGAGAGCTGGCGCCTCCACATCCTCATCGAGGCCGGCTACCCCGTGCACCTCGCCGAGCGCCTCGCGGGGAGTGAGGTCGATCTCCACAACGCGGTCGAGCTCGTGACCCGCGGCTGCGACCCGACCACCGCCGCCGAGATCCTCCTGTAGGGGCGAGGCTCGCCTCGCCCGACGGGCGCAAGGGTCGCCCCTACGACGCCCGTTACGCTGGGGTGGTGAAGATCCAGCCCGTCGTCTACGGCGACCGCAAGGTCTACAGCGTGTCCGCGTTCAACCGCGGCGTCTCCCGCTATCTCGGCCGACTGCCGGTCGTCTGGGTCGAGGGGGAGGTCACCGAGCTCCGCCGCAACGACTCGTGGGCGACGGTCTTCCTCACGCTGAAGGACCCGAAGACGGGGACGTGCCTCAAGGTCACGATCTCGCGCCTGACCTTCGACCGCCTCGAGCTAGCGCTCGCTGAAGGCCAGACAGTTCACGTCGCAGGCAAGGCCGAGCTGTACGAGCTCAAGGGCGAGCTCGGGCTGCGGGCGACGACTGTCGAGCGGGTGGGCGTCGGCGAGCATCTCGTCGCGCTCGAGCAGCTCAAGCGCCGCCTTGCGGCCGAGGGCCTCTTCTCGCCCGTGCGCAAGCGCCCGCTCCCGCGCGTACCGCGGGCGGTCGGGATCCTGACCGGCGCCGACGCGGCCGCGCGCGGGGACCTGGTGACGACGATAGGCAGGCGCTTTCCGGCCGCGAAGGTCATCGTCTGCGAGGCACGTGTCCAGGGCAAGGGCGCCGAGCAGGCGATCGTGGCCGGGCTCGGCGCGCTCTCGGCGCACGCGGAGGTCGACGTCGTCGTCCTCGCGCGCGGCGGCGGGAGCTTCGAAGACCTGCTGCCGTTCAGCGCCGAGGTGGTCGTCCGAGCCGTCGCGACGGCGCCGGTTCCGGTCGTGTCCGCGGTCGGGCACGAGCAGGACACCCCGCTCTGCGACCTCGCCGCCGACGCACGGGCGGCGACGCCGACCGCGGCCGGCGCCCTCGTCGTCCCGGACGAGCAGGAGCTCCGCGCGGCCCTCGAGGCGACGCACCGGCGACTCGGGCACGCGGTTCGCTCGCTGCTGGAGCGCGACGCGCAGCGCCTCGGACGGCTCGGAGACCGCCTCCAGCGCTCGCCCCGGCTCCTCCTCGAGCGCCGCCGCGCAGCGCTCGACCATGCGGGCGCGCGGTTGCACGCGCTCTCTCCCCTGGCCACGCTCGCCCGCGGATACGCGATCGTCCGCTCCGGCGGAGATGCGCTACGCGTGGCTTCTGCGGTCGCGCCCGGCGATCGGCTCGAGATCGAGCTCGCGTCGGGAGGGCTCGGCGCCCGCGTCGAGGACGTCCGGCCGTGAGCGACGAGATCGCGTTCCTCGGGCGAGGGGCGCGAGCGTTCGTTCGAGGAGCTGCAGAAGGAGCTCGAGGATGTCGTCGCGCGCCTGGAGCGTGGAGACGTCGCCGTCGACGACGCGATCGCGCTCTTCCGAAGCGGCGAGGAGCTGTACCGCGCGTGCGTCGCGCGCCTCGAGGCGGCCGAGCTCCGGATCGAGCAGCTGGCGCCGACCGACCGAAGCACGTGACAACACCTGCCCCGTTGGTGTATGAATCGGCCCATGGCGAAGCCGACTCCTGAACTCCTGCGCAACGTCGCGCTCTTCTCGACCCTCGACGACAGCGAGCTCGAGAGCCTGGCGGACGAGTTCAACGAGCGGCGCTTCAGCGCCGGCGACTCGATCGCTCTCGAGGGAGAGGGCGGGCTCATGTTCTTCGTCGTCGAGAGCGGCGAGGCGAGCGTCGAGGTGCAGGGCGAGGAGGTCGGCAAGCTCGGGCCGGGGGATTCCTTCGGCGAGATCGCGCTCATCGACCGCCGCCCCCGGACGGCCACCGTGAGGGCCGCAAGCGATCTCCGGACGTACGGGCTCCCGGTCTTCGTCTTCCGCCCGTTCGTCGAGTCGCGCCCGCAGGTCGCCTGGAAGCTGCTCGAGGCGATGGCGGACAGGCTCGAAGCGGCCGAGAGCCGCTAGCGCGAGGTCGGCGAGGGCGAGGCAAGCCTCGCCCCTACAGCCTGCCCCGCTTTTCGTAGGGGCCGGGCTTGCCCGGCCCTCAACCGGACGCGAGACGATGGCCGAGCGCGGCGAGGTCGGCTTCCGCGCGCGCCGGGTCGCCGGAGAGCGCGACCGTCTCCGCGTCCGGGACCTCCGCACGCACGACGCCGCCGAAGACGACGCAGCGGATCCCGGCCGCGCTCGCCCTCCGCGCGACCTCGCCCGGCGCCTTTCCCTCGCGCGTCGTCTCGTCCACCGTCCCCTCGCCCGTGACGACGAGGTCGCACCCGGCCGCGCGCTCGTCGAAGCCGACGAGGTCGAGCACCGCGGGGGCGCCCTTCGACGAGCTCCGCGCCGAGCGAGGCGAGCGCCGCGCCGAGCCCGCCGGCCGCGCCCGAGCCGGGAAGCTCGGCGTATGGGCGCAGCTCGGACATCGCCGCGAGGCGCGCCTCGAGGAAGACGACGTCCTCTGTGGAGGCGCCCTTCTGCGGCCCGAAGAGCCGCGCGGCGTCGGCGAGTCGCGTCCGCACGTCGCAAAGCGCCTGTGTTGTCACCGACAGCCGGTCGACGACGGAAAGGAAGCCCGCCCCGCCGTCGACGGTCGCCGAACCGCCCAACGCGACGAGCAGCGACGTCGCTCCGCCGTCGAGCGCCGCCAGGACCAGCTCGCCGAGCCCGCGGCTGGACGCACGGCGCGGGTCGCGCTCCCCGGGCCTCAGCAGCGGAAGCCCGATCGCGGACGCCGCCTCGACGACACCGCGCCCGTCCGGGAGGAGCAGCCAGTTTGCGTCGACGGGCCGCCCGAGCGGATCGGGAACACGCGCCGAGCGCCACTCGCCGCCGAGCGCAGCGTGCAGGACGAGCGCCGTGCCCTCGCCTCCGTCCGCGACCGGCAGCTCGACCGCTTCCGCCCCGGCGTCGCGCAGCCCGCGAGCCAGCGCCGCCGCCGCAGCGTCCGCGCCGAGGACGCCCTTGAGGCTAGCGGGGGAGAGGAGCGCCCTCACGGGCGGCTTCGTCGTCCGACTCGAGCTCGTCGATCAGCTCGTGCACCTCGGCGAGGACGTCCTCCTTCTCCGCCTCCTCGGCGCGCATGCGTCGGAGCATCGCGACCGAGATGCCCTCGCGCATGAGCGCGAGGATCCCGAGCGCCACGCCGCAGGCCATCTCCAAGGCCTGCAGTGCGAGCCCGTAGGCGAAGCCCGTCGCGTACGGCACGCCGTAGTTGCGCAGCGGCACCGCCACCGCGGCCTGCACGAGACCGATGTTTCCCGGCCAGAGCGGGATGATCGTCGCGATGTTCATGAGCACGAGGACGAGCCCGGCTGCCGGGAGCGGAGCGTCGATGTCGAACGCCTGCATCGCGGCGTACACGGCGAGCAGCTGCATCAGCCAGCCGAGGCACTGAAGGAAGACCGCGCCGGCGAGCGGGAGCGGCGCTTTGAGGACCGAGAGCCCCTGCCGCGCCATCGTCAGCAGGTGGCGAACCGAGCGCCCGCCCTCACTGACGACCGGTCGGCCTTCGCGGCGCGCGCTCATCCACGCGATCGTGAAAAGCGCGAGGCCGACGGCGGCCACGATCATGAGCGCGACGATCGCCCAGTGCGGCACCTCGGCGGTCAAGAGGACCCAGACGACGAGCAGCGTCGCCGGGACGAGGTCGAAGAGTCGGTGCGCGAACACCGTCCCGATGAGCGTGGCGCTCGTCCCTGGCGGCGCATCCGGCAGGTGCCGGCGGAGCGTTGCCACTCGCGCGAGCTCGCCGAGCCGACCCGGCACGACTGCGTTTGCGAACAGGCCCACGCCGAACGCGGAGAAGACGTGCACCGCTTTCGGCTGGTGCTCCTCAGGGAGCGCCTGGGAGATGGTCATCCGCCACGAGAGGGCGCGGAAGAGCGTCGAGACGACGTTCAGCGCGAACGCGAGCACGATCCAGCTCCAGATCACGAAGCGGAACGCGTCCCAAACTGCGCCCCAGTCCGGGCCGCGCCACCAGAGGACCGTCAGCGCGAGGAGGATCAGGAGGACGACGAAGGCGGCATGAGCCCAGGGGCTGCGCCAGGCGCCCCGGAGTGCGGTCACGCCGCTCGAGCCTCGTCGAGCGCCTCGGCTGTCACCTGTTCGTAGATCTGCTCGAGCCTACGCGCGATGCCGGACCACGCGTAGCGCTCGACCGCGATTGCCCGCGCAGCCTTGCCGAGCGCGACGCGGCGCGGCTCGTCCTCGACGAGTGCGGCGACGGCATCGGTGAGCGCAGCGGTGTCGCCGGGCGGGACCGCGACCGACGCGGAGGGATCGAGGACCTCGCGGTAGCCCGGGATGTCCGACGCGACGGCCGGCAGCGCGCACGCGAACGCGCGGGTCAGCACCATCCCGAAGCTCTCCTGGCCGAGCGACGGCGCGACGAGCGCCTTCGCCCCGAGCAGCGCCTCCGTGAGATCGGACTGGCTCAGGAAACCGACGACGTCGATCCCCTCGTCGGAGACGCCGAGGCGCGTGAGCAGGAGCCGGACCGCGAGGGGATCCGAGCCCGCGATCGTCAGCCGGAGCCCCGTTCGCCGCCGGATCTCCGGCCATGCGCGCAGCAGCACCTGGAGACCTTTCCGCGGCTCCTGGCGCCCGGCGAAGACGATCCGGTGCTCGCGGCCGTCGGCCGGCGCGTCGTCCGGAACCAGAACTCCGTTCGGAATCACGTCGTACTCGCCCGGCAGCCAGCTCGCCTGCGACGCGCGCGCACGCTCGGACACGGCGATGCGGTAGTCGATGCGGTCGATCAGGAACCCCCAGAGCGGTGTTCCGAACCTCATCCAACCGAGGTCGCCGGACGCATGGAAGGTCGCGACGATCGGGCTTCTCGCAAGCACCAGCGTCGCCGTGCAGATCGCGGGCGTCATCGGCTCGTGCAGATGGAGGACGTCGAAGCGCTCGCGCTCGAGGGCCCGCTGGATGCGGAGGTACGTGCGCGGCGAGAGCACGATGTTCGGCAGCGAGCCGTTCGCGGGCACGATGACCGAGCGGCCGACGGGGATGACGTTCGCCGGCGGGTCGTCGTGCCGGCCGACGCGGGGGTGGAGCGCACGCGTGAACTGCCCCGGCGGGTCGTTCCCGATGATCAGGCGCACGTCGTGGCCGAGCTCCTCGAGCGCGGCCGCCTGCGACTCCGCATGCTCTACGACCGCCCCCCAGAACGACCACGAGAACGGGACGACGATCCCGATCTTCACGCGCGCAGACTAGATGATCGGTGCCGCGAGGTCGCCCGTCCGGGGCGTGAGCTGGCCGCTCGGGGGCGTGCTGCGAGTGCGACGGCGAGGCTTGTTGCCTCGGCGTCGCGGTCGCAGCGCGAAGCGCACGCTCGACGCCGGGCTGCAACGCAGGTCGGCGTCGAGCGGGAGCGGCCGCGACACGCCAGATCACGCATCCGGACGCGCGAGATCGCGGTATCGCTCATCGAAACAACCGCACCCCGTTACCCTGCGAAAGCGATGGGCCTCGACGGCGTCCACCACGTCACCTGCATCACGGCCGACGCGCCGCGGAACGTCGACTTCTACACGCGCGTCCTCGGGCTTCGTCTCGTCAAGAAGACCGTCAACCAGGACGATCCGACGGTGTACCACCTCTTCTACGCGGACGAGCAGGGGAGCCCCGGGAGCGACATCACGTTCTTCGAGTATCCGGGTGTCCAGCGGGGGCGCGCGGGCGCGGGAACGGTGCACACGGTGGAGTGGCGTCTCGGCTCGAGCGAGGCGGTCGACTTCTGGGAGCGGCGCCTCTCCGGCGAGGCGAGTGCCGTCGGCCGCGATCGACAGGGGACTGAGCTTCGAGGATCCCGAGGGTCTCCGGCACCGGCTCGCCGTCGTGGAAACGTCGGACGAGCCGCTCGTCGCCGAGCACCCCGAGATCCCCGCGGAGCTCGCGCTGCAGGGGTTCGACGGCGTCCGCGCCTACTCGACGGATCCGGAGCAGTCACGCCCGGCGCTGGAGGCGCTCGGCTTCACGGGCACCGACGGCGCGTGGGAGTCACGAGGCGACACGCGCGGCGGCACCTATGCGTACGACGAGCCGCCGGCCGAGCGCGGCGTCGGCGGAGCGGGGACGGTACACCACGTCGCCTGGGCGTCGCCGACGGAGGAGCACGAGGCGTGGCGCGAGCGGGTCGGGGCCGCTGGGCTCCGCCCCACGCCGATCATCGACCGCTTCTGGTTCCGCTCGATCTACTTCCGCGAGCCGAGCGGCGTGCTCTTCGAGATCGCGACCCTCGGCCCGGGGTTCGCGACCGACGAGGATCCGGAGCATCTCGGCGAGAGGCTCGTCCTCCCGCCTGCGTTCGAGCACCTCCGCAAGGAGATCGAGCCGATCCTGACGCCGCTCCCCGATCCGCGCGCCGCCGCACGCTCGTAGGACCGAGCCGTCGTCCCATCAGTGGTGACCGTGCGCCCCGTGCGCGAGCGCATGCCCCTTCCCGCGCGCGATGAGCGCGCGGTTGACGAGGAACGTCGGCCCCCACGCGACTGCGAGTGCGATCGCGAGCGGGCCCCAGAACAGGAGGTCGCCGAGCCCCGCGGCCATTGCTCCCGGCCAGACGAGGATGATCGCGTTGTCGACGATCTCCATCGTCGTGATCGAGAGCGTGTCGGCGGCGAGGGCTATCCCGAGCGCGGCGCCGAGCGCGGTCCCCGCGCGGAACAGCGGGATGAGGGTCAGCAGGTAGCCGAAGAAGAACGCGAGCGCGATGGCAAGCGCGATCGAAGCCGCGTTGCCCCAGCCCCACCAGGTCGCGAGCACGAGTCCGAGCACCTCGCCGATGCCGCAACCGGTCAGACAGTGGTTCGTCGCCTGCGCCGCCAACCGGTTGACACTCACCGGCTCAACACTAGACTCGCGCGAACGTGACCGACGAAGGTCTCGCCGAGCTCCATACCCACCTCGGAGGCTCCGTCGCCTCGGACATCCTCTGGAGCCTCGCGCACGAGCAGGGGATCGCGCTCCCGGTGAAGGACTACTGGGAGTTCGACGCGCTCGTGACCGTGTCCGACCCGCACGGGGTGACCGGGCTCGACGCGCTCGACCGGGTCTACCACTGGACGGAGCTCATCCAGTCCTCGCCGCTCGCCGTCGAGCGCTCGGTGCACGGCGCGATCGGCGGCGCCTACCGCTCGCAGCAGATTACGACGCTCGAGCTCCGCTTCAACCCGATGAAGCGGAACCGGGGCGGCGAGCGCGACCTCGACCACATCATCCTGGCAGCGATCCGCGGGCTCGACCTCGCGAGCCTCGAGTACCCGCAGGTGCGCGCGGGCCTGATCCTGATGATGGACCGCACGTTCGACCGGCGGCTGAACGAGATCATCGTGGAGAAGGCGATCCGCTGGTCCGGCCGCGGCGTCGTGGGGGTCGACATCGCGGGTCCGAGGCCGCGGGGCGCGCGCTACGACTACACGCAGCTCGCGCCGATGGTCGAGACCGCGCGCGACGCAGGGCTCGGGGTGACGATCCACGTAGGCGAGGAGGGCGGCGACCACGGCCGCGAGGAGATCGGGGAGGTCGTCGAGTCGCTGCGGCCGGAGCGGATCGGGCACGGCATCCTCGCCGCGGGCGACCCGGAGCTGATGCGGCTGCTCCGCGACTCCGGCACCGTGCTCGAGATCTGCCCGACCTCGAACCTGCTCACGAAGGCCCTACCGGACGAGGACTCGGTGCGCGACACGATCCGGGCTTTCGTCGAGCACGGAGTCGCCTTCACGATCGCCACGGACGGCCCGGAGATGATGCGCACGCACCTGCGCGACGAGCTCGCGCTCCTGCTTCGAATCGGAGCGCTCGACGAGGACGAGCTGCGCGAGGCGAACGCGCGCGGCCACGCCGCGGCCTTCCGCCACCGCACTGCCGTGCCCGTCTAGGCTCGACCCATGCGCCACGCTGTCCTCGGAGCCGGCGGCGTCGGCGGGCTCCTCGGCGCGGCGCTCACGCGAGCCGGTCACGATGTCCTGCTGCTGCTGCGGCCGGTCACGCACGCGCGCTACGACGGACGCCTGCGCGTGGAGAGCGCGAAGCTTGGAGACTTCGAGGTCGACGTCCCCTCGACAACGAAGCTCGATCGCGAGGTCGACGTCCTGTGGGTGACGCCGAAGGCGACCCAGCTCGAAGCGGCGCTCGAGCTCGTCCCGCCCGAGCGGCTCGCGGGCGCGGTGGTCGTTCCGCTGCTCAACGGGCTCGACCACGTGGGCCTGCTCCGCGCCCGCTTCGGCGCCGACAGCGTCCTTCCGGGCGTCGTATACGTCGAGTCGGAGCGGGTGGGTGTCGGCCGGATCCGCCAGCCGAGCGCGTTCGCGCACGTCGAGCTCGCGCCCGGCGCGCAGGCGGGACGCCTCTGCGCCGATCTGGGCGCGGCAGGCCTCACGTGCGACGTCGGCCCGAGCGAGCAGGCGGTCCTGCTGCGGAAGCTCGCAACGCTCGCGCCGGTCGCCCTCACGACGACCGCGCTCGAGGCGCCGCTCTCGGCGGTCGTCTGCGATCCACCGTGGCGCCGGCGGCTCGAGGCATGCATGCGCGAGGTCGCGGCGGTCGCGGCCGCGGAAGGGGTCGACTTCGACGTCGACGCGACTCTCGAGGCCTGCGAGCGGGCCGGCGACATGCGGAGCTCGATGCAGAAGGATCGCGAGGCCGGCCGTCCGCTCGAGCTCGACGCCATCGGCGGCGCCGTGCTCCGCGCCGCGCGTCGCCACGGTCTCGAGGCCCCGGCGACGCAGGAGCTCGTCGACCTGATCTCGCGAGAGACCTAGGACGCGGCCTGCGCCGTGCTGCCGGCCACAAGTGCAGCTGCGAGCTCGCGCAGGAGCGCCCGCACCTCGCCCGGCCCCCTGATGTGCACGTGGTCGCGCGGGCCGCCGTTCGAGCGTGTGCTCGGGAGCAACCCGCCGACGTGGCCCGCGATCGACCCCTGCGGGAGCGCGTCGAGGAGATCATGGTCGGTGCGGTCGTCCCCGAGCCCCATCACGAACCGCGTCGGCTCCTTGCCCTCCGGGAAGATGCTCCGCACGTACACGCCCTTGTCGACGCCGCGCGCCCGCACCTCGATCACGCGATGACCCTGGAGGATCTCGGCGGGAGCTCCCGCGAGGTGCTGGCCGAGGTCGTTCAGGAGCTCGTGCGCGCGCCACGACCCGTACTCCGGCTCCGCCTCGCGGTAGTGCCACGCGACGCTGCACGCCTTCCGCTCGACGTGTGCGCCGGGAACGTCTGCGGCGACGCGGCGCAGGAGCCGCTCGATCGGGCGCATCCAGGCGAGGTCGAGATCGAGGAGCGTCCGCCACTCGCCGCCGGGCTCGCGCGCGAGATAGCCGTGCTCGGCGCACAGGTGGACCGGGAGCTGGCCGAGCCACTGCTCGAGGTTGCGGCGGCGCCGGCCGCTGACGATGTGGACGTCGGTCTGCGGGAGCGCTGCCAGCTCGCGCAAGAGCGCGCGGATCTCGCGCGTCGGGATCGCCAGGTCCGGATGCGGCTCGATCTCGCGGATCGTGCCGTCGTAGTCGAGCAGGATCGTCCGCGCGCGCGCTCGCACGAACCGACGCACGACCCGTTCCTTGACCTCACCCTCGGCGTCGGGCGGAGTCCGGCGCCGCCGGTCGCGACGTGAGTGCCGCCCGAGCCGTGTGAGGAACCCGTCCGCCCACTTGCGGCAGTCGAGCGCGTCCACGCGTCGCGCCATCGTCTCGAGCCTCCGCCGGCGCTCCGGGAGGGAGAGCTCGAGCGCTGCGCTGAGCCGCTCGACCACCTCGTCCACGTTCCACGGGTTGACGAGCGCGGCTCCGGGAAGCACCTGGGCCGAGCCCGCGAGCTCCGAGAGGAGGAGCGAGCCGCGCCACCGGCTCGGAAGACCGGGCTCCGACTGGCAGAGGACGAACTCGTGCGCGACGAGGTTCATCCCGTCGCGGAGTGGCGTCACCATCATCACGTCCGCCCGCCGGTACAGCGCGACGAGCCCCGCCTTCGAGATGTCGCGGTGGAGGTACTCGACCGGCGTCTGACCAGGCTGACCGAAGCGGCCGTTGATGCGCGCGATGAGCAGCTCGATCTCGTCCCGCTGCTGCCGGTACTCGGGGCTCTCCAGCCGCGACGGGACGAGCACCTGCAGCATCGTCGTCGTGCGCGCGCGCTCCGGCTCCCGCTCGAGCAGGCGCTCGTACGCGAGCAGCTTGTGCGGGATGCCCTTCGTGTAGTCGAGCCGCTCCACGCCGAGGACGAGCTTGCGCCCCTCGTATTGGAGCTCGAGGTCGGCAAACAGGCGCGCGGTCTCGGGCTCCTTCAGCGTCTCGATGAACCCCGCGGTGTCGATCCCGATCGGGTCGACCCCGATCCCGACCGGCCGCCCGTCGACCTCGATCGAGTCGGGCGTGGAGTCCAGGCCGAGGATGCGCAGGCAGGACGAGCGGAAGTGTCTGGCGTAGTCGCCGACCTGGAAGCTCACGTAGTCGGCCCCGAGCAGCCCGCGCAATACCTCCTCTCGAGCCGGTAGCAGCCGGTACACCTCCGACGACGGGAAGGGCGTGTGCAGGAAGAAGCCGACGACGAGATCCGGCGCGCGCCGGCGCAGCATCGCCGGCACGAGCATGAGGTGGAAGTCGTGGATCCAGACGCGCGAGCCAGGGCCCGAGTGCTCGAGGATCGCGTCCGCGAAGCGCTCGTTGACGCGGACGTAGCGCTCCCACGCCTCCGGCGTCAGCCGCAGCCGGTCGCCGAAATAGTGCAGGAGCGGCCAGAGCGTGTCGTTGCAGACGCGGTTGTAGAAGTCGTCGACCTCGGCGGCGGAGAGGAAGATGGGCACGAGGGTGTCCTCCGCGAGACGCTCGGTCGCCTCCGCCTGGAGCGACTCGCGCACCACCGATCCCGGCCAGCCGATCCAGAGCGAGTCGCCGCGCACCGCCCCCAGCGCGGAGGCGAGCCCGCCCGCGGACGGGTGCACGTTCAGCGCGCCCCGCTCGGTCGTGAGCCGTACCGGCAGGCGGTTGCTCGCGATCACGAGCGAGTGATGTCCAGGACTTCGGGCCAGCGTCTCCCCTCTCCGAGGCGTCAGTCGGTCGATACAGCCTAGGCTTCGCCGGTGGTCCGCGGCCTCGGCATCATCGGCAACTGCGCGTTCAGCGCGCTCGTCCGCGACGGCTCGGTCGAGTGGATGTGCTGGCCGCGCCCGGACTCGAGCTTCGTCTTCGGCCCGCTGCTCGATCGCGACAAAGGCGGCGTGTTTGCCATCGAAGGCCTCGACGCAACCCAGGTCAGCCAGGCGTATCTCGAGAACACGAACGTCCTGCGAACGGTGTTCTCGACGCCGCACGGAGACTTCGAGGTGTACGACTTCGCGCCGCGGTTCCTGCTCTACGACCGCTACTTCAAGCCGCCGATGCTCGTTCGCGTCATGCGACCGCTCTCCGGCGAGCCGCGCGCGGTCGTCCGCTGCAAGCCGGTCTACGACTACGGCCTGCTGGAGCCGACGAGCTGGGCAGCCTCGAACCACGTCGAGTACCGCGGCTTCCCGGCGCCCATGCGCCTGACGACGAACGTTCCGCTCGCGTACATCGAGGACGAGCGCCCGTTCCTGCTCGAGCGCGACCGCCACCTCGTCCTCACGTGGGGGCAGCCGCTCGAGGCGGGGCTCGAGGACACGGCCGAGCGCTTCCTCGAGCGCACGCTCGACTACTGGCGACGCTGGGTGAAGGGAACGCGCGTGCCGCGCGACTACCAGGCCGAGGTCATCCGCTCGGCGCTCGCGCTCAAGCTGCACCAGTACGAGGACACCGGCGCGCTCCTCGCGGCAACGACGACGAGCCTGCCCGAGCATCCCGGCGCAGGGCGCAACTGGGACTACCGTTACTGCTGGCTCCGCGACGCGTACTTCACGTTGAACGCGCTGGAGCGCCTCGGGTCACTCGGAGGAGATGGAACGCTTCCTCGAGTACCTGCGCAACCTTGCCGAGGAGAGCGAGGGCGTGCTCCGGCCCGCGTACCGGCTGAACGGGAGCGCCGACGCGCCCGAGGTCGAGCTCGACCATCTCTCGGGGTTCAACGGCGAGAAGCCCGTGCGTGTCGGAAACCAGGCGTTCGAGCACGTGCAGAACGACGTGTACGGCGAGATGGTGCTCGCGATCTCGAGGCTGTTCCTCGACATGCGCTTCGTCGGCTCGGTGCCGCCGCGAACGGCGATCGAGACCGTGGAGGGGCTGATCGCGCAGATCGAGGCCCGCGTCGACGAGCCGGACGCCGGGCCCTGGGAGTTCCGCGACCGCACGCGGCTGCACACCTTCACCGTGCTCATGCACTGGGCGGGCGCGCGCCGTGCGGTCGAGGTTGCGGAAGCGCTTGGGGCGACCGAGCTCGCCGAGAGGGCGCGGAAGGTCGAGCAGCGGGCGGCGGAGCTGCTCGAGACGCAGTGCTGGAACGACGAGATCGGCGCGCTGACCCAGGTCGCCGGCGAGCCGCAGCTCGACGCCGTGAACCTGCTCGCCGTCCACGTCGGCTACCTCGACGCGGACGACCCGCGCGCGACCTCGCACGTCGACGCGATCCGCGAGGCGCTGTCGGTGAACGGCGGGCTCCTGCGGCGCTACGCGAACCGCGACGACTTCGGCCAGATGGAGGCCGCGTTCACGGTGTGCTCGTTCTGGCTCGTGGAGGCGCTGGCGTTGCTGGGGCGAATTGACGAAGCACGAGACCTCTTCGAGCGGCTCTTGTCGTTGTCGAACGGCCTCGGCCTCTACTCCGAGGACATCCTCCCGGACACGCTCGAGCAGTCGGGCAACTTCCCGCAGACCTACTCACACGTCGGGCTCATCAACGCGGCGTTCCGCCTGTCCCGCCGCTGGGACTGACTCGCTCGTGAGGCGACCGACGAGGCGTTAGCGGAGCAGCGGGATCTTGCGTGTCATCGTCACTCCGCGCCCGTCCGTCGTGCGCACGCGGACGCGGACGGTCGCGGTCGCGCTCGGGAAGAGCGCCCGCGGCAGGGCGGCGGAGAAGGGCGCCCGGTTGTCGGCGGCGACCTGTTTGCCCTCGACGTAGAAGCTCGTCGCCGAGACCCAGCTGGTGTCGGCACCGGCGACGTCCGCCCGGACCGAGCGGCCGGCCGGCGCCAGCCTCAGGTGCAAGCGAGGACCGCGGAGGCAGCCCGCACCCGAGCAGGTCCCGAGATCGTTGAGCCGCCGCTCGAGCTCGAGGCGGATCTCGCGGAGCGCCGGGTCGCGGTGGCGGCTCTCGAGCTGGTCCGGGTCCTTCTGGAGGTCGTACAGCTCCCACGCGCGGCGGTAGTACGCGATGTAGGCGTAGCGGTCCGTGCGGATCCCGAGGAAGTGACCCGACTCGAGCAGGAGGTCGCGCCCGAAGTCGGCCAGCGGGTCACGCGCGAGCGGCAGCAGCGAGCGGCCGTCGACGACGCGGCCGGGAGCCGCCCTCGCCAAAGTGAGAAATGTCGGGGCGAGGTCGACGTTCGAGACGACGTCCGTGACGCGCCGCCCGCGCGGCAGGTCGAGCCCGCGCAGCACCAGAGGAATGCGCGCGGACGGCTCGTACGCGAAGCCCTTGCCGCGGTCGGGCATGACGCGGTGCTCTCCCTGCATGAAGCCGTTGTCGGAGGTAAAGACGATGAGCGTGTTCGCGAGCTGGCGCTCCGCGCGCAGCGCCTCGACGATCTGCGCGACGCCCTCGTCGACCGCGAGCAGCGACTCGAGCCGCTGCTGGTACGACTCCGTGACCGCGAGCGTCTGCGCAACCGTCAGCCGGCCGAACCTCTTGATCGCAGGCGGCTTGTCCGAGACGTCGACCTCGTCGAACGAGGGTGGGAACGGAAGCGGCTGCGCCTCGAACGCGTCGCGATGCCGCGCGGCGGGCGAAGGGGTCAGCGAGACGCCCGGTGCACGTACGTCGTCCTCGTCGACCGGCAGGCCGCTGTGCGGCGCGAAGTACGCGAGGTAGAGGAAGAACGGCGAGCCGGAGGCCGAGCCGCTGCGGATCGAGCTGACCGCCTTCCTCGTGAAGACGTCCGTCTGGTAATTCGCCTGGTTCGGCGGGTAGTCGACGAGGCCGCCGTTCTCGTTCAGCGTGAAGCCGACGTACGACTGCGTCCCCTTCCCCGGCGTCCTGACGGCCGCACGCCAGTCGCTCCAGCCTGGCGGCACCTCCTCGCGGCCGCCCTCGCCCTCCCCGTAGCCGTTCAGGTACTTGCCGACGAAGGACGTCTGGTACCCGGCCTGCTGGAGCCAGACGGGCAGGGTGTTCGTGTGGTCGAGCCGCACGTAGCCGCCGAGCGGCGGCTGGTTCCCGCGGACGCCGTGGTTGTGAGCGTACTGCCCGGTCAGCAGCGTCGCGCGCGACGGGCAGCAGAGCGGGTACGACGCGAAGTTGTTGTCGAAGCGCACGCCCTGCCTGACGAGCAGACGGTTGACGTTCGCCATGAAGCGCAGCGAGTCCGCCGTCTGGTCGTCGGTCTGGATGACGACGATGTTCGGCCTGTCTTCGGCCTGCTGCACGACGGCGGGAGCCGTGTGCGACCCCGCGGCGAGCGCGAGCAGACCGGCAACCGCGAGCCCTGCCCCGAGGCGCCTTCCCATGTGGCTGTCGAGGGTACCGAGTCGTTCAGAGCGAGGCCAGCGCGCGGTACGTCTCGCGCGCGGCCGCGACCCCGAGCGGGAAGGTCTCGAGGAGCATGCGCTCGTTCGGCGAGTGGGTGTGGCTGTCCGGCAGAGCAAGCCCGGCCATGACGGTCGGGATCTCGCGGCGGGCCAGCGCCGCCAGGATCGGGAGCGTGCCGCCGGCACGCACGATGAGCGGCGGACGGCCGAAGACGCCGGCGAAGGCGTCGCTCGCGACGCGGAGCGCGTCGGTGTGGCGCGGGAGGACCGCCGGAGGGGTCGACTCCACCGCGACGTCCATCCTCGCGCCGTCAGGGAGCGCGTCCCGCAGGAGCCGCTCGGCCGCGGCCGCCAGCTCCTCCGGGTCCTGGCCGGGCGCGACGCGGATCGTCACCCCGGCCGACGCGCGCGAGACGAGCGTCGTGTTCCGAAGGCCGGGCTTGCCGCCGAGGATCCCGGTGACGTCGACCGACGGCTCGACGAACGCGCGCACGTAGAACTCCTCGGCCGCCTGTGCGTCGAGCGGGACAGCGCCGACCCTCGCGAGCTCGTCGGAGCCCGGCGGCAGGTCGCGCCAGCCGGCGATCTCGTCCTCGTCCGGCGGCGAGACCCCTGCGCGCAACGGCTCCGGGAACCGTCCGTCACTCGGGAAGAGCGCGGTGAGCGCCTGCGCGAGGGCGTGGATCGCGTTCAGCGCTGTGCCGCCGTAGTGGCCGGAGTGAAGGTCGCGGTCTCCCGTCTGGACGTCGACGTCCAGCGCGACGAGTCCGCGCGTGGCGACGACGAGCTCGGGCGTGTTCCGCGTCTTCATCCAGCCGTCGAAGACGACGCACGCATCGACGCGACCGTCGTCGGCGTCGAGGAAGCGCGAGATCGCGTCGCCGCCGGTCTCTTCCTCCCCGTCGCAGACGACCCGGAAGGTCACCGGCAGCTCGCCCTCCGCAGCGAGCGACTCGATCGCCTTCAACTGCATCCAGAGCTGGCCCTTGTCGTCGGCGACGCCGCGCGCGTACAGCCACTCGCCGCGCGGCTCGGCGACGAACGGGTCCGACTCCCAGAGCTCGAGCGGGTCCGGCGGTTGGACGTCGTAGTGGCCGTAGACCAGGACCGTCGGAGAGCCGCCTGCCCCGGGGATCTCGCTCACGAGCAGGCGGCCGTCCTCGCGCACCTCGGCCTCGCCGCCGAGCGATCGGACCTTCGCGCCGACCCACTCCGCGGCGCGCCGCACGTGGTCGGCGTGCGCGGGATCGGCGCTCACGCTCGGGATCGCGAGGAACGCCGCCAGCTCGTCGAGCCAGCCGTCGGGGAGCGTGTCGGCCGCCACGGCGGCAGGCTAGACGCCACGACCATTAGCCGCGCCGCTCGACACGAGCAGCAGACGGCATGGCGCTTCGGAGTGCCACCGGCTTCGCTGTCGTTCTCACCCCCGTGGACCCGCGCGCGTTATCCCACCTGTGACCGCTCCCGCCAAGCACGTCTGGATCGCGCTGCTCACGGTCTGGGTCGTCTGGGGCTCGACGTACTTCGGGATCAAGGTCGTCGTCGACACGATGCCGCCGCTCCTGGCAGGCGGTAGCCGCTTCCTCGTCGCCGGCTCGATCCTCGCACTCGCCCTGACGCTGCGCGGCACGAGCCTGCGCGTGACGACACGCGAGCTCGTCGGGAGTACCGCCGCCGGCCTGCTCCTGCTGACGTTCGGGGTCGGCCTCGTCCACGTTGCGGAGACGCGAATCGACTCGAGCGTCGCGGCGATGATCGCCGGAACCGTCCCGCTCCAGATCATCCTCATGCGACTCGCCGCCGCCCAGGACGTCGCGCGCGCGACCCGGCTCTCCACGCTGACGGGCCTCGTGGGCCTCGGGCTCGTGGTCGCGCCCGGGCTCGGAGGCGGCTCTACCGCGATCGGCCTCGCGATCATGATCGCCGCCTCGATCTCGTGGTCGACCGGATCCTTCTTCACCGGTCGGCTCGGGATGCCGCGGGACCCGTTCGTCGCCGCGGTCTACGAGATGCTCGCCGGCGGCTTCTTCCTCACGCTGGGCGCGCTCGCGTTCGGCGAGTGGGGCGAGCTCGGCTCGGCGACGTTCGCGGCCGACACGATCGCGGCGTGGGTCTACCTCGTGGTCGTCGGCTCCATCATCGGCTTCACCGCGTACGCCTGGCTCCTGCGGGTCGCGCCGATCTCGCTCGTCGTCACGCACCAGTACGTGAACCCGCTCGTCGCGATCGCGCTCGGCGTCGTGCTCCTCGGCGAGCGCCCGAGCCCATGGACGCTCCTCGGTGCGGTGCTCATCATCGGCGCGGTGTACGCCGCCGTCCGTGCGGAGACGCCTAAGCGGACGGCTCGACCTGAGACCGTCGCGCCGCGAGGAACTCCAGCAGATCAGACCGTGTGAGTATCCCGGTCGGCCGTCCGTCGCTCGCGACCACGACAGCCGCCGCCGGCCCCGAGAGCCCCTCGTAGACCTCGTCGAGCGACGCGTCGGCGTCGACCGCCGGCAGCGGAGGCTGCATCGCGACCGCGACGTCCTCGTTCAGCGCGTCGCCGTTCTTGAACACGCGCTCGAGCAGACTGCGCTCCTGTAGCGAGCCGACGACGTCTGCCAGTGAATCGACGGGCTCGTTCCGAACGACCGGCAACTGCGAGATCCCATACCGCTGCATGACGTCGATCGCGGCGCCGACCTTCTCGTGCGACCCGATGGTGACGAGGTCCGGCACCTCGTGGCCGACGCGCCGGAAGCGGAGCACCTCCTCGACCGCGGGCGGCGCCGTCGTCCGCTCGAGGAAGCCGTACTGGAGCATCCAGTTGTCGTCGTAGAGCTTCGAGAGGTACGAGCGGCCCGAGTCCGGGAACATCATCAGCACCCGCGCCTCCGGCCCCAGCCGCTTCGCGACCTCCATGCCTGCCCAGGCCGTCGAGCCGGTGGAGCCGCCGACGAGCAGCCCCTCTTCCCGGACGAGGCGCCGCGCGACGAGGAAGGAGTCGCGATCGGAGACCCGCACCCACTCGTCCACGACCTCCGGGTCGAGCGTGTCCGGCCAGCGCTCCTTGCCGATCCCCTCGACGAGGTACGGCCCCATCGGATGCTCCTCGTCTGCGGTGAAGACCGAGCCCTCGGGGTCGACGGCGACGATACGCGCGGTCGAGCCGTGCTCCTTGAAGTAGCGGCCGACGCCGGTGATCGTGCCGCCGGTGCCGACCGAGATCACGACCGCGTCGACGTCGCCCCCGTCGGTCTGCTCGAAGAGCTCCGGCCCCGTGGTCTCGTAGTGCGCCTCGGGGTTCGCCGGGTTCGAGTACTGGTCGGGCTTGAAGCCTCCGGGGATCTCCTCGGCGAGGCGGTCGGACACGCTGTAGTAGCTCTCCGGGGAGTCGGGCTCGACGGCGGTCGGCGTGATGACGACCTCGGCGCCGTACGCACGCAGCATCGAGATCTTCTCCTGGCTCATCTTGTCCGGCATCACGAAGATGCAGCGGTAGCCGCGGAGCGCTGCCGCCATCGCGAGCCCGACGCCGGTGTTGCCCGAGGTCGGCTCGACGATCGTTCCCCCTGGGCGCAGGCGCCCGTCCTGCTCCGCGGCCTCGATCATCGCGAGCCCGATGCGGTCCTTCACGGAGCCGCCCGGGTTTAGAAACTCGAGCTTTGCGAGAAGATCTCCAGGGACGTCGCGAGACAGCCGCTCGAGCCGGACGATCGGCGTCGAGCCGACCAGCTCGAGGACGGTGGGGAACTCGCGGCGCGCCATCGCGGAAGCCTACTTCGGCCGGGAGCTCGGCTACCCTACGGAGCCCGGCAGGCGAGGCCCCTTTCATACGAACGTCATTCGCATGCCGACCAACTCCACATCCAGACTCGTAACCAGGAACCGAGCGGCCGTGCTCGCGGCCGTCCTCGCGCTCGCCGCAGGCGCCGGAGTCGCAGCGCTGCTTCACGACTCGTCCGAGAATCCGACCGCGGTACCGCCGACGACGACCCGAGCCGCAGGAGAAGCGAGCGCCGGCCATCGTCGAGGAGGACACGCGAGACGCCCGTCTTCACGCCGCCTGCAGCGCCCGAGGAAGATGCCCCGGCGCCGCGCGAGGAGACCGCACCTGCGCCCGCGCCCGATCGCACCGAGCCGATGCTGGTCGGCTTCATGGACGACGCGAGCTTCCGCTGGCGCCCGTCGCGAGCGAGGATGCTCGACCGCGCCCAGGCGACCGGCGCGCGCCTCGTCCGCGCGCTCGTCCGCTGGGACGTCGCTGCCCCGAAGCGTCCCGCCCCCGGACGCCGACCCTTCGTCGCGCCGCGCCTACACGAGCTCGACGAGCTCGTCGCCAACGCGGAGGCACGGGACATGGAGGTGCTGTTCACGATCTGGGGCACACCTGCGTGGGCCAACGGCGGGCAGGGGCCGAACCGGGCCCCGACCGATCTCGACGCGCTGCGCGAGTTCGCGAAGGGGCTCGCTGAACGCTACCCGTCGGTGCGCCACTACTCGATCTGGAACGAGCCCAACACCAACCTCTTCCTCGCGCCGCAGTTCGACGCGCGGGGCCGCTCGGTCGCTCCCCGGACGTACGCCGCCCTCTTCCGCGCGGCCTACGAGGGGATCAAGGAGGCGAACTCGGATGCGCTCGTCGCAATCGGCGAGACCGGCTCGCACGGCCGCGACGCGCCGTCGCCCGGACCCGGCCAGGACCGACACTCGCCGGCACGGTTCGCGCAACTGCTCGCCGAGGAAGATCTCGAGTTCGACGCGTGGGCCCACCATCCGTATCCGATCGCGCCGGGCGTCCCGCCGGACGGCGCCGCGCACTGGCCGAACGTGACGCTGCCGTCGCTCGGCCGCTTCGCCCATGCCCTGGAGACATGGTTCGGGCGAGACGAGATCCCGCTCTGGATCACCGAGTTCGGATATGAGGTCGCCCCGGCGGAGCCCTTCGGCGTGTCGCAGGAGGTCCAGGCCGAGCGTGCCGTGCGGGCGCTCCAGCTCGCCGCCGCGGAGCCGAGCGTCGAGATGTTCGTCTGGTTCACGTTCGCGGACTCCGAGCACAACACCTGGCAGAGCGGCCTCCTCGATGCAAGCGGCAAGAAGCGCCCGGTGTACGAGCGCTTCGCCGCTGCGGTGCGCGCGTACGCCGCTTCCTGAGCGACCGCAGCCCGTTCAGCTAGCGTCCAGAACGATGTCGCTGTACATCGGCGCCGACGACCTGCAAGCGGGACTTCCCGAGATCCTTGCTGCGCCGGCCGCCGAAGGCACCGTCGAGCTCGTCGTCCGCCGCCCCACCGAGGGAGAGCGCGAAGCTCTCGACGAGGGCGTCCTCGACGTCCACGAAGGGCTCGTCGGCGACGACTGGGTCCGGCGCCCAACCTCGACCGGGCGCCCACCTCATCCGGGCGCGCAGCTGACCCTGATGAACGTGCGTGTGATCACGCTCCTGGCCGGCGAGGACCGCGACCGCTGGGCGCTCGCCGGCGACCAGCTCTACGTCGATCTCGACCTGCGCCCGGAAAACCTTCCTCCGGGAACGCGCCTCGCCGTCGGCTCCGCAATCGTCGAGGTGACCGACGTGCCCCACACCGGCTGCGCGAAGTTCACCGAGCGCTTCGGCCAGGCGGCCATTCGCTTCGTCAACGGGAAGCCCGGCCGCGCGCTGCGCCTGCGCGGGATGTACGCGCGCGTCATCGAGGGCGGCACCGTCCGCCCGGGCGACTCCATCCGGAAGCTGTAGGCGCGGCACACTCCACGGCCGTTCGATCGGCCTTCGCGCCCGTCGTAACAGCGCGGTAACGGCCCCGTAGGTGGGCGCCGAGATCCTCCTGGCTCACGAAGCAGCTACGGCACGTCAAGGAGGAACGGCAATGGCACGCATCTTCGCACTCGGATCGGCAATCGCAATCGCCGCGATCTCGCTTCTCGTGGTGGCAACGGCTTCCGCGGGGCATACGGCCGCGCAGAAGCCCAAGCCGAAGGTCAAGGCGAGCATCCACCGCGGCCAGCTCAGCGTCCTCGGGACCGCCAAGAGCGAGAGGATCGCGCTGCGGTTGAAGCCGGGCTCCAGGTCCCGGCTCCAGGTGGACGTCGGCGGCAACGGTTCCGCCGAGTTCACCTTCAGGCGGTCGGCGTTCAATCGGATCGTCGTTCACGGCGCATCCGGCGCCGACGCGCTCTCGATCGACGAGAGCTTCGGCGTGTTCACGGGCAGCGAGGCGACGAGCCTGTTCGGTGATGCCGGCAACGACCGGCTGCGCGCGGGTTCCGGAGCCGAGCGGCTGTTCGGCGGCCTCGGCAACGACACGGTCGACGGCAAGCGCGGCAACGACCTCATCGAGGGCGGTGCGGGCGATGACCTCGTCGTCTTCGGCGGCTCGAACGCCGCGGAGAAGTTCGAGTTCTCCGCCAACGGGAAGCGCCTGAAGGTCGCGCGGCGCGAGCACGATGAACATCGCGGGTGTCGAGCGATTCGACCTCCGTCCGCTCGGCGGCGCCGACAACGTCGTCGTCAACGACCTCTCGGGCACCGGGCTCGGCCAGCTCAACGCCGACCTGGCGAACGACGGGGCGGCAGACGTGGTGGACATCAAGGGCTCGGCGGCTGCGAACGAGCTCCGGGTCGGCGGCGCGACCACCGTCTCCGGCATCGGAGCGACCGTCAACGTCTCGCGTGCACAGGCCGCGAACGACAGGCTGAACATCGACCCCGGCGCGGGCAGCCGACCGCGTCACCGTCGAGGGCACGGCCGGAAACGACACGATCGGCGTCGCCGGCCGCGGCGGTCGCAGGGCGCATCGCCGTCTCCGGCGGCCCGGGCGGCCTGCCGATCGACGTCGTCAACAGCGGAAGCGCTCGCGATCGAGAGCCTCGCCGGCAACGACACGCTGAACGGCGCGCTCGGGCTCGCCGCGCTCACCCAGCTGACGCTGGACGGCGGCGCCGGCAACGACGCGATCAACGGTGGCGACGGCAGCGACACGCTGCGCGGCGGCACGAGAACGACGCGATCGACGGCAACCGCGGAGACGACACCGGTCTCCTCGGCGCCGGCGACGACTCGTTCACGTGGGATCCCGGCGACGGCAGCGACAAGGTGGAAGGCGAAGCCGGCACCGACACGCTGGTCTTCAACGGCGCCGGAGTCGCGGAGAGCTTCGACCTCTCCGCCAACGGCAACCGCCTGAAGTTCTTCCGCAACGTCGCGAACATCACCATGGACGTCGACGACACCGAGCGGGTCGATGTCCGCGCGCTCGGCGGCATCGACAACACGGTCGTGAACGACCTGTCCGCGACCGACGTCAAGAACATCGAGCTCGACCTCGAGGCGGCGATCGGCGGCGGAGCCGGCGACGGCGCGGCCGACACGATCACCGTCAACGGCACCGCCGGCAACGACACGATCGCGATCGCGCCCAACGCAGGTGCGGTCGACGTGACCGGGCTGGCCGCGGCCGTGAAGATCGAGCACTCGGAGGCGGCGAACGACCTCCTGAACGTCAAAGGGCTCGACGGCAACGACACGATCTCCGGCGCGGTCGGGCTCGCAGCCCTGATCAAGGTCGCGATCGACGGCGGCGCCGGGGACGACACGATCAACGGCGGCGACGGCGCCGAGCTGCTGCTCGGCGGCGAGGGTGACGACGCGATCGACGGCAACCGCGGCGACGACAGCGGCCTCCTCGGAGCCGGCAACGACACGTTCCGCTGGGACCCGGGCGACGGCAGCGACCTCGTCGAGGGGCAAGACGGCGCCGACGACGGCGCCGACACGCTCCTGTTCATCGGGGCCGGCGCGGCCGAGAACTTCGACGTCTCGGCCAACGGCGAGCGAGTCAGGTTCTTCCGCGACGCCGCCAACATCACGATGGACCTGAACGACATCGAGGTCATCGACGTCCAGGCGCTCGGCGGTACCGACAGCGTGGTCTTCAACGACACGACCGGGACCGACCTCAAGACCGTCGCGCTCGACCTCGAGGCCGCGATCGGCGGCGGCGCGGGCGACGGCGCGGCCGACTCGATCACGGTCAACGGCACGAACGACCCGGACGACATCGCAGATCAGCGCGGACGGGAGCGCCGTGGACGTCATCGGAGCTCCGGTGGCCGTCCTGATCGACCACTCGGAGGCCACGAACGACACGTTGACGGTCAACGGGCTCGGCGGCGCCGACACGATCACCGCCGGGCGTGGCCTCGCCGACCTGATCCAGCTCGTCATCAACGGCGGCACCGAGGTCGACGTCCTCACCGGCGGCGACGGCAACGACCGGATCGTCGGTCAGCAGGGCAACGACTCGATGGTCGGCGGTGCGGGCGACGACACGCTCGTCTGGGACCCCGGAGACGGCAACGACCTCCTCGAGGGCCAGGCAGGCACGGACACGATGGAGTTCAACGGCAACGCCGGGAACGAGAACTTCGTGGTCTCCGCAGTCGGGCCGCGCGTGGAGTTCCTGCGCAACCTCGGGACCATCGACATGGACCTCGACGACGTCGAGCGGATCGAGCTCGACACCCTGGGAGGCACCGATGCGACCACGGTGAACGACCTCACGGGAACCGACATGGAGGACGTCGACGTCGATCTGGAGGGCGTGATCGACGGCGGCGCGAGCGACGGCGTGGCTGACACGGTGACCGTGAACGCGACGGACGGCGTCGACGTCATCGACGTGGCCGCGGTCGCTGGTGAGACGCAGCTCACGGGCCTCGCGGCGACCGTGCGCGTCGCCCATGCCGACCCGGCGCTCGACCAGCTGATCGTGAACACGCTGGCGGGTCTCGATCAGGTGAACGTGGGTGCGGGCGTCGCCGGGCTGATCGGAGTGACGACCAACCAGTAACCCGCACCGCTTCGCAGTGCAGCAATCGGGGCCTCCGAAAGGAGGCCCCGACTCGATGGACCGGGCAAAGGGTGGCGCTAGTGTCGGAAGTGCCTGCGGCCTGTGAGGACCATCGCGCGGCCCGCCTTCGAGACCGCCTCCGCGACCTCGGCGTCGCGCTTCGAGCCGCCGGGCTGGATGATCGCCGCGATCCCAGCCTCGAGCGCGGCCTCGACACCGTCCGCAAACGGGAAGAACGCGTCCGACGCGAGCACCGCTCCCTCGAGATCGTGGCCGAGAGCGCGCGCCTTCTCGACCGCGAGCCTCACGGCGTCGACGCGACTCTGCTGGCCGGCGCCGATCCCGAGCGTCTGACCACGACGCGCGATGACGATCGCGTTCGACGTCACGTGCTTCACGACTCTCCACGCGAACAGCAGGTCGAGCCACTGGTCGCTCGAGACCTCGCCGCAGACGACTTCCATGTCCCCGCGCTCCGGAAGCGACCAGTCCCGGTCCTGCACGAGCAGGCCGCCGAGGACCCGGCGGTAGTCCCGCTCGGTCTCGACGAGAGCGCGACGCTCGGTGTGATCGAGGATCCTGACCGAGCCCTTGCGCGCGAGGGCCTTCATCGCCTGCTCGTCATAGCCCGGGCGCGAACAGCACCTCCACGAACTGCTCCGCGAGCGCCTCCCCGAGCGCGGCGGGGACCGCGCGGTTGAGGACGACGACGCCGCCGTAGGCCGAGACCGGGTCGGCCGCGACGGCGCGGGCGTACGCATCCTCGATTCGCTCCGCGATCGCGACGCCACACGGGTTCGCGTGCTTGATGATCACGCAGGCGGGGTGGTCGAACTCGCGGAGGAGGAGCCGTCCGGCCGAGAGGTCGTTCACGTTGTTGAACGACAGCGGCTTGCCCGAGATCTGGTCGACGCGCGAGAGGACGTGCGTGCGCCGGCCGCGCTCGGCGTAGTACGCCGCGTGCTGCTGGGGGTTCTCGCCGTACGCGAGCTCGAGCGTCTTGTCGAAGGTCGGCACGAACGTCTCGGGCAGCTCCTGGTCGCCCTGGAACCAGCGCGAGATCGCGGAGTCGTAGGCTGCGGTCACCGTGAACGCGATCGCCGCGAGGCGACGTCGCGTCTCGCGTGAGGTCTTGCCGTCGTTCTCGCGCAGCTCCGCGAGCACGTCCTCGTAGTCCTCGGGGCGGCACACCGGCGTCACGTGCGCGTGGTTCTTCGCCGCGGCGCGCAGCATCGACGGGCCGCCGACGTCGATCAGCTCGATGACCTCCTCGTCCTGGAGGCGGAGGCCGAACGCGGCGTGCTCGAACGGGTACAGGTTCACGCACACGAGGTCGAACGGCTCGATCCCCTGCTCCTTCAGCGCCGCCACGTCCTCGGGGTGGTCGCGCCGCGCGAGGATCCCGGCGTGGATGCGCGGGTGCAGCGTCTTCACACGCCCGTCGAGCAGCTCCGGGGAGCCGGTGACGTCCTCGACCCGCGTCGTCGGAGACTCCCGCCTCCTCGAGCGCGGTCGCGGTGCCGCCGCTCGCGACGAGCTCGAAGCCGAGGTCCGCGAGCCCGCGTGCGAAGGACACGAGGCCGGTCTTGTCGTAGGCGGAGATCAGCGCGCGCACAGCTCTCTCACCACCTCGGGCAGCAGCCGGTGCTCGACGGCATGAACGCGATCGCGCAGGGTCTCAACGGTGTCGCCGGGCTCGACGGCGACGAGCTCGCTCGCGATCACCTTTCCTGTGTCGACGCCTTCGTCCACGAAGTGAACAGTCGCTGCCGCATGTGAGGCACCGGCTGCGAGCACGTCCTCGAGCGGGTGCGCGCCCGGGAACTCTGGGAGCGGCGCCGGATGGACGTTCACGACGCGACCCGGAAAGCGATCGAGGAAGGTCGGCCGGAGCAGATGCATGAAGCCGGCGCAGACCACGAGCTCCGCGCCGCGCTTCTCGAGCCAGCCGGCCATGGCCGCGTCGCGGGCCTCGCGATCCGGATACTCGCCGAGCGCGAAGACCTCCGCCGGGACGCCGGCCGCGCGGGCGCGATCGAGCGCGGCGGCGCCGCGGCTCGACGACGCGACGGCGACGACGGGAAGCCCGGCGTCGAGCAGAGCCTGCAGGTTCGTCCCCTCTCCGCTCACGAGGACGCCGATCACGCGCGCACGATCGTCCCGACGACGAGCCCGTTGCCCGGATCCGGGACGACGGCGAGGTAGCCGATCCCGAGGTTGAAGACGCGGCGCAACTCGGCCTCGTCGACGTGCCGCGCGAGCCAGTCGAAGACCGGAGGACGCGGCCACGAGCCCCAGTCGATGTCGGCCGCGAGAGCGTCCGGGAGCACGCGCGTGAGATTCCCGAGGATCCCGCCGCCGGTGACGTGCGCGAACGCGTGGGCGCTGTCACGGAGTCGCCTGACCTCAGGGAGGTAGCAGCGCGTCGGCGCCAGCAGATCCTCGCCGTCGTAGTCCTCCTGGTCGAGCACGCGGCGAACGAGTGTGAACCCGTTCGCGTGGGCGCCGTTCGAGGGAAATCCGACCACCGCGTCGCCGGCCTCGATGCGCGAGCCGTCGATGACGCGGTCTTTCTCGACGATGCCGACGCACGTCCCCGCGAAGTCGAGCTCGTCCTCCCGGTAGATCCCGGGCAGCTCGGCCGTCTCGCCGCCGACGAGCACGACGCCTGCCTCGCGGCAGACCTCGGCGGCGCCCTCGACGAGCTCGGCGACCTGCTCGAGCTCGATCCGGTTGGCGGCGACGTAGTCGAGGAAGAGCAACGGATCGGCGCCGCTCGTGATGACGTCGTTGATGCAGTGCGCGGCGAGGTCGGCGCCGCACGAGCGGAGCCGGCCGCGCTTCCGCGCGAGGATCAGCTTCGTCCCGACCGAGTCCGTGGACGCCGCGAGCAGCCGCGTGTCGTCGAGCGGGTGGAGGCCGGCGAAGGCGCCGAAGCCTCGTGCTCCGGTCGACTCCACTGCGGCGCGGAGCCGCTCGGTCACGGCGTCGGCCTTCTCGATCGAGACCCCGGCGGCGGCGTACGTCTGGCGATCGTTCGCCACGGCGCGAGTCTACGCGCGGGAGTCACGGGTCAGGCTTTAGCCTGACCTCGGCTTGAGGTCTCCGCCGTGATCCTGCTGCAACTGGCGCCCATCGGGCTCATCGCCGTGGCGTACGGGATTCGCGCGCGGACGCTCGCAAAGCGCGGCCAGCCCGTCCCGGTCTGGCGAATGCTGCTCTTCGCGCTCGGTCTCGTTCTCCTCCTCGTCGCGGTCGCGTCGCCGATCGCGAGGATCGGCGAGGAGGAGCTGTTCGCGTTCCACATGGCGCAGCACCTCCTCATCGGCGACCTCGCCCCGCTCTGCCTGCTCGCGGGATTGACCGGGCCGGTGCTCAGACCGCTGCTCGCGCTGCCGGGTGTCATGCGGCTGCGCGTCCTCGCGAACCCCCTCGTCGCGCTCCCGCTCTGGGCGGTGAACCTGGTGCTCTGGCACGTGCCCGCGGTCTACGAGGCCGCGGTCGAGAACGGCGCGGTGCACGCGCTCGAGCACGTCGCGTTCTTCTCGGCGGGGATCGTCCTCTGGCTCCCGGTGCTCGAGACGTTGCCCGCGCCCGAGTGGTTCGGAACCGGCGCCAAGCTCGGGTACGTCGTGGCCGTGCGCCTCGTCTCGACGGTGCTCGGCAACGTCTTCGTGTGGAGCGGCAGCGTCTTCTACGACGTGTACGGCGACGGTGAGTATCTCGGCCTCTCCCCCGAGGGCGACCAGAGCCTTGCGGGCTCGCTGATGATGCTCGAAGGGTCCGTCGTCACCATCGTCGCCATCGCGTGGCTCTTCCTGCGACTCGCGCAGGAGGGGGAGATCAGGCAGGAGCTGCTCGAGCGCGGCCACGACCCGCGGACGGTGCGGCGCGCCGTCCGCTATCGCCGCTGGCACGAGCTCGAGGGGAGCGCACGATGACGGGCAGGGGCGTGCACCATCTCGATCTCGTCGTCTCGTCGATCGAACGCAGCCTCCCCTTCTACCGCGAGCTGCTCGAGCCGCTCGGGTACACGCGTGGGGGTGAGGTCGAAGGCGAACGCGGTGAGACGATCACCTACATCGCCGGCGGCGGAACCGTCGTCGGCGTCCGCGAGGCGCAGACGCCGGGCGAATACGACCGCTACCGCGTCGGCGTCCACCATGTCGCCTTCGAGGCGGCCTCGCGCAAGGTCGTCGACGAGCGCTACCGGTGGGCGGTCGAAAGCGGAGCGAAGATCGAGAGCCCACCGAAGGAGTACACCTACATCCCGGGCTACTACGCGTTCTTCTTCTACGACCCGGACGGCATCAAGCTCGAGGTCGTCCACGTCCCGCCGCGTCCGTAGTTTCAGAGCGAACGGTCCGAGCTGTGGGCGCATTGGCGCTTAATCGGCGCAGAGCCGCGCACCACATGCGCACGGTTCGACGTTACGCTGGAAGCGGGTGGAGGGTGGCCTAACACCCCACCCTTGGGTGGGGCATGCGCGGATCGTTGTCGCGCGAGTCGGGCAGGCGCTAGGCGGCGGACTGCGTGCGGCCGTCGTTGCCGGAGCCCGCTGATCTGCCACCAGAGGTCGTGCCAGGCTTCGTCCTTCGTCTCCTGCCAGCGCTCCCAGTAGACGCGGGCGAGCGCCTTCAGAACGCCGGGGTCGTGCGCCTCCGCGAGCAACTGCTCGCCGAGCGCGGCCGCCGCGCCGAGGTGACCGTCGTCCGCGAGAAGCAGCACCGAGACGGTGCGCGCAGCCCGTGTTGGCGCCGGACCGGCGTCGAGCGCGATCACCGAGTCGACTGCGAGGCGGGCAAGCTCGCCCGATCGCTCGCGCCGGAGCCGGTGCGCCAGCGCCACGAGCGCCCACGCCCGCTGCTCTGGCTCGGGCTCGATCGACGCGCAGACCGCGAGCTCGATCGCCGAGCGCATCTGCCGCGAGCGAAGCCGTTCGCGCAGGTTCTCGAGCAGGACGTGCGTGATCGCGGAGTCGTCCGCCATGCCGCGTGTATCGGCCGGCGCCACGGCGCGCTTGATCGCACCGTCAGGGATTTACGAGCGCTACGCCTTCGCGGGCTCGAAGCGGTGCTTCTCGGCCTTCGCGGGTACTCGGGTCGGATAGTTGCGCGTGAAGCAGGCGCGGCAGACCGAGTCCTCGGGAAGCTCGGTCGCGCCAGTCATGCCCTCGACGGACAGATAGTGGAGCGAGGTCGCGCCGATGAGCTCGCGCATCTCCTCGACGGAGCGGTGGGCGGCGGGGAGCTCGTCCTCATCGGGGAAGTCGATCCCGTAGAAGCACGGGGAGACGACCGGGGGCGACGAGATGCGCACGTGCACCTCGGCCGCGCCGGCGTCGAGGAGCATCGCAACGAGCTGACGCATCGTGTTCGAGCGGACGATGGTGTCGTCGACGACGACGATCCGTCGTCCCTCGACCTCGTCGAGCGGGTTGAACTTCATCCTGATCCCCTGCTCGCGCATCGACTGGTCCGGCTGGATGAAAGTGCGCGCGACGTAGCGGTTCTTGATCAGCGCCTCGTTGAAGGGGATCCCCGAGGCCTTCGAGAAGCCGATCGCGGCGGGCGTCCCGGAGTCCGGGACGCCGATGACGACATCGGCCTCGACCGGCGCCTCGCGCGCGAGCTGCTCGCCCATCCGCACGCGCGCACCGTGCACCTCGACCCCCGCGAGCCGCGAGTCGGGCCGGGCCAGGTAGACGTGCTCGAAGATGCAGAGCGCGTTTCGTCCCGCCGGAAGCGCCTGTGCTGCGTGGAGGCCGTCGTCGTCGATCCACACGACCTCTCCCGGCCGGACCTCGCGGACGAACTCGGCGGCGATCAGGTCGAGGGCGCACGTCTCGGATGCGATCACCCAGTCGTCCCCGATCCGCCCGATCGTGAGCGGCCGGAACCCGAGCGGGTCACGGAAGGCGACGAGCGTGTCCTCGACGAGAGCGGTGACCGAGTACGCGCCCTCGAGCCTGCGCATCGCGTTGGCGACCGCTTCCGGCAAAGGTGCGCGGTCGCGAGCGATCAGCGCCGCGATCACCTCCGAGTCGGAGCCGGAAGTGAGCTGCACGCGGTCCGCCTGGAGCTCGGAGCGAAGCTCCTCGACATTCACGAGGTTGCCGTTGTGCCCCAGAGCGACCGTGCGCTCGCGCCCGTGGTGGATCAGGGGCTGCGCGTTCGCCCACCGGTTCGCGCCGGTCGTCGAGTAGCGCGTATGCCCGATCGCGACCTCACCGGGAAGCGCGTGGAGCTGCTGCTCGTTGAAGACCTGCGCAACGAGGCCCATGTCGCGGACGACCGTGAGCCGCCCGCGGTCGGACACGGCAATGCCCGCGGACTCCTGCCCGCGGTGCTGGAGCGCGAACAGCCCGAAGTACGCGAGACGCGCAACGTCCCGCTCCTCCGAGCGAATGCCGAATACACCACACATCAGCTACTCCCGTCCCAGGCGCTTCGGAGCCGCGAAAGCTCGACGCCGAAAAGGGTAGCGCCGCCGGCAAGCCCTACTCCGTGCACCGGGACGCCGATCTCGCCCGCCAGCTGCAGGACCTCGTCGCGTCGCTCCGGGGCACAGGCGAGCACCGCCCTTCCGCCGGTCTCGCCGAAGAGGGTCACCGGGTCGTCGTCGAGTGCCAGCTCGGCTCCGACGCCGGAGAGAATCGCTGCCTCGGCGAGGCAGACCGCGAGCCCTCCGTCGGAGACGTCGTGGACGAGCGAGCAAAGCGGCGCCGCACGCCAGAGGAAGCCGACGAGGCGCGCCTCCGCGTCGAGGTCGAGCCGTACCGGAGCTCCGCCCACCTCGCCGAAGCGCGCCTGGTACTCGGACCCGGCGAGCGACGGCGGTGTGGCCTCGGCGACGAGGATCGAGTCGCCCTCGCTCCAGCCGTTCGGCACGAGCCGCACGTCCTCGACGAGCCCTACCGCCCCGACGACCGGCGTCGGATGGATAGCGCGGCCGTTCGTCTCGTTGTAGAGCGAGACGTTCCCGGACACGATCGGCAGCCCGAGCGCCTGGCAGGCCGCGCGCATCCCCCCGATCGCCTCGGCGAGCTCCCAGCCGATCTCGGGCTTCTCCGGGTTGCCGAAGTTGAGGCAGTCGGTGAAGCCGAGCGGCTCGCCTCCGACGGAGGCAACATTGCGGGCGGCCTCGAGCACGGCGAGGGCGCCGCCCGCGAACGGGTCGAGACTCGCAATGCGGCCCTGGCCGTCGAGCGAGACGGCGAGCCCGCGGAGCGACGGGAGGAGCCGAAGCACCGCTGCGTCGAAGCCCGGGCGCCGCACGGTCCGGTGACCGACGAGCTGGTCGTAGCGGCGGTAGACGAACTCGCGACTCCGGAGGTTCGGCGCTGCGAGAAGCTCGAGCAGCGCCTCTCCGGTCGGGGGCGCGCCGGCGATCTCCCGTGCCGGCTTCGGCGTGCGCGGCGCGCGCCCGACCTCGTACCGTGGGCACTCGTCGGTCAGAAGGCGAGCAGGAATCTCGCCCACGAGCTCGCCGTGCCAGAACGCGCGGAGCTCCCCCGTCTCGGTCACCTCGCCGACGACCGCATGGTTGAGCTCCCAGCGATCGAGGACCTCCTCCACCGCCTCGAGCATCTGCGGGCGCACGAGCGCGACCATCCGCTCCTGGCTCTCGGAGATCATCACCTCCCACGGCTCCATCCCCTCCTCGCGTAGCGGCACGCGATCGAGGTGGACGTCGATCCCGAAC
The DNA here is from genome assembly GCA_963765175.1 of uncultured Actinomycetes bacterium. Classification (GTDB taxonomy): domain Bacteria; phylum Actinomycetota; class Thermoleophilia; order Gaiellales; family Gaiellaceae; genus GMQP-bins7. The sequence goes on from CAVXUY010000008.1 coordinate 164,533, forward strand.
TCGGCCGCCATCTCGGAGAGCGCGGAGGCGATCCCCGCGGCGCCGCAGTCCTGGAGCGACTCGACGATTCCCGCGCTCACGAGCTCGACCGAGGCCTCGATCAGCTTCTTGCCCGTGAACGGGTCGCCGATCTGAACGGAGGGGCGCTTCTCGGAAGAGCCTTCGTCGAGCTCCTGGCTTGCGAGCACGGACGCCCCGCCGATCCCGTCGCGCCCCGTCGTCGCGCCGTAGATGACGACGTGCTGCCCGCTGCCCGTCGCCTTCGCGCTCATGACGCGGGCGGTCGGGAGCAGCCCCACGCACATCGCGTTCACGAGGCAGTTGTCGCGGTAGGCCTCGTCGAAGACTGTCTCGCCGCCAACGGTCGGCACGCCGACCGAGTTGCCGTACGCCGAGATCCCGCCCACCGCACGCGAGAGCTCGTGACCCGGCTCGCCGAAGCGGAGCCCATCGAGGAGGGCGACCGGCCGCGCACCCATGGCGACGATGTCGCGGAGGATCCCGCCGACGCCGGTCGCGGCGCCCTGGAACGGCTCGACGGCCGAGGGGTGATTGTGGCTCTCGACCTTGAACGCAACGGCGATCCCGTCGCCGAGGTCGAGCACGCCCGCGTTCTCGCCCGGACCTTGGAGCACGCGCTCGCCCGTGCTCGGCAGCTGCTTCAGAAGCAGCGCGGAGTGCTTGTAGCCGCAGTGCTCGGACCAGAGGAGCGAGAAGACGGCGAGCTCGAAGTCGTTCGGGTCTCTCCCGAGCAGGGCCTGGATGCGCTCGTGCTCCCCGTCGGTCAGACCGAGGGCACGGTGGAGCGGCTGCTGCGCCACGCTGCTCAGATGTTTCAGCTTAACGACGGGGTCCGACCGTGCGGCAGCCGTCGCCAGCCTGCACCCGCGTCATAAAAGCCCAACCTCCCCCAGGGGCACTCCCGTGTCCCTGAGGACACGCTATCGAGGAAGCCGTCACACGTGGGATACGGCTGTGTCGAAGAAGCCGAACACTTCCGCCCCTGAGGACCGCCGGGGGACACCGCGAGCGTGACTCGTCCGGAGCCCTCGGCTTTCGATGACACAGGAGGCACGGCGCCGCGACCTAGCGCTGGTGCCGAGCCCGCGACTACCCCGCTGGAGCCTCCGCACCAACCGCCAGCACGGGCCGCACCTCGATCGAGCCGTACCGGGCCGCCGGGATCTTGCCCGCCCAGGCACGCGCCTCCTCATCCGAGTCGGCCTCGATCAGGAAGTAGCCGCCGAGCTGCTCCTTCGTCTCCGCGAACGGCCCGTCCGTGACGAGCTGCTCGTCGTCGCGGATCCGCACGGTGCTACCTGCCGTCGTCGGCTGCAGCGGCGCGCCGGTGATGTAGACGCCGTGATCCCGCATCTCGTCCGTGAGATCGAAGTACTCCCGGACGATCGCGTTGCGTTCGGGATCAGGCAGGGTCGCCCACGCGTTCTCGTCGTTGCAGATGAGCAGCATGTACTCCATGGTCTCGCCTCTCGCGTCCATTCCGAGAGTCCGACGAACGAGACGTCGCTCGCCCGACAGCCCGCGCCACTCAGAACGCCTCGTGAAAGCGCGCGGGTAGGGTCCGAAAGTGACGCGCTACTGGCCGCTGCTCTTCCTGCTGGCCGCGATCTGGGGCGCGTCCTATCTCTTCATCAAGGTCGCGCTCGACGATCTCGAGCCCGCGCCGATGATGGCTATCCGGTGCCTCGCGGCCGGCGTCATCCTGCTCGCATACCTGGCCGTTGCTCACGGCGGGACCCGCGCTGTCGAGGAGCTCCGAGGAGGTTGGCGACCCGCGCTCGTGCTCGGCGCGCTCAATGCCGCGGTCCCGTTCTGGCTCATCGCCTGGGGCGAGCAGCACGTCGATTCGACCGTCGCCGGGATCGCCCAGTCGACCGTCCCGATCTTCACGTTCCTGCTCGCTACGCGCTTCCTCCCGCACGAGCCCGTAGGAGCGGGTCGCATCGCCGGAGTCGCGCTCGGCTTCTGCGGTGTCCTCGTTCTCGCCGGTCTCGACCCACGCGGAGGCTGGATGGCCGCGGCCGGCACGCTCGCGGTCGTCCTCTCGTCGCTCTCCTACGCCTCGTCCGGCGTCTACGGGCAGCTGCGTGTGCAGACGGTCTCCGGGCCGGTGCTCGCAACCGGCTCGATGCTCGCAGGCGGACTGCTCCTCGTTCCGCTCTCGCTGTTCCAGCTCCCGGACCACGCTCCCGACGCCGCGTCGATCGCCTCGCTCGCGGCGCTGACGCTTCTCGGGACGGCCTTCGCGCAGCTCATCCTCTTCCGGATGCTCCGCCTGTTCGGATCGCGGCGACTCTCGCTCGTCACGTATCTGATCCCCGGCTTCGCGGTCTTCTACGGCGCGGTGTTCCTCGACGAGCCAGTGACCGTCGCGGCGCTCGGTGGGCTCGTGCTCATCCTGGCCGGCGTCGCTCTCGCGTCCGGGGAACGGATCCTGCGGACGCGCCGCGCGACGCGGGAGGAGCCTGCGTGAGCGTCCTCATCCGGCGCGCGCACGCGGATGACGTGGACTTCCTCGTCGAGCTCTTCACGCACGACGAGGTGGAGCCGTTCCTCGCCGCCGTCCGCCCTAAGGACTCGGAGTCGGTGCGCGCGCAGATCGAGCGCAGCGATTCGGAGCCGGACGCGGCGGGCGTCTTCATCGTCGAGGTCGACGGCGAACGCGCCGGGACGATGAGCTTCGAGCGCGCGAACCGGCGAAGTCGGATCGCGGACCTCGGAGGCCTCGCGATCCATCCCGACTTCCGGGGCTCGAAGGTTTCCGACGAGGCAGCGGGTCACTTCCAGCGCCACCTCATCCGCGACCTCGGGTTCCACCGGGTGCAAATGGAGATCTACGGCTTCAACGAGCGGGCGATCGCGCATGCCGAGCGATCGGGCTTCACGCGCGAGGGTGTGCGCCGCAAGGCGTACTGGCGAAACGAGCAGTGGGTGGACAGCGTCCTCTTCGGCCTCGTCGAAGAAGACCTCGATTGACCTGCGTTCGGTAAACTCCGAACCATGAGTTCGGTTGATGGCGAACCTCGGGCCAAAGGCCTCGCCGCTCAAAGCTCTCCGACGGTCGAGGTTGCATGGGGCCTCGCCTACGAGCTCGTCCTCGGGTTGCGCATGCTCGTCGACCACGACGAGGATCCCGGCTCCTACACCGTCGGGCCGGATTGGTTCGTTGCGACGACGGCGGCGCTCGGCCCGGAGACGCTGGACGCGATCGAGCGCTACTCGGGCGGCCACGAGATCCTCTTCGGCTACCTGCTCGCCCTCGCCGCGGACACGCCGCCACCGCATGACGCCGCCACGTTCCTCGACACGCTGGAGCGCACCAGCCCGCGCGATCTCCGTCGGCTGCTCCTCGGCCACCGCCTGGAGACGTACCGCGGGCACGTCTCGCGCGAGACCGTCGCCGCCGCGGCCGACGGCGACGACGAGGCGGCCGCGCAGCTTCTGCAGGGGTGCGCATCGTGGCAGCGGGCCGCGTACGAACACGTGCTCTCTCTCGACGCCGAAGTTGCGAAGACGCTGCTCGAGGCCGCATGCCGGGGCTGGCATGAGGCAGTCCTCCGTCCAGACGAGAAAGCGACGGCCCGCGTTCTGCGACGCAGCGCCCGCGCAGCGGGGGCGCTCACCGAACGCCTCGCTCCGGAGGACGCGATCGACGCGCTCACGCGCGGCATCCGCTACGCGCCCGAGCCAGGCATCCGCCTCATCCTGCTCGTGCCCCACGTCGTCAGCCGTCCGTGGTCGATCTTCACGGAGAGCGAGGGCACGAAGATCGTCTGCTACGGCGTCGCGGAGACGGACGTCACGGGCGACGCGCCGCCCGACCCCCTGGTCGCCGCATACAAGGCGCTCGGGGACGAGACGCGCCTGCGTATCCTGCGCCGCCTCGCCGAGGGGCCCGCGACACTGCACGAGCTGACGGAGATCCTCGGCCTGGCGAAGTCCACCGTCCACGGCCACCTGCTCGTCCTGCGCACGGGCGGGCTCGTGCTCGCGGACGTCTCCAAGAAGACCGGCTACCGACTGCGCCGCGAGACGCTCGCGGAGAGCGCCGCCCTGCTCGACACCTATCTCGAAGGAACGGAGGAGAGATGACCATGCGGTACAAGCTGCTCGGCCGAAGCGGGCTTCGCGTGTCGGAGCTCGCGCTCGGGACGATGACGTTCGGAGAAACCTGGGGCTGGGGCGCATCGAAGGACGAGAGCCGCCGGATCTTCGAGGCCTTCACGGACGCCGGCGGGAACTTCGTCGACACGTCCAGCAACTACACGGACGGCGAGAGCGAGTCGATCCTCGGCGACCTCATCCAGGAGGAGCGCGGGCGCCTCGTCATCGCGACGAAGTACACGCTGACGGCGCGCCGGGACGACCCGAACGCCGGCGGCAACAGTCGCAAGAACATGGTGCAGACGCTCGAGGGAAGCCTCCGCCGCCTGCGCACGGACTACGTCGACCTCCTCTGGCTGCACATGTGGGACGGGATGACGCCGGTGGAGGAGGTCCTCCGCGCGTTCGACGACCTCGTCTCGTCGGGGAAGGTGCTGTACGTCGGCTTCTCCGACACGCCCGCCTGGGTCGTCTCCCAGGCGGTGGCGCTCGCGGAGCGGCACGGCTGGCCGCGCCCGGTCGCGATTCAGGCGCCATACTCGCTCGCCGACCGCGACGTCGAGCGTGAGCTCCTGCCGATGGCGCAGGCGCTCGACCTGATGTACACGCCGTGGGGCACGCTCGAGGGAGGCGCGCTCACCGGGAAGTACCTAGAGGAGAGCGACGAGCCGCGGCGGTACGGCGATGTCGGGTCGAAGACGAACGAGCTCGCGCGGGAGGTGGTCGCGGTCGCCGTCGAGCTCGGCGTGAGCCCGTCGCAGGTCGCGATCGCGTGGGTTCGCGCGCAGCCGTGGCACTCGATCCCGATCGTGGGAGCGAGGAGCGAGGCTCAGCTCCGCGACAACCTCGGAGCTCTCGAGGTCGAACTGTCGGAGGAAGCAGCGGAGCGGCTGAGCTCCGCAAGCGGCTTCGACGTCGGCTTCCCGCGCAACTTCCTCGAGTCGGATCATGTGCGCGGGCTCATCTTCGGCGACACGTTCGACCTCATCGACGACCACCGCGGCCGCGCGCCGAGGAGGGTTGCGCAGGTCGCCTGAGAGGACCTGTCGATCTCTCTTCGGGAACTCGTCAACCAGGCGTCGACGGTTCCTCGATAGCTTGACATCAGGGACACGGGAGTGACCCTGGGGGCGGTTGGGTCGAGGTGAGCTCGAGGCACGAAGACGACCTCGAGCGGAGGAGCTGGCGATGCGGCTGGAGGCTCCGCGCGAGCACAAACACGACGATGTCGACGTGGTCGAGCCCGACGCTCGCTGCTGCGCGAAGGTACTCAGGGAACGGTGCGCGCCGGGTTCCGCAGGAACCGGGTGAGGAGCGATCGCGCGCTCGGCGAGCCGCCGACGAGAAAGGTCCCGTGCAGCGAGCCGGAGACCACGAGCAGCTTCTTCTCGGGCGTGCCCGTGGCGTCATGAAGCTCCCGCGCGTCGGCGGCGAAGTCGTATGGAGGGTTCTGGTCGTCGGCGGCGACGAGATAGAGCGTCGGCACGCGCAGCTTCGGTGCGGCCGGCCGCGCATTCAGCTCGCCGACGATTGCCGCAGGCCCGGACACCGAGGCAACGCCCGCGATCCGAGGCGTGATCCGCGGCGCCGCGACGACGGCTGCAATCCCGCCGAGCGACGCGCCCGCGACGACGACCTTCCGCGCGCCGAGCCGTCGCACCGCGCGTACGGCGGCGATGACGTCCGCGGCTGCCTTCGTATGGTCGAGGGCGCCCTCCGAGAATCCATGCCCGCGGAAGTCGAACGGGAAGACCCAGAGCCCCTGCTTCGCGAGCGACCGCGCGTACGGCGCCCAGACGCACAGGTCGCCTTCGGACATGTGCGCGAGCACGACCGCCGTCTTGTGACCCGGCTTCAGACCCCCGAAGCGGTGCCCGACGAGCTTCGTCCCGTCGCCCGCCCGGAACCAGAGCTCGTTCGCCTGGACGCACGGGTGCGCCGGAGCCGCGCCGGACGTCGAGGCGAGCCCGACCGCGAGCGCGGTGAGCCCGAGGACGAGCGCCAGGAGAGCTCGGAACGTCACCGCATGCGCACCCGGATCGTCGTCGCACGGCCGCGGTTTCCCGCGCGATCGGTCGCCCGCACACCGACACGGTGAACGCCGCGGGAGAGCCTCAGCGTCGCGCTCGCGTTGAGGTACGGGATCTGACCGTCGAGCGTTCGAACGGCGCGACCGTCGACCAGCACCGTGTAGCTCAGAAGTGCCGCTGCCCTGCTCGGCGGCCGGGTCCCAGGTGACACGGGCCCGTCCTCGTCGGACCCGCACGTCGATGCTCGGCCGGGCCGGCGCCGTTCGGTCGAGCCATTCGAACCGGAGCGCCGCGCTTTCCGGCGCCTGCCGGTCGACGGTCACCCGAAAGACGCCACGCCGGACGAACGACTCGCCGGCGACATACGCGAAGCGCCCTCCGCCCCGCGGGTTCGGGAGCAGCAGGTTGTCTCGCGGGTACGGTGACCTGATCGCGCCGTTCGCCGGGCCCGCAACGACCGCGACGCCCGGCGGCTGCACGGAATTCCCGATGAACGCCGGTGTCGAGCGCGCTCGCGACTCGAACCAGAACTCGCTGGCCGCGGTCGTCACGAGCAGCGCCTGAGGCAGCGTTGTCGAACCGTCGACGGGGCCGATCTCGTGCGTCGCGTTCCCGGCCGGACGGACGACGCCGGTCAGCCACTGGAGCTTCGACTTCTCGAAGGCGTTGAGATCGCCGTTGCCGTGACCCATCACGCTGAACTCGTTGCCGTACTCGTTCACTTCGCACGAGGCGCCGACGCAGTCCCAGCGGCTGGCGTGGGCGAGGCCGAGCGTGTGGCCGAGCTCATGCGCTGCCAGCGCCAGGTAGAGCTCGCCGTTCAGGAGGACCTCGGTCGGGTTCGCCTCGCCCCCGAAGGCGCAAGACGGCACGTGAGGCTGAACGATGACCGCGCGATCGGAGCCGGCGAAGGCGGACACCGGCGCGGCGTTGCGGATCACAGTTGCGTCACAGCTGTCGAACACCGCGCGAGGGAGCCGCACGGCGCCCCCGAACGCACCGGGCATCGACAGCCGGCCCGCGGACGACGCGCGAAAGTACGCGTCGGTCTGAGCGGCGACGCGGTCGAAGTCGGCCTGCGTGAACGGCTCGGGGCCCCACGTCGCGAGCACGTACACGACACGAACCTCGCCGGACAGCGCCGACGCCGAAGGGACGGACGACCCTGCGGCGATCACGGCGACGAGGGTGGCGAGAAGGACTGTCCGCACGCCCTAGGATGATTATCGTGAAACTATTGACATGTCAAGACTGACATAACAGATGTCACTGCGCTACGCACTGCTGGGAGCCCTCGCCGACCATCCGCGGACGGGTTATGAGCTCCTGAAGCACTTCGAGCAGTCGTTCGCGTATGCGTGGCCGGCGAGCCACAGCCAGATCTACCCCGAGCTTGCGCGCCTCCTCGACGACGGGCTGATCGAGCAGGCTGCGACCGGCCCCCGCGGCTCGAAGACGTACGCGGTCACGGACGACGGCGTCGCGGAGGTGCGCCGCTGGCTCCGCGAGACCGAGCCGGAGAGGCGCGTTCGCAGCGACGGGGCGCTGCGCCCGTTCTTCCTCTGGCTGCTCGAGCCCGAGGAGGCGATCCGGCAGCTCGACGCCGAGCGTGGGTACTGGCGCGGCATCCTCGACGAGCTCGAGGCCATTCGGGAGGAGCCGACAGGCACGGACCGGAAAGCGAGGACGTTCCGCATCGTCCTCGAGGGCGGGATCAGGACGGTCACCGCCCGCCTCGAGTGGCTCGAGTGGGCGATCGCCGAGGTCGGGTCGCCCGGCTGGCGCGACGCCTAGGAGCGCGCGCGACTAGGCTCGCGGCATGGCTTCCCTCCTTCATACCATGGTTCGCATCACCGACCCGGCGAAAAGCCGTGAGTTCTACGAGGCGCTCGGCTTCCGCTTCAACCGCGACATGGACATCGTCCGGAACGGCGAGCTCGAGGCGACGAACTACTTCTTCTCGATCGGCGATCAGGAGAATGTCCTCGAGCTGACGTTCAACCACGACGGGCGCACGTACGAACTCGGCGACGGCTACGGGCATGTCGCGATCGGCGTCGACGATCTCGACGCGACGCTGGCCGCGCTGTCAGAAAATGGGATCGAGCCCGAGCGCCCGCCGTACCAGGTGCGCGAGGGCGGCTCGCGGATCTGCTTCGTCCGAGATCCGGACCAGTACCGGATCGAGCTGATCGAGCGCGGCCGGTAGGGCAGCGAACTTCCCGAGGTGGGCAGGCGCGAGCGCTGTGCGGCGCGCTTGTCGCACTCTTGGCACGAAGACGTCTCCCACGCGTTACTCGATTCGCCCTACGCTCGACGTCATGGCAGTGGCACAGGAGAAGCGTCGGTCGGTGGCGACCCCGTGGGGACCGGCGGAACTCGTGGAGGAGGTATCCATCCCACAGCGTGTGGGCGAGAAGCGGTTCTCGGTTCTTGTACAGCTGCTTGAGGCGGCCAAGGGCGAACGCCTCGTCCGCTTCGCCTATACGACGGAGGGATCGGCTCGGCGCGGTCCCGTCACGATGCGGGCGCGTGACATCGAGCGGCTGCGGGCGGCGCTCGAGCGCGCGCCCGTTCTCGAGGGGGTGCTCCGCCTCTGACGTCGTACGACGTCATCGGCAGGGACCTCGCCTTCGGCACGGCGAGACCGATCTGCTTTGGCGCCGACTACGTCCGTGCGAGCACGTGCGTATGCTCGGCTGCCGCGTCGACGAGAGCCGCGAGCAGGAGCCCCCCGTCGGCCGAGCCCAGTAACGGGTCCACGGCGTGCTCGGGGTGCGGCATGAGCCCCATGACGTTGCCGGCCTCGTTCACGACACCGGCGACCGATCCGAAGGAGCCGTTCACGTCCTCGACGTAGCGCAGAACGATCTGCTTGCGCGCCACGAGCGTCATGAACTGCCCTTCGTCGGCATACCAGGCCCCCTCCCCGTGCTTCACGGGGATGACGAGCTCCTGGTCCACGGCCAACCGGCGCGTGAAAACAGAGGCGCCACTCTCGACGCGGAGTGCGACGTCGCGGCACACGAACTCGAGCTGACGGTTCGCGCGCAGGACGCCAGGAAGCATCCGAGCCTCGCAGAGGGTCTGGAACCCGTTGCAGATCCCGAGAACGGGACCGCCGACGTCGGCGAACTGACGGACCGCGCCCATTACCGGAGCGAGGCTCGCGATTGCCCCACAGCGCAGGTAGTCGCCGTACGAGAACCCGCCCGGCAGAACGATGGCGCCCGTCCCGGCCGGCAGCTCGTGCTCGTCGTGCCAGACGAGGACCGGCTCGGCGCCCACGGCTCCGAGCGCCCACGCTGCGTCCCGGTCGTCGTTCGAGCCCGGGAAGACGACTACCGCGACGAGCGGACGGCCAGCCATCGGCTCAGGCCTCCTCGAGCCGGATCTGGACGCTCTCGATCAGCGGGTTCGCGAGCAGCTCCGAGCACATCCGCTCGAGCTGCATCCGCGCGTGGTTCGGGCCCTCGGCGTCGAACTCCAGATCGATGACCTTCCCGACCCGGACCTGCGAAACGGCGAAGCCGAGCTTGCGCAGCGACCCTTCGACGGCCTCTCCCTGAGGGTCGAGGATCCCGTCCTTGGGCCGGACGAGGACGGTGGCCTTCACGAGAGCACGACCTCCGGGTCTGCGACGTACCGGTCGAAGGCGATGCCCGTGAGCCGCTCGAAGGCCTCGACGTAGCGCGTGCGGGTCCCCTCCACGACCTCAGCCGGGAGCTCAGGCCCCGGAGGCGTCTTGTCCCAACCAGACGTCTCGCACCAGTCGCGCGCGAACTGCTTGTCGAACGATGGCTGCGGCCCCCCTGGGGCGTAGCCGTCCCGCGGCCAGAAACGAGACGAGTCCGGAGTGAGCGCCTCGTCGCCGAGCACCAGCTCCCCGCCCGGAGCGACCCCGAGCTCGAACTTGGTGTCCGCGAGGATGATCCCCTGCGCCTCTGCGTGAGCCGCCCCGAACGCGTACAGCGCGAGCGAGGCGCTCTTCGCGGCGTCGTACACGTCGGCGCCGCAGAGCGCAGCCGCCTGCTCCTCGTCGATGTTCTCGTCGTGCCCGTCGGTGGCCTTCGTCGCCGGGGTGAAGATCGGCTCCGGGAGTCGCTCGGACTCGCGCATGCCCTCGGGAAGCCGGTGGCCGCAGACGGCACCACGTCTCGCGGTAGTCACGCCAGCCGGAGCCCGCGAGGTAGCCGCGAACGACGCACTCGATCGGGAGCATCTCGAGCTTCCGGCACACGAGCGAGCGCCCGTCCTGTCGCACCTCGAGCAGATGGTTCGGGACGATCTCCCGGGTGCGCGAGAACCAGAACGCGGAGAGGCCGGTCAGCACGCGACCCTTGTCCGGAATCGGCGTCGGGAGCACGACGTCGAAGGTGGAGAGCCGATCGCTCGCTACGAGCAGCAGCCGCTCGTCGTCGAGCGCGAAGATCTCTCGCACCTTGCCGCTCGCGACATGCACGGCCTCAGGCACGAACGGACTCCCCGTCACGGTCGATGCTCCGCAGCCGGGCGAAGATCACGTCGGCGTGCTCCGTGAAAGCGGCCAGGTCGAAGACGGCGTCGAGGTCCACGCGGCCGGCGATCTCCGCGTCCGCCCGCGCGAGCTCGCGAAAGTCGAGTCCCTCGTCCCAGGCTCGCATGGCGTGACGCTGCACCGCGCGGTATGCGGTGTCTCGTGCGAGACCCGACTCGACGAGCGCCAGCAGCAGGCGCTGGCTGAAGAAGAGCCCGCCCGTCGACTCGACGTTCTCGCGCATCCGCTCCGGCCGTACGACGAGCCCGTCGACGAGCCACGAGAAGCGGTCGAGCATGTAGTCGACCGCGAGGAACGCGTCGGGAAGGACGACCCGCTCGGCAGACGAGTGCGAGATGTCACGCTCGTGCCAAAGCGCTACGTTCTCGAGCCCGATCTGGGCGTGCCCTCGCACGACACGCGCGAGGCCGCAGATCCGCTCGGACACGATCGGGTTTCGCTTGTGCGGCATCGCGGACGAGCCCTTCTGACCCTTCGCGAACGGCTCCTCGACCTCGCGAACCTCGGTGCGCGCGAGATGGCGGACCTCGAGCGCGAACCGCTCCAATGACGACGCGAGGACCGCGAGCGCCGACAGAAGCGCGGCGTGGCGATCGCGCTGGATGATCTGCGTCGAGCTCGGGGCCGGTTCCAGCCCGAGCGCCTCACACGCGACCCGCTCCACGTCCGGCGGAGTCGCCGCGTACGTCCCGACTGCACCTGAAAGCTTCCCGACCCGAAGTCCCTCCAGCGCGGACGCCACGCGCTCGCGGTCACGGACGAGCTCGAACGCCCAGCCGGCGAGCTTGAGACCGAACGTCATCGGCTCGGCGTGTACGCCGTGCGTCCGCCCGATCGTGAGCGTCTCGCGATGCTCTTCTGCGCGCGCCAACGGCCGCGTCGAACGCGCGATCGATCCCGTCGAGGATCAGGCGGCCGGCGTCCAGGATCGTGAGCGCCAGTGCCGTGTCCAGCACATCCGAGGACGTCAGGCCGTAGTGGAACCACCGCGCCTCGTCTCCGAGCTCTCCCGCCACGGCGTCCACGAACGCGGCGACATCGTGGTTCGTCGTCCGCTCGAGCTCGGCTACGCGCTCGGGTGACGGAGCCGTCGCTCGCGCGCGAATCGACCGCGCGACGTCGGCCGGAATCGTTCCGAGCTGCGCCCAAGCGTCGAGCGCCGCAAGCTCGACGGCCAGCCAGTTTTCGAGCTTCGCTTCCTCCGACCACACGCGCGTCATCTCGGGCCGGGAGTAACGCGGAATCACTGGAGCGATTGTAGTGGCCGGCCTCGGCGCACCCGCGCCCCAACACACACGCGGCGACGCAGCTTGACGCACTCTTGGCACGGTCGCGTGCACCACGCGTACGAAGTTCCGCACTAGACTCGGCAGTGGGTGGTGGCCCGGGGTGGCCCCACCGAACAGGGCCGAAGCAGCCGAGCTATCCGATCTCGACCGCGTGCCCCTCGGAAGCGGCGAGAGCGATATCGTCCCGTCGCCGCGCACCCTCGAACTGGATCAGATCAGCTGCTCCGTAGGCGGTGGCGCGCGCCTCTGCAACGGTCTCGCCGAGCCCCGTCACGCCGACGATCCGCCCTCCGTTGGTGACCAGCCGATCCCCTTGGAGCGCGATCCCGGCATGGAACACGAGAGCTCCGGTCGCCTCCGCTGCGTCGATGCCGGCGATCGTCGATCCGCGATCGCCCTCCGCCGGGTAGCCGCGAGCCGCGACGACCACGGTCACGGCAGCTTCGGGCCGGGTCGCAAGCTCCACGCCCTCGAGCTCTCCGGCGGCTGCGCCGGCGAGTGCTTGCAGCAGATCGCCCTCCACCAGCGGGAGCACCGACTGCGTCTCCGGATCGCCGAAGCGGCAGTTGAACTCGAGGACGCGGGCGCCATCAGGCGTGATCATCAGGCCCGCGAAGAGGAGGCCGACGAACGGCGCGCCACGCTGCGCCAGCTCCGCGAGCACCGGTTCGTGGATCGTCTCGACGAGCGCGGCCACCTGCGTCGCGTCGAGCCCGGCGACCGGCGCGTACGACCCCATGCCTCCCGTGTTCGGCCCCTCGTCGCCGTCGTAGGCCCGCTTGAAGTCCTGCGCAGGCACGAGGGGCAGGGCCCGACCTCCGTCGCAGAGCGCGAGCAGCGACACCTCCTGTCCCTCGAGAAGCTCCTCCACGACAAACGCGTCCCCGTGCGCTGACACGGCTCGCAGCGCGGCGTCGAGCTCGGCCTGTGTCCTGCAGACGTGGACGCCTTTGCCCGCTGCGAGCCCGTCCGCTTTGACGACGCACGGCGGCCGGGCGACCGCCAGCGGGGCCGCCATCGGAACCTCGGCAGCCGCCATGACCTCCTTGGCGAACGACTTCGAGCCCTCGATCGCGGCGGCCGCGGCGCTCGGCCCGAAGACGGCGATCCCCGCGGGCCGAAGCACGTCGGCCAGGCCCGCGACGAGCGGCCCCTCCGGGCCGACCACCGCGAGGTCGACCGCAAGCGCGTGCGCGAGCGCGAGAAGCCCTTCGGCGTCCTCCGCCCGGATCGGGTGGCACTCGCCGAGCTGTGCGATCCCAGGACTGCCGGGTGCTGCGTGGAGCTCCGTGAGCGAAGGCGACTGCGCGAGCTTCCACGCGAGAGCGTGCTCGCGTCCGCCGGACCCGACAAGGAGCACCCGCATCGAGGCGAGTCTAGGCTGTGCACATGGAGAAGGCCGACTTCCAGCGCTGGCTCGACGACTACATCGAGGCGTGGAAGACCTACGACGAGAGCGCGATTCGCACGCTCTTCAGCGCCGGCGCCACGTACCGCTGGCACCCGTGGGACGAAGGCGCCGAAGCCGTGCATGGACAAGACGCCATCGTCGCGGCCTGGCTCTCGGACCGAGACGCACCCGGGTCCTGGAGCGCCGAGTACCACCCGTGGGCGATCGACGGCGACCGTGCAGTCGCGGTCGGGATCTCGCGCTATTTCACCGCCGACGGCTCAGTCGACCGCGAGTACCACAACGTGTTCCTCTGCCGCTTCGACGACGAGGGGCGCTGCCGCGATTTCACCGAGCACTTCATGAGGCGGACCGCCTAGCCGAACGCAAGCACGTGCTCACGCGCGGCGCCGGTTCCGACGAGGCTGACGGGCACTCCCAAGCTCCGCTCGACGAACTCGACGTAGCCCTGAGCTGCGGCCGGGAGCTCGTCCCCGAGCTCCTGCTCCCACCCCGGAAGGGACTCGAAGACAGGACGGCAGTGATGGAAGTCGGTCTGGTGCGCGGGGAAGTCCTCGGTCTCGCTGCCGTCCGGCAGGCGATACCGAACGCACACGGGAAGCTCAGGGAACGCCGAAAGCACGTCGAGCTTCGTCAGCGCGAGCGAGGTGATCCCGTTCACGCGCACGGCGAAGCGCAACGCCACGAGATCGAGCCAGCCGCAGCGGCGCTCGCGGCCGGTCACAGTGCCGAACTCCGCGCCGAGCTCGCGAACCTGGTCGTGCGCCGCACCCTCGATCTCGCTCGGAAGCGGCCCCTCGCCGACCCGTGTCACGTACGCCTTGGCGACGCCGAGAACGGCGTCGATGCGGTTCGGCCCGATGCCGAAGCTGACCGCGGCGCCGGCCGCGATCGGACTTGACGACGTGACGAACGGGTAGGTGCCGTGGTCGAGGTCCAGGAGCGTCCCCTGAGCGCCCTCGAAGAGAACCCGCTGCCCGGCGCGCAGCGCGCGGTCGACGAGCAGCGACGTGTCGGCGACGTACGGGCCCAGCCGTTCAGCGTGACCGAGCTGCGCCTCGACTATCTCGTCGACGTCGAACGGCTCGATCCCGTAGACGCGCTCGAGCCACACATTCTTCTCCACCACCGCGAGCTCGAGCTTCTGGCGAAGGATCTTCGCGTCGAGCAGATCCTGGACGCGGATGCCGATTCGCGTCGCCTTGTCGGCGTACGCAGGCCCGATCCCGCGACGCGTCGTCCCGATCTGCAGCTGCCCGAGTCGCCGCTCACGCGCGCCGTCGAGCGCGACGTGCCACGGCATCACCAGGTGCGCGTTCCCGGAGAGGAAGAGGAGGCCCCTCGTCGCGTGCCCGCGGGCCTCGAGCTCGTCGAGCTCGGAGATCAGAACGGCCGGATCGACGACGCAGCCCGCGCCGATCGCGCCTCGCTTCCCGGCGACGATCCCGCTGGGGATCTGACGAATCTTGTACGTCTCGTCCCCGACGACGATCGTATGGCCCGCGTTCGGGCCGCCCTGATAGCGGCATACGAGGTCGGACTCCTGGGCCAGGAGGTCGACGATCTTGCCCTTGCCTTCGTCGCCCCACTGCGCCCCGACGATCACGGTCGCGGGCACATGCGACAGTGTTGCACGCCGTCCGGCAAGCCCTTCTCCGGGCCCCGCAGCAGTGCGGAATACACCGCGAACTACATCCCGGGCGAATAGGCGTCCCTCGAACGAGGGAGTAGCGTCGTGCCATGATCGAACTGGCCACGCCGCAGAAGAGGGTCGCTCCGATCACCCAACGCCAGCGAGAGGTCGTGGCTCTGATAGCGGCAGGGTGCTCGAACGATGAGGTCGGAGCACGTCTCGGGATCTCCCCGAGGACAGCCAAGGCGCACTCCGACGTTCTGCGACAGAAGCTCGGCGTGCGGCGCAAGCGTCAGATTCCGATCGCGTACCGCCTGCTCACCGGTGAGGACCCTCTCGCCGCTGGGAACCTCACGCCGCGACGGGCACAGCGCGACTGCTGACGGGTCGCGTGCGGCGCGGCAGCCGCCGGCGACCGGAGCGACCCAAGGCTGTTAGGGTCGGCGGTCAGGTCCCCGACGACGGGCGGCGGAAGATGGCTACGACGTCGAAGAGCGCGACGCGGCATGGGGCGCTTCAGCGCCGCCGGATCATCGAGCGGCCGCGGCTTCTTGCGCTCCTCGACGGATCGACAGCCCGCGTCCGGACGCTTGTGGCGCCGGCCGGCTACGGGAAGACGACGCTCGCGGAGCAGTGGATCGCCCGAGATGGACGCGCCAGTGCGTGGTACAAGATCCGCCGCTCGTCAGCAGACGTCGCAGGCCTGGCGCTCGGGCTCGCACGTGCGTCGACTGCCCTCGTACCGGGCTGCGACGGGCGTCTGCGCGAGCACCTGCGCGCGTTGCCGGCACCGGCCGAGAACGTCGACGTCCTCGCCGAGATCCTGGGCGAGGATCTCGAGCACTGGCCGGCCGATGCCTGGCTCGTCATCGACGAGTACGAGGAGATCGTGGGCGCCGAGGATGCGGAGAGGTTCGTTGAATCCCTCATCGGCGCGTCGCCGATCCAGCTCGTGGTCACGAGCCGGCTGCGGCCAGGTTGGTCGACTGAGAAGGCGATCCTCTACGGCGAGGTCGCCGAGATCGGCCAAGACGATCTCGCGATGGACGATCGAGAAGCCGCCGAGGTCCTCGCCGGACGAAGTTCGCCGTCGACCTCCGGGCTCCTCGCAGTCGCAAACGGCTGGCCTGCAGTGATCGGCCTCGCTAGCGTGACGCCGTCGGAGGTCGGCCAACTCGACGAGGTCCCGGAGACGTTGTATCGCTACGTCGCGCAGGAGGTGTTCGGGGCGCTCGACGAAGACGTTCAAGCAGGCCTCGAAAGCCTCGCGATCGCGCCGGTACTCGATCGCGTCCTGGCCGAGGATCTCCTTGGCGTGGAGCTCAGCCAGCGCGTCTACTCGTCGGCACTCGACGTCGGCGTCATGGTCGAGCGCAGCGGACAGCTCGAGCTCCACCCCCTCGCGCGGACATACCTACAGGAGCGCGGACGTCACTCGGCGAAGGAACGTGCGGCGATCGCCGCGCGCTGCCTGGCGCACTATCGCGAGCGTCGAGAGTGGGAAGCCGCGTTCGATCTCATCGCACGCCACGGAGCGCCTCGGCAGTTCGAGGAAATACTGGTAGACGCCCTCGAAGAGTTGCTCAGCACAGGTCGTCTGTCGACCCTCGAGACGTGGCACACGTTCGCCACCGAGGCCGGCCTCGACACAGCCATGGTTCGCCCTCGCCCGCGCCGAGGTCGCCCTCCGCCGCGGTCGGTTCATCGAAGCTCAGACCAGTGCCGAGGCAGCAGCGATGCGGGAGCCAGATCTCGCGTACCGCGCGCTCTCTGTCGCCGGCCGCGCGGCGCATCTCGCGTCACGAGAGGAGGAGGCGCTCGACCTCTATCGACGAGCGGAGAGCATGTGCTCACACCGGGGTCGAGAGAACGGGACGCGATCGGCGGACAACTCTTGTCTCTGATCGATCTCGAGAGCTCCGACAGCGGCTGAGATCCTCAGGCAGCTCAGCTCGACCGTAGTCCGGTCAAACCCACGCGACGTCGTCAGATGCGCTGGGCTCCGGCTTCAGTATCAATTCAGGTTCGGCGGCCTCGATCTGACTGAGGCAGACCGAGCCCACGAGCTGCTGGACAGGTGTGCGAGATCCGCTCAATCGAGCAGCTTTCGAGTGCCACTACGCGTGCGCGTTAGGTCTTGCTGCACGGTATGACGAAGCGCTAGCGGTTGCGGAGTCCGCTATCGAGACGATTCGCCGGTTCCGCCTGGACTTTGCGATCCCGTACGCACTGTGTCCGGCAGCCACGGCGGCGGCCGGTCGCCGTCAATGGACGACCGCGAATGCACTCAGTCGAGGAGGCTCTGCGATCGGCTCGGTCTGCTCAATAACGCCTACGCGGAACACATCTGCGTCGCAGCGACCATCCGCATTCTGGCGCAGCAAGGAAGACATCAGGCGGCACTGGCAGTGGAAATCCCCAAGCTCTCCGCGTCGCTTCCCAGCGCGACGGCAGAAGTGCTTGCATCGCGGGCGCTGGTACTCGCGTCGAGTTCCCGGCTGAGTGAGGCGAGCGCTCTAGTCGATGAAGCACGCGGTGCCTCGTCCGCGATCGAGCCAACCGTTCTCATAGCGGCTGCCGAGGCGATCGTTGCGCTGAGAGGTCGCGATCCAACGGCCCTCGAACGGATTGCGACGTTCGCGCAATCCGCCCTGCAAACCGGAGCACTTGACCTGCTCGTGACTGCCTATCGATCCACTCCGGAGGTCCTCAATCTGTTGCTCTGTGCAGCTGAGTACCGGGACCAGCTAGCGAGTCTCATCTCGCGCGTTGGGGACGGCGACCTTGCGTCAGCCGTCGGCCAGTCCCTGTTCGATGAGGATCCGCGCTCCCGGCTTTCACCGCGCGAGCGCGAAGTCTTCGAATACCTACAGCAGGGCCTCACGAACGCGCAGATCGCCGCAGCGCTTTTCATCGCCGAATCGACCGTAAAGGTGCACGTTCACCACATTTTCGACAAGCTCGGCATTCGATCCCGCGCCGCCTTGGTGGTGCAGGCGAGACTGGAGGCAGTAGCTCAGGCAACCTCGGCAATCACCGGCGGGGAGTCGGCCGGCGGCCCGTCACTGCTCTGAGCGAATTCCAGGAAGTCGCGCCGCTTTGCGGTTCGATAACTCTCGTCGGCGCCGGCAAGGATCGCCTCGAAAGCTGCAACAACGGCCGGTGTCGAACTGGCTGTCAACGGCCTGCGCTAGCCTCAGGCGGGCGACTCTGCTCGGCATAGCGTCGCGGTACGGCCGGTCTGAGGTCATCGCGTTGTACGCATCGGCGACGGCGATGATTCGTGAGACGAGAGGAATCGTTTCGTCCGCGCGTCCGTCGGGGTAGCCCTGGCCGTCGATCCGCTCGTGGTGGTGACGCACGACGGTCGCAATCTCGGAGTACTCGTCCACGTACGCGAGGATCCGCTCGCCGATCGCCGAGTGTTCCTGCATCTGCCGTCGCTCCTCAAGGGTGAGTGCGCCGGGTTTCTCGAGGAGGCCCGGAGGGAGCCCGATCTTCCCGATGTCATGGACCAAGGCCGCACAGGTACGCGTGTTCTCGCACCTCGAGGGACAAGCCCATCCGCTCGGCGATGTCGCGCGAGTAGATGGCGACCGCCGCGGAGTGACCCGCGGTGTATCGGTCTCTTGCATCAAGGGTCGCGATCAGCGCCGCTGCGAACTGAAGGTTGGCTCGCTCAAGCGTCTCGTTGGCGGTCGTCAGGTCGGCTGCCAGTCGTCGCTCCTCTTGATACAGGTCGTAGAGGCGTTGTGCCGCAATAGCTGGTACCAAGAAGAGCGCAAGCGTCCACGGCGAGACCTCGAGGTACATGAAAGCGAGCAACGCCACGATCGGCGCATAGATCGGTGGTGCGAGGATGAGCAGAGGAGCGAGGGTCCGGATCGCTTCTCGCACAGATCCGCCGCGCACAGCGGCAGTGAGCGCCGCAAAGAAGATCTCCAAGACTCTCGCTGACGAAGGCACCTACGAGCGTCGCGACAATCAGGCCACCGAATTCAGACGGGACGACGAGAATCATGGCCTGCGCCGCGAGCCCGGTAAGCGCACCTGTGATGAAGCGCGTGCTGGTGTAGACGGCCCACTTGAGCCGAGGAGCTCGGTCGCGCCCGCGCGGATACAAGCTCGGGATCACCGAGCATCGACGCGGCGCCGACCACAGCCGCCTCCAGGGGGCCGAAGAGCACAGCCGCAGAAGAGCGTCGGAAGGACTGAGATTGATAGCTCTGTCGTTGCGAGTAAGTCGAACGCTGCTCCGCTCAGCTACCGCGGCTGCGACGGCAAGTACGAGCACCGCAAGCGGAGCCTCGAAGTCGTAGCCCGCAGCGAGCAGGCTCATCGCGGTCAGGCCCGCTGCGCAGACGAGTGACACGACGTACACAAGAGTTCGTCGCTGCGGAGCTCGTGCGCGATTCTGAGAACAGCTTGCGCTATCCCTCGAATGGGGTATACGATTCGTTTGCCGTCAGTTCCCAATCGAGGAGTCATATGCCCATGGCCAGAGGCGGTAAGTGGTGGTAGCCGTCTAATCCTCGGTTCTCCGCCGGGGGTAAGCATCCCTCTTTCGGGGCACCGCGAGAGGACCACGCCCGGGCGAGCGGCCCGGTGGAGTCAAGGGATAGACGGCGAGACTTACGCAATGAGCCCGCGCCGGAAGCCAACCGCTACGGCGTGGGCTCTGCTGCGCGCTTGAAGCTTCGCGAGCAGGTGCCTTACGTGTGACTTGACCGTCTCCTCCGAGAGGAAGAGGCGCTCACCGATCTCACGGTTCACGAGCCCGTCAGCGACGAGCTGCAACACCTCGATCTCGCGTGCAGTGGGGTCCTGACCGGCTTCACGCGTCGCAGGCGCGGTGAAGGGAATGACCGATCCGTGACGGCGTGCGCTTCGACGCGCGGCAGCCGCTTCGAAGCGTCGGCTGTGGTCGCGGTAGCGGTCCAGAATCTCCTTGCGCTCAGCGGCATCCACGCAACCGGTATCGGCCTGCCCGCAAGGCGTCTTTAGATCAGGGGTGCTCGTATCGCTCGAACGAGGGAGTGACTCCCCCTGTTGAGGCATGGATGCGCCCGGCCTTCACGTCCTCCGCGTAGTGGCACGCGACGAGGTGCCCGTCGAGCTTCCGGAGCAGTGGCTCTTCGTCCGCGCACCGCGTCGGCTGCACGAACGGACAGCGCGTGTGGAAGCGACATGCGGTCGGAGGGTTCGCCGGGCTCGGCAGATCGCCCTCGACGCGAATCGGCCTGCGGTTCCGCTCGACCTCGGGGTCGGGGATCGGGATCGCCGAGAGGAGCGTGATCGTGTACGGGTGCAGCGGGTTGTCGTAGAGGTCGTCGGCCGGCGCGACCTCGACGATCTTGCCGAGATACATCACGACGATCCGGGTCGAGATGTGTCGGACGACAGCGAGGTCGTGGGCGATGAAGAGGTACGTCAGGCCGAGCTCCCGCTGCAGCTCCTCCATGAGGTTCACGATCTGGGCCTGGATCGACACGTCGAGCGCGGACACCGGCTCGTCGCACACGATGAGCTCCGGGTTGAGGGCGAGTGCCCGTGCGAGGCCGATCCGCTGGCGCTGGCCGCCCGAGAACTCGTGCGGGAAGCGGTTGACCGCATCCGGAGGCAGCCCGACGACCTGCAGGATCTCGCGGACGCGCGCACCTGCCGTCCCCCGCGCCGCCGCGCCGTGCACGCGCAACGGCTCTCCGACGATGCGGCCGACCGAATGCCGCGGGTTCAAAGACGCGTACGGGTCCTGGAAGACCATCTGCATGCGCCGCCGCAGCGGGCGAAGCTGGCCGTCGGAGAGGCTCGTGATGTCGATGCCGTCGAAGACGATCCGCCCGCCGGTGGGCTTGTACAGCCGCAGCATCGCGCGGCCGACGGTCGTCTTCCCGCAACCCGACTCCCCGACGAGCCCGAGCGTCTCGCCCCGCTCGACCGAGAACGTCACTCCGTCGACGGCGCGGACGTCGCCCACGTGGCGGTCGAAGAACAAACCGCTCGTGATCGGGAAGTAGACCTTCAGGTCGTCGACCTCGACGAGCGGGCCGCCGCCGTTCGCTCCACTCACGCAACGCCCTCCAGCCGCGCCCTCTCCCAGGCGTCCGGCGCCATCGGGTTGAAGCAGGCCGCGTTCTGCCCGGAGTCGAGCGGCTCGAGCAGCGGAAGCTCCTGCGACGCAAATCTCGATTCGGTTGGGGCAGCGTGGCGAGAAGGGGCACGAATCCGGGGGACTGAGCATGTCGCGCGGCGCTCCTTGGATCGGCCGGAGCGGCTGCCGCCGGCCGGTGTCGAGCCGCGGGATGCTCTGCAGCAGCCCGAACGTGTAGGGATGCCGCGGCCGCGCGAAGATCTGACGCGCGCTGCCGGTCTCGACAAACGTCCCGGCGTACATCACGTGGACGCGCTCGCACATTCCCGCCACGACACCCAGGTCGTGCGTGATGAGGATGACCGCGGTGTCCCGCTCGGCCACGATCTCGCGCAGCAGATCGAGGATCTGAGCCTGAATCGTCACGTCGAGCGCCGTCGTCGGCTCGTCGGCGATGAGCAGCTTCGGCTCGCAAGCGAGCGCCATCGCGATCATCGCGCGCTGCCGCATCCCGCCGGAGAACTGATGCGGATAGTCGTTCAGCCGCTGCCTGGCGCCCGGAATGCCAACCTGCTCGAGCAACTCGCCCACGCGGCGGTTCGCGTCCTTCTCGCCCATGCCGAAGTGAGTCTCGAGCGCCTCGCGGATCTGCCGACCGACCGTGAGGACCGGGTTGAGCGAGGTCATCGGGTCTTGGAAGATCATCGCGATCTCGCGGCCGCGGATCTTGCGGAGCTCGTCGTCCTTGAGGGCGAGGAGGTTTCGCCCGCCGAAGAGCGCCTCGCCGCCGGTCACCCGCCCTGCCCGGGAGAGGATTCCGAGGAGCGCGAGCGAGGTCACGCTCTTCCCGCACCCCGACTCGCCGACGATGCCGAGCGTCTCGCCAACGCCGACCTCGAAGGAGATGCCGTTGACGGCATAGACCGTTCCGCGGCTCGTCCAGAACTCGACGCGAAGATCCTCGACCGCTAGGAGTGGCTCGCGGAGCATCACGCTCGACCTCGGAGCTTCGGGTCGAGCGCCTCACGCAAGCCGTCACCGATGAGGTTGAAGCCGAGGACCGCGATCACGATCGCGAGGCCGGGGATGATCGCCAGATGCGGCGCGGTCTGCAGGTAGCGCACGGTGTCGGTGAGCATCGTTCCCCACTCGGGCGTCGACGGATCCTGGGGTCCTAGCCCAAGGAATCCCAGTCCGGCGGCGTCGATGATCGCCGTTGCCAGCGCGAGCGTCGCCGCGACGATGATCGGCGACATCGCATTCGGGAGGATGTGGGACACGAGGATCTTCCTGCGCGGCACGCCGACGGCGCGCGCGGCGAGCACGAAGTCGTTCCCCTTCTGACCGAGGACCGACCCGCGTAGGAGACGGGCGAAGATCGGAATGTTGACAACGCCGATCGCGATCATCACCGAGAGCAAGCCCGGCTCGAAGAGTGCGGCGATTCCGATCGCCATCAGCAGGCCGGGAATCGCGAGCATGATGTCCATCCCCCTCATGACCGCCGTGTCCGCCCAACCGCCGAAGAACCCCGACATCGCCCCGAGAACGAACCCGATGCTCACGCCGACGCTGACTGCAACGACGCCGATCAGCAGCGAGAACCGCGCGCCGTAGACGACACGGGAGAACTCGTCGCGGCCGAGCGGGTCCACACCGAACCAGTGGTCGCGAGACGGTCCGGGACAACAGCCGTCCGCGAGCAAGCTCAGGTTCTGCTCGCGCGGATCGTACGGAGCGATGAGGGGAGCAAAGACCGCCGTGAGGACGAAGAGGCTGACGAGGACACCGCCGATGATCGCGCCCGGGTTGCGGATCAGCCGACGCCACGCCTCGCTCCAGAGCCCGCTCGGGGCCTCGATCTCGATCTCTCTGCTTTCGAGCTCGGCGACCGACAACTCAGCTCACCCTGATGCGCGGGTCGAGGAGCCCGTACGAGATATCGACGAGCAGGTTCACCAGCACGAACACGACCGCGATGAAGAGGATCCCGCCCTGGAGCACGGGATAGTCGCGATCCTCGATCGCTCCCGCGAGCCACGAGCCCATGCCCGGGATCGCGAACACGGTCTCGGTGAGGATCGCGCCTGAGAGCAGCAGCCCCGCCTGCAGGCCGATGATCGTGACCACCGGCAGCATCGCGTTACGGAAGACGTGGCGCCGGTCGACGATCTGCGGGCTGACGCCCTTCGCGCGCGCCGTGCGGACGTAGTCCTCGTTCTGGACGTCGAGGACCGACGCTCGCGTGATGCGAGCGACGATCGCGAGCGGAATCGAGCCGAGCGCGATCGCCGGCAGGATCAGGTGCAGGCCGGCGTCCCACGCGGCCACGAAGTTGAGCGTGATGATCCCGTCGAGCACGTAGAAGCCGGTCGGGTGGTCCGCGTCGATGAGCACGTCCTGGCGCCCGATCGTCGGAAGTAACCCGAGCTTCACCGAGAAGACGTACTTGAGCAGGATCGCGAGGAAGAAGACCGGGATCGAGATCCCGATCAGCGACGCGACGAGGCTCCCGTGGTCGACGGCGCTTCCGTGGCGTTTGGCGGCGACGAAGCCGAGCGGGATGCCGAAGAAGGTCGCGAAGAGCATTGCACCGATGGCGAGCTCGATCGTCGCGGGGAACCGCCGGCCGATCTCCTCGGTGACGGGGCGGCGTGAGGTGATGCTCGTGCCGAACTCACCCTGCACGAAGTTCTGCATGTACTTGAGGTACTGCTGCCAGATCGGCTGATCGAGCCCGTAGGTCCTCTCGATCTGCTCGACGGCCTCCGGCGTCGCGCGCTCTCCGAGCAGCGCATCCGCCGGTCCTCCGGGAAGGGCCCGGATCCAGACGAAGAGGAGGATCGAGAGCCCGAGCAGGATCGGGACGAGCAGGAGCAGCCGGCGGGCGACGAAGCGAAGCACTAGGTCGTCCGCCGGCTGTCCGCTATGACGCTACTCCCTCCGCTATCCGGTTTCGGTCGTTTCGGTCTCGGTGTCCTCGCCGTCCTCGGCCTCACCGGCCGAGACGGTGGCGAAGGACTCGCCGCCGACACCGACGGGGCTCGGGACGAACCCCTGGATGTTGCTGTCGAACCCGAGAGCCGCCGTCGCATGCACGTACGGCACACCCGGAATGTTCGCCATGATCAGCCGGTTGGCCTGCTGGTACAACTGCGCGCGCTTTGCCTCATCGGGCTCCTCTTCGGCCTGATCGAGGAGCTTGTGGATCGCCGGCTCGTTCATGCCGAACTGATCCTTCGGCTCCTGGAAGAAGGTGCCGATGAAGTTGTCCGGATCGGCGAAGTCCGCGATCCACCCAATCAGATTCAGGTGTCCTGCGGTGCCGCCCGACACGAGACCCGTGTACGTCGGCGACCAAGGCGCCGTCTTCGGCGTGACCCGGAAGCCCGCCTCGTTCAGATCGGCCGCGAACGCCTCGAAGTTCCGCTTCGGATCCGGCATGTAGTCGCGGGAGACGTCGGTCGGATAGTAGAACTCGATCGGCACCGGCAGGGTCAGGCCCGCCTGCTGGAGCAGCTGCCGCGACTTGGCCGGGTCGTAGTCGTAGGTGGGGACGTCGTCGGCATAGCCGAAGATCTCCTTCGGCATGAACTCCTTGGCGACGATTCCTCGCCCGCCGTAGAACGAGTTGACGACCTCTTCCTTGTTGATCGCATGTGCGACCGCCTCGCGGACGAGTCGGTTGTCCATCGGCGGCTTCGCCTGGTTGATCGTGATGTAGCCGACGTTGAACGGCGGACGCTCGATCAGCTGGAGCGTCTGATCGCCCTGGATCGTCTCGACGTCCTGTGGCTCGACGAGGTCGTACCCCTGGATCTCACCGGTCTGCAGCGCCTGGAGGCGCGCCGCGTTGTCGGGAATCGGGCGGAAGATGATGCGCTCGGTCTGCGCCGGCTCGCCCCAGTAGTCGTCGTTGCGCGTGAGCACGAGCTCCTCGCCGACCGTCCACGAGTCGAACTTGTACGGGCCCGTGCCGGTCGGATGCTCGGTCGCATACGTCCCGCTCGGCTGGAAGAGACCCTCGTCATCCGTCGCTCCCGCGTCGGCGTCGAACTCCTGGAGTGCCGTCGGGCTCAGCGATGTGCAAGCTCGGCAGCGTCAGCGTCGACAGGATCGTCGAGGACGGCTTGGTCAGATTCAGCGTGACGGTGTTCTCATCGACTGCTTCGCAGCTCTTGTACAGGCTCTCGTCCGGACCGGGGCTGCCCTCGGCCGGGCTCTTGAACCCGCCGCCGAACCCGTACTGCCAGTAGTACGTCGTGGCGTCGCCCTGCAGTGACGCCGGGAAGTTGAACCAGCGGTCGAAGTTGAAGCAGACCGCCTCGGCATTGAGGGGCTCCCCGTCGTGGAACGTGACCCCTTCCCGGAGGTTGAAGGTCCACGCGAGACCGTCGTCGCTCGTCTCCCAACTCGTTGCGAGCGACGGGATCACGTCGGAGGTGCCCGGCTTGAGGGCCGTGAGCCCCTCCGTCATCTGGTACAGCACGCGGATCGACTCTCCGTCGGTGATGAGTGCGCCGTCGAGCGCGGTCGGATCGGTCGCGGTCCCGAAGACGAGCGTGTCCCCGTCACCGCCACCGCCCCCACCGCAGCCGATCGCGCCGAGCGCGAGCATGGCTGCGACGCCCGCGAGTGCCAGAACCTTCAGCCTTCCCATGAACTCTCCCTTCAGCTTGTTTCGGCGGCAAGATGCGCAGTATCGCAATAGCTACGACGACAGCAAGTGAGATCCGTGAGTGGAAATCCGGGCTCGAACGCCGAGAGGCGGGCAGTGCCCGCCTCTCCAGGAAACGTCTGTCGGGAGTGACTAGGCCGCGAGGCCTGCGAGGTCGCGCAGCGCCTCGAGGCGCTTCAGTGCCTGGCCCTCGAGCTGCCGGACGCGCTCGCGCGTCAGGTCGAGCTCGTGGCCGATCGCCTCGAGCGTCCACGGCTCGCCCTCGAACCCGAAGCGGAGCTCGAGGATGCGCCGCTCCCGCTCGGGGAGGGCGTCGAGCGCGCGCCGGATGCTCTGGCGCCGGAGGGACTCCTCGGCCTCGTCGAACGGATCGGCCGCCTCGCGGTCGGCGAAGAGGTCGCCGAGCTCGCCTTCGTCGTCCGCGCCGACGGTCTGGTTCAGAGAGACCGACGCGTGTGCGGCGCCGAGCGCCTCGTCGACGTGCTGGAGTGGCAGACCGGTCGCCTCCGCGAGCTCCTCCTTCGTCGCCTCGCGGCCGAGCTCGACCTCGAGCCGGCGGGCGGCGCGCGACAGCTTCTGCTGACGCTCGACGACGTGGACGGGCACGCGGATCGTGCGCGCGTGGTTGGCCACGGCGCGCTGCACCGACTGGCGGATCCACCAGGTCGCGTAGGTCGAGAACTTGAAGCCGCGGCGCCAGTCGAACTTCTCGACGGCGCGGTTCAGGCCCAGGGTTCCCTCCTGGATGAGGTCGAGGAACGGCACTCCGAGACCGCGGTAGCCCTTCGCGATGGAGACAACCAGGCGGAGGTTCGACTCGATCATCGTCCGCTTCGCGACGGGGTCGCCGCGCTCGATGCGCTTGGCGAGCGCGACCTCCTCGGAGGCAGTCAGCAGCTTGTGGCGGCCGACGTCGGCCAGGAAGAGCTGGAGGCTGTCGGCGGCGCCCGAGACGGCGCCGGCCTCGTACTGCGGCTTCTCGGCCTCCTTCTCGGCCTCGGCGTCCGGGTGGGCGATCTCGATGCCGTGCGCCTCGAGCTCGCGCTGGAGCAGCTCGGTGTCGTCCTCACCGAGGTCGTGCTCGAGCACGAACGCCTCGATGTCGGTGACGGCGAGGCTGCCCCCGTGCTCCTCTGCGCGCTCGATGAGAGCCTTCACATGCTCGGATTCGAGCAGTTCGATTAGCTGGTTCTGCGTCAAGAGGTTGTTCTGTCCTTTCGAAATCGGCGACTTGGCGAAGCAACAAACTTACGAAGTTTAGAGCGGGTTTCCTTCTCTTTCCAGGGGTGATGCTCGCTCCTGAGGCGTCACAAACTCCTGAACGTCGTCGCCTCTTCCAGGTATTCCGCCGCCGAGGCCTCGGCGGTTCGCGGCGCTAACGCTTAGGAGCCCGAAAGCCCCTCAACTCACCTGAGACGTTGCGGCGTTCAGGCAGTTAGATCATGACCGGTCGCGCGGACGTCGAAAACCCCCACGCGAGCGTCTTTACGCGCTCTTAGCGCGTCTTTCCGCAAGCAGCTCCGACGCTCGCTCGAGGGTGACGGCCTCGACCGTGTCCGCCTTGCGCAGGCTGGCGTTGGTCTCTCCGTCCGTGACATATGGCCCGAAGCGGCCGTCCTTGACCACGATCGGCTTGCCGCTCGACGGGTCCGGGCCGAGCTCCCGCAGAGGCCCGCGCGCGGCGCCTCGCCCTCGCCGCCGGGGTGGTTGCGCGAGCAGGGCCTTGGCCTCCTCGAGCGTGACCGTGAAGAGCTGCTCCTCGCTCTCGAGCGAGCGGGAGTCCGAGCCGCGCTTGACGTACGGGCCGTAGCGGCCGTTCTGCGCGATCACCTCCTCGCCGTCGAGCTCGCCGACGACGCGCGGCAGCATCAGCAAGCGAACCGCGTCCTCGAGCGTGACGGACTCCGGAGACATGGACGCGAACAGCGACGCCGTCCGCGGCTTCTCCTCCGCGCCCTCGGGCAGCACCTCGGTCACGTACGGCCCGTAGCGGCCGACGCGGGCGATGATCTCGTGCCCCGTCTCCGGGTGGCGGCCGAGAGGGCGGTTGTCCGGCTGGGCGAGCAGCTCCTCGGCCTTCTCCGCGGTGAGCTCGTCGGGCGCGAGGTCGGCGGGCAGGTTCGCGCGCTCGTCTCCGCGCTCGAGGTACGGGCCGTAGCGGCCCACGCGCACGACCGCTTCACTGCCGGGGATCGGGATCGAGTTGACGGCGCGCGCATCGATCTCGTCGAGATGCTCGGTGACGAGGTGATGCAGGCCGGGCTCCCCGTCGTTGCCGAAGTAGAAGCGCCCGAGCCAGGCGATGCGCTCCTCCTCTCCAGCCGCGATCCGGTCGAGATCGTCCTCCATCCGGGCGGTGAAGTCGAAATCGACGAGCTGCTGGAAGTGCCGCTCGAGGAGGTTTACGACCGCGAACGCGAGGAACGTGGGCACGAGCGCGGTCCCTTTCTTGAACACGTAGCCGCGATCGACGATCGTCGAGAGGATCGCCGCGTACGTCGACGGGCGTCCGATACCGCGGTCCTCGAGCGCCTTCACGAGCGTCGGCTCGGTAAAGCGCGGCGGCGCCGTGGTCGCGTGGCCGTCGGGCTGGATCGACACCGCCGTGACCTCCTGGCCGACCTCGAGCTGCGGAAGCCGCCGCTCCTCGTCGTCGTCGGCGGGCTCGTCGCGACCCGGCTCGTAGGCGGCGAGGAAGCCCCGGAAGGTGATGACCGTCCCGGAGGCTGCGAACTCGACGTCCTCGCCCGCGGACGAGGCGGCGCCGATCCGGAGGGACACGGTCTGCCCGCGCGCGTCCTCCATCTGTGAGGCGAGCGTCCGCCTCCAGATGAGGTCGTACAGCGCGTGCTCGTCGCGGGAGACGGCGCTCTTGATCTGGTCGGGCGCCCGGAACGTGTCCCCGGCCGGGCGGATCGCCTCGTGCGCCTCCTGCGCGTTCGCGACCGCGCGCCCGTACGTGCGCGGCTTCTCGGGCACGAAGTCGTCGCCGAAGAGCTGCTTCACCTGCGCGCGGGCGGCGGCGAGCGCGGTTTCCGACAACGTCGTCGAGTCCGTCCGCATGTACGTGATGTAGCCCGACTCGTACAGCCGCTGCGCGACGCGCATCGTCGTCTGCGCTGAGAAGCGGAGCTTGCGGCTCGCCTCCTGCTGCAGCGTCGCAGTACGGAACGGCGCCGCCGGCCGTCGGCGATACGGCTTCTCGTCGGCGGTGCGGACCGTGAAGCTCGCGCCTTCGAGCCGCTCCGCGAGACCGCGGGCATCGCTCTCGTCGAGGACGGTGAGGCTCGAGTCGCGCAACGTCCCGTCGGGGGCGAAATCGCGTCCCTGCGCGACCCGCTTGCCGGCGACGCTGAGCAGACGCGCCTCGAACGATCCGGGATCGAACGTCGCGAGCAGGTCCCAGTACCCGGCCGAGACGAACGCGATCCGCTCGCGCTCGCGCTCGACGACGAGCCGCGTCGCCACCGATTGCACTCGTCCGGCGGACAGGCGGGGCATGACCTTCTTCCAGAGCACGGGCGAGACCTCGAAGCCGTAGAGCCGGTCGAGGATCCGCCGCGTCTCCTGCGCGTCCACGAGGTCCTGGTCGATGCCGCGCGTCTCCTCGAGCGCGCGGGCGATCGCCTCCTTCGTGATCTCGTGGAACACCATCCGGCGAACCGGCACCTTCGGCTTCAGGACCTCGACGAGGTGCCAGGCGATCGCCTCGCCCTCGCGATCCTCGTCCGTCGCGAGCAGGAGCTCGTCGGCGCCTTGGAGATGTTTCTTCAACGCGCTGACGACCTTTTTCTTCTCACTGTCGACGATGTAGTACGGCTCGAAGCCCTCCGCGACGTCGACGCCGAGCGCGCCGAAACGCTTGCGCTGCTCCGCCGGGACGTCCGACGCGCGGTTCGGGAGATCGCGGATGTGCCCGATACTCGACTCCACGGCGTAGTCGCCGCCGAGGTAACGGCCGATCGTCCGCGCCTTCGCGGGAGACTCGACGATAACCAGGCTCTTTGCCATCGGCGCGACAGGTTAGCGCCGACGCGTCGCGGCGCAAGCTCGCGATACTGCCGCGCGTGCAGAAAGCTCCTCGGCCGAGCTGGCTCTACTTCGCGATCGCGGCGCTCAGCTGGCCCGTCCTCAAGACGGTGTTCAGGCTCCGGGTGAGGGGTACCGAGAACGTCCCGCAGACGGGCGGCTTCGTGCTCGCGGCGAACCACCTGTCGAACTTCGACCCGTGGCCGCTCGGGGTCCCGCTGTTCCCGCGACGCTTCCTGCGCTTCATGGCGAAGTCGGAGCTCTTCTGGTTTCCGTTCAGCGCGATCGCGCACGCGGGAGGCGCGTTTCCCGTGCGGCGCGGCGAGCGGGACGAGGAGGCGATCACGACGGCCGTCTCGCTCTGCCGTGCCGGCCACGCGGTCGTCATGTTCCCCGAGGGAACCAGGCGCAAGAAGGGCATGCGCAAGAAGCACGAGGCCCGCTGGCGCACAGGCGCAGCGCGGATAGCGCTCGAGGCAGGCGTGCCGATCGTCCCGGCGGCGGTCGCGGGGACCGACAGGCTCGCACGCCTGGCCCCGCTGCGCGTGCGCTACGGGACGCCGCTCGAGCTCGGTGACCTGGACGGGGTCGAGGACGCCTCGCGGGTCGCGACGGAGCGGTTGCAGGCGACGATCGAGGAGCTCGAGGAGTCGCTCCGGTGACACCGCTCGCACGGCTCGCGGTCGCGGGGGAAACCATGTTTCCCCACGCCTTGCCGCGATCGGGATTCGCGCTAGCGAATCCCGATCTTGCGAAAGGACCGCGTGCCCCCTTCTTCCTGAGAGCGTGGGGAACCTCCCGGTTCCCCACGCCCCTCCCCGCTCACGGGCCAAAGGACGGCCCATGAGCGCGCTGCTCGTCGTGGACGGCGACTCCTTCGCGCATCGCGCGTATCACGCGATCCCGAAGTCGATCCGGCGCGCGGACGGCGGCCCCGGGAACATGCTCTTCGGGTTCTCGAACATGCTCCTCCGGCTGTGGCAGGAGGAGCGACCGCGGAACGTGCTCGTGGCCTGGGACACGCTCGAGGTCCCGACCTACCGCCACGAGGCGCTCGAGGCGTACCAGAGCGGTCGGGAGTTCGAGGACGAGCTGCTCGAGCAACTCGCGCTGATGCCCGCGCTCGTCGCGTCCTCCGGGCTCGCGTACGCGAAGGCGCCGGGCTACGAGGCCGACGACTTCCTCGGCGCCGCGGTCGGGCGAGAGGAGGAGGCGGGCGGCACGGTGCTCGTCGCGACGTCCGACCGGGACGCGTTCCAGCTGGCGAGCGCCCGGACGACGATCCTTCAGCCCGTGCGAGGCGAGGCGCCCGCGCGGATCGGGCCGGCGGAGGTGCGCGAGCGCTACGGCGTCGACCCGGAGCAGGTCCCGGACTTCATCGCGCTCCGCGGCGATCCGTCCGACCGGATCCCCGGAGCACGCGGGATCGGCCCGAAGAAGGCCGCGGAGCTCCTCGCGCAGTACGGAACGCTCGACGCACTCCTCGACGCCGGACGCTTCTCGGCCGAGGCGGACGCGCTCAGGCTCTACCGCGAGATCGCGACGATGCAACGCGCGGCGCCGCTTCCGGATCTCCCCGACGTCACGCCGGACTGGTCGGCGTCGGCGGCGCACGTCCGCGAGCTCGGGATGGAGAGACTGGCCGGCCGCTTCGAGGAGGCGGCGACATGGACGTGATCAGCCACAAAGCGCTGGCGCGACTGCATTCGCCGGGACGGCACCGCCACGACGAGATCCCGGAGCGGCTCCGCGTTCTTCACGAACGCTTTCCCGACTTCAAAGAGGGCCGGGCGGCGACGCGCGAGCAGATCGAGCGAGTGCACTCGGACGCGTACGTGGACCTGATCGAGGAGATCGACGAGGAGTTGTGGCTCGACCCGGAAACCTACGCGGAGCCGACGACGTGCGAGGCAGCACGGCTCGCGGCCGGCTGCTCGATCGCAGCCCTGGAGCGCGACGGCTTCGCACTCGTCCGCCCTCCCGGCCACCACGCACTCGAGTCGCTCGCGATGGGCTTCTGCATCTTCAACAACGTCGCCATCGCGGCCCGGCACGCCCAGGCCGAGCTCGGACTGCGGCGTATCGCGATCGTCGACTTCGACGTCCACCACGGGAACGGGACCGAGGAGATCTTCCGGGGCGATCCCGACGTGCTCTTCGTCTCGCTGCATCAGTGGCCGTTCTGGCCGGGCTCGGGCGGGCCGGGGACGAGCGACGGGACCACACTGAACATCCCGCTCCCCGCCGGCTCCGGAGACGACGTCTACGCCGCGGCCTTTCAAGAGGTCGTCGAGCCCTCGGTGCGCGCGTTCGAGCCGGACCTCGTGCTCGTCTCCGCGGGATTCGACGCGCACGAGGACGACCCACTCGCGCAGATGCGCGTCACGAAGGACGGCTTCCGCGATCTCGCGCGCCGCTGCGCCGGCCTCGGCCCACGCCTGGCCGTCGTGCTCGAGGGCGGCTACAACCTCGAGACGCTGCCGGACCTCGTCGAGGCCGCCCTCGACGGCTTCTCGCGCGAGCGCGCGTAGGGGCGAGGCTAGCCTCGCCCTACCCGCGCGCGGTCTCGAGGCGCTCGAGCGCCTCGCGCCGGGACGACACGCCGAGCTTGCGGAGCAGGCTCTTCACGTGCGAGCGGACGGTGTGCTCGGAGATGAACAGGCGCTGCGCGATCTCGTCCGTCCCCAGGTGCTCGTCGAGCAGCAGCAGGACCTCGACCTCGCGGGCGGAGAGTACGCGCGCGATCTCCTCCGGGATGCCGTCGAGCCGGCCGCCTTCGCGAACGCGGTCGAGCAGCCTGCGGGCGACACCGCCGGAGAGCGCGGCCTCGCCGCGGACGACGCCGCGCAGGAACGTCGCGATCTGCTCGGGAGGCTCGGTCTTCAGGAGGTAGCCCGAGGCGCCTGCGCGGATCGCCGCGAGGAGGTTCTCCTCGGCGTCCGACGCCGTGAGCACGACCACCTCGCTGTTCGGCGCCTCCTCGCGGATGCCGGGAAGCGCCGTGAGGCCGTCCATCCCGGGCATGGTCAGGTCGAGGAGGACGAGATCGGGCTGGAGCCGCTCTGCGGCCCTGATGGCCTCCTCGCCGTTCGACGCGTCGCCGACGACCTCGAAGCCCTGCTGCGCGAGGAGCGCGGCGAGGGCATCCCGGGTAAGGGGATGGTCATCGACGAGCAGGACTCGCTCGGCCATGCTCCCCTTATCGGCAGGGAGCGGCCTGCCGACAAGAGAAACGTGGACCATTCGCGTTCGCAGAGCTATCGCTCGTGGCTGGTCGGCGAGGTCGCGCTCGTCGGCCTGCTGGCGTCGGCGACGGGGCTCTTCGCGCTCAGCGACGTGCTCCAGTCCTCGTACGAGCTGCCAGAGACGCGTCTCGTGCTCGACACCGCCGTCGCGGTCGTGGCGGCGATCGTGGCCGTGCTCGCGAGCGTCCGCTTCCTCGTCGACGGCCGCGTGCTCGACCTGCTCGTCGCGGCCGGGTTCTGGAGCATCGCCCTCGGGACGATCGTGTTCGGGATCGTGCCCGTGCTCGGCGGAGGCCCCCTGCCTCCCTCCGCCGCGTGGGCGCTCGTCGGCGCCCGTCTCCTCGGCGCGGCGCTGATCGCGGTGGCGCCGTGGACGGACGGGCGGCTCAAGTCGCGACGCCCGGCGCTGGTCGCCGTCGGCATCGGCGTGGCGGCCGTGCTCGCCTCGGCAGGCATGGGGCTGAGCACGCCGCCCTGGGAGAGCAAGGAGGCGGGGGTCGAGATCGTCGAGGGTTCGTCCGTCGTCTTCGCCGCGACCCTCCTCGCAGTCCTCTCGTTCATCGCGCTGATCGGCTTCGCGCTGCGCTACCGCCGCTACGGACGCGACCTCGACAGCTGGCTCTGCCTGTCGGTGACGCTCGCGCTCTTCGCCGACCTCCACCTCGTGCTGACGCCCGTGGTCTCGAGCGAGTACGTGCTGCAGGGCGACTTCCTGCGCCTCATCGCCTACGGGCTCCTGCTCGTCGGCGTGTGGCGGACGATCGCCGAAGCCGAGTTCGGCCGGGCGGTCGCCGATGAGCGCGCCCGTGTCGCACGGGAGATCCATGACGGGCTGGCGCAGTACCTGTTCGCCATCTCCGCCCAGGTGACGATGCTCGAGACGGGCGCGCCGCTCGAGCAGGTCCTCCCCCGCCTCAAGCGCGCATCCACGGCATCGCAACAGGAAGCGCGGTTCGCCGTGCTCGCTCTGTCGTCCGCGGGCGGCTCCGCGCGCTTCGACTCCGCGCTTCGCCGCTACGTCGATGTGCTGACCGCGGATGGTGAGCTCGACGTCGAGCTCGACGTCGACCGCTCGGTCGGGCTCGCCCCCGACGAGCAGATCGAGGTGTTCCGGATCGTGCAAGAGGGGCTCGGGAACGCGCGCCGGCACGCCGGTGCAAAGCACGTCGAGGTCGAGATCTCGCAGCAAAACGGCCGCCGGGTCGTGCTCGTGCGCGACGACGGCGTCGGCTTCGACGAAGAGACCGCCGAGTCCGGCCAGGGGCTCGAGAACATGAAGCTGCGCGCGGATGCGATCCAGGGAGAGCTGAGCCTGCACTCGGCGCCCGGCCGCGGGACCGCGATCGAGGTCGTCCTCAGGCCGACGTAGCCGCCGCGCCCTCGGGCGCGCGCGGCTGCGCGACGCCGATCATCGAGTCGCGCGTGACGAGAGCGGCGAGCTCTTCTTCCCCCAGCCCGTCCGTACCGGGCGGCCTCCGCGGGACGACGAGGTAGCGCACGTCGGCCGTCGAGTCGACGACGCGCAGCTCGACGTCCTCGTCGAGGTCGAGGCCGAACTCCTCGAGCACCCCGCGCGGGTCGGACACTGCGCGCGAGCGGTACGGGAGGCTCTTGTACCAGTCGGGCGGCGGGCCGAGGAGCGCCCGCGGATAACACGAGCAGAGCGTGCAGACGACGACGTGGTGCACGGCCTCCGTGTTCTCGAGCGCGACCACGACCGGCGAGGGGCCGGGGTCGAGGCCGAGCTCGAGCGCCGCCGAGCGCGCGTCTTCGAGGAGCCTGCGCTTGAAGTCGGGGTCGACCCACGCCCGTGCCACGAGCCGGGCGCCGTCGGCCGGCGTGCGCGAGACGAGCCAGTCGATGCGCCGGCGGACGCTCTCGCGATCTGCAACGCCCTTCTCTACGAGGATCTGCTCGAGCGCGCGGACGCGGGCGGCGGCCTCCGGCTCGCCGTCGTTCTCGATCGGGGCGTGTTCGTGATCGTGGTCATGGTCGTGGGTCATGCCTCCTCCAGCCAATGCTCGAAGACGTCGACGAGGAGCCGGTCACGCCCGGCGCCGCGGTACTCGGGCCAGAGCTCCCGCTGGTCGAAGCCGACGAGGTAGAGGGTCTGCGCCGGCTGGCCGTCGTCGCCGTATGCCCGCGTCTCCGGGTTCGCGTACGACTCGTGCACGCGCTCGACGCTGCCGGTCTTGCCCTTCACGTAGCCGGGCGTGCGGTGGTGGCCCACATGCGGCCGCGACGCGACGCGAACGCGCTGACCCCGCTCGAAGCTCACGCTTCGACCCGCGCGTCGATCTCGCCCGGCTCCAGAATGCCCTTCTCCGTGAGCACGGTCTCGACCGAGTAGAGCCAGCGCTCGTAGTACGTCGCCCGCTCGTAGGCGTCTGGCGCCATGCTCTCGATCCCGCGGCGAAGCTCGTCGACGTTCATGAGGCCGGCCGCGCCGAGCGTGCCGACGAGCGCGTCCATGAGGAGCTCCCAGTCCGCGAGCTCGTGCTCGGACCGGTCGATCGGCGACGCGTCCGGGCGCCCACCGCGGTCGTGGACCGCCTCCATGCGCTCGATCTTACGTCCGGCCGCGAGCTCGGGCGAACGCGAAGAGCGCGGCCCACTGCGTCGGGCCGAGATCCCGGGGAAGGGCGTCGGGAGCGAAGCCGAGGACCGGCGCAAGCCGCTTCAGCTCACGCGGGGAGAGGTGAGCTCGAAGCGCGGCCCGCAGCGGGCGCTGCGACCGGAACGCGTCGGCGGCGAACCGCTCGTAGCGAGCGTGCTCCGCGGGAGGAACGAGCGCACGCACGCGCCGGATCGCGCGAAGGACGCCCGCGTCAACGGCAGGAGGCGGCGAGAACGCACTCCGCGAGATCCGCGCGGTGACCGCGAGCTCGTGCCACGCGCCCCAGTGCGTGCTCTTGAGCGTCGCGGGCCAGACGGCGGCGTGCTTGACCGCCGCCTCCCACTGGACGATCGCGTCCAACCGCCGGAGCGGGACGCGCGGGTGCGCCGAGCAGGCTGCTCAGGATCGAGCCCGGAGCCTGCGAACGGCAGGTTCGCGACGACCGCGAACGGGCCCTCGGGCCAGCTCCAGCGGCGTGCGTCGACCTCGAGGACCTCGACGTCTCGACCGGTGAAGCGCCCGCGAAGGCCCGCCGCCAGCGCACCGTCGAGCTCGAGCGCGAGCACGCGTGCACCCGCATCGGCGAGCGCCTGCGTGAGCGCACCCGTTCCCGCACCGACGTCCACGACCAGGTCGCCGGGCTTCACGCCCGCTTCGCGAACGAGCTCCGCTGCGAGTCGGCTACTGCGGAGGAAGTGCTGCCCGGGCGCCGACCGCGAGGGTCGTTGCCGGACGGCCACGGAGCGTCACCATGGTGGTCATACGCGTCGAAGTGTACGCCCGCTACGCGTCCTCGACCACCGGCGCGGCCACGACCCCGTAGCCCTGCTCCTCGAGCATCGCCGCCGCGAGCGCCGCGTCCTCCTCGCCGGTGACGAGGATCGTCAGCGTGCCGCCGCGGTCGTGCGAGAGGTGCTCGAGGTCGAAGTCGGCGACGTTGATCCGCTGGGCGCCGAGCGCCTGGAAGATGCCGGCGAGGACGCCGGGGCGGTCGGGCACGTGCACGCGGAGGCGGTGGAGCCGGCCGGCGTCCTCGTACGCGGACTCGAGCATCCGGCGCCGGTTGCCGGCAGCCTCCCCGATCCAGCGCGCGAGGAACCCCGCGTCACCCTCTGCGAGTGCAGCCTCGAGCTGCTCGACGCGCCGGCGGTGCTCGGAGAGCGCGGTCGCGAGCGCGACGCGATTGTCGAGGAAGATGTCGACCCAGATCCGCGGGTTCGACCCGGCGATCCGAGTCATGTCCCGAAGCGAGCCTCCCGCGGCGGCGAGCGGCTCGTGACCGTCCATCCGCGAGGCACCGGCCTGGTTCAGAAGGATGTTCGCGAGGGCGTGCGGCAGGTGGCTCGTCACCGCGACGAGGCGGTCGTGCGCGTCAGGGTCGATGGCGACGGGACGCGCGCCGAGCGACGTGACGAGGGCGTGGATCGCGCGGTAGCGCTCGGGCTCGGTGACCGCGAGCGGCGTCAGGAACCAGGTCGCGCCGTCGAAGAGCTCGGCGCTCGCGCGGCCGGGGCCTTGCGTCTCCGCGCCGCAGATCGGATGGCCGCCGACGAACCGTGCGTCGCCCGCCGCGGCCGCGCAGACCGACTCCTTCGTCGATCCCACGTCGGTGACGGTGCAGCCTGCCGGCGCCGCCTCGAGGACGCTGCGCACGGCGCTCGGAAGCGCCGCCACCGGCACGGCCACGAGCGCGACCTCGACGTCGGCGAGGGCCTCCTCGAGCGAGCCCGCGGCGACGACCGCGCCACGCTCCGCGGCGACCGCGAGGGCGTTCGAGTCCTGATCCCAGCCGGCGACGTCGCCGAAGCCTGCCCTCGCCGCGGCGAGCCCGACGGAGGCGCCGATCAGCCCGGTGCCGACGACGGCGAGGCTCATGGGCCAATCCTTGGCCCAGGAGCGGGGAGGGGTGTGGGGAACCGGGAGGTTCCCCACGCTCTCGAGAAGAAGGGGGCACGCGGGGGAAACATGGTTTCCCCCGCGAACGCAAGCTGAAGGCGCGCGTTGCGCACGGCGTCAGATGGACCGCATGAGCTCGGCGACGCGGAACGCGAGGTCGAGCGACTGGCGGCCGTTGAGGCGCGGGTCGCAGAGCGACTCGTAACGGTGGTCGAGCTGCTCCTCGAGCACGGCCTCGGAGCCGCCGAGGCACTCGGTCACGTCCTCGCCGGTGAACTCGATGTGCACGCCCCCTGGCCATGTCCCCACCTCGCGGTGCGCGGCGAAGAACCCCTGGACCTCCTCCCAGATCGCCTCGAAGTGCCGCGTCTTCCTGCCGAGCGGCGTGCGTACGAGGTTCGCGTGCATCGGGTCGCACACCCAGACGACGGGCATCTCCGCCTCGCGCACGGCGCGGAGCAGCGGCGGAAGCAGCTCGCGCACACGGTTCGCTCCCAGCCGCGCGACGAAGGTGAGGCGCCCAGGCACGCGGCCGGGATTCAGCCGCTCGGCCAACTCGACTGCGTCTTCTGGGGTGGCAGTTGGGCCGAGCTTCACGCCGATCGGGTTACGGACCCCCGAGAAGAACTCGACATGCGCACCGCCGGGGTCGCGCGTCCGCTCGCCGATCCAGAGGAGGTGGGCCGAGCAGTCGTACCACTCACCGGTCAGGGAGTCCTTGCGCGTGAGCGCCTCCTCGTACTCGAGCAGCAGTCCCTCGTGGCTCGTCCACACCTCGACCTCGTGCAGGGTCCGCTCGCGCTCGAGGTCGATCCCGATCGCCTGCATGAAGCGGAGCGCACGCCCGATCTCGCCCGCGAGCGCCTCGTAGCGCTTCCCGGCGGGCGACTCCGCGACGAACTCGCGGTTCCACGTGTGGACGAGCGTGAGGTCGGCGAAGCCTCCCTTCGCGAACGCACGGAGCAGGTTCAGCGTCGAGGCGGCCTGGTAGTAGCCCTGGATGAGCCGCTCTGGATCGGGGATGCGCGCCTCCGGCGTGGGCTCGTCGGAGTGGACGACGTGACCGCGGAACGACGGGATCTCGACCCCGTTCACGACCTCGGTCGGCTCGCTGCGCGGCTTCGCGAATTGCCCGGCGATGCGTCCGACCTTCACGACCGGGAGCGTCGCCCCGTAGGTCAGCACGGCGGACATCTGGAGCAGGACCTTCAGCTTCTCGCGTATCGCCGGCGCCGAGACCTCGCGGAACGACTCCACGCAGTCGCCGGCCTGGAGCAGGAACGCTCGGCCTGCGCAGACGTCCCCGAGCGACGCGAGGAGCGCGCGCGCCTCGCCCGCGAAGACGAGCGGCGGCAGCCCGCTCAGACGTTCCTGGACGCCGGCAAGCGCGGCCTCGTCGGGCCAGTCCGGCTGCTGGCGCGCAGGCAGCGAGCGCCACGAGGCAGGTGTCCAGTTGGACGCGGTAATGGCCATCGGACGGTGAGTGTAGAGGCGTGTCTCGGGCGCGCGATCGGGCGCTGCTGCACTCTTAGTGGATGACGACGGTCGGGTATCCCGGACGCGACGGCGCGCACAGCGCGGCGGCCTGCGAGCGTCTCTTCCCGGGGCAGGCGGAGCTGGTCGCGCTTCCGAGCTTCACAGCGGTCGTCGACGCGGCGGTCGACGGCGAGGTCGAGTTCGGAGTGCTCCCGATCGAGAGCTCGCTCTCGGGGCCGGTCACGGAGACGCACGACCTCCTCTACGACTCGCCGCTGGCGATCCACGGGGAGGCCGTGCTGCCGATCCGGCACTGCCTCGTCGGGCCGGCGGAGGTGCCGGTTGAAGAGATCAAGATCATCCACTCGCATCCCGCGGCGCTCGACCAGTGCCGGCGGCTGCTCGCGGCGATGCCGTGGGCGACGGCGATCGCGGCGCCGACGACGGCCGACGCGGCGGCGCAGGTCGCAGCCGACGGGAATCCCGCGGAGGCCGCGATCGCGAGCGAGCGTGCGGCTGCCTTG
The DNA here is from genome assembly GCA_963765175.1 of uncultured Actinomycetes bacterium. GTDB lineage: Bacteria > Actinomycetota > Thermoleophilia > Gaiellales > Gaiellaceae > GMQP-bins7. The sequence goes on from CAVXUY010000008.1 coordinate 204,114, forward strand.
TACGGCCTGACCGTGATCGCCGCCGACATCGGCGACCACCCCGAGGCGTACACGCGGTTCGTCTCGGTCGCGACCTACACGCGGCTGGACGGCGACGGGGAGGGTGCGGCGTGGCGGACGGCGTTCTCGTTCGTCACCGACCACCAGCCGGGGGCGCTGCACCGCGCGATCGAGCCCTTCGCGCGGCACGAGCTCGACCTCCTCCAGCTCGTCTCGCGGCCGATCCCGCAGTCGCCGTGGCGCTACCGCTTCGACGCGGTGCTCGCCGGGCATCCGCTCGACGGAGTCGTGCGCGCGGCATTCGCGGAGGTCCGGGATCGCACCCGGCAGCTCCGCCTGTTCGGGTCGTACCCTGCGGGGAACGGCCGATGAGCGACGCTTCCTCCGACCCCACCGTCCAGCGGCTGCGGCGGGAGATCTCCGACGTGGATCGCGAGATCCTTCACCGCGTCAACGCGCGGCTCGAGCTCGTAGCCGAGTTGAAGCGGCACAAGGAGGGCCTCGGAGTCTCGTTCGTCGACCCGAACCGTGAGCGGGAGCTTCTCGAGGCGTTGGCGCGTGCGAACGGCGGGCCGCTGTCGGAGGAGGGGATGCGTGCGTTCTTCGCCCAATTGCTCGAGCTGACGAAACGCGAGCTCCGCCGCGAAGCCTGAGCTCGGCGGGGCGGCGGCACGCGGCCAGGTACGCGCGCCGAGACGTCCCGATCTGTCTCCACATGCCCCCAGGGGCACTCCCGTGTCCCTGGAGACACGGTATCGGCTCTCCGCTGTCGTCCGAGTCACGATTTCGTGACAAGTTCGTACGCCGTCGCTGTGGAACGCGCCTCTACGCGTCGAGCGCGTTGCGAAGCGAGCGAACATAGTCGCGCAGCGCGCCCGGGCCCTCCTCGGCTGCGAGCAGCGCGCGTGAGCCGACGACGACGCCGTCGGTGAGATCGGCCGCCTGGCGAGCCTGCTCGGGCGTCGAGATCCCGAAACCTGCGTAGAGCGGGACCTCCGGTCCCAGTCGCCGCGCTCGAGCGGCGAGCTCGCCGAGAGACGACGACAGCTCCTCGCGGACCCCGGTGGTGCCCGTGAGCGTGACGAGGTAGAGCCAGCCGTCGGTCTCGCGCGCAGCGAGCGCGATCCGCTCGTCGGTCGAGGTCGGCGCGACGAGCTGGACCCGCCGGAGCTCGAGGCGCTCGCCCGCCGGAAGATCGGCGACGATGAGGCTCGTCGCGCCGGCCGCGCCCGCGTCGGACGCGAAGCGCTCCCACCCGTACGCCTCGAGCAAAGACGCATACGTCATCGGCACGAGCGGGGTGTCGCCGACCCGCGCGCGGACCTCGGCCAGGCACTCGAGGCAGGCGCGCGTCCGCATCCCCCGCGAGAGCGCGCGCTCCGCGGCCCGCCGGATCACCGGCCCGTCGGCGAGCGGGTCGGAGAACGGAAACCCGAGCTCGACGACGTCTGCGCCGCCCTCCACCGCGGCCTCCGCGAGCTCCGGCGTCTCGGGCTCGGACATGAGGTAGACGACGAGCGCCTTCGGCATCGACTAGCGGGCCGCGCGGGCCCGCAGCGCCTCGGCCAGGTCCTTGTCGCCCCGCCCGGAGAGGCAGACGACGACGAGCTCGGCGTCGAGCTCGGCGACCCGCGCGAGCGCGTGTGCGGGCTCGAGCGCGGGGACGATGCCCTCGGTCTCGGCCAGCCTCCCGAACGCCGCGAGCGCCTCCTCGTCCGTCGCGGTGACGTACCGCACCCGCCCGGTGTCGCGAAGGTACGCGTGCTCCGGCCCCACCCCGGGATAGTCGAGCCCGGCCGAGATCGAGTGCGCGTCCGCGACCTGCCCGTCCTCGTCGGCGAGCACGGAGGAGCGCGCGCCGTGCAGCACCGCGGGGCGCCCGGTCGAGAGCGACGCGGCGCCGGCTGCCTCGACACCCACGAGCTCGACGCCGGCGTCGTCGAGAAAGGCGGCGAACATCCCGATCGCGTTCGAGCCCCCGCCGACGCACGCGAGGACGGCATCCGGCAGCCGACCCTCGACAGCAAGCACCTGCTCGCGCGTCTCGCGCCCGATCACCGCCTGAAGCTCGCGCACGAGCTCGGGATACGGCGCGGGGCCGACACAGGAGCCGATGAGGTAGTGCGTCGTCTCGACGTTTTCGATCCAGTCCCGGATCGCCTCGCTCGTCGCCTCCTTGAGCGTGCGCGTCCCGAACTCGACGGCCCGCACCTCGGCGCCGAGCAGGCCCATACGCTCGACGTTCGGCTGCTGGCGGCGCATGTCCTCGGCCCCCATGTACACGACGCACTCGAGGCCGAAGCGCGCGCACACGGCCGCGGTCGCGACCCCGTGCTGGCCGGCGCCGGTCTCCGCGACGATGCGCCGCTTCCCGAGCCGTTGCGCGAGCACGGCCTGCCCGAGCGTGTTGTTGAGCTTGTGCGCGCCCGTGTGCAGAAGGTCTTCACGTTTCAGGTAGAGGCGCTTCGCCGGCGCGAAGCGGTCGGCGCGGGTCAGCGGAGTCGGTCGGCCCGCGTACGTGCGGCCGAGCTCGTCCACCTCGTCCCAGAAGGTCGCATCCTCTTTGGCCGTGTCCCATGCGGCGGTGAGCTCGTCGAGCGCCGGGATCAGCGTCTCGGGGACGTAGCGGCCACCGTAGTCGCCGTAGGTCGCGGTCACGCTCGCGCCGCCTCGACGTAGGCGCGCACCTTCGTGTGGTCCTTCACGCCGGGGGAGGTCTCGAGGCGAGAGCTCGCATCAACTCCCCACGGCCGGACACGCTCGATCGCTGCCTTCACGTTCTCGGGGCCGAGCTTCCCTGCGAGGACGACTCTGCCCTCGGCTGCCGCGGCGCGCTCCCAGTGCTCGGGATCGTCGTCCCCCCACGGCAGGTCGAGATGCGTGGCAACGACCTCGCCCTCGCGGAGGAGCACTGCGTCGCGGCCGCGCACCTTCCCCTCCTCGTGCACGTGCACTTGGTCGAGATCGGCGGCGCTGTCGCCCGCCTCCCCGACCCAGACAGCGACCGCAAGCGCGCCCTCCGGCACGGGCAGGACCTCGGCCGTCGCGCGCGGGCTCTCGGGCGCGAGGACGAAGCCGAGCAGGTCAGCGCCGACTTCGGCGGCGACCGCAACGTCCTCTTCCCGAGTCAGTCCGCAGACCTTCACGAGCGGACGCGAGAGCAGCTCGGCGAGCTTCGCACCCGGATCCGGCGCGCGCATGAGCGCGGACCCGACGAGGATCGCGTCCGCGCCCGCGAGCTCGGCCTCCGCGCCCTGGGCTCGCGTGGAGACTCCGGACTCGGCGACCACCACGCGATCGCGCGGCGCCCGCGCGACGAGCTCGAGCTGGGCTCGGCGGTCGATCTCGAACGTGGAGAGGTCGCGCGCGTTGATCCCGATCACCGGCGCTCCGAGCGCGAGCGCGCGCTCGAGCTCAGCCGAGTCGTGCGCCTCGACGAGCGTCTCCAGCCCGAGCCCGGCCGCGACGTCGAGCAGCTCCGCGCACGCCGCGTCATCGAGGTCACGGAGAAGGAGCAGTGCCGCGTCCGCGCCGGCCTCACGCGCCGTACGCAGATCGCCCTCGCTCGTGAAGAAGCCCTTCGCGAGCAGCGGCAGCGAGGCTGACGCGCGCGCCGAACGGAGGTCGTCCCAGGTCCCGCCGAAGCGCTCGTCCACGAGCACCGACACCGCGGCCGCACCCGAGCGCTCGTACGCGGCAGCCAGTTGCGCAGGGTCGGCATCGGCACGGAGCTCGCCGGCAGACGGCGAGCGGCGCTTGATCTCGGCGATCCCCGCGAGGCCGGGAGCCGAAAGCGCGTCCCGGAACCGGCTCACGCGGCAGTCTCCGAGGAAAACGCGACGAGAGCCTCGAGCCGCTCGCCCGCGCGGCCGCTGTCGATGGCCGCGGCGGCGAGCGAGAGCCCCTCGCGCAGATCGGCTGCGTGCCCGGCGGCGGCGATCGCCCCGGCGGCGTTCAGGAGCACGGCGTCGCGCTTCCCGCCGTGCACGCCGGAGAGCACCTCGTGCACCGTGCGGGCGTTCTCCTCGGGCGTGCCCCCGGTCAGCTCGTTCGGAGCGCAGCGCTCGACCCCGAGCTCGCGCGGATCGATCGTGCGCTCGGTGATGCGCCCGTCGAGGATCTCGCAGACGGCGTTCGGCCCGGCCGGCGAGAGCTCGTCGATCCCGTGCGCGCCGTGCACGACGAACGCGCGACGCGCGTCGAGCGCCACGAGCGCCTCCGCGATCGTGCGCACGAGCCCGAGCGAGAACACGCCGAAGACGCCCGCGCGCGCACCGGCCGGGTTCGTCAGCGGGCCGAGGACGTTGAAGACCGTGCGCGTCCCGATCTCGCGACGTACGGGTGCGGCGTGCTTCATCGCAGGATGGTGCGCCGGCGCGAACATGAATCCGAAGCCGAGCCGGTCGATCGACTCGGAGATCCGCTCGGGCGTCTGCTCCAGAGTGAAGCCGAGCGCCTCGAGGACGTCCGCAGAACCGGAGAGGGAGCTGACCGCGCGGTTGCCGTGCTTCGCGACGCCGGCGCCGGCGGCCGCAGCGACGATGGCCGCGGTCGTCGAGATGTTGAACGTCCGCGCTCCGTCCCCGCCGGTGCCGACGAGGTCGACGACGTCCGCGCGCGTCGGCCGCACCGGCAGGACATGCTCGCGCATCGCCTGCGCGAAGCCTGCGATCTCCTCCGCGGTCTCCCCCTTGTCGCGAAGCGCAACGAGGTACGCGCTCATCTGGGCAGGCGTCGCCTCCCCGCTCATGATCTCGCGCATGACCTTCCGCGCCTTCTTGCGCGTGAGGTCGCGGCCCTCGAGCGCGGTCGCAGTCGCGTCCTCGATCACCGCAGGAAGTTCTCCGCCATCGCCGGCCCGTCGGGGGTGAGCACGGACTCGGGATGGAACTGCACGCCCTCGATCGGGTGCTCGTGGTGCCTGACTCCCATGACCTCGCCGTCGTCGGTGCGCGCGGTCACGACGAGCGCATCCGGTACCTCGACCGCGGCAAGCGAGTGGTAGCGCCCGGCCTCGATCTCGGCCGGAAGCCCGGCAAAGACTCCCTCGCCGTCGTGCCGGACGCGACTCGCCTTGCCGTGAAGCAGTGCCTTCGCCTGGCCCACCTCGCCGCCGAACGCCTCGATGATCGCCTGATGGCCGAGGCAGACGCCGAGCGTCGGAACGCGCGGCCCGAGGCGGCGGATCAGCTCGACGGAGATGCCCGCGTCGGCCGGGCGGCCCGGGCCGGGCGAGACGACGAGCCGGTCGGGCGCGAGCGCCTCGGCCTCCTCGGCCGTGATCGCGTCGTTCCGGAACACGACGACGTCGACCCCGCGCTCCTCGAAGAGGTGGACGAGGTTCCACGTGAAGAGTCGTAGTTGTCGATCATGCAGGAGCTTCATGCGTACTCCTTCTCCGCGAGGTCGATCGCCGCCTCGAGCGCGGCGAGCTTGGCGAGGCACTCGCGGTGCTCGGCCGCCGGCTCCGAGTCTGCCACGATCCCCGCTCCCGCCTGGAGCCGTGCGACGCCATCGGCCATGACGATCGTCCGCAGCGCGATGCAGGTGTCCATCGTCCCGCCCGGCAGCACGTATCCGACGGCGCCGGCATACGGGCCGCGGCGGAACCCCTCGAGCTCCGAGATGATCTGCATCGCGCGGATCTTCGGGGCCCCGGTCACCGTCCCGGCCGGGAAGCATGCGCGCAGGACGTCGAACGGCGTCACGCCGTCGCGCAGCTCGCCGACGACCTCGGAGACGAGGTGGGTCACGTGCGAGAAACGCTCGACCTCGAGGGAGCGCGTGACGCGTACCGTGCCCGCGCGGCAGACGCGCGAGAGGTCGTTCCGGCCGAGGTCGACGAGCATCACGTGCTCCGCGCGGTCCTTCTCCGACGCGAGCAGGCGCTCGGCGTCGCCGTCACCGGCCGGCGTCGTTCCGGCGATCGGGCAGACGCTCGCGTGTCCGTCCTCGCACGCGACGAGGCGCTCCGGCGACGAGCCGACGAGCGCGAGGTCGCCGAGCTCGAGCAGGAAGAGGTACGGCGATGGGTTGACGCGCCGGAGCGCGCGGTAGACGGCGAGCGGGCTGGCCGAGGTCGGACGCTCCGCCCGCTGCGAGGGGACGACCTGGTACGCGTCGCCCGCGACGATGTGCTCCTGGCAGCGGCGCACCATCTCTTCGTACCGCTCCTGCGAGGGGAACCGGCGAAGCGGGCCGCGAGCGCCGCGAGCCGGCACTGTCGGTGGACATGCCGTGCGGCTGCTCGAGGCGCTGGGCGAGCTCGTCCGGCGTCTCCGGCCAGCACCTCGACGACTCCGGCTCCGAGATCGAAGCGGAGAAGCGTGTCGGCGACGACGAACACGCTCTCCGGAAACGGCGGCCCGTCCGTCCGGGAGCGGAACGGTGGGCTCGAGCGTCGCCGCGTGGTCGTACGCGAGGTAGCCCGACCGCCGGCGCACCCAGCCGCTCGACCTCGTCGAGGCCGACGAGCCGCGCCCCGGCTCCGACGAACGAGTTCCGGCCGAGGCGCCCGCGCTCGACCGACTCGAGCAGGAAGCTGCCGCCCTCCGCGCACCGCAGTCGGAGATACGCCCCGAGGGGAGTGATGAGGTCGGCGGGTATGGAGTGGGTCGGCGTCATCGGGCACGAAGAGGAGCCTCGTCGGAGGCGGTCGCGAAGCGGGCTGTGATGCGCTGTCTAGCGCATGCTCCCGCCTCGCGTCCTGCGCCACCACCAGCAGCGGACCGAGGCGAGAGTCATCGGTGACGAGCGTAGCTCCCGCCGCGCGAAATGCGCAAGCGCGACGCCGGCGCGTTGAATGCGCGTGTGTCGCGCCTGCCGATTCCCGAGACTCCGGACGGCCTGACAGCCGAGTGGCTCACGGCCGCGTTGACGGCGTCCGGGGTCCTCACGGACGAGCGCGTGCTCGACGCTCGCTGGGAACGTGTAGGCGCGGAGTTCGGCTTCACCGGCGTCGTCGTCCGGATCGAGCTCGAGTACGAACGAGGGCGCGCCGACCTGCCGAGGTCGCTGGTCGCGAAGCTGCCGATGGCGAAGGACGACGCCGTCTCCGGGTATCGCGCGCTCCAGGACCGCGATCCGGCGCTCATGCGCCGCTACTACGAGCGCTGCGCGCGTGAAGAGCGTTTCTACCGTGAGATCGGGGCCGACTGCGCGCCCAGGCTCTACTACTCGGCGACCGACGACGCGCAGGCGCGAGTCGTCCTGCTGCTCGAGGACCTGAGTGCGGGCAGGCAGGGCGACGTCCTCGCGGGCTGCTCGATCGACGAGGCAGCGCTGGTCGTCGACGAGCTCGCGGTGTTCCACGCACGCTGGTGGGGAGAGCGCGCTCCGGCGAGCGGGTTCGCGAGCTTGTGGCGCGACCCCGTGGAGTGGCAGGAGCGGTACGAGCGGCGGGTCGATGTGTTCCTCGAGCGCTTCGCCGACCGCGCGCCTCCCGCGCTCGGCGCCGATCGCGTCGAAGCTGACGTTCCAGGCTCGCCGCTGTCGCCGAGCGCGCTGTACGTCACGGCCGCGCGCGCTGACCCACGGCGACCTGCACCTCGACAACCTGCTCTTCGACGCCCGCGCGCGCGACTCCGTCGTCGTGCTCGACTGGCAGGGCGCGAGCCTCGGCGCGCCTGCATGGGACGTCGCGTACTTCCTCTGCGACTCGCTGAGCGTCGAGGATCGGCGCGCGGCCGAGGCCGGGCTGCTGGAACGCTACGTCGAGCTCCTGGCCGAGCACGGGGTGACGGACTACTCGCTCGAGGTCCTCCGGCGCGAGATCCCCCTCGCCTTGCTCGCGCAGCTCGCTGGGACGGTCGGCTGGTTGACGACCATCGACGAGACCGAGCTCACCGATCGCGAGCGCGCGCTCCAGCAGGCGGTGCTCGGTGACGGGTCGCCTCGCGGCCGCCCTGGTCGATCACGACGCCGAAGCACTGCTGGCAGGAGAGGTTTCGAGAAAGACTTGCGCTGAGGCATCTATACCGAGTATAGTACCCAGTATGCTTCTCACTAGGAACCACTCATGAGCGTCCCCCACGCCCTGCTTGCCCTCCTGAGCGAGGGGCCGAAGTACGGCCTGCGGCTTCAGAACGAGTTCGAGGCCCGGACGGGCGAGGTGTGGCCGCTCAACGTCGGGCAGGTGTACACGACCCTCCAGCGCCTCGAACGGGACGGGCTCGTCGCGACCGACGACGGCGAAGGCCAACGATCGCGGAAGCGGTACCGGATCACGTCGGCCGGACACCACGAGCTGACGGAGTGGCTCCGTACGCCGCCCGACCTCGTGCCTCCCCCACGCGACGAGCTCGTGATCAAGGTGCTGGTTGCCCTTCAGGTCCCCGGGACCGACGTCCACGAGATCCTGCAGGTGCATCGCCGGCACGTGATCGAGGTCATGCAGAGCTACACCCAGATCAAGGCGGCGGCCGGCGAGGACGACCTGGCGCTGGCGCTCGTCGCCGATGCCGAGCTCTTCCGGCTCGAAGCGATGGTCCACTGGCTCGACACCGCCGACGTCCGCTTGAAGCAGCTTCCGCCCCCCGCCCCGGCCCCCGTGGCCGATCTGACGCTCGAACCAACTCACCCGATGGAGGTCTCGCCATGACCAGCGCACTCGAAATGCGTCAGGTATCGAAGATCTACGGCTCCGGGCCGACCGAGGTGCGCGCGCTGCGTGACGTCGATCTCTCGGTCGAGCGCGGCGAGCTCGTCGCGATCATGGGCCCGAGCGGCTCCGGCAAGAGCACGCTCTTGACGATCGCCGGCAGCCTCGAGCAGGCGACCAGCGGTCAGGTGCTCGTCGACGGCGTCGACCTCGCAAACGTCTCGCGCTCGGACCAGGCTCGGATGCGACGCCGATCGATCGGCTACGTCTTCCAGGACTTCAACCTGCTCCCAGGGCTGACCGCGGTCGAGAACGTCGCCCTGCCGCTCGAGCTCGACGGCACGCGCGCCAAGGCCGCGCGCGCGACCGGGCGTCGAGGCGATGGAGGAGCTCGACGTGGCAGACCTCGCCGATCGCTACCCCGACGAGCTGTCGGGAGGCGAGCGCCAGCGCGTTGCGATCTCCCGGGCGATCGTCGGCGAGCGCGGGTTGCTGCTCGCGGACGAGCCGACCGGCGCGCTCGACTCCGTGAACGGCGAGGCAGTCATGCGCCTGCTCCGCGCCGCAACGCAGCGGGGCGTCGCGGGTGTCATCGTGACGCACGAGGCACACCTCGCTTCCTGGGCCGACCGCGTCGTGTTCCTGCGCGACGGCCACGTCGTCGACCAGACAACCGCTCCTCCCGGCCCGGAGTCGCTGCTCGCGGCAGCTGATCGGCGATGACGACGCTCGCTCACCGCTCTGCAGCCGCGAAACCCGAGCAACGGCGGCGTTGCCGCCCGCCGCGCGGTCGTCCGCTGGGCCTGGCGCATGTTCCGCCGCGAGTGGCGGCAGCAAGTCCTCGTCGTCGCGCTCCTGACGGTCGCGGTCGCAGCCGCGATCGGCAGCATCACCCTCGTCTACAACACGAGTCCCGCGTTCGACGGCGACTTCGGCTCGGCGAGGGGGCTGCTCAATTTCGAGGGCTCCGATCCGCACGCGCTCGAGGCAGGCCTGGCGTCGGCCGAGGAGTCGTTCGGGACGACGGACGTCATCGGCCACCGCAAGTTCCGCGTGCCCGGCAGCGTCGAGACGGTGGACTTCCGCTCGCAGGACCCGGATGGGCCCTACGGCGGCGATCTCCTCGCGCTCCGTAGTGGCAGCTACCCGGCCGCGCCCGGCCAGGTCGCCCTCACCGAGGGTGTAGCCGAGCTCCTGGACGTGGAGCTGGGGGCGACGCTCGATCTCGACGGGCGGCGGCGGACGGTCGTCGGCATCGTCGAGAACCCACTCGATCTCAGTGACGAGTTCGCTCTCGTCTCCCCTTCGTCAGCCGGGGCGCCGCAGACCGTCACCGTTCTGGTCAACGCGAGCGAACAGGAGCTCCGCGCCTTCGCAGGCTTCGCAGACTCCTTGCCTGGGAACGACGTTGCGGGCCTCACGGGACTGGGGCACCGCGGCGAGATCGAGGCGGTTGACTCTTTCGCATTGTTCTCCATCGCAACCGTCTTCCTGCTCCTGGCCTCGCTGGTTGCCGCCGCGGGCTTCGCTGTCGTCGCGCAGCGTCGGCTCCGCCAGCTCGGCATGCTCGCGGCAATCGGGGCTACTCAGAAGCACCTCCGGCTCGTGCTGCTGACGAACGGCGCCGTCGTCGGAGTGATCGCCGCGATCCTAGGCACGATCGCGGGCGGTGCGCTCTGGGTCATCTTCGCGCCGACTCTCGAATCCGCGATGGGCCACCGCATCGACCCGCTCAGCCTTCCGTGGACGCTGCTCGCGATGGTCGTGCTCCTCGCCATCCTCGCGGCTACCGCAGCCGCCTGGTGGCCAGGGCGAACAGTCGCCCGCCTCCCCACGCTGCTCGCGCTTTCAGGGCGTCCGCCTCAGCCGAGGCCCGCACGCCACTCGGCGCTCGCGGCCGCGGCGCTGATCACGGTCGGTATCGGCTGCCTCGCTACTGTCCAACCGAGACAGAGTGCCGCTCATCATCGCCGGGATCGTGGCGACGATCCTCGGCATGCTGCTCCTGGGCCCGCTCGCAATCCGCATCTTCTCCGGAGCCGCCGGACGCGCCCCGATCGGCACGCGCCTGGCGCTCCGTGACCTCGCCCGCTACCAGGCCCGATCCGGGGCGGCACTCGCCGCGATCACTCTCGCCCTCGGCATCGCAGCAGCGGTGACCGTCACCGCGGCAGCCGAGGAGAAGAAGGACGACGACCGGATGGCCGCCGAGCTCCCCAACCTGTCCGACCGCCAAATCCGGGTGTACACAGGCCCGACGCAAGAACCAGAGCTCATCCCGCTCCCACTCCAAACGCCCGCCCAGCTCGCACGGAGCGCTGCACGCGTCCGCCAACTCGCAGCCGGTCTCGATGAGGCGGCCGTGATCCCGCTTCGGAAGGCCTACCAACCCGGCGAACGGCCCATCGTCACCCCCGAGGGCGACCGGGCCCTCATCGCCGTCGGTCTCGCGAGGCAGACCGGCCGCAAGGACTGGACCCGGGGATCCGGTGTCTACGTCGCCACGCCTGCCCTGCTCACGCACCTTGGTGTCGACCCCGCCTCGGTCGACCCGAGCACGCACTTCCTGGCCGACCCGACCGTCCCCACCAACGAGCTCGTCATCCTGGACATCCCGGCGAGGACCGAATCCGCCGTCGGGAACGTCCAGAGGATCGACAGCCTGGAAGTCCTCGGTGCTGGAGAGGGGGACACCGGCCGCGTGCCGTCCTCCTTCGTCACCCTCAACGGTCTACGCCGCCACGGCTGGAAGCAGGTCCCGAACGGCTGGCTCATCGAGTCGAGCAGCCCCCTGACGAGCGAACAGATCGCCACCGCACGCGAGCTCGCCGCCGAGGCCGGCCTTGTGATCGAGACGCAGCACGAGCGCATGTCCCTCGCCACGCCCATCGCGATCGCGACCGCCGCAGGCGCCCTCCTCGCGCTCGCGATCCTCGCCATGACCGTCGGGCTCATCCGCAGCGAGAGCGCAGGTGACCTCCGCACCTTGACCGCGACCGGAGCGACGGGCAGGACCCGCCGGACCCTGACGGCCGCTACCGCCGGCGCGCTCGCCCTCCTCGGTGCGCTCCTCGGCGTCGCCGGCGTCTATCTCGCGCTCGCAGCGACATACCACGACGACCTCGGCTATCTCGGCCGGATCCCTGTGGTCCCGCTCGCCCTCATCGTCGTCGGCGTCCCTTTGGCGGCTGCCGCGGCCGGCTGGCTCCTAGCCGGCCGCCAGCCGCCCGCCATCGCCCGGCCGGCCATCGAGTGACCGGTTCTGAATGGAAAAGCCCCGCAAAGCGGGGCTTTTCTGTAGCAGGCCTGTAAGCCGGATTCTGTCGAGGGTGACCATCTGTCTTTGCGGCGCACCCGGTCCCTCGGCGGGCCACGTCAGCGGGACCTGCTTCGCCTTGCACCGGACGGGGTTTGGCTAGCCGGCGATGTCGCCACCGCCGCTGGTGGGCTCTTACCCCACCGTTTCACCCTTACCGACTCGATCGTGCACCAATCGGCCGGCGGTCTCCTTTCTGTTCCACTTTCCGTCGGCTTTCGCCGCCTGAGTGGCCCCGTTGGGCGCACCCAACGGAGCTGCCTCAGCGTCCTTGCCCTGCGGTGTCCGGACTTTCCTCGAGCCACCCGAGAGCGGCCCGCGGTCACCCGGCCTGCATGGCGGATGGTAGCTCGATTTTCGGCACTTCTCGGCCCTCGGCCAGGATCGAGCGGCACTCCGGGCAGGCGAGCGCGCCGCGCACGTGGAGCAGGAACTCCCCGCACACGAGGCATTCCAGGCTGACGCCGCGGACGAGCGCCGTGAGCTCCTGGTCGAGCGTGCGGTTGAGCGGCGCGACGGTCACGTGTCCTTACCCCAGGCTCCTGAAGACGCCGGTCACCTTTCCGAGGATCTGCACGTGCTCCGGGTACAGCGGCTCGAGCGCGCTGTTCTCCGGCTGGAGCCGGATGCGGCCCGAGTCGCGGTGGAACGTCTTGACGGTCGCCTCGTCCGCCGACTCGTCCTCGCCCACGAGGGCGACCACGATCTCGCCGTTACGGGCGTCGTCCTGCCGGCGTACGACGACGATGTCGCCGTCGAGGATCCCGGCCTCGACCATCGAGTCGCCCGCCACACGGAGCAGGAAGTCGGCGTTGCGACCGAGAGGCTCGGGGACGGAGATGCGGTCTTCGACGTGCTCCTCGGCGAGCAGCGGACCGCCGGCGGCGATGCGGCCGACGAGCGGGAGCCGCGGCGATGCGGTCTCCGAGACTGCTTCGGGCTTTGGGCGGCCGACGAGCTCGATCGCGCGCGGCTTGGTCGGATCGCGCTTGATCAGGCCCGCGCGGTCGAGGTTCGCGAGATGGGCGTGCACGGTGGACGGGGAGGCGAGGCCCACGGCGTCCCCGATCTCGCGGACGGTCGGCGGGTAGCCGTGGTCGTCGACGTACTCGACGAGGAACTGCCAGATCTCCTGCTGACGCGCGGTGAGGAGCGGGGTCTCGAGCATGGGGTCTCTCTCCAGTGTCGTGGACGAACATATGTTCGTCGCCAGAGGGTAGACCCCTCCCCGGACGACGTCAAGTCGGCCACGCCGCCCGTGGATCCGCATACGAGAAAGGGTCAGACCGAAGCCTGACCCTCATGCGCTGGAGAGGACTTGAACCTCCACGGCCTATAAGGCCACTAGGCCCTCAACCTAGCGCGTCTACCAATTCCGCCACCAGCGCGCGCCCGGCCATAGTAGCCGCCCACCGGCGGCGCCACTGCGACCTAGAGCAGGTGGAAGAGGATGAGCGTGTTCGCCCCGAAGATCGCCGCCACGACGACGGTGAGCCGCGTGAGATTGCGCTCTACGATGTGCGTCCCACCCTGCGAGTGCGGCGTGAAACCGAGCCCGCCCATGCCCGCCTCGCGGCCCGAGTGCATGAGGACGAGCACGACCAGGAACGCGCTCAGGAGCACCTGGAGGACGGCGGAGATCTGGAGCCACGGCATCGCGGGAGCAGAGTAGCGGAGCGGAGCTGCGCGGCCGCGAAGCGGCCGCCTTCAGGGATGTTCGGCGCGCGCGGGCCGGTAGCAGCGGCGTTTAAGGTCCTTCTGTGGAGAGCGATGCGCGTGAGCGGATCCAGAAGCTCCTGGTGACGGGCGACAACCGGCTGAAGCAGGGCGTCGCGGCGGAGAAGGTGCGCGAGACCTACGAGGAGGCGCTGGCGGTCGCGCGCGAAGCCGGGCTCGAGGACTCGGTTCGGCCGCTCGTCGAGGTCAGGCTCGCGGATCTCGAGCGGAACGCTCGGCGATCTTCGCGCGACCGAATCGGCGCTAGCCGATTTCGGTCTTGCGCACAGCTGACGGCTCGCTCGAGGATCTCCTCCACCCGGGCCGCCTGCAGCCTGAGATCGTGTGGCTCGGCCGCCGCGCGGGCGGCGAGGTTCGGGCGCGGAAGGGTCGCCGCCGCCTCGAGCGCGAGGGCGAGCCTGTCCTCGTCCTCGGGGTCGACGAGGATGCCCGCCTCCGGAGGCACGAACTCCGGGCGGCCCGCCGACGCGGGTCGCGACGACCGAGCGCGCCGACGCCATCGCCTCGAGCGTCGCGAGGCCGAACGGCTCGACGAGGCTCGGCTGGCAGACGACGTCCGCCGCGGCGATCCAGAGCGGCACCTCGTCGTGGCTCACACGGCCGACGAGACGGATCCCGGGTCTCCCCTCGAGCGCCGAGCGAAGCGGGCCGTCGCCGACGAAGGTCAGCGTCCCCTCGCCGCGGCGCTCGAACGCCCGAGCGAGCCGGAGGACGTTCTTCCGCTCGGAGAGCGCGCCGAGACAGAGGAACGCCGTGCCCTCGCCCCCCGGCCACTCCACCTCGGCGCGCGCCTCGTCCGCGCGAGCGGGGCGCGAACCGCTCGAGGTCGACGCCGCAGTCGACCACCGTCGTCTTGGACGCCGCCTCGGTGACCGCAGCCTGGAGCCGATCGCGGAGCCAGGCCGAGACGGCGATCACGTGCGCCGCCCGGCGAACGACGTAGCGGGTTACAGCACGAACGGCGGCGTTCTCGATGGCATTCGCCACGTCCTGGCCGTGCGCGGTGACGACAAGCGGGGCCTTGGACGCCAGGGCGGCGGCGAGCCCCGCGGGCACGAGGAAGTGCGCGTAGACGACGTCCGGGTCGAAGCTTCGGGCCGCACGACGTGCGTCGCGGAAGAGCTTCACGTGGCGGCGGCGCCCTCCGACTCGCCTGTCCACGACGGCGCGCTCGAGCTCGTGGCCGCGCGCGAGGAGCTCGTGCTCGAGCGAGGCGACGAACACGCCGAGATCGGGGTCGTCGGCGCCCGGATACATCTGTGAGACGAGGAGGATCCGCATGGCCCGCGACGCTAGGGACGCGTGACCTGGAGGATCCCCAGGCACATCTCGTCGGTCGTCCCCTCGCCCCACAGGACGTAGCGGGGCGTCTTCGGAACGCCTGGCTCGCCCGCCGTCCGCTTCTCGACGTCGTGGCGGCAGGTGACGCGGACGACGTCTCCCGCCTGCGCTCGCACCGGACGCGCGAGTGCGTACGCGTTCTGCCAGTGGAAGTCCCAGCGTGGGATGTCGAGCAGGACCTGCGCGCGCGGCGTCCCCGGGTTGAGCTCGATCGTGACCGACGAGCCGAGCAAGTGCATGTGCCCGGCCGCGATGCGGATCGTCGAGGGCTCACGGATCCGGCGGTCGCAGGCCGTGACGCCGTCCGCGTCCTCGCTCTGCGAGTCGCCGCCGCACAGGAAGAGGAGCCCGGCGGGGATGAACGCAGCCTCGGGACCGTACTTACGGGCCAGCTCTTCGATCGCCTCGCCGCGGTCGCACAGGCGCCCCTCCTCGTCCTCGGCGCACGGGAGCTCGACCGGCCCGGGCAGGAGCATCGTCCGGATCGGCTCGAGCTTCGCGCTCGCGGGCGCGAGGGTCAAGACAGCCTCGGAGCGATCCAGGGCACGTCCGTTCAGGAGGTTGTAGTGCACCTGCATCACGATCCGGCTGCCCGCTTCGAGGGGCACGCCGGTCCCGTCCGGGAAGCGGCCTCCCTCCCCGCCCGGCGCCCATGCCGACACCCAGTCGGCGTCGTCGAGCGTGTCCTCCGGGTCGACCGAGAGGCCCGAGTCCCCGAAGCAGCGCCAGCCTCGGCCCGGCGCGGCGGCGTCGAGACCCTGCGCCTCTGCGACCTGCGAAGGATCGACACGGAAGAGGATCACGTGGTGCACGACCTTCGGCTGCCCTGGCTCGATCGTTGCCGCAGTCACCGAGACGTCCCGGTCGAGCTTCGGATCGAGGAGGAAGCAGCGGTAGTCGTCGGTGCCGCCCTCCGGAGCGCTCGGCCGGTACGCGGCGGGCATGCGCAGGCGCAGCAGTCGCTCGCCGGGGCGCGCGCGAAGAGGCGGCGTCGCGACGAGCTTCGCCGCAGGACCGTCGACCTTGCCACCGGCGTTCGCCCAGGCCACGAGCATCGCGCGCTCGCGCCCGGCGAGGGTTCGCTCCCGCTCGCCGACGTAGGCGGGCGACTTTCCTCCGGGAGGCCACGGCGGCATGACTCCTGCCTGGACGGCGGCCGCGATGTGGTCGGCACGCGATGCGACCTGATCCGCGGTCTCGAGCGGGAACGGCGCGATACCGCCGGCCTGATGGCAGCCCGCGCACTTGTCGGCGATGACGGGGGCGACGTCCCGAGTGAAGCTCGGCCCGATCCCCGATCCGCCACCGCCGCCCTCGCAGGCCGCGAGCGCGAGCACCGGGATCAGGAGAGCCGGGAGAACGACAGCGGCAATCGCGGGCGCGAAGCGGCCGCGCTTCAGGTCCTTTGCTCTTCGCGCGACCGGAATCCCCGCTCGGGGATTCCGGTCTTGCGCACTACGAGTGCTGCGCGTCATAGGTGCCCCAGAGCTCGCGGAGAGTGCCGCAGATCTCCCCGACCGTTGCCCGAGCGCGCAGGGCTTCCCGCAGTGCGGGCAGGAGGTTCGCGTCGCTCTCCGCCGTGCGTACGACCTCCGAGAGCGCCTGCTCGACGGCGGCCGTGTGCCGCTCGGCACGAACCTGAGCAGTCCGCTCCCGTTGGCGCCGCTCGCTCTCGGGGTCGAACTGCAGGAGCTCGACGCGCTCGGAGTCGTCCTCGGTGAAGCGGTTGACGCCGACGACGACCCGCTCGCCCGACTCGACCGCGGCCTGATGCCGGAAGGCCGACGCCTCGATCTCGGCCTGTACGAAGCCCGCCTCGATCGCGGCGACCGCCCCGCCCATCTCGTCGATGCGCTCGATGAGCTCCTGCGCGCGCGTCTCGAGCTCGTCGGTCAGCGCCTCGATGAAGTACGCACCGCCGAGCGGGTCGGCCGTGTCGGTGCCGCCGGCCTCGTGCGCGAGGATCTGCTGCGTGCGGAGGGCGATGCGCGCGGCGCGCTCGCTCGGAAGCGCCAGCGCCTCGTCGTACGAGTTGGTGTGGATCGACTGCGCGCCGCCCGCGATCGCGGACAGCGCCTGGATCGCGACACGGACGACGTTGTTCTCCGGTTGCTGCGCGGTGAGCGTCGAGCCGCCGGTCTGCGCGTGGAAGCGGAGCGCTATGGCGCGCGGGTTCGCGGCACCAAATCGTTCAGTCATGATCCGCGCCCACAGCCGACGCGCCGCGCGGAACTTCGCGACCTCCTGGAAGAAGTGGTTGTGCGCGTTGAAGAAGAAGGAGAGGCGCTCGCCGAAGGCGTCCGGCGAGAGGCCCGCGGCAACTGCGGCCTCGCAGTACGCGATCCCGTTCGCGAGCGTGAACGCGAGCTCCTGGGCCGCGCTCGCCCCCGCCTCGCGGATGTGGTACCCGGAGATCGAGATCGTGTTGAAGCCCGGAAGCCGCTCCGCGCAGTACGCGAAGAGGTCGGTCGTGAGCCGCATCGACGGCCGCGGCGGGAAGATGTAGTTGCCGCGCGCGATGTACTCCTTCAGCACGTCGTTCTGGACGGTGCCGCGCAGCTTGTCCCCCGGGACGCCCTGGCCCTCGGCGACGAGCTCGTACAGGAGGAGCAGCAGCGCGGCCGGCGCGTTGATCGTCATGGAGGTCGAGACCTCGCCGAGCGGGATTCCCTCGAGCAGGGCCTCCATGTCCGCGATCGAGTCGATCGCGACGCCGGTGCGCCCGACCTCGCCCTCCGCGAGCGGGTCGTCCGAGTCGTAGCCGAGCTGGGTCGGTAGGTCGAACGCGACCGAGAGCCCCGTCTGCCCGCGCTCGAGGAGGTAGCGGAAGCGCGCGTTCGACTCCTCCGCCGAGCCGTAGCCCGCGTACTGGCGCATCGTCCACGGGCGCCCGCGGTACATCGTCGAGTACGGCCCGCGCGTGAACGGGTACTCGCCGGGAAGCTCGAGCTCGCCGGGCGCAAGGTCGTCCGCCGTGTAGACGGGCTTGACCTCGATGCCGGAGTCCGTCTCCCGATGCTCCTCGGCCGTCGCCATGCGGCAATCGTACGGGCGGATACGCTCACGACGTGCACGTGCGAGTAAGGCTGTTCGCGGCGCTTCGCGAGCGCGTCGGGTCGGGGAGCATCGAGATCGAGCTTCCGGACGACGCGCGCGTCGGCGACGTCTGGGGCGCGCTCGACCTCGGCGACGAGCCGCCCGGGATCCTCTTCGCGCTGAACCGCGCCTACGCCGAGCGCACGGCCTCGCTCAACGCGGGAGACGAGATCGCGCTCATCCCGCCGGTCTCGGGCGGCTCGTTCCGGCTCGTCGAGGAGCCGCTCTCGCTCGACGCCGCGGTAGACGAGGTGCGCGAGCGACGGAGCGGGCGCGATCGCGACCTTCACCGGGACCGTGCGCAACCGGTCGCGCGGACGCGACGTGGTCCACCTCGAGTACGAGGCTTACGAGGGCATGGCCGAGGAGGTCATGGCCAACCTGGCCACGAAGCTCACGGAGCGCCACGGCCTGTCAGGCGTCTCGATCCACCACCGGGTCGGCCGCGTCGAGATAGGCGAGGCCAGCGTAGTCATCGCCGTCTCAGCCCCGCACCGGGCGAGGCGCTCGCCGCCTGCAAGGAGGCGATCGACGAGCTCAAGGTCTCCGTCCCGCTGTGGAAGAAGGAGATCTACGAGGGAGGTGAGGAATGGATCGGCCAGGGGAGCTGAGCGGGAAAACCGCGCCCGAGCCGCGCACGGCTCCGGAGCCGGAGACCCTCCCGCTCGAGAGCACCCGCGAGCGGCGCAGCCTGCTCGTCCGGTTGGCCGCGCCGTTCCTCGTCCTCGGCGGCCTCCTCCTGAAGTTCGGCGGCGCGCTGAAGTTCCTCACCATCTTCCTCGCCGTCGGCGGGTATGCGCTGATCTGGGGCTGGGCGTTCGCTGTCGGCCTCGTTGCGCTGATCCTCGTGCACGAGCTCGGCCACTACGTGGAGGCGAAGCGCGTCGGTTTCAACCCGTCGCTGCCCGTCTTCATCCCGTTCCTCGGCGCCTACGTGGCGCTGAAGGACATGCCCTTCGACCCCTGGCGAGATGCGCGCGTGACGGTTGCGGGCCCTCTGGTCGGGGGCGCCGGCGCGCTCGCGATGCTGGCTGCGGGAGAGGTCACCGACTCGAATCTGCTGCGCGCGCTCGCGTACACGGGCTTCCTGCTGAATCTCTTCAACCTCATCCCGATCGGGTTCCTCGACGGAGGCCGGCTCTTCCAGTCCTGGAAGGTCCTCCGCGCGGGCGGAGGGGCCTCAACGCCGCAGCGAGCACAGCGGCTCGGGCTGTGGGTGGCGGTGCTGTCCATCGCGACGGCCGCAGCGCTCGCCGCGGGAATGTTCTATGCGCACGTGCCGCAGGACCGCTTGTGAGCAACGCTCGCCTCTGGCTCGCGTTCGTGGGGGAAACCATGTTTCCCCCACGTGCCCCCTTCTTCCTGAGAGCGTGGGGAACCTCCCGGTTCCCCACACCCCTCCCCGCTCATAGGCCAAAGGGCCTATGAGCGAGCCGCAGCTCGACCGCCGCCTCTTGCGGCGGACGCACGAGACACTTGCCGGCGACATCGCGCTGATCGCATCGGAGTTCCTGGCGGGCTTCCAGGCGATCCAGAAGATCGACCGCCCGGCCGTCTCGATCTTCGGCTCCGCACGCGTCCGCGAGGGAAGCGCGACGTACGAGGAAGCGCAGGCCGCCGGCGCCGCATTCGCCGAGGCAGGGTTCGCGGTCGTCACCGGTGGCGGGCCTGGCGTGATGGAGGCCGCGAACCGCGGGTGCCAGGAGGCGGGCGGCCTCTCGGTCGGCTTCAACATCGAGCTGCCGATGGAGCAGGGCCTCAACGCCTACTGCGACATCGGCCTCACGTTCCGGCACTTCTACGCGCGCAAGGTCATGTTCGTGAAGGCGGCCGAGGGGTTCGTCATCTTCCCCGGCGGCTTCGGCACACAGGACGAGCTGTGGGAGGCGCTCACGCTCATCCAGACGCGCAAGATCGGACAGTTCCCGGTCGTGCTGGTCGACTCCAAGTACTGGGTCGACATGCTCGGCTGGGTCGGCGACGAGATGCTCGCGAACGGGCACATCTCGCCGGAGGATCTCGACCTGCTCACAGTCACGGACGACGCCGACGAGACGGTCTCGATGATCGTCCGGCACTACGACGACCGCGTGGCCGAGGGCTCCGTCTAGACCGTTCGGCGGGCAGAAAGGCTCCTAGACTCCCCGCGATGCTCGACGAGGCCGTCCGCCGGATCCGCGAGGAGACCGACCTCGAGCCGCGCGTCGGCGTCATCCTCGGCAGCGGGCTCGGCGGGCTCGCGGACGAGGTCGAGGGTCGCATCGAGATCCCGTACGGCGAAATTCCGGGCTGGCCGGCGTCGACCGCGGTCGGGCACGCGGGGCTCCTCGTCCTGGGGATGGTCGGCGACACGCCAGTGGTCGTCATGCGAGGCCGCGCGCACCTGTACGAGGGCGTCCCCGCGAGCCAGGCGGTCTATGGCGTGCGCGTCCTCGGGCGGCTCGGGATCCGGTCGCTGGTCGTCACGAACGCGGCGGGCGCGATCAACGAGTCGTTTCGCCCAGGGCAGCTCGTCGTCATCACCGATCACGTGAACCTGCAGGGGACGTCGCCGCTCGTCGGGCCGAACGACGACGAGCTCGGGCCGCGGTTCCCGGACATGTCCGACGCGTATGACCCCGCGCTGCGTGGGGCAGCGCGTGATGCAGCTGCCCGGCTCGGCGTCGAGGTCGGCGAGGGCGTGTACGCGGCCTGGCTCGGCCCGCAGTTCGAGACGCCGGCCGAGATCCGCTTCATGCGCACGATCGGCGGCGACCTCGCGGGTATGTCCACGGTCCCGGAGGTGATCGCGGCCCGGCACATGGGTATCCGCTGCCTCGGGATCTCGGTCGTGACGAACATGGCCGCAGGCGTGGTCGAGGGGAAGCTCGGTCACGAGGAGGTTCTCCAGGTGGGCGCCGAGGCGCAGCCGCGGCTTACCGCGCTCCTCCGCGAGCTCCTGCCCGTTCTTGCGGCGTAGCTTCGCGGCGGGCGACACTGCGGGCATGCGCTCGCTTCGCGACCTCCCCTCGGTCGACCGCCTGCTCGCCGGGCCGCGCCTGGTCGACCTCCCGCACGAGCTCGCCCTGACCGCCGCGCGGACGGTGCTCGACCGGGCGCGGGCCGAGATTCGCGCTGGACGCGAGCCAGGCCCGCTCGAGGAGGCGGTGCTCGACGAGATCGCCCGCATGCAGCGTCCGTCGCTGCGGCGCGTGCTGAACGCGACCGGCGTGCTCGTGCACACGAACCTCGGCCGTGCGCCGCTCGCGGAGTCCGCGCTCGCACGCGTCGCGGAGGTCGGCGCGGGCTACTCGAACCTCGAGTACGACGTCGAGCGCGGAGAGCGCGGCTCGCGACAGGAGCACCTCGCGTCGCTCCTCGAGCGGCTGACCGGCGCCGACGCCGCGCTCGTCGTGAACAACAACGCCGCCGCGGTGCTGCTCGCGCTCGCGGCGCTCGCGGAAGGCCGCGAGGTCGTGGTCTCGCGCGGCGAGCTGATCGAGATCGGGGACGGTTTCCGGATTCCGGAAGTGCTCGCCCGGTCGGGTGCGCGGCTCGTCGAGGTCGGGACGACGAATCGCACGCGGGCGTCCGACTACGAGGCGGCGATCGGCCCTGAAACGGCGCTGCTGCTCCGCGTGCATCAGTCGAACTTCCGCGTGGTCGGCTTCTCGGAGCAGCCGACGCTCACCGAGCTCGCCGCGGTTGCCGAGCGATCCGGCCTCCCGCTCGTCGACGATCTCGGCTCGGGCGCGCTCGCCCCGGTCGGCGACGAGCCGACGCCGGCCGAGAGCCTCCGCGCCGGCGCGAACCTCGTCTCGTTCTCGGGTGACAAGCTCCTCGGCGGCCCGCAGGCCGGGATCGTCGTCGGACACGCCGAGCTCGTCGAGAAGCTGCGCCGCCATCCGCTCCAGCGTGCGCTACGCGCGGACAAGCTCACACTCGCGGCGCTCGAAGGAACGCTGCAGTTGGCGCTCGACCCGGAAACGCGCGGCGAGATCCCGGTGCTGCGGATGCTGCACGAGCCTCTGGAGCGAGTTCGCGCGCGAGCCGCCCGGCTCGCGGAGCACGTCGGCGGCGAGGTCGAGGAGACGGTCGCGCGTGTCGGCGGCGGCGCGCTGCCGCTCGCCGAGCTCCCGAGCGCGGCGTGCGCGGTCGAGGAGTCCCTCGCCGAGCCGCTTCGGCTCGGCGAGCCGCCGATCGTCGGCATCGTCCGGGACGGGAGGCTGCTTCTCGACTGCCGGACGCTGACCGACGCCGACGTGGACGAGGCCGCGGCCGCCGTCCGCCGGGCACGCGGATGAGCGAGCGCTCGCCCGACACCGTGCTGTGGGACCTCATGCGCGGGGAGCTGACGACGAAGGCGCTCGCCACCGTCGCCGATCTCGGCATCCCGCATGCGCTCGCCGACGGCCCCCGCCGGGTGGACGAGCTCGCGCGCGAGGTCGGGGCAGACGCCGACGCGCTCCATCGCGTCCTGCGCGCGCTCGCGAGCGACGGGGTCTTCGTCGAGGAGGAGCCGCGCGTCTTCGGCCACACCGCCGCATCGCAGCTCCTGGTCAGTGGCGCCTGGTCGGAGTTCGCGCACCTGTTCGGCGGCGTCTTCTACAGGAACATCGCGGACTTGCACGAGGCCGTCCGCACGGGCGCGACGACGTTCCCGGACGAGTTCGGCACCGACTTCTGGTCGTGGCTCAAGGCACATCCCGATGAGCGCGCGGTGTTCGACCGCGCCATGGCCGGAGGCAAGGAGCGGAGCGCTGAGCGGCTGGCCGAGCTCGACTGGAGCGATGGCGAGACCGTCGTCGACGTGGGCGGGGGCAACGGCGCGCTCCTTGTCGAGCTCCTCCGGCAACGCCCGGGCCTGCGCGGGATCGTGTTCGACCTGCCCGAGACGGAACGCGACGAGAGCGCTTTCGGCCCGAACCTCGAGTTCGTCGAGGGAAGCTTCTTCGAGAGCGTCCCGGCGGGCGACGCGTACGTGCTCTCGGGGATCATCCACGACTGGGACGACGAGGCGGCGACGAGGATCCTGCGCACGATCGCGATCGCGGCGCGGCCCGACGCGCGCGTGCTGGCGACCGAGACGGTCATCCAGCCCGGGAACGAGCCCGACGGCGCGAAGTGGCTCGACCTCCTCATGCTCACGCTCGCGGGCGGACGCGAGCGCACCGAGCCGCAGTGGCGCGCGCTCCTCGAAAGCGCCGGGCTGGAGCCGGTCTCGATCGAGAACGGGATGATCCAGGCGCGATGCCCCTGACGATCGGGACTGCCGGGCACATCGACCACGGGAAGACGTGGCTCGTACGGGCGCTGACCGGGAAGGACACCGACCGGCTGCCCGAGGAGCAGGCGCGCGGGATCTCGATCGACCTCGGCTACGCGCCGCTCGAGCTCGGAGACGGGCGCCGGCTCTCGGTCGTCGACGTGCCCGGCCACGAGCGCTTCGTGCGGACGATGGTGGCGGGCGCGACCGGGATCGACGTCTTCCTGCTCGTCGTCGACGCCGGCGAGGGCGCGCGTCCGCAGACCCACGAGCACCTCGCGATCCTGCGGCTGCTCGGCATCGAGCGCGGGGTCGTCGCGGTGACGAAGGCGGACGCGGTCGACGAGGAGACGCTCGAGCTCGCGGTCGCGGAGGCGACCGAGCTCGTTCCGGGCGCCGAGGTAGTCGCGGTGAGCGCGAAGACCGGATCCGGGCTCGACGAGCTTCGCGACGCGATCGGGCGCGCGGCGGCGACGATCGAGCGCGCGAGAACAGACCGTCCGACCCGGCTCTACGTCGACCGCTCGTTCACGCTGCACGGGATCGGAACCGTCGTGACGGGAACGCTCTGGTCGGGGACGCTCGGCGCTGGCGACGAGCTGCGCCTCGAGCCGGCGGGAAAGAGCGTGCGCGTGCGCAGCGTCCAGGTGCACGACCGCGAGGTCGAGCGTGCAGAGCCGGGACAGCGCGTCGCGGTCAGCCTCCCCGGCGTCGAGCGCACGGAGGCCCGGCGCGGCGACGCGCTCGTCGCGCCCGGCTCGTACCCGGTCTCGTACCGGCTCGACGTCGCGCTCGAGGAGCTCGAGCCGATCCGCGACGGCGAGCGCGTGCAGGCTCACGTCGGGACCGCGCACACGCTCGCGCGCGTCGTGCGGGTCGGCGACGACTGGGCGCAGCTTCGCCTGGCTGAGCCCGTCGTGGCCGCGCGCGGCGACCGCGTGATCCTCCGCGGCGAGACCACGCTCGGAGGCGGCGTCGTGCTCGATCCCGCTCCGCCCCGCCACCGCGACGCCGAGCGGCTCGCCGCGCTCGCGCGCGGGGACGCCGCTTCGACCATCTACTCGCCCGTGCTCGTCGATTCGCTCCGCCACGTCCTCGACGATGAGCCGGCCGGCGTCGAGCGCGCCGGGCCATGGGCGTTCTCGCGCGCCTGGCTCGAGGGGCTGGAGGCGGAGCTGCGTTCGCATATCGCCGCCGCCGACCCGATCGATCCCGGAGTCCCGCCTCCGTCGGAGCCCTGGGCCGGCGACGTGCTGCCGCTCCTGCCGTTCGAGCTGCGCGGCGCCAAGCTGTACACGCCCGGCGCCACCGCCTCGCTCGGCGGTCGAGAAGCGGAGGCGCAGGCGCTGGAGGAGAGCCTCGCCGCCGCGGGTGTGCGCGCGACGAAGGTCGAGGACGCGGAGCTCGCGCGGTTCCTCGAAGCGCATGGCCGCATCGTCAGGCTCGGCCCGGAGCACGCAATCTCCGCCGCGGCTTTCGAGTCGGCACGCGAAGCGCTGCTCGCCGAGTGCTCGTCCACGGGAGAAGTCACGCTCGCGCGCTTCCGGGATCTCGTCGGCACGGGCCGGCGAGACGCGCAGCTCCTGCTGGAGCGCTTCGACCGGGACGGCCTCACACGCCGCGTCGGCGACAAGCGGGTACTGCGCCGAGCCGCGGCGGCGTCTCGTGTCGGCGGCGGGCGCCCCTCTCTCGAGTGATGCCTACCAGTCCGGCTCGTCGTCGATCCCGATCCCGTCGGCGACCCGTGTCACGTAGTTGAAGTAGCCGACGACCTGGATCGCATCCGAGATCGCCGCGTCGTCGAGCCCCTGCTCGCGCAGCGCGTCGATGTCGGCCTGGTCGACCTCGGCCGCAAGGTGCGTGAGCTTGACCGCGAACTCGCAGAGCGCCCGCTCGCGCGGAGAGAGGTCGGCCCGGCGCCAGTCGTGCGCTGCGTGTGCTGCGAGCTCGGCTGCTGCGCCCTCTGCACGGAGGTCGTCGGCGTGTGCCTTCGTTCAGTAGTGGCAGCTCTGCTCGGCGGACGCGACAGTCGCGAGCAGCTCGCGCTCCTGCCGCGAGAGCCCGGACTCGCCGAACATGATCTCGCGGTAGAGCGCCATCGACGCCCGCAGCACTCCCGGCCGCAGGCTCATCGCCTTGACGATGTTGAAGACCTTGCCCGCGCGCTCGATCGCCGCGTCGTAGTCCTCCTTCAGCGGCCCCTCGGCCTCGCCCTCCTCGATCAGCCGGATGAACGGCAACGTCAGCGCGTCTGCGGGAAGCCGAGGTCGACCTTGCTCGTCGCCGGGTCCGGCCAGCGGCTCGTGACCGCCTTCGTCCGCGTGTAGAAGTCGATCCCCTCCGGCCCGTAGATGTGCCGATCGCCGAAGAGCGAGCTCTTCCAGCCGCCGAACGAGTAGTACGCGACGGGCACGGGGATCGGGACGTTGATCCCGACCATGCCGACGTTGACGTCGAACTGGAACCGGCGCGCGACGCCCCCGTCTCGCGTGAACAGCGCGACGCCGTTGCCGTACGGGTTCTCGTTCACGAGCCGGAGTGCCTCGTCGTACGTCTTCACGCGCACGACGGACAGCACCGGGCCGAAGATCTCGTCGCGGTACGCGTCCATCTCGGGCGTGACGTCGTCGAGCAGCGAGACGCCGAGGAAGAAGCCGCCGTTGTCGGGCGCCGTCTCGCGCCCGTCCGCGACGAGCGTGGCTCCCTGCTCCGGCCCGGAGTCGAGGTACGACGCGACCTTGTCGCGGTGCTCGCGCGTGACGAGCGGGCCCATCTCCGAGGAGGAGTCCATCCCGTCGCCGACCTTGATCTTCGGCAGCCGTTGCTTGATCGCGTCGACGAGCGGATCTGCCGAGTCGCCGACCGCGACGACCACCGAGATCGCCATGCAGCGCTCGCCGGCGGAGCCATACGCGGCGCTCACGGCGGCGTCGGCGGCCATGTCCAGATCGGCGTCCGGGAGGACGACCATGTGGTTCTTCGCCCCGCCGAGCGCCTGCACGCGCTTGCCGTTCTTCGTCCCCGTCTCGTAGACGTAGCGCGCGATCGGAGTCGAGCCGACGAAGCTGACCGAGGCGATGTCCGGGTGCTCGAGGATCCGGTCGACGGCGATCTTGTCGCCCTGCACGACGTTGAAGACGCCGTCCGGGAGCCCGGCCTCCTTCAAGAGCTCGGCGGTGAGGAGCGAGGCGGACGGGTCCTTCTCGGACGGCTTGAGGACGAACGTGTTCCCGCAGGCGATCGACGGCGCCCACATCCACATGGGCACCATCGCCGGGAAGTTGAAGGGCGTGATCCCCGCGGTGACGCCGAGTGGCTGGCGGATCGAGTACACGTCGATGCCCGTCGCGGCCTGCTCGGTGTAAGAGCCCTTGAGCAGCGTCGGCAGCCCGCACACGTACTCGATCACCTCGAGCCCGCGCTGCACCTCGCCGAGCGCATCCGAGAGCACCTTCCCGTGCTCGAGCGTCAGCAGGCGCGCGAGGTCCTCGCGATGCCGGTCGAAGAGGTCGTAGATCCGGAAGAAGAGGTCGGCGCGCTTCGAGAGCGAGACCGCGCGCCAGTCGGCGAACGCCGCCTTCGCCGTGGCGACGGCCTGGTCGATCTCCTCCACGCTCGCGAACGAGACCTCGCCGGACTGCTCGCCGATCGCGGGGTTGTAGACAGGGCCCGTTCGCCCCGATGCGCCGGGAACGGCCTTGCCTCCGATCCAGTGGCCGATCGTCTCGAGCTTTGTGGTCACCGCGGCCATGCGCGCACCTCCATCCCGTTTCGTCGAAGCGTACCGCTGGGGTCAGGCAGGGATGACGAGGCTCTCGAGGTCGCGCGGGTAGTACGTCAGGATCTCGATCCCGTCGTCGGTCACGAGCACGGTGTCCGAGTGGCGAAGCCGCCGAGGTCGGGCGCGTACAGGCCGGGCTCCACCGTGAAGACCATCCCAGGCCGGATCTCGGTGTGGTCGCCGGTGTCGAGGAACGGCCCCTCGTGGTAGCGGAGGCCGATCGCGTGCCCGGTGTGATGGCGCCAGTGCGCGAAGAGGTCGTGGTTCGCGAAGTACGCGCGCACCGCCTTGTCGACGTCCGAGCACAGCGCGCCGGGCCGGATGGCGTCGAATGCGATCTCCTGGAGCGCCTTCATGTGCCCGAACATCCGCTCCTGCTCCGCGTTCGGCTCGCCGACGAACATCGTCCGCTCGAGCTCGGAGAGGTAGCCCCATACGGGCGCGCTCGCCCCGGTGACGAGCACGTCTCCCTTCTGGAACACGATGTTCCCGGCGAGCGCGTGCGGGATCGCCGAGTTGCGCCCGATCTGGCCGCGGTAGCCGGCGTGCGCCCCGGCTCGGCGGAAGCTCTGCGCGCGGTAGATCTCGCCGATCGCGTCGAGCATCGCGAACGTCGCCTCGTCCGAGGCACGCTGCTCGACCTCGGTCTCGGTGACGCCCGGCTTGGTGTAGCGCTGGAGCAGCCGGTGCGCGAGGTTTCCCCAGCGCACGCTCTCGCGGATGAGCGCGATCTCGGCCTCGGACTTGATCGCCATCTGCTCCTCGATCTCGGCCGCGACACGCACGACCGTCGCGCCGGAGAGCTCGGAGAGCGTCGGGCCCTGGTAGCCGAGGATCCACGGGTACCCGTCCTGGTCGGCGCCGATCTTCCCGCTGAGGCCGAGCGCGGCGAGCGCGCGCTCGAGCGCGGTCTCGGCGCGCGGCTCGCCCGGGTACTCGTCGTAGTGCTCGACGCGGTCGAAGATCGCCTTCGCCTCTGCGTGCTCGACCTCGAGACGCGGGACGACGAGCGCGCGCGTGCCCTCCGCGCCGAGCAGGAAGGCGATCGGCCGCTCGGTGGGCGCGAAGGCGAAGCCCGCGTAGTAGAGGACGTAGTACGGGTCGAAGAGGACGACGCCCGAGAGTCCGTGCTCGGCGACCCGTTCGAGCAGAGCGTCGCAGCGCGCACGATGCTCCTCGGGCGCGATCGCGATCGAGGTGACCACTACTGCGGAGACTACTTCGGGGGTACTCTGGCGGTGGAGTGAGGGTGCTTCTCGTCTCAGCTGTCGCAGTAGCTGCGGTACTGAGCGGGAGTGCCCAGGCGTCGAACTTCGCCTATGACCGTGAGCTCGGGCTGATCGCCCGCTCGACGCTCCGCCAGGCGACCGAGCCCGAACGACGCGTCCCGCGCAACCAGGTGTTCCGAGCGTACGTCCGCTGCTACCACTCCAACAAGTCGTTCGAGCGCGCTTTCGAGCAGCGCTACGGCGTCTCGGCGGATCGCATCATCGCGTACTACGCAGGCGGCTCCGACGTGTATCTCCGAAGCACGACCTGCCGCAACGTCCACATGTTCATGAAGGGCAAGCACACGCTTCTGACCTCGGCCGCCTTCTCCATCCTCCTGCACGAGGTGCTCCACCGCCAGGGCGTGCGGGACGAACGAATCACGACCTGCCTCGCCAACGACGCAGTGCGCTGGGGCGCCGAGTACCTCGGGTTCGAGGAGGAGCGGGCGGAGCGCGCGCGCGAGCTCGCATTCCGCTTCACCAAGCGCTACTCGCCGCCGGAGTACCGGATGGGGATCCCCCACTGCCGGCTGCTCAACCGCAGGACGGACTGGACCGACCACCGCGTCATGCGTACATGACGAGCGCGGACGAGGTGCAGGCGCGCGTCGAGGCGGAGGAGAAGCAGGAGTCGGTCAAGGAGCGCCTCGAGCGGGAGCACAACGAGCTGCTCCAGGAGCTGCGGTCCCTCATCCCGGGGGCCCAGGTGCTGTTCGGATTCCTGCTCGCGATCAGCTTCACCTCGCAGTTCGGCGAGCTCACGGACGGGCAGCGCTACGTGTACTACGGGACGCTCGTGAGCACTGCAGTCGCGCTGGTCTTCTACCTCGCGCCGGCAGCGCATCACCGGCTGCGCTTCCGCGCCGGGGACAAGGAGTACATGCTCCGGAAGGGCAATCGCGAGGCGATCGCGGGAACGGTGGCGGCGTCGCTGGCGCTGACCGGGGTGATCTACCTCGTGACGGCGCTCGTCTTCGGGACGACCGAGGCGGTGATCGTCTCCGTGGTGTTCTTCCTGTTCGTCGCGTGGCGGTGGTGGGCGTTTGCGCTGTTGCGGGCCTGGAGGGGCGAGAGCTCGACGACCTAAAGAAACGAGCCCTGCGCGACACTCAGAAGAACGTGAGCCGAAAAGGCGCAACGACGGCTGAGCTCGAGGATGTGTACCGCGCGCGGTTCGAGCACTTCGTGCGCGTGGCCGCGGCGATCTGCAGCGACGGTGAGGCCGGCCGCGACGCCGTCCAGGCTGCGTTCGTGAGCGCGGTTCGCGGGCGAAAGTCGTTCCGCGGCGACGGCCCGCTCGAGGGCTGGATCTGGCGCATCGTCGTCAACGAGGCGCGCCGCCTCGCGCGCACGCCGCGTTCGGAGCCGCTCGAGGCGACGAGCTCCGAGCACACCGCGAACGGCCGTCCGGACGATCCCTTCGGCGTGCGTGCGCTCGTCGCCGCGCTGCCGCCGCGACAGCGTGAGGTGCTGTTCCTGCGCTACTACGCCGACCTCGAGTACCGCGCGATAGCCGACGTGCTCGAGATCGAGCCGGGAACGGTCGCGGCGACGCTGAACACGGCGCACCAAGCCCTGCGAGAGCGACTTCAGGAGGCCCGTCGATGACCGACGTCGAGAACACGTTCCGGGCGGAGCTGAATCGGATGCTCGCCGTCGATGCGACGCCCGACTGGGACGCGATTCTCGTCGCCGCCGACGTCCAGCTGGGAGCGGGGCAACGCCGACAGCGGCGGCTGGCAGTCGCCTTCGCGGCACTGCTCGCCGCCGCTGCCGTCGCGCTCGTGACGCCCCTCGGCGGGGCGATCGCGCGCGGGCTCGAGGAGTTCTCGACCTGGCTGACGCGGCGAGCCGGGAACGCCCGTCTCGGCGGAGGAGCAGCGCGCGTTCGACGAGGAGAACCAGCAGACGTGGATCGGGTTCCCGGAAGGGACGAAGCTCCGGCGCCTCATCACCCGCCGCGTCGGCGACGTCGACGATCGAGCTGCTCGGCTTCCGCTCCGGGACGAGCCGGCTCTGCTTGCGGCTGATCGTGTCGGGCGCGGAGAAGGAGAAGGCGCTCGAGTGCGCACCGCTCGACGAGCTGCGGCGCGAGGGCGGCCCGTACGCGTACTGCTCGCCGACGTAGGCGTCGGCAGGGGCGACAAGGTCGCCTGGTACGGCATCAACCGCTACGTCTCCAACAAGCTGCGGATCACCGCCGGCATCGCCGCGGACGGCGTCAGCGGAGTCGTCCTCCGAGACGACGCCGGCCGCCACGAGGTCGCGGTCGAAGCGAACGCGTTCCTCTACGTCGCCGAGGACCCCGAGGTCGGGCAGCAAGTGAGCGAGGTCATGGCGCGAACGGCGGCGGGGCTCGTTGCGGTCCCGTACGCGCCGATCCCGTCCGCGATCGGCTCCAGCGCCGGACCCGCGCCGCCGCCTCCGGCGCCGGCGGTCGAGCGCGAGGTCACCGGCGGAACCATCGGCTGGCTCGACGACCGCGAGGAACGAGGCGAGCCGCTCGACGTATTGCCGAAAGACTCCCTCAAGCCCGGGTTCCGGCTGCTCGATGAGGGCGAAGTCGTCTTCGGCCGCGTCCTGACCCCCGACCCGGACCAGCCCGTTCGGACCGTCGTCACGTTGAACGCAGATCGGGCGGGCGGCCCCGTGGCCTGGCTGTGCACCTGGCACAGACTGACGCGCCACGGCGGCGGCGGCGGTGGCTGTTCCCCGTACCCTGGGCTCTTCGACAGAGGGCCGGCCATATTCGGCGGCGGGTCGTACTTCGGGCCGAGCGCGTTCGTGAACGCGCACGGCGTCGTCAGCGACGACGTCGCGCGCCTCGAGGCCGTGCTCGCCGACCGACAGGTCGCCGATGTCCCGATGGCCGACAACGTCTACGCCGTCGATCTCCCGCGAGCCGAACCTGCCGGCGCTCCTCGTCGCCTACGACTCCGAGGATCGCGTGATCGCGGTCAGCCCCCCGCTGACGGAGCGTCCCCGGCAACGACGCAGTGCCGGCGCGGGGGAAGGCCGAGCTGCTCTGGCGCGTCACCGGCCCGAACGGGTCGTACTACGAGCTCTCGGTGGGACCGTCGAACCAGGGTGGCGTGTGCACGTTCCTCAAGTACTTCGACGAACGGAACAACGGCGTCGGTGAAGACTGCACCGGAGCGCGACACTTCACAGGCCCGCCGGTACAGGCGGACCGGCTATCTCTCTGGGGGTTGGTGGGCGCGCGCGTCCGCGACGACGTGAAGACCGTCCGGATCCGGTTCGCGGACGGTGAGACGGTGCTCGTGGAGCCGAGGCGCGGCTACGTCCTCTATGCCGTACCGGGCGACCGCATGACGGAGGCACGCGCACCGACAGCCGCCGAGGGCCTCGACGCATCGGGACGCGTCGTCGGCCGCGCGTCGCTCGAGTGGCTGCGGCCGCCGCCACCACCCGGCGGCTAGCAGTGGCGGAGCGGCGCCGGAGTCGAACCGACCGAGCCGTGGGTTACACGACCGCACTGGTTTTGAAGACTAGCTGGGCCACCGGGCCCATGCCGCTCCGCGCGCGAGCGTAGCCGAGCGGCCCTAGTCCTGAGCTTCGCGCCTCCAGCTCGTCAGGTCGTAGCGCTGGTTCAGCAGGGAGAGCACCTTGCGCGCGATCAGGTCTCCCGCCGCGCGCTCGAAGTGGACGCCGTCGTCGGCGCGCATCTTCACGAGCGTGCCCGACGGGTTCGTGAGGTACTCCGAGTACCCGCCGTCCTCGCCGGCGAAGAAGAAGTACGTGTCGAGGTACGCCACGCGGCCGGGGCGCTTCCGGCCTCTGTCTGCGCGACGCCGTTGATCGTGTCGAAGCGAGCCGTTTGCTCCGGGTCGTTCGTGATCGGGAGCCCGATCCAGACGAGGAAGGCGCCCGCGCGGGTGACGGTGTCCATGATCCCGCCGACACGTCGGCGGTACTCGGCGGTCCAGGCCGGGCCGGCGAACCCGTCAAGTGTCACCCCGGGCGGCAGGCCGGTCATGAACCCGTGGTCGTCGTTGCCGCCGAACATGAGGACGACCGCGCGCGGCCGCTCCTTCTTCAGCACCTTCGGGATGTGCTTGAACCAGTTGAAGGCGTCCGGACGTTCGAGACCGCTCGCGATCCGGCCGTCGACCTCGCCGGTCGCCTCCATCGAGCTCCGCCCGCCGATCGCGCGCAGCAGCGACTGGCCCGGTACGACGACGAGCGAGTCGCCCGCGATCCAGATGCGGAGCTTCTTCTCGGGGGAGAACTTCTCGCGAGACGGCGGCGCCGCCGGTCGGCTCCTCGACGGGCTCGGGTACGGCGACCCCGGTGTCGATCTCGTCGTCGTCGGAACGTCCGAGCACCGCCTTCAACCCTTCGCGCGGACGGTCGAGGAGGAACGCCTCGCTGGTCGCGACGAGCGGCTCCGTGAACGTGAGCGCGAGATCGCGCTTCCAGCCCTCCGGCTGGATCGTCGCGGACTTGTGCAGCCCCTCCGCGTTCAAGAGCACGGCGATACCGAGCGCAAGCGCGCAGACCACGATCGCGGAGCCCGCGGAGTGCAGCCGCCGCCCGTGCTCGCCGACGCGGCCCGGCGGCCTGCGTCTCCTCCTCGGTGTGGGCTCGTCGGTCATCAGAACTGGAAGTAGATGAACGGGGCCACGCCCTCGGGCCCCATCGCGTGGACTCCGAGCAACGCGATCGAGAGGACGACGGCCTGGGCGGGAACGGGCAACCGCGAGAAGCGCGCCATGAGGGCGAGCGGCAGCCGTCGCGGGAGGTACTGCGACCCGATCCCGACCGCGATCGCCAGCAGCACGCCACCGGTGACGAGCTCCGACGGCTCGCCCCAGGCCGTGAACAGCCGCACGATCATGTCCCACGCGTCCGCGAACCGAGTCCGAGCGGAAGAAGATCCACGCGAAGCAGACCACCTGGAACGTGACGAAGCGCTTCCACGCTCGGCTCCACGCGGTCGACGGGCGCTCGACGTAGCCCGGCCGGTCGCGCCACCAGCGCTCGGCGACGAGCGCCACCCCGTGGATCCCTCCCCACACGACGAACGTCCAGCCCGCGCCGTGCCAGAGCCCGCCGAGGAGCATCGTCAGCATCAGGTTCCGGTAGGTGAAGAGCCGTCCGCCGCGGTTCCCGCCGAGCGGGATGTACACGTAGTCGCGGAGCCAGCGCGAGAGGGTCATGTGCCAGCGGCGCCAGAAGTCCTGGACCGAGACGGCCGCGTACGGCGAGTCGAAGTTCTGCGGGAACTGGAATCCGAGCAGGAGCGCGATCCCGATCGCGATGTTCGTGTAGCCGAAGAAGTCGGCGTAGATCTGCACCGCGTACGCGTAGATCCCGACGAGCACGTCGAGCGACGAGTACTGGTTCGGCGCCCCGAAGACGTCGTCGACGATGCTCGACGCGAGGTGGTTCGAGATCACGACCTTCATGAAGAGGCCGGTCGCGATCAGGAAGAACGCGCGTGAGGTGTCGACGTAGCGCGGGTCACGCGGCGAGTCGAGCTGCGGGATCAGCTCGCCCGGCCGCACGATCGGGCCCGGCGACGAGATGCGGGAAGAACGAGAGGTACGCGGCGAACTTCCCGAGCCCCGTCGGCGCGAAGTCGCCGCGGAAGACGTCCACGACGTAGCTGATCCCCATGAAAGTGAAGAAGGAGATCCCGACCGGGAGGATGACCGAACGCGCTTCCAGCGGGACGTCGACCCCGACCCAGGCGAACGCATTGTTCGTCGACGTGACGAAGAAGTCGACGTACTTGAAGTAGGCGAGCACGGCGAGGTTCCCGGCGATCGCGAGGGCGAGGACCCGCTTGCGCGCACGGCGCTCGGGGCGGCGGTGGATTGCGAGCGCGAACGCCTGGTTCCAGACGATCGAGCCAGCGAGCAGGAGCACGAACCTCCAGTCCCAGGCGCTGTAGAAGACGAAGCTCGCGAGGACGATGAACGGACGCCAGCGCTCCCCACGCGGCATGAGGAGCCACGAGAGCGGGAGCACGACGAGGAAGAAGATCGCGAACGTGGCGGTGGGGAAGAGCACTGCGCGTCGTTACTCGGAGCAACGCCGCGTGACCGCGCGCGCAATCGCTTTCGCGCGGGCGCGATACCCGGCGGAGCTCGCATGGACGTGGTCCGATCGGAGCCAGCCAGGGTTTCGCCGGACCATGCCGACCCAGTCGACGAGAACGAGATTCGAACTACGCGCAGCGGCTCGTGAAAGCACCCGGTTGAGCCCGGCATACGGCGTGCCACCGACCGGTGGACGCGCGATCGTGGGCCACACCACGCAGCGAGCCGTCCCGGCCGCTGCAAGAACGCTCGACACCGACTCCGAGAAGGCAGTGATCTCCCGCGGGTCGTCGTTCGTGCCGGCGCTGACGACGAGCACGTGCGGAAGCGGCCGCGATCGGCCGATCCGCCTCGCGGCCTCCTGGGAGCGCAGCCCGACGGCGCGGTAGCCCTCGATCCGGTAACCGCGGAGCTGCAGAGCGAGATAGGGCGCGGTGCCGACGCTCAGTGAGTCGCCGAGGTCGAGAACCGCCCGTGGCTCGGCGGCGCCGGCGAGCGATCCGAGCGGCAAGAGCACGACGAGTGCGGCCGCAACAGCCGCAATAGGAGCGCGCATGCGGTCGCTCGACACCGGGCCGAGCGTAGCTCCCTAGACGGTCGGCTGTGGCTTGAGCTTGTCCTGCGTGTCCTCGTCGTCCTCCGTGGGCACGGGGACGGACTCGAGCACCGATCGCTCGACCGGCGGCCGGAACCATGCGGGGTCGTCCGCGAGCACGCCGCCCAAGCCGGCGAGCGGCCGCAGGGCGACCTCGGCCTGCTCCTTCGCCGCCCGCGCGGCGAACCACTCCGCGAGCGCGACGAGACCCCAGGCCAGGATCATGAGCACGACGATCACGAGCGCGTCGAGCTTCGCGATCACGGCCCCCACGGCGACGGCCACGAGGAACACGACCTCGAGCAGGAGCCTCGGGACCGCTGGCGCGCGCGACACCGGGCCGTCCAGCGAGCGGATCCACGCGGAGCTCTCGCGCCGCGCGGGCGCGCGCTCCCACCCCGGGACGTCACCGCCTGCGGTCGGGAGAGACGACGTCCGGTTCTGCGCGCGGAGCGAGTGGACCTCGGACTGAAGACCTCCCACCTGCGCCGAGAGCGCCCTGATCGCGGCGAGCAGCTCTTCTCGGTCCGGCTCGGTCGGGCCGGGTGTGAGCTGCGTCGTCTCGGACGGATCCGCCACGCGCCTAGCCCTCGTCGGTCTCGCGCATCTCGTCGAGCGCGGACCGCCCCTGTCCGTGGACCTCTGCGCGCCGCTCCTCGACCGTCACCGGAGGAGAGGGAACGTCCTCCTCGCGCGACTCAGCGAGCTTGCGTCTGAGCTCGCCGGCCGGGTCGTCGTCCGCGGCGGGCTCTGCCGGTTCCTCAGCCGCGGGCGCGCTTTCCACCGGGCGCCTCGAGCGCTTGAGCCGGCGGATGAGGGCCGCGATCCCGAGCGAGACGACGAGCCACGTGAGCAGCCTGCGCATGCGCCGATGGTACCCACCTGCCCAGAAGGCGGCCCACCGTCGGCTGGTAGACTGCCGCGGCTTCCTGCCTCATGCATGCTCGCCTGTTCCCGGGCGGTGTCACACCCGATGAGGCCGATCAGACCGAAGGAAGGAGACACGGGAACCTGTGAACGAGTACGAGATTTTGCTGCTGCTGGACCCCGACCTCGACGAGAACCGGCAGAACGAGGTGGTCACGCGCACGCGCGAGCTCGTGGAGAGATCGGGCGGCACGTGGGACCTCCAGGACGTCTGGGGCCGGCGGAAGCTCGCCTATGAGATCGCGCACAAGGGCGACGGCATCTACCACCTGCTCCAGTTCACGTGCGACGCGGAGACCCTGGACGAGATCTCCCGCGTGCTCCGGATCGACGACGGCGTCATGCGTCACATGGCGACACGTCGGATCGAGGGGAGTCCCGCACGGCCGGTAGCGGTGGGCGCGCCGACGCGCGAGGATGAAGGCACCGCACCCGAGGTCGAGGAAGAGGAGGAGTAACGATGGCCGGCGACATCAATCGCGTAACGCTCGTGGGACGCCTGACGCGCGACCCGGAGCTCAAGCACCTCCCGTCCGGGACGCCCGTGCTCGAGATGGGCGTCGCGGTGAACGGGCGTATGCAGGACGACGCGGGCAACTGGGTCGACAAGCCGAACTTCTTCGACGTGAAGGTGTTCGGCAACCAGGCCGAGATGCTCTCCCAGCACCTGACCAAGGGCCGGCGCATCGGGATCGACGGGCGCCTCGACTGGCGCTCGTGGGAGGCGCAGGACGGCACGAAGCGCTCGAAGGTCGACGTCGTCGCGCAGAGCGTCCAGTTCCTCGACAGCCGTGGCGACCAGGAAGGCGGCGGCCAGTACGTCCCGGCCGGGGCGACCGCTGCCACGGGCGCCGACTTCCCGCCCTCACCCGCCGACGACGACATCCCGTTCTAGGAGAAACATGGCACCGAAGAAACAGCAGCAGCGCAGGCGCACGGAGCGGACCACGGCCCCGGGCCGGCGCAAGAGCTGCCACCTCTGCCGGGACAAGGTGGCCGAGGTCGACTACAAGAACCTCGCGCAGCTCCGGCGCTACATCTCCGAGAAGGGCAAGATCCGCTCCCGCCGCATCACGGGCGCGTGCCGCCGGCACCAGGTCCAGGTCGCCGCCGCCGTGAAGCGCGCGCGGGAGATGGCGCTCCTGCCGTACGTCTCGCAGTAGCCCGATGGACGTCATCCTGCTGAAAGACGTCGAGAACCTCGGGCTGCGAGGGGAGGTGGTCGGAGTCGCACGCGGCTACGCCCGCAACTTCCTCCTTCCCCGGCAGCTGGCCGAAGTGGCGACGCCGGCGACGGGTGGCGGAGCTCGAGCGCGTCGAGGCGAAGCGCTCGCTGCAGGAGGCGCGAAGCGCCGAGCAGGCACAGGAGATCGCCGAGGTGCTCGGGAAGACCGTCCTGACGTTCGAGGTCAAGTCCGGCCCGACGGGCTCCTTGTTCGGCTCGGTGACCCCGACCGACGTCGTGGACGAGATCTGGCGCGTGCGGAAGGTGCGCGTCGACCGCCGCAAGGTCGGGACCGACCCGATCAAGCGCATCGGCCGCTACGCGATCCCGATCGAGATCTTCGAGGGCGTCGACGTCGAGGTGAAGACGCTCGTCGTGCCCGAGGGCGGGGAGCTCCCGCCCGAGGAGGAGCTCGCCGCGCTCGAGGCCGCCGAGGCCGCGGCGGCGGAGGCGGCCGAGGCGGAGCACGAGGTGGAGCACGAGGAGGCCGAGGCCGCGATCGCCGAGGTCATCGCGGAGGAGGAGCCGGAGGAGCTGGAGGTCGAGGGCGTGCCGGAGGCCGAGGCCGGCGCGGACGTCGAGGCCGTGGCCGAGGTCGCGCCCGACGAGTCCGGACTCGGAGACCGCTCCGGACGAGACCGAACCGCAGCCCGCGGGCTGAGGCGGTCTGGAGACAGATTCCCCGGATGCTTCATAAAGAGGCATGCGGGGTGATTTGGACGACCTCTCCGACGCAGAACTTATCCGGGCTGTAGGGACGGACGCCGCGGCGTTCGGCCTCTGGGAGTTCGCGATCACCGGCGGCACGGGCCCGTTTGCCGCAACGTCCGGAACCGGGACGCTCGAGCAGCGCTGGTTCAACTGGGCCCGCGCGCCCGACGTCGGGGGCGAGACTTGGGCGGGGACGCTCGAGGTGCCGGGCCTCACCTTCGACGTCACACCGCCGACACTGAGTGGCGCGACCGCGAAGACGGTTCAGGTGCCGAAGAAAGGGGCGAAGAGAGCCCGCGTGACCTTCAAGATGACGGCGACAGACGACGTCGATGGCGCCGTGCCGGTCGCGTCCGTGCCGAGGTCGGGCAGCCGCGGCCCGATCGGCCGTTGGACCGTGCGCTGCGAGGCAACCGACTCGAGCGACAACACTGGCAAAGCGGCGTTCGCGTTGATCGTGAAGCCGCGCCGATAGCCCACCTCCAGGGCGCTGCGTTCCACAGGCTGAGTCCACAGGCCTGTTGACGACACGCGGATTCCGCCGCTCCGAGCGGGAATTTCCGCTTGGACAACCCGCTCCGAGCGGTGGGCAGACCGTCCGCCGCGGTGGATAATATACGAACGTATGTTCCGTTATCCCTGCACGAGGGCCCGCTTGGCGTCGGCGGGCGCGTACTGGACGTTGCGGACGACTGTCGTTTGACTGCCGCGCGGATGACACGGGCAGGGACGACGGCGACAGAGTTCGCGACCGGCGCGGGACGGCTGGCCGCACACGTTCCGCCCCAGAACCTCGAGGCGGAGGAGTCCGTTCTCGGCGCGATGCTGCTGTCGCCGACCGCGATCGGCAACGTCACCGAGATCCTCGACGCGGCGGACTTCTACCGCGAAAGCCACGCGACGATCTACCGGGCTGCGCTCGCGCTGTGGGCGAAGGGCGAGCCCGTCGACGCGATCACGCTCGCGAACGAGCTCGACGCACGGAGCGAGCTCGAAGCGGTCGGCGGCACGTCGCGGGTGGCCGAGCTCGCGGCGCTCGTCCCCTCCACGTCGAACGTCGAGCACTACGCGCGCATCGTCAAGGAGATGGCGACGCTCCGCGGGCTCGTCCGGACGGGACAGGAGATCACGCGGCTCGGGCAGGAGCGGCCGGGGGAGGTCCCGGACCTCGTCGACCGCGCGGAGCAGATGGTCTTCGAGCTCGGGCAGCGGCGCGCGACGAGCGACTTCTCGCACATCGAGGCGCTGCTCAAGGAGAGCTTCGAGCGGATCTCGCAGCTCGTGGAGATGGGAGCCGAGGTCACCGGCATCCCGACGGGCTACAAGGAGCTC
The DNA here is from genome assembly GCA_963765175.1 of uncultured Actinomycetes bacterium. Classification (GTDB taxonomy): domain Bacteria; phylum Actinomycetota; class Thermoleophilia; order Gaiellales; family Gaiellaceae; genus GMQP-bins7. The sequence goes on from CAVXUY010000008.1 coordinate 243,355, forward strand.
GACCTCCTCACGTCCGGCTTCCAGCCCGGCAACCTCGTCATCGTCGCGGCGCGGCCCTCGATGGGGAAGTCCGCGCTCGGTCTCTGCGTCGCGACGAACCTGGCGGTGAGGCACGGCACGCCGGTCGCGCTGTTCACGCTCGAGATGTCGAAGGCCGAGGTCACGCAGCGGATGATGTGCAGCGAGGGCAAGGTCGAGTCCCAGCGGCTGCGCACCGGCCGGCTCGCGCCGGACGACTGGCCGCGCCTGACCACTGCGTGCGACCGCCTGTCCAAGGCACCCATCTACGTCGACGACACGGGCTCGACCACGATCATGGAGCTGCGCTCGAAGGCCCGCCGGCTGAAGTCGCGGGAGCCGAACCTCGGCCTGATCGTCGTCGACTACATCCAGCTCATGACCTCCGGGGCGACCGCGGAGAACCGCGTGCAGGAGGTGTCGCAGATCTCGCGCGCGCTCAAGGTGCTCGCGCGCGACCTCGACGTGCCGATCCTCGCGATGTCCCAGCTCTCGCGCGCGGTCGAGCAGCGCCATGACAAGCGCCCGCTTCTCTCCGACCTGCGCGAGTCCGGCTCGCTCGAGCAGGACGCGGACCTCGTGGCTTTCGTCTACCGGGACGAGTACTACCTGGGCGAGGAGTCCGACCAGCAGGGCATCGCCGAGATCATCCTCGCGAAGCATCGCAACGGCCCGACCGGGACGGTCAAGCTCTCGTTCCTGCGCCGGTACGCGAAATTCGCCGACCTCGCGCCGGCGTAGGTCCCGCGCTTCCCGGTCGACCCTCCGCCCGGCGGTCGGCAAACTGCGCAGGCCGTGGCTCGGCTCCCGAAGAAGAAGAAAGCGACGCCCACCAAGAAAGGCCCGTCGGGCCGCATGGTCGTGCTCGCGTTCGCGATTGCCATCGCGGCGGCGGCCGCGCTCGTGGCATCGGCCCTCCTGCTTCGGAGCAGCGAGGATGCGGCCGAGCCGAATCCGACCCCGAGCGTCGCGCTGGACGGCATCCCGCAGGACGGGATGGTCCTCGGCGCCGACGCCGCGAACGTCACGCTGATCGAGTACGCCGACCTCCAGTGCCCGTTCTGCCGGGGCTACTCGGAGAGCGTCTTCCCCGTGATCGTCGACGACTACGTCCGGCCAGGACGGGTGAAGACGGAGCTCCGGGCGCTCGCGTTCATCGGCGACGACTCCGAGAAGGCACGGCGTTTCGTCTACGCGGCGAGCCTTCAGGATCGCGCATGGCAGCTGCAGGAGGCGCTGTTCCGAAACCAGGGCAGCGAGAACTCCGGCTGGGTGACGGACGACCTCGTCCGGACGCTCGCCGAGCAAATCGAAGGGCTGGATGCGGACCGGCTGTTCGAGGATGCCGAAGGGCAGGAGGTCATCGCACTCGGTGATGAGGCGACCTCGCAGGCGCAGACGGCCGGTGTGCGCGGCACGCCGACCTTCTACGTCCGGATCGGGGACGAGGCGCCGTACCAGCTTGAGTTCACCGCCCTCGACCCGGCGCAGTTCCGGGCCGCGCTCGACGACGCGCTCGAAGGTTGAGCAACCGCACGCTGCGACTCTGCGCCGGCCTCGTCGCACTCGCCGGGGTCGGGGTCGCCGGGTACCTCTCGTGGGCGCACTTCGCCGACTCGACGGTGCTCTGCGTCGCCGGCGGAGGCTGCGAGACCGTGCAGGAGTCCGAGTACGCCGAGATCGCCGGGATTCCTGTCGCGCTCCTCGGCCTCGGCGCCTACGCGACCATTCTCGGCCTCGTCGTCTGGGACTCGCGTCGGTGCGCGTCTCGCCGCCGCCTCGCTCGCGTTCCTCGGGCTCCTCTTCAGCCTCTACCTGCTCGTGCTGCAGCTGTTCGTCATCGAGGCCGTATGCGTCTGGTGCATGGCGAACGACGTCGTGATCGCGCCCGCTCTGGCGGTGCTGACCGCGCTGAGGCTCAGGACGTAGGCCGTGGCGATCGAGGACCGCCTCTGGAGAGCCTCCCGGCGGCTCGCGCGCGAGGTGGACGCGCTCTCGTTCGCACCACCGGTCACGCACGTCTACAACCCGCTGCGCTACGGCGCGTCCGGTTATCGCGAGTACCTGAGGCGCTACGGAGCAACGCACAAGCGTGTGGTGTTTCTCGGCATGAACCCCGGGCCTTTCGGCATGGCGCAGACCGGCGTGCCTTTCGGCGAGGTCGCGCACGTGCGCGACTGGCTCGGAATCTCGACCGAGATCGGCAAGCCCGACATCGAGCATCCGAAGCGCCCGGTTCTCGGGTTCGCTTGCACGAGGAGCGAGGTGAGCGGAGCGCGCCTATGGGGCGCATTCGCGGAGCGCCACTCGACGCCGGAGCGCTTCTTCGGCGAACGGTTCGTCGCGAACTACTGTCCGCTGCTGTTCCTGGAGGCGAGCGGCAGGAACCGCACGCCGGAAGCTCTGCCCGCGACCGAGCGCGCGCCGCTCTTCGCCGCATGCGACCGCCATCTCCGCGTGCTGTGCGACGCGCTCGAGCCCGCGTGGGTCATCGGTGTCGGCGGGTTCGCGGAGAAGCGCGCAAACCAAGCGCTCGACGGCACGGGCGTGCAGATCGGGAGGATTCTGCACCCGTCACCGCAGAATCCGGCGGCGAACAGGGGCTGGGCCGACCAGGCTCAGGCAGAGCTCGAGCGGTACGGGCTCGCGCTCTAGCGCTGCCCGTTCAGTCGCGTCGCCAGAGATCTGGCTGGGGCAGCCCGTGTATGCCGAGCGTCTGCGACAGCTCGCCGGCGTGCCAGGCGTCATGCGTGAGAAGGCGCTGGAGGATCGAGCTGCGGGTGTGGATCTGGACCGTGCCGTCGTAGGAGCGCTCGATCTCATCGGCCAGCATGTCCGGGATCCAGCGGTCGAGACAACCCTCGACGATGGCGAAGCTCGAGTCGAGACCCGTGGCGAGCCCGTCAGCCGAGGGTGGGCGATCGAGGTCGTCCGCCCAGTCGATGACCGAGCCGTTCTTCCAGAACGGCGTCGTCTCCGCGCCCGGCTCGCCGACGACCTCGCACAGCCAGTACACGCGCATCGCCGCCGTGTGGCCGACCGTCGCCCAGATCGGCAGGAGCTCCGGCGCCGGGCGGATGGCGAGCTGCTCGTCGGTCATGGCGGCGACGAGTTCCCGCAGCCGGCGGTTGTACTGCGGCCACATGTCGTAGGCGGGTCTGATCGTGGCGGTCATGCGCGTGGAGGGCGAGGCAAGCCTCGCCCCTACGTCATCGGTACCTGGCGAAGGACCTTCGGCGCGATGCGGTCGAGGATCTCCGACAGGCTGTCGCCCGTGCAGGTGAGGCCGTGGTTGCGGAGGCCGATGACGGCGTGTGCGGGATCCGGCTCGAGCGCGACGAGGTCTGCGACCGCGACCGCGAGCTCCTGCGTGCCGCAGGGGTAGTTCACATCCGTCGCGGCGATGCCCTCCATCCACGCGTGCACGTGCAGGATCGCGCCGACGTCGGGATGCGCCTGGTAGATCATCCAGTGCTCGATCGCGTCGACGGAGACACGGCGCGGCTCGATTCCCGGCGGGACGCTGAGGATGATGACGCCGCGCTCGTCGTCGAAGTCCTTGACGAGGAGGATGTCGCGGCCGACGACCTCGAGCTTCGACTTGTCGACGCCGCTCGCGCTCATCCAGAAGCGGTTCTCGTCCCTGCGCGCGGAGAGGTTCCCATACGAGAGGCCGCCGACGCTGTACAGGCGCATGACGTGGCGGAGGTCGCGGCCCGAGAGGTACTCCTCGACCGGGAACGGCGACGGGAGCAGGTCGAGCTCGTCGAGACGGCGGCCGGCCTCGCCGATGTCGGCGGTGACCTCGTCCCCGCCCCAGAGCTCCGGCTCGAGGTCGGGGTGCCAGTCGTTGTCGATCACGAGGCGCGAGGTGGCGAGCGGCTCGAGGCGCGCGTAGATCTCCTCGGGGTCGTCGGCGACGTGGTACGTGCCGCGCTCCATCGTCGTGAACCAGACGCCCTCGCCGGGGACACGCAGGAGGACGACGTTCGAGAGCGTGCGGACGAGCATCGGGTAGCTCGCCTTGAGAACGTCGTCGGGAGCCTCCGGCAGTTCGTAGAAGGCCGCCGAGTACGTCCCGCGCGAGGCGCGCCGGAACGCCTTGGGCTCAGCCGCGTCGAACCTGTTCAGGACGAAGTCGGCCTCCGTGATGTCGTCGACGCGGACGAAGTCGTCGGCCTCGAACTGCTTGCCGATTGCGTCGACCCACTCCTCGTGGGCAGGCGATGTGGCGCTGCCCCAGATCGCGTACTTGCGCACGGGGCGAGTCTAACCGGCGGTGGTGGCGATCTGGTGTCCGTTGCTGCGGGTTGTGTGGGCCGCGCGGGTGTCGGCACCGAGACCTGGTCGCGGCAGCAGGCGTTAGCGCGAAGTTGGCACGAACTCGTCATCCACCTGTGGACAGATCATCGATACCGTGTCTCCAGGGACACGGGAGTGCCCCTGGGGGTGTGTGGGGGCGCTTCGGAGTTGTGGTCCAGCCTTGCGAACTCCGGCGCGCAGGAGGCAGACCAGAACGGACGGGCGGCTGCCGCTCCTGGGGCGCGAGACATGTGTGCCAGCGTTCCCGTCTGGTATCAGTCTCGGCGTGGGGGCCGCCGCGACCGATGCCGTCGACCCGCCGCGGGGCACGGAGCACGACGCCAGGACGACGGCACACGTCGTCGAGCTGCCTTCGGCCATACGCGCGCCGTGGCTCGCCGTCGTCGCGATCGTGGCCGTCGCCTTCGTCGCGTACGGGCTCCTCGCCGCGAACGTCGACTCGCCGCGTGTCTTCAGCGACGAGCTTCTCTACTTCGACGCGGCCGCAGCGGTCGACGAGGGGGACGGCCTCAGCGTGCGAGGCGAGGACTACAGGTACGGGCCGCTCTACCCCGCGCTCCTCGTGCCCGTCCACTGGCTGACGGCTGACCGCGAGACCGCGTACGAGCTGGCGAAGTGGCTGAACGCGCTCCTCCTGGCGCTCGCCGCCCTCCCGATCTTCCTGCTCGCGCGGCGCCTGCTCGGAGCCTGGCCCGCGGTGGGCGTCGCTGCTCTGGCCGTCGCGCTCCCGTCGGCGGCCTACGTCTCGGTCGTGATGACCGAGTCCCTCGCGTTCCTCGCCTGCTCGTGGGCTTTCTATGCAGTCGTTCTCGCCCTGGAGAGGCCGAGCGCCCTCAGCCAGCTCGCAGCGCTGGCGACGATCGCAGTCGCGACCGGCGTGCGGACACAGTTCGTCATTCTCTTCGCCGTCTACCTGCTCGCGCTCGTGCTCGTCACCTTGGTCGTCCCTGGCCGCCGCGCGCGGCCCAAGGCGGCGGCCACGGCGCTGTGGCCGACGTGGGTGGCGGTCGGGCTAGGAGCAGTGCTGCTGGTCGCGACCCTCGTGGCGCCGGCGGGCACGGGCCCGCTCGGCGGATACTCCACGCTCCGACGCTCATACGAGCCTCTCGATGTCGGCCGCTGGCTCGTCTACCACCTGGCCAATCTGGAGCTGTACCTCGCAGTCGTCCCCGTCGCCGTCGCGCCGATCGTCCTCGCCGCAATGCTCCGGCGCGGCCTCCGCGGAGAGGAACGACAAGCCGCGTACTTCGCGCTCTTCGTCGCGGCGAACACCGTCTTCCTGCTCCTGGCGGCCGCTTTCAACTCGACCGAGTACGCCGTCGAATCGCTGCACGACCGGGTGCTCTTCTACGTCGTCCCCTTGTGGCTCGTCGTGCTCTTTGCGTGGCTCCGCGACGGCGCGCCCAAGCCGGCGATCGCTGCGATCACCGGCGCGGCGATCGCGCTCGTACTCCCTCTCCTCCTCCCCTTCTCCGAGTACGCGAAGGACGACGCGCGGCAGCAGTTCAACGGGGTCGGCACCACGCTGTGGACGACGCTGGACGAGGCGACGTCGTCCGGCCGGCTGATCCTCGTGGGCTTCGTCATCGCGCTCGTGACAGCCACGCTGCTCGCGCGCGCTCGAGCACGGCTCCTGCCCATGGCCGTGCTGGCGGTCTTCCTCCTCTCGAGCGTGCTGAACTGGAGTCTCGCGGATCGCGTGGCCACGACGTGGGCGGCGGTCCTGCCAGCCGAAGAACGATCCTGGCTCGACGACCGCCTGCGCGACGACCGGCCCGTGACGGCGCTTGCCGCACTCGAGGAGTGCACCTTCGCGCCGCGGGACGCCTTCTATCTGACCGAGTTCTTCAACTCCTCGCTCGGGCGGATCGTGCACGTCGGGTCGCCGCCGGAATCACTGCCCGCGGAAACAGCCGGGATCGAGCCGGACGGGCTCGTCGCACTGTCGTCGGGCGCACCTCTCGTCGCGGACTACGTGCTCGCGCAGCCCGGGGTGGAGATCGAGGGACGTCGCCTCGCAGAGGGCACATCGGCCGGGCTCACGCTGTGGGAGACCGCCGGCAAGGTTCGCGTCGTCGGCATCGGCTCGACGGCAGAGCTCGAAGCCGCCGCCTGCGGTCGCTAGCGGAAGAGATCGCGCTCGCGCGGCATCAGGAGGTCAGCGCCGCTCCCCTCACCGGCGACCGCGAGGCCCCGCACGATCGCGGCCGGGATCCCGTCGGTCTTCCCCATGACGAGCTCCGCCGCGCCGGCGATCTCGTCGGCGACGGCGATCTCCGTCGCGTGCAGCTCGTACCCCATCGGGTCCCGGGTGCCTTTCAGATCGAGCAGCGGGACGATCCCGGAGACGCCGAGCGCGACGTCCGTCGTCCCGCGCCGCCAGGCGCGGCCGAAGGAGTCGGACACGACGACTCCCACGTCGACGCCCGCGAGCTCGTGGATCCGCTCACGCAGACGACGTGCGGAGGCGTCCGGATCGAGCGGAAGGAGGACGAGCGTTCCCGGCCCTTTCGCGTTCGACGCGTCCACGCCGGCAGACGCGCACACGAACCCGTGCCTCGTCTCCGAGATCACGAGCGGCGGGCGGCTGCGGAGGATCTCGCGGCTCTCGCGGAGAACGGCCTCCAGCCGCCGCGCGTCCTCGTCACCCGCGAGCTCGCGCGCTCGGGCCGATGGCTCGAAGTCGTCGAGCCGGACGACGCGGCCCTCCACCTTGGAGACGGCCTTCTGCGCGACGACGAGAACGTCACCCGGCTCCAACGGTGCCGCCGCCGCGGCGAGCAGCGCGGCGAGGTCGTCACCCTCATCGAGCTCGGGGATCCCGCGGACCGGGAGGACGCGCAGCTCGCCGGTCAAGGAAGGCCGGTCACCCTGATGCCGGCGTGCCCGCGGTAGCGCTTGTTCAGGTTCACGATGACCGCCGTAATGCCCTCCAGCGCGCGCGCGCTCGCGAGCGGGCCGGCGTCGAGGGCGCGCCCGGACACGAGCGCCCCGCGAGCTCGAGCACCAGCGCCTTGGCGTCCGCGTCGTCGCCGCACACGAACGCGTCCTCTTCGGGCGCCTCGTCGGCCCCGAGGGTCGACGCCGCAAGCGAGTGCAGTCCGGCAAGCACGGGGCCTTTGAGCTCGGCCTGAATGCGTTCGGCGAGCGAGGTCGCCTCTGCGCAAGGGAACGACGCCGTCCGGCGTGAAGCGCAGCTCGGATGCGACCGAGAGTACGGGCGTCGTGCCGATCGCCCCCGAGAGGTCGCGCGCCGTCTCGAGCGCGGCCTCGGCCTTCGTCGCGAGGACGACGAGCTCGACCGCCTGCGACCGCGTCCTCGTTCGCGGCGGCCCTCTGCGCGCCGACCTCGGCCGCAATCGCCGCAGCGCGCTCGGCGTCTCGCGAGCCGATGACGACTTCGTGCTCGCTCCCGGCCAGGCGCGTCGCCAGCGCTTGCCCGAACGGGCCAGTCCCACCGACGATCGCTACCCGCACGCGACCTCCAGCACGGCATCCGCCAGGCGCCGTTCCGCGTCACGGTCGCGCATCAGCGTCTGCGTGGTGACGAGCGGCACGGATGCCTCGGCGGGAGCATCCGTCTCGTCGATCACGAGCGCGTCGATCAGCCCGTCGTAGCACCGGGCGACGTGCTCGGGAGTCGTCCCGCCCGCCATGCGCCGGAGCATACGGTCGAGCGGGCCGGTGACCGACCGTCCGCCGACGAGCGGGCTCACGGCGACGCAACGCGCGCTACGAGCAACGATCGCGTCGCGGATCTCCCGAACCGCGAGGATCGGCCCGAGCGAGAGGTACGGGTTGCTCGGTGCGAGCAGGATCGCCTCGGCCTCGTCCAGCGCGGCGAGGACTTCAGGCGCCGGGCGCGCTTCCCCTGCGCCCTCGTACGACACGCCCGTCGCTTCGTCGCGGTGGCCTCGGCCGACGTACCACTCCTGGAACGGGAACGTGCCCGCCTCCGTCTCGACGAGCGTGCGCAGCCGGCCGTCTGTCGCCGGGAGGATCCGGGTCGCGACGCCTCTCCGCGCCGCGAGCTCCGCGGTCACCTCCGAAAGCGACGCCCCCTCGCGCAGCCGCTGCGTGCGGACGAGATGAAGGCCGAGGTCGAGATCCCCGAGCCGGAACCAGTCCTCGCCGCCCCACTCGCCGGCGGCGCCGAGCGCGCTCCACGTCTCCCCGGCACGACCCCAGCCGCGCTCGTCGTCGATGAGCCCTGCGAGCGTATACAGCAGGCTGTCGAGGTCGGGCGAGACATGCATCCCGAGGATCTCGACGTCGTCGCCCACGTTCCCGACGACCGTGAGGTCGCCCGCCGGAAGCGCGCCTGCTAGGCCGCGTGCGAAGCGGGCGCCGCCCCCGCCACCCGACAGCAGAGCGACTCTCACGCGCGCACGGCAAGCAGCGCGCGCGTTCTCGGGCCGAGGCGCGCAGCGAGCCGCTCGAGGTCCTCGCCCGTATCGACGTCCGCCTCGAGCTCGGAGATCGCGACGGTCGCGAACGGCGCATGCGCGCGGTATCGCGCAGCGCTCCTCGCGCCGTACAGCGGCGCGAACGCCGCCGGATCCGGAAGCGAGAGCGCGTTCGTCGTCCCGTCCGCAGCCTCGACCAAGGCGAGCCCGGCCGCCGCAAGCCGTTCGATCGCCTCCGGCGTCGCGAGTGGCAGGTCGGCGTTGACGACCAGCGCGTGTCCGTCCACGCGGGCAAGCCCCGACACGACGGCTGCTCCCTGCCCGGCGCCGGGATCCGGCACGACCTCGACTCCGGCCGGGACGACACCGGCGTCGTCCGTCACCACGACCACCCGCCCGACCTCGCGAGCGGCCGCGACCACGTCCCCGAGCATCGCGACCGCGACCGCCGCGCGGATCGACGCAGGCAGCCGTCGCTTGGAGTCACCGCGGTAGGGCACGACGACGACAGGCATGCGTGAAGGCTAGTCGCGTTCGCCGGCCCATTAGGCCCCGTGCGACGAAGGGCGGAAGCGCCTAGGCGGCGTTCGTGGACGCGCTGGCGCCCGGCCCGCTCGTCGCCCACTCGTTCACGTCGAACCAGTGTGTCTCGCGGAGCGCCTCGCAGACCTCGGGATCCGTATGCGACGGGTTGAAGACGTGGTGGTCGATGTCGCAGCAGATCTCGACATCGCCGAGCGAGACGCGCGACATCCGCGCGAGTGCCTCGGAGGGAAGCTGGGCCTCGGCGACGGTGTAGTGCTTGAACTGGAGATCGGGGTCGAGCTCCATCAGCTCCGGCCAGTTCGGGCAGGTGCGGGCGGTCATGTCCTTCTCACGGTGAGTCGGAGACGGGCGCTGGTCAAGGGGCCGCCTACTTCGACCCACACGCCCGGCTCCCTGCACTGAGCACGGGCCATGCCGATCAGTGTAGGAGTCGCCGGGTTCAGAGCGCGAGAAGCCGCTCCGGGTGCTTGCGCACGAAACGCGCCATGCCGCGCAGGTGCCAGAGCGTGTGCCGCGAGAGGAAGTCGCGGTCGATCACGGCTGCGTAGTCGTGCTCGACCACCGCCGCGGGGACGTACCAACGCTCCCAGCCCGCGCGTGCAGCGCGGTAGCAGAGGTCGATGTCCTCGCAGTAGTGCCGGAACCCGGCGTCCCAGCCGCCGAGCTCGTCGAGGAGCGTCCGCCGCTGGAGGAGGAACGCGCCGAGCATCCAGTCGGCTTCGACCGGCTCGCTCGGCCGCTCGTCGAGTTGGTAGTGGTCGCGTTGGGAATACGTGCCGCGGAGGCGCCGGAGCGGCGTCCGTCGCACGATGGTGCCGCCGACGGTGGGGAAGCGCCTGCGAGAAGGCTGCCACGTCCCGTCCGGCCAGCGCATCTCCGGCCCGACGATGCCCGCTCGCGGGCGCTCCTCGGCGACAGCGACAAGCTCGGCGACGGCGGAGCGCTCCGGGATGACGTCCGGGTTCGCGCTCAGGACGTACTCGCCCTCCGTCGCCGCGATCCCGAGGTTGACGTTCGCGGCGAGCGAGAGCGGGCGTGGGTTCTCGAGCACGCGCACGCCCTCCGGGACGCGTTCGACCGATCCGGGCGTGTTCGCCACGACGACCACCTCGTCCACCTGCGGGAGGAGCGCGGGCAGCGAGCGTGCGAGCTCCTCGGCGTGCCCGTGCGAGACGACGACCGCCGAGACCTTCACGCGCCGAGTATCTCCCGGTACACGGCCAGCGTTCTCTCGGCCGCCTTGCGCCAGGTGAAGGAGCGCGCGCGCTCGAGGCCTGCTGCGACCAGGCGGTCGCGGTCGGCGAGCGCCTGCCGGATCCCGTCCGCGAGCTCGTCGCGTTCGACGACGAGGGCCGCCTCACCCGCGACCTCCTCGAGCGCCGCGTCGCGCACGACGACCACGGGAGTTCCGCTCGCCATCGCCTCGACCACGGGCAGCCCGAAGCCCTCGAAGCGCGACGGCTGGACGAGGCACGCGGCGCCGCGGTAGAGGTCGGCGAGGCGCTCGGTCTCGACGTAGCCTTCGAGCCGCGCGCCGCGGCTCCGAAGCTCGTCCGCGAGGGCGGCGTCTTTCACCGGCCCGACGACGACGAACGGCAGCCCGACCGCGTCCGCGGCAGCGAGCGCTGCGAGCTGGTCCTTCCGCGCCTGGATCGCACCGACCGCGAGGACGTACTCCCTGGGCTCGCCACCCGCGTGAGATGCAGGGTGGAATGCGGGATCGACGCCGTTCGGCGTCACGACCACTCGCTCCTCGGGCACGCCGTAGAGCTCGACGAGGTCCGCCCGCGTCCGCTCCGACACCGTCAGCACCCGCGCAGCGCCGCGGACCGCGCGCGGGACGACGCGGCGAAAGACGAACTGGTCCTTCCGGCTCATGAGCCCGGGCTCGCGCGCGAACGACAGGTCGTGCACCGTGACCACGACGGGGCACGGTGATCGAAGCGGAAGCGCGTACTGCGTGTGGACGAGGTCGGCGCCGAGGCGGCGGAGCGCACGCGGCAGCGAGAGCGCCATGCGCAGCTCCTGCGGGCGGGTGGTGAGCTCGACGGGCTCTACGCCGGCGGGGACGAGGTCCGGACGCCGCGTCACGGCTGCAAGCCGGACGCCGGCCTCGGACGCGAGCGGGGCGAGCTCGCGCAGGAGGTTCCGGACGTACGTCTCGTCGCCGGTCCGCTGCCGGCCGAGGACGTCCGCGTCGATCACGACGAGCTTCACGCCAGCTCCCGCCAGAGTCTCTCCACGGCATCCGCGGACCGCGTCCACGTGAACTCGCCCGCACGCGCGAGTCCGAGCGGCACGAGCTCGTCGCGCCGCGTATCGGCCTCGGCGATGCCGTGCGCGATCGACTCGACCGAGAGCGGATCGACGAGCACGGCTGCTCTGCCGGCGGCCTCCTCCATCGCAGACGCCGCGCGAGGTCACCGCAGGGGCCCCGCTCGCCATCGCCTCGAGCACGGGCAGCCCGAAGCCCTCGTAGAGCGATGCGTACACGACACAGCGCGCGCCGCGGTAGAGCCGTGCGAGCTCCACATCCGGGATCTCGCCTACCCAGCCCGGCACGTCGACGCCGCCCCAGCCGCGCGCGCCGACGACCCGCAGCTCGACGCCCGCGATCTGCGCCGCGTCGACGACGCGACCGAGGTTCTTGCGCGGCTCGAGCGTCGCGACCGCGAGGACGTAGTCGCCGCCGGCCCGATCCCCGTCGGGAGTGAAGACCGGGTCGACCCCGTTTCCGGCCACTCGGATCCGCTCCGGGGGGACGCCGAGCAGCTCGACCGTCTCCGCCTTCGTGAACTCCGAGACCGCGACGACGGCGTCGGCCGCGCGCACGACTTTCGCGAGCCCGGCGCGCCCGTACTGCCGGTGCCAGAGCGGGAGCGACTCGGGGTGGCGGAGGATCGCGAGGTCGTGGACCGTCACGACGGTCGGGGCTGCAGCGCCGACAGGGCCGCGGAAGGTCGTGCAGTGAAGGACGTCGAGCCCGCCTGCGCCGCGTGCGATCCCGCGGGAGTACCACCAGGTGTCACGGACGACGCTCGAGACCCGTCCCGGGCCGCCGAACGAGAGCAGCTCGAGCTCGAGATCCGCGCGCCCGCGGAGCGCCCCGACCAGGCCCCGCACGTGGCGCGCGGTCCCGGCGCGGGTCTGGACGAGCGGCGAGATGTCGAGCCCGACTCTCACGTCGTCTCGAGCTCCCGTGCGACGTGCCGAAGCGCCTCCTGCGGCTCCGGATACTCGAGCAGCTCCACGGCGGCGTCCTCGGAGCACCAGCGGTAGTCGACGTGCTCCTCGTTCAGGACCGGGTCCCAGCCCGCGGGAACCGCGACCGCGAACGAATGCACCGTGATCCAGGCCCCTGACGGCGGGCGGTAGCCGAGCTCGAGCGGAAGCGGCTCGAGCCCGGGAGGCTCGGCCAGTCCCGTCTCCTCCTCGAGCTCCCGTAGCGCCGCTTGGCGCGGCGCCTCGCCCGACTCGACGCCACCGGAGACGAGATGCCAGTAGCCCTGGCCGGCCGGCGCGCGAAGCAGGACGAGGAACTCGGGGCCGGGCCGATGCAGGACGAGCAGCGCCTCGTGATCCGTCCTCACGGAGCGAGCGCCCCCTGGTACGCGCGCAGGAACGTCTCTCCGACCGCACGCCACGTGAAGCGGCGAGCGTGCTCGAGCCCGGCGGCGACCAGCCGCTCCCGCTCGGCGAGCGCCTGCTCGATCGCGGAAGCGAGCGCGGCCGGGTCGTCCGGGTCGGCGCGAACCGCGGCGTTCCCGCTGGCTTCGCCCAGCGACGGATGCGACGAGACGACGACGGGGCAGCCGCAGGCCATCGCCTCGACCACGGGCAAACCGAAGCCCTCGAAGCGGGACGGATACACGGCAACAGCCGCGCCGCGGTACAGGCGAGCGAGCTCGGCATCGGAGACGAACCCGAGCTGCCGGACACGCGGTCCTGCGAGCTCGGGCTGCTCGCCCCAGCCCTCGCCCCCGGCGACCGCGAGCAGGAGACTGTCGCCGAGAAGGCGGTGCGCTTCGACGAGCGTCTGCAGGTTCTTCCGCGGCTCGAGGGTGGCGACGGTGAGGACGTACGGCGCGCCGAGATCCGCCGCAGGCCCGTCCGCGCGGAACTCGTCCTTCACCGCCGGGTACGCGACGTGTATCCGCGCCTCCGGCACCCCGAACGTCTCGACGACGTCGCGCTTCGTGTACTCCGAGATCGCGAAGACGACGTCGCAAGTGGCGGCGGCGTTCTCGTACTTGCGCGAGTGCATCGCGTACGTCGTCGGGGTCACCCACTCGCGGAAGTGCAGCGGCACGAGGTCGTAGATCGTCGTCGCACGCACGCCTCCGCGCTGCGGGGGGTACATCCAGTCGCTGAAGTGGAGGACATCGAACGAGCCGAGCAGCCGCTCCGCCGCCGGCCGCTGGGCGCGGCTCCAGGCAGTCCGCACCATCTGCGAGAGCGGCAGCCGCCACGTCCGGAGCTCGACGTCGATCCCGGCGAGCGCCGCACGGATCCGCTCCCGCCCGCGCAGGCTCGTGGGCGCGAACGCGACGAGCTCGTGCCGACCCGCGGAGGCCTCCGCGAGGCCCTCGAGCGAGCCGCGGATGTAGTTCCCGATCCCGAGGAGCGGATGCGATAGCGGCGAGACGTCGAATGCGATCCTCACGTAGACGGTTCGTACACGAATGCGTCGGGCGACGGCGTCGCCTCGTTCCTGGTGGGGGGATGCGCGCGATCTCGCGGGTCGTACGATGAGGCGGCGTGCGTGTCGGGATCTCGCTCTTGACCCTCGCTTCGGGCGAGCTGGGGGGATCGGCTGTGGCTGCTCGGCAGCTGGTGCGCGCGCTCGCAGCGGCCGGGACGCACGAGTACGTGGTCTTCGTTCCCGCGGATGCGAAGGATGCCGCCGGGTCGCTTCCGGCCGTCGCGGTACACGAGTCGGCGGCCGAGCGACGTCGGCCGCTTGCACCTCGGTGCGCGGGCACTCGACGCTTTCCGCTCGCGAAGAGTGCACAAACGGCTCGACGTGGTGGACGCCCTCCACTACGCGCTCGCGAGCCCCGAGCCGGAGACCGACGTCCCCACCGTCGTGACGCTGCACGACGTGCAGCACCGCGACCTCCCCGACTTCTTCGGGCCCGGACGCCGCTCGTACCAGCGGGCCGCGTACGACCGCGCCGCTCGCTCCGCCGACGCGATCGTCGTCCCGTCCGAGTTCGTGCGCGAGCGCGCGCGCGACCTGCTCGAGCTCGACGGGACGCGCGTGCACGTGATCCCGCCGGGCTTGAACCAGACGGTGTTCAGGCCCGGCGAGGACGCGCGCGAGCCGTTCCTCCTCTACCCCGCACGGCCGTGGCCGCACAAGAACCACGCGCGGCTGTTCGAGGCGTTCGCGACCCTGCGCAAGACGCGGCCGAAGCTGCGTCTGATCCTCACCGGAGACGGGCTCGATCGGCTCGGGCACCTGCCTGACGGCGTCGAGCGCTGGGGAGTCGTCGCACCGGCGGACCTGGCGTCGCTCTACCGGCGGGCGGCGTGCCTCGTGTACCCGAGCCTGTACGAGGGGCTCGGGCTGCCGCCGCTCGAGGCGATGGCGTGCGGCTGCCCGGTCGCCGCCGCGAACGTCGCTGCCCTCCCCGAGACCGTCGGAGAAGCTGCAGTCCTCTTCGACCCGCTCGATCCGGACGCGATGGCCGAGGCGATCCTGGAGACCGACGAGCGCAGGGCCGAGCTCCGCGAGCTCGGGCTCGCCCGGGCAGCAGGCTTCACGTGGGCCGAGGCCGCGCGCCGGCACGACGAGGTCTACCAGTCCGTGGCTTAGGATCCCGGCCGATGCGGGTCGGGATCGCGCTCCTCACCCTCGTGCCCGGCCTGACGGGGGGAGCCGAGACGTACGCTCGCGAGCTCGTGCGTGCCCTCGGCCGGATCGGGCGTTATGAGTACCGCGTGTTCCTACCGTCCATCGCCACCGATGTGGATGGCCTCCCCGTGGAGGTCGTCGACGAGTATCGGGCGTCATGGTCGATGCCGGGACGGATCTTCGCGATGGCCGGCGGCTGGTTTCTCGGCAGTCGCATGCGCGGGCGAGTGGACGGGCTCGACGTCGTCCACTTCCCGCTCACCGTCACCATTCCGCGCCTGGCCGAGCCGCCCACGGTGTCGACCGTGCTCGACCTGCAACACGAGTTTCTCCCGCACTTCTTCTCCCGGGCCGAGCGCGCGTACCGGCGCGTCGTCTACGCGAGATCGGCTCGACGGAGCAGGATCGTGGTCACGCTCTCGCAGTTCGCCGCCGACACGATCGTCGACCGGCTCGGCATCCCCGACGACCGTGTCCGCCCGATCCACCTCGGTATCGACCACGCGCTGTTTCGTCCGGATGACTCGCCCCGTCGCAACTTCCTGCTCTATCCCGCGCGCGAGTGGCCGCACAAGAACCACGCGCGTCTGTTCGAGGCATTCGCCGCCTTGCGTGAGAAGAGACAAGGGCTGGAGCTCGTGCTCACCGCCTACGACGGTCCCGTGCCCCAGGGCGTCCGCTCGCTCGGGCGCGTCTCGCGGGCAGAGCTCGCGGATCTTTATCGAAGCGCGGCGGCGGTCGTGTTTCCGAGTTTGTATGAAGGCTTTGGCCAGCCGCCGCTCGAGGCGATGGCATGCGGTTGTCCGGTCGCCTGCTCGAACGCCGGCTCGCTACCAGAGGTCGTGGGCAACGCAACGCGTCTCTTCGATCCCACCTCGGTCGAGGAAATTGTCGTCGCGATCGAGGAGGTGCTCGACGAGCCCGGCGTCTGGCAGCACCGCGGGCTCGCACACGCGGCCAGGTTCACCTGGGAAGCTACGGCGCAGGCACACGACGACGTCTACAAGGAGATCTCCCCTTGATGCCGCCGGCTCGAGAAGCGTCTACGGACACCCCTCTCACGAGGTCGCTCCGTCGCGCGCCCCCGGCGCTCCACGGGGAGAACGAATTCTGGGGGATCGCTTGGGCGGCACTCGAGTGGCTCGAGACGAACGTCCTCGCGGGAATGGCCACACTCGAGACCGGCGCCGGCGCGAGCACGATCGTGTTCGCCGCATGCGGTGCGACCCACGAGGCTGTGACTCCGGATCGGGCCGAGGAGGAGCGGATCCGCCGCGCGTGCAGCGACCGCGGCATAGACGACTCCCGGATCACATTCCACATCGGTCGTTCCCAAGACGTCTTGCCGGGGTTGCCCGTCCGCGAGCTCGACCTGATTCTCATCGACGGCGCTCACGGCTTTCCGTATCCGGTGCTCGACTGGTGGCACCTTGCTCCCAGGCTCAAGCCGGATGGCCGGATGCTGTTGGACGACGCGTATCTCCCCGCAGTTGCCGCGATCGTCGACTACGCGAAGGCCAGTGAGGCGTGGGAGCTCGAGGCACCAGTCAGCTTCCGGACGGCTTGCGTTCGCAAGCTGCGTGATGACGAGCCGCCCGCCGATGCGGGCGCGCTGGCCGCACACGGCCACATGCGCTTCTCGTATCTCCCTCCGGGGCGGCGGCTCGTCGCGTCGGTGCGCACGCGCGTGTTCTCGACCCGACTCGGCCTCTGGATCGTGCGGGCGCTTCGCGGACCGAGGTAACCGCTCACGTAAGCGCCCGAAGGTAGCGCCAGCCGACCGAGAGACCCCGCGGCCTGATCAGCATGAGAAGCGCAACGTAGACCACGAGCCCGAGTCCGGCCGCCGCGAAGGAGTCGAGGATGATCGCCGACGACACGAAGGCGACGACGCTCAACACGACGACCGCGAGCGCCGCCGTCGCCAGGGGTCGCGCGACCCTCGCGAGTGCGTCGAGCTCCGCGAGCAGCGCGATCAGGACGAACAGGGTCGTCAGCGCGAGCGCCAGCGCGAGCCCGTACAACCCGAGCCACGCGGCGGCACCCCATGCGAGCGGCACCTGGAGAGCCACAGCCACCGCGGACATCGTGGGTAGCCTCCGGGTGCGCCCGACGACGAATGCGAGCGGGAAGGTCACCGACACGCCAATCGACGCGACGATCCACGGGCTCAGGGCGACGACGAGCCGGCTGAGGTCGAGGCCGACGTTGCCGCCGTAGGCGTCGCCGAGCGTGGCTTCGACAAGGTCTCCCCCGGTGACGGCGAACGCGCCGGCGGCACCCCCGACGAGCACGAGCGCGAGCCAGGAGGCCGCGACGACGTGCGTCGCCGTCTCCGAAGGTCCGACGCCCGCCCGCGAGAGCGGCACCGACGTGACGATCCCGAGGGAGCCGGCTGTCACGACGACGAGAGAAGAGGCTGCGAGGTAGGCGTACACGAAGCTCGTTGCGTCGCCGGTCTCGAGCCTCGACGCGAAGCCGAGGCAGACGAGATAGAGGAGCTGAAGGGCGAGCGGCAGCGCGGCGCCTACGGCGAAGACGCCGAGTCGTTCTCGAACCGGGCGCCCAGTCGGCCGCACCGCATGGAACGGCACTCGGTCGCGCGCGGCTCGCAAGGCGAGCATCGACGAGGGCACGACCAAGGAGATCGCCCCGTTTAGCGCGACACCATGTGCGACGGCGACGATTCCGTCCGGCTCGACGCGCAGCAGGATCAATGCGAGTCCCGCCGCGGCGCCGGCCGCATACCCGAACGCCGCCGTTGCATAGTCGTCGAGCGCGGCGAGGCCGCTCGCCGCGAGGCCGGCGAAGAGGTGCGCGATCCCGGCGGGCACGACCCAGCGAAGCGTGTCGGCGGCGGTGTCCCGGGCGACGCCGGACCCGTCGCCTGTGAGCACCTCGGCGAGCCAGCCGGCCCCGAGCCACGCGAAGAGGAGTAGCGGCAGCGCGACGACGAGGAGCGCCGCCCCGAACCCGGCGACCTCCCCTGCGAGCCTCCCGTCGACCCGCGCGCGCGCGAGCGGCGGGAGTACGGCAACGCGAATCGCCTGCGCCGCGATCGAGATCACGAGGAACACGCCATAAGCTGCAAGCAGGCCGTCGGTCTCCTCCGATCGCCCGAACTCTTGGGCGATCACGATTCCGATCCCGGCGGCGACGCTCGTGACGACGAGGAGTGAGCCCGCGGTCAGTGCCCCACTGGCCAGCGAGCCGAGCCCGGACGAGTCTGTACGCTTGCTCACCGACGCGGAAGCGTACGCAGCATGCCGAACGACAGCCTCTGGACAGGAAGCGCGCTCGACGACCTGCGCCGCGACTTCGGCGCGGCCTACGAGGGACGGACAGCGCTCGTCACCGGCGCCGACGGCTTCGTCGGCTCGCACCTGACGGACGCGCTCGTCGAGCTCGGCGCCAACGTCCACGCGTTCGTGCGCGCGACCTCGAGCGGCGCGCTGAGCAACATCTCCCACCTGCGGGGGCGGCTGAAGGTGCATTTCGCAGACCTCACCGACAAGCATTCGATCGATCTCGTGGTCAGGCAGGACCTGCTCGCAGCGCCTGACAGGCCATACGTCTTCCATCTTGGCGCGCAAGCACACGTCCACGAGTCGTGGCACCGGCCGTACGAGACGTTCATGGCGAACACCGTCGGGACGCTCAACCTCCTGCAGTCGATCATCGACCACGGCCTCGAGCTCGAGAAGTTCGATACGGCGGGCACGTCCGAGGAGTACGGGAACGTCCGGGAGTCCGTCTCGCACCACCACGACTTCGACGACGCGGGCAGCCTCATCCTCCACGAGCGCTCGCCGATCAACCCGAAGTCCGTCTACGCGACGTCGAAGGTCGCCGCCGACTACCTGACGATGAACTACTTCGACGCGTACGGGGTCCCAGGCCTCGTCACGCGCATGTTCAACAACTACGGCCCGCGGCAGAACCCGCGCTACGTCACGGGGACGATCATCACGCAGGCGCTCGAGCGCGAGGCCGTGGAGCTGGGCGCGCTCGAGCCGCTGCGGGACTTCTGCTACTGCACCGACGGCGTCCGGGGCCACCTGATCGTGGCCGCGCGCGGCACGCCCGGCGAGCACTACGTGTACGGGCAGGGCGAGAACATCTCGATGGGCGACTGGGCGGCAATGATCTTCCGGATCGGCGCCGAGCTCGGCTTCTGGCCGGAGGGCTCGCGCGAGATCGTCCAGACCGCGGCGCGCTACCGCCCCGGCACGAGCGACGTCATGGCCCTGCGCGTGGGCTACGAGAAGCTGCGCGAGGAGACGGGTTGGGCGCCGAAAGTGTCCTGGGAAGAGGGGCTCGCGGAGACGATCCGCTGGTACG
>CAVXUY010000009.1:0-665391 GCA_963765175.1 uncultured Actinomycetes bacterium
TGTCGTCATCGGCGCACGAGGTTCCGGAGGAAGAAGAGAAGGTTCGCGGGCCGCTCCGCGAGCCGCCGCAGCAGGTACGGATACCAGTCGGGGCCGAACGGCGTCGCGACCAGCACCTTGTAGCCGCGCGCGACGAGGCTGCGCTGGAGCGCGGGGCGGACCCCGTACAGCATCTGGAGCTCGAATCGGTCGCGGCCGATTCCTTCGCGCTTCGCGAACGCGAGCACGTGCTGGATGATCTTCTCGTCGTGGGTCGCGACCGCGACGTACGCCCCGCCGCGCAGTCCGGTCTCCACGAGCTGGAGGTACGCGGCGTCGACGTCCTTCTTCTCCGGGTGCGCGATCTCGGGCGGCTCGAGGTACGCGCCCTTGACGATGCGGACGTTGGGGGCGAGCGGGAGCAGACGCTTGAGATCGTCCGGCGAGCGGTAGAGGTACGCCTGGAGGACGACTCCGACGTTGTCGTGTCCCGCCGCGCGCAGCCGCTCGTACGTGCGCAGCGTCGGCTCGACGTACTCGGACTGCTCCATGTCGATGCGGATGAAGAGACCGAGGCCGCCGGCGTGCGCGACGAGGCGCTGGACGTTCTCGAACGCGACCTCCTCGTCGACGGTGAGGCCGAGGTGGGTGAGCTTCAGGGCGACGTTCGCGCGCAGCTTCTCGGCCGCCAGCCGGTCGAGGATCTTCACGTAGGCCGCGACCGCGGCCTCGGCGCCCGCGAGGGTCGGGATCTCCTCGCCGAGCAGCGGTCGTGTTCGCGTGCAGCCCGGCCTCGTTCAGGCGGCGGAGGACGGGGATGCACTCGTCGAGCGTCTCTCCCGCGACGAACCGCGCAGCTCCGAGCCGCATGCCGTAGCGGTCGACGACCTTGCGGAGCCGCCGGCTGTCGGCTGCGCCGAGGATCAGTCTCCGCGGCAGCGCGCCGAACGGGCTCAATTGAGCGACGGGTCGGCCGGCATGAGCGCGAGCACGCCGTACGGTCCGCCCTTGCGACGCAGGACCTCGCTCCAGAGCTCGTCCGGCTCGACGCGTGAAGACGTCCGTCGCGATCGCGGGCTCGACGATCCACGAGCCCTCCTCGAGCTCGCCGTCGAGCTGGGCCGGTCCCCAGCCCGCGTAGCCGGCGAAGACGCGTGCCTGCAGGAGCTCGCCGAGCGCGTCGGGATCGACCTCGGCCGGGAGGAAGCCGACCGACTCGAACACCAGGGTGCCCGCGCGCTCCGGGTCGGAGAACTCGGCGACGATGACGATCGCCGAGGGCTGCACCGGCCCGCCCACGTGCACCTGATCGTCGCCGTCGACGAGCACCGTGAGCTCCGGAACCGCCTCTTCGACGGTCGTGTCCGAAGGGCGATTGAGGACGAGCCCGAGCGCGCCTTCCTCGTTGTGCTCGCCGACGAGGACGACCGTGCGGCGGAAGTTCGGGTCGAGGAGCGCCGGGACGGCGATGAGGAGCTGTCCCTTCAGCGATTGCACGCGCATATCATCGCCCCAATGGACGGTACGGCTCGCGAGATCCGGCTCGTCGCCCGGCCTCAGGGGCTTCCCGACGAGGACCTCTTCGAGCTCGCGGAGACCTCCATCCCCGATCCGGGTGACGGGCAGCTCCTCGTCCGGAACGCGTACTTCTCCGTCGATCCGTACATGCGGCCGCGCATGAACGACGTCCGCTCGTACGTCGCGCCGTACACGCTCGGCGAGGCGATGACCGGCGGCGCGGTGGGGCGCGTCGCGGCGTCGCGGAATCCGCGCTTCGCCGAGGGGGAGTGGGTGGTCCACGGGCTCGGCTGGCGCGAGTGGGCGCTCTCCGACGGGCACGGGATGCGGAAGATCGATCCCGCGGGCGCGCCCGTGTCGCTGGCGCTCGGGGTCCTCGGAATGCCGGGGTTCACGGCGTACTACGGGCTCTTCGAGCTCGGACGCCCGCAGGAGGGCGAGACGGTGTTCGTCTCGGGCGCGGCGGGCGCGGTGGGAAGCGCGGCGGGTCAGATGGCCAGGATCGCCGGCTGCCGCGTGCTCGGCAGCGCGGGCTCGGCCGAGAAGCTCGCGTGGCTTCGCGACCTCGGCTTCGACCAGACCTTCAACTACCGCGAGCGGCCGGTGCGAGACGCACTCCGCGACCTGGCGCCGGACGGGATCGACGTGTACTTCGACAACGTCGGCGGCGACCATCTCGAGGCGGCGATCGGAGCGCTCCGGATCCACGGGCGGATCGCCGCGTGCGGCTCGATCTCCCGCTACAACGACGTCGAGGCCGCTCCCGGACCGCGCAATATGTTCATGGTCGTGACGAAACGGATCGGCATCCGCGGATACATCATCAGCGACCACTACGACCGCTTTCCCGAGTTCCTCGCGAACGCCCAGGAGTGGGTGCGCGAAGGTCGGCTCCGCCACCGCGAGACCGTGATCGAGGGGATCGAGAACGCGCCGCGGGCCTTTCTCGACCTCTTCCGCGGCGAGAACATCGGGAAGATGCTCGTCAAGGTGGGGCCGGACGAACCGGACTGAATTGCCGCTTCGCTGCCGGATTCTCGGACACCGGCTGCCGCGTCGCCGGCGTCCGTTTTTCCTCACCGAGCGCTTCCAACGCTGCGAGCGATGTGGACGGCGAATTCGGCTGAAGGGTCGGTAGCAGAGTGTCAAGTTGCCTGCACATCGGGGCGGTGGTTGTGATAGGAAGCACCTCATCGCGGGCACCCACGACAACGGAGTGGGGGGGCGGTTGCGCGCCGCAAGGCGAGGCGCCGGATTGACCCAAAAGCAACTCGCCGAGGCTCTCGGCGTGGAGCCGATCACGGTCTCACGCTGGGAGCGCGGGGTGACGTCGCCGTCGCTTCCGCGCCTCCGGCGGATCGCGGAGCTGACGGAGACGACCGTCAGCGACCTCGTCCGCACGCCGGACGCTCAGACCGACGCATGCGGTCGAGCTCGCGGCGCTCAGGGAAGAGCTTGCCGAGACCCGAGAGCTCGTCGATCGGGTGGCGCAGGCGCTCGAGCGGCTAGCTCCTGCTCGATCACCCGAAGGCTCGCAGAAAGCGTGCCAAGAGTCCTGACGTCGAGCTCGACCCGCCTGGTGGCGTAGACGACGAGGGACCTTCCGGACGGGCACGACGCGGACGCCCACCGTTCCGCCCGCGTAGTACACGATCGTCTCCACCTCCGACGCCGGTCGCTCGCGCCTCCTCGAAGAGCGGGCTCGAAGACCGCCTGGCCGTGCGGGAGGTACTCCCAGAGCGGGTGCCCGAGGAACGGCTCCATCCCGCCGGGCATCTCGTCGCCGACCTGGACGATGCGGTCGGTCTCGTCGATGACGAAGGACCACGCGCGCGTCGTCAACCGCTGCCTCCGACGAGCCGCAGCGAGCGGCGCAGCCGCTCTCGTCTGAGTGTGTCCTCGGTGCCGGCGAGCGTGTCGGCCACCGACCGCAACGACGCGCGCAGTCCGCCGATGGTCAGCGTGTCGAGGATGCCCAGCGTCTCCCACGAGGTGTGGAGCGGTCGTCTCGCGCGACGATGCGGATGTGCAGAACGCGGCCGCCGCCGAACTCCACCAGGTCGACGGCCTCGCCCGTTCGTCGCGCGTGCTCGCAGTACTGGACGAACACGGAGCGGGAGACGGGGAGGCCGTGGAGCACGCAGTCGCCGGGAGTCAAGCCGCAGCCCGCCTCGAAGGCGGGGCTCATCTCGACGGCCCGGTAATCCTCGTCGAGGACGAGAACAAGGGCTTCGGGTACCGCGACGGCCACGGCAGGAGCGGATTTTAACGCCTGTAGGCTGAGACGCATGTCACGTGCGGTCATCGTCTCCGCCGTCAGGACGCCGTTCGGCCGGCTGGGCGGCGGGCTCGCCGGCATTCCGGCGACCGAGCTCGGCGCGATCGCGATTCGGGCGGGGCTGGAGCGTGCCGGTCTCGAGCGCGGCGAGGTCGAGTACGTGATCATGGGACAGGTGCTGCAGGCCGGCGTGGGGCAGGCGCCCGCGCGCCAGGCCGCAGTCGGCGCGGGGATCCCGAAGGAGACGCCCGCGGACACCATCAACAAGGTGTGCGCGTCCTCGATTCGCGCGCTCGAGATCGCCGACCTGATGATCCGCGCTGGCGGGCACGAGGTCGTCGTCACCGGCGGGATGGAGTCGATGTCGAACGCGCCGTACCTGCTTCCGAAGGCGCGGTTCGGATACCGGCTCGGCCACGGCGAGGTGATCGACCACATGGTGTTCGACGGGCTGACGTCGAGCTTCGACGGGCTGCACATGGTCGAGCAGGCCTCGCTCGTCTCCCGCGAGCTCGGGATCTCGCGCGAGGATCAGGACGAGTGGGCCTACCGCTCGCAACAGCGTGCGGCGGCCGCTCAGGACGCGGGCCGCTTCGAGGACGAGCTCGTCCCGGTCGGCGACGTCACGGCGGACGAGAGCGTGCGCCGCGACACGACGCTCGAGAGGCTCGCGGCGCTGCAGCCGGTGTTCGATCCGGAGGGAACGACGACCGCGGGGAACGCGCCGGGCGTGAACGACGGCGCGTCGTGCGTCGTGGTGTGCTCGGAGGAGTTCGCTTCGCGGCGCGGCCTGGAGCCGCTCGCGACGATCCTCGCGCAGGGGTATGTCGCCGACGACTACGCGTATCTCGCGCGGACTCCCGCCCGCGCCGGCGAGCAGGCGCTCGCGAAGGCGGGGAAGACGATCGGCGACGTCAAACGGGTCGAGATCAACGAGGCGTTCGCGTCGGTGGCCAAGAACTCGACACGGATGCTGGGCGCGGACGAGGCGATCGTGAACGTCAACGGCGGCGCCGTGGCTCTCGGGCACCCGATCGGAGCCTCGGGCGGCCGCATCGTGTCGACGATGGTGCACGAGCTCCGGCGCGAGGGCGGCGGCCTCGGGCTCGCCGCGATCTGCTCCGGGGGCGGGCAGGGCGACGCGCTCCTGATCGAGGTCTAGATGCTCGTGCATCTCTGACCAGTCCGTCGCCGTGACTGCACGTCTTACTTCTGCTGTGCTCGTCGCGCTGGCCGGGCTCGCTCTGGCAGGCGACTCGCGGGCATGCGTGTGCGGCGATGCGCCGATCGAGGAGCGGCTCGACGAGGCGGACGCAGCGGTTGTGGGACGCGTCGTCTCGGACACGGTCTGGGATCTCGAGGGCGGCCCCCCGTCTCGCCGGCTGACCGTCAGGGTGGAGCAGCGAGTCAAGGGAGATGTCGACGAGACACTGTTCGTGCTCGCTCCGAGGGGCACGGACTGCGACGTCGAGATCCCCCTCGAGAAGACGACCGGGCTCCTGCTCACGCGAACTCGTGGCGGCGAATGGTTTGCGAGCGCCTGCAGCCTCGTCGCTCCGGGCGAGCTCGTCGCGGCGGGGGGCGAGCCGCGGGGGACGGTGATCAAGGTCGCCATCGGCCTCGTGATCGTCGGGCTCGTCCTCGCATGGGCGTTCAGGCGGCGGGCACGCGGCGTGCGTCCGAACCTGCCGGGCGCGCCCTCGTAGTGCGCAGACCGGAATCCCCGAGTGGGGATTCCGGTCGCGCGAAAGTCCAAAGGACCTAAAGCGCGGCCGCCTTCGCGGCCGCGGTCGCGCGGAAACCCCGAACTCTCGGGGATACTCCGCGCGTGCGCTTCGAGCACGTCCTCGTCGTCGGGGCAGGCCAGATGGGCGCCGGCATCGCGCAGGTCGTCGCTGCGTCCGGGCGCCGGGTATCCCTCCACGACACGTTTCCCGGCGCGACCGAGCGTGCGCTCGAGGGGATGCGCCGGAGCCTCGACAAGCTCGCCGAGAAGGGCGGTGCTCCGGCCGACGAGGTGCTCGCGCGGATCTCCGTCGTGGACGCGCTCGTCGCGGCCGACCTGCTGATCGAGGCGGTCGTCGAGGACGCGGACGCGAAGAAGGAGGTCTTCCGGGCCGCGGACGAGACACTGCCGCCGGAGGCGATCCTCGCCTCGAACACGTCGTCGATCCCGATCACGTCGCTCGCTGCGGTGACCGGAAGGCCCGAGCGGGTGATCGGCATGCACTTCTTCAACCCGGTCCCCGTGCTGAAGCTCGTCGAGGTGGTGCGCGCCGTGCAGACCTCGGACGAGACTGCCGCTGCTATCTCGGAGCTCGCGGTCGAGCTCGGAAAGGTGCCCGCGGAGGCACGCGACTTTCCGGGCTTCGTCTCGAACCGCATCCTCATGCCGTTCGTGAACGAGGCGGCGTACGCGCTCATGGAGGGCGTCGCCGAGCCGGAGGCGATCGACACGATCGCGAAGCTCGGGTTCGCTCATCCGATGGGGCCGCTGGCGCTCGCCGACCTGATCGGCCTCGACACGTGCGTCGCGATCATGGAGGTGCTGCACGACGGGCTCGGCGACCCGAAGTACGCGCCGTGCCCACTGCTCCGGCAGTACGTCGCGGCGGGCCGCCTCGGCCGCAAGAGCGGCCGCGGCTTCTACGAGTACGACTGATCCTCGCCCGGCGTCGCTTGTGGACGACTCGGCACAGTCTTGTCGCACCTCCACCGCCGGTAGCGGACATGTCGAGGGACTGTCCCTGAATCTTCGACTTTGCGCGCCTCGGATTTCCGCTGCGAGCGTTCGAAAGACGGCTGCGGCCATGCCCGTACCGGCCACGTCCCGGGCGTGCTGGGCAGCGCCGTATAGTCACGGGCGATGGACTTCGAGCTGACGCACGACCAGCGCGAGATCCAGGGGCTGGCGCGGGAGATCGCCGACGCCGAGATCGCGCCCAACGCAGCCGCCTGGGATCGCGAGCACCGGTTCCCTGACGAGCTCTTCCCCCGGCTCGCCGAGCTCGGGCTCATGGGCGTGTGCGTGCCGGAGGAGTACGGCGGCGCGGGCGCAGACTTCCTCTCGTACGTCCTCGTGCTCGAGGAGCTCTCGCGCGCGGACGCGGGCGTGGGGGTGACGGTCGCCGTGCACACGAGCGCCACGACGCTCCCGATCCTCACGTTCGGGACCGACGAGCAGCGTGCCCGCTTCGTTCCTCCCCTCGCGCGCGGGGAGCAGATCGGTGCGTTTGCGCTTACCGAATCGGGCGCTGGATCGGATGCCGGCTCGCTCCGCACGACCGCAGAGCCGGACGGCGACGGCTGGCGTCTGACGGGCTCCAAGCAGTGGATCACGAACGGGTCGCGGGCGGGGACGTTCGTTCTCTTCGCGCGCACGGATCCCCGGATCGAGGGCGCGCGCGGCGTCTCCTCCTTCGTGCTCGACGACTCGCACGTCCGCGTCACGCGGGAGGAGGAGAAGCTCGGTCTCAACTCGTCGACGACCTCCGACCTCGTGCTCGAGGACGCGTACGTCGAGCGCGACCGGCTCCTGCACGAGGAGGGCCGCGGCTTCCGCGTGGCGATGGCGACGCTCGACGGCGGCCGCATCGGGATCGCCGCCCAGGCGCTCGGGATCGCGCAGGCAGCGTACGACGTCGCCCGCGCATACGCGCTCGAGCGCGAGCAGTTCGGCCGTCGGATCGGCGACTTCCAGGCGATCCAGTGGAAGCTCGCGGACATGGCCACCGAGATCGACGCGGCCCGCCTCCTCACGTACCGCGCCGCCTGGCTCAAGCAGCAGGGGCGACCGCACACGGCCGAGGGCGCGAAAGCCAAGCTCTTCGCGTCGGAGACCGCGCGCCGCCAGACTGCGGAGGCGATCCAGGTCCTCGGGGGCTACGGCTATACGAAGGAGTACCCCGTCGAGCGCTACTACCGCGACGCGAAGGTGACCGAGATCTACGAGGGGACGAGCGAGATCCAGCGGCTCGTCATCGCGCGCGCGATCCTCGGCCGCGTGGGTGGAACCTACGGTTCCCCCCACGAGCCCCCCTCCCTCACCTCTGGTATCGAGTCTCGCTCGAAACCGCCTTCGGGCGAATGAATCGCCCTACGGCCTGAGTCTGTTCTGACAGCTCCGATGACCTGGGAGGGCATGTCGTGAGGAGGGCGGCCGACTCACTTCCTTATGCGGCCGCCGATTCGTGTCGGTGTCGCCACCCCGACTGGGTCCGGCGGTGCGACGGCTCTAAGCTACCGCACGTGCCCAGGGAGCGAGACGAGCCGGTCCGGCTGACGAAGATCTACACCCGCGCCGGCGACACGGGCGAGACCTCGCTCGGGGACGGCTCTCGCGTCTCGAAGCTCGACGAGCGGATCGCCGCCTACGGCGCAACCGACGAGGTCAACGCGGCGCTCGGGCTCGTCCTCGCCGCCGACGGCTGCCCCGAGGACATCGCGGCGGTCATCGAGCGGGTTCAGAACGAGCTGTTCGACCTCGGCGCCGACCTCGCGGTGCCGCTCGAGCACGAGGGCCGTCTCCGCACGACGCAGGCGCAGATCGACGCACTCGAACGCGACTGCGACCGCTTCAACGAAAGGCTGCCCGACCTCAAGAGCTTCGTCCTCCCCACTGGAAGCGAGACGGCTGCGCGCCTGCACGTCGCGCGCACGATCTGCCGGCGCGCCGAGCGCGAGGCGATCGTGGCTTCCGAAGCCCACGACGTGAGCCCGCTCGCGCTCGTCTACCTGAACCGCCTCTCCGACCTTCTCTTCATCCTCGCCCGGGCGGCGAACGCCGCGGAGGGTCGGGAGGAGACGCTCTGGAGGCCTGGGAGCTCCTCCTAGCGTTCGCCGGCGCGTTCGTCGCCGGCTACTTCGGGTCGATGCTCGGGCTCGTGCTCGGCACCCTCCGGCTGCCGCTGATCGTCATCGCGTCGGGCAGCCCGCTCACGGCGGCCGGGACGAACATCGCGATCTCGGCCGCGGCCGCCGGCGCCGGCGCCCTGAAGCATGCGCGCGAGGGACGCGTCGACTGGCGCGTCGTGGCGTGGACGGCGCCTCCGTCGGTCGTCGGCGCGATCCTGGGGGCGCTCCTCGCGGACGACGTCTCCGAGGCGTTGCTCTACGGCGTGATCTCGGCCGTGCTCGTCTGGAGCGGGGTCGACCTCGCGTTGCGCCCGATCAAGCCACGCGAGCGCGCCCGCCTGCGCGTCGTCCAAGGCGGGATCTTCGCGTTCTTCATCGGCGTCATCGGTGGGGCGGTCGGCGTGATCCTCGGGACGCTGCGGATGCCGGCGCTCGTGCGCTCGGTCGGCCTCGACGTGCGCCGCGCCGCCGGGACGAACCTCGTCGTCGGCTTCCTGCTCGGGATCGCCGGGTTCGCGACCCACGCGGCGGAGGTCGGCGTCGAGTGGGATGTGCTCGTCGCCGGCCTCGCCGGCGCGATTCCGGGCGGGTGGCTCGGCGCTCGCGCGACCGGGCGCTATTCGGAGGACGCGCTGCGCCTCGCCCTCGGCGCCGTGCTGGTGCTCATCGGACTCGTGTTCGGCGTGCAGGCAGTCGTTTAGCTACGCGACCTCGGGCCAGCGGCTGCGGAGCCAGTCGACGAGCTCCTGGGCCGAGCGCGGGCTCGCGGCGTAGAAGCCCTGCGCGCGATCGCAGCCCCACGTCGTGAGGACGTTCCAGGCCTCCCGCGTCTCCACACCCTCGGCGACGACGATGAGCCCGAGTGCGTGGCCGATCTCGATGAGGCCGCGCACGAGCGCCGCGTCCGTGTCGCTGCGCCCGAGTCCGTGGACGAAGGCGGCGTCGATCTTCAGCTCATCGAGCGGCAGCGTGCGCAGCGAGGCGAACGAGGCCGCTCGGCCTCCGTCGTCGAGCGAGAGCCGGACGCCGAGCTCGGCGAGGCGGCGCAGGACCTCCTCGTCGAGCTCGGACCCCGCACCCGGCCCGGCTGGAACCACCTCGAGCGTCAGCTGCCCCGAGGGGACGCTGGACGACCGCAGGCGGCCGGCCAACCCGTCGACGAACTGCGGGTCGTCGACGAGCCTGTAGGGGACGTTCACGGACACGCCGAGCTCGGTCGTCGCCTCGGCCCACAGCTGCATCGAGCGCAGGGCGTCGTCGATGACGATGAACGTGAGCTCACGGACGAGCGGCGTGCGCTGGACGTGGGGGAGGAAGTCCGCGGGGAGGAGGAGCGTCCGGTCGGGAAGGAGGCGGCGCACGAGCGCCTCGGCGGAGCGCGGCTCGCCGCTCGGGAGCTCGAGGATCGGCTGGTAGAGGACGACGAGCTCGTCCCGCGCGAGCGCGGCCTCGAAGTCGCGAACGACTCCCACGTCGATGCCGCGCCGGAGGAGCGTGTCGTCGGGCGCGTCGCGCTTCGTTGCGTACATCTGCCCGTCGGCGCGAGACATCAGCTCGTCGGACGTGGAGCCGTCGTCCGGGAACACCGCCCACCCGAGACTGCCGTCGATCTCGACCGACGTCCCCTCGACCCGGAACGGCCGCCGGAGCGCGTGCCGGAGGCGGCCGACCAGGGACGAGGCTTGCTCGTCGTTCCCGGTACCGAGCGACAGGATCACGAACTCGTCGCCGCCGACGCGCGCGACGGTGTCGCTTCCGCGGACGATCGCCTCGAAGCGGCGCGCGAGCGAGCGGAGCACGGCGTCGCCGGCGCTGTGGCCCCTGACGTCGTTGACCTCCTTGAAGCCGTCGAGGTCGACGCAGATGAGCGTGAAGGGCTCTCCGGTCCGCTGCGAGGCCCGGAGCGCCTGCTGAATGCGGTCTTCGAGGAGGACGCGATTCGGGAGCCCGGTGAGCGGATCGCGAAGCGCCTGCGAGCGAGCGCGCCGCATCCGCCGGTCAAGCGCGACTCCGCAAATCGCAGCAGTGCACCCGACGAGCGCGAGCGCGATGAGCACGAGGCTGGGATCCGCGCGCAGGGCCGCTGCGGCGGCGCCCGCGATGAAGACGAGCGCGGCGAAGGACAATGCCCAAGCCAGCGTTCCACTCAGTTGGCGCCTGTCTCTGATCTTCTCTCCCCCGCTTGCTCCCTAGGCCTGATGCGCAGGCCTGCCGCAGTCACCTCCGACCGTAATCACGAAGGGTGTGGCGAGCGCCCCCACGACGGGTGATGCAAGTCCCTCGAACGAGTGATTGAGACGTTTGAAGTCCCGCGTTCGAGGCGGTCGACCCGAAGACCGGTCCGCCGTCCGGGGGATCCGGGGAGGAACGAGCAGCCTGCAGGGGAACGTGTGACGCGTGGAGCTCGCCGCCGGCCTGGTCGGACTGCTCGCAGGACTGGCCGTCGGCCCGCTCGCCGATCGCCTCGCGACGAACGCGCCGCTGGGCGCTCCGCTTCTCGCGCGCGTTCCGCTTTCGCGTCGATGGTGGCTCGTGACCGCAACGACGACGCTCCTCGGCGGTGCCTGCGGCCTCGTCTTCGGCTTCGAGCTCGAGGCTCTCATCGGAGCCGTCTTCTGCTGGATCCTCGTGATCGTTACCCGTACCGATCTCGAGCATCGGCTCATCCCGGACCGGATCATCCTCCCGGGAGCGGTACTCGTCGTCGTCCTGCGTACGATCGACGAGCCGAGCGCCGGCTGGATCCTCGCGGGCCTCGGCGCCTCCCTCAGTCTGTTCCTCCTCGCCCTCGTGTATCCGAAGGGGATGGGCATGGGAGACGTGAAGCTCGCGTTGTTCCTGGGCTGCGGACTCGGTCTTGCGGTCGTGGTGGGCCTCTTCCTCGGCTTCGTCGCCGCGGCAATCCCCGCGCTCGTGCTGCTCGTCCGCCACGGGATGGCCGCGCGCAAGCAGATGATCCCGCTCGGCCCGTTCCTCGCTCTGGGGTCGGTCATCGCCTTCTTCGCGGGCGACGCGATCATCGACTGGTACTGGGACGTCGGTACGTAGAGATTCGGTTCAGCGCGGCTCGCGCCTCTCAAGCACGTGCGCCCGGGCGCCGATTTACTCCTTATGGAGAGCGCCTCCACGCCTGCCCGCGGGGAGCAGATCGACTCCACGCTGCTCTCGGCGGGAGTGCAGGAGGCGGTCTCAGCGGCCAAGCGAGCGACCGAGCCGAAGCAGGCCATCGACGCCGCCGTGGGTGCGCTCCACGACGCCGTCGGCGCGATCTATCCGGCGCTCTTCGTGCTCGAGCACGGCCGGCTGTGGCTGGTCGCGCAGCGCGGCTATGCGGTCGTCCCGGACGGCATCCGGGTCGAGCAGGGGATCATGGGCCGGGCGGTCAGGCTCGGGCACGAGCAGCTCACGCCGGACGTGCAGGCAGATCCCGACTACCTCGGGGCGCTCCCCGCCGTGCGCGCGGAGCTTTCGATCCCGCTGCGCGTCGGCGAGGCCGTCGTCGGCGTTCTGAACGTCGAGTCCGAGCGTCCACTGTCCGAGAGCGTTGCGGAGCTCGTCCGCCCGCTCGCGGCGGTGCTCGCTCCCCTGGCGGAGGCACTTCGCGTGAGCCGTACGCTCGACCTCGCGGCCCTCGCGCGGCTGTTCGTGCATCTCGGCGGGCTTCGCGATCCCGACGAGATCGCCGGGCTGGCCGCCGTCTCGCTCTCGAAGGTGCTGCCGATCGACATGAGCCAGGTCGTCGTCTGGAACGAGCACGATGCGCCCGTCGAGCTCGTCTCGTGGCGCTCCGACGACGGCGAGCGCCGGCCGCTCTCCGAGATAGAGCTCGCGGCGGCGCGGGCGCTCGTGGACCCCAACGTCGTCTGCCAGCTGCTCGACATCGACGCGACGCCGGGCGCAAGACGCCGGCTCGGCGCGCTGGTCTGGCTTCCGCTTCGGACGCGCGGGACCGAGCTGGGGGCCATCGTCGCAGCGGTGCGACCGGACGAGGGAGTCGAGCCCGAGCAGCTCGACACCGCGGCCGTGCTCGCGGCGCATGTAGCGGCGAGCCTCGACACGGCCGCCGCGCTTCAGCTCGAGCGCCGCAGCGCAGTGACGGACTCGCTCACGGGGATACTCAACCGCCGCGGCCTCGAGCAGGAGCTCGAGCGGGAGCTCGCCGTCGCGCAGGAGATGCGCAAGCCATTGAGCGTGCTCGTCATCGACTGCGACGACTTCAAGGAGATCAACGACCGCGCCGGGCACGAGTTCGGGGACACGCTGCTCTACCAGATCGGGCGCGTACTCCTGCGCGCGTTGCCCCCTGGCGCCGAGGCCGCTCGGCTCGGCGGCGACGAGTTCGTCGTCATGCTCCCCGGCGCGGACGCCGACCTCGCCGCCGCGCTGGGATCGAGGCTCCGGGGCGTGCTCGCGGAGGGGCTCACCGATGCGGGCTTCCCTCTCCGCGTCAGCGCCGGAATCTCGACGTACCCCTTCGACGGCGCCACGTTCCCGTCGCTCCTGCGCGCCGCCGACCAGGCGCTGTACGCCGCGAAGAACGCGGGCAAGGACCGGATCGCGTCGTTCGCGGAAGTCGCTCGCCCCGATCCGCTGGCGCGGGCCGGGGACGCGACGGAGAAGCGTCGCCGCGCGCGCGGCGAGGGCTCGGCGCTCGCCGAGGTCGTCTCGGCCGCGCTCGCGATCGACGCTGAAACGACGCCCGACGGCGTCTGCTCCCGACTCTGCAAGTGGCTGGTCTTCGTCGTCGGTGCGACGGCGTGCTCCGCCTCCCGCCTCATCGGCGACCTCGTCATCGACTCCACGAAGCACGCGCTGCGCGAGGTCTCGCTCGGAGACGAGGCGTCCTACCGGCTCTCGGATTTCCCGGTCACGGCCGAGACGCTCGAGACCGGCGAGCCGAGGGCGGTGTCGTTCCTCGACGGCGACGTCGACCCGGCCGAGGCGTTCATCCTCCGCGAGCTCGGAATGAACGCGGTGCTGCTCCTGCCGCTCCGCGTCGCCGGGAAGCCGTGGGGGCTCGTCGAGCTGTACGAGATGCGGCTACGCCGGTTCACCGACGACGACCTCGTCGTCGCGCGCTTCCTCATCGCACAGGCGGAGCGCCGCCTGGCCGCGCTCGGCGCCGAGACGGCGCCGTTCGGCAGCCAGCCGGTCTACGAGCTGCCGCCGGAGGACCTGCCGCGCGGCCCTCGCACGAGATAGGCGCAGCGCCGCGAGTCGTCGGGAAGCGGCGACGGGCCGAGCCGCGCAACGGCGTATTCCTCTTCGTCGTGCGTAAAGGTCGATCCCGGCTCGAGCACGACGCCGCCCGTCTCCACGAGCCGGTAACGCTCACCCGGCACGAATGCGAGCTCCACGGTCGAGGCAGTCGGTCCCGTGCGCGAGCGCGCTTCCGGCGGAGCGACGCGCTCGTGCTCGAGCTCCTCCTTCTCGGCGAGCGCGCGCTCCCGCTGCTCGACCGAGGCGCGTTTCAGCTCGACGGCGCCGAGCTCGCTCCGCCGCCTCGTCAGCTCGTTCTCCGCCTCCTGGAGACGCTCCTCGCGCACGGTCAGCTCGCGAATGAGCTGCGCGAGCTCCGACTCGCGCGAGTCGAGGTCGCTCGTCCCGAGGCGCAGTAGCCGTTCGAGCGAAGCTCGGGAGTCTCGGAGGAGACTCTCGCGCCGCTCGAGATCGGCGATCGCGCTCTCGAGCGCGACCGCCTGCTCCTCCAGCTCGCGTCGCCGCTCGTCGAGGAGTCCCTCGAGCTGGTCTTCGGAAGGAGAGCCGCCCAGCACCTTGCGCATCGCCGTCGGCAGCCTAGCGGGGCGACATCCCGGAGTTATCGACGCAGTCTCAGGCCGGAGGGCGATTCATTCGCCCGGAGGCGCCACCTAGCGGGCTCGATACCACGTGCTGAAGGAGGGGGCTCACGGGGGAACCACGGGTTCCCCCGTGTAGGCCGGCGAGCCGATCCTCAGCCGTCGATTCGGGTCAGCCCACCGGCTGGGGCGACTTCGCCGAACGGTCTGCCTCTCCTGCCCGAATGGGGGTTTCGGGCCAACCCTCCAGGCCCGATAACTAGGGCATGGATCCATCCGGTGCACGTCTGCTGGCTGCTCGCATCAGGGCGGGCGTTTCTGTCGGCACGAGAATCGAGCTCGTCCGCGACGACACAGCGTCGGGAGTCACCCAGGGCGATCGCGGCGTCGTCGACGGAATCGACGATTCCGGCAACGTGAGCGTGGTCCTGGATCGCGGCTGCGTCGTCCACATCGACCCCGACACCACCCCGTTCCGCCCGCTCGCGGCCTAGCGACCAACTCCTCCTAGCCGGTTCCGTCGCGCCTCACTGTGGATCGATTGGCGCGCTCTCGACACATATCTCACCGGCCCCAGACGACATGACCAGGGTCTGTCCCTGAACGTCAGTCGCAACCCAGCGCCGAAGCCATCGACTCGAGTCGCTTCGTTCCAGCGGACAGGTCCCCAGCAGTCCGTTCAGGACCTGTCACATACCGGAGTTGACGAGAAGCTCTCAGGCCGAAGGGCGATTCACTCGCCCGTAGGCGCCCACCCGCGGCGCTCGATCCCGCTTGCTGAAGGAGGGGGCACGTGGGGGAACCATGGGTTCCCCCACGAACGCCATGGGTTCCCCCGCGCTACAGGGGCTCCCAGCGCGGCAGCGTCAGCTTGAGGGTCGTCGGGCCGCCGGGGACGCTCTGGAGCTCGAAGGTCCCGCCCGCCATGCGGACGCGCTCGGCGATGCCGACGAGGCCCAACCGGCCGCGCTGCGCCGCCTTGGCGAGCGCGCGCTCGACCTCGAACCCGATCCCGTCGTCGGAGACCTGCACCTCGATCGCGCTTCGCCGCGCGCGGATCCGCACCGTGACGGAGGTCGCGGAGGCGTGCTCGCGGACGTTGGCGAGCGCCTCCTGGATCGTGCGGAAGACCGTGATTCGCTGGCCGGACGAGAGCGAGTCCGGGTCTCCGCGGATCTCGAGCGCGGCCGCGACGCCGGTGCGCTCCGAGAACGTGTCCACCTCGCGGTGGAGGATCTCGCCGAGCGGCCGTGAGATGACGCTCTTCGTCTCGAGCGAATGCGCGAGCTCACGTAGCTCCCGGTCGAGCTCCACAAGGCGGAGCGTGAGGTCGTCGAAGCGCCCAAAGGCCTGCTCGCGGTACCCCTCGAGCACGAACGGATACACCTGCTGCTGGAGGAGCCTGACGTCGGCGGCAAGAGCCAGGACGTTCTGGATCGGGCCGTCGTGGAGGTCGAAACCGAGCCGCATCAGTCGCCGCTCGGCCGAGCCGAGGAGCGTGCGCTCGCGCTCGGCGGAGTACTCGAGCAGCTGCTCGCGCTCCACGACCGGCGCAAGGGCGGTCGCCGCCTCCACGAGGAACGCGTCGGCGATGTCCGGGTCGACCGAACCGACGCGTCCCACGACCGCGGCAAACGGCTGGCCGAAGCGATCGATCGCCGCGGACCTGAGCGTCGCGCCGCCGAGCAACGACAGGCGCGAGCGCCCGCGGAGCACGGCCTTCGCCTCGGCGCGCACGCGCCGGCTCGGGTCGCCGACGCCGCCGAGCGAGAGCAGGCATTCGAGCCCGCCGGGCGTCCGCCGCCAGAGCGAGACCTCGGAAAGCACGTCCAGCCCGAGCATGAGACTCAGCTGGATCTCTGCGGCGACAAGCGGCGGGAGCTCGAGGAGCCGTGGGCTGCCGACCGACCGGCTGAAGAGCACGACGCGGGCCGCAGAGAGGGGGAGAGCGCAAGCTTCGGCGACGGCCGCCGCGGCGCCGCGGACGTCGGCCTCGTCGAGCTCGAGCGCGGACGCGAGCTCGACGACGGCCGCGGACGCGTACCAGGCCGACGCGAGATCGTCTCCGACGTCCGGATCGCCGCAGCCTTCGCGGACGAGACGCGCGCGCGCGAGTGTCGCCTGGAGCGCGGGGCGTACCTCCTCCGAGCAGCCTTCGAGGAAGTAGGAGTGGAGGCGTTCGAGCCGCTCTCCGGCCTCGGCGCGCGCCGGGCGCTCACTGGAGAGCCCACCGCGGATGGGCAGAGCCGGCCCGGAGCCGATCTCCCTGCCTGCCTCGGTGGTCATCTCCCTCGTCCCTCTGCGTGCACCCCTCGCCTGCCTCTCGTTCGTCTACTCCGCGTACCCTGAAGCGGCGGCCTGGAGCCGTTCCGCCAGGACCCGCTCCACGTCGCGGAGAAGCTCCTCCGTCTCGTTCCAACGGTCGAACACGCGCGTGCCGGCCGGGCTGCGCCCGCCGGTGTCGGCCGCAACCACGACTGCGAGCTCCGGTCGCTGCGCTCGCATGCGGTTGACGGTCCGCAGCGTCGACGCGACGTCGCCGCCGCCGTCGAGCACGACGACGTCGGCGTCGATGTCCGCGATCCCGTCGACGACGCGATCGGGCGCGGACAGTTCTTCGACCTCGAAGTCGCGACCCTCGAAGAGAAAGCGCGCGAGCTTCACGAAGCGTGGATCGCGACTCGCGACGAGGATGCGCGCACGCGGCTCGGGCGCGTCTTCCCACATCGACCCGGTCGTGTCCGCGCGCGCGTCCGAGACGCTCCGCGACGCCCACGCCACCCGGTCGCCGACCTCGAGACCTCGCCGGTCGCACTCTCCGGCTGCGAGCTCGACGACCTCACGCGCCCCCCGGCAGGACGCGGTGCGCCATGGCCGCACGTTTCGCTCGATCGCGATCACGACCTGATCCGAGTCGAGGAAGACGACATCGATCGGAAAGTGCATGAAGTGCGTGTGGATCGCAAACGCCGGGCGCAGCACCATGCCCTGTCCCGGGTTCAAGCGACGGCGCCCGAGGAGGCCGCGCATACGGCGGTGAACCCGGTCGGCCACGATACAACGCTCGCACACGATCCGACCGTCTTCCCGGCGGAGCGTCAGCGTGCCCATGGCTCTACAGCACTTCGGAGATGTGAATGATGGCCGGCACCAAGAGGACGATCATGATGGCAGGGAAGATGAGGAACACAAGCGGGAACAGCAGCTTGACCGGCATCTTCTGTGCCTTCTCCTCCACGGCGGCCTTGCGCCGCTTGCGCATCTCGAGAGCGACATTCCGCATCGTCGTCGCTATCGAGACGCCCAGCTTCTCGCCCTGAATCAGTGCGCGGACGAAGACTCGCATGTTCGGTGCGTCGGCGCGGCGCCCGAGGCTCTCGATCGCCTCGAACACCGACAGACCCATCCGTTGCTCCTGCAGCGTGAGCCGCAGCTCCTGCCCGAGCGGATCGGCCAAGCCGTCGGCCGCCACTCGCATCGACGCGAGGATGCCGAGCCCGGCCTCGATCGTGACCACGAGCAGGTCGATCATCTCCGGCATCTGCCGGTCGATCTTCTGGAAGCGCGTGCGCATCCGGCGATCGACGTACGCCATCGGGGCGAACCACCCGAACACTCCGGCGGCAACCGCGGCGATGACGGCCAAGATCGGGGAGCCTCCGAAGATGGGGACGGCCCAGAGCGTGAAGATCGCGAGTGCGACGGCGAGCATGACCTGGTAGCCGAGGACCTTCCGCGGGCTCGTCCCGTACATCCCCGCCGAGACGAGCTTCTGACGAACCTCGTTCTCGCTGAACCGGGTGACCCTGCGCGCAGCGATGTCACCGAGCCGGCCGGCGAGCGAGTCGAGCGGCCTCGTGCGTCCGCCCGCCGGATCGACCTCAGACCCACCCGCTGCCTCGGCGACGTAGCCGTAGGTCCCGATCTGATCGAGCGTGGCTGCCCCGGACGCTCTCCGGAGGGTGAAGACGAGGATGGTGATGCCCGCTCCGAGAAGCAGGATGCCGGCGACGGCGATGACTTCCAGACCCATGGGCTAGACCTCGATCTCGACGATCTTCTTGATGGCGAACCAGCCGCCGATGAGCAGCACGACCCAGGCGCCGAGGGCGAACCGCCCGGGACCCGTCTGCCACAACGGCTCGAGCCAGACCTTGTTGACGGAGAGGAAGAACAGGAGCAGGACGATGGGGATCGCCGTGAGGATGTAGCGCGCGATGCGTCCCTGCGCGGTCAGGACGCGCACGAGCCGCCGGAGCTCCATTCGGCCGCGGATGTTCTCCACGACGCGGTCGAGCACCTCGGCGGTGTTGCCGCCGGCCTCGCGCCCGAGGCGCGTGACGATCGCTACCTGCTCGATGTCGAGGTTGTCCATCCGGCGCGCCATCACCATCAGGGCGTCGTCGAGGGGGACGCCGAGCTGCTCGTCCTGGAGCACGCGGCGGAACTCGGACTTCGACGGCTCGGTGGCGCCGTCGACCATGACGCCCATCGCGCCGATGAGACTGTGCCCCGCGCGCAGCGCGCCGGCGAGGACCTCGAGGTTGTCGGGCAGCTCCTCCGCGAAGGCCGAGCGGATCTTGTTGATCTTCCGCTTTACGACTGCGCGCGTCACGAACGGCGCGACGAGGCCGGCGAAGAGCCCGAGCAGAGACTGCAAGACGACGGCGACGAAGATCGACGTCACGAGTCCAGCGACGATCGTCCAGCCGGCGATGGTCACGGCTGTCGCCGTGAAGCCGGCGAGCTCGACGTCGCGCTCGAAGGACTGCCACCAGCGGTGTCCCTCGACGCGACGCTGCGCGCGTTCGGCGAGCATGCCGGCGACCTCGGCACGGCGCTGCCGTGACTCGTCTTCGGAGGGGACGCTCACATACTGCGCCATCCGCTTGCGGACGGAGCGATTGCGAACGTCGAGGCCGGTGAGGATCGCAAAGACGAGCAGCGCGAGCACCGCGATGACGACGAAGACCATGAGGAAGGGCGAAGTGATCACCTGATCGACCCAGCTTTCGTCGAAGGTGCCGCGCTCCGAGAAGTCGATGTGCGGCGTCGTGTACGAGGCCCTCGCGGTTCCGATGCCGTCCACCGTCGCGGTCACCTCGGCCTTCTGGTCCGGCGGGAGCAGCGACCGGTACGTGACGATGTACTCGTTCGAGAGCCGCTTCCCGATCTGCTCGAACGCGGGAACGAACTCCGCGGGCGTCGCCGTCTCGATGAATGTCCCGCCGGTGCCCTGCGCGAGTGCCGTTCAGCCGCGCGGGGTTGTAGCGGATCGACTGGAACCCGACCGCGATGACGCGCATGTTCGCCGCTTCGAGGGCCGCGAGCGCGTCGGCCGCGCCCGCCTCGCTCAAATTTTCGTTCCCGTCGGACAACAGCACCACGGTGGCGCGCTTCAGGCCCTGGTCGGTCGCCATCTCGGACGCGAGGATCAGCGAGTCGTAGATCTCCGTGCCGAGGACGACCTCCGGGGTGGTGGCGACGGCCTCGTTGAGGACAGCGGAGTCGGTGGTGAAGCCGGTCAGCTCGTGCTGCTCGGGGTTGTACGCGACCACGGCGACGGGCATCTCCTCGGGCCGCACCTTCATGAATGCCCGGGCGGCGGCCATCGCCTGCTCGATCGGCTCGCCCTTCATGCTGAGCGACGCGTCGATGAGCAGGATGACGCCGCTCGTCGAGTTCGGTGCCTCGACGGCGATCTGACCCGACGGAGGCGCGCCGTTCTCCCGGATTGTCACGTCCTCGGCGGAGAGCGTGCTCTGTGTTCGGAAGCTGGAGCTGATACACGCGATCCGGGAACGCCGTGTCCGGAGCGTCCTTGAGCGTCACGCGCCCTTCGCCCGACTGTCCGAGCCCGAGCGCCGGCAAGGCCAGCGCCACGACGAGCGCGAGACCGGCTGCCTTGCTGAGCCGGGCGAGCGTCATGCGGTCGCGCCCCGCCGCTCGTCGAGCGAGGAGACCCGCTCGCCGAACATGCTCTGCGGGAGCTCGACGCCCCGCTTGCGGAACTTCTCGAGGAAGACGGGCCGCAAGCCCGTGGGACGAAGGGAGCCGGTGATCGTGCGGTCAGGCGCGACCGACTGGATCTCGAACTCGAAGATGTCCTGAAGCTGGATGACGTCCGACTCCATGCGGAGCACCTCGGTGACCTGGACGACCCGTCGCGAGCCGTCCTCGAGGCGGTCGATGTGGACGAGGAGGTCGAGCGCCGACGACACGTGCTGCCGGATGGCGCGCAGCGGAAGGTCGTAGCCCGCCATGAGCACCATCGTCTCGAGTGCGGTGCAGGCCGTCGCGCGGGGAGTTCGAGTGCACCGTCGAGAGCGAGCCGTCGTGGCCGGTGTTCATCGCCTGGAGCATGTCCAGCGCCTCGGCCCCGCGGACCTCACCGACGATGATGCGGTCGGGCCGCATGCGCAGCGAGTTCCGGACGAGATCGCGGATCGGCACGTGGCCCTCGCCCTCGATGTTCGGCGGGCGAGCCTCGAGTCGGAGGACGTGGCGCTGGTGAAGCTGGAGCTCGGCGGCGTCCTCGATCGTCACGATGCGCTCGTTGTTCGGGATCGAGGCCGTGAGCGCATTCAGGAGGGTCGTCTTGCCGGAGCCCGTTCCGCCCGAGATGAGCATGTTCATCTGCGCCTCGATGCAGCGCGAGAGGAATTCCACCGACTCCTCGGAGAGCGAGCCGATGTTGATCATGTCCTCCATCGTCAGGCGCCGCTTGGAGAACTTCCGGATCGTCATCAGCGGCCCGGACAGCGAGAGCGGGGGGATGACCGCGTTGACGCGGCTGCCGTCGGGAAGGCGCGCGTCGACCATCGGCGAGGCCTCGTCGATGCGGCGGCCGACCTGGGAGACGATCTTGTTGATGATGCGCCGAAGGTGCGACTCGTCCGTGAAGCGGACCGTCGTCTCGTAGAGCTTGCCGCCGCGCTCGATCCAGACGTCGTCGGCGCCGTTGCACATGATCTCGGTGATCGAGTCGTCGGCGATGAGGCGCTCGAGCGGCCCGTACCCGAGGATGTCGTCGAGGATCTCTGCCGTCAGCCGTTCGCGGTCTTCACGAGCGAGCCCGGCCTCGTCGTTCAGGTGGCGCCGAATGTCGGCGGTGACACGGCTGCGGAGCTCACTCGGGTCGATCGCGACGTTGAAGAGCTGCGGCCCGAGCTCGCTGATCACGGCCATGTGGATGCGGTTCTTGAGATCCGCGAACGGCTCCTGCTGTTGCGCCGGGCTTCTGTCCGTGCTGATGCGCTCGTGGAGTTCCATCGTTGTCTATGCCTTCCTTCCGAAGAGCCGGCGCTTGGAGGGGGAGCGGTTGCTCGACGCCGCCGGGGCGGCCGCGACCGGCTCCCCCGAGACGGGCTCCGCCAGGAGCTCGGCGAGCTGCCCGTACGCCTCGGCGGGCTCCGACTGCGGCCTCGCGATGACGATCGGGATGCCCTCGTTCACGGTTCGCGGGATCTCGCGATCCGACGGGATAAGGATGTCGGGAGCGCGACCGAGGACCGCCTCGACGTCGGACTGGCTGATGCCGACTCGACTGTGTGCGCGGTTCAAGAGGAGGTACACGCGGTCCGGGTCGTACTTCATCAGCTCGAGCGTCTCGAGCCCGAGCTTCGTGTTCTTGAGAGAGAGGGAGTCGAGCATCCCGACCATGACGACATCGGTCGAGCTGTCGATGGACGTGATGACCTCGGCCGTGAAGCCCGGGGGCGTGTCCACGACGACCCAGTCGAACGTGCTCCTGAGGATCGCGTAGACCTCACGCAGGAGCTCTGCGCCGACGGCGCTGGCCTGGTCGGGCCGGCGCGGGGCGATGAGCGTGCGGACCCCCGAGGAGTGCGTCGCCAGGAAGGCGTCCAGCTTGTCGTAGTCGAGCGCGCCCGGGGACTGGGCGAGGTCGTACACGGTTCGCTCCGGCGGCAGCCCGAGGCAGAGCGCGACGTCCCCGAACTGGAGGTCGAGGTCGACGAGCGCGACTCGCTCGCCGCGCTGCGCGAGTGACACGGCGAGATTGGTCGCCGTGAGCGTCTTGCCCGTCCCGCCCTTGGGCCCGAGGATGCACACGAGCCGCGACGTCTCGGCCGAGACCGGCGCGTCGCCGCCCTGCTTCCGCGCGATCAGCTTCTGGATCTCGAAGCGGACCTGGTCGCGCGTCGCGGGGAGCATGACGATGTCGTCCGCTCCCGCCTCGAACGCCCGCCGCAGGAAGCCGTTCGGCGAGCCATGCCCGAGCACCATCACGTGCAGGTCCGGGTTGTGCTTCGCGACCGCCTCCAGCAGCAGGAGAGCACGGTCCGAGTACCCGGCGCAGGCCACGAGCAGGACGTCGACCGTGCTCTCCGACAGCGAGCGGACCGTATCGTCGGCCGTCGTCGCGACGGAGACGATCGTGAAGTCCGGATCGTCCGGCAGGGACTCCTGCACCTGCTCGGCGTCGACGCCGGGCTCGATGGCGAGGAGTGCTTTGACGGGGCGGCTCGGCAACGTCGTGTCCTAGCGCCCGCGCCTGGTCGTCAGGTTGTCGGCGTTCCCCACGACGTCAGCCGTCCGCGCGGCGCCGGCGGCCGGGCGAAGCACGAACCAGAGCCCGACGTTGTCGGCGGCGTAGGCGAACTTCGGAGCGTCCCGCGTAGTTGTACGGAGGATGAGGGTCGCGCTCGTCGGACCTGGAACGGCAAGCACTCTGACGGCATCGCGGAAGAGCTCGATCTGCGGCTCGCCGGTGCCCTCACGGGTCGACCTGAAGTAGATGTCGACGTCGTCGCCAGCCTTGAGCTGTCCGAGGCTTCCGTGGATCGCATCGATGCTGATCGAGAGTGCGCGCTGCCTTCCCGTGATCTGCGAGTCGATGGTCGTCGTCGTGGTGGCGGCGAAGTCGGTGACCGTCAACTGCCGGCCGGGGAGGACCTCGACTGCTGCCGCGCGGCCCGTGAGGTAGTTCGGGTCGGCGATCGCTCCCTCGAGGACCTCCTTCTTCGGCACGTTCGTGGCCGTGTACATCCCCTGGCTCGCGACGATCGTGCCCGGCGTCCCGGCCGGGATCACCTGCTCGGCGACGAGGACCGGGGTCGGCGCCGAGGCGCCGCTGACGCGGGCGCGGTAGCGGTCGAGATAGACGATCAGCAGGATCGTCGCAAGCACGATCGCGCCCAGTCCGACGGCGATGGCCCAACTGCGGGACGAGACTCTTCCCGAAAGCTTCGTGGAGAACGTATTCGACATGGCTTCCTCTCTCGGCGGCTCTTACAGGGGGTTAAATCGGCAGGTGCCCACAATTACATGAGACCCGGTTGGCGCTGTCTCTGCGGGACGGGTGAAACTCGCAACATGCGGAAAAGAGATCGCGCCCTACGGACAATTCGCGACTCCCTGATGCAGGAGCAGCGGCGCGATGAGGGCGAGCTCGACGACCGCCTACGACGCTCGCCGGCGCGCCGAGGATCGGCGGCTGGCGCGGCGGTAGTAGGCGCGGAGTCGGTTTTCCACGGCGAGCGCATGCGGATCTCATCGGCGCATGTCTGCTCGAACGTGAGTCCCCGTTCTCTGCCCGATCCCCGACTCGGACTCATGTCCTCCCTCATTGTGCCCCCCACATCTGTATTTGGAAAGTGATCCGGAAGTATGTGCGCCGGCCCGGTCGAGGGGGTAACCGGGCCGGCGCACTTCCCGTTGCCGGGTCTTGGTACGGCCGAGCCGCTACAAGCGGTCGGCCGCGGTTCTACGGAAGCGGACCGCCGCTCTCGACGCTGGAGCCGGTCTCGCTGAACAGGTCGTCGATCTTGCCGGCCAGGAAGAGCATTGCGACGATCAGCAGAATCGCGATCGAAGCGATGATCAGGCCGTACTCGACGAGGCCCTGCCCCTCCTGCCGATGGCGGATGGAGTACAGAGCGGTCTGAACGCGCACCTGGGCGCGAAGGATCATGTCACGCATTGCCGAGGGACCTCCCTCTCGGAGTTCGAGGCGCCCCACGGCGCCGGTGTGTGTTGGTATTCGATGTCCATATCGGACGCACTCAGGTTCGCGTCAGCCGCCTCTCGCCACAACTGGCCGTCCGGTCGGTTGCCACTGGCCGAACGTGCTGACTGAGCCGAAACGCTCCTCGCTGCGGCAAGAAAACGAAAGCGCCGGCCCGGTCGAGGGACCGGACCGGCGCTCTCACGCCCTGAGGCAGTCGGCCGGCAGCTCAGCCCGGCCTGGGGTTACTACGGCAGCGGACCGCCGCTCTCGACGCTGGAGCCGGTCTCGCTGAACAGGTCGTCGATCTTCCCGGCCAGGAAGAGCATCGCGACGATCAGGAGGATCGCGATCGAAGCGATGATCAGGCCGTACTCGACGAGGCCCTGCCCCTCCTGCCGGTGGCGGAGGGAATACAGAGCGGTCTGAACGCGCACCTGGGCGCGAAGCAGGATGTCACTCATTTCCGAGGGACCTCCCTCTCGGGTTCGTGGCGTCGGCCGACGCCTCTTGACTGTGTGTTATTCACCCTGGAGTTCATCGGGCCTCCTCAAGGTCGGCAGACAGGCTCGCGAGCACAACTGGCCGACAGGTCGGTTGGGGACCAGACCACGTTGCCCCAGCGTGGGGGATGCGTCGGACGGGAGGTCCAGCGTGAATCGGACAGTGAACCGCCTCGTCGACTCCTGCAGCCCGAAGGCAGGACACAGCGTGTC
This sequence comes from uncultured Actinomycetes bacterium, assembly GCA_963765175.1. Classification (GTDB taxonomy): domain Bacteria; phylum Actinomycetota; class Thermoleophilia; order Gaiellales; family Gaiellaceae; genus GMQP-bins7. The sequence continues at coordinate 25,111 of CAVXUY010000009.1, forward strand.
CCCCGCTGGCGCTACCCTGCTTCCCGCGTGAGGACAGCTCACGATCTTCCTGCGGACGCCGACCGCCGCGCAGGTTTCACCCGATTGAGTGGCTGGTTGTCCGGGGCCGCGCTCGTCGCGCTGCTAGTCGTGCCGCTCGACAGGATCCTCGACGCTGCGAGGATCGACATCCTCGCCTACGACTTTCGGCAGACATTTCTTCCCGCGGCGGAGAAGCTGCTCGACGGAAGCTCGCCATATCCCGAGTACGCGTACCCGCCGCTCGTCGCGTTCCTGTCGGTTCCGTTCGCGCTCACTCCATCGCCGAAGGCATTCGTGACGGTGGCGATCGCGGCGTGCGTGCCCGCCACTCTGTGGCTCCTGGGAGTGCGGGACTGGCGGTGCTATGTCGCGGCGTTCCTGTGGGTCTCCGTCTTCAATGCTGTCCAGACCGCAAACGTCACGCTGCCCATTCTCCTCGCGGCGGCCGTGTGCTGGCGCTGGCGCGAGCACACCGGGGTTATGTCCGCGGCTGGAGGCTTGGCCATCGCCGCGAAGGTCCTCGCCTGGCCGCTGATCGTCTGGATGGCGTTCTCGCGGCGCACCCGGGCGGCAATCGGTGCAGTGCTCGTCGCGGTAGGCGTCACCTTCGGGCTCTGGGCGACGCTCGGGTTTTCCGGGCTCCGCTCGTACCCGGACAATGTCAACAACGCCCAGGGCACGTACGGGGAGCAGGGCTACACATTCGGTGCGCTCGCGCTCGACGCCGGTCTCCCCGAAGAGGCGGGAATCCTCGTGTCGCTCGCCTGCCTCGTCGTCGTGCTGGCCGGGGTCGTCGTCTTCGCGCGGCGAGGCGACGACAGGAGGTCTTTTGCCTGCGCGACCATCGCGATGATCCTCGCCTCGCCGATCATCTGGCTCCACTCGTTCGCGTTCCTCCTCGCGCCGGTGGCTCTGCTCCGGCCACGGCTCTCACCGATCTGGCTCCTCCCGGCGCTGCTCTGGTTCGCGTCGCCCGGAACCGGAAACGGCGACCCCTGGCAGACGGTCGTCACGATGGGAACCGCGGTCGTCGTCGCGCTCGTGGTGCTACTCGTCCCGGCCGACCGCTCGTTCCGCGAGCTCGTCGGCGCGCGGTCGTCGAGGACGGCCCAGCCCGAACGCTCGTGACGAGCTCGCGCTTCGGCCGCCCGCTCGTCGTCGTCGGCTCGATCGCCCTCTTCGTCGTGCTCCCGCTGTTCGCGATCGGCTACGTCGTGACCGACCTGGCGACCGGCGGCGCCGGCTGGGCGTTCCGCGAGGCGTTCCTCGGCGCCGCGGACGCGGTCCTCCACGGAGAGGACCCGTATCCGGAGGAGGGCGACGCTTCGATCGTCCGTGGCACCGCCTACGTGTACCCGCCGATCGTCGCCCAGGTGCTGATCCCGTTCACGCTCGTGCCGGAGGCGGTGGCCGTCGTGGCCTTCGCACTCCTCCTCGTCGCCGCCGTCTTCGCCACGCTCGCCCTGCTCGACGTGCGCGACTGGCGCTGCTACGGGCTCGCCCTGCTGTGGCCACCGGTCCTCTCCGCGGTGCACGTCGAGAACGTCACGATCCTGATGGGCCTCGCCGCCGCGGTCGTCTGGCGCTTCCACGACCGGCCGGCCGGCGGTGTTGGCCTCGGGATGTCCGTCGCCGTGAAGCCGCTCCTCTGGCCGCTCGGCGCGTGGCTTCTCGCACTGAGGTCGTACGCCGCGGTGGTCTGGTCAGTGGTCGTGGCAGTCGTGCTCGTCCTCGCCTCGTGGGCGGCGATCGGGTTCGCCGGCCTCGTCGACTACGAGGAACTGCTGCGCCGGTTGAGCGACGTCATGGACGAGTGGGGTTACACGGTGTATGCGCTCGCGCTCGACCTCGGGGCTGAGAACGCGCTCGCGAAGACCTTGTGGCTCACGCTCGCGGTCGGCCTCGTCGCGGCCTCGTTCCTCGTCGCCCGCCGCGGGGACATGCGGCGCGGCTTCGTGCTCGGGATCGCTGCGGTCATCGCGTGCTCCCCCATCGTCTGGCTGCACTACTTCGCGCTGCTCCTCGTCGCGGTCGCCGTCGCGCAGCCGACGCTGGGCGTCGCGTGGCTCGCGCCTCTTCTGATGTTCGGGGCGAGGGAGGTCACAAACGGCACGCCATTCCAGAACGCGCTCACGCTGACCTCGGCGGCGGTGACGATCGCGGTGGCGCTCTATGTCGCGCCGAGTGCGCACCGTCGAGAGCAGGTCGAGCCAAGGAAGCCCGCGGCTACGCCGCAGCTCGCCGAAGCACCGTGACGCGCTCGTCCTGGTAGAGCACCTCCGTCCCCGGCTCGCTGAGGAAGTCGGGGACGTGCGACGCCTCCTCCGACCCGGTCTCGAGCACCAGCACCTCGTAACCGTCGGCGATCGACTTCCAGTCCTCACCTTGCTTGCCTCGGAAGCGAACGATCCGCTCGAACGTCTCGCGGTCGAAGATCTCGAAGCGGATGTCGAACGCGAGACGGCCGCGGAGGTCGGGGATTCGCCAGAGCATCCAGTCCGCGTCCCGGCTCAAAGCAAAGACACGGCGATTCGAGTCGGCGACATCGGACTCGACCGCCGCCACGGCGCCCTCCGGCCAGCGATTCACGTACCAGGCCTCGTCACGCACGAGCGCCACCGCGACCGCGACCACGAGCGCCGACACGGCCGCGAGCGAGAGATATCCGTCCAGCCGGCGAGCCTGCCGCACGTTCTTGCCCTCGAGCGTTCGGCCGAGGGCGACCGGCAGCAGCACCATGCAGGCGAGCGCGAACCACGGTATCCCGCGGATCGCGGTGACCGCTCCCGCGAAGGTGATGAGGAGCACGCCGAGGTCGAGCAAAGTCACGCGCCGACGGCCCAGGAACACCACGACCGCGGCGATCGCCGCAAGCACATAGAAAAGAACTGTGTCCCCGCCCGGATCGCTCGCGCGCCACTCCGTCACGAGATCGCGCGGGAACGGCGGGTCGACGAGAAGCAGGTGGTAGTAGCGCGCCGTGTCCAATGGCCCGTACGGCGTCGCCAGCACGGCGAGCGGTGCGAGGACGACGAGCGCCACGCTGCGTAGGCCCGAGCGCCCGCGGCTCCTGACGAGCTCGATGCCGCCGAGCAGCATGGTGAGTATCGCGGCGAGCGCGGCCGAGCCGTGCAGGTTCGCCCAGACGACGAGGATGGGGAAGACGAGGTACGCCCGGCGGGAGGGGCTCCGCGCCTCCGACGCCAGCAGCCAGACGAGGCCGGCGAAGAGCGGGAGCACGAAGACCTGCGCGCGCATCGTCCACGCCCAGGGCGCCGCGAGGATCGCCGGGAAGAAGATGAGGACGATCGCGCGCGGGCCGGCGCCGAGCTTGCGGGCTCCGATCGCGGCGATCGCGAACGCGCCCACTACGAAGGTGGCCGTGACGATCGCGAGGAGGGCGTGGCCGCCGAGCGAGTGCGCCCCATATGCGAGGAGCTGGGCGCCCCACTGCTGGTCGGTCCACGTGCGACCGGCGGTCAGGACGGCCAGCTCGTCGACCGACGGGAGGCCGTGCTCCCAGACTTCGCGCCCGGCGACCAGCGTCAGCCACGTGTCCGCGACGAGCAGCGTCGGCGGGAAGACAGTGACGAACGTCACGCCGAAGGCAGCGAGAAGGACGACGAGGAGAAACTCCTCCTCCGCAACGCGACGGAGACGGCCCAAGCGCGTTACTCGTCCGCGAAGATGGGGCTCTCGACGAGCCCGTGCTGGTACGCCAGGCGGGTCGCCTCGGTCCGGTTCTTGACGCCGAGCTTGCGGTAGATGTTCGTCAGGTGGAACTTGACGGTCTGCGGCGCGACCCAGAACTCCTTCGCGATCTGGTCGTTCGAGAGGCCGCGTGCGAGCGCGCCGAGGATCGTGAGCTCACGGTCGGTGAGCCCGAGCGACTTCGCGCCCGAGCGCTCCTCGTCGACCCCGAGCGCCGTGTGGATGTTCCCCTCGAGCGCCTGCCGTAGCGTCGCGGCCAGGTCGTCCGGGTTCACCGTCTTCACGATGTAGGCGGTCGCGCCTCGGCGGAGCGCGGCGTCCACCAGCTCGTTGCTCGCCGACGCGGAGAGCATCACGACCTTGATCTCGGGGTGCCGGCGCTTGATCTCGTCGAGGCAGGCGAGCCCGTCCATGTGCGGCATCCGCACGTCGAGCAGGACGAGGTCCGGCTTCGTCCGGCCGACGAGAGGAAGCACCTGCGTACCCGACTGCGTCTCGCCGACGATCTCGAAGTCGCCGTCGGCCTCGAGCGCCCGCTTGATCCCGTCGAGGACGAGACGATGGTCGTCGGCGATCACCACGCGCATGGGCGTCAGTGTGGCACAGCCTCACGATCGTGCAGGGGTCGGAGTGTGCACCACCCGCCGTTTACCCCCGACGGACTCGCCGGAGGCCCCCTCCCGGGGGACTAGGTTCGACCTGGCCAGGGGTCTGGTTACTCGAACGGGGGATTGCCGATGCCCCAGATGGGGGCTACTCTCCGACCTGGCAGCACGTGGGCGCGGGGCCCAGCTGCGAGCACTCGAGGGGTATCGGAAGTCATTTCGGGCGAGTTCAAGCGGGAAGGGAGATTCACGATGGCGACGGGGAAGCTGGGCGACGCGCGTGCGCGCGTAAACGTAAGAGGGATGGGATCTGCGCGGAGCGCTGCGCCGCCTGCTGGCGTGCGCGGCCTTCGTCGCCATTGCCGCGGTGCTCGTCGGAGTGCCGCTCGCTTCATCTGTGAATCCGGACATCAACGGCTTCGAGCTCGACGGCAACGCTGCCGGCGGCACCGCGAACGACTGGGACGCGCTGGGCACGCCGCTCGGGTTCACCGGCTTCCGCGACGACCCGACGGACGACACCGACCTCGGATACGGCTCGGGTCAGACGAAGGACACCAGGGACATCGACCTGTGGACGTGGGAGCAGGCGGACGTCACGCCGGCGAAGTCCGACATCGAGAACGACTACGCCGCGGTGTACTCGGAGGACGGCAACCTCATCCTCTACTTCGGCCAGAACCGCCAGCTCGACGACTCGGGCGACGCGAACGTCGGGTTCTGGTTCCTCAAGAACCCGATCGGCCTCGAGCCGGACGGCACGTTCTCCGGCGTCCATGCCGAAGGCGACGTGCTCGTGCAGAGCGAGTTCACGAACGGCGGCAGCGTCTCCGGCATCCGCGTCTTCAAGTGGCTGAACGACGAGCTCACGTTGGTGACGACGAATCGCCGTCGGCGCGTGCGCGGGCGGGAAGCTCGGGACGCTCGACGCCTGCGCCATCGTCAACACGGGGACGATCTCGACCTCGTGGGCCGGCAGCCTCACGGCGCCCTTCTTCTTCGAGGGCGGCCTCAACCTGACCGCGCTCTTCCCGGGTGGCACGGTCCCCTGCTTCTCGACGTTCCTCTCGAACACGCGCACGTCGCAGGCAGAGTCCGCGGATCTCAAGGACTTCGGCCTCGGCAAGGTCGACACGTGCGCCTCGCTGAAGATCACGAAGCAGGCCACGCCGAGCGATGCCACGCAGTTCGGCTACTCGACCACCGGCGGCCTGACCCCGGCCACGTTCACGCTCGCCTCGGGGCAGAGCCGGACGTACACGAACCTCCAGCCCGGCGCGTACTCGGTCGTCGAGGACGTCCTCCCGGCCGGCTGGGCGCTCGAGAACCTCTCGTGCCCGGTCGTCACCGGCCCCGGCACGAGCGCGAACGTCAGCGGCGCGACCGCGAGCATCACGCTCGGGTTCGTCGGCCACGTCGAGTGCACGTACGTCAACAAGCGCCCGCCGCAGGTCCGTGTGCTGAAGGACCTCGTGCCGGCGAACGACTCCGGGAAGTTCGACCTCCGGATCAACGCGCACCGTGCACGCCGACGACGTTGGCGACGACGGCGACACCGGCTTCGAGACGGTCGCCACGGGCCCGGTCACGGTGGACGAGCTCGCCGGCACCGGCACCGCGCTCGGCAACTACGTCTCGAGCGTCGCGTGCGACTCGGGCAAGGGCTCCGCGAACGGGACGAGCCATACCTTCTCCGTCGACTTCGGCGATCAGGTGACCTGCACGATCACGAACACGCGCAAGGGCAAGATCGTCGTCGAGAAGCAGGTCGTCAACGACAACGGCGGGACCGCTCTGGCGTCCGCTTGGACCATGAACGTGTCCGGCCCGACGAACCTCAGCTTCGCGGGCAGCGCGGCAGGCGTCTCGAACGAGGTGCTCCCGGGCTCCTTCACGGTCGGCGAGTCCGGCGGTCCGGGCGGCTACGCACTCACCTACCCGACCGGCGGCCTGCCCGCAGGTGTCGCCGCGAACGACTGCGACACGCAGGGTCAGGTTTCCGTCGGCCCCGGCCAGACGAAGCACTGCGTCCTGCGCAACGACGACATCGCCCCGAAGTTGATCGTGATCAAGCATGTGATCAACGACGATGGTGGCACTGCGGTCGCGGGTGACTTCCAGATGACGGTCGACGATCCGGGCGCGAACCCGCCGTCGTTCCCCGGCGCGGAGGCGCCTGGGACCGAGGTCGTGGTCGACGCGGGTGCGTACTCGGTCTCCGAGTTTGGCCCGTCCGGTTACGCGCCGAGCTTCTCGGCCGACTGTGCGGGGTCGCTGGCGCTCGCCGAGACGAAGACGTGCACCGTCACGAACAACGATCTGCCGGGGACGCTGGTCGTGATCAAGCATGTGGTCAACGACAACGGCGGTTCTGCGGTTGCGTCGGCGTGGACGATGAACGTGGCGGGTCCGACTCCTCTGAGCTTCGCTGGGGCTGAGGCTCCGGGTACCTCGAACCCGGTCGACGCGGGCGCCTACAAGGTGACCGAGTCGGGTGGGCCGGCGGGGTACGCGCTCAGCTACTCGGGCGACTGCGACGCTGACGGCGACGTCACCGTCCCGCTCGGCCAGACCCGCACGTGCATCCTCACGAACGACGACGTCCTCGCCAAGCTGATCGTCATCAAGCATGTCGTGAACGACGATGGTGGCACCGCGGTTGCGGGTGACTTCCAGATGACGGTCGACGATCCGGGTGCGAACCCGCCGTCGTTCCCGGGTGCGGAGGCGCCTGGGACGGACGTGCCGGTCGATCCGGGCGCATACTCGGTCTCCGAGGGCGGCCCGGCGGGCTATGCGGCGAGCTTCTCGGCCGACTGCGCGGGAACGATCGCCCTGGGCGAGACGAAGACCTGCACGGTCACCAACAACGATCAGCCGGGAACGCTGATCGTCATCAAGCACGTCGTGAACGACAACGGCGGTTCCGCTGCCGCGTCGGCGTGGACGATGAACGTGGCGGGTCCGACTCCTCTGAGCTTCGCTGGGGCTGAGGCTCCGGGTACCTCGAACTCGGTCGATGCGGGCGCCTACAAGGTGACCGAGTCGGGTGGGCCGGCGGGGTACGCGCTCAGCTACTCGGGCGACTGCGACGCTGACGGCGACGTCACCGTCGCCCTCGGCCAGACCCGCACCTGCATCCTCACGAACAACGATCTGCCGGGGACGCTGGTCGTGATCAAGCATGTGGTCAACGACAACGGCGGTTCTGCGGTTGCGTCGGCGTGGACGATGAACGTGGCGGGTCCGACTCCTCTGAGCTTCGCTGGGGCTGAGGCTCCGGGTACCTCGAACCCGGTCGATGCGGGCGCCTACAAGGTGACCGAGTCGGGTGGGCCGGCGGGGTACGCGCTCAGCTACTCGGGCGACTGCGACGCTGACGGCGACGTCACCGTCCCGCTCGGCCAGACCCGCACGTGCATCCTCACGAACGACGACGTCCTCGCCAAGCTGATCGTCATCAAGCATGTCGTGAACGACGATGGTGGCACCGCGGTTGCGGGTGACTTCCAGATGACGGTCGACGATCCGGGTGCGAACCCGCCGTCGTTCCCGGGTGCGGAGGCGCCTGGGACGGACGTGCCGGTCGATCCGGGCGCATACTCGGTCTCCGAGGGCGGCCCGGCGGGCTATGCGGCGAGCTTCTCGGCCGACTGCGCGGGAACGATCGCCCTGGGCGAGACGAAGACCTGCACGGTCACCAACAACGATCAGCCGGGAACGCTGATCGTCATCAAGCACGTCGTGAACGACAACGGCGGTTCCGCTGCCGCGTCGGCGTGGACGATGAACGTGGCGGGTCCGACTCCTCTGAGCTTCGCTGGGGCTGAGGCTCCGGGTACCTCGAACTCGGTCGATGCGGGCGCCTACAAGGTGACCGAGTCGGGTGGGCCGGCGGGGTACGCGCTCAGCTACTCGGGCGACTGCGACGCTGACGGCGACGTCACCGTCGCCCTCGGCCAGACCCGCACCTGCGTCCTCACGAACACGAAGCTGCCTCGTGGCGCGATCAACGTGATCAAGACGGCGAACCCGACCTCCGTCAAGGAGCCGGGCGGCCCCGTCAACTTCACGGTCACGGTCGAGAACACCGGTCGCGGTGAACGTCACGATCAACTCGGTGGTCGACGACAAGTTCGGCAACCTCGCGAACGTGGCCGGCGGCTCGCCGAGCGGCTGCTTCGCGGTGCCGTTCGTGCTCACGCCGGGCGCAGAGCTCGACGTGCACGTTCCCGAAGAACGTGTCCGGCGACGGCCGGGACGTCGCACGTGAACGTCGTGACGGCGTCGGGCGTCGACACGAGCCAGAACCCCGTGTCCGACTCCGACGACGCGACGGTCACGTTCACGGAGCGTCTGATCGACCTCGTCATCGTCAAGGATGCGACGTCGCCGACTCCGCTGAACGAGATCGTCACGTACACGATGACGGTCACGAACAAGGGCCCCGACACCGCGACGAACGTCCAGCTCGCGGATCCGGCGCCTGCGGGGATCAGGTACATCTCGGTCGTCCCGGGCTCCCCGACGTGCACCGTCACGCCGGCGCTCCTGACCTGCAGCCTCGGCACGCTCGAGGTCGGTCAGTCGCGGACGATCACGCTGACCGCGCGGGCGACCGTCGTCGGCCGGCACACGAACACGGCCACGGTGACGGGCAGTGGCGGCCGCGAGACGAACCCGGCGGACAACGTCGACACCGCGGTCACGGTCGTGCCGCAGCCGGCGGTGCCGCCGACGCCGAAGCCGAAGCCGACCTACTGTCTGACGCTCACGGTCACGCCGAAGATGATCACGGCCGACGGGAGGCCCGACACGGTCAAGGTGAAGACCACGGCCGGCCCGAAGCGCGTGAAGGGCACGATGGTCCGTATCAAGGGCGCGGGCGTCAAGAAGAGCGCACGCTCGAACGCGAGGGGCATTGCGACCCTCCGTATCAACCCGAAGCGGCCGGGCGTGCTGACGATCACGGCCGTCGAGACGAAGAACCAGCAGGTCTGCGGCCCGAGGCGCATCGGGGCAGTGGGAGTCTTCCTCCCGCCGCTGACGGGCTGAGGACTCGCAGCGAGTCGGGAGCCGAGAGAGCGACTGCGGTCGCCTCTCGGCTCCCGGCCAACGGCCGGGCCCCGCGTTCAGTCTCACTCGAACGGGGAATTGCCCGTCACCCCCGTGGGGCATACATTCAGTCGGGAGACGAAGTTTGCGAACGAGAATCATGAGCATCGGGCGAGCGGCTCGAATGGGGACGGCGACAGCCGTCCTCTTCGCGTGCGCCACGCTCGTCGCGCCCGGGACCGGGGCCTCGCCGGACGGGGCCGCTCCCGGTCCCAGCGTCGTCGGCGCCGGCACGATCGAGTGGCCGCACGTCGCGGTGCTCGCGAAGCCGCAGGTCGGGGCGAGGCGGATCCGAGTCCTCAACCAGTTCCGGGGGAACTACCAGCCGCAGTTCGTCCTCGCGCTCGCGCAGCGCAAGCACCCGAAGACGGGCGATCCCACGTGGTACCGCATCAGCCTTCCCGGGCGCCCTAACGGGCGGACGGGCTGGGTGCGGGCGGAGGCTCTACGCATCAAGCCGATGAAGAAGCGGCTAGTCATCGACCGCGGCGCCCGGCGGTTCCAGTTCTGGGACGGGAGCCGCCTCGTTCGTACCGGGAAGGTCGCCGTAGGGGCGCCCGGGGCGGAGACGCCCACCGGGCTCTTCTACGTGCAGTCGAGGTTCGTGCCCACGACGCCGATCCTCGGGGCGTACGCGTTCGAGACGAGCGCGTACTCGAAGCTCACGGACTGGCCAGGTGGAGGCGTCGTCGGAGTGCACGGCACGCCGTGGCCGGAGCTGCTCGGCCAGGCGGTCTCGCACGGGTGCGTGCGCCTGCACAACGACGACGTCCGCTTCCTCCGCACGCGCGTCCCCTTGGGGATGCCGATCAGGATCGTCCCCTAGCGGGACCGCGCTCGACCCGGATCGCGTGACTTTCCGGTCGACTCTCTAACGTGCCGCGAGGCGTGCCTCCCGACACAACCACGCAGCCCGAGACCACGACGCGGCTGCTCACGCCGGTCGGCGCGCTCGTCGCAGTCGTCGCGCTCGCGTTCGTCGTCTTCGCGGCCGTCTCGTGGTTCGTAGTAACGCCGCGGATCTTCTACGACGAGCTCATCTACATGGAGGCGGCGGCGTCACTCGCGGACGGCGAGGGGCTGCAGGTGCGCGGCGAGCCGTATCGGTACGGCGCTCTCTATCCAACGGTCGCGGCGCCCGTGGTTGCGCTCGCCGGCGATCGGGAGGCGGCCCACGCGCTCCTGAAGGTCCTCAACTCGCTCCTTTTCGCGCTGACGGCCGTTCCCGCGTATCTCCTCGCACGCCGGCTCCTCGAGCCGTGGCCGAGCGTCGCCGTCGCCGCCCTCTCGGTCGCGGTGCCCTCGTCGGTGTACGTCACGGTCGTGATGACCGAGAGCGTCGCCTACCTCACCGCAACATGGGCGCTACTGGCGATCGTGCTCGCCGTCGAGCGCCCGACGGGGTGGCGACAACTCGCGGCGCTCGTGGCCGTGGGCGTGGCGGTCCTCGCGAGGGCCCAGTTCGTCGCGGTGTACGCCGCACTCCTGCTCGCGCTCGTCGTCGCGCACGTCCTGCTGCCGCAGCGGCGGAGGCTGGGCTGGCGCGGCGGGCTGCGGCTGCTCTGGCCGGCCGCCGCGTCGCTCGTACTCGGGCTCGTCCTCTTCGTCGTCGGGCCTGTACTCCGCGGAGGAAGCCCCGGAGACGCGCTCGGGGGCTACGAGCACCTGCTGCGCGGCTACGACCTGGCGACTGTCGGAAAGTGGCTCGTTCTGCACGTGGCCGCGTTCGAGCTCTACCTTGCCGTGATCCCCGTCGCGGTCGCGCCGATCGTCCTCTCGGCGTACTTCGCCCGCGCTCGTGAGGGATCGGAGCGGTATGCGGCGTTCGTCGCGACCTTCGCGACGGTGAACGCGGCGGCTCTCGTGTCCACTGCGATTGCGGTCACGTCACAGGCCGACCCCGGCTTCGAGAACCCCCGACTGCACGACCGCTACCTGTTCTACGTCGTCCCGCTGTGGCTGATCCTGCTCGTCTGGTGGGTCAGTGCCGGGGCGCCGCGACCGCGCGTCGCGACGCGGATCGGGATCGGCCTCGCCGTTCTTCTCGCGCTGCTTTTTCCCTACTGGCAGCTCGAGCTCCAGGACGGCGTCAAGCTCTTCAGCGCCGTGGGCACGGCGTTCCCCGCGGCGCTCGTGGAGATCGCGGGCTCGGCGCTCGCAGGGGGGATCGTCACCCTCGTCGCCGTCGGGCTGCTTCTCGCCGCGGTCTTCCGGCGGCCCAGGGTCGCGACGAAGGTCGTATTCGGCGCGCTCGTCGGCGTGTTCCTCGTGAACGCGGTGCTCGTCTGGGGCCGCGCGTTCAACCCCCCCGAGGGCGCGGTATTCCCCGGCCCGAAGCCCGAGCGCCGCTGGGTGGACGAGCGGGTGCCGAAGGGCGCGACCGTCATCATGCTCCAGAGCGAGTGCGAGGACGCGATCCTCGAGCGCGACAGTTACATCCTGACCGAGTTCTTCAACGACTCGATCGACGACGTCGTCAGGCTCACCGAGAACGCCACGGGGCGCGTCGGAGCCGACGGCACTGTCGTCCTCTCGTCGGGAGATGAACTCGAGGCCCAGTTCGTCGTAGCGCAGCCCGGGTTGCACTTGAACGGCGCGACGCTCGGTCAGGGAACGGCAGCAGAGCTCGTGCTCTGGAAGGTCTCCGCGCCCCTTCGCGTCGAAGGCGTCGAAGGCCCACCGGCGGCCCGGCGAGGCTTCTGCCTGGAGCTGCCCGCCTGATGGAGGCGGTCGCCGGCCGCCGATCTTCATTTCCGTGGCACCTGGGTGCACTCGCTGCGGTCGTCGTCGCGGCGTTCGGTGCATACGCCCTGCTCGCGCGGGGAGTGGATGCTCCCCGCGCGTTCAGCGACGAGCTCCTCTACTTCGAGGTCGGCGCGTCGATCGCGGACGGCGACGGGGCGACGATTCGCGGCGAGGAGTACCAGCATGCGCGCCTGTACACGCTCGTCCTCGGCGGGCTCTTCCGGCTGGTGCCGGACAGGGTCGACGCGTACGAGGCTGCGAAGCTGCTGAACGCGCTCCTGTTCGCACTCGCCGCGGTGCCGTTCTACCTCCTCGCGCGGCGGTTGCTCGCGCCATGGCCGGGCGTCGCCCTCGCCGGGCTGGCGGTGGCGATCCCGTCGGCGGTGTACGTGTCCCTCGTCATGACGGAGAGCGTCGCGTACTTCGCGTTCGCGTGGGCCCTCTACGCGATCGTGCTGGCGCTCGAACGACCGACCCTCTGGCGGCAGCTCGCCGTGCTCTTGGCGATCGTCATCGCGGCGGCCGCCCGCACCGAATTCATCGCCCTCTTCGGGGCGTACGTGGCCGGGCTCTTCGTGACCTTCATGGTCCCCGGTCGCTGGACGCGTCCGGCGCGGTTGCTTCGGATGCTGCTGCCGACCGTCGTCGCGACGCTTGCATGTGTCGTCGCGTTCGTCGCGGTCCCTGCGATCGAGGGCGAGCCGCCGTCCGCGCTCGGCGGCTACTCGACGCTCTGGCGCAGCTACGACGCAGGCGAGGTCGCCCACTGGCTTGTCTACCACCTCGCGAACCTCGAGCTCTATCTCGCCGTCGTCCCGCTCGCCGTGGCGCCGATCGTGCTTGCGGCCGTATACCGCAGGGCGCGCGCGGGCTCGGAACGCGATGCCGCGTTTCTCGCGCTCTTCGTCACGACCAACGCGGCGCTGCTCCTCATCGTCGCAGCGTTCAACTCGACGATCTGGGCGGGAGACCGGCTGCACGACCGGCCACTCTTCTACGTCTTTCCGCTCTGGCTCGTGCTCCTGTTCGTCTGGATAGCGGACGGGGCACCGCGACCGCTCGCTGCTGCCGCCTTCGGCGCGGGCGCAGCATTGCTGCTGCCGCTCTTCATCCCTTGGTCGGAGTTCTCGAGGCAGGAGCCGGTGAGTCAGCTGAACGGCGTCGGCACCGTGCTGTGGATGGAGGTGGACGACGCGGTCTCGAGCGCGGGCCTCAGCGGCCTAGCCGTGGCGCTCGCGCTCGTCCTGCTCCTCGTACTCGCGGCGCTACTCCTGCCGCCGCGCTTCCGGCACGGCTTCGCGCTGGTCGTGCTCGCGATCTTTGTCGTCTCCGGCACACTCACCTGGAACGGCGCGCAGGAGGTCGCGGCCGGCTGGGGCGCCGCCCTGCCCGCCGAGGAGCGGTCCTGGCTTGACGACCGCGGCCTGCCCGCGGGCTCGGTCACGCTCATCACGCGGATCCGGCCGTGCTCGGCAGAGGACGCAACACGCGCGCCCTACCTGACGGACTTCTTCGACGACGCGGTGGGTTCGGTCGCCCACCTCGCCACGAGTCCTGACTTCCTCCCTTCGGAGGGTGATGCGCATGTGTCGCGCTCGGGCCGGATCGTGGTCGACGGGGCGCCGCTCCGAGCCGAGTACGCAATCGCCCCTGCAAGCCTGCCTCTGGCTGGCCGACGTCTTGGCCGCGCGTCGACGGTGCCGCTCGTCCTGTGGCGTGTCTCTAACCCGGTGCGCGTGCTTGCCCGCCGGGACGCGTCCGGGATCTGCCCGTGACCTGCCGGATCTACGATGAGGCGACGAACGCGTACGGAAGCGGGTTTCTCGACAGGCTCGCGGGCCGCCGCGCGTCGGAGTCGGCCGGAGCGGTGGCGAGCGCCCGGACGCGGTTGCCGCCGTCGAGGAAGCGGTGGCCGGACTCGAAGGCGCTCCACGCGCCACCCGGTCCGTGGGAGACGAGCACGTGCTCGAAGCGGAAGGCGAAGCTGTTGCAGGCGACCTTGCCGCCGCTGAAGCTCTCGGCGGTCGCGATCGGCGCCCAGCGTCCCGAGGAGCCGCGGATCCTGACCGGCTTCATGACGGGCTGCCTGTCCACCCACACGCGCCACCATCCCGGTCGCCCTGCGACCTCGAGCACCGCGACGTTCCGCGTCTCGCCGACCGTGACCTCCGGGTCGAGGGGGATGAACCTCGGGTAGCGGCCGCCGCGGGCGATCTCGGCGTAGAGGAACGGCTCGGTCCCGAACGCCGAGGCGATGCCGACCTGGATCCACGCATCCTCGCCGCCGACCCCCTGACCCGGGCCGCCGACGCCCACCCAACCCGCGACGTGGCCCGACGTGGCCTCGAGGGCGCGGGTGGCGGTGATGGTCGCGCGGACGCCGTGTCCGCGATCCGCGGCCTGGTAGCCGGCGTAGGTGTAGCCGCCGTTCCCGGCGACGTCCGCGCCGCACCGCGCGCCCGCTGTCGCCGTTCCCGACTCTGCGACCAGAGCGGCGATGGTGAGAGCGCCCGCGACGACGCCGAGAAGAGTTTGCGGCCTCACACCACCGAGGTCGGCGCACCTCTTTTTCGGTGCCATCCCTCGTTCGCGTCATCAAGATGGGTGATAGACCGGTGCGTCCTACAATGCGGGCCATGGCGAGGACGGAGGATCGCGAGACGTCAGATTCGGTCGAGGCCTGGCGCGAGCGGGCCTACGAACGCGCGCCAGAGCGCACCGACGAGCTCTTCTCGACCATCTCCGGAGTCGAGACCGAGCCGCTGTACGCGCCCGGCAACACGGACTTCGACTACCAGCGCGACCTCGGCTATCCAGGCGAGTACCCGTTCACCCGTGGGGTGTATCCGTCGATGTACCGCGGCCGGCTGTGGACGATGCGGCAGTTCGCAGGCTTCGGGACCGCGGAGGAGACGAACGCGCGCTTCCGCTACCTCCTCGACCACGGCCAGACCGGCCTCTCGACGGCGTTCGACATGCCGACGCTCATGGGCTACGACTCGGATCACGCAGCGGTCGCTCGGGGAGGTCGGGCGGGAGGGGGTCGCCGTCGACTCGCTCGCCGACGTCGAGACGCTGTTCGCGGGAATCCCGCTCGGCGACGTCTCGACCTCGATGACGATCAACTCACCGGCGGCGATCCTGCTCGCGTACTACGTCGTCGTCGGCGAGCAGCAGGGCGTCCCGCGTGCGCAGCTCCGCGGCACCGCGCAGACGGACATCCTCAAGGAGTACATCGCGCAGAAGGAGTGGATCTTCCCGCCCGAGCCGTCGATGCGGCTCGTCGTCGACATGATCGAGTTCTGCTCGCGGGAGATGCCGCTCTTCCACCCGATCTCGATCTCCGGTTACCACATCCGCGAGGCCGGGTCGACCGCCGCCCAGGAGCTCGCCTTCACGCTCGCGGACGGGTTCGCGTACGTCGAGGCGGCGGTCGAGCGCGGGCTCGACGTGGACGACTTCGCGCCGCGGCTCTCGTTCTTCTTCAACGCGCACCTCGACTTCTTCGAGGAGATCGCGAAGTACCGAGCGGCGCGGCGGATCTGGGCGCGCGAGCTGCGCGAGCGCTTCGGCGCGCGCAACGACCGCTCGCTGCTGATGCGCTTCCACACGCAGACCGCCGGCGTCTCCCTGACGGCGCAGCAGCCGGAGGTCAATATCGTGCGGACCGCGATCGAGGCGCTCGCGGCGGTCCTCGGCGGCACGCAGAGCCTGCACACCAACTCGTTCGACGAGGCCCTGGCGCTCCCGACCGAGGAGGCCGCGCGCCTGGCGCTCCGGACGCAGCAGGTGATCGCGCACGAGTCGGGCGTCGTCGCCGCGATCGACCCACTGGGCGGCTCGTACCACGTCGAGGAGCTCACCTCGACGCTCGAAGCGCAGGCGTACGAGTACTTCGACCGGATCGAGAAGCTCGGCGGCGTGATCCCGGCGATCAAGGAGAACTTCTTCCAGCGCGAGATCGCGGAGGCGTCCTTCCGCTACCAGGCCGAGGTCGAGTCGGGCAAGCGTGTGATCGTCGGGGTCAACCGCTACCTCCTCGACGGCGAGGAGCAGATCCCGATCCTCAAGATCGACCCCGCGCTCGAGACGAAGCAGATCGAGCGGCTGCAGGGGGTGCGGTCGCGGCGCGACTCGGCCACGGTCGAGGCCCGGCTCGCGGCGCTCAGGGACGCCGCGGCGCGCGACGGCGTCAATCTCATGCCGCTCATCGTCGACGCCGCCCGCGACTACGTCACGCTCGGCGAGATGTGCGACGCGCTCCGCGAAGTGTGGGGAGTCTGGCGCGAGACGCCGGTCTTCTGACGCGGCTCAGCGCGGTTTCGTAGACGCAGCGACGCCGCGGGCGCTCGCCCGCGGCGTCGGTCTCCCCGGAAGTGCTCGGTCAGGCGAGGCGCTCTTGTTGCGCTGGCCCATGACCAGCAGAAGGCCTCCGGTGAGGAGGATTGCCGTCCCCGCGCCACCGATGCCACCGATGACCGCGTCGCCCCAGTCGAAGCCGAAGCGGCCCAGGCGACGGAGGTGCTTCTCGACGCGATCGCGTGCTCGGACGGCACGCGCGCATCGGACGTGGGGGAGCTGTTCGCGACGAAGGTCGAGAACGGCATCCTCGGGTCGTTCTCGTTCGATCGCAACGGCGACATCGTCCCGGCCCCGGTCGGCGTCTACCGGTTCGAAGGGGGCGCGATCGTCGTCGACGGCGTCGTGCGCACGCCGCTCGGCGACTCCGGCTGACTGCTAGACGTCGAGCTCGAGGCCGTCGTACGCTAGCTCGTACTTCTCCGGTGTCGGCAGCTCGCTACGGTCGATGCGTGAGCAGCAGCTGCTTCGCGCCTGAGGCGTCGAACGCCTCGATCGCCTCCTCGAGCGAGAGATGTCCGCGCGGCTCGCCGTCGAGCTCGCCGCGGAGGAGGGTCGCCTCGCAGACGAAGAGATCGACGTCGCGCGCCGACTCGACGAGCTCGTCGGACGGCGCCGAGTCGCCCGAATACGCGAGCGAGCGCCCGTCCGCCTCGACCCGGAACGCGTACGTCTCGAGCTTGTAGTGCGGGACGCGCGTGGGGACGACCTGGATCGGCCCTACCGAGAATTGCGTGTCCGGCACGTATTCGTTCAGGACGAACGTCCTCTCGAACATGTCGGGGAAGCCGAGGCGCTCGCCGATCTCGGCGAGAAAGGTCGCGCCGCCCGGCTGCACCCATAGCTGCGGTCGGGTCAGCGGGCCGTTCGTCGCCAGGTAGAAGCTGCCCCAGACCCACGGCACGAGATCGCCCCAGTGGTCGAGGTGCCAGTGCGTGATCGCGATGCCCTCGATGTCCGGCCACTTCTCCTCCTCGCGCAGGCGGCCGAGGACTCCCGGCCCGCAGTCGAGCAGGACCCGGTGCCCGTTCGCCTCGAGCATGTAGCCGGAGTGGGCGCTCCCGGGGTTCGGCCACGCGGGCGAGCTGCCGATGACGGAGAGGCGCACCGCGGTATTCTGCCCATGTGCCGCGGAAGATCCGAGTGGTGATCGCAAAACCGGGGCTCGACGGTCACGATCGCGGCGCAAAGATCATCGCGAGAGCTCTCCGGGACGCCGGGATGGAGGTCATCTACACCGGTCTCCACCAGACGCCGGAGCAGATCGTGGAGACCGCGATCCAGGAGGATGCGGACGCGGTCGGCGTCTCCATTCTCTCCGGCGCGCACATGACGCTCGTCCCGAAGATCGTCGACGGGCTGCGCGACAACGGCGCGGACGATGTGCTCGTGGTGGTCGGCGGCACGATCCCGCCGGAGGATGCGGACGAGCTCAGGAGCCGCGGAGTTGCGGGCGTGTTCGGGCCGGGCGCGACGACCGGCGACATCGTCGACTTCCTCCGCGGCGCGGTCGCGGTCTAGGCGCCGCCGGCCGGGCTCACCGGGCGGGCAGGACGCGGGCGACGCGCAGCGCGCCCCGGCCCCGACGATCGCGGGCATCGTCGTCTTGCCCTTGAGCGTGTACACGACGACCGGCGAGGACGCGCTGCTCGGGCGCCTCGAAGGCGGCACCGGCTGGCTGACCACCTTGTCGGGGACGACCGCGAGCTTCACGGTGCGGCGGTCGATGTCGAGCCAGCGGCCGCCCGGGTAATGCCGCACCCGGTCCACGTCCAGCGTCAGCGCCATCGGGCTGGAGGCGACGGTCTTGCCGCGCAGCGCGAGGCTGAACACCGACCCGGGCTTCGCCGCGAACAACGGGCGGCTCGCGCGCTTGAGGTGGAGGTACGGGTTCGCCGCCGGGCCACCGTTCGGGTGGACCTCGAAGTGGAGGTGGTGGTTTCCGACGGCGTCGCCGGAGTCTCCGTTCCAGGCGACTTGCTCGCCGGCCGCGACCTTTGCGCCGTTCGGGACGGCGTAGGCGTTCTCGCGACAGCTGCCGCGGTCGTCGAAGCGCGCGGTCACGTCGTTGTCCAGGTGGATGTACATGTACGTCGTACCGCTGCGGCCGTGGAGATAGAGCATGCAGCCGCCGAGCGACGACTCGCCGTACTCGACACGTCCGGGCTCGACGGCGACCACGGGCGCGCGCCAGGGCGCCTCGATGTCGATGCCGGTGTGCATGCCGTTGGGCCGGGGATCGCCGTAGCTGTCCCACCAGAGCGTCTTCGCGACGAGCGGGAACACGATCCTAGGGACGCCGTTCGAGCTTCCGCCCGCGGGACTCGCGAGGATCGCGGCGGCGAGGCCGAGGAGAACGAGCACAAAGGCGGTCGCGCGGGCTGTCGTCCGGTGAGATCGCATTCGGAGGGTTCGCGGTGCGCGCGAAGGTCGGGACGCTAACAGAGCTATCGGCCCGTCGCGGAGGCGAAGTGAGCATCGGCGCCGCGGAGACAGGCCGCCGGGTCCGCGGCGTCGGCGATCGCCTGGCAGCGGCGACGGCGCGTGCGGAGGTGGGCGTCGCGCGCGCCATGATCAACCCGACGCCGCGGAAGCACGTCTCGCGCAGGTCCCCGTCGGTGCCCGCGCAGAGCCGGGCGGCCTGCTTCCCGGTCGCGTCGTTTGCAACCAGGTCGTAGGCCGCGAACGTGATGCACTCGTCCTCGCCGCCGTACGGCCGCGCGACCGCGCAGAGCTCGAGGATCTCCGCCGGGTCGCGGCGGGTCTGGCCCGCGACGTCGCGTCCGTAGGACTCGAAGCAGGACGAGACCCAGTCGCGCTCGACGGCGGCGCACATCACCGCGATCCGCTCCCAGTCGAGGCCGACGACGTCGATGATGCGCGAGGTGACGAGCTGGTAGCACGTCAGCTTGTCCTCCTTCGCGACCCAGTTGCAGGGGTAGACGGGGTCGTCGCCCTTGAGCCACGTCGAGCGAAAGCCGTACGACGTGGAGATGTTCTCCATGAACACGCCGCCGTTACAGGAGCTCGACTCCCACTCGTCCGCGAGGTGGTCGCAGACCTGGAGCGAGACGGGCAGGTTGTAGCCGGTCGTGATCATCAACCCGTGCCCGAGACCGTGCAGGCACTGGTACTCGAGCTCGGCGAGCGCCTTCACCTCCGGCTCGTCGCAGAGCCCGCGCGCGATCCCGCCGAGAACCCTCGCCGAGCGGTCGGCGACGTTCACGAGGGACCGCTCGAGGACGCCGTGGTAGTAGCCGGAGGCGCATACCGACGATCCTTCGGCGAACGTGCGGCCGACGTTGCGCTCGAACCGCACGAGCGAGGCTGCTCCGATGATGTGCGCCATGCGATGGCATGCGTTCGTCGTGGATCCGACCTTCTCCTCGAGGACGGCGAGGGCGCGCTTCGGGCCGGCGTGGAAAGCGAGGTTTCCGTACGCCTGCTCGAGACACACCTGGTCGTCGCAGTCCTCGATCTGCGTGCGGGTCGGCTCGAAGTCGCCCGCGACCGGGTGCGTCGGAGGCATCGGCGCGTCAGCCGGAGCAGGCGCGTTCCTCGCGCCAAGCGTCGAGACCATGAACGCCAGCGGAGCGGCCCCCGCCAGGATGAGGAGGACGACGATCGTCGTTCGCTGGGTGATGGGGGCGGCCGCCATCACTGGCGCTATCGACGCGCGGCCTGGCCGAGCGTAGCCCGTTTCCGAGGGTGGCTTGTCCGGGATGAGCCCTGGGCGGCGCGGATAGAGTCACGGACCGATGAAGATCGCCGTCTGCGTCAAGCAGGTGCCGGACGCGACCGTGCACAAGCGGATCGATCCGGGGACGAAGCGGCTCGACCGCTCCGGCGAGGCGGCGCTCAACCCGACCGATCTGAACGCGGTCGAGGAGGCGCTCCGGATCAAGGAGGCTCAGTCGGGTGAAGTCGTGCTCGTCTCGCTCGGGCCAGAGAAGGTGGTCGAGTCGTTGCGGAAGGCGCTCGCGATGGGCGCGGATCGTGCGGTGCTCGTCGCCGACGAGGCGGCCGCCGGCTCGGACCTGCTCGGGACGAGCCGCGCGCTCGCGGGCGCGCTCGCCGGGATCGAGGCGGACCTCATTCTCTTCGGCCAAGCCGCGAACGACTCGGACGGCGCCGTGCTCTGGGCCGCCGTCGCCGACCGCCTGCGCCTGCCCGCGATCTCACAGGCCGCGTCGCTCGAGGTCGCGGACGGGTCGGTCACGGGCAAGCGCCAGACGGAGCACGGCTACGACGTGATCACGGCGCCGCTCCCCGCGGTCGTCGCGGTCTCGGACGCGATCAACGAGCCGCGCTACCCGTCGCTCAAGGGGATCATGGGCGCGAAGACGAAGCCGCAGGAGACACTCGCGCTCGGCGACATCGGCGTCGAGGCGGGCGCCGCGGGCGAGGCAGGGGCGAAGACGACCGTCCTCGAGCTCGGCCCGCCGGCGCCGCGCGGGAACCAGGTCAAGATCGAGGACGACGGAAGCGCCGCGCAGAAGATCCTCGACTTCGTGACCGAGCGGAGGCTCCTGTGAGCGTCGGTGGCGGAGGAGGGCGACCCAAGGGTCGCCCCTACGGAGCCTTCGTAGGGGCGAGGCTTGCCTCGCCCAGGCCGACCCGAGGCCGCGCATGAATTTCCTGGTCTTCCTCGAGCATTACCACGGCGAGCTCGAGAAGGGCGGGCTCGGCGTCCTCGGCAAGGCGGCGTCCCTCGGCGACGCGACCGGCGTCGTGCTCGGGCCCGAGGCTTCATCGGTCGCAGCGAAGGCCGGCGCCTACGGCGCGCAGAAGGTGTATGCGAGCGACGCCGCCGCGCTCACCGACGCGCTCCCGCAGCCGCGCGTGGATGCCCTCACGGCCCTCGTGGAGAAGGAGAGCCCGGACGCCGTGCTCTTCGGCGCCTCGGTCCTCTCGGCGGACGTCGCAGCCGGTCTGGCGGCGCGACTCGACGCCGGACTGAACTGGGACCTCACCGACCTCGAGGTCAGGGACGGCGAGCTCGTCGGCACACGACCGGCGCTCGGGGACACCGTGCTCGTCGAGGTCGGCTGGACCGACTCGCCGCGGCTCGCGCTCGTCCGCTCGGGCGCACTCGACCCGGTCGAGTCCGGCGGTGGGGCGGAGGTGGAGAGCTTCGAGTTCGAGGCCTCCGACTTCTCCACGCTCGCGACGCTCGTCGAGCAGACCCAGGAGGAGTCGAGCGGCCCGTCGATCGAGGACGCCGACATCATCGTCGCGGGAGGACGCGGGCTCGGCGCTCCGGACGCGTTCTCGCTGCTCGAAGAGCTCGCGAACGCGCTCGGTGGTGCGGTCGCGGCGACCCGGGCGGTGGTCGACGCGGGCTGGTACCCGTACGCGACTCAGGTCGGGCAGACGGGGAAGACCGTCTCGCCGAAGCTCTACATCGCGTGCGGCATCTCCGGGGCGATCCAGCACAAGGTCGGCATGCAGGGCTCCGGCACGATCGTCGCCATCAACAAGGACCCGAACGCGCCCATCTTCGACTTCTGCGACCTCGGCGTCGTCGGCGACCTGCACCAGATCGTCCCGAAGCTCACCGAGCTCGCACGGGCGCACCGAGGAGGCTAGAGGAGGCGTTGACGTGAATTCCACAGCACCAGCGGCCGCGAAGCGGGCGCCTTTAGGGGTGTTCGCGCGACCAGAATCCGCGCTCGCGGATTCTGGTCTTGCGCACTAATGGCGCGTCCCATCGACTTCCCGCCGCCGTTCGGCCCGATCGACGCGATCGGCGTGCCCACCGACCTGCCGGAGGAGCGGATCGAGGTCGGCGTGCTCATCGTCGGCGGAGGCCCGGGCGGCCTGGCGTGCGCGATCCGGCTCGGCCAGCTCCTCGAGGAGCACCCCGAAGTGCGCGAGCGCCTCGGCGAGGTGCCGGTGGCAGTCTTGGAAAAAGGCAAGCAGCCGGGCTCGCATCTGCTCTCCGGCGCGGTCGTGAACCCGCGCTCGCTGCGGCGGCTCTTCAGGGGCCGGCTGACGCTCGCCGACCTGCCGACGTATGGCGAAGTCCCGGGCGAGGCGGTCTACGTGCTCACGCGCCGCAACTCGTATCGGATCCCGGCGCCGCCGACGATGCGGAACCACGGAAACGTCATCCTGTCCGTCGCGGAGCTCGGCCGCTTCCTCGCCGAGCAGGCGGAGGCGCTCGGCATCGCAGTTCTGTCGGAGACCGCCGCGACGAAGCTGCTCGTCCAACACGGGCGGGTCGTCGGGGTCCGCACGGGCGACCGCGGCCGGGGCCGGCACGGCGAGCCGCTGCCGACCTTCGAGCCGGGCTCGGACGTCGTCGCGGGTGTGACCGTGCTCGCCGAGGGGACGCAGGGCTTGCTCACGAGCGCAGCGATCGAGCGCTTCCACCTCGAGGGCGCCAACCCGCAGATCTGGGCGCTCGGCGTGAAGGAGGTCTGGCGCGTCCCGCGGCCGCTCGACAGGATCGTGCACACGCTGGGCTGGCCGCTCCGCACGCTCGGCGGCTACGGCGAGTTCGGCGGCTCCTTCATCTACCCGATGGGCGACGACCTCGTCTCGATCGGCTTCGTCGCCGGCCTCGAGGCGCGCGACGTCGAGTTCTCGGTGCACGACGTGCTCCAGGAGCTGAAGACCCACCGGCTCGTGTGGAAGATGCTGCGCGGCGGCGAGCGCGTCGCGTGGGGCGCGAAGACGATCACCGAGGGCGGCTTTCACTCGCTCCCGCGCCAGCTCAGCGCCCCGGGGCTGCTGCTCGTCGGCGAGGGCGCGGGGCTCGTCAACGTCCCGCGGCTCAAGGGGATCCACTACGCGATCGACTCCGGGCGGCTCGCGGCCGAGGCCGCGTTCAGGGTTCTGCACCGCGGAGAGGTCCCGGGCCGGGTCGGCGCGCTCGACTCCTACGACGACGCGCTCCGCGGGAGCGCGCTCTGGAAGGAGCTCTACGAGGTGCGGAACATGCGCCAGGCCTTCGACAAGGGCTTCTACGTGGGCGGCGCGCTCGCGAGCATGATGACCATCACGAAAGGGCGCGCGCCTAACGGTCGCTTCCCGACGCACCCGAACGCCGAGTGGCCCCTGATCAAGACCGGCCGTGCTCGCCGGTACCCGAAGCCGGACGGCCGCTACGTGTTCGACAAGCTGTCGTCGGTGTTCGCGTCCGGGAACCGCACGCGCGACGACCAGCCGAACCACCTCGAGGTCGCAACGCGCGTCCGCCGCCCGGTCGCCGAGGCGTGGGCGTGGATGTGCCCGGCGAACGTGTACGCGGTCGGCCGCGACCTCGGCGACGACATGGTCGTCCTCGAGGTGACGCCGTCGAACTGCGTCCAGTGCGGTGCGATCACCGCCAAGGGCGGTCGCCTGACCCCACCCGAGGGCGGCTCCGGCCCTGAGTACACGCTCACGTAGCTACGGCGCGCCGTTCCGCTGCGCCCATGCGCGCGCCATCGCCACGCGATCGGCGAGGGCCGGGTGCGTCCCGAAGAGCTGCTGCGTCCACGCGGGCGGCTGGGGGTCGGCGAGCGACGTCTCCGTGAAGCCGCGCATCACGCCGGCGAGCGCGTCCGGGTCTCGCGTCACCTGGAGCGCCTTCCAGTCGGCCTCGGCCTCCATCCGCCGCGAGATGAGGTTCGAGAGCGGAGCTGTCGCGAGCATGTAGACCGCGACGACGAAGAGGGCCAGGGGCACGGCCTCTGGAGCGCCCATGCCTCCCCGCGAGCGCGTCGCGCGCATGAGGATCCACGCTCCCGGGACCGCAAAGATCGCGAACCAGCCGATGCCCTTGGGCAGGTGCTTCTGCGAGTGGTGGGCGAGCTCGTGGGCGAGCACGAGCTTCTGCCCGGCGACGTCGAATGGCGGGAGCAGGATCGTGTCCCAGAGCACGACCCTCCGCGACGGCCCGATGCCGTACGCGTACGCGTTCGCTTGCTCGGTGTGAGGGGACACCTCCTCGACGCGGATGGGGATATGCGCGACGCCGAGTTGCCGCTCGTAGTCCGTCGCGGCCGCGAGGAGCTCCGGGTCTCGAAGCGGGTCGGTCGTGAAATCGAGATACGGCGAGACGAACGTGAACAGGGACGCGACGGCGACGAACACGGCCGCTCCCGGGAGCCACCAGCGGTCTCCGAGCCAGCGCGCGAGCCCCATCACGACGAGCAGCGCGAACGAGATGGAGAGGAACGCCGCCCCCAGCACGGCCCAGTCCTCGACGAGCCAGTCGAGGTAGCTCCACCGGGTCTGCTCGTACCGGCGCGCCCACCAGAAGGCCGCAAGCGAGAACGGCAGCCCGACGAGCCAGACAATCCCGAGCCCGAGCATCCCGAGGAGCATCCCCGTCCCGATCGGCCCGGCCGCGGACTCGCGGACGAACACAACGCCCTTGCGAGCGTACACCGCGAGCGTCGCGAGCAGCGCGACCTGGGAGAGACCCCAGACGGCGTACAGGAACCGCGCGTAGCGCTCGGCCCGCGCGACGTGCTCCGCGCCGAAGACAGCGTCCGCGTCGACGGCCGGGAGCGACAAGCCGTCGGGCACCGCGGTCGGGTAGAGGAAGTAGGCGCCCGCGGCGAGAGCCGTGACGACGGCGACGCCGAACGCGAGCCTCAGGCCGTGTCTCCGGAAGCGGGCCCGGCGGGCGGCGTCGGAGGCGGAGCTGGCGACGGCCCAGGGTCGGCGGCAGGCACAGCAGGCTCGGGAGCGGCCCCGGCTGGACCCGGTTGCGAAGGACGGGCGCGGCGTACGGGTAGCGATCCGTGAGCAGGAAGAGGTAGGTGTACGTCTGCGCGGTGTAGCGGAGGCAGGACGCGCCGATGTTCCGGAGCCCTTCCGGCATCCGTCCCCTGACGAGCCCGAAGAACCAGGCGAAAACGGCCACGAGCAGCAGCACGTAGCTGAGCGTGCTCGCGACCAAGAGCGCCGGAAAGGCGAGGAAGAAGCGGAAGAGCGTCACGAGGCGTCGCTGTGGCTCGGGCGGGGCGATCTCGACGTCGACCCCGTACGAGCCGGCGCGTCCGGTGAATCCCGGGAACTTCTGGCCGACGAGATAGACGTACGCGTACACGTGCGTCGCGTAGCGGACGTATGCCGCGATGAAGCGGTGGAGCGCGCTCGGAACGCGGCCGATGACGAGGGCGACGAACCAGGCTGCGATGACGGCGAGGTACGCCGCGATGCCCCAGAGTAGGAGCCAGACGAAGTGCGGTATCGCGAGCAGGAGCCTGAAGAGGACGGTGAGCCGCGAGCGCTGAACGTCGTCCTCGACGACGAGCCGGACGGGGTGCTCGGGCAGCTTCGAGTACGGCTCCGCGAGCGCCGGATCGGAGCTCGGGTAGCGCGGTGTGAGAAGCAGGTAGTAGCCGGCTGCCTGGGCGCCGTAGCCGAGGCCGTAGGCGGTGAGGTCCCGGAGCCCGCGCGGCGCTCGCCCGAGGGTCAGGCCGAAGAACCAGGCGAGGAAGGCCGCCACCGCGGTAACGCCGCCGAACGTTGCGAGGCCGTAGGTCACGAGGTTGGCGGCCGAGCCGAACGAGAGCGAGCCGCCGAGCACCGTCGCGAGCAGGAGCGCGGGCAGCGCGAGGACGAGGCGGAAGAAGCCGCCCCAGCGACCCTGGCGCTCCGGGGGCTCGATCTCGAGGTCGACCGCGTACCCGGGACGTCCCCGGAAGCCCGGGTACGGGCCGGCCGCGAGGAAGAGATAGGCGCCGACGTGCGTCGCGTACCGGAGGTAGCCCGCGACGAAGTTGTGGAGGCTCGACGGGACCTCGGCGTTGATCACGACGGCGAGCCAGTTCGCGAACGACACGACGGCTACCGCGATCCCCCAGAGCGACACCCAGACGAGGTGCGGGAGCGCGAGCAGGAGTCGGAAGAAGACGGTGAGCCGGTTCCGATGCAGCTCGTCGTCGCGGACGACGAGGCGGATCGGGCGGCGGCCCGGGCTAGCGGCGGCGACGGCCACGGCCGCATTCTGCGTGGCCGAGCCGGACGGTGTGCTAGACGCGGTGTCTGACACCGTGGTTTCGAAATGTGCGGCGATTCGACGCGCGAGGCGTCAGCCGGCGTCTAGCGGTTCTAGGAGTCGAAACGGCGCACGTCGGCGCCCCCGAGCTCGGCGAGCGCGAACGCGCCCGGGCCGGCGGGCACCGTGTCGAGTACCAGGCCGCTCGCCCCGTCGATTCGGTGGCTCAGCGAGCGCTCCTTGTTGGCACGAAGAGCACGACTGCGGCCAGGACGAGCACCACCCGCATGCCGCTTCTACATCCGGACGCTGCCCGAGGTTCCCGTACGATCGCGCGGTGGCGCTTCCGGTCGCACGCGACGAGGTCGAGTCCGCGGCGGAAGTCGTCGCCGGGCGCGTGCACCGGACCCCGCTTCTCTCTTCGCGCACGCTCGGGCCGGACGTGTTCCTCAAGGCAGAGCTGCTGCAACGGACCGGCTCGTTCAAGCCACGCGGCGTCCTCACGAAGCTCGCGTCGCTGACCGCGGAGGAGAAGAAGCGCGGCGTCATCGCGTCCTCCGCCGGAAACCACGCGGCGGCGCTCGCGTTCGGGGCGGCGCTCGAAGGGACGACCGCCCTCGTCGTCATGCCTCGTGGCGCGAGCGAGGTGAAGCGCGATGCCGCTCTCGCCTATGGCGCCGAGATCGACCAGGAGGCGACCGGGCCCGGCGACCTGTTCGAGCGCATGGACGAGCTCGTCGAGCAGACCGGCCGCGTGCTCGTGCACCCCTTCGATGATCCGCTCGTACTCGCCGGCCAGGGCACCGTGGGGCTCGAGATCCTCGACGAGCTGGACGGCGTCGACACGATCCTCGTCCCGTGCGGAGGCGGCGGGCTCTTCGGCGGCATCGCCGCCGCGGCGGCTCCTGAAGGCGTCGCGGTCGTGCCCGTCGAGCCGGAGACGTCGCGTGCGCTCCATGCCGGCGTCGAGGCGGGCGCGAGCACGCGCGTCGACGCGGTCTCGGTCGCGGACGGCTTGAACGCGCCCTTCGCCGGCAAGCTCGCGGTCGACATCTGCCTCCAGCTCGGAATCGAGCCCGTGCTGGTGACCGAGGACGAGCTCGAGGCGGGCTTCCGCTTCCTCTATCAGCGCGCGAAGCTGGCCTGTGAGCCGGCCGGCGCGGCCGCCGTCGCGGCGGTGCTCGCGGGCAAGGCGGGCGAGGGCCGGACCGTGTGCGTCGTCTCGGGCGGGAATGTCGCCCCGCAGACAGCCGCTGCTATCCTGGCCAGCCCATGAAGGCCGACATCCATCCCGAGTACACGCTTGCCCATGTGACGTGCTCGTGCGGCAACGAGTTCTGGACGCGCTCCACGAAGCCGGAGCTGCACGTCGAGATCTGCGCCGCGTGTCATCCGTTCTACACCGGCAAGCAGAAGCTCGTGGACACCGGCGGTCGGGTGGAGCGGTTCCAGCGCCGGCTCGAGAAGGCCGGCGGCGAGCCGCGCCGCGGCTAGTCCTGGTGCCCGTGAAATCCACTGACGCGGTAGCGGGCTCCGTTCTCGCGCACAATTAGACGATGGCAGTCAGTTACGGCGGGCAGGCCGTTCTCGAGGGCGTGATGATGAGGAGCGCCTCGAACTGGGCCGTCGCCGTGCGGACGCCCGAGGGCGACATCACCGAGATCGTCCACGACATCAGCTCGCCGATGTCGCGCCGCAAGCTCTGGCGGCTGCCGATCATCCGCGGCGTCATCGCGCTCGGCGAGTCGCTGGCGATCGGCTTCCGCGCGCTCGCGATCTCGGCCAACGTCGCGACCCAGGAGACGGACGAGAACGGCGAGATCAAGACGGTCATCACGCGCGGCCAGATCATCTTCTCGTTCTCGGTCGCGATCGTCTTCGCCCTGATGCTCTTCAAGGTCGGGCCGGCGTTGCTCACGAGCTGGCTCCCCGTCGATTCGACCGGATCCTTCGTCGTCGTCGAGGGGCTGATCCGCGTCGCCGTCCTGATCGGCTACATCCTCCTCGTCTCGCTGCTCCCGGATCTCCGCCGCGTCTTCCAGTACCACGGCGCCGAGCACAAGACGATCCACGCGCTCGAGGCCGGGGAGGAGCTGACCACGGAGAACGTGCAGAAGCACTCCTTGATCCACCCCCGCTGCGGCACCGCGTTCCTGCTTTACGTGATGGTGATCGCGATCTTCGTCTTCGCGTTCGTCGGCAGGCCGGACTGGCAGTGGCTGATCCTGAGCCGGATCGCGTTCCTGCCGCTCATCGCCGGGCTCGCGTACGAGGTCATCCGCTACGCCGGCAAGCACCAGGACAACCGGTTCCTGATGACGGTGCTCGCGCCAGGGATGTGGCTCCAGCGGCTGACGACGCGCGAGCCCGACGACCAGCAGGTCGAGGTGTCGATCCGCGCGCTCCAGCGCGTGCTCGAGCGCGAGCAGGCCGAGACCCCGGCCGAGCGGAAGGTGGACACCAGGGTCGAAGTGATGGCGTAGTAGGCTCGCGGCCGATGCCGCGGATCGTTCGAGAGGCTGAGGTCACATGGGAGGGAACGACCGCACGCGGTGCGGGTGTCGTGAGCGCCGCGAGCTCGGGGGCGTTCGAGCTTCCCTTCACGCTGGCGTCTCGCGTCGGCGACCCCGAGGGGAAGACGAGCCCGGAGGAACTGATCGCGGCGGCTCACGCCTCGTGCTTCGTGACCTCGCTGGGCAGCGAGCTGGCACGCGCCGACACGCCTCCTGAGCATCTGCGCGTCCGCTGCACGATCACGATGGACCAGATCGAGTCCGGGGACCACCGCATCGTCGCGTCCCACCTCGTCGCGACCGGCTCTGCTCCAGGCGCCGACGCCGAGCGTTTCGCTCGCGCGGCCGAGGCAGCCGACGCCGGCTGTCCCATCTCCGCGCTCATCCGCGCGAGCGCGGCGGTCACGGTTGAGGCGACACTGAAAGGGGAAGGAGAACGCTGATGGCGGCTGAGCGCACTGCAAACGTCACCTGGTCGGGGTCCCTCCTCGAGGGCTCCGGCACGATCGAGAGCGTCGGGAGCGGCGCATTCGGGCCGCTCGACGTGACCTGGGCGTCGCGCACCGAGGAGTCGGGCGGGCGCACGAGCCCCGAGGAGCTGATCGCGGCCGCGCACGCGTCCTGCTTCTCGATGGCGCTCTCGAACGTGCTCGCGAAGGCGGGCACGCCACCCGACCGGCTCGAGACCTCGGCGACCGTGACCTTCGTTCCCGGGACGGGGATCACGAAGAGCGCGCTGAGGGTGCGCGGCTCGGTTCCCGGCCTCGACGAGGACGGCTTCCGCGCCGCCGCCGAGAACGCGAAGGAGAACTGCCCGGTCTCGAAGGCGCTCGCCGCGGTGCCCGAGATCACGCTCGACGCGTCGTTGCTCTAGCTCGCCGGCTCGGCTCCCTGAAGTCGGCGGCGCCAGCCGAGGAGCAGCTCGTGCACCGCGGCCGCGCCGACCAGCGGCTCCTCCGGAAACGGCAGCTGCGCCGGCGCGAGGATGAACGCCCTCGTCTGCGGCCCGCCGAGGCCGCCGTGGAAGGAGATCAGCTCCTCGAAGGCGCAGCCCTCGTCCAGCTCGGGGTCGTAGAAGCTCCCGATCATGAGGTCGGCGACGTGCTCGAAGCCGTCGGTCCTCCGCAGATGGTGCGGCGCGTTCGGCGAGAACGGCGCGAGCGGGTCCTCGCCCTCGACGCGGCCGCGCATGAGGTAGTGGGCGCCGTTCGCACCGAGGGCGACCGGGCCGTGGGGCTCCGAGCGCACGAGCACCCAGCCGACGTGGGGGTGGTCGCAGAGGGCCGGGAGCAGCCGCGGGTGGCGCTCCTCGATCTCCTCGAGCGTCAGGCGGCGCGGCTCGTGCATGAGGTAGACGAGGCCGAGGTTCCCGGAGCCGAGGACGACGACCGAACGATCGGAGACGTCGTTCTTCGGGCGCTTCTTCTTGTCCGACCGTCCTGTCGCCTCCCCGAGCGCATGCCCGACCATCGCGCTCTGCTCGTCGCCGCCCGCGAACTCGGCGACATCGCCCGTCTCGAGCGAGCGCTGCACGAGGTCGTCGAGGCCGTACCCGTTCCGCTGCTTGAAGGTCGCGCCCTGCGTCTGGCCGTGGTCGGAGAGGACGACGATCTCGTACGGCCGCGGCGCGTACTGGCGAGCGCGGTCGATGCGCCCGAACTGCTCGTCGAGCTTGCGTAGCGCCTCGAGCGTGTCCGCTCGCTCGAGCCCCGAGTGGTGCGCGACCTCGTCGTAGCTCGAGAAGGTCGCGTAGATCGCGGGTCGTCCCTTCATCAGGTCGCTGAGCACGCCGTAGACGATGAGGTCGCGGACGACGACGCACATCGCCGCCCGCATGAACGGGTACAAGCCGCCTCGGTGACCCCGCGGGCGGACGTCCCGGCGGATCGCGCGCAGCGCGGCGACCCACTCGAGGATCACCTCCCAGAAGAAGAGGACGAGCGCGCGCGTGACGTTGTGCGCGTTCGCGAAGAACGCGCGGTAGCCGGGGTTCGCGCCCTTCTCCGCCTCGATCCGGCTGACGGTGAGGATCACGTGGTCGGCCTCGCCGGAGAGAAGGTTCCCGCGGCTGGCGCCGCCGTCGCGCAGCAGCCCGTTCCCCGCGTGCCGCCGCTCGATCTCCTCGCAGTCCGCGGGCGCGGAGCACGTCATCAAGACACCGCGCTCCTTCTCGACCCAGCGGAACGCGGGGATGTCCTCGTTCGAGCCGAGCAGGATCCCCGCCTGGCTCGCTCCCGTTTGCGAGGAGAGATCGGTCTCCCATTCGATGAAGCGGTGCGTGTCCTCGGTGAGCCAGCGCGCCATGTTCGCCGCGTTCCCGTCTCGCATCGCGCGCTGCAGCACGGGCCGCGCGAGGCCGTCGATCTCGAGATAGACGATCCCTGGGACGTCCGTCTCGACACGCTCGCCGGAGCGGCGCGCGATGCGCTGGATCACGCGGATCGTGTACGTGTCGTCGTCGTTGATGCCGGCGATGACCCCCAGAGCCGTCGAGAGCGCCGAGATCACCAGCGCGGCGACGAGCGCCCACCAGAAGCTGTCGATGGTGATCTCGGCGCTGAGGCCATCCGCCGCGAGCAGCAGGCCGGCGTCGAGCGCGAGGAGCAGGAGGAACGAGGTCGCGACCGTGAACGGCAGCCGAAGGGCGGCGACGAGCGGTGCGAGGACGGCGTTCAGCGCGCCGATGACGAGCGCCGCGAAGATGGCGACCCAGTAGTCCCCGACGTCGAACCCGGGCAGGATCGCGGCCGCGAGCAGGATGCTCACCGCAGAGACGACCAGCGCGAGGAGTAGGCGCAGCGGATGAAGCGCAGGCGACCTGTTCTCGTTCCGCATACGGCGACGAGACTACTCCCGCGAGGGCGAGAACGCCTCTGGAGCTGGCTACGATCACCCGGGTGAGCACTGACACGATCCACCGTCTTGGTCGAGGATCTGGAGCGCTCCTACGCGGAGGCCGAGGAGCGGATGTCGGACCCTGCCGTCTACAACGACCGCCGAACCGCCGCCGAGACCGGCCGGCGGCTGAAGGAGCTGGACGGGGCGCGGAAGCTCGCGGAGGCGTGGCGGCAGGCGACGGCGGACCTCGACGCGGCCCTGGCCGACCCGGAGCTGGCATCGCTCGCGGGCGATCTCGAGACGGAAGTCAGTCGGTTGGAAGACGAGCTCAAGCTCGCACTCGTTGAGAAGGACCCGGCGGACGAGAAGGACGTGATCGTCGAGATCCGCCAGGGAGTGGGGGGCGACGAGGCCGCGCTCTGGGCGGGCGACCTCTACCGCATGTTCACGCGCTATGCCGAGCGCCGCGGGTTCAAGACCGAGACGCTCTCGACGAGCGACAACGACGCCGGCGGGTTCAAGGAGATCGTGTTCGCCGTGAAGGGAGACGGTGCGTTCTCGGTCTTCAAGTACGAGGGCGGGACGCATCGAGTGCAGCGCGTGCCCGAGACCGAGTCGCAGGGCCGGATCCACACGTCGACCGCGACCGTCGCCGTCATGCCCGAGGCCGAAGAGGTCGAGATCGCAATCGAGGAGAAGGACCTCAAGGTCGACGTCATGCGCTCGACCGGGCCGGGCGGCCAGAGCGTCAACACCACCGACTCAGCCGTCCGGCTGACCCACATCCCGACGGGGCTCGTCGTCGTCATGCAGGACGAGAAGTCGCAGCTCCAGAACCGCCTGAAGGCGATGCGCGTGCTGCGGGCGCGGCTGTACGAGGCCGAACGTGCGCGGCAGGAGGCCGAGCTGGCGACCCAGCGGCGCTCGCAGATCGGGACCGGCGAGCGCGCCGAGAAGATCCGCACCTACAACTTCCCCGAGAACCGGATCACGGACCACCGGATCAAGCTCACGGCGCACCGGCTCGACCAGGTGCTCGACGGGGATCTCGGGGAGTTCACGGAGGCGCTGCAGTCCGAGGACCGACGGCAGGCGCTCGCTGCAGCGTCGGCGTGACGACGGTCGCGGGGACGCTTCCGCAGGCGACGGCGCGGCTTGCGCGGGCGGGCGTCGAGTCGCCGGCCGTGGACGCGGAGATCCTGCTCGCGCACGTGCTCGGGACGACGCGAAGCGCGCTTCGCGCTGACGGCGGGCGCGAGCTCGACATCGACGAGCGGGAGGCCCTCGGACGGCTCCTCGCGCGTCGTGCGACGCGTGAGCCGCTCGCGTACGTCCTCGGGGAGTGGGGGTTTCGGAGGCTGATGCTGAATGTCGACCGGCGAGTCCTGGTCCCGCGGGCCGAGACGGAGATCGTCGTGGAGCGGTGCCTCGCTCTTCTCGCCGGCCTCGACGAGCCGCGCGTGCTCGACGTCGGGACGGGCAGCGGCGCGATCGCGCTCGCGATCGCCGACGAGCACCCCGGCGCGAGGGTGACGGGGATGGACGCTTCGGCGCCTGCGCTCGAGGTCGCGCGCGCGAACGCGGTGCGGACGGGCTTGCCGGTCGAGCTCGTCGAGGGCGACCTCTTCGCGGGCCTGCCCGCGGGGCCGTGGGATCTCGTCGTCTCCAACCCGCCGTACGTCTCGCCCGGCGACATCGAGTTGCTGCAGCCCGAGGTGCGCGATTGGGAGCCCCGCGAGGCGCTCGTCGGCGAGGGCGCCACGGAGGCGATCGCCGAGGGAGCGCGCACGGTGCTCGGATCCGGAGGGTGCGCTCGTGCTCGAGGTCGCCGACGGCAGCGCCGCGCGGGTCTCGAGCCTTCTGCGCGAGCTCGGCTACTCCGGCGTCCAGACGACCCTGGATCTCGCAGGGCGCGACCGGGTCGTGGAGGGCCGCCGTTGAGCACGGTCCAGGCTGCCGTCGGCGCGATCCGTGCGGGCGACCTCGTCGTCCTTCCGACCGACACGGTCTACGGCCTCGTCTGTACCCCGGACGGCGACGAGCCAACCCGCGCGCTGTCGGCGCTCAAGGCACGGCCGCCAGAACAGCCTCTGGCGCTCGTCGGCACGAGCGTCGACCGGCTGCTCGACGCCGTCCCGGAGCTGCGAGGCGACTCCGAGCGCGTCGCGCGGGCTCTTCTGCCAGGTCCGTACACGCTCGTCTTCCCGAATCCTGCGCGGAGGTTCGCGCAGCTGACGGGTGAGCGGCCGGAGACGATCGGCGTGCGCGTGCCCGAGCTCGCGGGGCCCCGTGCGGTCGTGCTCGACCAGGTGGGCGTCGTCGCTGCGACGAGCGCGAACGTCCACGGCGGCCCGGATCCGCGCCGAATCGAGGACGTGCCGGTGTCGATCCTCGCCGCGGTCGCAGCGGTGATCGACGACGGCGAGCTGCCGGGAGTCCCTTCCACGGTGCTCGACCTGACAGGCGACGAACCGCGCTTGCTGCGCGAGGGCGCCGTTCCGGCAGCCGATGCTCTGGCGGCGGTCGCCGACGCCCTCGGGGAGTAGCATCCGCTCGATGGCCGTCGCTCCGCTGACGCTCGACGACCTCCGTTCAGCGGGCCTCGCTGAGGTCGATCCCGAAATCGCCGACTTGCTGGAGCGCGAGCTCGAGCGGCAGCGCGGCGAGATCGAGCTCATCGCGTCCGAGAACTTCACCTGGCCCGCCATGCTCGAGGCCGTCGGCAGCGTCCCCACGAACAAGTACTCGGAGGGGTATCCGGGGCGCCGCTACTACGGCGGCTGCGAGATCGTGGACGAGATCGAGCAGCTCGCGATCGACCGCGCGAAGGAGCTCTTCGGCGCCGAGCACGCGAATGTCCAGCCGCACGCGGGCGCGCAGACGAACATGGCCGTCTACTTCGCGTGCCTCGAGCCGGGGGACACGATCCTGTCGCTCGAGCTCTCGCACGGCGGGCACCTGACGCACGGGCTCAAGGTGAACTTCTCCGGACGGCTGTACGACATCGTCCACTACGGCGTGTCGCGGGAGACGAACCTCGTCGACTACGACGACGTCCTCGCGCTCGCGAAGGAGCACCGGCCGAAGCTCATCGTCTGCGGCGGCTCGGCGTACCCGCGGACGGTCGAGGCGTGGCGCTTCCGCGAGATCGCGGACGAGGTCGATGCGCTGCTCCTCTGCGATATGGCCCATTTCGCGGGGCTCGTGGCCGCGGGTCTCCATCCGAGCCCGGTGCCGCACTGCGACTTCGTCACCTCGACGACGCACAAGACGCTCGCCGGGCCGCGTGCTGGGTTCATCCTCTGCCGCGAGGAGCACGCGAAGGACGTCGACCGCGCGGTCTTCCCCGGCATGCAGGGCGGGCCTCTCAACCACGTCATCGCGGCCAAGGCGGCATGCTTCAAGATCGCCGCCTCGGCGCCGTTCCGCGAGTACCAGGAGGCCGTGCGCGCGAACGCGGACACGCTCGCGTCGACGCTGCAGGAGGGCGGGCTCGACGTGCTCACCGGTGGCACCGACACGCACCTCCTGCTCGTCGACCTGCGTGCGACCGAGTGGACGGGGAAGGACGCCGAGGAGCGCTTGGCCGAGGTCGGGATGACGGTCAACCGCAACACCATCCCGTTCGACGAGCGTCCTCCGACCGTCGCTTCGGGCTTCCGCGTGGGCACGCCCGCGCCGACGATCCGCGGCTTCGACGAGGACGACTTCCGCGAGGTCGGGCGGATCATGTGCGAGGCGCTCGAGGCTGACGCGGATCTCGACGCGCTCGCGCGACGGAGCGCCGAGCTGTGCGAGCGCCGACCGCTCTATCCCGGTCACACGGCGTTCCCGACGTTTGGAGGAGAGGGCTGAGAGTGGCGATGCCAAGCGACGTCGGCGTCCAGACCGGAACCGTGACGGAGGTCACCCATCCGCTCGTCCTGCACAAGCTCGGCCTCCTGCGGGACGTCACGACGACGACCCAGATGTTCCGCCAGCTCGTCAACGAGCTCACGCTCCTGCTCACGTACGAGGCGACGAAGGACCTCGCCGACGAGGAGGTCGAGATCGAGACGCCGCTCGAGCACACGACCGCGCGCCGCATCTCGGGCAAGAAGGTCGCCGTCTGCCCCATCCTGCGGGCGGGGATCGGGATGCTCGACGCCGTGCTCTCGCTCGTCCCGGGCGCGCGCGTCGGGTTCATCGGGCTCTTCCGCGACGAGGAGACGCTCGAGCCGGTCGAGTACTACGTGAAGCTCCCCGACGACCTGCCCGAGCGCGACGTGATCCTCCTCGATCCGATGCTCGCGACCGGGAACTCGACGACGGCAGCGATCGAGACGGTGAAGCGCGCGGGCGCGACGTCGGTGCGGCTGATCGCGCTCATCGCGGCGCCGGAAGGCATCGAGCGCGTCCATCGCGACCATCCGGACGTGCCCATCGTCGTCGCCGGCATCGATCGAGGCCTGAACGACAAGGGCTACATCCTCCCGGGCCTCGGCGACGCAGGCGACCGCCTGTACGGGACGAAGTAGAGCCTGGTGTTCGACGAGCTGCGGGCGACGCCTGAGGTTCTCTACGGGGCGGCCGCCGCCTTCGTCATCGTCGTTCTGCTGACACCGGCGGTCGGCGGGATGGCGAGGATGCTCGGGCGCGGTCGACCGGCCCGACGAGCAGCGCCGCCACCACCGGCGGCCGATCCCGCGCCTCGGCGGGCTCGCGATCTTCCTCGGCATCATCGTCCCTGCGCTCGCGTTCCTCGACCTCTCGGGCGAGAGCCGGGGCGTCCTGCTGGGAGCGGCGGTCGCGACGGTCGTCGGCGCGATCGACGACTTCACCGGCCTCTCGCCGCCCGTGAAGCTCGCCGGACAGACCGCCGCCGCGGCGATCCCGCCGATGTTCGGCGTCTGGATCGACCACTTCACGTTCCCGTTCCTCGGCGCGGTCGACCTGCCGCCGGTGATCGGCGTCCCGCTGTCGATGTTCTTCATCGTCGCGGTGATGAACATGGTCAACTTCCTCGACGGGCTGGACGGGCTCGCGGCGGGCGTGTGCGGGATCGCAGGCGTGACCTACGCGATCCTCGCTCTCTCCCTCGGAAGCGCGGATCCCGCGATCTTGTCCGCGATCGTCGCCGGCGCCTGCCTCGGCTTCCTCCGGCACAACTTCTTCCCGGCGAGGATCTTCATGGGCGACTCGGGGGCGCTCTGCCTCGGGTTCATCCTCGCGTCGGTCTCGATCCAGGGCCTGCTGAAGACGGCGTCGACGGTGGTCCTCGTGTTGCCGCTGCTCGTTCTGGCGGTGCCGATCCTCGACACGTCGTTCGTCGTCGCGAAGCGGCTGAAGCACAACCTGCCGATCTACGGCGCCGACCGCTCGCACCTGCACCACCGGTTCTTGAACATCGGCTTCTCGCAGCGCCGGGCGGCGGTGACGATGTGGCTCTGGTGCGCGAGCCTCGCCGGCGCCGCGCTCGCGACGCGCTTCGTCCCGTTCCGCGAGGGAGGAGACTGGCATCTCTGGGAGACGCTGCTCGTCCTCGCGATCGCCTTCTTCGCGCTCGCGTTCTCGGTCTACGTCGTCTACCTGCTCGAGATCGTGAAGCTCATGAACCCGCGGATCCGTAGGCGGCGCGAGCAGGAGGCGGCGGAAGCCACGCCCGACTCCGAACGCGCGACCGCCTGAGCGCTGAGCGCCCGGGCGCAACGTTCGCCGGGAACGACCCAGGGCGTTTGCGGGGGACGCGGGCGCCGAGATCGCCAAGTTACAACTTGTAACTTGGCGCCCTCACCTCACTCGAGAAGAGCAAGGAGATCCGCGACGACGAGGTCGGCGCGGCGCGTGTTGTAGGCGAGCTCGAAGGCCAGCGTGCGAGCCCGCTTGCGCTCGTGCGGTCGGAGTCGCGTCGAGCGGAGATGCTGGCGGACGCGTTCGTAACTTGGCCTCGGAATCCCCATCTGCGCGGCCACGGCCCTGATCTGCCGGTACGTCTCGGCCATCGGCACGGAACGGTCGTCGAGCCTGACGACGTGCTCGAGGAAGCGCTCCTCCACTCGTGGCCCGGCTGCGTACATGACTCGAGCGTGCCTGCGAAGCCGTGACGCCTTCGCAACAAATCGGCGACGAAGAAGCGCAAGTTACAACTTGTAACTTGGCTGCCCTTTCGCTCACGTCTTGGACGGACGATGTTGGGCCGGTCAGCGGTGCGCGGCGGCAGCGGCGGCGCGGTCGACGAAGTCGGCGAGGGCGGCGTTGAAGTCCGGGTGGCGCTGGACGGTGTGGCCGAAGCCGGGGAGGACGACGCGCTCGGCCGAGAGCTCGCGCTCCAGGCGGTCGCAGATCGCGTCGAAGGCAGGGTGGTGCGCGCCCGAGACGACGAGCTTCGGGAACTCGGTCGCAGCCAGGGCGGCGAGTGGGATCTCCGCCTCCCACGGGCCGCGCTCGTTCATCAGCAGCCGCGCGCCCTGCTCGAGCTCGGGCGGCAGGGGCGAGGGCGGGTCGTAGGCGGAGCCGACGGCCTCGAGGAACATGCGCAGGAACGCCTCGGGATCATCGCGCGGGCCCTCCGCCCACAACGCGCGCGCCGCCCTCCGCGAACTCCGCGACCGCCGGGACGTCGAGGGCGACGCGTGTCGCCGGCGGCTCGATCACCGTCAGCGAGCCGAGCGCCTCCGGCCGCTGCGCCGCAGAGAGCAGGCAGACGACGCCGCCGTACGAGTGCCCGACGAGGTGGTCGCCGGGCTCGATCTGGCTCCGCGACGAAGCCTGCGTCGACCTCGAAGTCGACGCGCTCGATGGGCGGCCCCGGCGGGAACCCGGGACGCTCCACCACCACGAGCTCGAAGCGCGCGGCGAGCGGTCGCTGGGCGCGCCAGGTCGCGTCGGCGCCGACGACGCTGCCGTGTACGAGGACGAGCCGCTCCATCGCGGCATCCTAGACCGTGTAACGAACTTGCCCGTTTCCCGCATCAAGACGGGAAATCGACTGTTACAAGCACGCTGATATGCTCCGGGCG
Organism: uncultured Actinomycetes bacterium; assembly: GCA_963765175.1. Lineage (GTDB taxonomy): Bacteria > Actinomycetota > Thermoleophilia > Gaiellales > Gaiellaceae > GMQP-bins7. The sequence goes on from CAVXUY010000009.1 coordinate 63,956, forward strand.
GATGACGCCGGACGCGGCCTCCTCACCTCACTCGCTCGCGACCGCCTCGGGGCTGCTCCTGGGCGCGCTCGGACTCTCCATGGGCATCGGTGCGCTCATCGGCTGGATTGCCGGAGCGTGGGAGATCGGCCTGCTGCTCGGTGCCGTCGCCGGCATCCCGCTCGGCGTCGTCGCGGTCTACACGGTGTACGGACGCCTAGGACGCACGTGAGCGCCGGGATCTTCGCGACGCCGAGGCCGGCACCGAGCCGGTTGGCGGCCGCCGTCGCGGGCGCCACGGTGATCGCGCTCGCGCTCCCGGTCTTCGCCGTCGCCGGCTGGCCGCTCGACGGCTTGGGCGCTCGCCGCGGTCCTCTGGGTCGGGGCGCAGGCGTTCGCATTCGTACTGGCGCGGCTCACGGGTGACGCAGATAACCTCGCCGCCGCAGGGATGCGCGGCATCGGCACAACCTCACGTGGGCTTCTCGTCGGCATCCCGCTCGTGATCGTCACCGTGAGCGACGAGACCGTCGGCCTCGCCGCTGCAGCCCTGTATGCGCTCGCGTTCACGGTCGAGCTCGGCGTCGGGCTTGCGGCCTACTTCGGCGGGGAGGCGAAGGCGTGAAGCGCGTGTTCGTGACCCTGCTCGCCCTCGCCCTCGTGCTTCCCACGACTGCGTTCGGACAGGAGACTCCGGCCGCGGAGGAGGAGTTCGACCCTGCGCACGAGTGGGAGCTCCATACGTGGGGCCCGGAGCTGAAGATCGGCCCGATCGACATGTCGATCAACAAGGCGGTCGCGTACCTCATCCTCGGGATGATCGTCTCGATCGTCGTCGGCATCGTCTTCATGCGCGTCAAGGTCGGGCAAAGACCCGACGCGGCGCCAGGCGGTCGGGGAGACGATCTACGAGATCGCGCAGGTACAGGTCGCGGAGCAGGGGCTGCCGACGAAGGCCATCGGCCGCTGGTTCCCCTACGTCGCGTCCCTGATGGTCTTCATCTGGGTCGTGAACATGCTCGGGTTCATCCCACTTCCGCTCTCGGACGAGCGCTTCGAGATCTTCGGCGTCGAGCTGCCCACGTTCGCGATCTTCGCGGCGACCTCGACGCTCTCGGTGACGCTCGCGCTCGCGCTCATGACGTTCGTCTTCACGCACGTCGAGGGCATCCGCTGGAACGGAACGCGGAAGTACTTCAAGAGCTGGATCCCGGAGGTCCCGAACGCGATGCTGCCGCTCATCATCCCGCTCGAGATCCTGGGCCAGTTCATGCGCCTGATCAGCCTCTCGGTCCGCCTCTACGCGAACATGCTCGCGGGCCACATGCTGATCCTCACGTTCATCGGGCTCATCTTCGTGCTCTCGAACGTGTTCCTTGCGATCATCGCCGTGCCCGCGGCGACCGTCTTCTACCTCTTCGAGGTCGTCATCGTCGTCTCGATCCAGGCGTACATCTTCGCCGCCCTGTCCGCCATCTACATCGGCTCGGCCATCGAGCCCGAGCACTAGCAAGGAGGGTCAACTCATGCTGTCCTCGTTTCTCTTCCTCGCCCAGACCGCCGAAGAGGCGGCCGCGAACGGCGCAGACGCCGGCAAGGCCATCGCGCTCGCGCTCGGCATCGGCCTCGGCTCGCTCGGCGCCGGCATCGGCATCGGGAACATCTTCGGCTCGATGATCCAGGCCGTGGCACGCCAACCCGAACTGAAGGGCGAGCTCACGGGCATCCAGTGGCTCGGCTTCGCGCTCACCGAGGCCGTCGTGTTCTACGGCCTCATCGGCGGGCTCCTCGCCTACGTCCTCATCTAGATGTTCTTCCTCGCCCAGGCATCCGAGGAGGAGACGCAGCACCGGACTGATCGAGGTCGTTCCCGGCCTCATGATCTGGACGCTGATCTGCTTCGCGATCACGTTCTTCGTCCTCAGGCGCTTCGCGTTCGGCCCGCATCCAGCGGACGATCGACGAGCGCCGCGACCGCATCCGCAAGGCGGTCGAGGAGGCGGACAACGCACGCGCCGAGGCGCGCGAGCTCCTCGAGCAGCACCGGCAGCTGATCGGCCAGGCGAAGGGCGACGCGGCCGAGATCCTCGCCGACGCGCGCAAGGTGGTGGACGCGCAGATGGAGCGGGTGAAGGGAGAGGCGGAGGAGGAGCGCCAGCGCCGCCTCGAGGAGACGAAGCGGCAGATCGACGCCGAGACGAAGCGCTCGCTCGACCAGATTCGAGGCGAGGTGGCCGACTTGACCCTCGCGGCCACGGCGCGCGTCACCGGCAAGGTCCTCGACGCCGAGGACCAGCGGCGCCTGATCGACGAGGCGATCGCCGAGCTCGACTTCTCCGCGCTCGAGAAGGACACGGCTTAGGCGAGCATGGCCGTCGCGCAGCGCCTATACGCGCGTGCCCTCTTCCAGGCCGCGGACGAGGCCGGGAAGCTCGTTCAGGTCGCGTCGGAGCTGTCCCAGCTCGCGAACGCGATCGCGGAGACGCCCGCGCTCCAGATGCTCCTCCGCAACCCGCAGGTCGACCCGCCGGAGAAGGCGGACGTTCTCGCCGAGCTCACCGCCGGCGGCGGACGAGCTCATCCGCAACTTCGTCCGTCTCGTCGCCGAGAAGGGGCGCGCCGGCGAGCTCGTGGCGATGAGCGCCGAGCTCGACGCGCTCGTCGCCCGCGCCCAGAACCGCCTCGCGGTCGAGCTGATCACCGCCCTCGAGCTCTCCGACGAGGAGGCGCGCTCGATCGTGGAGCGGATCGAGCAGGCCTCGGGCCGCACGGTCGAGGCGACGCGGTCGGTCGACCCCGGCCTCGTCGGCGGGATCGTCCTCCAGGTTGGGTCGTTCCGCGCCGACGGCAGCGTCCGCGGACGGCTCGAGCGCCTCCGCCGAGAATTGGCAACCGCGCATGTCTAGTGCACAAGGTCGAAATCCGCTCGCGCGGATCCCGACCGCGCGGAAATCCCTGAAGCCGGCTTCGCGCCGGGTGACCGAGTAAGGAGCCGACGTGAAGCTACGCCCGGAAGAGATCACCGCGATCCTGAAGGACCGGATCAAGGAGTTCGATGTCGAGACCGACCTCGCCGAGGTCGGCACCGTCCTCCAGGTCGGCGACGGCATCGCCCGCATCCACGGGCTCGAGAACTGCGTGGCGCTCGAGCGCCTGGAGCTCGAGCACGGCGTCGTCGGGATCGCGTTCAACCTCGAGGAGGACAACGTCGGCGCCGCGCTCTTCGGCGAGTGGGAGCACGTGTCCGAGGGCGAGCCCGTGCGCCGCACTGGCGAGGTGATGAGCGTTCCAGTCGGGGAAGGCCTGCTCGGCCGCGTCGTCGACCCGCTCGGGAACCCGCTCGACGGGCTCGGCGAGATCGAGGCGACGCGAGCGCCGGCCGCTCGAGTTCAAGGCGCCGGGCGTGATCAGCCGGCAGCCGGTGAAGGAGCCGCTCCAGACCGGCCTCAAGGCAATCGACTCGATGATCCCGATCGGCCGCGGCCAGCGCGAGCTCATCATCGGCGACCGCTCGACCGGCAAGACCGCGATCGCGATCGACACGATCCTGAACCAGCGCGGCGGCGACGTGATCTGCGTGTACGTCGCGGTCGGGCAGAAGGGCTCGACGGTCGCCCAGGTCGTGGAGCGGCTGCGCGACGCGGGCGCGATGGAGTACACGATCGTCGTCTCCGCGCCCGCGCAGGAGGCCGCGCCGATCAAGTGGATGGCGCCGTTCGCAGGCTGCGCGATGGGCGAGCACTTCCTCTACCAGGGCGGGCACTCGCTCCTCGTCTACGACGACCTCTCGAAGCACGCGGATGCCTATCGACAGCTGTCGCTTCTTCTTCGGCGCCCGCCCGGACGCGAGGCCTTCCCGGGCGACGTCTTCTACCTCCACTCGCGGCTGCTCGAGCGTGCGTGCAAGCTCTCGGACGACCTCGGCGGCGGCTCGCTGACCGCGCTTCCGATCATCGAGACGCAGGCCGGCGACGTCGCGGCCTACATCCCGACGAACGTCATCTCGATCACCGACGGGCAGATCTATCTCGAGTCCGACCTGTTCTTCTCGGGCGTCCGGCCGGCGATCAACGTCGGCGTCTCGGTCTCGCGCGTGGGCGGAAACGCGCAGAAGCGGGCGATGCGGCAGGTGGCGGGCCGGCTCCGCCTCGACCTCTCGCAGTACCGCGAGCTCGAGGCGTTCGCGCAGTTCGGGTCCGAGCTCGACCAGGCGACGCAGCAGGCACTCGGCCGCGGTGAGCGCATGGTCGCGACGCTGAACCAGCCGCAGTACGAGCCGTGGCCGTTCGAGGAGCAGGTGGTCGCGATCTACGCAGGCGTCAACGGCTACCTGGACAAGATCCCGGTCCCGCAGGTCCCGCGCTTCCACGAGGAGCTCCGGGAGCACCTGCGCACGGAGAAGTCGGTGCTGGACGCGATCCGCGAGCAGGGCGAGATCTCCGAGGAGACCGAGGAGAAGCTGAAGGCCGAGCTCGAGCACTTCCTCGGCGTCTTCAACGTCGAGGAAGAGAAGGGCATCGCGGGCTACGATGGCTTCGGTCCAGGACTTCAAGCGGCGGATCCAGTCCGTCCGCAACACGCGCAAGATCACACGAGCGATGGAGCTCGTCGCCGCGGCGAAGCTGCGGCGGGCCGAGCTCAGGATCAGGGCGCTCCGCCCCTACGCGGAGACGATGACCGAGCTCATCGCGGGCGTCGGGCGCGCGTCGACGTCGGTCCGCCTGCCGCTACTCGAGCAGCGCGAGGACGTCGAGGCGGTCGCGATCGTGCCTTTGACCGGCGACCGCGGGCTTGCGGGCGCGTTCAACGCTCAGGTGCTGCGGCGCGCGTTCGCGCTCGAGCGCTCGCTGCAGGCGGAGGGCAAGACCGTGCGCTTCGTCGCCGTGGGCAAGAGAGGCCGCTCGACGCTCCTCTTCCGGCGCCGCGAGCTCGCGGGTACGTACATGGGCTTCACCGACCAGCCGGCGTACGAGGACGCGCAGGCGATCGCGCACCGCGTGGCCGAGCTCTTCACCGAAGGAGAGGTCGACCGCGTGATCCTCGTCTACAACACCTACATCTCCGCGCTGACGCAGCGCGTCACCGAGCAAGACGTCCTTCCCATTTCTGCCGACATCCTGGAAACAGATGAAGAGGAGCGCGCTGCCGACGCGCTCCGTGGGCGACTTCATCTTCGAGCCCGAGCCCGAGGAGATCATGGAGCGGCTGCTCCCGGTCTACGTCGAGACCCAGATCTACCGCGCGCTGCTCGAGTCGACCGCCTCGGAGCAGGGGGCGCGGATGACGGCGATGCGGAACGCGTCGAAGAACGCCGGCGAGCTCATCGACTCGCTCACGCTGAGCATGAACCGCGCTCGCCAGGCCGAGATCACGCAGGAGATCCTCGAGGTCGTTGCTGGAGCGGAAGCTCTCACGTAAGAGGCCGTGCGAGGCTTGCCTCGCCCTGACCGTAGCGTCCGGCGAGGGCGAGGCAAGCCTCGCCCCTACGAACCTGCGCGTTGCTCTTAGCCAGTTCTTAGGTTCTGCCTTCGCACTCTCCTAACAAACTGAGACGCACACACGTAGAACTGTCTAACGCATGGCGGTGCCGACCCCCGAGACGGACGCAGCTAGCATCACGCCCGTGGAGGCGATACCCGCGCGCGGGATCGAGCCCGAGCATTTCCAGCGGGCGAGCGAGATCGCAGGCCGCTTCGTCGCGAACATCGAGACCGTCGTCTACGGCAAGCGCGACGAGATCAAGCTCGTCCTGACCGCGCTCGTCTGCGGCGGGCACGTCCTGCTCGAGGACGTGCCGGGAACGGCCAAGACCGTGCTCGCGCGCGCGATCGCCGGGACGATGGAGGGCGCCACGCCGTCCAGGATCCAGTGCACGCCGGACCTGCAGCCGACGGACGTGACGGGCCTCTCGATCTTCGACCAGCGCTCGCGCGACTTCGAGTTCCGGGCCGGGCCGATCTTCGCGAACGTCGTCCTCGTCGACGAGATCAACCGCGCGACGCCGAAGACCCAGTCCGCGCTGCTCGAGGCGATGGCGGAGAACCAGGTGACGGTCGACGGCGTGACGCGCGAGCTGCCGTCGCCCTTCCTCCTCATCGCGACCGAGAACCCGATCGAGTACGAGGGCACCTTCCCGCTGCCGGAGGCGCAGCTCGACCGCTTCTTCCTACGCACCGCCCTCGGCTACCCGGAGATCGACGACGAGCTCAAGATCCTGGTCGAGCAGCGCTTCTCGCACCCGCTCGCCGATCTCCGATCCGTGGTCACCGTGGACGAGATCAACGAGGTCCGCGAGGGCGCGCAGCACGTGTACGTGGACGACGTGCTCCACCGGTGGGTCGTCGAGCTCGTGCGTGCGACCCGGGTGAACGACTTCGTCGTGATCGGGAGCTCCGTCCGCGGCAGCCTCGCGCTCGAGCGGGCGGCGCGGGCCTGGGCGCTCGTCAACGGCCGCAATTTCGTCATGCCGGAGGACATCGAGCGTCTGTTCGTCCCGGTGCTCGCCCATCGCGTCGTCTTCACGCCGGCCTTCGTCGCCAGGGCGCGCGCGACGGGCTGGAGCGAGGCGATCGAGGGTTTCCGGCACGCCTGCCTCGAGGTCGCGCCGCGTCCGGGCTCGGAGGAAGACCCCCTCTTCGAGGGCCCGCGGGCCATCTCATGACGAAAGCGGCCGCGAAGCGGACGCCTTCAGGGGTTTTCGCGCGACCAGAATCCGCACTCGCGGATTCTGGTCTTGCGCACTACTGAATGCCCGGAGGCCGCCTCACCTTCCCGCTCGTCCCTCGCCGCGGGGTCATCGGCATCTCGTTCGGGACGATGCGGAGCCTCCGCCGCGGGGCCGGCACCGACGTCGCCGGGTCGCGCCCGTACCGGCCGGGCGACGACATGGACGCGATCGACTGGGCGGCCTCGGCGAGACTTTCGACCGCGCGCGCGCGAGACGAGTTCGTCGTCCGCGAGCGCTTCGCGGAGGAGGCGCCGCGGGTCGTGGTCATCTGCGACCGGCGCCCCGCGATGTCGTGCTTCACCTCGCCCTTGCCGTGGCTCGACAAGCCGCTCGCGATGCGCAACCTGTTCGAGCTCATCCTCGCGAGCGCGGCTACCGCGGGCGGGTTCGTCGGCTACCTCGACCAGGCCGACGGCGAGTCCTACTGGCGGGCACCGCAGCTCGAGCGGAGGCTGCTGAAGCTCCACAACGAGCGGCTCGAGTCGTCCGATTTCGAGGCGCCGGCCGACTGGCTCGAGCGCTCGCTCGACCATCTCGCGGAGCACCGGCGCTCGGTCACGGCCGGCACGTTCGTGTTCGTACTCTCCGACTTCGTCCCGGCGCCGTCTAACGAGGTGTGGTTCACCGCGATCGAGCAGCGCTGGGACGTCGTCCCCGTCGTGATCCAGGACCCGACCTGGGAGCAGAGCTTCCCGGACGTGTCCGGCATCGTCGTGCCGCTGCGGGATGCCGATTCGGGTCGCACGATCCCGGTCCGGCTCAGGCGGCGCGAGACCGACAAGCGCCGGAGTGAGAACGAGGACCGCGTGCGGAACCTGCTGACGCAGTTCCAGGAGCTCGATCTGGATCCGATCCTGATCTCGTCGAGCGACCCGTCCGAGATCCTCGCGGCGTTCCTCGCGTGGGCCGAGCTCCGCCGCGTGCGGCGCGTGGTACAGGCATGAGGGTCCCGGACTCCGTGCGGTCCCGGCTGCCCCGGCTCCTTCCCTGGCTCGGGCTCGTCGCCGCTGCGGGAGTGGCGGCGCTCGCGGTCGTCGTCGTCGCGAGCGAGCGCGAGGAGGACCTTTCCTCGGTGCTCGGGGAGAGCGGCGTCCGGCTGGACGCGAAGCTGAGCCCGGAGATCGTGTTCTTCGGGGACACGGTCAACGCGATCGTGGACGTCACGGTCGATCGCTCCCGCTGGGACCCGGGCAGCGTGCGCGTCGGGGCCCAGTTCTCCCCCTGGGAGGTCATCGGCTCGCCGACGCGCGAGCAGCGCGACGCGGGCCCGTTTGGGCACGTCCGCACGACGTACGTCCTCCGCTGCATGGCGAGCCCGTGCATCCCGGTGGGACAGGCCTCGCCGCTCGACCTGGGCGAGGTGCAGGCCACGGTCGCGGCCCCCGAGGCGCTCGAGGGGCAGCAGCGGAGATTCCGGGCGGAGTGGCCCTTGCTGGTCGTCTTCTCCCGCTTCGCGGCCGTCGGGTTCGAGGACGCGCAGAACGCGGAGGCTCCCTGGCGCGCCGACCTCGAATCGCTGCCCACCGCGTCATACCGCGTCTCGCCGACCGTGCTCATCGGGATCCTCCTCGGCCTGAGCGTGCTGTTGGTGGTCGGGGCAGCCGCGATGTCGTACGTCGCCTGGCCGCGGCGCGAGCCCGAGCCGGAGCCCGAGCCGGAGCCCGAGCCGCTCCCGTCGCTGACTCCGCTCGAGCAGGCGCTCGTGCTGCTCGAGGAGTCCGTGCGGGTCGACGGGGCCGGCGACCAGCGCCGCGCGCTCGAGCTCGTCGCAGAGGAGCTGGACGCGTACGGCGACGCCGACCTCGCGGGCCAGGCTCGCGTGCTCGCCTGGTCGCCGGACGTCCCCGGCGTCGAGCAGACGAACGCGCTCGCCGCCCAGGTCCGCGAGGAGCTCGAGCAGGAGCTGCTCGCGCGGGCTGCGGCCGACCGGAACGGAGACGGCAGTGAGGATTAGGGCTCCCAGGCGCGCGCACAAGATCAGCAGCCACGACGCGCGGTCGTTCACGGCCGGCACCCTGCGAGCCCGCCTGCTGCGCCTCGTCTTCGCGGCGGCGGCCGTCGCGCTGCTCGCGGCCAGTCTTGCCTCGGCCCGCGACCTCGACACGCGCGAGCGCGGGCTCCTGCCGAAGGGCACGACCGGCGTCGTCGTGCTCGACCTCTCGCTGTCCATTGCGGACGAGGACTACGCCGCCGTGCGTAAGGCGCTGGAGCGCCTCGTCGAGGACGACGTGCGCATCGGCCTGGTCGTCTTCTCGGACGTCGCCTACGAGCTGCTGCCGCCGGGAACGCCCTCGTCGGAGCTCCGGCCGCTGTTTCGCTTCCTGAAGGTGCCCAAGGAGTTCATAGCGCCGCCGGTCAACCCGTGGACGAGCGGCTTCCGCGCAGGAACACGCATCTCGAGCGCGCTCGAGCTCGCCCAGGACATGCTCGTGCGCGACGGGATCCAGAACCCCTCGATCCTCCTCGTCAGCGACCTCGAGACGGCGCCCGAGGACGTGCCGCTGCTCGCGCGCACGGTCGACGCCCTGCGTCGCAGCAACATCGAGCTCGAGGTCGCCGCGCTCGGCCCCTCGAGCGACGCGCAGACGATCTTCTCCGACTTCCTCGCCGACTCGCCTTTCGCTCTGCCCTCGGCGGAGGAAGGCGTGGCGTCCGGGTCGACGAGCGAGTCGACGTACGGCACGCCGAACGCGCTGCTCTTCCTCGGAGCGCTGCTCTTCGCGGCGCTTGCCCTGCACGAGCGCTTCGGCGCGCGGCTTGCGCTACCGCTCGTTCCTCGACAGACACGGGAGCACGCATGACCAGACGGGAGCTCCTGACTCGGGGTGGCCTCTTCGCCGGCGCCGCGGCGTGCCTCGTGCTCGCCGCGGTGCTCGCTCTGCTCGCGCTCGACGTCGGGCGCTGGCGCGACGCGGTCTCCGGCGGCGATGTGCGCTTCGTCGCGACCGACGAGGGGACTTGGGAGCCGTCGACGAGGCTTCCGAGCGGGCTCTCGCTCGCGGTCCTGGGAGTGAAGGACGACGTCGAGTTCCGCGAGGCGCTGCGCGCGATCCGCGCCGCCCGGCTCGAGGACCTGACGGTGTCCGATCCCGAGGTCGCGCTGCTCCGCAACGAGGCGCAGGCCCGGCTGGAGGCGATCGCCGGCGCTCCCGGCGACGACAAGCGCCGGTCCCGCGCGGCCGGTCTCCTGGGCGTTCTCGGGCTCGCGCGGCTCGTGACCGAGACCCAGCAGCGCGACGTCCTGATCCAGTACACGCTCACGAGCCTGGAGCGCGCGATCGCGCTCGACCCCGACAACGCCGAGGCGAAGCTGAACCTCGAGCTCGCGTACCAGCGCGGTCGTGTGCTCGAGATCTCGGAGGCCGGCGGCGGCCGCGACCCCCAGCCGGGCGGGCTGGGCTCGCGCGGAGCGGGCACGAGCGATCCCGGAACCGGCTACTAGCGCGGCGTGAGCCTGACGTTCCTCACACCGGCGGCCGCGCTGCTCGCGCTCGGCGTGGTCGTCCCGCTCGCCGTGTTCGTCCTCCGGCGCCGGCACGCCCGACGCGTGCGCGGGCGACTCGGCCTCGGCGAGCCGGCCCGCCGCAGGCTCGTGGTCGCACTCGGCTCGCTTCTCGGTGCCGCGGTGCTCGTCGGGCTCGCGGCCGCCCAGCCCGTCCTCGAGCGAGACACCACTCTCCGCGTGCGGACCGACGCCGAGGTCTTCGTCGTCCTCGACATCACGCGCTCCATGCTCGCCCAGGAGTCCGTGTCGGCGCCGATGCGCATCGACCGGGCGAAGGAGGCGGCGAGCATCTACCGGGCGTCGCTTCCGAGCGTGCGGGTCGGGCTGGCGTCGCTGACCGACCGTACTCTGCCACACCTGTTCCCGAGCTTCAGGGAGGACGTGTACGAAGCGACGCTCGAGCGCGCGATCGAGATCGAGCGCCCGCCGCCGCGCAGCGGCTTCCGCACGAACGTGACGGCGCTCGATTCGCTCGGCGCGGTGCGGAACCAGCGCTTCTTCTCGCCCTCGGCGAAGAAGCGCCTACTCGTGGTCGTCACGGACGGCGAGAGCGCCGGCGTCTCCAACACTCGGCTCGCGGCGATCATGCGCCGCCAACCTGAGATCGGGACGATCTTCGTGCACGTCTGGCGCGGCGACGAGAGCGTCTTCAACCGTGGTGCCCGCGAGCCGCAGTACCAGCCCAACCGCGACTCGCGGCACATCCTCGAGCGCCTCGCCGACGCGACCGGCGGCACCGTCGTTTCCGAGAACGAGGTGTCGCAGGCCGTGCGCGTGACGAAGGGGTTCCTGGGAGACGGGCCGACGGCGGTCGAGGGCGAGCGGGGAGAGCGCTACGCGCTCGCCCCCTACCTCACGCTCTTGGCATTCGTCCCGCTCGGACTGGCCCTCTGGCGGCGGGATCGCTGAGCGTGGGGGAACCCATGGTCCCCCACGAGCCCCCTCCTTCCGTCAACTGCTCAGAGTGCGTCGCGCTCGCCTCTCGGCGGGCCAAGCCCGCCTCCGGCTCGGCCGTTGCGTCGCTTTCGTTTGAGTCGAAGGGGCGAGGCGTTGCCTCGCCCTCGCGTGCCGGTGGCGTCCCAGCGCAACCGGGCGTAGGGGACATGGTTCGCAACGAACTCTCCGCTCGGCGCGTCGTACCTAGTGCCGTTGGTGCCCGCCTCCGGGCGCATGAATCGCCTTCCGGCTCGACCGTCTCGCCAGCTCCGGACTACACCTCCTAGACACCCGCCGCGTCCTCCGGGAACCAGCGCTCGACGGTCTCGGGAAAGCCCGACTCGTCCATGTACGAGATCGCGCGGCTCGCGAGCCATACGATGGCCGGCTCGCTCGCCTCGGCGAGCGCCGCCCGGACGGCCTCGTCGCCGTACAACGGGCCGCCCTTCTCGCCCGCTTTCGCCCTTCGGAGGCGGCAGAGCGCGAGAGTCGCGCGGTCGATCTCGTTCCCTGAGGTCTCGTACCAGGTCACTCCGACCGCCTGCTCGAGCAGCGGGACGGCTTCCTCGGCGAGCCGCCCGCCTTCTTCCGCCGCGACGAAATTGCTGCTATCGCGTGGTTTTTCCGGGACTCCGGGAATCTGCACCACAACCTCCTAACGAATTCTCGACCGGGACGTCACAGAACTATGATCCTGCATTTGTCCATGGCGCTCCAAGTAACCGAGGCACTTTCACGGCGGCAGTGTCCGAGGCCGATGCGGCCTTCGTGCTGTCGAGAGGTACCTGGTTGCCGCCAGTTCCATGGCCAGTACCCGCAGGGCACCACTCGGATGGAGGGAGTACATGCGTAAACGTTCATTCTTGCTCGTAGCGGGGGCGCTCGCGATTCTCGGGACCCTCGTGGTCGGTCCGGCTACCGCCGGTTCCGAGCGGGCACAGAGGGGCACGGTCACGATCATTCATGACCAGGAGCCCCCGACGCTGAGGGGTAACTGGGAGGACAACAACCTCCTCGCGACCGCTCTCGTCACGAACAACATCTTCTACGGGGGCACGATCTACAACGCCGGCGGCGCGCGCGTCCCGGCGCTCTTCACCAAGCGGGCGCAGCTCATCAAGTCGCGCCCCGCCACCGTCAAGTTCCAGTACAAGCCGAACGCGATCTGGAGCGACGGCAAGCAGGTGACGTGCGCTGACTTCCGGGCGACGTGGCAGGTGTTCATCAACCCGAACAACAACGTCGTGAGTCGCGAGGGCTTCCAGGACATCAAGTCCGTCAAGTGCCAGGGCAAGAACGGCACGGTGACCTTCAAGACTCCGTACGCCGACTGGGAGTCCATCGTGTCGTTCAGCGTCTATCCGGCACACGTCATCCGCGGTCAGGACATGAACCAGATGTTCAACAACTCGATCTCCGTGTCGAGTGGTCCGTGGAAGTTCCAGAGCTGGCAGAAGGGCGTCCAGCTCACGGTCGTCAAGAACAACCGCTTCTATGGCAAGAAGATGGTCCTGGATCGCGTCGTCTGGCGCTACATCCTGGACACGAACTCTCGCTTCCAGGCGCTCAAGGCGAACGAGGGCCAGGTCATGCAGTCGCAGCCGCAGCTCCAGATCGCCGGCTTCCTGAGAGACAACAAGTTCGTCGTCGACAGGCGCCCGGAGTACGCCTTCGAGCACCTCGACATCCAGATGGGTCCGAAGGGGCATCCGGCACTCAGGCAGCTGTACGTGCGGCAGGCGCTGGTGCAGGGCATCAACCGGGCTCAGATCGCCTCGGCGATCTACCGGACGATCGCCCCGGAGACGAAGCAGCTCCAGAGCCTCATCTTCAAGCCGTTCGAGAAGGGCTACACCCAGCACTACAACAAGTGGAAGTTCAACCAGACCAACGTCATCAGGCTCCTGAAGGCGAAGGGCTGCACGGGCGGTCCGGACACGCCGAGCAAGAACAACAGCTCGATCTTCTCGTGCCCGGGTGTCGGCAAGCTGTCCTTCCGCTTCTCGACGACGACCGGGAACCAGCTCCGGGCGCTGGCGTTCGAGATCATGCAGAACCAGCTCAAGAGCGTCGGCATCGAGCTCGTCCCGCGCTTCCAGACCGGTGGCGTGCTCTTCGGTACCACGCTGCCGTCGAGCGACTGGGACCTGATCATGTTCACGTACGGCCAGACGCCGGCGTCGAAGATCACGGCGAACGGCCTCTACTCGTGCCCGAACAACAGGGGCGACCAGAACTACGGCCTGTGGTGCAACAGCAAGGCCACCGCGCTCCTGAACAAGGTCACGCAGACGCTGGACGAGGCCCAGCGGATCAAGATGCTGAATCAGGCCGAGGAGCTGTACATCTCGACCCACCTTCCGTCGATCCCGCTGGCGGCACGGCCCGCGTTCACGCTCCGCTCGAAGAGTGTGACCGGCCCGGCCGTCAACGTGACGACCGAGGGCACGCCTTGGAACGTGAACACCTGGACGGTTAAGTAGTCCCATAGGTGCTGCCGGCCGACACTGCCGGCTTCCACCGAACGAGCAATCCCGCCCCCGCTTCCCCGGGGGCGGGATTGCCTCTAAGATCGGAGGTTCAAGCCGATGCTCACTTACGTCGTTCGGAGACTCCTCTATAGCGTCGTCGTTCTCTTCGTCGCGAGCTTCCTGGTCTTCTCGTTCGTTTCGCTCTCCGGCGACCCGCTCGCGGCGCTTCGTGTGACTCCGAACTACGACCCGAACGTGATCGAGCGGATCGAGGAGCAGAAGAACCTGAACGACCCGATTCCGGTGCGCTACGTGTACTGGTTGAAGGATGCGGTGACGAACCAGTTCGGGACGACGCTTCTGGGTGATCGCCCGATCCTGCCCGATCTGTGGCGGGTGATGAAGAACACGATGCAGCTGGTGTTCGTGGCCGAGGCGCTCGCGCTTCTCGTCGCCGTCGGGATCGGGGTCTTCTCAGCTTTGCGCCAGTACTCGGTGTTCGACTACTCGGCGACCGCTTTCAGCTTCCTGGGCTTGGCGATGCCGGTGTTTTGGCTCGCGCTGATGCTGCAGGTGCTGGTTGTCCTGATATACGAGCAGACCGGGACACGAATATTTCCGATCACGAGTCTCAGCGACGTCGACCCGGGCTCTGGGGTCAGCTTCTGGCTCGACCGCGCCCATCACCTGGTGCTGCCGATCTTCGTGCTGATGATCGCCCAGATCTCGGTGTACTCGCGCTACATGCGCGCCTCGATGCTGGAGGTGATCAACTCCGACTACGTGCGCACGGCGCGCGCGAAGGGGCTCGAGGAGCGGCGCGTGACCTTCAAGCACGCGTTCCGAAACGCGCTCATTCCTCTCGTCACGCTGGTGGCTTTGAGCTTCGGGGCGCTGCTCGGCGGCGCGATCGTCACCGAGACCGTGTTCTCGCTGGACGGGATGGGTCTCTACTTCATAACCGCGCTGCAAACGAACGATCCCTATCCGGTGATGGCGTGGCTCATGGTCGTGGCGACGATGGTCGATCGTCTTCAACCTGGTCGCCGACATCGCGTATGGCCTCCTCGACCCGCGGGTGCGCTATGACTGATCGCGACGACATGATGCGTCACTCCGGCGGGGGCCACGCACCCCAACCCGCGGCGGTCGGCATGCCCCTCGCAGAGCCCCCGGGGGCGGAGACCGAGCTTGCATACGAGGCGGGCGTCGAGCTCAAGGCCCGGAGCCAGTGGGCGTACGTGCGGATGCGGTTCTTCCGCCACAAGGTCGCGGTCGGGGGCGTGATCGTCCTGATCCTGATCGGGCTCGTCGGGCTCTTCGCGCCGCAGCTGGCGCCCTACGGCTACGACGAGATCAACCTCATCGCGATCAGCCAGAGCCCGAGCGTCGACCACCCCTTCGGCACCGACCAGCTCGGCCGTGACTACCTGAGCAGAGTCATGTTCGGCATCAGAACGTCGCTCTGGGTCGCCGTCATGGTCGCGGTCCTCGCCACGCTGATCGGCACGGCGATCGGCGCTCTAGCGGGCTACTTCGGAGGGACCTTGGACAACCTGCTCATGCGGTTCACTGACCTCATGCTCACGCTGCCCATTCTCGCAGTCCTCCTTACCGCCTCTGTCTACTTCGGTGCGGGCGACCCGTTCAAGACCGGTCTCATTCTCGCGTTTCTCCTCTGGACCGCGATCGCGCGCATCGTCCGCGGTCTCTTCCTCTCGCTGAGAGAGAAGGAGTTCGTCGAGGCCGCGAAAGCCTCCGGTGCGGGTAACTCCCGCATCATTCTCCGACACATCCTCCCGAACTGCGTGGGACCGATCGTCGTCTTCATGACACTGATCGTGGCGGTTGCGATCCTGCTCGAGGCCGCCCTGTCGTTCCTCGGCTTCGGGATCCAGCCCCCCAACGCGGCCCTCGGAAGCCTGATCGACGACGGTCAGGAGCAAGGGCTCGAGACGTGGTGGCTCGTGACGTTCCCCGGGCTCGTGATCGTGCTCATCGCCCTCTGCATCAACTTCATCGGCGACGGCCTCCGCGATGCTCTCGATCCCACGCAGCGTAGGATCCGCGCGTAGTTCATGCCCGACCCCATCCTCCAAGTCAAGAACCTCACGGTGGAGTTCGACACGGAGGATGGGGTCGTGCACGCCGTCACGGACGTCAGCTGGGATCTCGCCCCCGGCGAGATCCTCGGCATCGTCGGCGAGTCCGGATCGGGGAAGAGCGTCTCGATGATGTCCATCCTCGGCCTCATTCCCATGCCTCCGGGGCGAATCGCGGCCGGCGAGGCGCTGTTCAAGGGGGAGGACCTACTGACGATGTCGAAGCGCACGTTGCGCGAGATCCGGGGCGGGCCGATGGCGATGATCTTCCAGGACCCGATGACGTCCTTGAACCCGGTCCTCACGATCGGCGATCAGATCGGCGAGGCGATCCAGGTACACAACCCGGACATGGCCGACAGCGCGGTGGAAAAGCGGACGGTCGAGCTTCTCGAGCTCGTCGGCGTGCCCTCCGCGGACCGGCGGGTGAAGCAGTATCCGCACGAGTTCTCGGGCGGCATGCGCCAGCGCGCGATGATCGCGATGTCGATCGCCAACAACCCGAGCATCCTCATCGCCGACGAGCCGACGACGGCGCTCGACGTCACCATCCAGGCGCAGATCGTCGAGGTCCTCAAGACCGCGCAGCGTGAGACGCACGCCGCCACCGTGCTCATCACGCACGATCTCGGCCTCGTCGCCGAGCTCGCGGATCGTGTCGTGGTCATGTACGCGGGCCGGGTCGCCGAGCTCAGCGACGTCTACGCGATGTTCGACAAGCCGGGTCATCCGTACACGGTCGGGCTCATGAACAGCCTCGCGAAGCTGGACCACGACCAGGCCCAGCTCGAGCCGATCCCGGGCCAGCCCCCCAGCCTCGTCAACCTGCCGCCCGGGTGCGCCTTCCATCCGCGCTGCCAGCTGTCCCACGGGCGCGCGATCTGTCGGACAGAGGTGCCGCCGCTTCGCGCGTTCACGGCGGGCGGGGCCGGGCACATGTCGGCGTGCCACTTCGCCGACGAGCTGACCGCGGGCCGTGTGCACGCCGAGGCCGTGGGGCCTGTCTCGTGAGCGCGGTGTCATGAGCACCGAGGCCGCCACCGCCGAGGTGCGCGACGCCGTCGCGCACGACGAAGACAACCTCCTCCGCGTCGAGGGCCTTGTCAAGTACTTCCCGATCAAGGCCGGCCTCTTCAAGCACACGGTCGGGCAGGTGCGCGCGGTCGACGGCGTCGACCTCACCGTCAAGCCGGGAGAGACGCTCGGCATCGTGGGCGAGTCCGGCTGCGGCAAGACGACTCTCGGACGCACCATCATCAAGCTGATAGAGCCGACAGCCGGGAAAATCTACTTCGACGGCCGCGACATCACGGCCTTCAAGCGGCGCCAGATGCGGCCGGTGCGCCGGGACATCCAGATCGTGTTCCAGGATCCGTACGCCTCGCTGAATCCGCGGATGACGGTGCGCGAGATCGTCGCCGAGCCGCTCCGCATCCACGGCCTCTATCAGCGCCAGGAAGGCCAGCGCCGGGTCGAGGAGCTTCTGCGCACGGTCGGGTTGAGCCCCGAGCACGCGAACCGCTTCCCGCACGAGTTCTCGGGCGGTCAGCGCCAGCGGATCGGCGTCGCGCGTGCGCTCGCGCTCAACCCGAAGATGATGGTGCTCGACGAGCCCGTGTCGGCGCTCGACGTGTCCATCCAGGCGCAGGTCGTGAACCTGCTGGACAAGCTCCAGGACGAGTTCGGGCTCACGTATCTCTTCATCGCGCACGACCTCTCCGTCGTGCGGCACGTCTCCGATCGCGTTGCGGTGATGTACCTCGGCAAGGTGGTCGAGGTCGGGACCCGGCAGCAGATCTACGAGGCGCCGATGCACCCGTACACGCAGGCTCTTCTGTCTGCGGTGCCCATCGACTCGCCCTTCCAGCGCGGCCACCGGTCGCGCATCGTGCTCCAGGGCGACGTGCCGAGCCCGGCGAACCCTCCGTCCGGTTGCCGCTTCCGGACGCGCTGCTGGAAGGCCCAGGATATCTGCGCCGAGGAGGAGCCGGCGCTCGTGCCGCGGGCGGGTGGAGCACATCCCGTCGCGTGTCACTTCGCGGACGTCATGAACCCCCTCGAGCTCGGTTCGAAGCCGGAAGCACTCCCGGCAGACGAGCCGCCGATTGCCCCCGTCTAACCGATCCGGCGGAACGGCGTCAGATACACAAGATGGGATCCATCGACCTGTCGGTGAGCTGCTCACGCGTCCGGGCGCAGGTCTCCCTGCAGCTCGACGACGAGTTGTCGCAGCTCGAGCGCCGGATGGTGTCGGCGCACCTCGAGCGCTGCCACGACTGCAGCCTCTACGCCGAGGAGGTCGAGGAGTTCACGCTGGCGCTCCGCGCCGCGCCGATGGTGTCGCTCGACCGTGCGATCGTCGTCACCCGCCCGCGTCGTCTGTCGATCCTCAGGATGCAAGCCGGCGTCGCCGCGGTGCTGGCCGTCGTCGCCGTCGGCCTGGCATCGCAGGTGACACCGTCGAGCTCGAGCGACGCAACCGAGTCGGAGTGGTCCGTCACCGTGACGCGGTTCCCGACAGCCGTCGAGACCCAACGCGAGCTCGAGATGCTGGCGCGCCTGCCGAATCGGGCAGCGAAGTCCGTGACGGCCTCCCGTCCCCTCTGATCCTCGAGCGATGACCATGCGACGCCGCGCTCTGCTCAGCAGCCTCCTTGGGGCGTTCGTGCTCCTCTCCGCGGCGTGCGGAGGTGGAGGCAACGAGCCGACCACGGCCGAGTACGAGCAGGCCGTGGTCGCCGCGGTCGATCGCACCGACTTCGCCCTCAACCGGGTCACGCGCTCCAAGTCCCCCGACGAGCTCGTGAAGCGGATGGGCGAGGCCTCGGCCACGATCGACGGTGCGGCGAGTGACCTCGACGAGCTCGGGGCGCCGGCCGGGTTCGAGCAGGACAACAAGAAGCTCGTGAAGGCGCTCGACGACCTCGGAAACGACGTCGGCCTGACGGGCGAGCAGTTGGAGGATCCCGCTTTCCTGGATGCGTTCATCGGGCGGAGCGCGCAGGGCTTCAGCTTCGAGAGCTGGGACCGGGTGAACCTCGCGCTCGGCGGGCTCCTCGGTTCGGGGCTGCAGGTCAAGACGCTCCAGCGTCAAGCGGCGCAGCAGTAGAGCACCACCCGGCCGTCTCGCGGACGGCCTCCGATAGACTCCGCGTCCGGCCGGCCGCTTCCCGCGCGCCGCTTTAGAGCCCTCGCGACCAGGAGAACAGTGTTGTCCGAGAACGCTTCGTCAGGCACGAACTCAGGCCGCATCGTGGAGATCAAGGGCGTCGTGATCGACGCCGTCTTCACGGAGCGCCTCCCCCATATCTACACGGCCCTCGAGATCGAGATCGCCGAGGGCGACGGGCAGACCCGCACGCTCGTGGCCGAGGTCCAGCAGCACCTCGGCGACGACCGCGTCCGCGCGGTCGCCATGGACTCGACGGACGGCCTCTCCCGCGGCACGATCTGCGTGGACACCGGAAACCCGATCTCGGTTCCCGTCGGCGATGCGACGCTCGGACGGCTCTGGAACGTCATCGGCGATCCCATCGACGAGAAGGGGCCTGCGCCGGAGGGCGTCGAGCGCTGGCCGATCCACCGCGACCCGCCGGCGTTCCGCGACCTCTCGCCGAAGATCGAGATCTTCGAGACGGGGATCAAGGTCATCGACCTGATCGCGCCGTTCGTGAAGGGCGGCAAGGTCGGGTTCTTCGGCGGCGCGGGCACCGGCAAGACCGTCCTCATCCAGGAGCTGATCCACAACGTCGCGCGCGAGCACGGTGGCGTCTCCGTGTTCGCGGGCGTGGGGGAGCGGACGCGCGAGGGCAACGACCTCCTGCTCGAGATGACGGAGTCCGAGGTCATCGACAAGGTCGCGCTCGTCTACGGCCAGATGAACGAGCCTCCGGGAGCGCGCCTGCGCGTCGGGCTGTCCGGGCTGACCATGGCCGAGTACTTCCGGGATCAGGGCCAGGACACGCTGCTCTTCATCGACAACATCTTCCGCTTCGTGCAGGCGGGCTCCGAGGTGTCCGCGCTGCTCGGGCGCATGCCGAGCGCCGTCGGCTACCAGCCGACGCTCGCGACGGAGATGGGCCAGCTGCAGGAGCGCATCACGTCCACGCGCACCGGGTCGGTCACGTCCGTGCAGGCGATCTACGTGCCCGCGGACGACCTCACCGACCCCGCGCCGGCGAGCGTGTTCGCGCACCTCGACTCGACCGTCGTGCTCTCGCGCGCGATCGTCGAGAAGGGGATCTACCCTGCCGTCGACCCGCTCGACTCGACCTCCAGGGCGCTCCAGCCGGGCATCGTGTCGGAGGAGCACTACCAGACGGCGACGGACGTGCTCCAGATCCTCCAGCGCTACAAGGACCTCCAGGACATCATCGCCATCCTCGGGATGGACGAGCTCACGGACGAGGACAAGCTCGTCGTCGGGCGCGCGCGCCGCGTCGAGCGCTTCCTCTCGCAGCCGAACTTCGTCGCCGAGCAGTTCACGGGGACGCCCGGGAAGTACGTGAAGCTCGAGGACACGATCCGCGGCTTCCGCGCGATCATCGACGGCGAGCACGACGAGCTCGGCGAGGCGGCCTTCTACATGGTCGGGCCGATCGAGGACGCGGTCGAGAAGGGCCGGCAGGCCGAGGCCGTTCCTGCTTAGGAGCATGCACGTGAAATCCACAGACCCTGCGGCCGCGAAGCGGACGCCTTTAGGGATGTTTGCGCGGTCAGAATTTGCGCTAGCGAATCCTGACCTTGCGCCGAGCTGAGCGGTCATGGCCGAGTCACATCCGAAGTTCGACGTCTCGCTTGTGACCCCGGACGGGGAGGCGTTCGACGGCGAGGCGGAGATGATCGTGGTGCCGGGCGCGGCGGGCGAGATCGGCGTGCTCGCGCGGCACGCGCCGCTCGTCGCGACGCTCAAGGCGGGCTCGACGAGGATTCACGTGAGCCCGACCGAGGTGCTCGAGTTCGCGACGGGCCCCGGGTTCTTCAAGGTGGAGCTCGACCGCGCGCTCGCGCTCGTGGACGACGCGATCGACGTGAAGGAGATCGACGACGAGCGCGCCCGCGGGCAGCTCGAGGCCGCGAAGGCGGAGCTCGAGAAGGTGGAGAACGGCGAGTCGCAGGCCGACCGCTGGCAGCTCGAGCAGCGGATCATCCACGCCGAGAACCAGCTCGCCGTCTCCGGCCGCACGACGGGCTGAGCCCGCCGACGCCGGACGTCCTAGGCGTCCTGGGCGCGGTGTTCGGCCGTCCAGATCCGCACGGAGCGGGTGAGATGATCGCACGGTGATGATGCGGGGTCGGACGTAGCCGGCGGCGACAGCACTCCCGCAAGCCAGCGCTCGGCGCTGCGCTACGTGCTCGGGACGCTCAGGGGCAACCCAGCAGCTCCGGCGGGTGCAGGCCGCCTTCGTCACGCACAACTGCGCCGAGTACGCGAGCTGGGTCGTGATGCTCGTCTACGCGTATGCCCAGGCGGGGTCACGGAGAGCGGAATCGTGGCGACCGCCATTCTGGTCCCTGCCGCAGTCCTCGCGCCGGTCGTTGCCTGGCTGGGCCACCGCATCGCCCTAGGGACGTCGCTCTTCGCCGCCTACGCCATGGTCGCGCTCCTGGCGCAGCGTTCCGCCGAGTCCGCGCAGCGGTGCCACGAGCAAGGCGTCCATCGCTGCTTCCGCTCTTCGCTCTCGTGGCCGGCCGAAGCCTGCTCGACATCGACCGTCACGCGACGGTCCCGGTCGTCGAGATTGCGCTCCTGCGTTCCCTCCCGCTGTTCGCACCTTTGCCGGCGCCGACGCTCGAGTCCCTCGCTCGCGCGCTGGAGCCGATTTCCTTGCCCGCGGGAGCCGAGGTCATACGCGAGGGCGAACGCGGCGACCGCTTCTACGTCATCGCCGACGGTGAGCTCGACGTGGTTCGTGACGGACGGATCGTCGCGACCCGACGCCGGGGCGACGGCTTCGGGGAGATCGCGCTGATGTACGACGTTCCTCGCACCGCGACTGTGACCGCGGGCACGGACTCGACGCTGTACGCACTCGATCGCGACTCGTTCCTCGTCGCCGTGACCGGGCAAGCGTCGTCGCAGCGGGAGGCGCGCGACTTGGCCGGGGCCAGAGACCGGCTGGCGGAGCTGGAGGCGCTGGACGAGGCAGCGGCAACCCGGACTTAGCGACCGACGTCGGAGACGGTCCGTCGACGCGTGCGGACGCATGGCAAGCTTGCGGGACCTTGGCGACCAGGCCACAAGCGGAACCGGCGCGCCGGGTCGCGGTCCTCGGCGACGTGCACGGGAACGCGGTCGCGCTGCGCGCCGTGCTCGAAGAGCTGCGGAGGGAGGACGTCGATCTCGTCGTGTGGACCGGAGATCTGTCGTGGGGCTGGGAGCCGACGGCGGCGCTCGACCTCGTCCGCGCGCTCGAGCTTCCCGTCCGGTACGTGCGCGGGAACGCCGAGCGCGCGCTCCTCGAGCTCCGCGATGGCGCCGTCGAGTCGCCCTCCGAGCGCGAGCGCTGGATGCTCGACAGCCACGCGGCAGACGACCTCGCGTTCGCGGAGACGTTCGAGCACGCGCACTCGGTCGAGATCGACGGGCTCGGCCCGACGTACTTCACGCACGGCTCGCCGCGAAGCGACGAGGAGCTGCTGACCGCCGGTACGCCCGAGGAGCGGCTCGCAGCAGCGACGCGCGAGATCTCGGAGCGCGTGCTCGTCACCGGTCACACGCACGCTCAATATGACCGGGAGCTCGCCGGGATCCGTGCGCTCAATCCCGGCAGCATCGGCATGCCCTACGAGGGACGCCCGGGTGCGTACTGGGCGCTGCTCGGGCCGGACGTCGAGCTGCGCCGAACCGAGTACGACGTCGACGAGGCGGTTGCACGTCTCCGCGCGAGCGGCATCCCGGATCCGGAGCAACTCGTAGAGACCGTCACCAACCCGCCGACGCCGGCCCAGATGATCGAGCACGCCGAGCAGCTCGAGTTCTCGGGCTGAGCCACGCCGGGCCTGCTACCGTCTGCCTTTCCTGGGACTTTGTGGCAGCTTGGCGACCAGGTAAAACAATCGCCTAAAGAGCCCGCGAGCCTTCGGCTCCCGATCCTCTTTAGGCGGGGGCCGTTTTCGTGAAGGACGCACGCAGAGACATACAGCGGGAGATGGAGCAGGCGCTCGCGGAGAGGATCCTCGTCCTCGACGGGTCGTGGGGCGTCCTCATCCACCGGCGCGAGCTCTCCGAGGAGGAGTACCGCGGCGAGCGCTTCCGCGACCACTCCCACGACGTCAAGGGCGACCCCGACCTGCTCAATCTCACGCAGCCCCAGGTCATCGCCGAGATCCACGATTCGTACTTCGCGGCCGGCGCGGACATCGCGACGACGAATACCTTCACCGCAACGCGCATCGGCCAGGGCGACTACGACCTCGGCGACGTCGCCGGTGAGATGAGCCTCGAGGGCGCGCGGCTCGCGCGTGCGGCCGCCGACGCGTGGACGGAGAAGACGCCCGACCGGCCGCGGTTCGTCGCCGGCTCGGTGGGGCCGCTGAACGTCACGCTCTCGCTCTCGCCGCGCGTCGAGGACGCGGCGTACCGCGCGGTCACCTTCGACCAGGTGCGCGAGACGTACGAGGAGCAGATCGCGGCGCTCCGCGACGGCGGCGTCGACCTGCTGCTGATCGAGACGATCTTCGACACGCTGAACGCGAAGGCCGCGATGGTGGCCGCGCGCGCGGTCGCGCCCGAGCTCCCGCTCTGGCTGTCGTTCACCGCGGTCGACAAGAGCGGCCGCAACCTCTCCGGGCAGACCTCCGAAGCCTTCTGGATCTCGGTCGAGCACGCCAGGCCGTTCCTCGTGGGCGTGAACTGCTCGCTCGGCGCGACCGACATGCGGCCGTTCCTCGAGGGCCTGGCGACGGTCGCGTCGACGTACGTCACGTGCCACCCGAACGCGGGACTGCCGAACGCGCTCGGCCTGCACGACGAGCAGCCGGGCGACACGAGCCGCTTCCTGCGCGCGTTCGCCGAGGACGGCCTCGTCAACCTCGTCGGCGGCTGCTGCGGGACGACTCCGGAGCACACGCGCGAGATCGCACGGGCGGTCGAGGGGATCCGGCCGCGGCGCGTTCCCGACCCCTCGAAGCTGCCCCGCTTCTCCGGGCTCGAGCCGTTCGTGATCGGCCCGGACACTGGGTTCGTGGTCGTCGGCGAGCGGACCAACGTCACCGGCTCGGCCAAGTTCCGCCGGCTGATCGAGGCCGACGAGTTCCAGGAGGCGGTCGACGTCGCGCTCGACCAGGTGCGCGGCGGCGCGAACCTCCTCGACGTGAACATGGACGCCGACCTGCTCGACGCCGAGCAGGCGATGACGACCTTCCTCAACCTGCTCGCGACCGAGCCGGAGGCGGCGCGCCTGCCGATCATGGTCGACAGCTCGCGCTTCTCGGCGCTCGAGGCCGGGCTCCGCTGCCTGCAGGGCAAGGGCATCGTCAACTCGATCTCGCTGAAGGAGGGCGAGGAGCCGTTCCTCGAGCAGGCCGAGACCGTGCGGCGCTACGGCGCGGCCGTGGTCGTCATGGCCTTCGACGAGCGCGGGCAGGCGGAGACGGTCGAGCGGAAGGTGGAGATCCTCGGCCGCGCGTACGACCTGCTCATCGAGAAGGCGGGCTTCGAGCCCGAGGACATCGTCCTCGACCCGAACGTGCTCGCGGTCGCGACCGGGATCGAGGAGCACGCGGCCTTCGCCAAGTCCTTCATCGACGCGATCCCGCTCCTGAAGGAGCGCTGCCCGGGCGCGCTCGTCTCCGGCGGGATCTCGAACCTCTCGTTCGCCTTCCGCGGAAACGACGCGGTACGCGAGGCGATGCACGCCGCATTCCTGTACCACGCGATCCGCGCCGGCCTCGACATGGGCATCGTCAACGCGGGCCAGCTCGCCGTGTACCAGGACATCGAGCCGCAGCTGCTCGAGCTCGTCGAGGACGTCCTCTTCGACCGCCGGCCGGACGCGACCGAGCGGCTCGTCGAGCGCGCGCGCTCGGTGACCGGCGGCGCGATGGCGCGTGAGCGCGACCTCTCCTGGCGCGAGGCGCCCGTCGAGGAGCGGCTCGCGCACGCGCTCGTGCACGGCGTCGTGGACTTCATCGAGGAGGACACGGAGGAGGCGCGGCAGAAGCTCCCGCGCCCGCTCGACGTGATCGAGGGCCCGCTCATGGACGGGATGCAGATCGTCGGCGACCTCTTCGGCTCCGGGAAGATGTTCCTCCCGCAGGTCGTGAAGAGCGCGCGGGCGATGAAGCGCGCGGTCGCGTACCTGGAGCCGTTCATGGAGGCGGAGAAGACCGAGGTCTCGAGAGCGAAGCGGATCGTGCTCGCGACGGTGAAGGGCGACGTGCACGACATCGGCAAGAACATCGTCGGGGTCGTCCTCGGCTGCAACGGGTACGAGATCGTCGACCTCGGAGTCATGGTCCCGGCCGACAAGATCCTCGACACCGCGCTCGAGGAGGACTGCGACGTCGTCGGGCTCTCGGGGCTCATCACCCCTTCGCTCGACGAGATGGTCCACGTCGCGAAGGAGATGGAGCGGCGCGGGATCGACCTCCCGCTCCTGATCGGCGGCGCCACGACCTCGAAGCAGCACACGGCCGTGCGGATCGCGCCCGAGTACAGCAATCCCACGGTGCACGTGCTGGACGCGTCGCGGGTCGTCTCCGTCGTCGGCGACCTGCTCGACGGCGATCGCCGTACGCGGCTCGACTCCGAGAACCGCGCCGACCAGGAGCGCCTGCGCACGCTGCACGCCGAGAAGGGGCGAAAGCCTCTCCTGCCGATCGACGAGGCGCGCGCGAACCGGACGCCGATCGACTGGCACGCCGAGGACGTCGCCGAGCCCGCGTTCACCGGCTCGCGCCTCATCGAGGCGGATATCGCCGTGCTCCGCGGGTACGTCGACTGGACGTTCTTCTTCCACGCGTGGGAGCTCAAGGGGCGGTTCCCCGCGATCCTCGACCACCCGGAGAAGGGCGAGGCCGCGCGCGACCTCTTCGCCAACGCAAACGAGCTGCTCGACGAGATCGTCGCGGCGGGGTCGCTCACGGCGCGCGGCGTGTACGGCTTCTGGCCGGCAGTGGCCGAGGAGGACGACCTCGTTCTCGGCACTGCTCTCAATGGGGGCATCCGCTTCCCGATGCTCCGGCAGCAGGCCGAGCACGGTGACTCGCGGCCGAACCGGTCGCTCGCGGACTTCGTGGCGCCGGCAGGCTCGGGCCTCGACGACTTCGTCGGCGCCTTCGCGGTCGGCATCCACGGCAGCGACGAGCTCGCCGACCGTTTCGCCGCCGAGAACGACGACTACCGCGCGATCATGGTGCGCGCGCTCGCCGACCGGCTCGCGGAGGCATTCGCGGAGTGGCTGCACGAGACCGCGCGGCACGAGTGGTACGCGCCGGGAGAGAAGCTCGCCGGCGAGGAGCTGATCGGCGAGCGCTTCAGGGGCATCCGGCCCGCGTACGGGTACCCCGCGTGCCCGGACCACTCCGAGAAGGCGACGCTCGTGGCGCTCCTCGACGCAGAGCGCGCTGGGGTCGGGCTCACCGAGTCGTTCGCGATGACGCCGCCTCCGAGCGTCAGCGGCCTCTACCTCGGGCACCCGCAGGCGCGCTACTTCTCGGTCGGGAGGATCGGCCGCGACCAGGTCGCCGACTACGCGCAGCGGAAGGGGATCGGGGTGGGGGAGGCGGAGCGCTGGCTGCGCCCGAACCTCGCCTACGAAGCGGCCGATTAGCCGACTCGCGGTGGGGCGCAGGCGCATGCACGCGAGCGCCGAACCTTGAGGCCATGACGCTCGCGGACAGGGCCAGTGGAGCCCGTAGAGGAATCCGGAAACCGGTGCTAGCGTCAACAGCTCCGTGAAGAGGGAGTACCGTTTCGGACTCGTCCGCCGCTCGCCCGCCTTCGGGCTGCTCTTCCTCGCGATCGCGGGCTCGAGCTTCGGGACGTACGTCGCCGCCATCGTCCTCACGGTCGACGTCTACGACGGGGCCGAACAGAACCGCGGGCTCTGGGTTGCGGCGCTGCTCATCGCCGACTTCCTCCCGATCGTCCTCATCGGCCTCTTGCTCGGCCCGCTCGTCGACCGGCTCTCGCGACGCAAGCTGATGGTGGTCTCCGATCTCGTCCGCTTCGGTGTGTTCGCCGCCTTGCCGTTCGTGGACAGCCCGGCCGCGATCGTGGCGCTCGCCGGAGTCTCCGGCACCGCCACCGGCTTCTTCCGGCCGGCGGCATATGCCGGGCTTCCGAACCTCGTCCCCGACGACGAGCTCACGAACGCGAACTCGCTGCTGCAGGTGGTCGAGACGCTCGCGTGGATGATCGGGCCTGTCGTGGGCGCGCTGATGTACGCGGCCTGGGGGCCGTCGGTGCCGTACGGCGTGAACGCGGTGACGTTCCTCGTGTCGGCGGTGCTCATCGCGTCCATCTCCGAGAGCAAGCTGCGCTCCGAGGAGTCGCTGACGCGAGGACACTGGCGCGACGTCGCCGACGGGTTCCGGCTCGTGCTCACGTCCGCACCGCTGCGCACCGTGCTCATCGTCTGGAACGTCGTCCTGGTCGGGAGCGCGGCGATCAACGTCGCGGAGATCTTCTTCGCGCGGGAGACGCTCGACGCCGGCACGGTCGGCTTCGGCGTCCTCGTGGCCGCGAGCGGCGTAGGGCTCGCGCTCGGCGCGTACCTCGCCGCGCCTGCGCTCGGCAAGGTCGGGCTCCGGCGTCACTACGCCGGCTCGATCGCGCTGATGGCCGTCGGGTGGGGCGGGGCTGCGTTCTCGAGCTCGATCTGGGTGGCCGTCCCCCTCGTCATCGGCGGCGCGGCCGGGAACGGGGCCGCGATCATCTGCAACCAGATTCTCGTCCAGCGCGGCGCGCCCGACCGCTACCGGGGGCGAGCGCTCGCGACGATCATGAGCACGAACTACGCCCTGCTCGGCCTGGCGATGGGCGCGGCCGGCGTCCTCACCGACCAGTACGGTGCGCGCGCCGTGTGGATAGGGGCGGGCGCGATCTACCTCTTCGCCGCTCTAGTCGCGCTCGCCGTCACTCGTTGGCTCCCGGTCTCGGCCACCGACGAGGACGACGTGCTCGACGAGCACGGGCGAGTGGCTGCGAGCGCGCTCGCCGGGGAGGCGTTGCCGGTGCTCGCGGGCGAGGTCGTCTCGGAGCCGGTCCCTGCTCCGGTGCCCCACTCCGTGCCGGAGCCTTCGTACGCTCCCGAGCCCGCGTACGCGCCCGAGCCTGCGTACGTCCCCGAGCCGGCGGCGGCCGAGCCCGTGGGCGCCGCAGTACGCGACGGGTCGTCCCGTGGGAGCCTGGAGCGGATCGCCGTCCTGCTCGAGGAGATCGAGCGGCGACGCGAGCGCGAGTCGCGGGAGAGCGCATAGCAATCACCTGGCTCAGCGGCTCGCTGCCGAGGATGGCTGGGGTGCTCACGCGAGCCGCGAACTGACACACATTCGGCGCAGCTCGCGTGTCCCACCCGTGCGCACTTCGCCGTTATGCTCGCAGTGGGTGGTGGGCCGGGGTGCCCCGTTGAACTGGTGCAAAGTGCGGGGTGCGGCTCGAGCCCCGGACTAGAGTGCTCCGACGTGGCGCGGCGAGCCTGGACGCTCGAGGAGCTGACCGACGGGATGCGGGACGGAGACCGCCGCGCGCTCGCGCGTGCGATCTCGCTCGTCGAGAACGGCGACCCGCTCGCGTACCCGCTCGTCCGCGAGCTCTATCCCGAGACCGGGAAGGCCGCGGTCATCGGCGTCACCGGGCCGCCGGGAGTCGGGAAGTCGTCGCTCATCGCCGCCCTCGTCGAGCACGTCCGCGCCGACGGGCGCACGGTCGGGGTCGTCTCGGTCGACCCCTCGAGCCCGTTCTCGCGCGGCGCGCTGCTCGGCGACCGCATCCGCCTCGCCGACCACTTCCTCGACCCCGGCGTCTACATCCGCTCGATGGGGACGCGCGGCCACCTGGGCGGGCTCGCCGAGACGACGCTCCAGGCCGTGCTCCTGATGGACGCCTTCGGGAAGGACCTCGTGTTCGTCGAGACCGTGGGCGCGGGCCAGAGCGAGGTCGAGGTGACGGGGATCGCGGACACGGTCCTGCTCGTGCTCATGCCCGGCTCGGGCGACTCCGTGCAGGCGCTGAAGGCCGGGATCATGGAGATCCCGGACGTGATCGCGATCAACAAGTCCGATCACCCGACCGCGAAGACGATGCTGAACGAGGTGCGCTCGATCGTCGCGCTCGCCGAGCCCGAGCGGCGGCCGCCGATCCTCCTCACCGAGGCCGTGCGCGGCGAGAACATCCCCGAGCTGTGGGCGAAGCTCGAAGAGCACCGCGCCGCGCTCGAGGGGAACGGTCAGCTGGACGAGCGACGCCGCCGGAACCTCGCGCGCGAGGTGTTCGCCGTCGCGTCGAGCCGCGCGAAGAACGTCCTCGAGGAGGCGGTCGCGGACGATCCCGAGCTCGGGCGCTTGCTCGAGGAGGTCGAGCGCCGCGAGCTCGATCCCCTGACCGCCGTGCGCGAGATCATGGAGAAGGTGTTCAAGCTTGACGGCGCCCGACGATCGCTGACATCGAGGCGGCGGCCGGGCGCCTCGCCGGCGTCGCGCGCGAGACACCCGTGTACCCGACCGAGACGTTCTCGCGACTCGCCGGCCGGCCGGTCCTCCTCAAGGCCGAGAACCTCCAGCGCACGGGGTCGTTCAAGATCCGCGGCGCGTACAACACGATCGCGACGCTCGGCGAGAGGGAGCGCGCCGCGGGCGTCGTCGCGGCGAGCGCCGGAAACCACGGCCAGGCAGTCGCGTGGGCGGCGCGCGAGGCAGGGATCCCGGCGACGATCTTCATGCCCGAGGACGCACCGATGGCGAAGGTCGAGGCGACGCGATCGTACGGCGGCGCGGTCGAGCTCGCGGGCGCGGGCTTCGAGGACGCGGTCGCCGCGGCGCAGGAGCACGTCGAGCGAACCGGCGCGACGCTCGTCCACGCATTCGAGGATCCGCGCGTGATCGCGGGCCAGGGCACGATCGGGCTCGAGCTCGCCGAGCAGGCCGCAGAGGCCGAGACCGTCCTCATACCGGTCGGCGGCGGCGGGCTCGCGGCGGGCATCTCGATCGCGCTCCGCGAGCGGCGACCAGGGCAGCGGATCGTCGGCGTCATCTGCCAGCCGGGCCTCACGATCGCGGACGGGATCTCGGTCAAGCAGCGAGGCGAGCTCGCGACCTCGATCCTCGACCGCACGCTCGACGACCTCGTCGAGGTGTCGGACGAGGAGATCTCGGACGCGCTCGTCCTCTGCCTCGAGCGGAAGAAGCTGCTCGTCGAGGGCGCGGGCGCTGCGGGCCTCGCTGCGCTGCTGGCGGGTCGCGCGGGCGGATCCGGGCCCGGTCGCGGTCGTCCTCTCGGGCGGGAACATCGACGCGACCACGCTCATGTCCGTCGTGCGGCTCGGGCTCACCCGCGCGGGCCGCTACGTCGCTCTGCGGACGCTCATCCCGGACTCGCCTGGCGAGCTACGGAAGCTCCTCGATCTCGTCGCGCGCGAGCGCGGGAACGTCGTCTCGGTCGACCACCATCGCGAGGGCACGACGACGACCGCGCTGCAGACGGAGGTCGAGCTGGTCGTCTCGACGCGCGATCCCGCGCACTGCGAGGAGCTGTTGGCCGCGATCCGCGCGGCAGGCTACGCCGTCGAGCGCCTCGGCCCACCCGCCTGAGCCAGGAGCCTGAGGGCGTGGGGGCGCCGGATCGCAGCCGAGCGTCGTCAGTCGACCGCGGAGGCCGGCTCCGCCGGCCGGGAGCGGTCGGCGGCCCACGGCCTCAGGAGCCGCAGCGGCGGAACTCGACGGTTGGCTTGCCGGAAGCTGCCCACGCGTCGATGCCGCCGTGCGCCACCGCCCGCGCGTCGAAGCCGCGGGCCGAGAGGATGCTCGCGGCGATCGCGGCTCGCGGGCCCGACTCGCAAATCGTGACCAGCGGCCGGTCACGCGGGAGATCCGCCTCGTCGAGCGTGAGCAGGCGGTAGGGGATGTTACGGCTCCCCGCGATGTAGCCCGCGTCGCGCTCGTCCTTCTCGCGTACGTCGATCAGCTCCGCGCCGTCTGCGAGGAGCTCGTCCAGCTCGTCGACTTCGACGAGGTCGAGCGTCTGCGAACCGCCTCCGAGCACGAAGCCGGCGAGGTCGAGCACACCGACCGAGCGCAGATGCGCAATCGCGCGGACGGCCTCCGCCTCGTCTTTCGCGGCGACGACGACCGGCTGCTCCGGATCGAGCACGAACGCGGCCTTGGTCGAGAAGCGCGTCCCGTCGACGGGCACGTTGACGGCCCCCTCGAGATGCCCCTCCGCGAACGCCTCCAGCGGCCGCACGTCGACCACCTGCGCGCCCGCCGGCGGCACGGGAAGCTCGGCGGCACGCTCGAATGCACCGACGAACGGGCCGCGGTTGAGCTCGACGATCCGCTCCATGTTCGGCGGCCGAGGGGCGCTGATCGACGCCGACTCCTGGACGAAGGCGGCGACGTCCGCCGTTTCCAGCGCCGGGTTGAAGCGCCGCTCGAAGCCGATCGTCGTGGAGGCCTTCGAGCTCATCGCCTTCCCGCACAGCGACCCCGCAACGTGACCGGGGTAGACCTCGACTCCGTCCTCGAGCGCGACCAGCCGCTGAAGCGAATGCCAGAGCCCTTCCGCGCCTTCCCGCGCGTCGATCGCGAGATCCGGCCGTGCCGCGTCCCCGACGAAGAGCGAGTCGCCTGTCAGAACCAGCCACGGCTCGTCGCCGCGCGAGCGGTCGCTGACGACGAGACAGCAGTGCTCGGGACGATGACCCGGTGTGTGCAGGCAACGGAGCACGACGTCGCCGAGGACGATCTCGTCGCCGTCCTCGAGCGCGTCATGCGGGTACTCGGCCTCGGCCGCGGGGTGGATCGAGACCGGGATCCCGTGCTCGAGCGCGAGCCGACCGTGCCCGGAGAGATGGTCGGCGTGGGTGTGCGTCTCGATCGTCCGGACGATTCGAACGCCGCGTCGCTCGGCCTCTTCGAGGTATTGCTCGACCGCGAACGCCGGGTCGACGACGACTGCGTCCCCGGTCCCCGGATCGCCGACGAGGTAGGACGCGCACCCGAGCGCGTCGTCGACGATCTGCGTGAAGATCACGATTCGCGACCGTAGCAGCGCGCGCCGCTATTTCTCTTGAAGCGTTGGGACCGGCATTCGCCTGGTAGCGCCGCTTAGGCTACGGAATGACCGGCTGGGTTCTACAGGACGGTGCTCGCGCAACTTGACCGCCAGCGCCCGACGCGGGCGGGTCGATCCACCCCGACGGCAACATCGAAGCCGTCTACCGCGGAGGGTTCGAGCCGGGTCTTTAGTGGACTGTTAGCGACCGCGCGAGCGGGTTTTCAAATCTCTGAGCAGGGGAATTCAGGCCCAGACGGGCGCCGCCGGGGCGCCCGTCCTGTCGCGGCGAGGTTTCCGGGCCGACGGCATGGGAAACAGGGAGACCATGCGAATGAAGAGCATCCTCAGGCGTCAAGACGGAGCGGTCGGCTGGCTCATCATCGGGATCCTCATCGGGATCTTCCTCGTCTTCTACGCCGTCTTCGCCCTCATCTTCTGACCTCGCGACGTCGCCATGCGAGCACGACGCCCGCGGCCGCGAGCACGAGGCCCAGCCCGACAACCGCGTAGACCCGGACGTCGCCGGACGACTCGTCCTCGGGGACGACCGTCAGCATGACGGGCCACTCGACGGCCTCGCCGTCCGGGTAGCGCTGCTCGGCGCGCAACGTGACCGTTCCGGGATCGGGCGAGG
The DNA here is from genome assembly GCA_963765175.1 of uncultured Actinomycetes bacterium. Lineage (GTDB taxonomy): Bacteria > Actinomycetota > Thermoleophilia > Gaiellales > Gaiellaceae > GMQP-bins7. Next base: position 96,529 of record CAVXUY010000009.1, read on the forward strand.
CCTCGACGGACACGCTGAAGTGCCGCCGCTTCGCCGCTCGGGAGGCTTCCGGCTGTCCACGTGGCCGTCTTCGCGTCGAACGATCCCCGCCAGCCGTCGACCGTGCCGACGTCGTCGATCCGCAGCCCGCGTGGCACGGCGACCGCGAACCCGTCCATCACGACGGATGCGGTCGTTGTGCACCGAGAGCGAGATGGTCTCGGCGCCGCCGGCCGGGACGAACGCGGGCGTCGCACCGACGTGCGCGCGTGCCGACGCCGCGCAGACGAGCGCGACCCCGGCGGCAAACGCCGCGAGCGCGGGGGCGGCGAGGCGAGCCTGGCTCTTACAGGCCGAGATGGCGAGCGATGACCATGCGCTGGACCTCATTGGTGCCTTCCCCGATCTCGAGGATCTTCTGGTCGCGGTACAGCCGTGAGATCGCCGACTCCTCCATGTACCCGAACCCACCGTGGATCTGGAGTGCCGCGCCCGCAACCCGCGCGGAGAGCTCGCCCGTATAGAGCTTGGCCATCGCCGCCTCACGAGCAAACTCGCGGCCCTGATCCTTCAGCCACGCCGCGCGGTAGACGAGCGCCCGCCCGGCCTCGATCTCGGTCGCCATGTCCGCGAGCTTGAACTGCACCGCCTGGAACTTCGAGATCGGCTTCCCGAACTGCTCGCGCTCCTTTGCGTACGCGTACGCCAGGTCATACGCCCCCTGCGCGAGCCCGACCCCCATCGCCGCCACCGAGATCCGCCCGCCGTCGAGGATCTCGAGGAACTGGTGGAAGCCCTGCCCCCGCGGCCCGAGAAGATTCTCTTCGGGCACCTCGACACCCTCGAACGCGAGCTCCCGCGTGTCCGACGCACGCCAGCCGAGCTTCTTCATCGGCGCCGAGATCGTGTACCCGTCCGTCCCGTTCTCGACCACGATGTTCGAGATCTCGTCCGGCCCCGTCCGCGCGGTGATCGTGACGCCCCAGGTGATGTCCGTCCCAGCGTTGGTGATGAAGAGCTTCGACCCGTTGATCACCCACGAGCCGTCTCGGAGCTCCGCGGTCGTCCGCGTGTTACCCGCGTCCGAGCCCGCGCCCGGCTCCGTCAGGCCGAACGCCGCGAGCCGGCGACCGGACGCCAGGTCAGGCAGCCAGCGCTCCTTCTGCTCGTCGGTGCCGAACATGAGGATCGGCATCGTCCCGAGCGAGGTGTGCGCGGCGACCGTGATCGCGACGGACGAGTCGATGCGCGTCAGCTCCTCGATCGCGATCGCATAGGACAACGTGTCGCCGCCGGCGCCGCCGTGCTCCTCCGGGATCGGGAGCCCCATCGAGCCCGAGCTCGGCAAGCTCTGATGACGAGCTCGTAGGGAAAGAGACTGCCGAGGTCGAGCTCGGCCGCGACCGGCGCGACCCGCTCCCGCGCGAACGTGCGAACCGTGTCCCGAATCAGCTCCTGCTCGGGCGAGAGGTCGAAGTCCACGGGCGCGGATCCTATCGGCGCGGTAGGCTCCGCCCGTCCGTCAACGAGGAGGGAGAGGTCGAGCCGATGCCGAGCGTGCAGGAGTTCTTCGAAGGTCTGCCGGGACGCGTGACCCCGGATCGGATCGAGGGCATGAACAACACCTACCTCTTCGACATCGAGGGAGCCGGCGCCTGGACGGTCGCGATCACGGACGGCACGATCGAGGTCCGCGAGGGCGCCGAGGACGCCGACGTCACCTTCTCCGCGACGAGCGAGAACTTCGAGAAGATCATCGCGGGCGAGCAGAACCCGACGACCGCGTACATGACCGGGAAGCTCAAGATCAAGGGCGACATGGGCGCGGCGATGAAGCTCCAGAAGCTGTTCTGAGCTCTTCTTGCGCAAGACCAAGACCCGCGAGTGCGGCTCTTGGTCGCGCGAAATCCCTAAAGGCGTCCGCTTCGCGGCCGCAGTGCCTCGCACCTACATGGCGCTTGTCTCGCCAAGACGTTAGGCTCGCGCGCGTGCCCTTCCTGATCCGCCTCGCCGTCGTCTACGGGATCAACGTCCTCGCGCTGATCGTCGTCGACTGGATGTTCGACAGCGTCACGATCGGTCGCTGGTGGTCGCTGCTCCTCGGAGCGTTCGTCCTGACGGTCGGCAACCTCATCATCAAGCCGATCCTCGCGATCCTGACGCTGCCGCTGATCATCGTCACGTTCGGGCTCGCGTACTTCGCGATCAACGTCCTCATGCTCGCGCTCGCCGAGTGGATCGCCCCGGACTTCTCCATCGACGGCTTCTGGACGTACGTCGGCGCGACGATCGTGGTCTGGCTCGTGAACGTCGCCGTCGGCTGGCTCCTCGACAAGGTCACGGGCGACTACTACTCCCGAGCCTGATGAGCTGGTTCCAGGTTCTTCTGTTCGTCCACGTCGCCATGGCGGTTGCCTGGGTCGGCGGGGCGTTCATGCTTCTCGTTCTCGGGTTCCGCTACTCGCAATCGGAAGACCGCTCGCGCATGGCGTCCTTCGGCCAGGACATCGAGTGGGTCGCCAAGCGGGTCTTCACACCCGCGTCTCTGATCGCCTTCGTTACCGGCGTGTGGCTGGTGGTGGACTCCGACTTCTACGGCTTCGGCGACGACTGGATCGTGATGGGACTGCTCCTCTACGCGACGACGTTTCTCGCCGGTCTGCTCTTCCTCGGCCCCGAGTCGAAGCGCATCGGGCAGCTCGCGGAGCAGGGCTCGCCCGAGGCTCCTCCACGGATCCTGAGGCTGATCCTCCTCGCGCGCCTCAACGTCGTCCTGCTCTTCCTCATCATCTACGTGATGACGGTCAAGCCGGAGTTCGACTCCGGGCGCTGCTCGTCGGGATCGTGGGTGCGCTGCTCGCCGGCGGGATCATCTGGTGGCGCTATCGGGCGGCGCTCACGCAGATGCAGGCCGCGTTCGGGCCGCCACCGCCGCCTCCCGCGGACGCGCGAGTCCTAGCTCTCGAGCTCGACCAGCGGAGCTCCGCCCGCGACGCGGTCGCCCGCGGCCACGTGCACCGTGCTCACCGTGCCGGCGAACGGCGAGTGCACGGGGATCTCCATCTTCATCGCCTCGAGCACGACGAGCGCACGACGCGCCTCGACCGCGTCGCCTTGCTGCGACCTCGACGCTCAGCACCGTCCCGGGCATGGGCGCAGTGACCGTCGCGGTTCCTCCCGCGACCGCGCCGTCGCCGCGGGTCGCGACGTCGACGTCGGGAGGAGCCGCGGGAGCGGGGGGCGGGAGGTTGAGCCGCCACGGCTCGCGCCACGGCCCGCCGGCGAGGCGGAGCGGGTACGCCGAGAGCGGCGGATGCTCCGTGAGGAACGCCGTCGTCGCCTCGCCCGCGCGCACGACAGGATGCGAGACGAGCCAGCGCAGGAACGGGAGGTTCGTCTCCGTCCCCTCGACCTCGGTCTCGGCGAGCGCGCGCGCCAGCAGCTCGAGCGCCTCCTCCCGGTCGTGCCCGTGCGCGATCAGCTTCGCGATCATCGGGTCGTACGCGAGCCCGACCTCGTCGCCCTCCTCGACGCCCGCATCCACCCGCAGGCGCGGCGAAGCTCGGCAGCCTGAGCCGCTCGATTCGGCCTGCTTGCGGGAGAAACGTGCGGGAGTCCTCCGCGTACAGCCGTACTTCGACGGCATGTCCCGCTTCGGCCCGGTACGTCCGAGGACTCGACCGGCTCCCCGTTCGCGATCCGCAGCTGCTCCGCGATCAGATCGAGGCCGGTGACCGCCTCGGTGACCGGGTGCTCGACCTGGATGCGGCCGTTGAGCTCGAGGAAGTGGAACGCGCCGTCCTCGAGCACGAATTCGACCGTGCCCGCGCTTCGGTAGCCGATCGCGCGCCCGAAGGCGACCGCCGCCTCGAACAGCGCCTCACGCAGCCGCGCGTCGAGGCCCGGCGCCGGCGCCTCCTCGAGCACCTTCTGGTGTCGTCGCTGCACCGAGCAGTCGCGCTCGCCGAGCGCGACGACGTTCCCGTGCGCGTCCGCGAGCAGCTGCACCTCGACGTGGCGCGGGCGCTCGAGATAGCGCTCGAGGTAGAGCGTCCCGTCGCCGAACGCGCCGACGGCCTCGCGCTCGGCCGCCTCGAGCGCCTCGTCGAGCTCGCCCGGGCGCGCGCACGACCCGCATCCCGCGCCCGCCGCCGCCCGCCGCCGCCTTGACGACCAGCGGAAAGCCGATCTCCTCCGGCGAGCCCTCCGGCAGCGTGGGGACGCCGGCCTCGCGCGCGATCCGCTTCGCCGCGAGCTTGTCGCCCCCGAGCCGCAGCGCCTTCGGCGGCGGGCCGATCCAGGTCAGCCCGGCGGCCTCGACCGCCTCCGCGAAGTCCGCGTTCTCCGCGAGGAAGCCGTAGCCGGGGTGGATCGCGTCCGCGCCCACCGACTTCGCGGCGCGGATGTGCTCCTCGGAGTGGAGGTAGCTCGCGATCTCGACCGCCTCGTCCGCCGAGCGGGCGTGCAGGGACCCGGCGTCGTCGGGCGCGACCACCGCGACGGTCGCGATTCCCTGCTCGCGACACGTGCGGAAGACGCGCAGCGCGATCTCGCCGCGGTTCGCCACGAGCAGCTTCCGGATCGCCACGAGCGGGAACTCTAGGTTGGCGACGGGTTAGGCTCGCGCGGCATGGCGCGCTTCGTCCCAGTGGTGATCGTCGGCCTCGCCGCGATCGGCCTCCTGATCGGCGGCGTGAGCCCGGCCTGGTGGATCACCGGTCTGGCCGCGATCGGCCTCTTCTTCGCGATCTTGCTCGGCACGAGCGCGTCGTCCGGAGAGCGCCAATTCCACCTCGCGCCCTACCTGCCGGCCGTGGTCCTCGGCCTCGTCGCATTCGGGCTCCTCATCGCCGACGTGTCGCCGGCCTGGTGGATCACGGGGCTCGTCGCGGTCGGGCTCTCGCTCCTGTACTTCATGTCGTCGCGCTAACGAAGTAGGGTCAGCCCGTGATCCGGCTGCTCGTCCGCACCGTGATCGCGCTCGCGTCGAACGCCGTGGGCCTCATCGTCGCGGCCGCGGTGCTGGACGAGGTCAGCCTCGACGTGACCGGCTTCGTGATCGCGGTCGTCGTCTTCACGGTCGTGTTCGCGCTGCTGCAGCCCTTCCTCGTAATGTCGCTCCGGCAGAGCCGTGCCGCCGTCCTGGGAGGCGTGGCGCTGATCGCGACGCTCGTCTCGCTGATCGTCACCGTCCTCGTCACGGACGGGCTCTCGATCGACGGCCTCACCGGGTGGATCCTCGGAACCCTGATCGTCTGGCTCGCGTCCGTGCTGGCCGGCTTCATCCTCCCGTATCTCGGGCTGAAGAAATACCTGGACGAGCGGCGCTAGCCCTCGTCCTGCGTCCAGGCCGGCGCGCGGTGCTCGAGAAACGCCCGCAGGCCGTCCTGGCCCTCCGGGCTCGCGCGGCGCTTCGCGGCGATGTGCGCGGTCTCGAGCCCGCTCGGGCGTTCGCGAACGAGGCTCTTCGCGACCCGGGCCGCCTCGGGCCCGCCCGCGAGGATCGAGGCGACGACCTCCTCGGCGGCCTCGGCCGGCGTTCTCCGCGACCTCCGACACGAGGCCGATCCGTAGCGCGACATCGGCGCCGAAGCGCTCTCCCGTGACGAAGTACCGTCGCGCGGCGGAGCCGATCTTCGGGAGCACGAACACCGAGATGACCGCGGGGACGATCCCGAGCCGCACCTCGGTGAACCCGAAGGTCGCGTCCGGGTCCGCGATCGCGATGTCGACGGCCGCGGCGAGTCCCGAGCCCCCGCCGAGCGCGAACCCGTGCACCGAGGCGACAACCGGGACCGGGCAGGCGTCGATCGCCTCGAACATCCGGAAGAGCCGCGTCGCGTCCTCGACGTTCTCGTCGTAGCTGAGGTCGATCGAGGCGCGCTGCCACTCGACGTCGGCGCCGGCGGAGAAGCTCGGCCCGTCGCCCGCGAGCACGACAGCGCGTGCGTCGCCGACGTCCGTGAACGCCTCGGTCAGCTCGGCGATCAGCGCCGCGTCGAACGCGTTCCGCCGCTCGGGCCGCGCGAGCGTGACCCGGAGCACGTGACTGTCGCGTTCAACGCGGAGCGCCGACATGGAGCGGACACCATATGGTTTCGCCGATGCCCGCGAAACGCTTCACGGTCGAGCTCGAGCGCGTCCAGAAGACCGGGACGATGTTCCGGGTCCCGTTCGATCTCGAGGAGGCCTTCGGCCGCGCGCGTCCTCCGGTGAAGGTCACCATCCGCGGCCACGCGTGGCGCACGACGCCCGGCGTGTACGGCGGCGCGGGATACATCGGTCTCAACCGGGCGGTCCGCGAGGCGACGGGTGTGGACGCTGGAGATCGTGTCTCGGTGACCATCGACCTCGACAAGGAGCCGCGCACCGTGCCCCTCCCGGTCGACCTGCGCAAGGCGCTCGAAGCCGAGCCGGACGCGAAGAAGGCGTTCGCCGCGCTCTCGTTCACACACCGGCGCGAGTACGTCGAATGGGTCGAGGAGGCGAAGCGGCCCGAGACGCGCGCCCGCCGGGTCGCGGGAACCGTCGAACGCGTTCTCGAAGGCAAGTCGGCGCGCTGATGCCGCCACTACGCGGCGCCCTCGCGGCCTCGGTCACGCCGCTCGCGAACGCGGGCGGCGAGCTCGACGACGAGGCGTTCGGGCCGCTCGTCGACTTCTTCGTCCGCGCCGGGCTGGACGGGATCCTCGCCCTTGGCACGGCGGGGGAGGGGATCCTGCTCGAGGAGGCCGAGCGGCGTGTGGCGGCCGATCTCTTCCTGCAGGCGTCCGAGCATCGGCTCGAGGTCGCCGTCCACTGTGGCGCGCAGTCCACGGCCGAGACGGTGCGCCTGGCCGCCCACGCTGCTGAGGTCGGCGCGGACGCGGCCGTGGTCATCGGCCCGCCGTACTTCAAGCTCGACGAGCGCGCTCAGCACGCGCACTTCCTCGCAGCCGCGCTCGCGTGCGCGCCGCTGCCGTTCTACGTCTACGAGTTCGAGTCCACCAGCGGGTACGCGGTCGCGCCGGCGGTGCTCGAGCGGCTGCGCGAGGATGCTCCGAACGTCCTCGGGCTCAAGGTCTCGGACACCCCGTTCGCGAGCTTCTCGCGCTACCTCCTGGACGGCTACGACGTCTTCGTCGGCCCGGAGGCGCTGATCCACGAGGGTCTGGAGGCGGGCGCGGTCGGCGCCGTGTCCGCGCTCGCGTCGGCGTTCCCGGGGGAGGTCGCGGCGGTGGTCCGCCACCCGACGGCCGAAGGCGCAGCCCGCCTCGCGGAGCTCCGAGCGTTCGTCGAGCGCTTCCCGAGGCAGGCCGCGCTCAAGCGCCTCCTCGGCCGGCAGGGCGTCCCGGTCCGGGAGGACGTCCGCGCCCCGCTCCGTGGCCTGACGGCGGAGGAGCGCGACGAGCTCGAGTCGCTGCTGCGCAGCGCGTACGCGAACCCGATGCGGCCCGCGGGTCGCGCGCGACGATGGACGCGAAAGGGTGAGCGGCTCACTCCGGCTCGCCGCTCGAGCACCGTCCCGGATCACGATCCTGCCGACGACGCCCTCGGCTGGTGGGCGGTCGGCTCAGCGCGGCTTCGAGCGTTCGTGCCGCCGCCACCGTCGTGCCGAGAGCGCGGCGCTCGCTTCCTGCTGGGACTGGCGGGCGGAGCTGCCGCGCTGACGGCGATCGTCGACGAGAGCGCGCCCGATCGTGCTGCGCGTTCGTCCGTGCTGATCGCCGTGGCTTGCTTGGCGAGCTGATCGCCTGAGCGCAGGGCGTGCCCGCCGTCGCGAGTGCCGAGGTTCGCGTCAGTGCCGGAGTCGTCGAGGAGGTCGAACTCCTCGTAGACGTCGGCGTCGGCGCCGATGAGGTCGTGTCGCCCAGCCGACGGCCTCGGGCAGCTCCTCGCCGTGGAGGACGGCGCCGAAGCGCTCGCTCGCCTCGTTCCAGATCCAGCCGCTCGGCGGCTCCAGCTCCGGGAGCGATCCCCGGAGCTCGTCGATCGTCGTCTGCGAGTCGAGCAGGTTCCAGATGAGGATGCGGACGATCACCCGTGCCGCGAACCTACCTGGGGCATGCCATGTCCTGAACGCGCACTAGGATCCGACCTGTCTCGAGGGGGATCGTCCAAAGGAGGAAGTGCATGCGCATCGCAAAGAGGTGGAAGGTCACGCCCGCGCTCGTTGTGGCGAGCATCGCCCTATTCGTCGCGCTGTCGGGCACGGCAGTCGCAACGACGACTCAGCTGATCACAGGGGCGGGCATCAAGAACAGCTCGATCACTGGGGCGGACGTCAAGAACAAGTCGCTCACACCCAAGGACTTCAAGGGCTCGGTCCGCGGGCCGAAGGGAGCGACCGGCGCAACCGGTGCCACAGGCGCCACGGGCGCAACGGGCGCTGCGGGCGCACCCGGGGTGATCGGCAATGTTGTCTCGCGCTTTAGCGAAGTGCCGCTGCCGGACAACAGCAATCAGAGCGTGAATCTCGGTTGCGAGGCGGGCGAGAAGCTTCTTGGCGGTGGAGCGTCGCTGGGTGCCTTTTCGGACGACCTCAGCCTCCTCTCATCGAGGCCTGCGGACGCCGTCGGCGCGCTTCCGGCTCAAGGGGCTCCGCTGACGCATTGGCGCGCCGCCGCGCGCAACGCCGCCGTGGGTACCGGCGCGACGACCCTACGAGTCTGGGTGAGTTGCGGAACCGCTTAAGAGAACGAGTCAGGTCTCGCGCCGTCGACGACGCGAGACCTGACCATCTCCTCACACCGCTGCGGCGCGGGGCAGGCCGTCACATGCGGAAGATGCCGAAGGTCGTCTCCGGCACCGGCGCATTCGCGGCCGCGGCCAGCCCGAGCGCGAGCACGCGGCGGGTGTCGAGCGGGTCGATGATCCCGTCGTCCCAGAGGCGCGCGGTCGAGTAGTACGGGTTCCCCTCGGCCTCGTAGGTCGCCTTGATCTCGTCCGGATCGGCGTCGCCGACCATCGTCAGCACGGTGGCGGCCTGCTCGCCGCCCATCACGGAGATTCTGGCGTTCGGCCACATCCAGAGCTGCCGCGGCTCGTACGCGCGGCCGCACATCGCGTAGTTCCCGGCGCCGAAGGAGCCGCCGACCACGACGGTGAACTTCGGCACGTCCGCGCACGCGACCGCCATGACGAGCTTCGCGCCGTCGCGCGCGATGCCGCCTTCCTCGTACTCCTTCCCGACCATGAAGCCGGTGATGTTCTGGAGGAAGACGAGCGGGATCCGGCGCTTGCACGCGAGCTCGATGAAGTGCGCGCCCTTCTGCGAGGACTCGGCGAAGAGGACGCCCTGGTTCGCGAGGATCCCGACCGGGTGGCCCTCGATGCGCGCGAAGCCGCAGACGAGGGTCTCGCCGTACAGCTCCTTGAACTCGTGGAAGCGGGAACCGTCGACGATGCGCGCGATGACCTCGCGCACGTCGAGCTCGTGGCGGAAGTCCTCCGGGATGAGGCCATAGAGGTCTGCAGGATCGGCTGTCGGGTCTTCGGGCGGCGCGACCTCCCATGTGGTCGACCGAGGCGGGTCGAGATGGCGGACGATCTCGCGCGCGATCGCGAGCGCGTGCTCGTCGGAGGTCGCGTAGTGGTCGGCGACGCCGGAGCGTCGCGTGTGGACGTCGGCGCCGCCGAGCTCCTCGGCGGTCACGTCCTGACCGGTCGCCGCCTTCACGAGCGGTGGCCCGCCGATGAAGATCGTCCCCGTGCCGCGCACGATCACGGTCTCGTCCGACATGGCCGGGACGTATGCGCCGCCGGCCGTGCAGGAGCCCATCACGACCGCGATCTGTGCGATTCCCTCGGCGGAGAGCCGTGCCTGGTTGAAGAAGATGCGGCCGAAGTGGTCGCGGTCGGGGAAGACCTCGGCCTGGAGCGGGAGGAAGGCGCCGCCGGAGTCGACGAGATAGATGCACGGGAGCCGGTTCTGGCGCGCGACCTCCTGCGCGCGCAGGTGCTTCTTCACGGTCAGCGGGTAGTACGAGCCGCCCTTGACCGTGGCGTCGTTCGCGACGATGGCCACCTCGCGTCCCTCGACGACGCCGATCCCGGTGACGATTCCGGCGGAGGGGGCGTCGCCGGCGTACAGGTCGTACGCGGCGAGGGCGTTCAGCTCGAGGAAGGCGGTGCCCGGGTCGGTGAGCCGGTCGATCCGCTCGCGGGCGGTGAGCTTCCCGCGGGAGCGATGCCGCTCGACCGCCTTCTCGCCGCCGCCCTGCGCGATGCGCGCAGTGCGCTCGCGGAGCTCGGCGACGAGCTCCTCCATCCGCGCGCGCCGGTGCTCGAACGTGTCGTCGCGCGCGACCTGCGTCGTGAGCACGGCCATCGGCGCGAGCCTAGCGCGTGCCAACGCGAGGGCGAGGCAAGCCTCGCCCCTACGCAAAGGGTGTAGGTGTGCGAGGCACGCCTCGCACACGAGCGCGGGGCACACGTTGGCCGGGCATGCCCGGGCCGCTACGTCTCAGAGGCGCCCGTCCTCGCCCTCCGTCGCCGGCCCGACTCAGGGGCCGCCGTGCTGCGGCCGGACGACGACGACCCGATCGACGACGAGCTCGTCGCCGGTCATGCGCAGGATCGTGACCGGCCCTTCAACGAGATCGCCCTGTCGGGTCCCAGCTGATGTTCCCGAGGATCCCGTTGCGAACGTCCGTCTGTCGAATCTGCTCGTTGACCGACGCTCGGGTGCCGTCGGAGCGGGCGATCGCATCGAGGAGGATCTCCGCCGCCTGCGCGCCGTAGCTCGCGGCCACGTCGGGGCCTGGATCGCCGCCGTGCTCCGCTGCGTATGCCGCGAGGAACTGCTTTCCCTTCGGCGGGAGCAGGTCGTTCGGGATGCCGTACGTCGCGACGTACATGCCGGTCGCCGCGTCGCCGGCGAGCTTGCGCAGGTCCTCCGCGAGCGCGAAGGCGTCCGGCCCGCTGATCGAGACGTTCTCACCGAGAGCCCCGCGTAGCTCGCGAACCATCGTCCCGGTCCCCGGAACGAGGAGCCCGACGATCGCCACCGACTCCGGCCGGGCCCTGGCGACCCTGCGCACGAGGGCGCGGAAGCTCTCGGCTTCCGGATCGAACCTCGCGCTGCCGACGATGTCGACGCCGAGTCGCCGGGCTGCGGCGCGGAGATCCCGCGTGTAGTTCGCGCTGTACTCGTCGTACTTGGACGTCAGGAGGAACAGCCGCTCGTGACCGAGCTGCTTCGCGAGCTCGACCTGGGCGGGTCCCAGGTAGCGCTCCGCCGCAGCGAGCCGGAAGAAGCTCCGCGTGCCCGACGGATAGAGGTCGTCGTCCTCCGTCAGGAGCTCGGCCGTGTTGGACGGGCTGATCATGGCCAACGGTCCGCCCGAAGCCTGGTTCGCGATCGGGATCTGGAAGTAGGAGCAGGGAGAACCGAAGGAGCCGAAGACGCCCACGACCTTCAGGTTGCGCGCGAAGGCCTTCGCGTTCGAGCCGCAGCGGAAGACGTCCTCGGCACCGGCCTGGGCGGTCGAGGAGTCGCACGACTGGAACCCGACCGAGAACGCGCCCGCCTCGTATCCACGCTGCCGGAGGACGAGCCGGATCGCGTCGATCATCGGCTGGGTGGTTTCCAGCCACCCAGTCTGGAGCGGGAGGCTCGAGACGAGCAGGACGTCGGGGCTTCCGTCGCCGCCGAAGTCGACGTTCCGACAGACGGCCGTGGGGAGCGCTGCATCTTCCGACGGCGGGGTCGCCGCGGTTACCCAGACAGTGCCGTCGCCCGCGTCGACGCCTCGGGGTGACGTGGCTCCGGCGACGCGCCGCGACGCGCCGGTCCGCGGGTCGATGCGGTGGATCGAGTCTGCGATCTCGTTCGTCGCCCACAGCGCGCCCTCGCCGAACGCGAGCCTGACGACCCAGGTCTCGACCTCGATCGCCGTCGTCTTCAGCCTCGGGCCCGTGTCGACGCGCCAGACGTTGCCGCCCTCGGGATCGGCGACCCAGACGGCGCCGCCTCCGACCGCGAGGGTCGAGAGGTCGGCGTCGAGCGGCACCCGCCTTGCGACCTCGTTGGTGCTCGGATCGATCTCGGCGAGGCCGTCCCCCTCGGCGACCCAGACGTCGCCGTCGCCCACCGCGATGTTGTTGGCCTTGACGCCCTCGATCTGGGCAACGATCCGGTTCGTCCGCGGGTCGATGCGCGAGACGCTGAGGTCGCGATTGATGGCCCACACAGCGTCGGGCGAGACCGCAAGGTGCTGCACGCTGAGACCCGGCAAGACGCTGAAGACGTGCCCGCCCGGTGCGGGCCGGAGCTCGATCGTCTCGACGACGTCGCCGGACTCGGGATCGAGTCGCGAGACGCTCGCCGGCAGCAAGTCCTCCGCGTCGTTGGACTGCGCATCGATCGACGCGTTCGTTATCCACACAGCGCCGTCGCCCACCGCGATATCCGTGGGTATCGACGACGTGCCGAAGCTCTGCTTGAGCGAGCGCGTCTCGGGATCGATCTCCGAGATCGTCCTGTCGTCGGCATCGACGACCCAGACGCTCCCGTCCCCGACGGCGACCGCCGACGGGGCTGTTCCGAGCGGCACGCTGGCGACGAGGTTACCCGAGGAGGGGTCGAGTGCGAGCGCGCCGGATGCCTTGATCGTCTCGCCGCCGCGCGTGCCCTGGTAGAAGGCCGCTCCGATCGCGAGCGCGAGGACGAGCGCGCCTGCCGCGACGATCCTGCGCGGGTGCCGCCAGGCCGCGGCCGGCACGATCCGCGGTCTGGCCGGGCGGGCCGGAGCAGCGAGCGCGGGATCGTGGTCGAGGATCTGCCGCTCGAGGCGCTGGAGGCTCTCGCTCGGCTCGAGCCCGAGCTCTTCCGCGAGCGCGCGGCGCCCTTCCTGGTACGCGTTCAGGGCCTCGGCCTGCCGGCCGGAGCGGTAGAGGGCGAGCATGAGCTGCCCCCGCGGGCGCTCGCGCAGTGGCTGCTCCGCGACGAGCGCCTCCAGCTCCGGGACGAGCTCGTCGTGGCGCCCGAGCTCGAGGTCGGCCTCGATGCGCTCCTCCTGTGCCGCGAGCCGCAGCTCCTCGAGGCGGGCGATCTCGGCCTGCGCGAAGTCCTCGTACCGGAACTCCGCGAGCGCCGGGCCGCGCCAGAGCGCCAGAGCCTCTCGAAGCCCTTCGGCGGCCGCCTCGGCCTCACCCCGGGCGAGCGCGCGGCGACCCTCCTCGAGCCCGCTGCGGAAGACCTCGGCATCGAGCTGACCGGGCTCCACGCGAAGGCGGTAGCCGTGGCCGTGCGTCTCGAGGGCTCCGCTGGCCGCGTCGAGAGTGGCTCGGAGCCGTGAGATGTGCGCCTGCAGCGTCTTCAGCGCCGATGCCGGAGGCGTTTCGCCCCAGAGCCCCTCGATGAGCCGGTCCGGGGACACGATCTCGTTGGCGTGGATGAGCAGGATCGCGAGCAGCTCTCGCTGTTTGCCGCCTTTGATCTCGACCCGCTCCCCCTCGATCAGAACCTCGAGGGGGCCAAGGATCCTTGTCTCCATCCCGCTCCTCGCCCGTTTGCAGCCGACTGTGGCCCATCTGCAGCCGGTTCGCAACCGCTGCCCCGCAGGGTTGTAGCACCGATCGCACGAAGCGGTCGACGACGGAAGGAGAAGTGATGAAGCGTCTCATGTCTCTCGTGATTGCGGCGGCGTTCTTCCTGCTCGCGGCGGGTGCCGTCGCAGCCGAAGGGGCCACGCGTCCCGACGACCGCGCCACCCACGGACCGGGAGCGATCGCGCTCGACGGCTCGGGCACGGTTCGCCCCGACGACCGCGCGACACACGGCCCGGGGGCGATCGGTCTCGACGCGACCGTCGCCGTCCGCCCGGACAGCTCGAGCGAGGTGCAGCTCCGCCCGGACGACCGCGCCACTCACGGGCCGGGCGCGATCGCCTTCGAGTCGAGCGCTCCCGTCCGTCCCGACGACCGCGCGTGGCGCGGCATCGGACCGGCTCCCACGATCGTGCCGGTCGAGTCGACGTCGGTGCGCGCCGACGGGTTCGACTGGGCCGACGCCGGCATCGGCGCGGCGGGCGCCTTCGGGCTCGGCCTGCTCCTCGTCGGCGGCGCGGTGCTGGCGCTGCGGCGACAGCGGGTCGCATCGTTCTCGTAGGGCCTCCCCGCGTGCACCTCGAAGGGCCCGTCTGGCGGGCCCTTCGTCTTGTGGGAGACGAGGGCGAGGCAAGCCTCGCCCCTACACGGAGGGACCGGCGGGGAGACGGGTTCGTAGGGGCGAGGCTTGCCTCGCCCTCCCTCCTGGGCAAGACTCAGGCCAGCGACCGAGAGGGGAAGCGCGATGAGCGACCAGGTCAAGTACGTCCTCGACGAGAGCCGGCTTCCGGAGGCCTGGTACAACCTCGTCGCCGACCTTCCCGAGCCACTGCCGCCCGTTCTGCATCCCGGTACCGGCCAGCCCGTCGGCCCCGACGACCTCGCGCCGCTCTTCCCGATGCAGATCATCCTGCAGGAGGTCTCCACCGACCGGTTCGTCGCGATCCCTGAGGAGGTGCGTTCGGTCTACCGGCAGTGGCGGCCGACGCCGCTCTTCCGCGCCCGCCGCCTCGAGCAGCACCTCGATACCCCCGCGCGCATCTACTACAAGTACGAAGGGGTCTCGCCGACCGGCTCGCACAAGCCGAACACCGCGGTTGCGCAGGCGTACTACAACAAGCAGGAAGGCGTCACGCGCCTCACGACCGAGACCGGCGCGGGGCAGTGGGGCTCGGCGCTCGCGTTCGCCGGGCAGATCTTCGGGCTCGAGGTCGAGGTCTTCATGGTCAAGATCTCGTACGAGCAGAAGCCCTACCGGCGTGCGCTCATGGAGACCTTCGGCGCGCGCTGCCTGCCCAGCCCGTCGCGGGAGACGAACTCGGGGCGCGCGATCCTCGAGGAGCATCCGGACTCGACCGGCAGTCTCGGGATCGCGATCTCCGAGGCGGTCGAGACGGCGGCCATCCGCGAGGACACGAAGTACTCGCTCGGCTCAGTCCTCAACCACGTGCTCATGCACCAGACCGTGATCGGGGAGGAGGCGCAGCAGCAGCTCGAGGCAGCGGAGGACTACCCGGACGTCGTCATCGGCTGCACCGGCGGCGGCTCGAACTTCTCCGGGCTCTCGTTCCCGTTCATCGGTCGGGCGCTGCGCGAGGAGGCCTCGATGCGGGTCATCGCAGTCGAGCCGGCGGCATGCCCGAGTTTGACGAAGGGGCTGTACGCGTTCGACTTCGGCGACACCGGGCACCTGACGCCGCTCGTGAAGATGCACACGCTCGGCTCGACGTTCGTCCCGCCGCCATTCCACGCTGGCGGGCTCCGCTACCACGGCATGGCGCCGCTGGTGAGCCACCTGAAGGAGCTCGGCCTCATCGAGGCGCGGGCGTACACGCAAACCGAGGTGTTCGCTGCCGGAGTGGAGTTCGCCCGAGTCGAGGGCATCGTGCCGGCACCGGAGGCAAACCACGCCGTCAAGGCGACGATCGACGAGGCGATCCGCTGCCGCGAGGAGGGTGTCTCGCAGTCGATCCTCTTCAACCTGTGCGGCCACGGCCATTTCGACATGCAGGCGTACACGGACTTCTTCGCCGGCAGGCTCGAGGACCACGAATACGCGGAGGACGAGGTGGCGATGGCGCTCGCCGGCCTTCCGACCGTGGCCGTCTGATCAGTCCCCGACTTCGCTACCCTCGGCGGCATGTGCCGGAACATCAAGACGCTCCACAACTTCGAGCCGCCCGCGACCGAAGAGGAGGTCCAGGCGGCAGCGCTCCAGTACGTCCGCAAGGTGAGCGGCTCGCAGAAGCCGTCGCAAGCGAACGAGGCCGCGTTCGCGCGGGCGATCGACGAGGTCGCGGCGACGACCCGGAGGCTGCTCGACGAGCTCGTGACCGCAGCAGCGCCGCGCGATCGCGAGGTCGAGGCCGCGCGGGCACGCGCGCGGGCCGAGAAGCGCTTCGGCCGCGTCGCCGCCTGACCATGAGGTCGTAGGGGCGAGGCTTGCCTCGCCCTCGAAGTTCCACAGTCGGCGAGGGCCGGGCAAGCCCGGCCCCTACGATCAAGCGGCTGCGTACGCGTCGAGCTTGTCGCGGAGGTACGCGAGGTACGGCTCGGGGGCGATCGGCCCGCCGACTGCGCGTTCGATCGTCTCCGCGGGCGTGAACTTGCTGCCGATCGAGTAGACGTGCTCGCGCAGCCAGCCGTGGAGGTCGGCGAAGTCGCCCCGCTCCATGCGCTCCTCGACGTCCGGGATCGCCTCGGCCGCCTTCTCCCACATCTGCACCGAGAGCACGCTTCCGAGCAGGTACGTCGGGAAGTACCCGAGGGAGCCGGTGGACCAGTGGCTGTCCTGGAGGACGCCCTGCCGGTCGTCGGTGATCTCGAGCCCGAGCAGCTCGTGGAAGCGAGAGTTCCAGGCCTCCGGGAGATCCGCGACCGCGAGCCGCCCGGCGAGGAGCTCGCGCTCGAGCTCGAAGCGGAGAATCACGTGCAGGCCGTAGCTCGTCTCGTCGGCGTCGACGCGGATGAACGAGCGCAGCGGCTGGTTCACCGCCTGGTGGAAGGCGCGGAGCGGGACCGGCCCGAACTTCTCCGGGAAAGCCTCCTGCAGCCGCGGGTAGAACCAGCGCCAGAAGGGGAGCGAGCGGCCGACGACGTTCTCCCACAAGCGGCTCTGGGACTCGTGCAGCGCGGACGATACTCCTCCGGCCATCGGCGTGCGGTCGAGCGACTCGCTCACGCCCCACTCGTACAGGCCGTGCCCCGCCTCGTGCATCGCCGTGAACAGCGAATTCAGTTCGCGCTCGTCATATCTCGTCGTCAGCCGGATGTCGTCGACGCCGAACGTGACCTGGAACGGGTGCACGGTCAGGTCGAGACGGAACTTTTCCCAGTCCACGCCGAAGGCCGTGATGATCTCGCGGGAGAGGGCGTCCTGCTTGTCGATCGGGAAGGAGCCGCGCAGAAGCCCGTCGATCTCGTCGGCTGCGTGCTCGTCGACGAGCGCCGTGAGCTCCGGCTGAAGCACCTCGAAGGCCCTCTCGACGTCCTCGGTGCGCATGCCCTGCTCGTAGTCGTCGAGAAGGACGTCGTAGGGATCGTCGTAGGGCGCGAAGCACTCGACCTTGCGCAGGGTGAGCTCGAGCATGCGCTCGAGCGCGGGCCGGAACTTCTGGAAGTTGCCCTCCTCGCGTGCGCCGACCCAGACCTGATACCCCTCGGCGGCAGCCTTCGTCAGATCGGCGGCGAGGTCGGAGGGAATCCGCCGCTGCTTCTCGTACTGGCGCCGCGTCACGCGCACGAGACAGGCGTCGTCGGCGTCGTGCGGGAGGGAGGCCGCGTACGGCTCGAGCTCGTCGAGGAGCTCGCCCACGCGGTCGTCCGTGGACTGCTCGTGGATGATCCGCACGAGCGTCGAGAGCTGGGTCGCGCGCGATTCGGCTCCCCCCGGCGGCATCCAGACTTCCATGTCCCACGCAAGGACGTTTCCGGCGCGCGAGAGATCCGCGACCTCGGCGAGTCGCCGCTTGAGCTCGAGCAGGGCCGCCTCCACCGGGACGAACTCTAACGGCGCGCGAACCGGCGCTGTGCCACCTCGGCGAACCGGCTTCCGTCCCAGGCGTAGGTCGTGATGGTGAGCGAGCTCTCGTCGGCGACGTAGAGGTTCACGCCGCGCGCCTCTCCGCGGCGATGGGGGCGGGGGCGGCCGAGCCCGGCGACGGTTGCGAGCACGAGCGCGCCGCTTCCTCCGTCCTCGAGCACTTCGAACTCGTGGCGCTCGGCGATCGCGACCTGGTGAACGTGTCCCGAGACCACGAGCTCGGCGCCCGCCTCGGCGAACGCCTGGACGACCTCGTCGCGTCTTGCGAGCGGGCGCTTTCGCTTGGCACGCCAGGGCGGGGCTGCGAGGTGGTGGTGGAGCGCGACCACCTTGAGCGCCTCCGGCGGCGCGGCGCGCAGCTTCTCGACGGTAGCGGCGACCTGGTGGTCCTCGAGCGAGCCACCCTGCTGGCGCCATGGGCGCACCGAGCTGAGCCCCACGACGACCAGGCCGGTGGAGGAGTGAAGCGGCTCCGGGTCGCCGAACGCGTTTCGCCAGGGCTCGAACGTCCGGGTGAAGCGGGCCGGGAACGTGTACGGGATGTCGTGATTGCCGGGCACCGCGAGGAGGGGGAGGCCGACGGCATCGAGGAGCCTGCGCGCCCGCTCGAGCTGCTCGGGCCTGCCCCGGTGGGACAGGTCGCCCGTTGCCAGCAGGAGCTCCGGCTCGAGGCGCGCGACGAGCTCTGGAAGCGCGTCGAGCGGCTCGAGGGAATCGCGATGTCCGATATGGAGATCGGAGAGGTGGAGAACGCGCGCGGCCACCGCCGGGGCAGGCTATACACTCGAAGCGTGGCGAACGAGTCGCCTGAGCTCTTCGACGACATCTATCTCGGGCTGCGGGCAGGGGGAGCGGTTCGGAAGCAGCGGCGGGGCGAGGCCCTGACGTCCGAGGAAGAGGAGGCCATCGGTCGCTGGCGCAGCCTCTCCTTCTGGCGGAAGTCCCTCGCGATCGGCGCGTTCGCACTCGGGACGTTCGGTCTCGGCCTGACCGTCGGCGGCCTCATCTTCGGCCGCTGGCGCACGGCCAAGCGCTAGCGACACGGCTCCGGTCGCCGACCTCTCGTTCTTACGCCGCTAAGCCTGCGCGGCGACAGCTCCAAGGCGCGAGAACGGGTGATGGTTGGGCGCCGGCCTTCCGGCAAGTTCTGCGCCCGGACTGCCGCGAGCCGTAGCCTGGACATCGGCTGACGAGCCAGTACATTGAGAGAGGATGGGCTGGGATCTGCGGGCTGCGGGGTGAGCGCCATGCTCGTCGTGAGCGTGGCGTAGGAATGCGGGTCTCCCGCCGGTTCGCCGTGCTCACTTTTGCGTCGTGCCTGCTCCTCGCGCAGATCGTTGTCGGGGTCGCTTTCTTCGCAGACACCGACGGCGGGACCGCGGCGCCGCTACCCCTGCACCCGGTCATCGGGACGTTCGAGGCCGACGAGACCGTCGTCGACGAGTGCGACGAGCAGGCGTGCTTCGAGCAGGCGTTCGGGAACGTCGCCTACCGAGAGGGGCCGAAAGCGGCACTGGCGCTCCTTGACGAGAGGGTGGCCTCGGGCGT
The DNA here is from genome assembly GCA_963765175.1 of uncultured Actinomycetes bacterium. GTDB lineage: Bacteria > Actinomycetota > Thermoleophilia > Gaiellales > Gaiellaceae > GMQP-bins7. Next base: position 115,628 of record CAVXUY010000009.1, read on the forward strand.
GATCCCCGGCGACGGCAAGTGCCACCGGATCGCGCACACGATCGGCGCCGCCTCACTCGCGCGGTTCGACGGGAACGTCGCCCGCAGCTTCGCGAACGGGTCAGCGAGCTGCTGGTCCGGCTTCTACCACGGGGTCCTCGAGCGCTCGCTCGCCACGGTGCGCTCGTTCACCGCCCAGGCGCTCGGCGCGAAGGTCCGGAAGCTCTGCGCCGATCGCTCGTTCCGGTCGTCGCCCTGGCTCGGCGACCAGTGCGTGCACGGCATCGGGCACGGCCTCATGATCTCGACGGGCTACAGCCTTCCGCTCTCACTCCGCGTCTGCGACCGGCTCGATGTCGCCTTCGATCGGGTCTCGTGCAAGGGCGGCGCGTTCATGGAGAATGTCGCGAGCTCGTACGGCTTCCGCTCGCGCTGGCTCCGCGACGACGACCCGCTCTACCCGTGCAACGCGGTCCGCGCCGGCGACCGCATGGTCTGCTTCGGGTTCGTCACCGCGCGGATCCTGCCGTTGGTCGACTGGAGCTGGGAGCGCGCCGCCGAGGCCTGCGCCGGCGCAGGACGCCGCTTCGTCCCGATCTGCTTCGGCTCGTTCGGGCGGGACGCTGCCTCGTTCTCGCGCCTCGATCCGCCCGAGATCGGGAGGATCTGCGGCTATGCGCGCACGTACGGCCACGAGGGCACCTGCTTGGCCGGGGCCGCGCGAACGATGGTCGGGAACTACACCGGCGGGCGCGAGGCTGCGGGCCTCTGCGTCCGGGCGCGCGCGGCCGTACGTGGCGACTGCTTCGCCGCCGTCGGAAGCGTCCTCGGTCGGCTTTCCGTCTCGACCCGGAAGCGGGCCGCCGAGTGCCGGGCGATCGCAGCGCGTTCGTCCGACGCCACGGCCTGCATCCGCGGCGCCAGCGGCTCGACCGCCTGAGGCGAGCTGCAGCATGCGCGCGCTCGCGAGGTTTGAGCGGGGCGGCGCGCGACTGCGCACGCCGCCCCGTCCCGGCTACGCGATCGCGCCGATCTGCTCCGTGTAGAACGCCATCTGGCTCTGCAGCCGACCGCCCATATCGGCGCCGACGACGCCGATCGAGTCGACGTAGAGCCCGGCGCGGATCGTGAACTGTGTGAACTCGTCGCTCACGCGGAGCTTCGCCAGCTTCTCCGCGTCGCCGCGGATCATGATGAAGCCGCCGAGGTCGCCGCCGTGCGGCTCGAGGAAGACGGGCTCGAAGCTCTCGATCTCGCCGTCCTCCTGCAGCTGCGAGTACCAGCCGAGCGTCTCGTTGAAGAGCTCGACCGCCTGCCCCTCGCGCCCGCGCACGGGGTTGCCGAAGCCGATGAAGAGCCCGGCATCTGCCATTGCCCACCTCCTTGACTCGGACCCCGGCACCATGACAGGTCGCGCCGCCCACGACCACTGCACGAACGTCTGTTCGTCCCGGTAGAATGACGCGCTCATGAATGCTGACCACCTGGTCGTCCACGGCGGGCGCGAGCACAACCTCAAGGACGTCACCGTCCGCATCCCGCGGAACGCGCTCGTGTGCGTCACGGGGCTCTCCGGCTCGGGGAAGTCGTCGCTCGCGTTCGACACGATCTACGCCGAGGGGCAGCGCCGCTATGTCGAGTCGCTCTCGGCCTACGCGCGGCAGTTCCTGCAGATGATGGAGAAGCCCGATGTCGACTCGATCGACGGGCTCTCGCCGGCGATCTCGATCGACCAGAAGACGACGTCGCGGAACCCGCGCTCGACAGTCGGAACCGTGACCGAGATCTACGACTACCTGCGCCTGCTGTACGCGCGCATCGGGCGGCCGCACTGCCCGATCTGCGGGCGGCCGATCGCGGGCCAGTCGCTCGATCAGATCGTCGAGCAGGTGCTGCGCCTCGACGAGGGCACGCGCTTCACCGTGAACGCGCCGGTCGTCCGCGACCGCAAGGGCGAGTACAAGGACGTGCTCGAGGAGCTGCGCCGGGACGGCTTCACGCGCGTGAAGGTCGACGGCGAGCAGCGCCTGCTCGAGGAGGAGATCGAGCTCGACAAGAAGTTCAAGCACACGATCGAGGTGGTCGTCGACCGGCTCGTGATGAAGCCGGACCTCCGCCAGCGGCTCACGCAGTCGATCGAGACGGCGACCTCTCTCGCCGAGGGGTTGGTGACGATCGACGTCGTCGACGGAGACTCCATGACGTTCTCCGAGAACTTCGCCTGCCCCGAGCACGGGGTCTCGCTCCCGGAGCTCGAGCCGCGCGTCTTCTCCTTCAACTCGCCGCACGGCGCCTGTCCGCGCTGCACCGGGCTCGGGTCACAGCTGGAGATCGACCCTGACCTGCTCGTCCCCGACAGCTCGGTGTCGATCAACGAGGGCGCGCTCGTGCCCTGGACGATCGGGAGCCAGAGCTTCTACGACAGCGTCATCGAGGCCATCGCCGAGCGCTACGAGATCCCGCTCGACGCGCCGTGGCGTGACCTCACGACCGAACAGCAGGACAAGTTCCTGTACGGCACCGGCGGCGACAAGATCTTCGTCACGTACCGCAACCGGATGGGACGCAAGCGCCAGTACACGATGGCGTTCGAGGGGCTGGTGACGAACCTCCAGCGGCGGTACAAGGAGACCGACTCCTCCCACCAGCGCGAGCGCATCGAGGAGTACATGAGCTTCCGGCCGTGCCCCGAGTGCGGCGGCGCGCGGCTCAAGCCGGAGGTGCTCGCGGTCACGATCGGCGGGCTGTCGATCCACGGCTTCACGCAGATGTCGGTGACGCGCGCGCTTGCCTTCCTCGACGAGCTCGAGCTCACGAAGACAGAGGAGCTGATCGGGCGCCGGATCGTGAAGGAGGTGCGCGAACGGCTGACGTTCCTCGACAACGTCGGCGTCGGTTACCTCCAGCTCGACCGGGCGGCGAAGACGCTCTCCGGCGGCGAGGCGCAGCGGCTCCGGCTCGCGACACAGATCGGGTCGCAGCTCGTCGGCGTCCTGTACATCCTCGATGAGCCGTCGATCGGGCTTCACCAGCGCGACAACGGGAGGCTGATCGCAACGCTCGAGCGGCTGCGCGACCTCGGGAACACGGTGCTCGTCGTCGAGCACGACGAGCAGATGATGCGGTCGGCCGACTGGATCGTGGACATGGGGCCGGGCGCAGGCGAGCACGGGGGCGAGGTCGTCGCCGAGGGAACCGCCGAGGGCGTCGCCGCGACCGAGGGCTCGATCACCGGTCAGTTCCTGAGCGGGGAGCGCCGGATCGCCATCCCGCCCCGGCGCGAGGACGATGGCCGCGGCTGGTTCGCCGTGCGCGGGGCCTCGATGCACAACCTCAAGGACATCGACGTCGACTTCCCGGTCGGGCGGTTCGTCGCGGTGACCGGCGTCTCCGGGTCGGGGAAGTCGACGCTCGTGAACGAGATCCTCTACAAGGCACTCGCAAACCGGCTCAACAAGACGCGGATGAAGCCGGGCGACCACGAGTCGGTCGAGGGCATCGAGGTCTTCGACAAGGTCATCGACATCGACCAGACGCCCATTGGCCGCACGCCGCGGTCGAACCCCGCGACGTACACCGACCTCTTCACTCACGTGCGCGAGCTCTACTCGCTGACGCCGGAGGCGAAGATCCGCGGCTACAAGCCCGGCCGCTTCTCGTTCAACGTGCGCGGCGGGCGCTGCGAGTCGTGCAAGGGCGACGGGACGATCAAGATCGAGATGCACTTCCTGCCCGACGTCTACGTCCCCTGCGAGACCTGCCACGGGCGCCGCTACAACAAGGAGACGCTCGAGGTGCGCTTCAAGGGGAAGTCGATCGCGGACGTGCTCGAGATGTCCGTCGAGGAGGCGCTCGAGTTCTTCGCGAAGATCCCGAAGATCCGGCGGCGCCTGCAGACGCTGCACGACGTCGGGCTCGACTATGTCAAGCTCGGCCAGCCGGCGACGACGCTCTCGGGCGGCGAGGCGCAGCGCGTGAAGCTCGCGGCCGAGCTCTCGAAGGTTGCGACGGGGAAGACGCTGTACATCCTCGACGAGCCGACGACCGGGCTCCACTTCGCCGACATCGAGAAGCTCCTCGAGGTGCTTCAGCGGCTCGTCGACAACGGCAACACGGTGCTCGTCATCGAGCACAACCTCGACGTGATCAAGCAGGCGGACTGGATCGTCGACCTCGGCCCCGAGGGCGGCGAGGCGGGGGGAGAGGTGATCGCGGCCGGGTCTCCGGAGGAGATCGCCGAGGTCGAGGACTCCGCCACCGGCCGCTACCTCCGCGCCGTGCTCGACCAGCCGGCGGCCGCGGCCGCCTAGCGAGACTTCTGTAAGGGGCTGCCGCGTCGCCTGTCGCCGGAGTGGCATACTCGGCGCATGACGAGGAGGATCACACTCGTCGTGGGCCTGTGCGTTCTCGGGACCGTGGGAGTCGCGAGCGCGGCGCCGAACGAGCCTGCGGTCAAGCGGGCGCAGCTCCAGATGACGGACCTGCAGCCGCTGACCGTTCGCGGAGTCGGGTTCGTGCCGAGCGAGCGGGTTCACGTGATCGCGTGGGCGGGCGGCGGCGCGTATTCGAAGTCGAAGGTCGCGAACGCCGCCGGCGTGTTCAGCGTGACGTTCCCGATCTCGGCAGGGGTGTGCCGTGGCTACTACTCGATCAGGGCCTTCGGGTCCCGTGGGAGCCGCGCGTTCGCCATCACCCGGTTGCCGCAGCTCGACTGCATCGCCCCGGACACCGCGCGCACGGGACGGCCGACGACCTGAAAGAGGAGCGCCCCGGCGCTGAGCGCCGAGGGCCCCTGTCCCATCGACGGGCCGGGCTAGTCGCCTGGACCTGATCGCAATGAGAGAGGGCCGCTCTCGCGGCCCTCTCTCGTTCGTACCGAGCGACGGACGACTCAGTCGTCGTCGTGGTGCTTCTTGGTTCTCACCTGCAGCAGGTCGGCCTCGTTCCTGCTGTTCGACCGGGTGACGCCCTCGGCGTCGCGGTACATGAGCAGGAAACCGGTCTGCGACGGCGATGCCGCAGCGCCGCCCGCAACGCTCGCGATGTTGAGGTCGGCCTCGCCCTTCGCCGGGATGGCGGCGGGAAGACCGGTGCCCGTGAACTTGGGCGTTGCCAACGTGTGGGTCATCGTGTCGATCGAGTCGGTCAGGAGACCGCTGTGGTAGTTGTCGAACACGTCCACGGAGAAGTCGAACTGCGTCGTCGGCGTCAGCCCGAGGGCGGACAGCGGCGCCGTCATGATTGCGTTCCCCGAGTTCAGGTCGGCGTCCGTGAAGAAGAACACGGCAATCGTTCCTACCGTGCAAGCCGCGTTCGTGCAGGTGAACACGGCCGTGACGTTCTGACCCGAGACCCCGAATCCGCCGTTCTCGGCGTTGAAGATGATCCGGTCGACGACTTCGTCACCGTTCGAGTCGATGTTGATGTCGAACTCCGCCGGGTAGTTCGGATGCGCACGCGCACCGAACGTGTCGATCCCGAACTGGACACCTGGGCCTAGCGCTCCGAGGTTGACCAGCCGGAGCCCGACTGCGCGAAGATCGACGACTGCTTCATTGGAGCCCGGCGCCGGGGGGTCCTCGTCGATGCGCGGGCTGGTGCCCGTCAGCGCGAAGACGTCGACCCGGCCGTCGAGCACCTTGCTGTCGTTCTCGAGCTCGACGGATGCGGTGCCGTTACTCCTGAGCCGGAACGTGTCGTCCTCCGCTTCGACCTCAGCCGAGCGGTGCGGCAGCACCTGCCACGCCAGGTGAACGTTGTCGTTCGGGCCTGCATTGAGCGTGATGTAGCCGTCGAACTCGACGCTCTGGAGGCGGAAGCCGTCTCCGCCGAAGGGCCCGCCGTTGAGCGCCCACACCGGGAGCTTGCTCGGGTCGATCCGGAGCTTGACTTCGAAGCTCCTCGTCCCGCCGGCCGGAACCCGGATGCGCGCCGGCGCCTGGACCCTGACGGCACCCGACGCCGCGTCGTCCGCGTAGCGGAAGCTCGGCGTGATCGTGTACAGCTTGCTCGAGGAGCCGAAGTTCTTCACAACGACTCGCTTCTCGAGCCGTTCGGTCTCGGAGACGGCGTGGTATCCGAAGGAGAGGCTCGAAGCGTTCTCTCCGGACGCCCACGCAGCCGTTCCGCTGGCGAAGGCCCGGTTCACACGCACCTCGCCGGCGCCGATCCTCGTGATCGGGGCAAGCACGCCGGGTAGGCCGACGGGGTTGAGCCCGATGTTCGTCTCGGCGGTGCTCATGAGGAGCGTCTTGACATCGCGAACCGAGAACGACGGGTTCTTGTCCAGCAGGAGCGCCGCGGAGCCGGCGACCATGGGCGAGGCGCCCGAGGTCCCGCCGAACGGCGTCTCACCGGTTCCGGTGCCGGCTTCGGTCGAGACCGATCCGCCAGGAGCACCGATGTCCGGCTTGATGGAGTTGAACGAGTGAGTCGGCCCGCGTGCGGACGACGCCACCATGTTGCCGACGAGATTCGCCGCGCCCGCAGGATCGATGGTTGCCGGCTGCCCGAGTGCGTTGGTCGCTCCCGGGTTGGCACAGCCGGTCGCCGCGGGGCAGCCCGCCTCTTCCGCGGCGCCTTTCAGGTGATTCGCGTCGCGGAGCGTGATCGTGTACGCCGCGATCGTCTGGGCGCCTCCGCCGAACGAGAAGTCCGGAGGAAGGTCACCAGGCGCCTGCAGCGCGTTGTTGCCGATCACGACGGCGATTGCGCCTGCCGCTGCTGCGTTCGTCGCCTTGAGGCTGACGTTGCAGCTGCCGCGGTCGACGAGCAGGATGTCCCCGGTGTGCTCGCCCGCTGCGTACGGGTTCGCGCCCGTGGGTGTGCAGCCCTGCTTCTTCGCCAGGCTGCCCGTGTTGTACTCGAGCGTGCCCGTGACGAGCGTCGCCGCTGCCGACCAGGCCTGCCGCGACCCGCCGACGGACCGGAAGCCCGCGGCCGAGGGGTCGATCAGGTACAGCTTCGCCGACGGCACCTGCGTCTGGGCGACGCTGATGACCTCGGCCTGCGTGGACGGCGAGCCGACGATGTACGGCCGGTCGGCGGCGTTGCCGGCCGCCGCGACGACCACAGCGCCCGCATCCGATGCGTTCTTGAGGGCGAAGCTCAGGTCGTCCTCGACCTGGCCATAGGACGAGCCCAGGGATAGGTTGATGACGTCGACCCGGTCGGCGATCGAGCCGTCACCGTTCGGGTCGAGCGACGCTGCGACCGCCTGTAGGAGCGCCACGCCGCTGCATGACGTCGACACTGCGCTACAGGCCTTGAACGAGAGGAGCTTCGCGCCCGGCGCGACGCCCTTGTTCGGGCCGACGCCGAGGATGATGTCCGACACGTGCGACCCGTGCCCGCCTGCGCAGGGTGCCGGGATCGCCGACGGACCGCAATCGATCGGGTCGGGGTCTGGCGCGAGCGGCGGAGTGGTGGGAGTCCCGCTCCACGCCTCGCCGACGAAGTCGAAGCCGGCGACGACCTTCGCTGTCGGGAACAGGCCGTCGAGCGTCTTGTTGCGTGCGTCACCGGTCGTCGTCCCGTACGCAGCCGTGTAGGCCACAGCCGTGCCCGCACCGCCGAAGTTCTGGTGCGTGTAGTCGATACCGGAGTCGATCACGGCGACGTCGATTCCGGTGCCATCGAAGCCGCCGGCCTGGACGGCGGCGGCGCCGATGTAGGGCACCGTCTCACTGAGATCGAGCTTGTAGTCGAAGATCGGGCGTACCGATGCGACGCCCGGCAGTGCCTGCAGGTCGTCGACCTGCGACGGCGCCACCCGGAAGGCCACCGCGTTCAGCGCCGTGGTGACACTTGCCAGCTCGGTTGCTCCGACGCCGGCCGCCCGAGCGCCGAGCGTGTCCTGCTGCGCTTCGAGGCTGTTCGAGTACTGACGCTGCTCCGCGACCGTGAGGCCCTGCTGCTCGGCCGCGACCGCGACGGAAGGTGCGTCGAGCGTGACGACGACGTTCAGAGCGCCACCGCGCGAGGCGTGCGGCGCGGGGATCGTGCTGACGTCGACGTTGGGTACTGCGCTCGGAGTGCCGGCGCCTACGGCCCCGGTTGCTGCGAACGCCAAGACGGCGAACGCCCCCAAGAGCGCCGACACATGCGTGCGGCGCACGTACAAGCGTCTGCGTTGCAAGGTCTCTCCCTCCTTGAACGGCTTGCAAGGTATGGATGGCAGTGCGGCCCTCTGCTCCCTGCGTCCGCGGGATCCTCCCGTGGCCGGAGAGCGCTTGTCAAATGAGAACCGTCGGTCCGTCAAGATGAGAACCGTCGCCTCGTTCTACCGACGCGAGCCGCGATCGGTTTGCGCCGTGACCGGCCGATTAGCACTCTGAAACGCGGGCTACCCAAGTCGGACTCGGCTCAAACACAGCCGTCTCGAGGCCGCGTTGCGAGCCGGCGAGCACCGCCTGCGTCTGCGTGACCCGTGCGACATGCTTGCCGGCGGCGTCGTGCAGCTCGGTCTCCACGACGATCGTCGTCCGTCCGCGATGGAGCGTCGCGTGCGCGCGTCGACGTGGGCCGTCGACAAAGCGAGAGCCCGCTGTAGCGGGGCTCTCGCAGATCAGGCGTTGGCTCGAGGCCCTACTTCTTCTTGGCCTCGATCAGCGTCGCCTCGTCCTTGCCGTTCTTGTTATCGAGCGTCACGACCATGACGCCGAGGGCGGGCGTCGTCGCCCATTCGGCGCGGCGTTTGATCGAGATGTTGGAGGTCTTCGGAGGCACCCGGTGCGACGGTCTGGAAGTCGCCAGTCGTGATCGACTCGCCCCCACGGGTAGTACGAGGCCATCCCCTCGACCTCGTCTGCCCCGCCGCCGTCGTTCAGATCGAACCCGAAGGCGTGGTAAGTGAAGCGGCCGCCCGGAGCGCTCGCGCTATTGGGGCACGGTTTCCGGGTCGCTCTCCGGCGTCGCCGGGTTGTCACCGCGGCACAGCATGGTGGAGTTGATCGGGATGAGCGCCGTCGAGCCGTTCGTCGGAGCCGACGTGAGGAACGTGATCGCCGCGCCCTCAGTCCGGGTGCTGAACACGAACGCGCGTCGCGTAGGCCCGAGGAAGGCGTTGCCGGCGCGGTCGACGCCGTTGCCCGCAGCCGTGCCGGTCACATGGCACCCGTGCCCGTTGCAGTCCATCGGGTTCGGATCTGGATGCGGAATCTGCGCTGCGGCGTTGCCGCTCGCGTTGTAGTCGTCGCCGGCGATTCATCAGGGCGTTCCGTGAGGGCGACCCGACGCTGGCAGGCGTCGCGGGCTACCGCCTCGTCCAGGTCCGGACCTCGAACGTCTAGCACCTGTCCTGTCAACCAAGAGCCGGGCCAAACCGCCATGGATTTACAAACAGCAATGACGAGGGCCGGCGAATGGCCGGCCCTCGTCGTTCCGTGCAGTGCGGCAGGTGTTACTTGGGCTTGACCTCCAGGAGGGTCGCCTCCTCCTTGCCGCCCTTGTTGTCGAGCGTCACGAACATGCTGCCAAGCGCGGGCGTCAGAGCCCACTCGGCCGCATTGATCGAGATCGGGACGCTGACGGAGCCACCCGGCGCCAGGGTCTCGAACATCCCCTGGCTGATCGCCGGGTTGTACGGGTTGTACTTCGCCGGCCCGTCCGCCACGTCGACGGCGTCACTGAACCGGTCGAAGCTGACCGCGCGATACGTGAGCCGCGGCTGCACCGCATTGCTCAGGCACGGCTGAGTCCCCGGCTCGACGGCCACCGTGTCGGGGTTGTCTCCACGGCACAGCTGCGTCGAGAGGAGGAACAGCAGGGCGGTCGAGCCGTTGGTCGGCGAGGACGCCGATGTCGTGCCGACCACGCTCAGCCCGGAATCGGTCGGGACCGTGCTCGCGACGAACGTCCCGAGAACGCCGCTCGACGTCCCCGTCCGGACGAGCCCGTCGTCCACGCCGATCACGATGTAGTCGTCGTGACCGTCGTTGTTGACGTCGACGTAGATGTCGAACTCGTTGGCCGACGGGGTCGACCATGGGTCGTGCGTGTTCACGGCGAACACCATGAACTTCCGGTGCGGGTTCGTGGCGGTCGCGTTGGCGAACGACTGGACGCCGACCGCGCGGAGGTCGTTGGACACCTTGCCCTTGTCCTTCTTGTCCTCCAGGCCCCACGCGTAGAAGTCCGCGTCGCCGTCGATCACGCCGTTCCTGTTCGTCAGCATGGCAGTCCCCGACGCCTGGCCATTCTTGAACTTGGCCAGCTGTCCGTCGACGTCCGAGAGCGGCCGCTGCACGAGGTAGTACGGCACGCGGAGCTTGACATCGCTGTTCTGGCCCGCCGTCGGCGTGAACGTGATCAGGCCCGCGACCTCCTGGAAGGAGAGGCCTGCGCCGTTCGCGGCGCCGGCGGTCGCGGCCGGGACTTCCAGCCGCACCAGCACCTGAGCGTCGCCGCCGGCCGGAACCGTGACCGACGTGTCGCTCAGCGAGATGTTGTGCGGCGAGCCGTTGGGGTTCGTCTGGCTGACCGAGAACGTCAACGGCGAGTCGCCGTGGTTCTCGATCTTGATCCCCTTCGACCTCGAGAAGTTCTGCTTGAGCTCCTCGAAGCCGAAGTTGAGCGCAACCTCGAACCTCGAACCGTCGCCGTTCGCGTTGGCCACGGCCTGGGTCTTCGTCGCGCCGGCGGGCTGGATCAGCCCGGTGCCCGCGCGGCTCGTCTTGTAGCCGGTGACGCCTTCAGGATCGGCCGTGTTCACGATCGCCGACTTGATGTCGTCGACTCTCCAGTCCGGATGCGCCTGCCGCACGAGCGCCGCTGCGCCCGCGTTGTGCGGAGAGGCCATCGAGGTCCCGGAGATGATCGCGAAGTTGTTCCCGGTCCCGTTGCCTGTCGAGATGACGCTCACACCCGGCGCCGTGACGTCCGGCTTCAGGTGGCTGTCGAAGTTCCGCGGGCCGCCCGACGAGAAGCTCGCGAAGCCCTTGAAGTTCGGGTTCGGGATCAGCGCAGCGACGACGTCGCCGGTCTTGCCGTTCCCCTCGGCACGCAGCTTGAACGACGGCGTCCCGGCCGTGGCCTGGTTGCCGGCAACGCCGAGGAACGGGATCGTGACGGTGAACGCCTCGCCGCCCGGATCCGGGTTCTGCGTGATCTGACCCTCGAAGGGCGGGAGACCCGCCGCGTTGTTCGTCATGACCGCGACGGCCGCGCCGGCCTGCTGGGCGAAGATCGCCTTGGCCACGCGAGCACACGTGCCGCGCCGCGCGACGGCGATCTGGTGCAGACCGGGTGCCACGCCGTTGAACGTGTAGGAAGCCGGCGAGCAGCCCTGCGACTCGTCGTTCGAGCCGATGTACGTAAAGTTGCCCACCGTCTGGTCCGTCGTCGTGTTCGGGTTGTCCTGCAGCACGACGATCGGGCCGGTGGTCGGCACCGGAATGGTCGCGCCGTTCGCGTTGATCACCGTGAACGGCGAGCCGTTCGGGTTGGCGATGGCCGGCGTCGTGGTGAGCGTCGCGCCCGGGAAGCCCGGGGACGCGTCGTTCGCGGCCGTGGCGATCGAGCCGTCGCCGGTGCCCGGCGAGCCGGTGATGTATTGGTTCGGACCGCTGTTGCCGGCCGAGGTGACGACGATCACACCGGCCTTGGCCGCGTTCGTCGAGGCGACCGCGGACGGGTCGTCGTTGCTGCCGAAGGGCGAGCCGAGCGACATGTTGATCACGTCCATGTCGTTCTCGACGGCCCACTCGATCGCGTCGACCGTGACGTCGGTCGAGCCGACGCAGCCGAAGACGCGGATGCCGTACAGGTCGGCCTTCGGGGCGACGCCCGGGCCGATCCTCCACGAGTTGCCCGAGATCGTCGCCGCGTTGTACGGGCCGGTGTACTCGGTGCCGTTCGCAAGCACGCCCGAGCCGGCGGCGGTGCCGGCGACGTGCGAGCCGTGCCCGTTGCAGTCGAGCGGGTTCGGGTCGGGATGCGGGATCGGCTGGTACGTCGCGGAGTCCGGGTCGGCGTTGTAGTCGTCGCCGACGAGGTCGATGCCGCCCTTGAAGCGCGGGCCGAACGACCCGGGCGCCGGGGCGACCGTGTCCGCCGCGTTGGCGGCGGTGTACGCGGCGACCGTGCCGGGCCCGCCGAAGTTCTCGTGCGTGTAGTCGAGGCCGGTGTCGATGATCGCGACCTTGACGCCCTCGCCGTGCAGGCCGGCGAGGCCGCCCCAGACTGCGGGAGCGCCGATCAGCGCGACGCCCTTCTCGTTGTCGACCGTCATGCGCTCGAGCGCGCGGACGCCGAGCACGTTGGCGATGCCCGACAGCGCGTCGGTCTTGTTGCGGTCGATGTGGACCTTCAGCCCGTTGTACGCGGTCTGATAGTCGGCGACGATCGTTCCGCCGAGCTTCTCGATCTGGGCGCGGACGTCTCTCTGGCCCGCCTTCAGCTGAGCCCGGATCGCGTTCTTCTCTGCCTTGCTGAGCTTGTGATCGGCATCGCCCTGAACGGCGGCGACGGGATCGCCGGCGAGCTGGACGACGACCGTCGTCTTTCCGTCGCGAAGGGCATACGGCTGCCATTGCGGCGTGATGAACTCCTCCGCATCGGCCTCCGGTCCCTGGGCGGCCGATCCGCCCGCGACGAGAATGAGCGCCGTCGCGGCGAGCACGACTGAGGCGCCGAGCGCGCGACGTACGCCCCGAGTTGCAATTCGCATTGAGGCAACAGTGAGGCTGGCGAGCGCCAGGATTGCGGCGACGCCGACGAGCGCCCGGCGGTGCAGCAGGGCGCGAAGTCGTTCAGACATGCCTCTCCCTCCGAATCTTTGTGTCATTCGAGCCGACCGTCGGTACTGCTTTCTGAGTACCGCCGCCGACGGCTCCGGTCGTGGCGAACGCCATCACGGCGAACGCACTCACGAGCGCCCGCACGTGCGGCGCACGTACTTCATGAGTCTGCGTTCCAGGTCCTCTCCCCTTCCTTGAACCGCTGACTAGAGATATGAGGCAGGGCGGCCCTCCGCGCTGCGTTCCGGATCTTCTGTGGACGCTGATGTCTTGTCAACTGAGAACCGTCGTCTCGTCCCGATGCTGCGCGCATCGCCTGTCCAGTCGCATATCGTCTCGAGATACGTCAGGGCGCGGCGAGGACCGCCTGCGTCTGGGTGACGCGGGCGACGTGCTTGCCGGCGGCGTCATGCAGGTCGGTCTCGACGACGATCGTCGTCCGCCCGCGATGGAGCGGCCGCGAGCGCGCGTCGACGTGGCCGTCGCGCACCGCGCGGAAGAAGTTCGTCTTGGACTCGATCGTCGCCGTGCCGGTCGAGCCCTCGGGGAGGTTGAGAAATGCGCAGTACGCGCCGGACGCGTCCGCGAGGGACATGAGCGCGCCGCCGTGGAGGATGCCGCCGGCGGTGCACAGGCGCTCCTGGAACGGGAGCCGCGCGACGACCTCATCGGGGGCGGCCGCCACGATCTCGAGACCGAGGGTCTCCGCAAGCGGCATCGACGCCCGGGCGTTCTCGGTCAGTTCGGCGTCGGCGTCCATCGCCGGAACCTTCGCATGAATAGGGTTCCGGCATGGCGACGAAGACGCGACCCGAGCCGATGTCCGCCGAACAGCGGAACGTCGTCCGGGACTCGGCCGGCTATGGCGACACGTGGGTCGGCCTACGCGCCCGCACGCAACGCGTCCCGGGCGTCCAGGTCGCCGTGGCGGTCGCCGGCGAGGTGCTGCTCTCGTCTGCGCACGGGTTTGCAAGGTTGCCGGGGACGAACGCGGAGGACGACCCCGGCGAGCTGCTCACGACCGCGCATCTGTTCCGGATCGCCTCCCATTCCAAGACGTTCACGGCGACGGCGGTCATGCAGCTCGTCGAGGCCGGCAAGTTGCGGCTCGACGACACCGTCGAGCAGCACGTGTCCGCTCTTGCCGGGTCGCCGATCGGCGACCGCACCGTGGCCGAGTTGCTGGCTCATGGCGGCGGCGTCGTCCGCGACAGCCACGAGGCGGACTTCTGGCAGCTGCAGCGGGAGTTCCCCGACAGCGAGGCGCTCATCGCGGCCTGCCTCGACGCCGCCGACGTGCTCGAACGGAACGAGCGGTTCAAGTACTCCAACATCGGCTATGGCGTGGTCGGCCTCGTGGTCGAGGCGGTCAGCGGTCAGTCCTACGCGAACTACGTCCTGGAACATGTCGTCCGCCGGCTCGGCCTCCGCGACACCGGGCCTGACCTCGACACGTCGCGGGCGGACGAGTACGTCACGGGCTATTCGACCCTCGAGACTCTCGAGCGGCGGCTGCCCATCGACCCGGTCGACACGCGGGCACTCGCTTCTGCGACTGGTTTTTGGTCGACGGCAGAGGATCTCTGCCGCTATGCGGCCGGTCACGTGCTCGGCGACGAGCGGCTGCTGAGCGACGCGAGCAAGCGGCGCATGCAGCGGGGCGAGTGGGAGATCGAGGGAACCGACGATCGGTACGGGCTCGGGTTCGGAATCCACAAGATCGGCGAGCGCCGGATGATCGGCCACGGCGGCGGCTTCCCGGGCCACATCACCCGCACGCTCTTCGATCCCGTCGACGGCCTCACCGTGGTCGCGCTGACCAACGCCATCGACGGTCCTGCGCGGGAGCTCGCCGTCGGCATCGTCAAGCTCGTGGACTCCGCGCTCGACGCCGCCAAGGCGCCGGGCGACGAGGAAGCTGCTGCCGATCACGCGTCGTACACGGGACACTTCGCCGCGCTCTGGGGCCTGACCGATGTCGTCGACCTCGGCGGTCGCCTGTGGCTCGTGGCGCCGAACCAGCCCGACCCGACGAGCGCGATGGAGAAGCTCGAGGTGGTGGACGCCGACACGTTGCGAATCGCCGAAGCCCCCGGCTACTCCTCGCCGGGCGAGACGGTGCGCTACACGCGCAGCAACGGCCGGGTCACGAGCGTGCTGCTCGGCGGGATGACCGTCGTCCCGGTCGAGGAGTACGAGCGCGTGGTCAGCGGACTCGACCGGATCGTCCTCGCGGGTCCGCACGCCCTCGGCTGAGAGCGGGCTACCCTCTGGGTGTGGCGTTCCTGGACACCGCGGGCCGACGCGAGGAGCTGTCACCCGAGCGCGCGTGGTGGCTGCGCGTGCCGGCCACGCTCCTGAGCCCACGACCCGTCTTCTTCGCGCTGCGGGAGGACGACCCGGATGACGTGCACGCGCGCGCGGAGCCGATCCTGCTCGTGACCTGGCTCGCAGGCGCGGCCGCCGTGCTGTCGAGCTCGACGGCCGGGGCACTGCTCGACAACGCCGACCTGGACGGCATCCTCGTCGCGGTATGGGTCTTCGTCTTCGGCGGGATCTACGGGGCCGTCGGCTATCTGCTGATCGGGTTCGGCATCCACTTCGGTGCCCGGCTGCTCGGCAGCGAAGGGACGTTCCTCCGTCAGCGGCAGATCGTGGCGTTCGCGGCGGTGCCGCTCGCAGCGTCGCTGCTCGTCGTGCTCCCGCTGCGGCTCGCACTCTTCGGCGAGGACACCTTCCATGCGGGCGGCGCCGACGAGGGGGCCGGCGAGACCGCGATCCTCGCCCTCCAGATCGGCTTCGGCCTGTGGTCGCTCGCCCTGCTCGGGATCGGCGTACGGGTCGTGCACGGCTGGAGCTGGCCCCGCTCCGGGGCGACGGTCGCGGCCGGCCTCGGGCTACTTGCGGCGTTCGTGGTCGCGGTCTCGCTCGTCCTCGGCGGGACCGCCTGACACGACCTCCTCGAAGACCGCGAGCTCGGCCTCGGGCATCGCGTACGTGTGCTGCTCCTCCGGAAAACGGCGCCCGCGGACGTCGTCTGCATACGTCTCGAGCGCTGTGCGGATCGACTCGCCGATCTCCGCGTAGCGCTTGACGAACCGGGCCGTCCGGCCCTGGTAGAGACCGAGCAGGTCGTGCCAGACCAGCACCTGGCCGTCGCAGTCGGGGCCGGCCCCGATGCCGATCGTCGGGATGGCGAGCTCGTCGGTGACCCGCTTCGCGACGCGCGCCGGGACCGCTTCGAGCACGACCGAGAAGCAGCCGGCCGCCTCGAGCGCGCGGGCGTCCCCGAGCAGCGCGAGCGCCTTCTCGGCCGAGCGGCCCTGGGCTCGGTAGCCGCCGAGCATCGTCGCCGACTGCGGCGTGAGGCCGATGTGGCCCATGACCGGGATCCCGGCACCGACGATCGTGCGCACGCGGGAGAGCATCGGCCCAGCGCCCTCCAGCTTCACGGCGTCGGCGCCCGCCTCCTTGACGAAGCGGATCGCGTTCCGCAGCGCGTCCTCGTCCGAGACCTGGAACGACCCGAAGGGCATGTCCGCGACGACGAGCGGCCGGCGAGCCCCGCGCGTGACGGCGCGGGTCAGCATCAGCATCTCGTCCATCGTGGCCGGGACGGTCGAGTCGTGGCCGAGCACGGTCATCGCCGCGGAGTCGCCGACGAGGACGAGATCGACGCCGGCCTCGTCGGCGAGGCGCCCTCCCGGCGCGTCGTAGGCGGTCACCATCACGATCCGCTGCGTGCGCAGCTTCATCTCGGCGAGCTCGGTAAGTGGGAGCTTCCCGGGAGCGGGAGTCGCGGGAGCCGGCTTCTGCGGACGGATGCTCATTCTCTGGAGCCTCCTTCGAGAGGGACGTTGTCGATCAGGCGGGTACCGCCGACGCGGACCGCGCCGGCGAGAACGGGTGGGTCGAAGTCCTCGACGAGCTCGACGTAGTCGACGACGAGCCCGTTCGACTCGGAGAGCTGCGCTCGCGCCTTCGCCGGGTCGCGGGTCTGGAGCGCGCGGGGGAGGGCCAGCGCCGCCTCGCGCTGATCGTGCGAGAGGAGCGCGTTTCGCGAGGAGAGCGCCAGGCCGTCGCCGTCCCGGACCGTGGGGAGGACGTGGAGCTCGCACCTCGAGCGCGAGGTCGCGGATCATGCGCCGGATCACCTCGACCTGCTGCGCGTCCTTCTGTCCGAAGTACGCGACGTCGGGCCGCACGATGGAGAAGAGCTTCAGCACGATCGTCGCGACGCCGCGGAAGTGGCCGGTGCGAAAGCGTCCTTCGAGGATCGAGCCGAGCTCGGTGACGTCGACCCAGGTCTGGAAGCCGGGCGGGTACATCTCCTCCGCGGAGGGCGCGAAGACGACGTCGACGCCCGCCTCCTCGGCGAGCTCGAGGTCGCGCGCCTCGTCTCGCGGGTAGCGGCCGAGATCAACGGGAGCCGAGAACTGGGTCGGGTTCACGAAGAGGCTCATGACGACGGTGTCGCACTCGGCGCGCGCGGCGGCGAGCAGCGAGAGGTGGCCGGCATGCAGCGCGCCCATCGTGGGGACGAGGCCGACGGTGCCGTCGCGGCTCGCCGAGAGCGCGGCGCGCACCTCCGGGATCGTCCGGGCGACCTTCACCGGTCGCTCCAGACCGGCAGCTCGCGGCCGGCGATCTTCGCCGTCTCGGCCGCGAGGACGAGGTAGAGCTCCTCGAGCTCGGGCCGCTCGGCGCGGATGACCGCGAGGTGTCGCTCGACGGTCTCCCAGTCGCCGCGTGCGATCGGGCCCGTGAGCTCGAAGCCGGTCTCGATGACGCCCCGCATGAGCGGGCCGAGCGCCTCCGGCGGAGCTCCGGCGGCCTCGAGCAAAGAGCCGGCCGCGTGGCGGAGGGTGACGAGGTAGTTCGACGCGATCGCGGCGCCGGCGTGGTACGCGGCGCGACTCGCGTCGTCGAGCTCGAAGGGTCGGAGCCCAAGTGTCTCCGCGAGCCGGAAGCCAACTGTGCGGGCCTCGTCGGTCTCGGCCGTGACCGCTGCCCACGCTCCGTCGAGCTGCTCCGGCCCGAGCACCTTCGAGAACGACTGCAGGGGGTGCATCCCGAAGCGGCGCTCGTGCGGGTCGAGCGCGGCGAGCGGCGTGGCGCCGCTGACGTGAGCGACCCACGGGCCGGGTGCGATCTCCGAGGCGACCTCGCCGATCGAGCGGTCGGGGACACAGAGGAGGACGAGCTCGGGGTCATCGTCGGTGAGGCGGATGCCGCGCTCCACGAGCCGCGCGCTCACCGCCGAGCCGACGCGGCCGCCCGCGCCGATGACCTTGATCCTGTCGAGCATCTGTTCTCGCTCCAGTTCCTGTGGGGATACCGGGCAGCCGGAGGGTAGCACCGCTTCCTTGCGCAAGACTGGAATCCGCGAGCGCGGATTCCAGTCGCGCGAAGATCCCTAAAGGCGGCCGCTTCGCGGCCGCGGGCGCTGTGCAACCGGGGTCATTCGTTGCTTCACGCGAGGCGCTCCTCGAGCCGATCGCGCACGTGGGGCCAGTCGTCGTCGGTGACGCTATACCAGGCGCTGTCGCGGTTCTCGCCGCCGCGGACGAGCATGTGCTTGCGGTGGACGCCCTCGAAGGTCGCACCGAGCGCCTCGAGCGCCCCGCGCGAGCGCTCGTTCTGCGCGTCCGTCTTCAGCTCCACGCGCCGGCAGCCCCACGACTCGAACGCGTGCCGCAGCTGCAGGAGCTTGGCCTCCACGTTCGCGCCCGTGCCCCACGCCGACGGGTGGAGCCAGGTCCACCCGATCTCAACCGAACGGTGCTCCGGACGCAGAGACAGAAATCGCGTCGAGCCGACGATCCCCTGCGCGGCGATCGTCACGAGCGGGATCTCGGCCCGGGCCTCAGCGGCGGCGAGCGCCTGCCCCACGAACGCGTGCCACTCCTCGCGCGTCTGCGGCTGGACGATGCTGAGCCAGCGCCAGGTTGCCGGGTCGCGAGACGCCTGCCAGAGCCCGTCCTCGTGCTCCGGCCGAAGCGGCTCGAGCCGCACGACGCTTCCCTCGAGCACCGGAACGCTCCACAGGGGCACCACCGCCGACAGTACACTCGGCACGTGCCGATCTACGAGTACGCGTGCATGGAGTGCGAGTCGCACTTCGAGGAGCTCGTGCGAAGCCAGGAGCAGGCGGTGACCTGCCCCGAGTGCGGCGGCGCGAAGGTCTTGAAGCAGTTCTCGACCTTCGCAGTGCACGGCGCCACGAAGCAGCCGAGCTATGCGGGACCCGCGTCGGCGGGCGGCGGCTGCTGCGGCGGCTCGTGCGGCTGCGCTCACTGACACCGTCATCCGGATGACCACGCGAGCCTGGGGAATCCTGTTCGCGGTTGCGGGAGCAGCACTTCTCGTCGTCTCGTTGTTCGCCGACCCGATCGGCGTCGGCGGGACCGACGAGTTCGGATGGAAGCAGGTGGCCGGGGCGATCGCGGGCGGCGTCCTGCTCGTCGGCGGAGTGGGGCTCGCGCTCTTGCCGCTGCGCGACGAGGTCGAGCCCGGCGCCGAAGAGTGACGCATCCGGGCGGACGCCTAAACTGGCGGCCGATGGATGCCGTCGAACGCGCAGCGGCCCTCCGGGAGTACGCCGAGCAGACGGCCTCGTGCACGAAGTGCGCGCTCGCCCAGGGGCGAACGCAGGTCGTCTTCGGCTCGGGGAGCCCGACTGCGGAGCTCATGTTCGTGGGCGAGGCGCCGGGCTTCCACGAGGACCAGCAGGGCATCCCCTTCGTCGGGCAGGCGGGGAAGCTCCTCGACAACCTGCTCGACGGGATCGGCCTCACGCGGGCGGACGTGTGGGTGTGCAACGTGCTCAAGTGCCGGCCGCCCGGGAACCGCGACCCGCTGCCCGAGGAGATCGCTGCCTGCGAGCCGCACCTCTTCCGCCAGATCGAGCTGATCCAGCCGACGCTCGTCGCGACGCTCGGCAACTTCGCGACGAAGCTCCTCTCCGGCAAGCCCGCCGGGATCACGCGCGTGCACGGGTACGAGCAGGAGGTGACGCTCGGATCGCGGACGGTCTCGCTCTACCCGCTCTACCACCCGGCCGCGGCGCTCTACACGCCGTCGATGCTGAAGGTGCTCGAGGAGGACTTCGCGCGCATCCCCGGGATCCTCGACCGGGCGCTCGCCGAGCCGGCGGTCGAAGAAGCTCCCGCCGCCGCCGAGCCGGAGCCTGAGCCCGTCCAGCTCGGCCTCTTCTAGCTCGCCGCCTGTGAGACCCCGGCTGGCGGAGCACGACCCCGCCTGGAGCAGCCGCTTCGACGCCGAAGCCGAGAAGCTGCGGCGAGCGCTCGGCAGCGTCGCCGTCCAGATCGAGCACGTCGGCAGCACGTCCATCCCGGGCATCGCCGCGAAGCCGACGATCGACATCGCCGTCGGAGCCACGACGCTCGATCTCCCGCCCGAAGCCGTCGCCGGCCTCGAGGGGCTCGGCTACGCCTTCGCAGAGGACGAGCTTCGGTCCTGGGAGCAGCGCTACCGCCGCGGCCGCGGCATCCAGTGGCAGGCGATCGTGCACGTCGTGGAGTGGGGCGGCGCTCACTGGGACGCCTTCCTCCGGTTCCGCGACGCGCTCCGGGCCGATCCGGGGCTCGTCCGCGAGTACGAGCAGCTGAAGCGCAGGATGCTCGAAGAGAGCGAAGGCTGGTACAGCGGGAAGGACAAGGGTCCGCTCGTCGCGCGCGTGCTCGCCGCGGCGCCGGTGCGCGCCTACGCCATCACCCATTCGGCGGAGGAGACCGAGGAGCTCGCGGCACGGCTGGCGGGGCGCCTCGTCGAAGGGGACGTCGTGACCGTGTCCGGCGAGCTCGGCAGCGGGAAGACGACCTTCGTGCGCGGCGCGTGCCGGGCGCTCGGGGTCGAGGCGCCCGTGACGAGCCCGACCTTCACGATCGGGCATCGCTACGAGGGACGCGTCGACGTCTCGCACCTCGATCTCTTCCGCTTCAGCGGTTTCTCGGCTGCCGAGTGGGGCGACCTCGAGCCCTATTTCGACGGCGCGGTCGTGTTCGTCGAGTGGCCGGAGGCCGGTGCCGGGTCCCTGCCGGAGCCCCGCGTCGCGGTCCATCTCGAGCATGCGGGGGGCGATCGGCGCGCGGTCGAGGTCACCGCAGCCGAGGGTGCGCTGCTAGAAGAACTCGCGTAATGCTCGTGCTCGCCTTCGACACCGCCACCGACGTCGCGACCAGCGCGCTGCTCGAGAACGGACGCGTGCTCGGGGAGGGACGGTCGGAGCCGCGCGCACTCCTTGCGGAGGTCGACCGGCTCCTCGACTCTGCCGGCGCGACGCCCGCGGACCTCGATGCGCTCGTCGTCGGGACCGGTCCGGGCAGCTTCACGAGCACCCGCATCGGTCTCGCGACGGCGCGCGGGCTGGCGCTCGCGCTGGAGCTCCCGGTCGCGGGGGTCTCGACGCTCGACGCCCTCGCGGCTGCGGCTGACGACGCCTTCCCCGTGCTCGATGCCCGCCGCCGAGAGGTCTTCGTCCCCGGCCCCCTCGCGCTCTCGCCGGACGACCTCGTGCTCGAGCCGGGCACCCTCTGCATCGGGTCGGGCGCCGTCCGCTACCGGCCGACGCTCGAGCTGAAGGGCGCGGACGTGCCGCCGGACGAGGACCCGATCCACCTGCCGCATGCGCGCCTGCACGCCTCGCTTGCGACGGCGTTCGGCTCCGCGGACGACGTCCTCCCGCTCTACGTACGCGCGCCGGACGCGAAGGTGAGGGCGGCCTCGTGAGCGTCGAGCTCCGCCGTCTCGACGTCCGCGACCTCGACACGGTCGAGATCATCGAGCGCGCGTCCTACCCGACGCCCTGGTCGCGCTCGATGTTCGCCGCCGAGCTGCGGAAGCCGAGCGCCCTCGCGATCGGTGCGTACGCAGAGACTGGCGAGCTCGTCGCGTACGCGTTCGCCTCCCGCTACGTCGACGCGTGGCACGTCATGAACATCGCCGTCGCGCCAGAGTCCCGCCGGCAGGGAATCGCGACGCAGCTGCTCGAGAGGCTCTTCGAGGTGACCGCGTCCGACCAGCGCCGGGGCTACACGCTGGAGGTGCGCGTATCGAACGGTGAGGCGATCAGGCTGTATGAGCGCCTCGGCTTCGAGGCCCGCGGCATCCGGCGCGGCTATTACACCGACAACCGTGAGGACGCATTGATCATGTGGCGGGACGCCATTTCCGCTGATGCCGAAACGGCTAGGTCCGAGGCGTCGTGATTCTCGCGATCGAGACGTCCTGCGACGAGACTGCTGCGGCCGTCGTGGAGGGCGGGAGCGTGCTGAGCTCGGTCGTCTCGTCTCAGGCGCGGCTGCACGACCGGTACGGCGGCGTCGTTCCCGAGATCGCGTCGCGGCGGCATCTCGAGCTCGTCGCGCCGGTCGTGCGTGAGGCGCTCGAGCGGGCGGAAGCGCCGCTCGAACGTGTGGAGCGCGTGGCGGTGACGCAGGGGCCCGGTCTCGTCGGCGCGCTCCTCGTCGGCATCGCAGCGGCGAAGGCGATCGCGTGGGCCGGTCGGCTCCCACTCGTGCCGGTCGACCACCTCGATGGCCACGTCGCCTCGCTCTACCTCGAGCCCGACCCGATCGAGCCACCGTTTCTCTGCCTGCTCGCCAGCGGAGGCCACACGCTGCTTCTTGCCGTGCGTGAGCACGGGCGCAGCGAGCGCCTCGGGACGACGCTCGATGACGCCGCGGGCGAGGCGTTCGACAAGGGCGCGCGCCTGCTCGGGCTCGGCTATCCCGGCGGCGCCGAGATCGACCGGCTTGCCCGTGACGGCGAGCCCGAGGCGTTCTCGTTCCCGGTCGCTCGCGTCCCCGGGCTCGACTTCTCGTTCTCGGGGCTCAAGACCGCGCTGCTGTACGCCGTCCGCGAGCTGGGCGAGGAGGAGGCCGAGCGGCGCCAGGCCGATCTCGCGGCCTCGTACCAGGACGCGATCGTGCGCGCGCTTGCCGGTCGCGCGCGGGAGGCCGCGGCCCAGACCGGGCTCGAGCGTCTCGCGGTCGTCGGCGGCGTCGCGGCGAACTCGGCGCTGCGGGCCGCGCTTCCCGAGGCGCGCTTTGCGCCACTCGAGCTCTGCACCGACAACGCCGCGATGATCGCGTCGGCAGCGCGCTTTGCCGACGCCGTCCCATACCCCGGCTACCTCGACCTCGACGCGTATGCCTCGCTCTCGTAGTCACGCCCTTCTCGTTGCTCTTCTCGCCGCAGTCCTTCTCGGCGCTGCAGGCGCGCGAGCGCAGGAGACCCCACCGGCCTCCACGACGTCCCCACTCGACGAAGCCGGCTGGCAGGGCGTGCTCGGCGTCCGCGGCGTCGTCTCGACCGCGCAGCGCTACGTCGTCCTCCTCGACCAGCCATCCCTCGCGGCGCGCGTGCGCGACGAGGGCGGGCGCGCGACGGAGGCGCAGATGCGTGTCTGGACGGGCACGGCGCTCCGCGTCCAGGAACAGTTCCTCTCGCGCATGGCCGCAGCTGGCGCGCGCATCGCCCCCGAGCACCGATTCGTCCGCGTCGTCAACGGGTTCTCGACGCAGCTCGACCCGACGTCGCTCGCGCTGCTCGAGGACGACCGTGAGGTGCTCGGCGTGTATCCGGTGCGGATCGCGTACCCGGCGCAGTTCCCGGAGACGGAGAACGTCAGGCCGGCGACGCTCACCGGGCTCGGCGTCCCCGGGCTCGACGGCACCGGAGTCACCGTCGCGCTCCTCGACACGGGCGTCGACCCGTCGCATCCGTATCTGCGCGACAGCCTTCTTCCGGGCATCGACCTCCTGAATCCCGGAAGCGGCGCCGTCGCCCAGCCGCATCCGACCATCCCCGGCCGCCCCGAGCGTCATGCGACCGAGCTCGCCGGGATCGTCACCGGCTCGGACGGACCGGACGGGCTCCAGGGGGTCGCGCCGGGATCGTCGATCCTCCCGGTCCGCGTCGCCGGCTGGCAGCCGAACGCCGAAGGCGGGTACACGGTGTACTCGCGGACCGACCAGATCATCGCGGGGCTCGAGGCCGCGGTCGACCCGAACGGGGACGGCGACTCGATGGACGCCGCGCGCATCGCGCTGGTCGGCGTCGTGGAGCCGTACGCGTCCTTCACCGACGGCCCGCTCGCGCGCGCCGTCGCCGGTGCGACCGAACTCGACGTGCTCGTCGTCGTCCCGGCCGGGAACGACGGGCGCGCCGGGCCGGGCTTCGGCTCCATCGGCGGGCCGAGCGGCGTCCCGGAGGCGCTCACGGCTGCGGCCGCCGACGAGCGTCCGGACGCGCCGACCGTGCGTGTGCACGTACGCGCCGGGCTGCGCGTCCTCTTCGACTCGCGGCTGCCGCTCGGCGGAGCGCCGACCGAGACCGTGACCGCCGAGGTGGTTCCGGTGTCGAGGGCCGCCGCTGCGCAGGGAGCTCCCGGGCACTTCGGCCCGGACGGACTGAGTCGGGTCGCGGGCCGCGCGCCGCTCCTCCCGCGCGGAGTGCTCTCGGAGGAGACGATCGAGGAGGCGACGAGCGCGGGCGCGATCGTCGTGCTGGTGGACGGACGGCTGCCGGCCGGCGCGTTCAGCCTCGACGTCCCGGAAGGCGTTCCCGTCGTCGGGCTGCCGGAGGCGCTCGTACGTGAGATTCGCGCGATGCTCGCCGCCGGGATCCCGGTCACCGCTGCAGTCGGCGCCGTCGACGTCGCCCAGAACGAAGGCGGCAACGCCGTCGCCGCCTTCTCGTCGCGCGGGCTGGCATTCGGCGGCGGCCTCAAGCCCGATCTCACGGCGCCGGGCGTCGCGATCCCGACATCGGAGCCGGGGCGTGGCGAGGAGTTCGAGGTCCGCTTCGGGACGGTGAGCGGGACGAGCGTGTCGGCAGCGATCATCGCCGGCGTCGGGGCGGTGCTCGCCGAAGGGCGGCCGCAGTCCTCGGCGACGGAGCTCGCCGCGCTCCTGCGCGGCTCCGCCCAGCGGCAGCCCGGCGACCTGGACGCGACCGCCTCGGGAGCCGGGCTCGTCAACCTGCGCATCGCCGTTCGCCAGGAGGTGGTCGCCGAGCCTCCGAGCATCTCGTTCGGGATCGCAGGCCCGCGCACGGCGGAGCTCGAGAGCGTCATCCGGTTGCGGAACGTCTCGACACGGCGCGTCGAGGTCTCGATCCAGAAAATCAACCTCGCCCCGAAGGCGGTCGAGATCACCTTCGACCCGCCCGAGCTCGCGCTGCGGCCCGGCCGAAGCCGGAACGTCGTCGTGCGCGCTGACACGAGCGACCTGTCGGAGCAGGCGGGCGTGGCGACGGGGGAGCTCGTCCTCCTCGTCCAGGACTCGACCGAGGTCCACGTCCCGTGGGCGGTCTCCGTCCCGGCGCAGGGCGTCGACCTCCTCACGCGCGTCAGGCTTCGCGCCCCGGAGGCAGGACGCGTGTCCGACGCGACCCCGGCGGTTCTCAGCCTCGTCGCCGGCGCGGTGACGACGACGCCCGGCCTCGAAGTGCGTCCGCTCGAGACGCTCGAGGTGCGTCTGCTCCGGAACGGCGCAGCTACTCGGCGTGCTGGCGCGGCGCCGGGAACTGCTTCCCGGCCGCTACACGTTCGGGCTCACGGGCCGTGCGCCCGACGGAGATCCGCTTCCGGCCGGGCGCTACACGGTCAACGTCGTCGCGCGTCCCGGGAAGGGCATGCGCCGCTTCGTCGAGAGCGTCCCGTACGTCGTGCGGTAACCGGCCGTTCCGGACGGGCATATACTCGGCGCCGTCCGCTCTAGGATCAGGAGGCGCATCTCGATGAGCACAGCCGAGGCGGTCTCACATCTCCGCGAGAACCCCTTCGAGCTCGCGAAGTACCAGCTACGCAGAGTCGGCGAGGTCTTCGCTCTCGACCCGAACCTCATACGTGTCCTCTCCCAGTGCAAGAAGGCGGTCGAGGTCTCGATCCCCGTCCAGATGGACGACGGCTCGATCGAGGTCTTCCTCGGCTACCGCGTGACGCACAACATCGCGCGCGGGCCTTCCAAGGGAGGGATCCGCTACCACCCCGACGTCACCCTCGACGAGGTGAAATCGCTCGCCATGTGGATGACGTGGAAGTGCTCGCTGATGGGGCTCCCGTTCGGCGGCGCCAAGGGCGGCGTGGTGTGCAACCCGAAGGTCCTCTCGACCACCGAGCTCGAGCGCATGACGCGCCGTTATACGAGCGAGATCATCAACGACATCGGGCCCGAGCGGGACATCCCTGCCCCGGACGTCGGGACGGACGGCCGCGTCATGGCATGGATCTTCGACACGTACTCGATGAACAAGGGCCACTCGGTGCTCGGGGTGGTCACGGGCAAGCCGCTGTCGGTCGGTGGGTCGCTCGGGCGTGTAGAGGCGACCGCGCGCGGGGCACTGTATTGCATCCAGGCGCTGGCAGGGAAGCAGGGCAAGCGGACCTCCGAGTACTCGGTCACGATCCAGGGCTTCGGGAACGTCGGCGCGCACCTGGCGCGGCTCCTCCACGACCAGGGAGCGAACGTCGTCGCGGTCTCGGACTCGCAGGGCGGCGTCTACAACGCCGACGGGATCGACGTGCCCGCGGCGCTCGCGCACAAGCAGGAGCGCGGGACGCTCGCCGGCCTCGTGAACTCCGAACCGGTCACGAACGAGGAGCTGCTCGAGCTGCCGTGCGACATCCTCGCTCCCTGCGCGCTCGAGCAGGTGGTCACGGAGGAGAACGCGGACCGCATCAAGGCGACCGTGATCTGCGAGGGCGCCAACGGGCCGGTCACGCCGACCGCCGACGCGATCCTCGAGGACCGCGGCGTGCTCGTCCTCCCGGACGTGCTCGCGAACGCGGGCGGCGTCGTCGTCTCCTACTTCGAGTGGGTGCAGGGGCTCCAGGAGTACTTCTGGCGCGAGGACGAGGTGAACGCGAAGCTCCACGACATCGTCGCTCGCGCGTTCGAGGAGGCGTGGCAGACGCGCGACCGCTACGAGACGAGCCTGCGCATGTCGTCGTACGGGCTCGCGGTGCAGCGCGTCGCGGAGGCGACGACCACGCGGGGCCTGTATCCCTAAGCGGGTCGTCGTCTACACGGCCGAGGGGTGCAGCTTGTGCTCGCGGGCGCTCGAGGTCGTGCGTGAGGTGGGGGAGGAGGTCGCGTTCGCGCTCGACGTGGTCGACATCGGTGAAAATCCGGAGCTCGACGCGCGTTACCGCGAGCACCTGCCGGTGATCGAGATCGACGGCGAGCGGGCGTTCACGTACTTCGTCGACCCGGACTCGCTCAAGACGCGCCTGTCTGCCTGACGGTTCCCACGACAGGCCGCGCGAGGCCGCTGGTAAGAATCGTGACGAGGTCGTCACAAAGTCCGGGAAAGGGGAGCGTGTGGCGGATCGTCTGACCGTCGGAGTGGCCGCGCGCCTGAGCAGGTACCTCCAGGTGCTGACCCAGGCGCGGAAGATGGGCAAGGACCGGATCTCGTCGCAGGAGATCGCCGAGTACACCAACATCAACGCGACCCAGATCCGGCGCGACCTCTCCGCGTTCGGGAAGTTCGGCAAGCGCGGAGTGGGGTACCGCACCGACGCGCTGCTCGACGAGATCCGCCAGATCCTCCGCACCCAGGGCCAGCACAACGTCGCGCTCGCAGGCGCGGGGCGGCTCGGCAGCGCGATCGCGAGCTCCCCGATCTTCGCGGAGCACGGGATCACGATCGCCGCGATCTTCGACCGGGACCCGGACAAGCTCGGCGAGCGCGTAGGCGACCTCACGGTGGACTCGATCGACGACGCGGTCGCCATCTGCCGCGAGCGCAACATCATCGTCGGCGTCATCGCGGTGCCGGCCGAGTCGGCGCAGGACGCGGCCGACGCGCTCGTCCGCGCAGGCCTGAAGATCATCTTCAACTACTCCGAGGCGCTGCTCGACGTCCCGGCCGACGTCAACGTGCACACGTCGAACCCCGCGGTGGACGTGCTGTACGCGCTCTATTTCCATCTCACCTGAGACGCCGGTGCGAGCTCGGGTGGGTGGGGGTCGGCCGGCGGGGTTGTGGAGCGATCGGCACAGACTCGGCACGGACCCGCGCACCACGCGTTCGCATGTCGGCGTTACGCTCGAAGCGGGTGGAGGGTGGCCCAACACCCCACCCAGGGTGGGGAGAGGAGGTGGTGGCGCGTCGCCCGCGTGCCGGTCGTCCCAGCGATCGGAGGGCGCGTTGACCCTCGTCTCGCCGAGTTCGCCTGAGGCGAGCAGGATGCAGGCATGAAGATCCTCCTCTGGCACGGCTACCTGCTCGGCGGGACCGGCTCGAACGTCTACACCCGTCAGCTCGCGCGCGAGTGGTCGCGGGCCGGGCACGACGTCACCGTCCTCTCCCAGGAGCCGCACCCGGAGCGGCACGACCTCGGCACCGCGCACGTGGCGCGGCCGGACGTCGGCGGCCTTCTCCCGGTGTTCGTCCTCGACCACTACGAGGGCTACGACGTCAAGCTCCTCCAGGACTGCACACGGACGGAGCTCGACCTCTGGGTCGAGGCGAATGCCGCCGCGATCCGTGAGCACCTTCCCGCCGATCTCGTCTTCTGCAACCACGTGCTCCTCGGCGGAGCCGTCGGCGCCGCCACCGGCGCCCCCTACTCCGTGAAGGCCCACGGGTCCGAGCTCGAGTACTCCATGCGCGGCCGGCCCGAGCTCGAGGCGTGGGGGAGGTCCGTGCTCTCGGAGGCCGGGCTCCGTGTTCGTCGGCTCGGCGCACATCCGCGAAGTCCTGGAGGAGGTCTGCGGCCACGTCGACCGCGTGCGCGAGGTGCCGCCGGGCGTGGACATCGACGAGTGGCGCCCGCGCCCGCGTGACGAGGCGCTCGCCGGGCTCGTCGCCGAGAGCCGACGAGACCCGCCGAACCCGGGGAACGCGAACGAGCGCCTGCCGGACGAGGGGAACGCCGAGCGTCTCGCGGCGTTCCTGGCGGACGACCCGCCGACCGTCGTCTACTTCGGGAAGCTCCTCCTGAACAAGGGCGTCCACATCCTTCTCGAGGCGCTCCAGGGAATCGACGCGCGCGCCGTCATCGTGGGCTTCGGCGACTACCGAGATGAGCTCGAGGCTCTCGCCGATCCCGAGCAGGCCCTCTTCACCGGCCCTCTCGAGCACCGCCACCTCGTGCACCTGCTCGCGTTCGCGGACGCGTGCGTCGTCCCGTCGATCTTCCCGGAAGCCTTCGGCATGGTCGCCGCCGAGGCCGCCGCCGCCGGCTGTCCGCCGCTCGTCGCCCGCCACTCGGGCCTCGCCGAGATCGCGGCCGGGCTCGAGGCGGAGTACCCGGAGGGGCTCCGGCACCTGGCCGCGTTCGCGACGGGAGACGCGGCCGATCTTCGCGAGAAGCTGCGCCGGCTGCTCGCGCTCACACCTGCCGAGCGGGCTGCGGTATCGACCGCAGCCCGGCGCGCCACGGTCGAGCGCTGGAGCTGGGCGGGCGTCGCGGAACGGCTCCTCGAAGGGGTTCCCTGAGGCAACGCTTCAACTACTGTAGTGCGCCGAATGGGCGACGATACCCAGCTCTCACCGTCCGAGAAGATCGACCGGGCGCGCGAGAACTTCGAAAGTGCGACCGACTTCAGCGTCGCGGTCGAGGAGGAGTTCGCGCTCCTCGACCCGGAGACGCTCGACCTCACGAACCGCTTCGAGGACGTGCAGGCCGCTGCTCAGGGCACGCCGCTCGAGGAGCACCTGGTCGGCGAGCTGATCGCGTCCGAGGTGGAAGTGCGCACGGGGCGGCAGGAGACGTTCGCGGACGTACCCTCCGCAATCGCCGAGCGGCGTTCCCAGCTCCGGTCGCTCGTCGAGCCGATGGGCCTCCTGATCGGCGCCACCGGCACACACCCCTGGGCGGACTGGAAGAAGCAGCGGATCATCGACACGCCGCACTACCGCGTGAACGACGAGCTCCTCCGCTACGTCGTCTGGCGGAACAACACCTTCGGGCTGCACGTGCACGTCGGCATCCGCGGCGCCGACCGCGCCGTCGCCGTCGTGGCGGCGATGCGCAACTTCCTTCCCGAGCTGCTCGCGCTCTCGACGAGCTCGCCGTTCGTCGAGAACGTGAACACGGGCCTCCACTCGGCGCGGACGCAGATCTTCACGCGCTTCTTCCCGCGTTGCGGCGTCCCCGACGCGTTCGCGTCCTGGGATGAGTACGAGACGTTCGTCCGCTTCCTGTGGGACACGGGCTCGATCACGGAGAACACGCAGATCTGGTGGAGCGTGCGGCCGCACATGACGTTTCCCACCGTCGAGATCCGGGTTTGCGACGGCCAGCCGGAGCTCGCCGAGGCGCAGTCGCTCGCGGCGTTCGCGGTCGCGCTCACGGCGCGGGTCGCGCGCGCGTACGACGAGGGGGAGGCCGTCGAGCCGCTCCCGCATCGGCTGATCGAGGAGAACTTCTGGCGGGCGATCCGGTGGGGGCTGCCGGGCGAGCTCCTCGACTTCGAGCGCGGCGCGGCCATTCCCGCGCGGCAGCGCCTCGAGGAGCTCATCGAGTGGGTGCTCCCGGTCGCAGAGGAAGTCGGCGCGGCGCCGTACCTTGCGGTTCCCGAACGCAATGCTGCGGAGCGCCAGCTCGAACGCCTCGAGGAGGGCGCCTCGCTCGAGGAGATCTACGCCGAGCAGGTCCGGGCCACGGCGACGGAGCGGATCGGTGGCTGAGGACCCCGCCGAGCAGGGCGCAGGCACACAAGGTCCTGGTGAGGACGAGCTTCTCGCCGCGCTCGACAAAGTGGCGGTCACCGACGTGCTCGTCCAGGCGCTGGCGGCCTCCGCCTCGATCGGATTTCGCCGCGTGTCGGCGCAGTCGCGCGACCTCCCGCAGTCGCGACTTGCGATCGAGTCGATCCGGGCGCTCGAGCCTGTCCTGCGCGAGCACGGCGTCGAGGAGGCGCTCGTCCGCGACCTCGAGCAGGCGCGCATGAACCTCCAGCTCGCGTACGCGAAGGCGGTCTCCGAGGAGGGATCCGCCGAGGGCTGAACCGGATCCAGGGTCGGGAACGAACCCACCGCGTGCACCGACCTCACGTTTGCCCGGGACACCGACCTCTACCGTGGCTGTGGATGCGCGGCGCCGTCTTGGCGGTCGCCATGGCGCTCTCTGCGTCGTTCCCACGGCGACATCCGCACCCACCCTGGCCCGGGAGCAGCCGCGCGTCGAGTCATGGATCGCGCTCGAGCTCGAGCTCATCTCGGCGAATCGGCTGAACCCGCCCCGCGCGTCCCGCGCGCTCGCGCACGTCTCGCAGGCGATGCACCTCGCGGCACTCGCCGGGCGACCGCCTGAGCCCGCCGTCGCGGGTGCCGCGGCGACCGTGCTCACTCACTTCTTCCCGGCTCAAGAGGCACGCATCGCGGACGCAGCTCTGGCCGCGCGCGGCAGGACCAGTGCGAACAAACGCAGCTTCGCTGTCGGGGTACTGATCGGAAAGCTTCTCGTCCTCCGGGCGCAGCACGACGGATCCGACGCGGTCTTCACCGGCGCGCCGCCCGTCGGGCCGGGCTTCTGGGTTCCCACGCCTCCCGGGCTGCTGCCTCCGCTCGAGGCGCGCGCCGGAACGTGGCGCACGTGGAACCTGAAGCGCGGCTCGCAGTTCCGCTCGCAGCCGCCGCCCGCTTTCGGGAGCGCGCAGTTCGTCGTGGAGCTGGACGAGGTCTACTCCGTTTCGCAGGGTCTCACGGACGAGCAGAAGCGGATCGCGGACTTCTGGGCCGACGGACCAGGTACCTTCACTCCGCCCGGGCACTGGAACGCCATCACGCTCGATCTCCTGCGCGGGCGGAGCCTCTCCACCCGCGCCACCGCCCGTCTCTTCGCCGCCCTCAACACCGCCCAGGCGGACGCCTTCATCGCGTGCTGGGACACGAAGTACCACTACTGGTACGTGCGCCCGGTCACGGCGATCCGGGCGCTCCGCGATCCGGCCTGGCTGCCGTACGTCGTGACGCCTCCGTTCCCGGGCTACGTGTCGGGGCACTCCTCGACGTCCGGAGCCGCCGCGACGGTGCTGTCCTCGTTCTTCCCGGCCAAAGCGGCGGAGCTAACCGCGATGGCCGAGGAGGCGGCGATCTCGAGGCTCTACGGAGGCATCCACTTCCGCAGCGACAACCAGGCCGGCCTCGTACTCGGGCGCCGCGCCGGAGAGCGTGCGATCCGCGCTTACGGCCTCGGCCGCGTAGCGACCGGGGCACGAGCGGAGGCGCCTCGCCCGCGCGCTTGTGATAGATAATCGGCCGCGCCGAGCCAGCTCGGCGCTCAGTTTGTGATGGGCCAAGACCGGAGGATCGATGGACTTCTTCGTTGACCACGCCGTCGCGTTCGCACTCGTGTGCGCGCTCGTGGCAGTCGTGTACGGGCTGTATCTGACCTGGTGGCTGCTCTCCCAGCCCGCCGGAAACGAACGCATGCAGGAGATCGCGCGCGCGATCCAGGAGGGCGCCGCCGCGTACCTGCGCAAGCAGTACACGACGATCGCGGTGGTCGCGATCGCGCCGTTCTTCCTGCTCGGGTTCTACAACGAGCTCGGGTGGGGGACGGCGTTCGGGTTCCTCATCGGCGCGGTCTTCTCCGGCGCCGCCGGCTTCATCGGGATGAACGTCGCCGTGCGCTCGAACGTGCGCACCGCCGAGGCCGCACGGGAGGGCCTGCAGCCGGCGTTCAAGATCGCGTTCAGGGCAGGCTCCGTCACCGGGCTCCTCGTCGTCGGTCTCGGCCTCTTCGGCGTCGCCGGCTACTACTGGGTGCTCACCGACTGGCTCGGGAACAGCCCCGAGTCCGCGGTCGACGACCTGATCGGTCTCGCGTTCGGCGGCTCGCTGATCTCCGTCTTCGCGCGTCTCGGCGGCGGCATCTACACGAAGGCCGCGGACGTCGGCGCCGATCTCGTGGGGAAGATCGAGGCCGGGATCCCCGAGGACGACCCGCGGAACGCCGCGGTCATCGCGGACAACGTCGGCGACAACGTCGGCGACTGCGCCGGCATGGCCGCCGACCTCTTCGAGACGTACGCGGTCACGGCTGTCGCGGTGATGCTCCTCGGGATCGAGTTCGAGGCGACGCAGCTCTGGCTGTACCCGCTCGCTCTCGGCGGGATCTCGATTCTCTCGTCCGTCATCGGGACGTTCTTCACCCGCGTCTACTCCGGGCCGAACGCGATCATCAACGCGCTGTACCGGAGCGTCCTCGTGGCGACCGTCCTCTCGGCGCTCGGCTTCATCCCCGTCACGCTCGCGTACGACGGTGACGGCTTCAGCTTCTGGAATCTGTACGGCTCGGCGCTCATCGGCCTCGCAGTCACGTTCCTGCTCGTCGCGATCACCGAGTACTACACGGGCACGCGCTGGCCTCCGGTGAAGGAGATCGCGCGGGCCTCGCAGACGGGGCACGCGACGAACATCATCGCGGGCCTCGCGGTGGGCATGCAGGCGACTGCGCTGCCGGTGATCGTCATCGCAGCCGGCGTCGTCGGCGCGTACTACACCGCCGGCGAGGCGCTGTACGGCATCGGCGTCGCGGTCATGGCGCAGCTCTCGATGACGGGCCTCATCGTCGCGCTCGACGCGTACGGGCCGGTCACGGACAACGCGGGCGGCATCGCCGAGATGGCCGAGCTGCCCGAGGGCGTGCGCGCGGTCACCGACCCGCTCGACGCCGTCGGGAACACGACGAAGGCGGTGACGAAGGGCTACGCGATCGGCTCGGCGGGTCTCGCCGCGCTCATTCTCTTCGACGAGTTCGGCCGCGGGCTCGCGGAGGAAGGGCTCACGATCTCGTTCCAGCTCAGCGACCCGTGGGTCATCGCAGGCCTCTTCATCGGCGGCCTGATGCCGTTCCTCTTCGCCTCCCTCGCGATGCAGGCGGTGGGACGCGTCGGCGGGCAGGTCGTGGAGGAGGTGCGCCGGCAGTTCCGCGAGGACCCGGGGATCATGGATCGCACCTCGCGCCCCGACTACTCGCGCGCGATCTCGATCGTGACCGGCTCGGCGATCCGGGAGATGATGCTCCCGGCGGCGATCCCGATCGCGATCCCGATCGTCGTGGGGATCATCCGGCCGGAGATGCTCGGCGGCCTCCTGATCGGCACGATCGTCACCGGGATCTTCCTCGCGATCGCGATGACCTCGGGCGGGGGCGCCTGGGACAACGCGAAGAAGACGATCGAGGACGGCCTCTACGGCGGCAAGGGCTCCGATGCGCACGCGGCGGCCATCACCGGCGACACCGTCGGCGATCCGTACAAGGACACCGCGGGCCCGGCGATCAACCCCATGATCAAGATCGCGAACATCGTCGCGATCCTGCTCATCCCGATCATCGCCTCGATTCACGGCTAAGAGCGGTCCTTCGCGCCTACCGGCGCATCGGAGTCGAGAGCGGGGCTACGCATCGAGCCGCTGTCAGGCAAACGGGCGCCGCGGGCGTCCGCAAATCGCCAAAGGGGGACATCTGATGCGACGTACTCACTTAGTCGCGCTTGCCATGGCCGCTTTCGTCGTGGTCGCAGCCGTGGGCGCGCTACCGGCCGTCGGCCAGACGGGCGGTGTGAGCAAGTTGAGCAAGCATGACCACGGGCTCGTAGCAGACGCACGAGCCCAGGGCGAGACTTCGGTGACCGTGATGGTGGCGGCGAAGGCGGGCGCGGCCCGCGATGCCGCTCGCCAGCTCGAGTTGCTCGGGGCGAGCATCGGCTATCGCGACAACACCCTCGGCTACCTCCGGGCCGACATCGCGCTCGACAGGGTCGAGACGGCCGCGAACCTCAGCACGGTGCTGGCCCTCGACGTCGACGAGGCGATCCAAGTGCCGGATCCGAGGCCGGAAGGCGTCGTCGGCATCATCGCGCAGCCCGTACCGGGAGCGGGGACGCCAAGGGTCAACCCGTACATGCCGACCCAGGACACTGGAGCGGCGCAGTTCGTGAACGACCATCCGACGTGGGACGGCCGCGGCGTCACGATCGGCATCGTCGACACAGGCATCTCGCTCGACCACCCGAGCCTGACGACGACGAGCACAGGCGAGCCAAAGATCGAGAACTGGATCACGGGCACGAGCCCCTTCGACACGGGGAGCGCGCTCGACCCGACCTGGATCAACATGTCGACGCAGGTCTCGGCCGACCCGACGTTCGCGTTCGACTCGAAGACGTTCACCGCGCCGTCGAGCGGCTCGTACAGGGTCGGCTTCTTCAACGAGGCGCACCCGCGCTTCGGCGGCGAGTACAGCGTCGCCGGAACGCCGGGACGGCGACCTGAACCGCGACGGCGACGAGACCGACAAGTTCTACCTCCTGTGGAACACGTCCTCGAACAACGTCTACGTGGACGTCGACCAGGACGACTCCTTTGCCAACGAGCCTGCGATGACCGACTACAAGGTCGCCAAGCAGGTCCGCAAGTTCGGGACCGACAGACCGGCGACGCCCGTCATCGACGAGGTTCCGTTCGTCATTCAGACGGACGGCCAGAACAAGTTCGTCAACATCGGCATCGTCGCGGGCGCCCATGGATCGCACGTCGCCGGGATCGCCGCCGGCAACGCCCTATTCGGAGGCCAGATGAGCGGCGCGGCACCGGGCGCGAAGATCGTCTCCTCGCGTGCATGCCTCTGGCTCGCGGGCTGCTTCGCACACGCCCTCAACGAGGGGATGATCGAGGTCGCGAAGCAGGAGAACGTCGACGTGATCAACATGTCCATCGGCGGTCTGCCCGCTCTCAACGACGGCAACAACACGCGTTGCGTCTTGTATGGCCGGCTCATCGAGACCTACAACGTGCAGATGTTCATCTCGATGGGCAACGACGGCCCCGGCATCAACACTGCCGGTGACCCCGGCCTGTGCGACAAGGTCATGGGTGTCGGCGCTTACATCACGGACGACACGTACCTGTCGGCGTACGGCGCTCAGCTGTACGAGCAGGACAACCTGCACTACTTCTCCTCGCGCGGCCCGCGGGAGGACGGCGGGTTCGATCCGGAGATCGTCGCGCCAGGCGCGGCGATCTCGACGATCCCGATGTGGCAGGCGCAGGGCTGCCTCGCGCAGACCTGCCCCGTCGGCTACGCGCTGTTCAACGGCACGTCGATGGCGGCGCCGCAGTCCACGGGTGCCGGCGCGCTCCTCGTGAGCGCGGCGCAGCAGTTCGGCGCACAGCACCAGCCGGACCAGATCCGCAAGGCGCTCCTGTCGTCCTCGCGGTACCTGACCGGCCGCTACCAGGCCTACGAGCAGGGCGTCGGTCTGATCGACGTCGGCGCTGCGTGGGATCTGCTGAAGACGAACCTGAAGTCGGACGACATCTCGTCGTCGGTGCCCGTCAACACGCTCCTGTCGCCGTTCCTCGCGACTCCCGGCGTCGGAAAAGGCATCTATGACCGGGAAGGCGTCACCGCGGGTGACTCCTACACGCGGACGTACACGTTCACGCGCAACGACGGCCCCGGCGGAACCACGACGTACGATCTCAGCTGGCTCGGACAACGACGGGACGTTCAGCTCGGCTGGTTCGATCGCGCTGCCGAAGGGCTCGCCCGTCACGTTCGACGTGACCGTCAACCCCGCGACTTCGGGCGTCCATTCGGCGATCCTGCAGCTGGACGACCCGACCTCGGCGGGCATCGAGTACCAGACGCTGAACACGGTGATCGCCGCGGATCAGTTCACGGCTGCGGCGAACTACTCCGTGACGAAGTCCGGGTCGCTCGGGCCGGGGCAGTTCAAGACGTACTTCTTCAACGTGCCGGCGGACGTGCCCGCCTTCAAGGTGGACATGACCGGTGGCGGGCCAGCAGGCGCCGGGGCTATCCGGTTCCTGCGCTGGCATCCGTGGGGCCTCGGGATCGACTCGAACGCGGTGTCCAACTGCTACAACGGCGCGCCGGGCGGCTGCCTTACGGGTAGCCCGACGAGCCGCACGGTGACGAGCCCGCAGGCGGGCGTCTGGGAGGTCACAGTCGACGCTCGACGGAACTCGGATGCGGTCTCGGCGCCGTTCACGCTCACCGCCTCGATCCTGGGCGCAAGCGTGTCGCCGAACCCGGACCTGATTCCGTCCGCGACGATCGGCGTGCCGGTCGCCCGGTCGTACACCGCCACGAACCTGTTCGGTGCCTTCACCGGACGGATGGTGGGCACCGCCCTCGGGAGTGCCTTCCGCGCCACGCCGACTATCGCGAACCACACGCAGCAGACGTTCGACGTCACGGTGACGCCGGGCTCGACGTCCCTGCGGGCGACGATCGGCAGCCCGTCGGATCCGGCGGCCGACCTCGACCTCTTCGTCTTCAACTGCACGAGCGGGACCTGTGTTCAGGCCGGTTCGAATGCCGACGGGGACTCCGAGGAGTCGGTCACGATCAACAACCCGGCCGCAGGGCTCTGGCGCGTCCTCGTGGACGGCTTCGCGGTCCCGGCCGGCACGACGACGTACAACTACGTCGACGTGTTCACGAACGCGGCTTTCGGGTCGGTGAGCGTGACTGATGCGAACGCTCTCCGTCCGGCGGGGTCGAGCTGGACCGTGCCGGGCTCGGTGACGGCGAACGCTGCTCCGGCCGCAGGCCGCGTGCTCCTGGGCAACGTCCAGGTGCGCACGAATGCGAACGACCTGATCGGCCAAAACGACGTGATCGTCCAGAACGTAACGCCTTAGCACCTGACGACACACGAGCACCGAGGCGAGGGGCCGGCGAGAGCCGGCCCCTCGCTCGTCCGGTAGGAGTACGCTTCGGCGCCGTGCCCGGGCGCCGCTACCGCAGGCGCGAGATCGAGCTCGAGCGCGTCCTCGGCGCGCCCGCGCTCTTCGCGACGGCCTACGGAAACGTCGGCTCCTCGATCTACTACGCGCTCGGCCTGACCGCGTTCTACGCGCTCGGCCTGACTCCGCTCGTCTTCGTGATCGCCGGGATCGTCTTCGCCGCGACGGCCGCGACCTACGCGGAGGGCACCGCGCGCTTCCCGGAGGCAGGCGGCTCGGCGAGCTTCTCGCGGCATGCGTTCGACGAGCTCACGAGCTTCGTCGCCGGCTGGGCGCAGATGCTCGTGTACGTCGTCACGGTCGCGGTCTCGGCGTTCTTCGTCCCCCACTACCTCTCGATCTTCTGGGAGCCGCTGAACGAGAACCCCTGGGACATCGTGGGCGGCGCGATCGTGATCGTCGTCCTCGTCACGCTGAACGTCGTCGGCGTTCAGGAGGCGGCCAGGCTCTCGATCTCGCTCGCGGTGATCGACTTCGCGACGCAGCTCCTACTCGTCGTCGTCGGCTTCGCGCTCGTCTTCAGCCCGGAGACGCTCGTCGAGAACGTCCACTGGGGCGTCGCGCCCACGTGGTCGAACCTCGCCATCTCGATCCCGGTCGCGATGCTTGCGTACACGGGCGTCGAGACCGTCTCGAACCTCGCCGAGGAGGCGCGCGACCCCGTTCGCACGATCCCGACCGCCTACAAGCTCGTCGCCGGAGCGGTGTTCGCGATCTACTTCACGCTCCCGCTCGTCGCGCTCTCGGCCCTTCCGGTCGAGGAGATCGACGGCGAGCTGACGACGCTCCTCGCGCTGCCGCCGGAGGAGGGCGGCTACGCCAACGACCCGATCCTCGGCGTCGTCGAGAACCTCGGGCTCGAGGGGTTCCTGTACGACTTCGCACAGATCTACGTCGGCGTGCTGGCGGCGACGATCCTCTTCATCGCGACGAATGCCGGCGTGATCGGCGCCTCGCGGATCACGTACGCGATGGCGAGCTACCGGCAGCTGCCCGAGGCGCTGCGCCGGCTCCACCCGCGGTTCAAGACGCCGTGGCTCTCGCTCGTCCTGTTCGCCGGGATCGCGCCGATCCTCGTGATCCTCCCCGGAGACGTGAACTTCGTCGGGACGCTCTACTCCCTCGGCGCGACGCTCTCGTTCACGATCGCCCACGCCTCCATCGTTCGCCTGCGGATGGACGATCGGGACGCCGCGGAGGAGGAGATCGTCTACCGCGCCCGTCCGAACCTCAGCATGGGTCGAATGGTGCTGCCGCTCTTCGCGCTCCTGGGCGGCGTCGCGACCGGGATCTCGTTCCTCGTCCTCGTCGTGCAGAACCCGGCCACGCGCTGGGCCGGGCTCGGCTGGATGGCCTTCGGGCTCGCCGGCTACGTCGTCTATCGGCGGCGCTTCGTGCGCGCTCCCCTGAGCGAGGTCGTGAAGGCGCCGCCCGCCTTCGGCCCAGCGCTCGCGCTCGAGTATCGCCGGATCCTCGTGCCCGTCGTCGGAGGGCGCCCGTCCGACGAGGCGCTCGACGTCGCCTGCCGGCTGGCGGCCAGGCGCTCCCGGGTCGTTGCTCTGAGCGTGCTCGAGGTGCCGCTCGACCGGGCACTCGGGGCCGAGCATCCGGAGCTCGAGCAGGAGGCGAACCGAGAGCTCGACGAGGCCGTCCGGATCGGCGACTCGTACGGGGTGGACGTGCGGAGCCGATTCGAGCGCGCGCGCTCGGCAGGCCCGGCGATCGTCGCCGAGGCGGAGGCGCGTCAGTCCCAGATCATCGTCCTCGGCTCGCCGCGGGCACGTCTCACCGCGCATCAGGCGGCCGTGTTCGGGAAGACCGTCGACTACGTCCTCAAGCATGCGCCGTGCCGCGTGCTCACCGTGGCCTCGGGGACGGCGTGAAGGCGTACCGCATCTCCGTCGTCGTCTTCTCCCTCGCCTTCGTCGCGATCGGTGTCGCGCTGCTCGCGCGAACCGCCTCGGAGGGTGGAGGCGTCCTCGGCTACCTCCTCGGCGGCCTTTTCGTCGCGCTCGGCGCCGGACGCCTGACGCTTGCCAGGAGGAGCGGCTGATGCGGGCGCTCGAACGGATCCGGACGAGGCAGACGGCCCGCGAAGACGCTCAGCCGCTCCCGCGGCGAACGGACTACAAGCGGATCCTCGTCCCCATGAAGCTCGGGGACATCGGCGAGGAGATGGTCGCGACCGCGATCGCGCTCGCGAAGGACGATCCGACACCCACTGAGGTGCAGGCGATCACCGTGGTGCGGGTGCCTCTGCGCTACCCGCTCGAGGGCGAGCTCCCTCCGGACGTCGCGGCCCACGTCGAGGCGTCGCTCGAGGAGGCGCGCGCGCTCGGCGAGGACCACGAGGTCGAGGTCTCGACGGGGGTCGTGCGCGCTCGCTCGATCGGCCACGCGATCGTCGAGGAGGCGAAGACCCGCGAGGCCGACCTCATCGTCCTCGGCTCGTCGGCGCGCTGGCGACGGCAGTCGCGCTTCTTCTCCCCGACGGTCGACTTCGTCCTCAGGCACGCGCCGTGCGAAGTTCTGGTGGTCGCGTTCCCCGAGGGCGTCTTCGAGGAGTAGGCTGACCGGCCGTGAAGGCTGTCGTCATCGGCTGTGGTCGTGTCGGCTCCGCAGTGGCGAAGGGGCTGCACGCCGACGGCTGGGACGTCACCGCGGTCGACGAGAGCGAGGACGCCCTCATGCGGCTCGGGCCGAACTGGCAGGGCGGCTTCGTGCTCGGTCACGGCATGGACACCTCGGTCCTCGAGCGAAGCGGTGT
Source organism: uncultured Actinomycetes bacterium (assembly GCA_963765175.1). Classification (GTDB taxonomy): domain Bacteria; phylum Actinomycetota; class Thermoleophilia; order Gaiellales; family Gaiellaceae; genus GMQP-bins7. Next base: position 155,873 of record CAVXUY010000009.1, read on the forward strand.
GGACGGCGCGGACGCGGCGATCGTCGCGACCAATGGTGACAACACCAACGTCGTCATCGGCCAGGTGCTCCAGAAGCGGTACGCCATCCGCACCGTCGTCGTTCGCGTCCTCGACCCGGCCCGTGCGACGTTCTACGCCGACCGGGGATTGAACACCGTCTGCCCGACGCAGATCGCGATCTCGCTCCTGCTCGAGACCGTGCAGAAGCATGCGCCGGCGCCCTCGGAGGCCGCGTAGATGTATGTCATCGTCGCCGGTGGCGGGAAGGTCGGGTCGAACAGCGCGCGCTCGCTGCTCGAGATGGGTCACGAGGTGACGATGATCGAGCAGCGCCCGGACCGCTTCGCGCTCCTCGAGGGTGAGTTCGGACCGGTCGTCATGCGCGGCGACGCGACGGAGATTAGCGTGCTCGAACGCGCGGGGATCGCCCGGCCCCCCGAGCTCCTGCTCGCGGTCACCGGCGACGACGAGGACAACCTCGTGATCGCGCAGATCGGCAAGGAGGGCTACAAGGTCCCGAAGGCGATCGCGCGCGTGAACGATCCGCGCAACCAGGCGCACTTCAAGCTGCTCGGGATCAAGCAGACGGTGTGCGCCACGACGAGCATCCTCGGCCTCGTCGAGCACGAGCTACCGGACCACGGCCTCGTGCGGTTGCTCCAGCTCGAGGAGGAGGGCCTCGAGATCGTCGAGGTGCAGATCGTGCCGAGCTCACCCGTCGCCGGCTCGCGCGCCGGAGGTATCAGGTTGCCCGAGGGCTCGCGTCTGATCTCGATCTTCCGTCATGGCCGCACCGAGCTCGTCGACGACAAGACGGTGATCCGGCCAGGCGACCAGGTGCTCGCGATCGTGCAGAACGACGCGGCGCTCGACCTGCGAAAGGTGCTGCTCGGTGCGAAGGAGCCCGTGCGTCAGAGCTAGAGACGCCAGTAGTGTCGCGTCAGCAGCACGACAACCGGGATGATCTCGAGCCGGCCGAGGAACATGAGCGCGATCATCGTCAGCTTCGAGACGTCGCCGAGCGGCGCGAAGGAGCCGAACGGCCCCGTGACACCGACGCCGGGACCGACGTTGCCGAGCGCGGTCGCGGACGCAGTGAGCGAGTCGAGCGGGCCGAGGCCGGCGTCGACGATCGCGGAGTCGATCGCGATGATCGCGCCTCCGACCGCCCACGCGCCGACGTAGAGCAGGACGAAGGCTGCGATCGCGCGCAGGGTGCGCTCGTCGACGACCGCGCCGTTCAGCCGGATCGGCAGCACGACCTCGGGGCTGACCGTCTGTGACAGCTCCCGTCGGAGGATCTTCCCGATGAGCAAGTGGCGGACGACCTTGATCGAGCCGGAGGTGGAGCCCGCGGAGCCGCCGACGAACATGAGTGCGAAGATCGTGAGGAGGGAAACGGCCGGCCAGAGCGCGAAATCCGCACTCGCCATTCCTGTCGTCGTGATGATCGACACCGCCTGGAAGAAGCCGGCGCGGATCGCTTCCTCGCCCTCGAGGATGCCGTAACCCCAGACCTGCACCGCGATGACCGCCGCCGCCACCACGACGAACACGACGTAGAGCCGGAGCTCCTCTTCGCGCGCCACGCGCAGAGGCTGCCGGCGGACGAAGGCCCGGTACATGATCAGGTAGTTGGCTCCCGCGAGGAACATGAAGGCGGCCATGATCCACTGCGACAGCGGCGCGAAGGACGCCGCGGAGTCCGGCTGCGTCGAAAACCCGCCCGTCGGCATGATGCCGAACGCGGCCGCGACCGCTTCGTAGAGCGACATCCGGTCGTCGATCCCGAGCCATCCGACTCCGGCGAGGAGCAGGACGAGCAGCGCCGTCAGCCCGACGTAGAGCACCCACAGGAGCCTCGCCGTCTCGCGGATCCGCTCGGAGAGCTGGTCGATCTCCGGGCCGGGCATCTCCGTCTCGAGGAGCTGCCGGCCGCCGACGCGAAGCCGAGGGAGGACGGCGATGGCGAGCACGATGATCCCCATGCCGCCGATCCACTGCGTGAACTGGCGCCACATGCCGAGCGACTTCGAGATCTCGTCGTAGTCCGACACGACGCTGGCGCCCGTCGTCGTGAAGCCCGACATGCCCTCGAAGTACGCGTCGATCGGATAGCTGAGCTGATCGCCGCCGATGAACAGGTACGGCATCGCGGCGAAGGCCGGCGCGAGCAGCCAGGTCACGGAGACCACGAGGAAGCCCTCCCGCACGCCGACCCGACCGGCGGATCCGGCCGTCAGCGCGCTCGAGGAGGTACGCGCCCCCGCTGGCAGCTGCGCCGGCGAGCAGGTACGGCCAGAACGTCTCCCCGTAGCCGATCGCCACCGCCGTGGGGAAGATCGCCGCGAGGCCGATGTACTTGCCGAGCGTTCCGATGAGGTTGAGGGACGCCAGGACATCCACGGCGAGGGCGCGTCTCGGCGCTCGTCGCTGCGCGACTGCCTGGCTCACGGGGCGCTCAGAGCGCCTTCACGACGCGGTCGGCGTCCGAGGCCTCCGTGAACACGATTACGCGATCGCCAGCCTCGAGCACGTCGTCGCGGTGCGGGAAGATCGCCGTCCCGTTGCGGACGACGGCGCCGATGAGCGCGCCCCTGATCGGCATGTCCTGGAAGCGCTTCCCGATGTAGTCGCTCGTGTCCTTGAGGGTCACGTCGATGACCTCGTAGCGGTTGCCCTCGAGGAGCGCGACCTGCTGTGTGCGGGGATCGTGGGCGAAGCGGATGATCTCCTCGGCGGTGACGCCTCGCGGGTTCACCGAGACGTCGATCCCCGCGTGCTCGAACGCCTCGACCGAGACCGCCTCGTGCGCGATCGAGATCGTGAACTTGACGCCGTGCACCTCGGCGATCGCCGCGGCGTACAGGTTCTTCGCGTCGTCGCGCATCGCGAAGATCGCCGCGTTCGCGTTGCCGATGCGCTCGCGCTCCAGGAAGTCGGGATCGATCCCGGTCGCGTTGTATACGCGGGCCTCCGGGATCGACTCCGCGACCTCGAATGCGCGCGCGCGCGACGCCTCGATCATGCGCACGCTCATGCCCTGCTCGATCAGGAGCCGGGCGATCGCCGTGCCCACGCGGCCGGCGCCGAAGATGACGACGTCTCGCACCTTCGACTCACCCGGAGCGAGCAGCGTGCTCCACTCCTGTGCGGCCTGCGGGGACCCGATGACGACGATGCGGTCGCCCGGCTCGATGCGGTCGTCCCCGCGGGGCAGCAGCATCTTCTCACCGCGGATGATCGCGGCAACCTTCGAGTCCCGCGCGAACTGCGCCTCGCGCAGCGGCACGCCGACGACCTCGCGCGAGGCGCCCTCCTGGACGTCGAACTCGACGAGCTGCACCTGCCCTTCGGCGAAGACGTCCGTCTGGCGTGCTGCGGGGACCCCGATGACGCGGCTGATCGCGTGTGCGGTCTCGAGCTCGGAGCTCACGACGAAGTCGACGTCGAGCTGCCCTTCGCGCCAGAGCTCGACGTACTCGACGTTCGCGGTGCGGATGACGGTGGTCGCGTTCCTCGCCTCGCGCCGCGCGAACATGCCGGCCACGAGGTTGACCTCGTCCCGCGAGGTGCAGGCGATGACGAGGTCGGCGTCCTGGACGCGGGCGCTCGCGAGGTCGCGGCGGCTGGTTCCGTCGCCCTCGAACGTCGCGACGTCGTACCGGCCGGCAAAGGCGCTGAGACGCGACGCCTCCGTGTCGAGCACGGTGATCTCGTGCTCTTCGTGCAGCGCCTCTACGATCGCCAGGCCGACCTGGCCGGCGCCGATGATGAAGATCTTCACGCGCGCGAAGCGTACGCCCGGGCGACTCCTTCGGCTACCGTTCCGCCGTGCGCGTGGCGTGGGTGCTCGGAGTCATCGCGATCGGTGTCGCCCTCACGCCTCTCGGAAGCGCGGCGAGTCACGCCGAGGGCGCCTTCACTCCCAGGGTCTTCGCGCGCGGCTTCGAGTCGCCAGTGCTGATCACCCAGGCGCCCGGTGAGCCGAATACGCACTACGTCGTCGAGCAGCCCGGTCGCATCCTCAAGCTCCGCGGCGGCGGGCGGATCGGAGTTCCTGGACATCCGCGGCGACGTGGCCTTCGGCGGGGAACAGGGCCTACTCGGGCTCGCGTTCCACCCGAACTACGCGCGCAACCGGCTCCTCTACATCGCCTACACGTCGGACGACGGCCGGAACGTCGTGGAGCGCTTCCGGTCGAACGGGCGCGTGGCCGTTCGCTCGACGCGGGCCAGGCTGCTCGCCGTGCCCGATCCGTACGAGAATCACAACGGCGGCCACGTCGCATTCGGGCCGGACGGGCTCCTGTACACGTCGATCGGCGACGCTGGCTCGGGCGACGATCCCGAAGACCGGGCGCAGAACATGCGCACGCGCTTCGGCAAGCTGCTGACGCTCGACACGTCGAAGCGGCAGGCCAGCTGGAAGATCGCGGCGCTCGGGCTGCGCAACCCGTGGCGGTTCTCGTGGGATCGCCAGACGGGAGATCTCTACATCGCAGACGTCGGGCAGGGCGAGAGGGAGGAGGTCCACTTCACGCCGCGTCGGAGCCCCGGGCTCGAGAACTACGGCTGGGACATCTACGAGGGGAATCTGCGGCACGAGGACACACCGCGCGGGCCGGGCAGGCTCCGTTTCCCGGTCTTCGAGTACGACCACGACGACGGGTGCAGCGTCACCGGCGGGTTCGTGTACCGCGGGCGGGCGCGGCCGTCGGAGCGTGGCCGGTACATCGTCGGTGACTACTGCTCGGGGACGGTGTGGAGCTTCCGCGTCTCCGGCGGCAAGGCGCGCGACGTGCGCGTCGAGGGGTTCGACGTCGACAGCCTGTCGTCGTTCGGGCAGGACCTCTCAGGCGAGCTGTACGCCGTTTCGCACAACGGCACGATCTACCGCGTCACGTAGCCGTGAGTCAGCCGGCGCGGCGGCGGACGCGCGGCGGCGTCTGCCCGAGCGCCGCGTAGGCGAGCGCATTCAACGACTCGTTCAGCTGGTGCAGCTCGCGCGCGACGAGCGCGAAGCCCTCCTGCTGCTCGGAAGTCCTGTTCAGACGCTCGAGCTGCTCGGCGATGCGGTCGAGGCGCTGGAGCAGCGCGTCCAGCTGGCGGTCGGCGACGTCCTTCGGCTCCACGAGGGCGATTGTAGAGCGGCGGTAGCCTGCGGCCGTCGTGCCACTGGATCTACGAGGCGGGCGTCGAGGCGTGGGCCACGAGCTCCCCCCGGGTGCGGACGACGATCGCGTCGTCGCCGAGCCTCGTAAGGAGACGCTCGAGCGCGCCCGAGCCCGTGCCGACCGCTGACACCCGTCGCTCGGCGCCGAGCTGTGCGAGCGCAACTCGCGCGAGCGGCTCCGGCGCGTCGGTGAAGACGCCGATCTCGCAGCCCGCGTCGGCGAGCGACTGGAGCGCCGGCGCTCGCGACGGCGTCGCGGCGGAGGTAGACCGGCGCGCGGTCCTCGCAGAACCGCTCGAGGAGCACGCGCCAGTTGCCTGCCCCGCGCGCGTCGAGCTCGGCCGCGGCGTCTCCGCGGTCGCGAGGGAGCGCCGCGGCTTCGACCCCGAGGACGCCCTGCGCAGAGGCGAGCCAGTCGCGCCAGAGAACGGTGGTGTCGCCGAGAGCGCCGTCGAGGTCGACGGCGACCGCCCGCGGGGTCACGCGAGCCGCCGCGTCCGCGTGCGATGCCAGAGCGCGACCCCGACCATGACGCCGGCCGCGTCGAGCACGACGTCGAGCGGCGAGCCTTGGCGCCCAGTGACGAAGGACTGGTGGATCTCGTCCGAGATCGCGTACAGCGACCCCAGTGCGAATGCGAACCACGGCCGGCCGAGCGCACGCTGGAGCAGCGCCCCGAGCACCGCGTACTCGGCGGCGTGCGCGATCTTCCGCAGGACGAGATCCCAGCCGCCGAGCCCCGTTCCGAGGTCCGGCACCGAGGACAGGGCGAAGATGAGCCCGGCCCAGACGAGCACGGGCAGCCAGAGGCGAACGAAGGGCCCGGACACCGTCCGATGATAGGCTCGGCCTCACCAAGGAGCACGGTGAGGGAACCCGGTGCGAATCCGGGACGGTCCCGCCGCTGTGAGGGGAGATGCTCCCCCGCCACGAAGCCACTGGCGCGAGCCGGGAAGGCGGCGAGGGAGGGAGCCCCGAGTCAGAAGACCTGTCGCGCTCCTCCATAGCCGAACCCCTCGCGGAAGGAGGATTCAGGTGCTTCGTTCGTCATTCCTGCTCGCCCCAGTGCAGGTCGGGGTACTCGTGGTGGCGCTCGTCTTCGTTGCCGGTGGCTCGTCGGCCACGCAGCCGAAGCCGTTCCCGGTCACGATCACGACCCCGAGCGGCAAGGTCACGGTCACGAAGAAGCCCCGCCGCATCGTCTCGCTCTCGCCGACGGCGACCGAGACGCTCTTCGCGATCGGCGCCGGCCGCCAGGTCGTCGCTGTCGACAACCAGTCCGACTACCCGAAGAACGCCCCGAAGACCACGCTCTCCGGGTTCACTCCGAACGTCGAGGCGATCGCCTCGTACCGGCCGGACCTCGTCGTCATCTCCTTCGACACGAAGGGCCTCGCGCGGTCGCTTCGCCGCCTGAAGATCAAGGTCGTGCACCACGACGGGGCGAAGACGCTGAAGGGCGCCTACACGCAGATCCGACAGCTCGGCCTCGTCACCGGCAACGCGCCCAGGGCCACGCAGCTCATCAAGGACATGCGGGCGAAGATCGACCGCATCGTCAAGGCGTCCACGGACCGCGCGCGCGGGCTCTCCGTGTACCACGAGCTCGATCCGCTCCTCTTCTCGGCGTCGTCCAGCACGTTCATCGGGAAGGCATACGCGCTGCTCGGGCTCGAGAACATCGCCGACGAGGCCGACTCGGCCGCCGCCGGCGGCTACCCGCAGCTCTCGGCCGAGTACGTGGTCGCGGCAGACCCGGACGTGATCGTGCTCACGGACACCGTCTGCTGTGGCCAGAGCGCGGCGACGGTCGCGGCGCGGCCCGGCTGGGATCGCATCAGCGCCGTCCGGACGGGCTCGATCGTCCGCGTGGACGACTCGATCGCGCAACGGTGGGGCCCGCGGCTCGTGAACTTCTTCCGCGCGATGTCCTCGGCACTCGCGCGGCTCCGTCAGTAGCGATCGATGAGCGCCACCGCCGCGCAGGAGAGAGCCGAGGTCAGAGCCCGGGGCCTGGCTCCGCTCTGGTTCTGCGCGGCGGTGGCGTTTCTCCTCGTCTCCATCGTCGTCGGAGTGCTCGTCGGGCCGATCGACCTCGGGTTCGCCGGGATCTTCGAGTCGGCGGCGGCGAGGCTGCACGTTCCCGGAGCGGAGTCGCCGCTCACCGAGACCGAGGAGGCGATCCTGTGGGAGATCCGCGTGCCGCGCGTCGTTCTCGCCGCGATCGTCGGCGGGATGCTCTCGCTCGCGGGCGCGACGTACCAGGGCGTCTTCCGCAACCCGCTGGCGGACCCCTACCTCCTCGGCGTGGCGGCCGGGGCCGGCCTCGGCGCGACCGTCGCGATCGCCTACCTGCCGGAAGGGCTCAGCGGGCAGCGCGCGCTTCCCCTGGCCGCGTTCGCCGGCGGCATCCTCGCCGTGTTCCTGACCTACGCGGTCGGCCGCTCCGCGCGTCGCGAGCGTGATGCGGCGACGCTCGTGCTCGCCGGGGTCACCGTCACCGCGTTCTTCACCGCGTGGCAGACGTTCGTCCAGCAGCGGAACTCCGACACGCTCCAGCAGATCTACAACTGGATTCTCGGGAACATCCCGAGCACCGGCTGGTCGGACGTGGTGCTCGTCCTGCCGTATTTCGCCGTCGCCGCGGTCGTCATCCTCGCGCTCCGGCGCGTGGTGGACGTGCTCAACCTCGGAGACGACGAGGCGGCAAGCCTCGGCGTTCGCGTCCAGCGCGTGCGCCTCGCGCTCGTCGTCGCGGCGACGCTCGGGACGGCGGCGGTCGTCGCCGTCAGCGGGCTCATCGGCTTCGTCGGGATCATCGTCCCGCACGCGATTCGCCTGCTCTTCGGCGTCGGCTACCGCGCGCTGCTCCCGTTGTCGGTGATCTGCGGGGCGGGGTTCCTCGTCCTCGCGGACGTGATCGCCCGCACGGCGCTCTCGCCCGCGGAGATCCCTCTCGGCGTCGTGACCGCGTTCTTCGGAGCGCCGTTCTTCGCGCTCGTCCTCCGTTCGACGCGGGTGGGGCCGTGATCGAGCTCTCCGGCCTCACCGTCCAGCTTGGCGGACGCCGAGTCGTCGACAGCGTCGACTTGGACGTCAGCCAGGGCGAGTGGGTCGCGGTCATCGGCCCGAACGGCGCCGGCAAGACGACACTGCTGCGCGCGGTCGCGGGGCTCGTCCCGTTCACGGGCTCGATCGTGCTCGACGGCCGCCCCGCGGATGAACTGAAGCGCAGCGAGATCTCGCGCCTCCTCGCCGTCGTGCCGCAGGAGCCTTCGACGCCGCCGTGGATGACCATCGGCGAGTACGTGCTCATGGGGAGGACACCGCATCTGGGGCCGCTCGCGCGCGAGGGCGTCCGCGATCGCGAGGCGGCCGGCCGCGCGCTCGAGCGCCTCGACCTCGTCGGGTACGAGGAGCGGCGGCTGGGAACGCTCTCGGGCGGCGAGAAGCAGCGGGTCGTGGTCGCGCGGGCGCTCGCGCAGGAGGCGCGCATCGTCCTGCTGGACGAGCCAACCGCCGCGCTCGATATCGGGCACCAGCAGCAGGCGCTCGAGCTGCTCGACCTGCTGCGAGCCGACTCCGGGCTCACACTCGTCGCCGCGATGCACGACCTCACGCTCGCCGCGCAGTACGCGGACCGCATGGTGCTGCTCGACGCCGGCCGCATCGTCGCGGAGGGCGCGCCCGCGGAGGTCCTCACCGAGGCTCTGATCGCGAGCCACTACGGCGCGTCGATTGACGTCGTCCCGGCGGGGGAGCGGGTGGCGGTGATCCCTCGCCGCGTTCGCAATACTTAGAAATTCTAGGTATAGTGGGCAGGGTGCCGGATGCGCTGAAGGGCCACGTCGACCTGCTCCTCCTCTCCGTACTCGAGAGCGGGCCGACGCACGGGTACGGCGCTCGCCGAGGAGCTGCGCGAGCGAAGTTCGGGCGCGTTCGACCTTCCGGAGGGCACCGTGTACCCGGCGCTCTACCGGCTCGAGCGGCGCGGCCTGGTGTCGAGCCGGTGGGAGACGGTCGCGGGGCGTCGGCGCCGCGTCTACAGCCTGACCGGCGGCGGGCGCGGAGCGCTCGCGCGGCAGCGGTCGGACTGGCTCGCGTTCACGCAGGCGATGGAGTCCGTCGTCACGTGACGATCGACGCGTACCTCGCTGAGCTGGAGCGGCGGCTTCCCCGGCTCGGACGTCGCCGCGCCGTCGCGGAGGCGCGCGAGCACCTGCTCGACTCCGCTGCGCGGCACGAGGCCGACGGTCTCGCACGCGCGGACGCGGAGCGGGCGGCCGCTGACGACTTCGGCCCGGTGGCGTTCGTCGCACGGCGGTTCGCCGTGGAGACGGCAGTTCGCGAGACGCGTCTCGCGACCGCGCTCGCGCTCGGCGCGGCCGCGCTGTTCGTGTTTCCGCTGTACGTCGTCCCGGAGAACACGCTCCCGCCGGCGCAGTGGGCGGAGAAGCCTCGCGACATCTTCGTCCTACAGACCGTCACCGTCGCGCTCTGGCTTCTCTCGGTTGCCCTCGCCGCGGTCGGCACCGTGCTCTCCTGGACTCGCGCCTCGCGCTTCACGGCGGCGCTCCTCGCGGCGACAACGCTTTCGATCCTCGGCTCCGTGCTCGCGTCCACCGCGCTCGTCGTCCGCTGGTTCGCGGAGGTCCCCGCGACCGCCGGCTGGCCGCTCCTCGCCGCCCCGCTTGCCCTGGCCTGCCTCGCCGTGGGAGCAAGCGCGGCCGTGTGGACGCGCGAGCGCCGAGCGCTGCTGGAGTAGAAGCGGCGATCGCGTCGGTGTCGGCACGACCTGCGGCTAGCATCGACTGATCGCGGTCGCAGCCCCCGAGAGCTTCCTCCACGGCCTCAACGAGGCCCAGCTCGAGGCGGTCCGGCACACCGAGGGGCCGCTGCTCGTGGTCGCCGGCGCGGGCTCCGGGAAGACGCGCGTCCTCACGCATCGCGTCGCGCACCTGATCGCCGACAAGGGCGTGAAGCCGAACGAGATCCTCGCGATCACGTTCACGAACAAGGCCGCGGGGGAGATGCGCGAACGCCTCACGCTGATGCTCGGCGGCACGGCGCGTGCGATCTGGATCCTCACCTTCCACGCCGCCTGCGGACGCATCCTGCGCAGGGAGGCCGAGCGGCTCGGCTACAAGTCGACCTTCTCGATCTACGACGACCAGGACCAGGTCCGCCTCACGAAAGCGTGCCTCGAGGAGCTCGGCAAGGACCCGAAGCGCTTCGCGCCGCGCGGGATCCACTCGCAGATCTCGCGGATGAAGAACGAGCTCGTGACGCCGCAGCAGGCGCTCGAGCGCGTCGCCTCGTTCTGGGACCAGACCGTCGCCGAGACGTACGACCTCTACCAGCGTCGCCTGCACGCCTCGAACGCGGTCGACTTCGACGACCTGCTCATGCTCACGGTGCAGGTGCTGGAGCGCTTCCCGGAGGCCCGCGAGAAGTGGCAGAAGGCGTTCCGCTACATCCTCGTCGACGAGTACCAGGACACGAACCACGCGCAGTACCGGCTGCTCCAGCTCCTGGGCGCGAAGCACGGAAACGTCTGTGCGGTCGGCGACGGAGACCAGTCGGTCTACGGCTTCCGGGGCGCGGACATCCGGAACATCCTCGAGTTCGAGAAGGACTTCCCGGGGACGCGCGTCGTGACTCTCGAGCAGAACTACCGCTCGACGAACCGGATCCTGCGCGCGGCGAACGCCGTCATCGACAACAACAGCGAGCGGAAGCCCAAGAACCTGTTCTCCGACCTCGGCGAGGGCGAGCCGGTGCGCGTCTACGAGGTCGAGGACGAGCACGCCGAGGCTCGCTTCGTCGCGGCCGAGATCGCGGGGCTGATCGACCGTGGCCTGTCGGCGAGCGAGGTCGCGGTCTTCTACCGGACGAACGCGCAGTCGCGCGTGCTCGAGGACGTGCTCGTGCGGCAGGACGTCCCGTACCAGGTGATCGGCGGCCCGCGCTTCTACGAGCGCGCCGAGATCCGAGACGCGACGGCGTACCTCACCGTGCTCGTGAACCCGAGCGACGCGGGCTCGCTCCTCCGCATCGCGAACCGTCCGCGGCGCGGGATCGGGCCGACCTCGATCGCGCGGCTCGTGACGCGAGCCGAAGCCACGGGTCGCACGCTCTTCGAGGCCATGGCCGACCCGGAGGCGGCCGGCGTCGCCGCTGCCTCGGCGCGCGCGATCAAGAGCTTCCACGGGACGATGGAGTCGCTCCAGGCGCTTGCGCAGGAGCTGCCGGTGGACGAGCTCCTCGAGCGCGTCCTCGAGAAGACCGGGATCCTGGAGGCGCTCGAGGCCGAGCGGACGATCGAGGCCCGCGGCCGCATCGAGAACCTGCAGGAGCTCGTCGGCGTCGCTCGCGAGTACCGGCTCGAGAACGCGGACGCGTCGCTCGCCGGCTTCCTGCAGGACATCTCGCTCGTGTCCGACCAGGACACGATCGCGGACGACCGCGGTCTCGTCACGCTGATGACGCTGCACAACGCAAAGGGCCTCGAGTTCACCGCGGTGTTCGCGATCGGGATGGAGGAGGGCGTCTTCCCGCACATTCGCGCGATCGAGGAGCAGGGGATCGAGGAAGAGCGGAGGCTCTGTTACGTGGGGCTGACGAGAGCGAAGGAGCGGCTGACGCTGACGCACACGATGTCGCGCTCACTCTGGGGCCGCCGCAACTACAACCTCGCCTCGCGCTTCCTCGACGAGCTGCCGAGAGAGGTCGAGCGCGAGCGGCTGCGGCCCTCGTCGTGGTCGAACTACGGCTCCCCGGCGAGCGCCGCGCCGGCGCCGCGCGGCGACCCGAGCCTCGCGCTCTCGACGGGAGACTCCGTGCGACACGCCTCGCTCGGCGACGGCGTCGTCACCGCGGTCGAGCCGGGCGGCGTCGTCACGATCCGCTTCGCGGAGGACGGGACCGAGCGGCGGCTGATGGTCGAGTACGCGCCGCTCGAGAAGATCGCGTAGCCTCCCGCCGGGGTGAGCCTGGAGTACCGGAGCCCGACGGCGGACGAGCTCGCGGCTGTCCTGCGGACCACGCACGACGCGTTCGGCGAGGAGCTGAAGGACGACGATCTCGAGCGTCAGCGTGCCGTCATGCCGGTCGACCGCGTGCTCGCCGCGTGGGACGACGGTCGCCCGGTCGGCGTCACGGCGTCGTGGCCGTTCGGCGAGCTGACGCTCCCGGGCGGCCGCACCGCCCCCGCCGCGGGCGTCACCTGGGTCGGAGTCCTGCCGAGCCACCGCCGGCGCGGGATCCTGACCGAGCTCATGCGGCGGCAGCTGGACGACGTGCACGAGCGCGGCGAGCCGCTCGCGATCCTGTGGGCGTCGGAGGCGCCGATCTATGGCCGCTTCGGCTACGGGATCGCTGCGCCGGAGACGTCCATCGACGCGGAGCGAAGCGCCTTCAAGCTCCGGGACGACGCCGGTCCGCGCGGCTCGGTGCGAATGGTGAACGCGGACGAGGCGGCCGAGCTCTTCCCGCCGATCTACGAGAGCGTCCGCAAGGAGCGGGTTGGCTTCGTGAGCCGCCAGGAGGACTGGTGGACGAGTGTTCCTGCTGGCCGATCCGGAGCACTGGCGCGATGGCGCCAGTCCGAAGTACTACGCCTATCTCGAGCTCGACGGCTCGCCTGCGGGCTATGCCTTCTACCGGATCAAGTCGAAATGGGAGGAAGGCACGCCGCGCGGCGTGTTGCGGCTCAACGAGGCGCTTGCGACCTCGCCAGAGGCGACCGTCGAGATCTGGCGCTACCTGTTCGGCGTCGACCTCGTCGCGCGCGTCAAGGCCTACCGGCTCGATCCCTCGCTCTTCCTCATGGTCGAGGACGCCCGGCGCCTGCACGTCACCATCGCCGAGGGGATCTGGCTGCGGATCGTCGATCTCGCCGCCGCGCTCGAGGCGCGGAGCTTCAACGACGCCGAGCCAGCTGTGCTGGAGGTCACGGACGAGCTCTTCCCGCACAACGCCGGCCGGTGGAGAGTCGGCCCCGAGCCCGCTCGCACCGACGACGACGCCGATGTCGCGCTCGACGTCGCCGACCTCGCCTCCGCGTATCTCGGTGCCTTCACGTTCGAGCTCCTGGCCGCCGCGGGGCGGGCGCGCGAGCTGCGTCCCGGCGGGCTTGCGCGCGCGACCGCGCTCTTCCATACGCCGATCCCTCCGTGGTGCCCCGAGGGCTTTTGATGAACTACCGGTGGTGGCCAGCACGCAGGTGACGTTCGAGGTCGTGCCGTGCGCCGATCTCGCGGAGTTCTCGGACGCGGTCTTCGCGATCGGCCAGTACTTCGGCATGGAGCCGACCGAGGAGCGCATGGAGCGCTTCTCCAAGAACCTGCCGTTCGAGCGGATGCACGCCGCTCGCGAGGACGGGAAGACGATCGGCGGCGCGGGCGCGTTCCCGTTCGAGATGACCGTCCCGGGCGCGATCGTGCCGACCGCAGGCGTCACCGTGGTCGGGACGTACCCGACACACCGCCGCCGCGGAGTCCTCCGCGCGATGATGCGCACCCAACTCGACGACGTGCGCGAGCGAGGCGAGCCGCTCGCGGCCTTGTGGGCGTCCGAGGAGACGATCTACGGCCGCTTCGGCTACGGCATGGCGTCGTTCGCCGGGGAGATCTCGGTGCCGAAGGTGGCCTCCTCCTACGCGGTTCCGTTCGAGCCGGACGGCCAGGTGCGGCTCGTGGAGGCGGACGAGGCGCTCGAGCTCTTCCCGCAGGTCTGGGACGAGGTGCGGCCCGCGATCCCCGGAATGCTCGGCCGGAGCCGGAACTGGTGGGAGTTCCGCATGCTCTTCGACTCGCCCGACTTCCGGCAGGGCGGCGGCCCGAAGCGCCTCGCCGTGCTCGAAACGGACGGCAAGCCCGAGGGTTACGCGATCTATCGCCACAAGTCGAAGTGGGACAACGGCGAGAACCAGTCCGAGCTTGCCGTGATCGAGGCCGTCGCGCTCGACGGCCGGCCCACGGCCCAGATCTGGCGCTATCTCTTCGACATCGACTGGTCGGCGCAGATCACGGCCGACCTGATGCCGATCGACCACCAGCTCTTCCAGCAGCTCGCGAATCCGAGGCGCATGAAGTACCGGGTGAGCGACGGGCTGTGGGTGCGGCTCGTCGATGTGGGCGAGGCGCTGTCCGCGCGCACGTACTCGGCTGACGGCTCCGTTGTCTTCGATGTGGTCGATTCGTTCTGCCCGTGGAACGAGGGCCGCTGGAAGCTCGAGGACGGGGTCGCGAAGCGGTCGGAGGAAGACGCTGACCTGCGCGGCGACGTCGCCATGCTCGGCGCCGTCTACCTCGGCGGAATCACGTTCGAGCAGCTCGTCCGGAGCGGCCGGGTCGAGGAGCTGACCCCGGACGCGGCGATGCGTGCGGATGCGATCTTCGCCTGGCCGCGCGCCCCGTGGTGCCCCGAGATCTTCTGACTCCCTGTAGGCGGTTTCGACGCAGAACGACGAAGGGCCGCTCGGCGAGCGGCCCTTCGGTTCGTCCCGAAGCGGGAACCTACGGAGCGGGCGTCGCCGCGATGGCGCCGTCGACCTGGAGCAGGCCGGATCCGACGGCATCGCACGGAGTTCCGTCGCAGTCCGTATCCCAGCTGAAGTTCACGAAGCTCCCCACCGGCGGCGGCGTGGTGAGGATGTCGAACACGTTCCGCGTGCCCGTGGCCGGAATCGCGAGCGCCGAGCCCTTGAGGATCGTCTCGACGGCACTCTGCCCGAGCCCCGGATTCTTCTGGAGCACCATCGCTGCGGCGCTCGCCACGTGGGGCGAGGCCATGCTCGTCCCACCTACGTAGAAGAAGTTGCTCGGGTTGCCGACGCTCACGAGATCGCCGATCCCGCTCGAGTGCCACGGCAGGTGCGCGAACCCGGGCGTACCCGGGAACGGACCGCGGACCCACGAGCCCGGTGCGAGGACGTCGAGCTCTTGGCCCGCGAACTCGCGGCTCGTGAAGTCCGTGACGTAGACGTCGTTGATCGAGGTCGGGTCCGCGACCTGACCAGATCCCGGCAGGAGGGGCGGCGTCAGCGTGGTAGGCGTCTTGTCCTGGAGCCACCACATGCGGTAGCGCGAGGTTGCGCTCGCGGGGAGCCACTCACCGGTCCACCCAGAGGCGCCTGCCGAGATGACCTGCGGGTACGCGCCGGGCCAGCCCATGCCGTCCTCGCCCTCGTTCCCAGCAGCGGCCACCACGACCACGCCGGCCGCGATCGCGCGGTCGATCGCGTCCTCGATGACCTGCGCGGGATTGTCGTCGCCGAGACTCATGTTGATGACGATCGGCTTGACGCCGGCCCTCGCGAGCCGCGTCACGTAGTCGATGCCGGCCGCGACCATGGCATCCGTCCCGAACACGACCTTCTGAGACGCGGTGTTGACGTCCGGGTCGGTGCACTTGGGCCGCGAGGGCAGCTGGTAGTCCGTGAGCACCTTGACCGGGATGACGGTCACGTTCGGCGCGATCCCGCGGACGACGATCGGCGGGAGCGGAAAGCCCGCGATAGCGTCGAAGTTGCTGCGGTAGAAGTATCCGAGGACCGTGCTCGCGACGTGCGTCCCGTGCGTCGAGCCCGTCGAGCCGACCCATGTCGTCTGCTTGAGCGCCCCTGACTCCACGCTGAGATCGCACGGGTCCTCAGCGGGGCTGAAGTGGACCTGCTGCTCGAAGCCCGTCCCGAGCTTCTCGGCGACCCGGACGCCCGGGAAGTAGTCCCGGTAGTTCGGCACGAGCCCCGTGTCGAGGACGGCGACGTACACGCCGGAGCCGGTTTGCGAGACGTGCTCGACGTCCACCTGGTCGGAGTCCCAGGTGCTGTACCCACCAGCCGTCGAGGTGAGGTTCGAGAACGGGTTCGGCCCCGCGCTCGCTACCCCGACGACGAGTAGAAGCGCCATCGCGGCCGCGGCTACGACGACACCGAGTGTCTTTGTCTTCACGACGTTTCCCCCTGTTCGTCGACGGCGTTGCCAGAAGGGCGTGCCGGTCCTGAGTTTAGTGAGGCGACCGCGAGCCGCAAGACCAGAACCGTGCGTCCCGCGCGGTCGGCTGCCGCTCCCGGGTCGGCTAGAATCGCCGCTCCAGGGCGGTTAGCTCAGTTGGGAGAGCACCAGCTCGACAAGCTGGGGGTCACTGGTTCGAGCCCAGTACCGCCCACCTTCTGGAAGCCCTGCAAACGCGGGGCTTCGTTTACCGGGGCGGTAACGCTCTCGGCGTGCTGCCATCGCGCTCGCCAGCGGGGGTGACGTTGCCTGAGGCGGCGATGCTCGCCCGCCACGCGAACCCCCGCGTGACCCTGGCGGTGTACGCGGGCCTCACCGACGGCGCTCGCACGGTTGCGGTGGACAAGCTGCTCAGTGCAGCGTTCGGCGCCTAGAGGCTTGATGCGAACGCCGGGGCTGGCGTCGTCCTTGCCTTTTCAGCCCTCAGTAGCCTTCGCTTGCTGGCTGGTTGGTTGTTGCGTGGGTGTCCGATGGTGAAGCAGCGCGCCTCCACATCAGGACGAATAGTAGAACGGTCACGATGCCGATGGTGTTGAGGATCGTGATCGACACCGTGACCAGCGGGTCGGCTGCAAAGGGATAAATCATCATCAGGAGCATGGGAGCGATGTTGCGTACCGCCGTGGTCGCCTCGGTCGCATGCCTGATTCCCGCGTCTTTGACTCGAAGACTGGAAACGAGAAGGTAGCCACACCCGAGGCCGATGAATGGGCCGGCAAGGGCCGCGATGTAACTCTCGGTGCCCCAGGTCTCCACGAACAGATCCCAATACGCAACCAGCGTGAAGTTGAGATTGAAGAGCAGGCAGAGGATCGCGACCCGGAGGGCCCACTGTGCCAAGGGCGGCGTCAGGTCGGGCCACGAGACCCTGAAGCCGCACCCGAGAACCACCGGCAGGAGGATAAAGAGCAGCAGCGGCCACGCAACATCCAGGCAGATGTCGTGAGTTGCGCGTCAACCGCATCGATGGCGAGGGGCAACCCTACCGGGAGGGCGATAATCGTCCCGGCAGACAAGACCACCAACAGCGTGGTGGCTATGCCGACATCCGCCTTGGCTAACCGGGCGAGGAGGGGAGCGAAAGGCATACCTGCACACAGGGCTGCGACACAGAACCCGACCTTGATCTCGTCAGGGATGGACGAGGCTATCGTCAGCAAATAGCCGATGAACAGGAGCGGGATGATGACGAAATTGATCACCAACGCCCACACGGCAATCTTCCAATGGGCAAAGGCCTCTGCCAGCAGCTTGCCGACCGAAAGTCTGAGGCCCAACCCGAACGAGTTCAATATCACGAAGAGCACCCCAAACCCGTTGATCAGGACGCTCTGACTTGACTGCGTTGTCATATCGCTCCCTTCTCACAAGCCCGACGATCCACCCGCGCGGAGGGAAGTGTGCGGAGCATAGTGCTGATCTCCACGTAGCTCCTGGGCCTGCCGCGCTGAGCGGGCTCGGCGGTCAGAGCGAGTGCGTGCCCGAGTGTGCGCGAATGTCGCTTGAGGCTGACTCGGAGCGACGCGTGGAACGAACGTAAGCCTTGCGCTCTCCGGACCGGAGGGTCTGGTTACCGGGATATCCGGCCATCTAGGCTCCGTGAGCGGTGCGCGACTATCACTTCACGCCGGAGAGCTACTTGACGATGATGCGTGAGGCCGTACCCGGCTACGACCGCTTGGAGGACGAGACCTTGACCGCGACGGGTGTCGGTGCCAAGTCGGTTCTCGAGCTCGGGACCGGGACGGGTGAGACGGCCCGGCGAGTTCTCAACCGTCACCCCGACGCGCAGCTAATCGGCATCGACGCGAGTCCCGGAATGGTCAAGGTGGCCCGTGCCAGCCTGCCTGCCGATCGAGTCAAGCTGCTCGTAGGGCGACTGGAGGATCCCTTGCCGGAAGGGTCTTTCGACCTCGTCGTATCGGCTCTTGCAGTTCATCACCTCGAAGGCACAGGCAAGGCTGATCTCTTCCGACGCATCGCCAGCAGGCTCGACCCGGCCGGCCGTTTCGTCCTCGCCGACGTGGTTGAGCCTGTCAATCCCTCGTACGTTGTGACGGCAATTGACCCTGAGGTCGATCACCCCTCCAAGCTCGATGAGCAGCTCGCCTGGCTGGAAGCCGCGGGTCTGTTCCCGGAGGTCACCTGGACTCACCGAGATCTCGTGGTGATAGTGGGCAGCCCGGGCTAGGGCTCAGGCGGAATGACAGCAGGCTGCCCGAGTGTGCGGGAATGACGCTTGAAGCCAGCGCAACTGCTCGTTATCGTCGCCGCTAGCTCATGGCAGAACTGCGGACTTCCCACGCGGCCCACTATCCGCCTATCTGGAGGTCACAGTGAGCGATGTCGGTAACGGCAAGGTGGTCGTTAACAGGGCCATGTCGCTTGACGGCTTCATCGCCGGTCCCGGCGATTCGATGGATTGGGGTCCAACCCTCGTGCCGCCGGGCGATGTCGCAGCGATTGCGGCGGAAACCGGAGCCATGCTCGTGGGTCGCCGGACCTGGGACGTCGGTGACAAGATGGAAGCGGAGGATCCCGGCAGTACTGACTACCCCTTCTCCGGGGCGATGTTCCTCCTCAGCCATAGGCCACTGGATCCGCCGGATCCTCGGGTGAGTGTCCTCAGCGGTGACATCGGTGATGCGGTCGCCACGGCGCTGGACGCCGCGGGCGGCAAGAACTTGGAGATCTTGGGCGCCGACGTTGCGGCCCAGTGCTTCCAGCGGGGACTCGTCGACGAAGTCCTGGTCTATGTACTGCCGGTGCTGCTCGGCGAGGGCGTTCGCTTCTCTGCTCCGGGCATGACAAAAACAGAGCTGGAACCGCTCAGCAGCAGACGGTCAGGAGACACGACCATCCTCCGGTTCCGCGTCCGCAAGTAGTGATCTGTCCGACCAAGGAAAGAGAAGAGGCTCGTCGCCTGAGCGCTCGACGCAGACATGTGCGAGCGTCCTCTCGCCGGAGAACGGATTCAGTGGACTCTTTACGCCACCCTGAGTAGCTTCTCCGGCCAGAACGACGCCGGACATGAAGCCTCTAGTGGGAACAGTGGTAACACTGAGCGTTCGTTCCCGTTCGGACGGGTTCGGTGCGCCGGAGCGCAACCCCTGTAACCAGGCGGGATAAGCGAACGGGAGGCCGCCCCGCACCTCGAGCGCAGCCTCGAGTTCGCCCGCGGGCTGGGCGCCGACCTCGAGATCGCCCTGACTCTGAAGGCCACGGCCGACACGGGCCTGGCCGGATCGGAGGCGGCCCGCGAGAGCGAGGAGATCCTGGGCCGCCTCGGCGTCGTCTCGGTGCCCCGGGTCCCGCTCCCGTAGTCGCCCTGGTCGGTGGCCGAAACGCTCCGTGCACTCACGGAAGTGCAGGTTTGTCTCAATTGCGGCGAGGAGAACCCGCCGCGATTCCGCTTGTGCGGGTTCTGCGGGATGCCGTTAGTCGCCGAGTTGCCGGCGCACGAGGTCCGCAAGACGGGCGCCCGCGACAACGCTTGTTGTCTCGATCCCCATAGCACCGCATTGTGCTCGCAATGTGGGTCACCGTTGGAGCCCGAGTGCACAACCCGCTCATCCTCCATGATGTGAGAGAGGGCATCGCACCTGACCAGGAGGACGCGAAACGTGAAGCCCAGGATGCTGCTCGTGGGTCTCGCCGCCGCCGTGCTCGGCGTCTCGGCTACGGTCGCCGTCGCGGAGGGACTGCCGGGTAACGAGGCCAAGCTGCCGGCTGAAGCGGCGAGGCCGCGAGGTGACAAGGGCAAGTCGCCAGCGACCGAAGCGGCATGCAAGCCGACGGTATCGGTCGTGATGAAGGGTTCGCTTACAGCAACGCCCTTGAGCATCGATGTGGAGAGCGCGAATCGGTGGGGGCGTGCTTACGTCGCGGGTACGTCGTCGACCGAGATCGAGGTCGACGGCGTGACGAAGGTTCGTCGTCAGGGCAAGAAGATGCTCACTGATCTCGTCGTCGGCGACCGGGTGCTCGTACACGCCAAGGTCTGCAAGCGTGACCTCGCCGAAAGTGCCACTCCGGACCTCACGGCGTCGAAGGTAATCGCGCACCCAGCAAAGCCGTAACGCCGGCGGCGCCCACGCCGCTTCGTACGTCCGCGCCTCAGGTGCGGAAGCCAGGGAGGCCCGCCGAAGCAGGCCTCCCGGAGTCGGACCGTCTTAGGCGATGGTGACGACCACGTTCAGGTTGCCGTCCCCCGGAGGGGAAATGAGCGGGCCGGTCGTGATGTTGCCGAAGAAGCTGTCTCGAATCGAGACGAGATGTGGGTTCGAACCCACGACGGTTGCGTGGTTTCCGTCCGAGTAGAACGTGAAGACGGGAGTGTGGAAGTCAGTCAGCCAGACCCGCAAGAGCACCGCGGTCGGGAACGGCCCGACCACCGCCCCGCCCACGGCCTGGCAACCCTGGCCGCCGGACGCGACGTGGACGTTCGCGCCCAGATTTACCTGGTAGCCGTATGCCAGCGGATCGCCCGGGCAGTTCGTCACCGTGTTCGGCGCGAGGGGCATCGTCGGGCGCAATTGGTCACCGAACTGGGCGTTGGACAGGGTCGCCGTCTTCCCCGCCGGGATGACGAGACCCGTAGCAAACTGACCGCCGCGTGCCCTGAACCTGACGCACGCGCCGACATTTCTGAAGGTCGTTCCGTCCGCACCGACCAGCGAGCGGTAGCCGCCCTGTTGGCATTTGTGCGCAGCGCCCGAGTTCCCTGGTTCTGAGCCAGGCGAGGGTTTTTTTGCCCCCGCGAGAGGCGCGGCCACAAGGGCGAGCACCCCCAGTGCGGCCGCGAGTGCCGCCATCCAAGCTTTCATGCCGTGGCCTCCTTCATTCCGTGGTTGAAACGCACCCGAAGGCGACCCCGGCAACAGGCCAGCAATCCTTGCGGGCTGAATCATCGTGGTGCTGGTCGGTCCCTCTAGCGACCCCCGGCCGGGTGCGGACGTACGCCCACGGGCTACCCCTATCGAGGCGCTAACCGCGATCGGAGTCGAGACGCTGAAGGACGCGCTCTCCCAACCGTCTAGGCTGACGCCGTGGTAGCGCTCGCCACGGTTGCGACGGATCGGAAGTCCGGAGACGCGCTAGGCCTGAGCCACTGGGCTGCCGCGGTTCAGCGAGAGTCCGCAGTGTCCGATGAAAGCGTGATGGGGCGATCTTCCGGCGCTGCCGCTGCGGAAACGGACGAAGTGCTCAGTCCAGAGCTGGTGCTCGTCGATCCGAGCCTGCGCGAAGCGTGGCAGCGCCGCTCCGACGAACCGAGCCCCGAGCCGGCCGCCGAGCCCGCGAGATCGGTCGACGATACGGACGCAGCCGTCCGCGCCCTCGGCCGCATCGCTCTCGACGCGGAAGTCGAGACGCCCCGTGTGCGCGTCCGCAGAGCGAGCCCACTCCGCCTCGTGGCCGCGGCCGCCGCTGCCGGGGCAATTGCCGCGATCGGATTTCTGGTCGCTGACGCCGGACTCGATCTGAGCGAGACTCCGGCGGCGAGTCCGCCAGGCGAGCTGCTGGCCGCAGGTGACACCGCACTCCCCAGCAATCGCGTTCCGGAGAGCCGCGCTCGCGAGCAAGCCCCGCGCTCCGTGGCGCCCGCCCGCGTGACCACGCCGCCCGCCACGACGCCGCGACGGTTCGCATGGGCCCCGGTCCACGGTGCGACGGGCTACCACGTCGAGCTGTTCCTCGGCGGCGCACGGGTATTTGCGCAGAGCACGCCCGATGCCGAGCTCGAGATTCCCGAAGAGTGGCAATTCGAGGGTCGACGTCACGAGCTCGATTCCGGGACGTACAACTGGTACGTCTGGCCGGTCATCGCGGGCAGGCGAAGCACCAAGGCGGTCGTCCAGGCGACTCTGGTCGTCCGAGATCGCTGACCACCGGTGCGGTCTAGCGGCGGCCGTGCCACTCACAGCGGGACCGCGGTCGAAGCAGTCGGCGAGCACGATCCTCGCGAAGTGAAATTCAACCGGCGCATGCCCCGGCTCGAGCCGTTAGCGTGCCGCGCGTACGTCTGGTCGATCGTCTCGGCAAGCGCAAAGAGGTCGATCGCACAGGCCAGGCTCGTCGTCCGGGATCGATGACCTAGCGCGTAAGGGGTACCGATCGCGAGGGGGCGGCGACCTACCCCGAAAGGGCAACTGATTCGACCCTCTGATCCCCAAAGGGAGGGAAAAGCCCACGCTCGTGAGCCGATTCCAGCTGGAAAAACGGAGGTCGTCACCGGAACGAGGGTCTTGGAATCGGGCCGGTACTCCCGACCATGGGTGGGTCGTGTCCGCCGCCAGCACGAGGTCCCTCGCTGCAGTTCTCGCGGCTCTCGTAGCGGTCCTCGCGGTCGTGGGCGTTGCCAGTGCTCGCGACAGTCAGAGGCGAGACCGCATCTCGCCTTCGGCGCCGAAGAGTCTTCAAGTCACTTCGGCGACGTCCTCGTCGCTCGTCCTGGCGTGGCAGCGGTCCACCGACAACATCGGCGTTCGAGGCTATTACGTCACCGTCGAAGGCAGGCGAGCGAAGGTCCCGCGCCGGACGTACACGGCGACGGGTCTGAGCTGCGGCGACAGCGTCGACGTTCGGGTCGTCGCGTTCGACCGCGCCGGCAACCGCTCGCGACGCACCGAGATCATCGCGTCGACTGCGCCCTGCCTCGACACCGAGCCGCCGACCGCCCCCACCGGGATGAGGCAGGTCGCGACTGCGTTGGACGCCGTAATGCTCGCCTGGGATCATGCGGCCGACAACGTCGGTGTCGTCGGCTATGGCGCGTACCATGGCGGCCTGCCCTTCGGCTCCACGCCTGAGCCCACGCTGACGCTCAGCGGGTTGCGCTGCGGATCCACGTACACGTACGACCTCGACGCCGTCGACGCAAGCGGGAATCGCTCGGCCCGCACACCGGTCTGGATCGTCACCGCAGCCTGTGTCGACCGAGATCGTCCGTCGACGCCCACCGATCTGACGGTCACCGACCAGACGACTTCGAGCCTCTCCCTCGCATGGTCGCCAGCAAGCGACAACGTCGGCGTCACCGGATACCGCGTGTCGGTGGACGGCCGGACCGCTCGCCGCGTGACAGGCGTCAGCGCGACCGTGACCGGCCTGGCCTGCGGCACCGCCTACCTCTTCGCCATCGAGGCCTACGACGCGGCGGACAATCGCTCGCCGCGGTCCGAGGCACGATCCGCGACCGCGCCCTGCTCGGCGCGGCCACCGTCGCCGGACACCACACGACCCTCGCGGCCGAGGAACCTCCGCGTGGGCTCCGCCAACGAAACGAGCATCTCGCTGCTTTGGTCGCGCTCTAGCGACAACGTCGCGGTAACTGCGTACGTCGTATACCGGAACGGGTCGGCCGCCGCGACCGTGACCCAGCCGGGCGCGAACGTTACGGGCCTGATCTGCGGGACAAGGCACAGGTTCGAGGTCGAAGCCCGCGATGCTGCCGGTAACCGCTCCAGCCGCGCCGCCGTGAGAGCGTCGACGTCGCCGTGCTCCGACGCGCAACCGCCGACAATTCCGACCGGTCTGACGGCGACGGCGCGGACAGGGACGAGCATCGCGCTCTCGTGGTCACCGTCGAGCGACAACGTCGGCGTCGTCGGCTACGGGCTCTACCAGGGCACCGCGCCGCGGACGACGACGACAGGTACCA
The DNA here is from genome assembly GCA_963765175.1 of uncultured Actinomycetes bacterium. Taxonomy (GTDB): domain Bacteria; phylum Actinomycetota; class Thermoleophilia; order Gaiellales; family Gaiellaceae; genus GMQP-bins7. The sequence goes on from CAVXUY010000009.1 coordinate 179,728, forward strand.
GCTGGGTCGTCTCCAGCCTGACGTGCAACACGAACTACACGCTCTCCGTCGATGCCTTCGACGCCGCCGGCAACCAGTCGAGCAGGACGACCGTCATGGTCGCCACGACTGCGTGCCCTGACACGTCGCCCCCGAGCGCGCCATCGAGTCTCGCCGTCTCGGGCGTCACCCAGACGGGTCTGACCCTGACTTGGGCCCCCTCGGCCGACAATCTTGGCGTGACCGGGTACGACGTCTACCGCAACGGTACGAAGGTCGCCTATGAGAACGCGACGTCGTCGATCCAGTCCGGCCTCCCGTGCGGTACGTCGTTCGCGTTTGGCGTCGAGGCGGTCGACGCTGCTGGGAATCGCTCGACCCGGGCCCAGCTGAATGCGTCGACCGGTGGGTGCCCTGTGTCTCCGCCTCCGCCGCCTTCTTCTCCTCCTCCGCCTACGCCTCCCTCCAGCGAGTGCACAGACACTCTGTCGGCTGGCGGCGACCTGTCCACGTTCCTGACTTCCCTCGCGCCTGGTGACGTCGGCTGCCTCCGCGGCGGCGACTATACGGATGGCGCTGCGATCACTTGGTCTGGCTCGAACGCGACCTTGCAGTCCTTCCCTGGTGAGACGGCTCGCGTACACACCGAACTCCACCTGAGCGGATCGAACTTGACGCTCCAGGGATTCACGATCTCGAACACGGCCACGACCTGTAACGCCGGGGCGAGCACGACGGGGTGCGACGGCGTTCGTATCTCGGGCACGGGCGACAAGCTGCTCGACATGGTGATCGAGAACACCGATCGGCATGGCGTCCTGTTCCACACGAGCTCGGCCAACGGGCAAGTCCTCCGTTCGATCATCCGGAATACCGGGCAGAGCGGAACGAACCTGGAGCACGGCATCTACTTCAACGGCAACGGGCACGTTGCCGCGAACAACGTGATCTCCGGTCAGCGAGGCGGCTACGGCATCCAGCTGTACCCGTCCTCGTCGAACGTCCGGGTCGTGCAGAACACCGTCGTCGGGGTTCTCACACGCTCCGGGATCGTCGTCAACACGTCCGGGTCCGGCAACGTGGTCGCCAACAACATCTTCGCGCAGAACGCATGGCGCGGGATCAACCACGTGGCCTGCTCGGCGTGCACGATCGACCGCAACATCGAGTTCGGCAACGGCACGACCGGCGGGACAGCACCCGGTTCGATCTTCGCCGACCCGCAGTTCGTCGACTCCCTGTTCAGGGTCGCGGCCACCAGTCCGGCCGTCGACGCGGCCAGGGCCGACCAGTCGTTCTCCCCGGCGTTCGGCGGTGTCGTCAGATACCGAGGCTCAGGGCCGGACCTAGGGGCTCATGAGCGGTGACGCGGTCTTGGTTCCACCGCCCACTCGAAAGCCCCGCTGAGCGGGGCTTTTTCGTCGCTGCGTGCCGGTCGTGGCCGGGAGGTCAGCGCTTGCCGTCGATCGGGCGCTGCCAGGTCGAGACGGCTTCGTTGCCCGCCTCGTCCCAGCCGCGGATGCACGCCCGCGCCGGGTACTGGCGAGAGGGGATGCGGAACGGGACGCGCAAGTAGGGGCGGTACGCCGCCGGGTCGGCGCAATTCGTGGTCGCCAACGGCCCGACCTTGATCTCGAAGTACGCGTGCTCGGGGAGATTGAACACAGGCTCGAGGAATGAGCTCCCCGGCTTCTCCATGACCCGGACCCTGAGCCGGCGCGTGGGTCGCGTTCGGTCGACGTAGCGCACGACCGTGGTCGCCCTGGAGACCGGCTGCCACCCGTAGTCGAGCTCGGTGCCGATGCCGGCGAGGATGCAGAGCACCCAGCGACCACCCTCCCGCGGCAAGGGCGCGTCGTAGGTCGGGGCGTCCGCGAGCACGACCGGCGCGCCGTAGCCGTCGCTCGTCCGGCAGTCGGTCGTGCCCGCCTCGCCGACCTTCGTCCGGTAGTGGGTGAGCCCACGTCCTCCCTCGAGCCGCACGTCCCAGGTGTTCTGGGGCCAGCGAGTCACCGGGTCAGGCACGTCGGGGTTGACGCCCACCGACGGCGCGATGGCCGTGAGCCAGCCGCGTGCATCGAGCGGGCAGGTGCCGCCGAGACGGAACCGGCCGCTCTGCGTGAAGCAGGCGCGGAGGCCCGCGATCGGCATCGCATACGTCGTGTTCGGCCTCGGACGGAGGCTCTTCCCGCCGCGCACCTCGCAAGGTCGGCCGGAGTAGCACGCCGGGAGCCTCTCGCCGCGGAGAGTCGTGGTGTTGATCGCGCCGACGACGCTGCCCGTCCTGCGATCGAGGAGCGGCGAGCCCCAGCTGCCGCCCGCGATACCCCTGCAGTTGCTCGGGATCGGGTCGTTCCAGAGCCATGCTCCTTCGACGAGCCGCTTGACCCGAGGCCTCGTCTCGCAGCGGGACCGCCGAAGCATCCGGTCCTCCCGGGGCACGCCGCCGACGGGGATGCCGACCGCCTCGACCTTGCCGCCTGCGGCGGGCGATCCGGACGCGATCCGCAACGGGCGGATTCCTCGCGCGCGGAGCGCCGCGAGCGGGCGGTCGAGCGCGAGCACGCTGAGATCGGTGCCCTTCGCCGAGCTCCAGACGATGCGCTTCACCGCCACTCTGAGCCGTGCGCCGGGCGTGTCTGCGAACCTCCCGAACTCGATGGTGACATCCCTGACCGGTCTCGAGACGATCGTCTGGGACGGGCTCAGGCTCAGGCAGCGGCCGCTGGTGACCGCATACGCCGGCGCGCGCGGCACGGTCGCCACGACCCAGGCGGTGCACGTCCGCGGGCCGTCGAGCTGTCCGATGCCGGTGTAGCGCGCGCTCTGGCCGCCGCGGTTGCGGAGCGGCTCGGTGCCCTCGGTCGTAGGCCGCGGGCCGGATTGCGGAGGCAGAGCGGACGGAGACGCGGTGACGACGAGCGCCAAGACCACCGCCGCGCACCCGACCCCTCTGCGAAGCACGACTTGGAGCGTACTCCTACATCTTCGAGTTGTGAACGACGACCGCGCCCGCCGGTGGCGTGGCCGGCGTTCTCACGAGTCCTCAGCGCTTGAGGGGCCAGCGGGTCGACCAGCTGCTCTCAGGTGAAGCGACTCCGACCTCCTCGTCGAAGATGTCGGCGCACTTCGCGACGCAGACCTGGCAGATGACCAGTCCCGCGTCGTTCGCGCACGACCCGTACGTCGCGGTTGTGGCGGCCGCAGAAGGAGCACGTGACGTCGCTGAAGTGGGACGGGTCCTGCACCACGACTCGTCAGGGCAGCCTCAGGCGGTAGATGTTGAGCACGCCCTGGGCGCCTGCGGCCTGCGCGCGAACCTCGCCGGTTCCGCGCGCGTTGGCGAAGTTTCTCGTCCCGCCGACGATGCGGATGACCGGGATCGAGTTCCCCACGACCTGCGCGGTCCCGCGGAGCGTGCCTCCTGGGAGCTTCACGGTGAGCTTCATACTCATCCGGACCGGATTGACCGAGACGACCGTGTAGGTCGCGACGTCGGTGCCCACCGGTGCGCCCTTGGCTCGTTCGAACTGGCGAACCGCGTTGCGCAGGAGCGATCTCTCCTGGACGACGTCTCCCTTGTTCGGGACGCCTCGCGGCGCGCGGTCGACGACGGCGCGCACGCTGACCGTCGTCGACACCAGCCTGATCGTCCGCTGCGCCGAGTCGGTGCTTCGCGCGGCCTGCGCAGGCAACGTCAGCAACGCGACGCCGAATGCGATGACGAGTGCCCACCTCACGGAGTAAAAGCTACCGCGCGGGCTCAACGAGGCATCTTCGCGGTGTCGACGACCTCGAAGGCCGAGCCCGGGACGTTGTGGAGCGTGTGCAGCTGGTCGTTCGACCAGCGCGGGTGCGGAGCGCCCGAGATGTACCAGTCCGAGCCGTTGTCGGCGACGATCATCCCGTACTCCTTGAGCGCCCGGAGCACGACGCGGGCCTGAGGCGGGAAGCGGGAGATCCGGTAGCTCTTCCTCAGCCGGACCCGCAGTCCCATGGACGGCAAGCTGGGCGACGTAGCGGAGCTCGCGAAGTGCCGCGCCGGCCACACGAACGCGCGGCGCGTCTGCGAGACCGTGAAGCGGAGCGCGTGGTCGATCCGCCCGCGCCTCACCTCGTCGTAGCGCGCGAGTCCGGGGAGGATCGGGAGCCCGGCGGCGTCCGCGGACGTCCAGCCCAGCGGTCGCAGCTTGTTCGAGTCGAGGTTCCAGATGGCGCCCGAGCCGGCGTGCCAGCGCCCACCACGGCGCTCGAGCGCGAAGAGCTCGTAGAGCTTGCAGGCGTCGCGGTCGACGAGGATGCGCGTGCCGGTCGCTGCCGCCCTCGATCTTGACGTTCGCGGGAATCGGGTACGGGCCGCGGTCGCTCTCGGACGCGTACTCGAAGGAAACGCGTGTGCGCGGCGTCCCCGTGTCGACGACGGTGATCGGGATGCCGATCTTGTTTCCTTCCCAGAGCCCGGCCCCGAAGTCGGCATGGACGTGGTCGTTCGCACCGATCGAGGCGACGATCGCCGCCGAGTTGGCGGCGATCGGCAGCTTGTCGACCCGCTGGTTCCACGGGTTCGAGGCGGGGAAGACCTGACAGCCGGGCGCTTGCGGCAGGCGTGCAGCCGAGGTCGCGCCGGCGAGCGTCAGGGTCGCGACGGCGAGCAGGATGAGGAGGCCGCGCACAGCGGTAGTGTCGGCTGCACGGCTCTCCGACGCCACCCTCGAACGGAGTCGGTCAGGCGGGAGTCGGTTAGCCTGGCGCGCGTGAGGATCCGCGCCGCCGTGCTCGAGGAGTTCGGGCAGCCGCTCGTCGTCCAGGAGGTCGGCCTCGCCGAGCCGAAGGCGCGCGAGGCGCTCGTCCGGCTCGTCGCCTGCGGCGTCTGCCACACGGACCTCTACACGGCCTCCGGCGCCGATCCCAGCGGGTATGCGCCGTGCGTCCTCGGGCACGAAGGCGCGGGAGTGGTCGAGGCGGTCGGCGACGGCGTGCGCTCGCTCTCGGTCGGCGACCACGTCGTCACCCTGTTCGCGCCCGAGTGCGGTGAGTGCATCCACTGCCTGAGCGGGAGGACGAACCGGTGCGTCGCGATCCGCGACCAACAAGGGCTCGGCTATCTCCCCGACGGCACGACCCGGCTCTCTCGCGGCGGCGACGAGCTGCGCCACTTCATGGGGACGTCGACGTTCGCCGAGCACGCCGTCCTGCCGGAGATCGCGCTCGCGCGGGTGTCCCGCGATGCGTCGCTCGAGGGCTGCGCGCCGTTCGCCTGCGGGCTCTCGACCGGGATCGGCGCCGCGCTCTACACGGCGCAGGTGGCGCCCGGTTCGACCTGCGTCGTGTTCGGCTGCGGCCTCGTCGGCCTCGGCGCGGTGATCGGCGCCCGCCTCGCGGGCGCGGAGCGGATCATCGCGATCGACCTCTCCGACGAGCGGCTCGCGCAGGCGCGGCACCACGGCGCCACCGACACGCGGGCCGCCGCGGACGACACGGTCGACTGGATCCGCGAGGAGACCGGCGGCTTCGGCGCCGACTACACGTTCGAGGCCACGGGCAACGTCCAGGTCATGCGCCAGGCGGTCGAGTCCGCACGCGAGGCGTGGGGGCTCGCGACGATGATCGGCGTAGCCGGCAAGGGCGAGACGCTCGACATCGTCCCTCGTTTTCTCATCACCGGCCGCCGCGTGACGGGCTCGTCCTTCGGAGGCGTGAGGGGCAGGACGCAGGTGCCGCAGCTCGTCGACCGCTGGCTCGCAGGCGAAATCGACGTCGAGTCGCTGCTCTCCCACCGGCTGAGGCTCGACGAGGTCAACCGCGGCTTCGAGCTGATGGAAGAGCAGGACGGGATCCGCAGCCTGATCGTCTTCTGACCGCCGCGGGCCGCCGAGTGACGGCCGAGGGCCTCCGTACACTCGTGCGTCGTGTCACAGCCCGAGGAGGTCTCGATGCCGCGCTCGTCGTTCACGGTGTTCCTCCCAGTCGCTCTCGCTCTCGGCGCTCTCGCGACTCTCGTCGCGCCACAAGCCGCGCTCGCGGAGATCGAAGGCCCGTGCCAGGCGACCATCGCCGGCGAGAACGTCGCGACGCGCGACACGAGCGCGACGGGCGACCCGATCAAGGTTCGCGAGGAGGCGCGCGTCCCGGTGACCATGACGGCCCAGCGGCCGATCACGAATCTCACCGTCGAGATGGAGTTCGCAGGCCTGGGTTGGGACGTGCACGACGAGCCAACGGAGGGGACCTCGTGGGTGAGGACCGTGGACATGGGCGACTACTCGAAGTGGGGCGTCGGCCTGTACAAGGTCGTCGCGACGAGCAGCGGCCAGGGCTTCTCCTGCACCGGCTCGGCGCTCATCGAGGTGGACGGCAGCCCGCTCACGACGTTGGCGGGTCTCGTCGCCCTCGGTCTGACAGTCGTCGGCGGGCTCGGCCTGCTGTGGGTCGCCTTCCGCGGGCCCGGCGGTGCACCCGCCTGGGGCGTGATCCTCGGGCTGTTTCTCGGTGTCGGTGTCGGCGCCCTGCTCCAGCAGTTCTCGATCCTCTATCCGACGATGGTCGTGGCCCTCATCGCGCTCGGCGGCGGCGCAGCGCTCGGGCTGCTGATGGGTGTCTTCGGGCGCAGCGGCCCGAGGTACTGAGCTCGCGACTTTGCGGCGGCGCAGCTATTGCGCAACGTGCAGGCCGTAAGTACCCTGTCGCGGGTCTTGCGGCGCTCCACTCGAACAGTTCTTCTCATCGCGGCTGCGGCGCTCGTGGTCGTCCTGCCGACGGCAGCCGGCGCTCTTCCGCAGGGAACGGCATCGTCGTCCGCGATCGCGGCGAACAGCCAGACATACATGGACTCGACAGGCGAGAATCCCGCGTCGCCGGACCTCGGGCAGATCGTCGTCTCCAACACGGACGCGGGGATGCTCTCCTTCCGGTTCGGCATCGCGAACCGGCCGCAGCTCGGGCAGGACATGGTGATGCTGTTCTACGTGGATGCGGACAACAACGCCGCGACGGGCGCGCCCGGTCCCGAGGATCCTCCAGGCGCCGACTACGTCTTCGAGCTTCTCCGTGGCGAGATCTTCCTCTACCGCTGGGACGGCACCGGGTTCACGCGCCGGTTCGGCGACCCCTCTTCCGTGACGCTGTCCTTCGCATACGCGAACGCGGCCCTCACGGTGCGCATCTCGGCGAGCGAGCTCGGCAACACGCGTCGGCTGAGGTTCTACGTGCTCCTGATCGGCGGCATCCAGTACGACCCGGTCACGCAGGAGCCCTTCTGTGCGTCGCCGCCGTGCCCCTCCGACGACGCCCCGGGGGGCGGCGCCGGGCTCTACCCGTACCAGGTCGTCGTCGCGAAGCCCTCGCTGGTCGTACGAAAGCTCGCCACGACGCCGAGGGCGCCGACTGCCGGGAAGCCGTTCACGATGAAGGTGACCGCTGCGAGATCGGACACGAACGCAATCATCAGGAACGGCCGCGTCACGTGCGTCGGCCGGGCCGGGAGCACGCGCCTGAAGGCCAAGGTCGCGCGGGTCGTCGGCGGCGCCGTGACCTGTACCTGGCTCATACCGGCGAATGCGAAGGGGAAGGCCTTCAGGGGGACAGCGACGGTCCGGTTCGAAGGGCTCAACGCGACGAGGAGCTTCTCGGCGAGGATTCGCTAGACCGGGTCTGTGCACCGACTCGTACTTCTTGTCTGCCTCGTAGCCGTCGTCGCGTCCACGGGAACCGCGTCCGGGGCGCGCGATCCGCTCTACGACAGGCTCCTCGACGACCGCTTCCCACGGCTGAGGCAGGTCGAGCAGCCGGCGCGGCCGGTGTCGACGCCGGCCCGGGTCCAGACGCGCGTGATCGTGACGCTGGACGATCCGCCCCTCGCCGCCGCGGCCCCCCGTAGCGCGTTCTCGACCACCGGCCCGGTGCGGAGGCTGAACGTGCACAGCTCGTTCGCGCGCTCGTACGTGTCCAAGCTTCAGACCCAGCAGCAGCGGGCGATCGCGAGCATGCACAGGCTGGTCCCGGAGGCGACGGTCTCGAGCCACTACAGCGTGCTCCTGAACGGCTTCGCCGTCAGCCTCCCGTACGCGAAGCTCCCGAAGCTGCTCGCGGCGCCCTTCGCGAACAAGGTGTACCCGAGCTACACGTACACGCAGACGATGAACAAGGGCCCTGCGGTCATCGGGGCGCCGCAGTTCGCCGCGGCGACCGGCGCGAAGGGCGAGGGCGTCAGGGTCGCGATCGTCGACGACGGCGTCGATCAGGAGCATCCGTACCTGTCGTCGGCCGGGTTCGCATATCCGCCCGGGTTCCCGAAGGGCAACGCCGGCGGGACGACGCCGAAGGTCATCGTCGCGCGGGGCTTCGCCGGCCCGGGCGCGTCGAGCGCGCCGCTCGACCGCGAGCTGTCGTTCCACGGCACGTTCGTCGCGGGCGTCATCGCCGGAGCCGAGGGGACGAACGCGCCGGCCGGAGTCCGGGGCTTCTGCTCGGAGGAGAACGGCGGCTGTCATCCCGCGGTGAGCGGGCTCAGCGGCGTCGCGCCGCGTGCGCAGATCGGGAACTACCGCGTGTTCAACGTCCCGCTCCCGCTCGGCGGCTGCTGCTCTGGCTCGACGCCCGAGATCGTCAAGGCCTTCGAGGCCGCCGTCGCGGACGGGATGCACGTCATCAACTTCTCGGGCGGCAGCGCGCAGGCGGACCCGCGGACGGACGCGATGATGGAGACGGTCGCGAACGTCGTGCGGGCCGGCGTCGTGCCCGGTCATCTCGGCAGGCAACGACCGTGACTTCTTCGGGCTCGGCACGGCGGGCTCACCGGCGACCGCGCCGGACGCGATCAGCGTCGGCGCGACCGCTAACTCGCACATCTTCGACGCGTCGCTGAGCGTTGTCGCCCCGGCGGTCTCGTTCGGCCGGATCCCGTTCGTCCCGGCGGGAGCGATCCCGCCGAGCTGGACGACGAACGACCAGCGGCTCGTCGACGTCGGCGCCTTCCCGGGAGTGAGCAGGCTTCTCTGCGGCGACGGCGCGGCACTTCCCCCGAACTCCCTGGCTGGAGCGATCGCACTCGTCAACCGCGGCGGCTGCCCGTTCGACGGCAAGCTCACCCGGGCGCGGCAGGCCGGCGCCGTGGGCATGGTCGTGGTCGAGAACCGCGCGGGCGATCCGGGTTTCGCGCTCTTCTCCGGCACCGGCGGCGCGATCTCGGACCTCGACGGCGACCGGCTACGGAGTGCGATGGCCGGGGCAGGCGGCTCCGTGCGGGTGCGCTTCAACCGCGACCTGCTCGAGGTCGACACCACCTGGGCGGGCGTCCCCACGAGCTTCTCCGCAGGGGGTCTGACCCCGTTCGGCCATCAGCTCAAGCCCGACGTGAGCGCCCCAGGGGCGAACATCATCTCCTCGACGCTCCCCGAGAACGCAGGCGACCAGTTTGCGATCTCCGCGGGGACGAGCTTCTCGGCACCCCACGTCTCCGGAGCGGCTGCCGTGCTCCTGCAGCGCCACCCGACGTGGACGCCTCACCAGGTGAAGTCGGCGCTGATGTCGACCGCAGGCCCGGCGTTCGCGGACTCGGCCCGGAGCGCGGAGGCGTCGGTGCTCGTCCAGGGAGCCGGCCTGGTGAACATCTCGTCCGCCGACAACCCGCTTCTCTTCACGAATCCGCAGTCGCTCTCGTTCGGGTACCTCGACGTCAACGCCGGGGCCGCGAGCCGGTCGATCGCGGTCACCGTGAGCGACGCAGGCGGCGGCTCGGGCGCCTGGACGGCTGAGGCACAGCCGCAGGTCGCGTCCGCCGGAGCGACGATCTCCGTCGCGCCCTTCGCGCTCGGGCCGGGCGGGACGACCGTCGTCCAGATGTCTGCGCACGCCGATGCGGGCTCGCCGCAGGGCGACAACTTCGGCTTCGTCGTGCTGCGCCGTGGCGCCGACGTCCGCCGGATCCCGTACGCCTTCTCGGTCACCCGGCCACAGCTCGGCAAGGCGCAGGTCGTACCACTGCGGCGCTCGCAGACGGGTACGACGCGGACGGGCGCGAACAACGCGAGCGCCTACCGCTGGCCGACCTCGCCGTTCGCCGTCCTCGGTCTCTTCGGGGTCGACCCGTCCGTCAACGACGACGGTGCGGAGAAGGTGTACTCGATCGACATTCCGGCCCAGGCGGTCAACGCGGGCGTCGTCGTCACGCGCCCGGCGATCAAGCTCAACACTTCGACCATCTCGCTGCTGAGCTCGAACGCCCCGATCCATCCCTGGTTTCTGAGCTCGCTGGACGAGAACGACGTCACGGGATACGCGGGGATCCCGGTGAACTCGAACAACCTCATGCCGGACTTCCTCTTCAACGTCGGCGCGGCAGGCGCCGTCTTCGTGCCGCCCGGGCGCTACTACGTCTCGGTCGACTCGGGGCGCGACCCGTTCAGCGGCCGCTCGCTGGCGGGCTCGTACACGCTGCGCTCGTGGGTGAACGACGTGCGGCCGCCGACGGTCCAGTTCATCACGAAGCGCGTGTCGGCCGGGCGTCCGACGATCGTCGCGAAGGTGACCGACGCGGGCTCGGGCGTCGACCCGCTCTCGCTCCTCCTGCTCTTCGGCAGGGGTCAGCAGCTAGGTGCGATCTCGTTCGACCCCACAACGGGCATCGCGGTCTACTCACTTCCGCGTGACGTGCCCGCCATCGCGCCGGGGCCGGAGTTCATGCGCGTCTTCGCCTCCGACTTCCAGGAGACGAAGAACATCCACACCGAGGGCGTGAACCCGATGCCGAACTCGCGGTTCGGCGGCAGCCGCCTGTCGGTCGTGACCCGCCCCACGGTCACGTGGATCCTCCCGAACAAGGGCTCGTGCCTGGCGCGACCGCGCGCGCAGCTGCAGGTCGTCGCCGGCTCCAACGCGACGATCTCATCGGTCGGCTTCTTCGACGGCAAGCGCCAGATCGCGCGGGTGCGCAAGCACGTCGCGGGCGTCTACACGTTCAACTGGAGAACGGCCGGGAAGCGGCGCGGCAAGCACGTGCTGACGGCGGTCGTCTCCGACACGCGCGGTCGCGAGGTCGAGACGGCCCGCTCGGTCCGGATCTGCGGCCGCTGACGGCCGCCACGCGCACAGCCACGACGCTCAGGGTCGCCGAGCAGGTACTTCGTTAGGCGGGTCTTCCTCCTCGTCGTGCACGAAGAGGCCGCGGAGGAAGCCGACTAGCTGTCGCCGCACGGGCGGGCCAGGCGGCCCCGGCGGCTGCGACCACGCGTACGCGAACTCGGCGCCGAAGAGGAGAATGAGCGCGACGACGTAGACGAAGAAGAGGAAGGTCATCACGCCGGCGAGCGACCCGTAGATGACGTTGTAGCTGGAGAAGTTGTCGAAGAGGAACGCGAGCACCTTTGCGGCACCCCAGATGCCCACCGCGGTCACGATCGCACCGGCGAGGGCGGCCGAACGCCGGAGCCTCCCGGCCGGGACATAGCGGTAGAGCAGGAGCGTCGTCACGCCGATGGCGACGAGCTGGACCCCGTCCCGTACGAGCACGAGCGGCGGCGTCTCGACTCCCACCCAGTCGGTGAAGCGCTCGATGAGGCGGCTCACGAACGCGCCCACGATCGAGAGCCCGACGACGATCAGCACGAGCATCCCGACCGCGCCGACGAGCACGAAGTCGACGAGCTTCGCGCGCGCCGGAGGCCGGCCGCGGTCGACCTTGAGCGCCGCCTCGAGCCCGATCCGGATCGACGCCATCATCCCCGACGCGCCCCACAGGAGCGCGATCAGCGAGATGAGACCGAACGCCGAGAGCGGGCTCGCGATCCCCTCGATCGACCGCTCCACGTCCTGCTGGCCCTCCTCCGAGACCGGGAGGATGTTGATCAGCTCGTCGATCACCTGCTCGCGCAGGTCGTCCTCCTGGAGGATCAGCCCGAAGATCGAGACGAGCACGATCGTCAGCGGGAAGAGCGAGAACAGGACCCGGTACGCGATCGACGCTGCGTACTGAGGGCACTTGTCGCGAAAGAGATCCTCGAGCGCGCGCGGGAGCGCCGCGCCGACGCCGCGCCCGATGTCGAACGGACCGCGGAGGAGACGCGTGATCCGGGATGGCTGCCCCACGGCCTCGGTCTCGGCCATCACCTGAGTCTATGGCCGGCCGCCGGATGTCAGTCTTCCCCGGACGGCAGACTTACACCCCGTGCCTCGCGGGAACGCCGCCGCCCGGATCGTCGACTCCGCTCCCTTCACCGCGATCATCGTCGGGACGATCGCCGTCAACGCGGTCGTGCTCGGCCTCCAGACCTACGAGGAGCTCGACGACCGCTGGGGATCGCTGCTGCTCGCGATCAACGCGGGCTGTGTCGCGGTGTTCATCGTCGAGCTCTGCATTCGCATCGCGGCGTACTGGCCCAAGCCGCTCCAGTTCTTCCGGAACGGCTGGAACGTGTTCGACTTCGTCGTCATCGGCGCCACGTTCGTTCCAGGGATCCAGGGGAGCTCGACGCTGCTCCGCCTCCTGCGCCTGCTCCGCGTCGTCCGCATAGTGCGCGTCCTGCCCGACCTGCGCGTCCTGCTGCTCGGCGTCTGGCGGAGCGTGCCGCCGCTCGCCTCGATCACGGCGGTGACCGCGATGATCCTCTTCGTCTACGGGATGGTCGGCTGGATCCTCTTCGCCGACGAGCTCCCCGAGGAGTGGGGGAACATCGGCCGGGCGATGCTCACGCTCTTCGTGATGCTCACGCTCGAGAACTGGCCCACGTACATGCAGGAAGCGATGGCAGTCCACACGTGGGCATGGATCTACTTCGTGAGCTTCATCCTCGTGGCCGCCTTCATCGTCCTGAACGTCCTCATCGGGATCGTGCTGAACTCGATGGAGGAGGCGCGGGAGCTGGAACGGCGGCAGGCGATCCGCGACCGGCACAAGGCGCCCGCCCGGCGAGGGCTGATCGACCCGGAGGCGCACGCGCACGTCGTCGAGCGGATCGCGATCCTGCGCAGCGCGCTCGCCGACCTCGAGGTTGAGCTCGCGCTGGACAGCGCGCCCACGAATGACGCGCCGGGCTAGGTGCGGGGCGCGTGCAGCTCGCGGAGGACGTAGACCGGGACCGGGTCCTCCTTCCCCTTGACGCGCCGCGCCGGTAGCGCCTCGACGACTGCGCCGGCGCCGAGCCTCCGGAATGTCTCCTCGGCGACGAGGACGCCGTCGACGGGCGCCTCTGCCTGAAGCCGCGCGGCGAGGTTCACGACGTCGCCGACGATGCCGTGCTTGCGGTGGCCGGTCGCGCCTCCGACGACCCCCGCGTGCACCTCGCCGCTCGCGACGCCTGCGCGGAAGCGCGGCCAGTCGGGATGCTCCGCGGCGACTCTGCGCGCCTCCTCCTGCAGGAGCAGCGCGGCGCGTGCGGCTCGCGCCGGATGCTCGGGGTCGTCGCCTTCCTTCCCGAAGACGAGCATGAGCTCGTCGCCGACGATCTGGTGCACCTCCGCGCCGGCTTCCTCCATGAGCGGGACGATGCGCCCGAAGTACGCGTTCAGCATGGCTGCGACCTCCTCGGGCGAGTGGCGCTCGCTGTACGTCGTGAAGCCCTGGAGGTCCGCGAAGACGACGCTCACGTCCCTCGCTCCGGCGAGCGTCTCGTCCAGGTAGAGGGCGCTGAAGCGCTCCTCGTGCCACTCCGTCCGCGCCGCCTGGCCGATGACGAGGAACGCTCCCAGCATGAGGATGTGCCACTCCCACCACGAGAGCTGCCAGTTCGTGGCCCAGGCGATGACGATCATCGCCTCGGCGAGGAGCGCGAACGCGAGCGTGAAGGCGAAGACGAACCGCGCGCGCCGCCTCCGATAGATGCGGACGAAGCCGAGCGCGGCGAGCCCGTACAGGGCGAGGCCGATGAGCGGCCAGGACGGTCTGCCAGCCGTCGAGCTCCTCGTCGCCGAGCGGGTCGTCGAGCGGCGGCAGCTCTGCGAGCGAGACGACGGCCCACGCGGCCATGAGCGCGAACAGCGCGCCGAGCAGGAGCGGCGCTCGCCGGACGACGGCGCGGGCTCGCTCGCTCGAGAGCTCGAGCGACGAGAGCGCCGCGAACACGCCCGCGACGACGAGGCCGGCCGGCGTAGCGAGCTCGAAGCCGGCGTTCGGCCCGAGCAGGACGGTCGGCGTCGCGAGCGCGTGCAGGCCGAGGAAGCCCGAGCTTGCGATGAACGCGAGCGAGATGAGCAAGAGGCGCGCGTCGCGCCGCCGCCGTGCCGCGACGCTGACCGCCCAGCCGAGCGCGGTCGCGAGCGCCGCCGCTCCGAGCACGAGCCAGAAGTGCGCCTGCTGGTTCTCCCAGGTGATGTCGACCGCAGGACGTGCGAGCAGGATGGCGAGGAGGACGAGCGGCGCGGCGACGACGGCGGCCAGCGCGCCCAGGCTGATTCGCTCGACCCCGCCCAACCTCACTTCGGGTCAGGCTAAAGCCTCACCGCCGCGAGCGTGTAACCTTGAGCGGTGATGTTCCGGGACACATCTCGCCAGTAGCACCCGGACGCTTCCTGCCTCTCTATCCTCCTGGCCGATGAAGGTCGTGCTCCCCGACTCGTCCGAGCTCGAGCTGGCCGACGGCGCATCGGGCCTCGATGCGGCACGCGCGATCGGCCCGAAGCTCGCCGAGCAGGCCGTGCTCGTGCGTGCGAACGGCTCGGTGCGCGATCTGCGGCTCCCGCTCGAGGACGGAGAGCGGATCCAGATCCTGACGACGCGCGACGCGCAGGACGAGGACGCGCTCGCGGTGCTGCGGCACTCGACGGCGCACCTGCTCGCCGAGGCCGTCATGCGGCTGCATCCCGGCGTGAAGATCGCGATCGGCCCGCCGGTCGCCGACGGCTTCTACTACGACTTCGAGTTCCCGGAGCCGATCTCGGAGAGCGACCTCGAGGCCATCGAGGAGGAGATGCGGCGCGAGATCGCCGAAGGGCGCGGGTGGGAGCGCGAGGAGCTTTCCCGCGAGGAGGCGATCTCACGCTTCGAGGCGGAGGGCCAGCCCTACAAGGTCGAGCTCGCTCGCGAGGCGGACGGCGCGATTTCGCTGTACACGCAGGGCGATTTCACCGACCTATGCCGTGGGCCGCACCTCCAGGACGCGTCGCCGATCGCGGCAATCAAGCTGACGAGCCTCGCCGGCGCGTACTGGCGCGGCGACGAGAAGAACACGCAGCTGACGCGGATCTACGGAACGGCGTTCTACTCGCAGAAGGACCTCGACGAGCACCTCGAGCGTCTCGAGCAGGCCCGCCAGCGCGACCACCGCCGCATCGGGCTCGACCTGGACCTCTACCACTTCGACCCGCACTCGCCCGGATCGCCGTTCTGGCACCCGAAGGGAATGGTGATCTACAACGTGCTCGAGGGGATACGGCGGCGCGAGAACGAGCGGCGCGGCTACCTCGAGGTGAAGACGCCCCTGATCTACGACAAGGCCCTCTGGGTCACGTCGGGTCACTGGGAGAAGTTCAGGGAGAACATGTTCCTCATCCCCGGCGACACGGAGGATCAGACCTTCGCGATCAAGCCGATGAACTGCCCGGGGCACATGCTGCTCTACGGCAGCCAGCTGCGCAGCTATCGCGACCTTCCGATCCGCTACGCGGAGGCGGCGCCGCTGCACAGGAACGAGCTGGCCGGCACGCTGCACGGGCTCACGCGCGTCCGCTACGTGACGCAGGACGACGCGCACATCTTCTGTGCCGAGGAGCACATCCCGGCCGAGCTCGACGGGTCTCTCGAGTACCTGCGCTACCTGTACGGCCTCTTCGGCGTCTCACCGAGCGCCGAGTTCTCGACGCGGCCCGATAACAAGCTCGGATCGGACGAGGAGTGGGACTACACCGAAGGCGAGATCGTCGCCGCACTCGACCGGAACAAGATCCCGTACCGCGTCGGCGCGGGGGAGGGCTCGTTCTACGGGCCGAAGATCGACCTCCACATGACCGATGTGCTCGGTCGCTCGTGGCAGCTGGGGACGATCCAGCTCGATGCGCAGATGCCGGCCCGCTTCCGCCTGACGTACATGGGCGCCGACAACCGCGAGCACGGCGTCTACGTCGTGCACCGCGCGCTCTTCGGATCGTTCGAGCGTTTCATCGGCATCCTCGTGGAGCACTACGCCGGCGCGTTCCCGTTCTGGCTCGCGCCGGTGCAGGCGCGGGTCGTGCCGGTCGCGGAGTCGCACCGTGCTGCCGCGGGCGCGCTCGTCGAGAGGCTCGTCGCGGAGGGTTTCCGCTCGGAGGCCGACGAGCGCGACGAGACGCTCGGCAAGCGGATCCGCGACGCCGAGCTGGAGAAGATCCCGTTCGTCGTCGTCTACGGCGACCGCGAGTCGGACGACGCGCTCGCGGTGCGCGAGCGCGGAGGCGAGCAGACGACGGTCTCCCTCGACGACCTCCTCGGGCGCTTCCGCGAGCTTGCCGCCGAGGCCGACCCGGCCGCCTGACCTGCCAATTTGCGACGAGCCGGAGGGGCACCCCGGCCCACCACCCACTGCGAGCATAACGAGGAAGTCCGAACGGGTGGGACACGGAACCCTGGCAAGTGTGTGCCAATCGCGCCGCCTGTGCCCGATCCGTCCCGCGCGTGAAGCAAGGCCCCCCTTGCTGGTACCATCCGCCGTCTGCAAGCAGGGGCGAACAGCTTCCTCACCTCCTCGGGCATGACCTGCGGAGGTTCAACCGAGCCGTTGGTTGGAGGAACGAAGCCGCTGCCTGCAGCGGTTTTGTCGTCTGCAAGGAGGGAAGCACGAGCTTGGTGAAGGGCCTTTGAGACCGCGTCGCCGCCGGCCAACGCTCGATCGGGTCGTTCCGCGCAAGCGGGAGGAGCGCATCAACGAGGAGATCCGCGTGCCCCGCGTCCGCTTGGTGGACGAGAACGGGGGACAGGTCGGGATCACCGACACGAAGGAGGCGCTCGAGTTCGCGCACACGAAGGGCCTCGACCTCGTCGAGGTCGCAGCGGGCGCCGACCCGCCCGTGGCGAGGGTGATGGACTACTCGAAGTACCGCTACGAGCAGGAGCAGCGCGCGAAGCAGGCCCGCAAGCACCAGCAGCAGATCCACGTCAAGGAGATCAAGCTCAGGCCGAAGATCGGAGTCCACGACTACGAGACCAAGAAGGGGCACGTGGTGCGCTTTCTCGGTCAGCGGGCCAAGGTGAAGGTGACGATCATGTTCCGGGGGCGCGAGACGCTCCATCCGGAACGGGGTCGTGACCTCCTCATGCGGCTCGCGGAGGACGTCAAGGAGCTCGGTCTGATCGAGCAGCAGCCGATCCTCGACGGCCGCAACATGGTCATGGTTCTGGCGCCGACGAAGAACGTAGGAGCGAAGTCCGATGCCGAAGATGAAGACGTCAAAGGGAGCGAAGAAGCGGTTCAAGGTGACCGGGTCGGGAAAGATCCTGCGCCGGCACGCGATGAAGAGCCACAACCTCGAGAAGAAGTCGTCGAAGCGTAGACGCGGCTTCCGCAAGGACTACGAGGTCGCCCCGAGCGACCGCAAGAGCATCATCAAGCTCCTGAGGGGTGGCTGAGCCGTGCCCCGCGTGAAGAGAGCGGTCCACGCGCGCAAGAAGCGCGCGAAGGTCCTGAACGAGGCCAAGGGCTACTACGGGCGCAAGAAGTCGAGCTACAAGCTCGCGAAGGAGCAGGTCGAGCGCTCGCTCGTCTACGCCTACCGCGACCGAAAGGTCCGGAAGCGCACGTTCCGCTCGCTCTGGATCGTGAGGATCAACGCCGCGGCGCGCGCGAACGGCCTCTCCTACAACCGGTTCATGGCCGGCGTTCGGCTCGCAGGGATCGAGCTCGACCGGAAATCGCTCGCGGACATCGCGATCTCCGACCCGGCTGCGTTCGCGGTGGTCGCGGAGCGGGCGAAGGCGGCCCTCGACGCCCAGCCCGAGCCCACAGAGTCGGACTCCGCCCAGCCGAAGACGGCAGAGCCGGAGTCGTCACAGCCCGCCTGATCACGTCTCGCCAAAACGAGAAGCTCCGGCTCGTCCGGAAGCTCCTCTCTGGGCGCAAGCATCGCGAGGAGACGGGGCTCTTCGCGGTCGAGAGCGAGGATCTCATCGAGGCCGGCCTCGCTGCCGGGCGCCAGCCGGTCGAGCTCTTGCGCGCGGAGGAGGACGTCCTGCCGGAGCTGCTCGCGGAGGTCTCCACGCTCGGCCACGCGCCGCGGAGGATCGCGGTTTTCCGTCGCGACGACCTGCCCGAGGGGACGAGGGACGTGACGCTTGCGCTGTGGCGCGTCTCCGACCCGGGGAACGTGGGCACCTTGATCCGGACGGCGGACGCGTTCGGCGCCGCGGTCGCCCTGTCGCCGGAATGCGCCGACCCGCTCGGGCCCCGGGCGCTGCGCGCGACCGCTGGCGCGATCTTCAGGGTGCCGCTGGTCGACTGGGACCGGCTGTCGGGAACGAGAGTCGCGCTCGCCGCGCACCGTGGCCGGGCGCTAGGCGATCTCGAGCTCTCGCCGCCGCTGACGTTCCTGCTCGGCTCGGAGCGTGACGGCCTCCCGTCGGACCTCGCCGCCGACGTCGAGGCGACCATCCCGCTGCCGGGCGCGGCGGAGTCGCTGAACGTCGCCGCGGCCGGCGCGATCGCGCTCTACGAGCTTTCGCGGCGTAGGCGCTAACCCGCGCCGCCTCCACCGCCGCCACCTCCTCCGCCGCCGCCGCCCGAGAAGCCGCCGCCTCCGCCCGCTCCGCCCGAGTTCGGCGGAGCGAGCGCGCTTCCGAAGCCGGACGCGAGGTCGCCGATCGAGAGGCTCGTTGCTCCCGAGCCGAGATCGCCGCTGGCGGAGATCCAGTAGATCGAGCTCGCCTCGTGCAGCGCCTCCGGCATGTGCAGCTGCGCGCCCTGGAGCACGCGGTCGGCGATCCCGAACGCGATCCCGTACACCAGGTACCGCTCCCAGAGCGCGAGCGTCGCGGGCGGTGCTTCGTCGAGGCGCGGGAAGTCTGTGAGGTAGCGCCGGAATGCCTCCCAGCGCTCCGCCTCGGTCTGGCCGGCGAGCGTACGGCGCCGCCAGATCCGCCTCGCGCCGAAGAGCATGAGTGCGAGGAGCGCCGCGCCGACGAGCAGGCAGCCGCCGATCGCCGCCAGCACGACGTCCGAGTAGCGCGGAAACACGGGGCGCCAGCCGTCCTGCGCGACGAAGAGGAGGATCGCGCCCGTCACCCCGAACGCCACGACTGCCGCGGCCAGAGGGAGGGCGCCGAGCGACCGGAACCAGCCCTTGGCGTCGACCTCGTCGTCGACCCCGCTCTTGAACGACTCGAACTGCTTCGACATGAACTCGCGCTCGTCCTCGATCTCCTCGCGGAAGCGTGAAAGGCGCTCCGAGCCGCCGTCCAGCACCGCGTCGACCACGTCCGCGACGTCTCGCTCCCAGCGCCGGAGCTCCTGCGGCTCGCCGGCCGAGAGCTCGAGGTCGGCGACCTGCTCCGTCCGCATCCCCGCCCAGATCCTCCGCTCGGTCGTCGCCGGCTCGGCTCGGTAGACGCCGCGACGGATGAGGTCGAAGAGCGTCGCGGTGAACTCGTACGAGCCCGCCGCCCCGCCCTGCCGCAGAAGCGTGGGGACGAGCGCGGGCTCGGTCTCGGTCGGCGGCTCCTGCTCGTACTCGCGGTCGTATCCGGTGCGGCGCTCGCGGCCGAAGAACCAGAAGACGATCCCGACCACCGCGAGCGCGGGGAGGATCGCCAGTCCGCCCAGCACGAGCAGCGCCTTGAACGGGCTCGCGATCCAGTCGTCGATCCGCTCGCGGTCTCGCTCGTAGTCCGCCGCGTCGTCCGCTTCCTCCCCCGTGATCTTGGCGAGTCCGGGGCCCTCCTCGACGCGCATCGCGCCGGTCGACGTGAACGCGCCGCGTGGATAGAGCGCACGGAGCTCGACGTACTGGTTCGCCGGAACGTCGAGCGCGCGCAGGAGCGCCTGCGGTCCGGCGAGGGTCACGTCACCGCGCACCCAGACGGGATGCCCCCAGGCGCGCACGACGTCGCCTGGGCCCGACATCACCGAGGTGAGCATCCCGAGTCGCCGGTCCCACTCCTCGCCCCAGACCTTCATGTTCACGTCGACGACGTCGTCGTAGGCGACTGCGAGCCCGGTCAACCGGTAGCGGATCGTGAACCTGCGGGACTCGTCGGTCGCCTGGTACCGCCAGACGACGCGAACCCGGCCGCCGAGGTCCTCGACGCCGAATGTGCCCGAAGGGCCGCCCGGCTCGAGGTCCGTCGAGGCGCCGGGCCGGTAAGGCTGGCCGCGCTCGAGGACCTGGACGTCCGAGATACTCTCGCCGTCGCGAAGCGGGATCTCGCGGTACGCGTAGGTGAACCCGAAGCCGCCCCCGAACGCGAAGGTGATGCCCTCTACGACCGCGAGCGCTCCATCCGGCCGGACCTGGACGCGGACGTCCGCCGCCAGGAGGTCGTACGTCTGCGCGCCCGCTCCGGGCACGACCGCCAGCGCCAGAGCCGCCGCCGAGAGGGCGGCGACTAGAAGTCGACGACCGGCGCCTCCCGTTGCGCCTCCTCCTCGACCTCGAGGAACTCCCTCACCGTGAAGTTGAACGGGCCTGCGACGACGAGGCCGGGGAAGGTCTGCACCGCGTTGTTGAAGCTCAGCACGGAGTCGTTGTAGACCTGGCGCGAGACCGCGATCCGGTTCTCGGTCTGCGCGAGCTCATCCTGGAGCTGGCGGAAGTTTTCGTCCGCCTGGAGCTCGGGATACGCCTCTGCGACGGCGAACAGGCGACCGAGTGCCGCGCCGAGGATGCCCTCCGCCTCCGCGGTCTGGGCCGGTGTCTGCGCCCGCTGCGCGTTGGCGCGGGCCTGCGTCACGGAGTCGAAGGTCCCGCGCTCGTGCGCCGCATAGCCCTTGACCGTCTCGACGAGGTTCGGGATGAGGTCCCAGCGCCGCTTGAGCTGCACCTCGATCTGCGCCCACGCGTTGTCCACGCGGTTCCGCAGCGTGACGAGGCGGTTGTAGAGGACGACGAGCGCGATGACGATCAGGACGACGATCGCCAGCAGGACGAGGAGCCAGACCACGAGGCAGGACTCTATGGATGCGCCGACTCGATGGCAACCGCGGACCGGCGATCGAAGAGTTCCCAGCATCCGTAGGGGCGAGGCTTGCCTCGCCCTTCGTGTGCCTCTTGCGGTCGAGGGCGAGGCGAGCCCCCTACGAATCTCTGCGACGGCAGACGAAGATCATGTCCTCCTCACCGTCGTAGGGCCGCCGGTCGAACCAGCCGAAGAGCTCTACCACCTCGAAGCCGGCCCGGTCGAGCAGCGCCAGCCACTCGGGCGCGGAGAGCCAGTGCAGGCCGAAGGAGACAATGTCCTCGCCGGCGCGGACCGAGAGGGTCAGCGTGCGCGAGCCCTCGTCCCACACCGCCCGCTCGAAGATCCCCGGCTCGCGCTCGAGCCAGCGGTCGTGCGTCTCCTCGATGTCCTCACGGCTCGGCGCGAACACGTCGAAGACGAAACGGCCGTCCGGCTCGAGCAGTGCCCGCGCGGCACGGAGCGCGTCGAGCTTCTCCGCCTCGGTCTCCATGTGCAGGAGCGAGCGGAAGGGGCAGATCGCGAGCGGCACGCGCTCGGTCACCGGCGGCTCGCGCAGATCGCCGACGCGCAGGTCGAGCCGACCCGAGACTCCGGCCGCCTCCGCGCCCGCTCGAGCCACTGCGAGCATCTCCGGCGAGGAGTCGACGCCGATCACCGAGACTCCGGCCTGCGCAATCGGGATCGCGATCCTCCCGGTCCCGACCGCGAGCTCGACGATAGGCCCACCGGCTTCGAGCGCATGGTCGACGTAGAAGCCGACGTCCTCGACGACCGACCGGCTCCACGGGTCGTAGTAGGCTGCGATCCGGTCGTACAGCGTCACGCCCGCGATTCAAGCAGCGCATGGCTCGCGCGCTACTCTTGGACGAAGTGAAGGCGACCGCACGCGTCCTGTTTACGAGGCCCCGGGTCGGAACCGGGGCAGCGGCGCGCGCCTAGCTTCTCGCCGTTCCTCCAGCGTTCGTCCCGGGGCCTTCCCGTCCCAGACCCGTGCACGAGAGGAGGAGCGATGCAGCGAATCGAGGAGACCGACCCCGCTAGAGTCGCCGCCGTGGACCCGCAGGCGCTCGAGAAGGACGCGCTCGCCGCGCTCGCGGACGCGACGACGCCCGATGCCGTGGAGCAGGTCCGCGTCGAGTACCTGGGACGGAAGAGCGAGCTCAAGCTCGCGCTCCGCGACGTCCGCGACCGCGAGACCGGCATGGCGCTGAACGAGCTTCGCGAGCGCATCGAGAGTGCAGTCGCGGCCCGGGAGGAGGAGCTGCAACGCGCCGAGCTCGAGCAGCTGTATGCCGGCTCTGCGGTCGACGTCACGCTCCCGGGCGAGCGCACGCCGCGCGGCCGGCTGCATCTGCTGACCCAGATCCAGCGTGAGATCGAGGACATCTTCCTCGGGCTCGGATACGAGGTGTTCCACGGGGACGAGGTGACGACCGTCTGGCACAACTTCGACGCGCTCACGCAGCCGCCGACGCACCCGTCGCGCTCGAAGCTCGAGACGTTCTACTTCGACGACGAGACGCTGCTCCGGACGCACACGTCGCCGGACCAGATCAGGGTCATGGAGTCGCGGCAGCCGCCGATCTACATGATCTCGCCCGGCCGCTGCTACCGGCGCGACACGCCCGACGCGACCCACTCGCCGACCTTCCTCCAGGTCGAGTGCCTCGCCGTCGATCGTGGGATCACGCTCGCCCATCTCCAAGGGACCGTGCTCGCGTTCTTCCGGCAGCTGTTCGGCCCCGACCGAGAGGTGCGGATGCGAACGAGCTACTTCCCCTTCACCGAGCCGTCGGTGGAGTTCGACGTCACCTGCTTTCTCTGCGACGGCGCGGGGTGCCCCGTCTGCAAGCACTCGGGCTGGATCGAGATGGGTGGGGCAGGGGTGGTCGATCCGGATGTGTTCCGCAACGTCGGCTACGACCCCGAGACCTGGTCCGGGTTCGCGTTCGGCTTCGGCATCGAGCGCATCGCGATGCTTCGCCACGGCCTTCCCGACCTGCGCGCGTTCTGGGAGAACGACCTGCGCGTGCTGAGCCAGTTCTAGCCCGATGAAGGTCCCCGTTTCCTGGCTTCGGGAGTACGTCGTCTTCGACGGGCCGATCGAGGACCTCGCTGCGCGCCTCGTCTTCACGAGCTGCGAGGTCGACCGCATCGTCACTCGCGGAGTGCCCGACGACGACGGGAATCTCGAGCGCTATCTCGTCGGTCGCGTTCTCGAGGCCGGGAAGCATCCCAACGCCGACCGGCTCCAGCTCTGCCGCGTGGACGTGGGCGAGCCCGAGCCGCGCCAGATCGTCTGCGGTGCGTGGAACTTCGGCGCGGGCGCAACCGTGGCCGTCGCGCTGCCGGGCGCAGTGCTTCCCGGCGGACAGCTCCTCGAGCGCGCCAAGCTGCGCGGTGAGACCTCGGACGGGATGATCCTCTCCGAGCGCGAGCTCGAGCTGGGAGCGGATCACACGGGGATCATGGTGCTGGCCGACGGCCCTGCGCCGGGAACGCCACTCGCCGATGTCCTTCCCCTCAGCGAGGTCGTCCTCGAGATCGAGACCGGGTACAACCGGCCCGACCTGACGAGTGTCTACGGCATCGCGCGTGAGGTCGCCGCCCTCACCGGCACCGAGCTCGCGCAGATGCCCGGCCGCGAGCCCGTGCGCGCCGGGGACGAGGGCGTCGACGTGCGGGTCGACGACCTCGAGCGCTGCCCCCGCTACATCGGCCGACTCTTCCGGGACGTAACTCTCGGCGAGTCTCCGTACTGGCTCAAGGCGCGCCTGCTCGCGGCCGGCATGCGGCCGATCTCGAATGTCGTCGACGTGACGAACTACGTGATGCTGGCCCTCGGCAACCCGCTGCACGCGTTCGACTTCGACGCCCTGGCCGAGGGGAGGATCGTCGTCCGCCTGGCCGACCGGGGCGAGACGATTCGGACGCTCGACGGGACCGTGCGCGAGCTCGACCCGGACGACCTCGTGATCGCCGACGCCGAGCGCTCGGTCGCAGTCGCCGGGATCATGGGCGGCGAGGAGACCGAGGTCGGCGAGGGGACGACCACGGTGCTGCTCGAGGCGGCGAACTTCGAGCCGTACGGCGTCTGGAGAAGCACAGAGCGGTTGCGGCTCCCCACCGAGGGCTCGAACCGCTGGGTGAAGGGCGTCGATCCCTACCTCGCGGAGCAGGCCGCGACCTTCGCGACCGAGCTCATCGTCGAGCTCGCGGGCGCGCGCTGGACAGGGCACACGGACGTCAGCGGCGACCTCCCGGAGCGACCGCTCGTGCGGCTTCGACCCGGCCGCGCCGAGCAGGTCGCCGGCCTCCCGTTCTCCGAGGAGGAGCAGCGCGACCGGCTCGAGCGGCTGGGATTCGACGTCGACGCTGACTGGGCGGTGCGGGTCCCGACGTGGCGCGCACGGGACGTCAACCGCGAGATCGACGTCGTCGAGGAGATCGTCCGGTTCCGCCTGCTCGACGTGCCGACGACGCTGCCACAGCGCACGGAGCTGTTCGGCCGCCTCTCGCGCGACCAGCGGCTACGGCGGCTCGTCGCCGACGTGCTCGTCGGTTGCGGCTTCTTCGAGGTCTACACGTACTCGCTCCAGGCCGACGACCCCGACCCCGCCGCGCTCGGGCTCCCAGTCCCCCTGTCGGCACAGCAGCGCGTCCTGCGGACGACGCTGCTCGAGGGGCTGGTGGCGGCTGCGAGGCACAACGTGGACGTCGGCAACGAGCGCGTGGCGCTCTTCGAGGTCGCTCATGTGTATCTCCCGACGGAGGGCGCGCTGCCCGAGGAGCGCTGGCGGGTCGGGGGCATCGCGGAGGGCGGCTTCTTCCGCGCGAAGGGAGCCGTCGAGCTGCTGTTCGAGGCGCTCGAAGCGGAGCCGCGCTTCGAGCCCGCGCCGCACCCGTTCATGCCCACGCCGGCGTCGGCCAAGGTCCCGGGCGGCTGGGTCGCCCAGCTCGATCCGTCCCGCCTCGACGGTGAGTGGGGTGTCTTCGAGCTCGACCTTGCCGACGTTTTCGCGCGCGTTCCGGAGCGGGTCATCTACAAGGACGTCGTCACGTTCCCGGAGGTGAAGCAGGACGTTGCGTTCGCCGTGTCGGAGGAAGTGCCCGCCGGCGCCCTCGTCGCCGCGGCCCACGAGGCGGCAGGCCCGCTCCTGCGCGAGGCGCGGGTGTTCGACGTCTATCGCGGTGAGCAGGTCGGCGAGGGGCGCAAGTCGGTCGCCATCCATCTCGCCTTCCAGTCGCCCGAGCGCACGCTGACGGATGAGGACGCCGCCGAGCTGCGCGGACGCATCGTGGACGCCATCGGGCAGCGCTTCGACGCGGAGTTGCGCGCGTGAGTTGCGGCAATCCGATTTCGGGGTCCGGGCGTAGAGTAGGACCGATGACTCGGGCCGTCACGCTGGTCGTCGCGCTCGCTGCCGCCGCGCTGCTCGGTGCGGCCGACGGCGCCGCGACGCAGGCTCAGAGCACGACCCTCACGGCCTCCGTGGGGCCGGGGCTCACGATCTCGCTCCGGACCGCTGGAGGCGCCGCGGTCACGAGGCTCAATCCGGGCACGTACACGATCAACGTCAACGACCAGTCCGAGTTCCACTCGTTCGCGCTGTCCGGCCCGGGCGTCAGTGAGGACTCGGGCATCGCGTTCACCGGCATGGTGAGCTGGACGGTCACGCTCACGAACGGCACCTACGTCTTCCGCTGCACCGCGCATCCCACGTCGATGCGCGGCACCTTCACCGGCGGCAGCGGCGGCGCCCCGACCGTGAAGACGATCACGCCGGCGACGCGGCTCGTCGTCACATCCGGCCCGGCGCAGGTCATCACCCTGAAGACCGCAGGCGGGGTGGCCGTGAAGCAGATGAAGGTCGGCACCTACAACGTCACGGTGCGCGACCGCGGGCGAATCCACAACGTCCACCTCAGGGGCCCGGGCTTCAACCAGAGGACGACGCCGCTCTCGTACACCGGCACGAAGAAGTGGAAGGTCGCGCTCAAGCGTGCCGGCACGCTGCGCTTCATCTGCGACCCGCATGCCTCGCTGGGCATGAAGGGGTCGGCCAAGGTCGTCCGCTAGGGCTCCTAGACCGGGCGTCCGGCGATGCGCCAGACCGGGCCCTGCGTCGCGACGTTGTCGGCGTCCGAGAGCACTTCCAGGATGCGCACGCGCCCACGGATCCCCTCCGCCTCCATGCGCTCGAGGGAGCGGCGCGCCATGCCCGCGGAAGCGCCGTAGCCGAGCCCGTTCGCGTTCGAGACGCGGAAGCGCACGGCGGTCGAGCCGGGGACACGGGTCGGGTTCAGCGGCGCGCCGAGCAGGGCTGCGGGCGCGAGGAGGTCGGTCGACTCGAGCTCGAGCTCGCAGAGGAGGTCGGTCCAGCCGGGCGGGAGCTCCGCGATCGCGGCGTCCCAGCTCGCGCCGAGGCGTTCGGCAGCCACCGGCTCCGGAGCCAGCCCCTCGGCGGGCTCGGCCGCCGTCGGGGCGGGAAGTACGGCGTCGACGAGCTCGAGCGTCCCCCATGCTCGCTTGCGGTCGAGCCGTTCCAGGAGGTTGAGCAGCTTCTCGCGCCCGCCGGCGCGGTTCGCGACGTGCATACGCAGCACGTTCCCCGAGCGGCCGGCTCCGAGCGGCCCGAGCACGGCGGCCGCGTCGCCGATCGAGCCCGGGTCCTCGACGGTGAACGCGAGGTCGACCTCGTCCCAGGCGTCGCCGAGCTTGTCCTCGGTCGCCTTCCACTGCTCGACGGCTCGCATCGAGGCGAAGCCTAGTCAGTCAGGCTGGCGAGACCTGCGCGTGTGTCTTGGCGCCGGCTCTCGCGGCCGCGGGCCGATGCCGCCTGAGACGACGAACCCTGCGGCGAACGCGGCGGCGGGCGTCCCGTAGGAGCGAGCTTCGTGCGCGCTTGTCCCTCACCTCGCGGACGTACCCCGGACACCGGAAGGACGAACGGCTAGAGGCCGCGGATAGCCATAATGGCCGCTCGATGGCGACCGTCGAGGAGAAGGCCGGATCCGGGGGAAAGCGCGTCTCCGACGAGGTGCTGCGCGACTTCTTCCGGGAGATGCTGCTCATCCGCCGCTTCGAGGAGAAGGTGGAGGAGCGGTTCCGCGCGGGCGAGCTTCCCGGCTTCCTGCACGTCGCCATCGGCCAGGAGGCGGTCGCCACCGGCGTCTGCGCCGCCCTCGAGCGCGAGGACGTGATGGCGTCCACGCACCGCGCGCACGGGCACACGATCGCGAAGGGGACGCCCATCAACGCGGTCATGGCCGAGCTGTACGGCAAGGTCGAGGGCTGCTCGAAGGGATACGGGGGCTCGATGCACCTGTACGACATCGAGGTCGGGAACCTCGGAGCGAACGCCGTCGTCGCGGGCGGGATCCCGGCGATCGTCGGCGCGGCGCTCGCGTTCCAGATGCGCGGTGAGAAGCGGATCGGGCTGGCCTTCTTCGGGGACGGCGCGACGAACGCGGGCACCTTCCACGAGTCGCTCAACCTCGCGCAGCTGTGGAACGTCCCGGCGGTGTTCGTGCTCGAGAACAACGGCTGGGCGGAGTCGACGCCGAACAAGCAGCACTCTCCTCTCCCGACGGACGAGCTCGGGAAGCGAGCGCTCGCGTACGGGATGAAGCTGCTCGAGGCGGACGGCCAGGACGTCGAGGCCGTGCACCTCGCCGCGCTCGCGGCTCGAGAGCACGCGCTGTCCGGCAAGGGCCCGGTGCTTGTCCACCTCCGCACGTATCGCCTCACCGGCCACTTCGTGGGCGATCCGCAGGTGTACCGCGACAAGGACGAGCTGAAGAAGGAGCGCGAGACGAAGGATCCGATCGAGCTCCTGCGCGCGCGGCTCGAGCTCTCGGACGAGGACTTCGCCGCGCTCGACGCCGAGATCACCGCCGAGGTCGAGGCGTCGGTCGAGTTCGCGAAGGCGGGGACCGACCCGAAGCCCGAGAGACGCGCTCAAGTACGTCTAAATGCCTGAGGTGACCTACCGGGAGGCGGTGCGCGATGCGTTGCGCGCGCGCGCTCCGGGAGGACGACAGCGTCTTCATCATGGGCGAGGACATCGCCGAGATGGGCGGCTCGATGGCGGTGACCCAGGGCCTCCTCGACGAGTTCGGCGCGACGCGCGTCCGCAACACGCCGATCTCCGAGATGGCGATCGTCGGGAGCGGCATCGGCGCCGCGATGCAGGGCATGCGCCCGATCGTCGAGATCATGTACGAGGACTTCCTCACGCTCTCGATGGAGCAGCTCGTCAACCAGGCCGCGAAGCACCGGACGATGTCGGGAGGACAGCTGAAGGTGCCGCTGACCATTCGGACGCAGGGGGGAGCCGGCTGGTCGCCGGGAGCGCAGCACGCGCAGCAGCTCGAGGCGTGGTTCGTCCACGTCCCCGGCCTCAAGGTCGTGTTCGCCTCGACGCCCGAGGACGTGCGCGGGCTCCTCTGGTCGTCGATCTACGACGACAACCCGGTCGTCTTCTTCGAGCACCGCACGCTGTACTCGATGAAGGGCGAGGTGCCGGACGAGCTCGAGCCGATCGAGCTCGGGAAGGCGAGGGTCCACCGCGAGGGCGAGGACGTGACCGTCGTGGCCACCGGACGCCTCGTGCACGACGCGCTCGCCGCGGCGGAGCAGGCGGAGTCGGAGGGCATCTCCGTCGAGGTCGTCGACCCGCGGACGCTGCTCCCGCTCGACGAGGAGACGATCGTCGAGTCCGTGAAGAAGACGACCCGCTGCGTGACGGCGCACGAGGCGGTCGTCCGCGCCGGCTTCGGCTCGGAGCTCACGGCGGTGATCCAGCACGGCGCCTTCGACTACCTCGACGCGCCGATCGAGCGGGTCGGGTCGAAGTTCGCGCCGCTGCCGTTCGCGCCGGTGATGGAGCAGTACGTCGTCCCGCAGGCCGACGACGTGCTGGACGCGATCAAGAAGACGGTCGCGAGGGGCTAGACGCGGTGGCGGTCGAGGTCAAGCTTCCGCGTCTCGGCCAGGGCATGGAGGCGGGCACGATCGTCCGCTGGCTCAAGTCGGAGGGCGAGCCCGTGTCGAAGGGCGAGCCGCTCTACGAGCTCGACACGGACAAGGTGACGCAGGAGGTCGAGGCCGAGGCGGACGGCGTGCTCCTGAAGATCGTCCTGCCCGAGGGGGAAGCGGACGTGGGGACGACCGTGGCCGTGATCGGCTCGGAAGGGGAGGACGTGTCGGAGCTCGTGGCGAGCTCGGGAGGAAACGGCGGCGCGCCGGCGCCAGCTGCCGCGGCCCAGGCCGAGCAGGCTGCGGAGGAGCCGCGAGTCGAGCCGGTCGCAGCTCCCGCCGAAGCGCCTCCGCGGGAACCGGGCGAGCGCGTGAAAGCGTCGCCACTTGCGCGCCGTATCGCCCGCGAGCGCGGCATCGATCTCGCGTCGCTGACCGGGACGGGCCCAGAGGGCCGGATCATCGCCGAGGACGTCGAGAAGGCCGATGCAGCGCAGCGCTCCTCCAGCGACAGTCCCGACTCCGGCGGCCGGCGAGGTCGAGATCGTCGAGCTCACCTCGATCCGCCGAACGATCGCGCGGAGGCTCACCGAGGCCTGGGAGGCGCCCGTCTTCCAGCTCACCGTCACGGCCGACTGCACCGAGCTCGTCGCCACCCGCGAGCGGATGGTCGAGCTCCTGCGCGAGGGCGAGACGAAGCCGACGGTCAGCGACGTGCTCACGCGCGCTCGTCGCCGCCGCGCTCCTCCGCCATCGCCCCGTGAACGCGCTCTTCGTCGACGGGAAGATCCAGCGCTACCCGACGGCCAACGTCGGCATCGCCGTCGCGACACCGAACGGCCTCGTCGTCCCCGTGATCCGCGACGCAGACCGGAAGTCCGTGCAGGAGATCGCCGCCGTGCGCGCCGATCTCGTCTCGCGCGCGCGCGGCGGGAAGCTCCAGCTCGCCGACCTCGAGGGCGGCACGTTCACGATCTCGAACCTCGGGATGTACGGCATCGAGCAGTTCATCGCCGTGCTCAACCCACCGCAGGTCGCGATCCTCGCGGTCGGCTCCATCGAGGACAGGCCGCACGCGGTCGAGGGTCGGATCGAGGTCGCGCCGACGATGACGCTGACGCTGACGTGCGACCACCGCGCGATCGACGGCTCCGAGGGCGCGGAGTTCCTCGGCACGGTCAAGGAGCTCGTCGAGGCGCCGGCGCTCGCGCTCTAGGGCGAGGCAAGCCTCGGCCCCTACGGCCCGTCGCCCTCGTATCCTGTGTGCCGTCGAACCCGGTCTCGACGAAGAAGAACACGCCGACGAGGAGGAGCCCGATCAGCGTTGCCGACACCTCGGCGCCGACATTGGGCGACGAGGAGCAGAGAGTCGTCTGAGACCGGTCGCACGTCCGAACCCTAGTGTCGGCCGGCGATCGCGAGGTAGGGGCGAGGCTCGCCTCGCCCTTTGGTCGCCGCGCGTAGTCGAAGGGCGAGGCAAGCCTCGCCCCTACACTCCAGGCATGGTCATCCGGCGTGGGGGGCCGCAGGACGTTCGCTTCCTCCGGGACATGCTCCACCACGCGTACTACTGGCGCGAGCGGAGGCCGGGGGAGGGGCCGAGCCCGGTCGCGCTGTACGTCAAGGGCTGGGGGAGGCCGGGAGATACCGCGCTGATCGCGGTCGAGGACGCGTTCCCGGTGGGCGCGGCGTGGTACCGGCTCTTTCGCCGCGAACAGCCCGGGTACGGGTTCGTCGACGAGGAGACGCCCGAGCTTGCGGTGGCCGTCGTCCCGAGCCGGCGCGGCCGCGGCATCGGCGACGCGCTCCTGAACGCGCTCTACGAGCGCGCGAAGGCCGACGGCCACAAGGCGCTGAGCCTCTCGGCCGAGCTCGACAACGAGCCGCTGGTCTCGTACTACGAGCAGCGCCACGGCTTCGAGCGGGTCGGCGAAGACGGCAGCGACAGCGTGACGATGCGGCGCGAGCTCTGACGTCCAGCCCCAGTCCGCAGCTAGATAGGATCGAGCCGTGGAAGTCGACGTTGCCGTTCTCGGCGGAGGGCCTGCGGGCTACACCGCCGCGATCCGCGCGGCGCAGCTCGGCGCCCGCTCCGCGTGCATCGAGAAGGAGCCCGAGCTCGGCGGGACCTGCCTGCGCGTCGGCTGCATCCCCACGAAGGCATGGGTGCAGACCGCGCACGCGCTGCACGCGGCGCGCGAGATCAACCAGAAGCTCGGCGTCGTCACCGCCGACCCGCAGCTCGACTTCGGGCAGGCGGGCGAATGGAAAGCGGCGGTCGTCAAGCAGATGACGGGCGGCGTCGCGCAGCTCTTCAAGGCGAACGGCGTCGAGTGGGTCAAGGGCGCGGGGCAGTTCAAGGACGCCAACACGATCGCGGTCGAGGGCGGGGAGGACGTCACGTTCTCCAGCGCGATCATCGCGACCGGCTCGTTCCCGATCCGGCCGCCGATCCCGGGCCTCGACTCGCCGCGCTGCGTCGACTCGACCGGCCTCCTCGAGCAGACCGCAGGTCCCGAGACGCATCGTCATCCTCGGCGGCGGGATCATCGGCTGCGAGTTCGCGTCCATCTTCCAGCGCTTCGGCTCCGAAGTGACGATCGTCGAGATGCTCGACTCGCTCATCCCGCAGGAGGACGAGGACGCGACGAAGGAGCTCGCGAAGGCGTTCTCCAAGCGCGGCATCACGCTCCACCTCGGGAAGCAGTGCACGAAGGTCGAGGACAGCGGGTCGGCGCTCACAGTTCACTTCGGCGAGGGCGAGACGGTCGAGTGCGACCTCATGCTCGTGTCCGTCGGTCGTGCGCCGCTCGTCGACGGCATCGGGCTCGAGGCGGCGGGCGTCTCGTACGACCAGAAGACAGGGATCGCGACCGACGAGCACCGCCGCACCTCGGTCCCGCACATCTACGCCGGCGGCGACGTCGCGGGCTACTGGCAGCTCGCGCATACCGGCTTCCGCGAGGGAGAGGTCGCCGCCGAGAACGCCATGGGGCACGACGCCGCGATCCCCGAGAACCCCGCCGTTCCCCGGCCGATCTACACCGACCCCGAGATCGCGGGCGTGGGCCTCACCGAGGCCGAGGCGCGCGAGAAGCACGGATCCGATGTCGCGGTCGGGCGCTTCCCGTGGGTCGCGAACGCGCGCTCTGTCATGTCCGGTGAGACGGTCGGCTGGGTCAAGTCGATCCACGAGACCACCTACGGCGAGCTCCTCGGCGTCGTCATCGTCGGCGCGCACGCGACCGATCTGATCGAGGCGGCGGTCGTAGCGCTCGACGCCGAGGCGACAGTGGAGACCGTCGCCGACGGCATGACCGCGCATCCGACGCTCTCCGAAGGAATCAAGGAGGCGGGTCTCGTCGCGCTCGACCGCGCGATCCACCTCCCGCCACGCCGCAAGGCGACCGCCTGACCGCCTGCGTTCGTTACGCCGGTTTCGTTACGCTGGGGGCATGACCGTGTTCAACAAGCGGAACGCACTCGTCGGCTACCTCACGCTCAAGCGGCTCCAGCAGAGGCGTCGCAGGCGGCGAAGCGGCGCCAGGAAGATCGTGCTCTTCGATGAGCCTCGGGCTCGTCTCGGCCGGACTCCTCGCTGCGATCGCCGGGATCCTCTACCGTCGCCACGGCTCGGAGGACGGCCAGAGCATCGAGGGCTACGCAGTCGGGGTCGACTCCGAGGAGGAGATCGTCGGCGAGTACGTCACAGCGGGCCCGGAGCCTATCCCGGCGACGTGATTCGTCCGGCCCTGGACGGGCTCGTCCCGTACGAGCCCGGAAAGCCGGTCGAGGAGGTTCAGCGCGAGCTCGGCCTCGAGCGCATCGTCAAGCTCGCCTCGAACGAGGGCCCGTACGGGCCGTTTCCGGCTGCGCAGGAAGCGCTCGAACGCGTCGCGCTCGAGTTCAACCGCTACCCGGACGGCGGCGCCTACCGCCTCCGGCAAGCGCTCGCGGAGCGGCACGGAGTCCGCTTCGAGCAGGTCACCGTGTGCGCCGGCGCGGACGCGGTGATCGGCTACACGGCGCTCGCGACGCTCGACCCGGGCGACGAGGCCGTCACCGGCTGGCCGTCGTTCCCGAGCTACGTCCTCGACCCGCTGAAGGTCGCCGGCGTTCCGGTCCGTGTCCCGCTGCGCGACGACCGCTTCGACCTCGACGCGATCGTGGAGGCGATCACCACCCGCACGAAGCTCGTCTTCATCGCGGCGCCGAACAACCCGACCGGGACGACGAGCACGCGTGAAGAGCTGGACCGATACTTCGCGCACGTGCCCCCGCACGTCCTCACCGTGGTCGACCAGGCGTACTTCGAGTACGTCGACGATCAGGACTACCCGGACGCGATCGAGGAGTACGCGAAGGCGGGCCACCGCGTTCTCGTCCTGCGGACGTTCTCGAAGATCTACGGCCTCGCCGGGCTACGCGTCGGCTACGGGATCGGGCCCGAGGAGCTGGTCACCGCGATCGGGAAGGTTCGGCGGGCGTTCGACGTGACGTCGGCCGGGCAGGAGGCCGCGCTCGCAAGCCTCGGCGACGGCGAGGAAGTCGCGCGCCGCCGCGCTGCCAACCGCGAGGCGCGGGAGCTGCTCGAGAGCACGCTTCACGAGCACGGCTTCGAGTCCGCCGGTCCCGCGGTCGCGAACTTCCTCTTCGTCCGCGTCGGAGACGCCGAGGCGCTCAACGACGCCCTTCTCCGGCGCGGAGTCATCGTCCGCCCGATGGGCGCCTTCGGCGCGCCCGACGCGCTGCGCATCACCGCCGGCACGCGCGAGGAGATCGGCGTCCTCGCGGACGCGCTCGCGGCGCTCGCGCCTGTGCGCTAGATCGAAATCTCGCTAGCGCGAGATTTCGATCGCGCGAAAGCAGACCCCTTTATGGGGTGCCCGAACAGCTCAGCTTTTCGGGGTGTGAAGTCGCCTGCTTGTCGAGGCCCTGCTTCCTGCGGGCCCGACTCACGAGATCGGTACCGGGCGCGGCGCGCGGGCCGGAGGCCGGCTTTGCCGGCCGGGAGGCTGGCGCAGCGTGCTGAGAGCCCGGGGACGCGGAAGGAGGGGGCTCGTGGGGGAACCATGGGTTCCCCCACGATTGACCCGCGGGACCCTCCGGTATCCTCCGCTGGTGGGCGCCAGGCGGCGCTCTTCGTTGTATGCGAACGACTTTGAAGAGAGGTCTGGGGCGCGGGGCGCCGCACGACGGCAACGGCAGAGCCGTGCTGCCGCCGGGTGCCGCGACGCCGATGAGCCTGTACCGGCAGCCTCCGCGCGCCCGTCGTTCTCGGCTCGCGCTCATGGGTCAGATCGCGCTCTGGCTCGGTGCCGTGTCCCTCGTCGTCGTCGCCGGCGCCGCCGGTGGCGCGTACCTCTACTTCCACGAGTCGGTGGCCGCGGTCGCGGCGAAGACTCCCGCGGTCAGGAAGGCGGCGCGATCCCTGCAAGTTCCCCTGCCCGGCCAGCCGGCGGTCGCGCTCGTCATCGGCTACGACCACCGCAAGACGGACGGCGAGGGCGCGCCGTCGCGCTCGGACACGTTGATGCTCGTGCGCGCGGATCCCGGGACCGAGTCGATCTCGTTGATGTCGTTCCCGCGCGACCTCCAGGTCGAGATCCGCTGCCCCGGCCGGCTGCCGTACACCGACAAGATCGCGCACGCGTACATGGCGTGCGGGCCGCAGGGCTCGCTGAACACGGTCAGGAACCTCACGGGTCTCCCGATCAACTACCTCATGACCGTCAACTTCCGCGGCTTCCGCCAGATCGTCGACCGGCTCGGCGGCGCCTGGATGGACGTCGACCGGCGCTACTTCAACGACCGAAGCGGCCCGTTCGGCTACGCGACGATCAACCTTTGGCCCGGCTACCAGCGGCTGACCGGACGGAAGGCGCTCGACTACGTCCGCTACCGCCATACGGACTCCGACCTCTACCGGGTCGCCCGCCAGCAGCAGTTCGTGAAGGCGTTCAAGAGCCAGATCCAGGAGAGCTTCGCCCCGACCGCGCTTCCGAAGATCGTCAACGCGATCACGAACAACGTCGAGGTCGCCCAGGGCGGCGGCGCCGATGTCGACGGCCGCACCGTCCTCTCGTACGCGCTCTTCGCGTACGGGCTGCCGAAGGGCCGCGTCTTCCAGACGAAGATCGAGGGGATCGAGGGCTTCGCCGAGCTCACCACCGCGCACGAGAACGTCACGCGCGCGGTCCAGACGTTCACGCACCCCGACGTCGAGTCCTCGGAGAAGGCCACCGCGGTCGCGCTCGGCGAGCGGATCAAGCGGAGCGCGCCCGCGCCCCGCGACACGAGCATCACGGTGCTGAACGGCAACGGGATCGAGGGCTCGGCGACGAACGCGGGGTATCTCCTGGGCGAGCGCGGCTACCAGCTCTTCACGCCGCCGAATGGGCTGCCGGCGAACGCCCCGCACTTCGAGTATTTCCGGACGGAGGTCTACTACGACGCGCGCAAGCGCCGCGCGCAGCAGGCGGCGCAGAGGATCGCGAACCTCTTCGGGTCGGCGGAGGTGAAGCGGCTGCCGGGGAACATCAGGCAGCTGACGAACGGGGCGATGGTGACCGTCGTCGTCGGGCAGACCTTCCACGGCAAGCTTGCGTCCGCCCCGATCGACCAGACGCCGCGCAAGGAGCGGCCCAACGTCATCTTCGCGCCGCGCGCGTCGAAGGATCTGCTCCTCAAGCACCGCCGGCGTGTCGACTTCCCGCTCATGGTCCCGGCGGTCATCGAGCGGAGCTCGTGGACGGACGGAGACCGGCCGATCCGGCGGTACGCGATCGATCCCAGCGAGAAGCACCGCGCCGTGCGCCTCGTCTACCGGATGGGGTCGAACGAGTACTGGGGCGTGCAGATGTCGGATTGGGACGACGCGCCCGCGCTCTCCGACTCGAGCATCTCGCGGCGGATCAAGGGCCGCACCTACGACCTGTACTACAACGGCCCGAAGCTGCACATGGTCGTCCTGCGCACGAAGCTCGCACGCTACTGGGTCGTCAACACGCTGCTCGACACGATGTCGAACGAGACGATGCTCGCGATCGCGAAGGGTCTCAGACCGCTCCCACGGGCGCGGCGTAGTTAGGTTGCACCCATGAAGGTCGCGGTCTTCGGCGCCGGCTACGTCGGGCTCGTCACCGGCGCCTGCCTGGCCGACCTCGGCCACGACGTCGTCGTGCGGGACATCGTGGAGTCGCGCATCGACACGCTCCGGCGCGGCGAGGTGCCGATCCACGAGCACGGGCTCGTCGAGCTCCTCGAGCGCAACCGCGAGCGCCTGAGCTTCACGACTGGACGTCGCCGAGGCGATCGAGGGGGCGGACGTCGTGTTCGTCGCCGTCGGGACGCCGCCGACGGTCTCCGGTGACGCGGACCTGACCGCGGTCTGGACGGTCGTCGACGAGCTCCCCCGCGCCGACCGCCGCATCGTCCTCGCGATGAAGAGCACGGTGCCCGTCGGGACCGGTAACGCCGTCCGGCATCGCCTCGACGAGCGCGGCCTCGAGAACGTCGGCTACGTGTCGAACCCCGAGTTCACCGCCGAGGGAACCGCGGTCCACGACTTCACGCACCCGGACCGGATCGTCGTCGGTGCCTTCGACCCCGCCGACGCGGAGGTCGTCGTCCGGCTTCACGCCGGCATCGACGCGCCCGTGATCGCGTGCGACGTCAACTCGGCGGAGATGATCAAGCTCGCGTCGAACGCGTTCCTCGTCACGCGCATCAGCTTCATCAACGAGATCGCGAACGTGTGCGAGGCGACCGGCGCGGACGTGCTGAAGGTCGCAGAGGGCATCGGCCTCGACCATCGCCTCGGCCCGCACTTCCTGCGCGCGGGGATCGGCTACGGCGGTTCCTGCTTCCCGAAGGACTCGCTCGCGCTCAAGCAGCTGGCGGCGAACTCGGGGTACAGCTTCCAGCTCCTGAACGCTGTCATCGAGGTGAACGAGCTGCAGAAGCGTCGCGTCGTGGGGAAGCTCGAGCGGCACCTCGGCTCGCTGCGCGGGAAGAAGATCACGTTGCTCGGGCTCGCGTTCAAGCCGGGGACGGACGACATGCGCGAGGCGCCCAGTCTCGTGTTGGCAAGCCGTCTCGAGGCAGAGGGCGCGGAGGTGACCGCCTGGGACCCGGTCGCGGACGGCGCGGCGCATCTGAACGGCGCGAACCTCGCGAGCTCTCCGCTCGACGCGCTCGAGGACGCGGACGCGGCCGTGCTCGTGACAGAGTGGCCCGAGCTCGCCGAGCTCGACTGGGGCGAGGCGGGCAAGCGCATGCGGAACCGGCTGCTCGTCGACGGTCGGAACATGCTCGACCCCGAGCTGCTCCGCGAGCACGGCTTCGCGTATGAGGGCGTCGGCCGGCCGAGCAAGACGTGAACGCGCGCCTTCGGCTTGCGTTCGCGGGGGAAACCATGTTTCCCCGTGCCTTGCCGCGATCGCGCTGCGAATCCCGATCTTGCGACCGCTGCCCTTCTTCCTGAGAGCGTGTGGAACCTCCCGGTTCCCCACACCCCTCCACACTCACGGGCCGGAGACCGGCCCGTGAGCAGCCACAACAGCCTTCCGGCGGTCATCCTCGTCGGCGGCCAGGGTACGCGGCTGCGGCCGCTGACCGACCGGACGCGCAAGGACATGCTCCCGCTCGTCGACCGGCCGCTGCTCGCGTACACGTTCGAGCATCTGGCGCGGCACGGCGTCGAGCGCGCGATCGTCTCCTGCGGCTACCTCCCGCACCAGATCGGCTCCGCTTTCGGCGCGAGCCACGGCGGGCTCGCGCTCGAGTACGCGGTCGAGACGCAGCCGCTCGGAACCGGGGGCGCGATCGGGTTCGCGGGCCGCGAGCTCGACGGCACGTTCTTCGCGCTGAACGGGGACTCGCTGCGCGAGGCCGACCTCACCGAGCTCGCCTCCTTCCACCGCTCGACCGGCGCGAAGGCGTCGATCCTGCTCACGCCCGTGGCCGACCCGAGCCGGTACGGGCTCGTCCGCCTCGTCGACGACGGCCGCGTCGAGAGCTTCCTCGAGAAGCCGCGGCCCGAGGACATCGACACCGACCTCATCAACGCGGGCCTGTACGTGCTCGAGCCCGAGGTGCTCGACCTCGTTCCCGACGGCCGCGCCGTGTCGATCGAGCGCGAGGTCTTCCCGCGGCTCGCGGAGGAGGGCTCGGTGTACGGCATCGCGCTTCCCGGCTACTGGCTCGACGTCGGGACGCCCGAGTCGTACCTCCAGGCGCACCGAGACGTCCTCGAGCGCACGTTCCTGACGGAGGTCGGCGCCGCGCTCGGGAGCGACTTCACGCTCGTCGACCCGACCGCGGACGTGCACCCCCGCGCGCGACTCGTGCCGCCCGTCTACGTCGGGCCGGGCGCGGTCGTGGGGGCCGGCGCGCGGATCGGGAGCCTCGCCGTGCTCGGCGAGGGGTCGCAGCTCGGCGAGAATGCCGTCGTCGAGAACGCCGTCGTCGGCGCACGTGCCCTGGTCGGTCAGGGCTGCGTCGTCGCGGGCTCGATCGTCGGGGACGACGCCTCGATCGGCGCCGGGAGCGAGGTGCGGAGCCTCTCGGTCGTCGGGCCCGGCGCGTCGCTCGGGACCTCGAACCAGCTCGACCACGGCCTTCGGATCGCCGCCGACCAGAGCATCCCGGACAAGGCGCTCCGCTTCCCGTGAGCGCGCGCGAGCGGTACGGGACCTCGCCTCGCCGCGTCGAGAAGCCCTGGGGGTGGGAGCTGGTCTTCGCCGAGACGGACGCGTACGTCGGCAAGCTCCTCTTCGTGCGCGCGGGCGAGGCGCTGAGCCTGCAGTACCACGAGGTGAAGGACGAGTCGTGGCTCGTGCACGAGGGCCGCGCCGTCCTCGAGCTGGGTGCTGTCGGCGAAGAGGCGGAGCCGGTCGAGATCGAGCCCGGCGACGCGTTCCGCTTCCGACCGCGAACCGTTCACCGGGTAACAGCGCTCGAGGACCTGCTCGTCATCGAGGTCTCGACGCCGCACCTCGGCGACGTCGTCCGCCTCGATGACCGCTACGGGCGCGCGGGAACCAGGGAAGCCTGAGCAACCTTCACACACTTATGGTAGGGTTGCGGGCATGCGCGACGTGACGATCGGCGAGGCGAGCCGCCGCTCCGGCTGGTCGGCGCGCATGCTGCGCTATCTCGAGCAGGAGCGCCTGGTCGTCCCGAGCCGCACCGCGGCCGGCTACCGGCGCTACGGCATCCGCGAGCTGAACCAGCTGAACGCGCTCGCCGAGCTTCGGCGGCGTTTCGGCGTCGGGCCTCGGGGAGATCGCGTTCGCGCTCAGGCTGCGCCGCGAGCCCGAGGTGCGCGCGGCCGTGGAGACCTGGCTCGCGGGTACGACCGTTCCAGAGAACGAGACCATCGCGCCCGCCTGGGTCGAGTGGGAGCAGCGCAAGCACGAGCGCCTGCTCTCCGCCCGGGACGCGGCCTGAGGCGACCACCCCTGACCCCGAGCCGAGAGAGGACGAATGGCTGCAACCAGACGATACGACGTGAAGGATCTGACGCTCGCCGCAGAAGGCCTGCGGCGGATCCAGTGGGCCGACCGGCAGATGCCGGTGCTCGCCGCGATCCGCGACCGCTTCGAGACCGAGCAGCCCCTCTCCGGGCTCCGGATCTCGGCGTGCCTGCACGTGACCACCGAGACGGCGAACCTCGCCCGCACCCTGAAGGCGGGCGGCGCGGACGTCGTCCTCTGCGCGTCGAACCCACTCTCCACACAGGACGACGTCGCCGCGGCGCTCGTCGAGGAGTTCGACATCGCGGTGTTCGCGATCAAGGGTGAGGACAACGACACGTACTACAAGCACATCGAGGCCGCGGTCGACCATCGCCCGCACCTGACGATGGACGACGGCGCCGACGTCATCGGCGTCCTCCACTCGCACCGGCGCGAGCAGCTCGGCGACGTGATCGCGGGCACCGAGGAGACGACGACCGGCGTCATCCGCCTGAAGGCGCTCGAGCGCGAGGGCAAGCTCGGCTTCCCCGTGATCGCCGTCAACGAGGCGCAGACGAAGCACATGTTCGACAACCGCTACGGCACCGGCCAGTCGACGATCGACGGGATCATCCGCGCGACCAACGTCCTCCTCGCGGGCGGACGCTTCGTCGTCGCCGGCTACGGCTGGGTCGGCCGCGGCGTCGCGAATCGCGCGCGCGGGATGGGCGCGCACGTCATCGTCACCGAGGTCGACCCGCTGCGTGCGCTCGAGGCCGCGATGGACGGCTTCGAGGTCATGACGATGGAGCGGGCGGCCGAGGTCGGCGATGTCTTCTGCACCGCGACCGGCGACAAGAGCGTCATCGGCAAGGCGCACATCGAGCGGATGAAGGACGGCGCGATCCTCGCCAACACCGGCCACTTCAACGTCGAGATCGAGATCCCGGCGCTGAAGGAGCTCGCGGTCGAGACGCGCGAGGCGCGAGCGATGGTCGACGAGTACACGATGTCCGACGGGCGCCGGATCTACCTCATCGGCGACGGCCGGCTCGTGAACCTCGCCGCCGCCGAGGGCCATCCGGCGATCGTGATGGACATGTCCTTCGCGAACCAGGCGCTCTCGGCCGAGTGGGTGGTCGCAAACGGCGCGACCCTCGAGCGGCAGGTGTACGACGTCCCGAAGGAGATCGACGACGAGATCGCGCGGCTCAAGCTGGCGACGATGGGCATCGACATCGATCAGCTGACCGAGGAGCAGGCGAAGTACCTCGCCTCGTGGGACGAGGGGACGTAGGCAGTCAGCGATGAGGGATCCGTTGGAGCCCGACCGCGTCGTCAGGTTGGAAGCCGACGCGGTCGTGCTCCTCGACCAGCGCCGGCTTCCGGACGAGGAGGTCGAGCTCCGCTGCCGGTCGGCGGCAGAGGTCGCGGAGGCGATTCGCACGCTCGCCGTCCGCGGCGCGCCGGCGATCGGCGTCGCGGCCGGGTACGGGTACGTCC
This sequence comes from uncultured Actinomycetes bacterium, assembly GCA_963765175.1. Lineage (GTDB taxonomy): Bacteria > Actinomycetota > Thermoleophilia > Gaiellales > Gaiellaceae > GMQP-bins7. Next base: position 220,718 of record CAVXUY010000009.1, read on the forward strand.
TCGCGGCGACGCTCGGCGAAGATCTCGACGCCGCGTACGACATGCTTGCCGCCTCGCGCCCGACCGCGGTCAACCTTCGCTGGGCGCTCGACGAGCTGCGCACGGATCCGACACCCGAGCGTGCCCGCGCGCTCCACGAGACCGAGGTCGAGCGCTGCCGCGCCATGGCGGCGCACGCGGCAGGTCTCGTTGTCGACCAGGGCGAGGCAAGTCGCCACGCGTGCTGACTCACTGCAACACGGGTGCGCTCGCGACCGGAGGCTACGGCTCCGCGCTCGGGGCGATCCGCGCCGCGTGGGAGCGGGGGCTCGTCGAGCACGTCTGGGTGGGCGAGACGCGGCCGCTGCTCCAGGGCGCGCGGCTGACGGCGTGGGAGCTCGAGACGCTCGGCGTTCCCTTCGCCGTGATCGCCGACAGTGCGGCTGCATCGCTCATGGCGACGGGAGACGTCGACTGCGTGTTCACCGGCGCCGACCGCATCGCGGCGAACGGCGACACGGCGAACAAGATCGGGACGTACGCGCTCGCGGTAGCCGCACGCCATCACGGGATCCCGCTCTACGTCGTCGCGCCGACCTCGACTCTCGATCCCGACACCGCGACCGGCGCCGACATCCCGATCGAGGCGCGCGACCCGGTCGAGGTTTCGCCGCGCTTCCCGGCCAGGAATGATGCGTTCGACGTGACCCCCGCTGAGCTGATCGCAGCGATCGTGACCGAGCAGGGCATCCACCGCGCGCCGTACGCGGAGTCGCTCCCGCGACCAGTGCGCGCATGAAGGGACTCGTCATCGCTGCGGGGTACGCTACGCGGCTGTACCCGCTGACGCTCGACCGCCCGAAGGCCTTACTCGAGGTGGGCGGCAGGCCGATGCTCGACTACATCCTCGAGCACCTCGAGGCGATGGGCGTCGACGAGACCATCGTCGTGACGAACGCGAAGTTCACGCCGCACTTCGAGGAGTGGGCGAAGGACAAGGAGCGCGTCCGTATCGTGAACGACGGGACGACCTCGAACGACGACCGCCTGGGCGCGATCGGCGACATCGGGTTCGTGCTCGACGAGCTCGACCTCGACGACGACCTCGTCGTGGTCGCTGGCGACAACCTCTTCGGCGGCGACATCTCGGGCTTTCCCGCCTACGGGAGGCAGGTGAACGCGCCCGTGCTCGCCGTGCACGACGTCGGCGACCTCGCGCAGATGAAGGAGTACAACCAGGTCGAGACCGACGACGGACGGGCGCGTCCTCTTCATGGAGGAGAAGCCCGAGACCGCACGGACGACGCTGGCCGGGATCGCGCTCTACTACTACCCGCGCGCCACGCTGCCGCTCATCCGCCAGTACCTCGCCGACGGAAACAACCCCGACCAGCCTGGGCGCCTGCCGGTGTGGCTGTACCAGCGAACGCCTGTCTATACGTGGCAGATCCCAGGCGACTGGTACGACATCGGCTCGGCGGAGACCTTGCACGAAGCCGATCAGGTCTTTTCACAGAGACGTAGCGAGTAGCCGCCGACAATCGTGGGGTGCTCCAGCTCCTCTTTCCGGAGCGCTGCGCCGTCTGCTCGTGCCCGGGTCCTGCGCTCTGCGCTCACTGCCGCGACCGCCTCGTTCGGCTCGTGCCGCCGGTCTGCGAGCGCTGCGGCTCTCCAGGCCCGTGGCCCGTGCGGCGCTGCGCCGAGTGCTCGGGAAGGCGTCTCGCGTTCGCGAGCGCGCGCGCCGCGATCGTGTACGACGCGAGCGCGCGTACGCTCGTGCGGGTCTGGAAGGAGCACGGCCGGCGCCGGCTGGCCGCAGAGGCCGCCGGGCTCGTCGCCGAGGTCGTCGCGCGGCCGGAGGTGGACATCCTCACGTTCGTCCCGGGCGATCCCGAGCGCGCCCTGGAGCGCGGCCGGGTCGCGCCCGCGGCGCTGGCCCAGTCGCTGAGCGTCGCCTGGGCGATTCCCGCCGACGACCTGCTTCGGCGAACGAGGAGCCTCGAGCGGCAGCGAGGCCTCGGCCTCGCGGAACGCCGAAGGAACGTCCGCGGCAGCGTCGTCGCGGAGGGCGAGGTCCCGCGCCGGGTCTGCGTGCTCGACGACGTCTACACCTCCGGCGCGACGCTCAACGAATGCGCGTCCGCGCTCCGCCGTGCGGGTGCACGGCGCGTCGAGGTGATCACACTGGCGAGGGCAGTTCGTTAGATTGGGCCCGAGGTCTTCGTTCCCGCCGTCGATCCGGAAGGGGCGCCGAATGCGACTCCAGGTCAAGGCCGTTCACGACCACCTCACCGACCCCGTCAAGGCGTACGTCGACAAGCGGCTCGGGAAGCTCGAACGCCGCCTGTACTCGGGCACGCTCGTCGAGGTGACGCTCGGCAAGGAGAAGAACCCGTCCATCGCGGACGACCACTGGGCGGAGGCGATCGTGTACACGAAGGGGCCGAACATCGTCGCGCGTGAGGCCGCGACGACGTACGAGGCTGCGATCGACACGCTCGTCGAGAAGCTCGAGCGCCAGATCGAGCGCTACCGGGACAAGCGCGTCGAGAAGCCGCGCCGCGACGCGCGCCAGCGTGCGGAGCCGCCTCCCGCCTCGGTCGAGCAGATCGAGCAGGAGCTCTCCGCGGACAAGAACGAAGCCGCGTAAACGCGGACCGGCCGAGCCCGCGCGACCCGGTACCCTAGACGCGTGCCAACCCAGTCGTTCGGCAAGTTCGAGCGCGTCCTCCGCGTGGGCGAAGGGCGCCGTCTCAAGCGCCTCAAGGACCAGGCCGCGTACATCGGCTCGCTCGAGCCCGACTTCGAGGCGCTCTCGGACGAGGAGCTCGCCGGGAAGACCGCGGAGTTCAAGCAGCGGATCGAGAACGGCGAGTCGCTCGAGGAGATCATCTTCGACGCCTACGCGGCCGTGCGGGAGGCGTTCAAGCGCACGATCGGCGTCCGCCTCTTCGACGTCCAGCTGATGGGTGGGATCGTCCTCCACGAGGGCGACATCGCCGAGATGAAGACGGGCGAGGGCAAGACCTTCGTCGCCGTCCAGCCGCTGTACCTGAACTCGCTGACGGGCCGTGGCGTCCACCTCGTCACCGTCAACGACTACCTCGCCAGGCGCGACGCCGAGTGGACGCAGCCGGTGTACGAGAAGCTCGGCGCGACCGTCGGCTTCATCCAGAACCTCATGCCGTTCTCGCAGCGGCGTGAGGCCTACGGCGCCGACGTGACCTACGGGACGAACTCCGAGTTCGGCTTCGACTATCTGCGCGACAACATGGCGGTCACGCTCGAGAGCACGGTGCAGCGAAGCCACGCGTACGCGATCGTCGACGAGGTCGACTCGATCCTCATCGACGAGGCGCGAACGCCGCTCATCATCTCCGGCGAGCCGGAGACCGCGGCGCAGACCTATTACCAGTTCGCGCGGGTCGCGAAGACGCTCGAGGGCAAGCCCGCGACGCGCAAGTCCGCGAAGGGCGAGGACGAGACCGAGGCCTCGGGCGCCGACTACCTCTACGACGAGAAGTTCAAGGTCGTGTCACCCGCGCAGACGGCCATCACGGCCGTCGAGCGCGCACTCGGCATCGACAACCTCTACGACCCGACCCACGTGCTGCTCGTCAACCATCTGACGCAGGCGCTGAAGGCGGAGTCGCTGTACAGGCGCGACGTCGACTACGTCATCCAGGACGGCGAGGTGAAGATCGTCGACGAGTTCACGGGCCGCATCATGGAAGGGCGCCGCTGGAGCGAGGGCCTGCACCAGGCGATCGAGGCGAAGGAGGGCGTCCGCATCCGCGAGGAGAACGTCACGCTCGCGACGATCACGCTCCAGAACTACTTCCGCCTGTACGAGAAGCTCGCCGGCATGACCGGAACGGCGAAGACGGAGGAGAAGGAGTTCGTCGAGATCTACGACCTGCACGTCGTCGAGATCCCGACCAACGTGCCGGTGGCGCGCCTCGACGAGAACGACTTCATCTTCAAGACGGTCGAGGCGAAGTTCAACGCGGTCGTCGACGACATCGTCGAGCGCCACGAGGAGGGGCAGCCGATTCTCGTGGGCACGATCGCGGTCGAGACCTCCGAGTACCTCTCGCAGGTCCTCACGCGCCGCGGCATCCCGCACAACGTCCTGAACGCAAAGGAGCACGAGCGCGAGGGCGAGATCATCAAGGACGCGGGCCAGCGCGGCGCGGTCACGATCGCGACGAACATGGCCGGCCGCGGCGTCGACATCAAGCTCGGCGAGGGCGTCGTCGACCTGGGCGGGCTCTATGTCCTCGGCACCGAGCGGCACGAGGCGCGCCGGATCGACAACCAGCTGCGCGGGCGCTCGGGCCGGCAGGGCGACCCGGGCGAGTCTCGCTTCTACCTCTCGGCGTCGGACGACCTCGTCCGGCTCTTCGCGGGCGACCGGATCCACAACATCATGAACCGCTTCAAGATCCCCGAGGATCAGCCCATGGAGGCGGGGATCCTCTCGAAGCAGATCGAGAACGCGCAGAAGAAGGTCGAGGAGCAGAACTTCGTCGCGCGCAAGAACGTCCTCAAGTACGACGACGTGATGAACACGCAGCGGCTCGTCATCTACGACCAGCGCCGACGCGTGCTCGAGGGCGAGGACCTCTCGGACGAGGTGCGGGAGTGGATCCGCGAGACGGTCGAGGCGGGCGTGCGGCAGTTCACGGACTCGGAGTTCGCGGAGGACTGGGATCTCGACGGCCTGGTCACGAACATGCAGTCGCTCTCCGGGACCGACATCACGGCCGGCGAACTGCGCGAGGAGGTCGACGTCGCGAATCGGGATGCGCTGATCGAGGAGTTCGTCGAGGACGCGCTCGAGACGTACGCGGAGCGCGAGGAGTCGCTCGGTCCGGAGATCGCGCGCCAGGTCGAGCGCTACATCATCCTCCAGGTCGTCGACCACCGCTGGCGCGAGCACCTGGAGACGATGGACTACCTGCGCGAAGGCGTCCATCTGCGGGCGTTCGCGCAGAAGGACCCGCTCGTCGAGTACCGCGGCGAGGGGCATACGCTCTTCGAGGAGGTCGGGGTGACTATCCGCGAGGAGGTCGTCTTCACGCTCTTCCACGTCGCCGTCTCGTTCGACGAGCCGGCGCTCGAGCCGGTGGAAGCGCGGGACGGGCCCCTGACCTACGAGCACGACGTCTCTGCGGGCGCGGACGCGATCGCCGCAGCGGGAGCGGGAGCCGCCACCGCCGTCGCCGAGCCGCCGCCCATGGCCGCCGGGCCGGCGCAGCAGGGGCAGGTCGTCAACGAGCACAAGGACCTCGGCCGCAACGACCCCTGCTGGTGCGGCTCGGGCAAGAAGTTCAAGAAGTGCCATGGCGCTTAACTAGAGAACCGCTTGCCGCCCCAAGCCACGAAGAGCAGGCTGCCGCTGGCGAGTGGGGCGAGACCGAGCGCCTGTGACGCTGTCCCTGACCAGCCGGTGATCGCCTTCGCACGAGCGATCCATTGGAGCGTCGAGCCCTTGGCATCCAGCTGACCGGGGAACGAGAGCAGCGCACCGTCCAGGATCGTGTTGTCCAGACCGATGATCAGCGCGGCGAAGGAGAGAACCGCGAGCGTCGTCCAGAGGCTCGCATGGTTCTTGAAAGGGGCACTCGTGACGCTGCGCTGGAGCGGCTTGTGGAGGTGCTGGAGCGCGTTGCGGAACATGGGTTGATCGTCCCGCCGACGCGCCGCGGCGACCTCGGGCGCACACCCTGATCCGGCACCCTGATCTTTCGATCCGGAGACCCTGATCTAGGGTGCGCGAGGACTCAAAGAAGCCCTGGTTGAGCGCCTCACCGGGAGGAGCTCGGGGGCGGCGTTAGGTCTTGCCGAGCCTGCGGTGCGGCTTGGCGACGAACAGGTATGAGAGCCCGGCCACGCCGATCACGGCGAGCACGATCGGGGCTGCCCAGATCTGGTACGCAGGCGCACCGGGGGGAGCGAGCGAGGTGCGCGGCCAGGCGATGTTGACGGTCTCGAAGGCGAGCCACACGACGGCGAGTGCGTTGATGGGCACGCCGGCGCGGCCGAGTCGGAACCCCCCGGCCGGGATCCATGTCCCGCGCACGCGCGCTACCAGTGCGGCGACCGCGACGAGCAGGAAGGCGACGTAGATGGCCGCGGTCCCGAAGGCGATCAGGCTGCCGACAGCGGCGGAGTTCAGGCCCAGCAGCAAGGCGAGGCAGGAGACGACGGTCGTGGCCGCGATTGCGCCGATCGGCGCCCGGCGCCGATCGACGCTGCGGAGGAACCGGGAGGCCGGAAGCACGCCGTCGCGGGCGATTGAGTACACGGTTCGTGCTGTCAACGCCTGGGCGGCAGTACCGCAGGCGAGAAACGCGGTGAGGACGACGGCCGCGAAGGGCTTGGCCGACCACGAGCCGAATGAGCTGACCACCGCGGTCGAGACCGGATCGATATCGCGCCCGGCGACGACGTCAGCCGGGTTTGGGTGCGCAAGCGCAGCAGCGAAGGCATTCAGAATGACGACGGCTGCGACGCTGAGCAGCGCGATCCAGATCGCCCGCGGGACGTGACGCGCCGCACGCCGCGTCTCCTCAGAAGCCCCGACGCAGGCGTCGAAGCCGATGAACACCCAGCCGCCGACGGCGAGTGCGGCGAGCATGCCCGCCCCGACCGATCCGCCCGAGAGCTGTTCGGCGCCGAGCGTGTCGGTGAGGATGGAGAAGTCCTGCGTCCGGAAGACGAGCAGGAGCGCGAGCCCGATCCCGACTGACGCGACGGCCTCGGCCGCGATCCCGGCCTTGATCGCCCGGCCCAGCACTCCGATGCCCAGCGCACCGACGGTTGCGCAGATGAGGACGAGGAGGATCGCCGTCGCCACGATCGCGTTGGGCGTCGGTGTGATCCCCGCGAGGGTCAGCGCCCAGGGCGCGCCGAGGTAGGCGATCGTTGTATTCGCCGCCGTGTAGGCGCAGATCGCGACCCATCCACTCAGCCAGCCGTAGGCCCCGCCCATCAGGCGACGGGTCCACTGGTAGGCGCCGCCGGCGATCGGGAACTCGGAGGCCAGCTCCGCGTACACGGCGAGCAGCAGACACTGCCCGGCGAGGGCGATCGGAAGTACCCACACCCACGCGGGACCAGCCACGACGGTGCCCACCAACACGACCGCGTACAGCCCGACGACCGGCGAGATCGTTGCGAATCCCATCGCGGCGTTGTCGAAGATGCGAAGCCCGCGGGCGAGCTCCTGCCGGTACCCCAATTCTGCGAGGCGCGCCGCGTCCGGATCGAGCGGCGGCGCGGCCGCCGAGCTCATGTCCGCTGCGCCCCCTCGAGCTCGCGCCGCTGCTGTTCGACGGCGCGTGCCACTTCCACGCGGGAGGAGACACCCAGCTTGTGGAAGATGTTCCGCATGTGCGACTCCACGGTCTTGCCGCTCAGGAACAGCGCAGCCGCGATCTCGCGATTCGTCTTGCGGTCGGTCGCGAGCGTGGCGATCTCGAGCTCACGCTTGGTCAATGACGCGAGCCCGCTGTCGCCTGCAGCCGCCGGTCCGCGCGGCTCGGCCCGGGCTCCCAGCCGCCGCAACTCGCGGCGTGTCTCGTCGCGCACGCGCAGCGAGCCACACGCGTCGAGCTCGCGCTCGGCCTGGCGCAACACCGCGATCGCCTCCTCACGCGCACCCGCGGCCGCAAGCGCCCGCCCCTGCAGACTGCGCGAGAACGCCGCATGCAGCTGCGCGCCCACAGCAGCGGCCGCCTCCGCCGATCGCGCCGCCACCCGCGCCGCCTCGGCCGGCTCGCCACCCGCGAGCAACACCGCCGCGCGCGCGCGGCCGGCCAGCGCCGCGGGGAGTTGCAGCCCGAGCCGCGCAGCATCCTCCTCGGCACGGCGGGCGTAGGCGTCGGCCGCCTCGGTGTTCCCGACCGCAAGCTCGACCACGGTCAGGCTTTCCCAGTCGAAGCAGCGCTCCACCGGCACTGTGCGCGCGGCGTCCTCGCCCACGAGCTCGAGCAGGATCTTCCGCCCACGCTCGACGTCACCGGCGTCGAACCAGGCGACGCCGAGCCCCCAGCCTGGGCCACCGCCCCCATTGGGGATAGTGCCGCCGGCCAAGCGACGATCGAACTGCAGGCTCTCTTCGAAGGCCGCGATGGCGCCGTCGAGATCGCCCGCGAAGTAGAGCGTCCAGCCCAGCTCGAACAGCGCCCGATAGAGCTCGTGCGGGCTCGCGGCCAGCCGCGCGGCCTCGAGCGCCCTCTCGCAGCACTCGGTCGCCTCGGCCAAGCGGCCCTGCATCTCGAACGGGTAGTTCGTTCCCAGCATCATCGGAACCAGCAACCGCCCGTCACCGGTCGCCCGTGTGATCTCCATCCCGCGCTCGAAGTGCGCGATGGCCTCGTCATAGCGCTCGAGGTACGTCTCGGCCCAGCCCAGGTAGTAGAGCGCCTCAAGACGCGGGGCCAACTCCGCGTCCGTAAGCCGGTCGACCTCTGCCCGCGCCTCTTCACGGAGCTCCCGCGCCACGGCGATGCGCCCAGCCACGGTCTCGCCGAAGCAGAGCGCCGACGCGGCCGCCGCGATCAGCGCCCGGTCACCGAGGGCGCGCGCGGTCGCCACCGCTTCGCGACCCATCACGGCGGTCCGCTCGAAGTCCTGCTCGTAGAGACCGTCGACCGCGAGCTCGATCTGCAAGACGGCAGCGGCGGCCGTAGAGCGATCGGGGAGGTCGTCCCACGCCCGAGTGAGCCGTTGATGAGCGTCTTCGTGGCGCCCGAGCCAGTGCTCGATCGCCGCGCAGAAAGCCGTCAGCTCGACCGAGCGCTCCCTCGTGTCGGCTTGGAGCAGCTCGATCGCTTCCAGCAGCGTCGCCCGACACTGCTCCAGCTCGCCGACGGCGCGGAGCGCCGAGGCGAGCGCCACGCGGACGTCAACCTGCCGTTCGGCATCAGCCGCACGGAGCAGCCGCAGCGTCGCCCGGAACCAACGAGCCGCGACCGCGGGAGCGCGCGTCGCAGCAGCTGCACCCGCCTCGAGCAGGAGCTGGATAGCCTCCTCGTTTCCCTGCTCGGCCGACTGCTCGACGTGATGCGCCCGCTCGCCCGGCGCGGCGCCCCTCGCCGCCAGCTCTGCCGCCGCCCGCGCGTGTGCCGCGAGCCTCCAGCCACCCGGCGCGGACTCGTAGACCGCTGTGCGTACGAGCGGGTGGCGGAAGACAAACCGCCGCGGGACCGTCGTCGGGCGCAGAAGATCACGCGCGAGCAGCGCATCGAGGGCAGCGAGCCCATCCGCAGCCGACAGCTCGGCAATCGTCGCTGCCAGATCAGGCTCGAACGGCTCACCGGCCACCGCAGCGGCCTCGAGCAGCCCGCGCTCGGTCGCGGAGAGCGACGTCAGCTCCTCGGCAAGCGACGCCGCGACGGCTTGCGGGACGCCGCCTCCGTCGACACCAGCGCCGCTCACCGGCGCCGTGAGCGTCACGCTGCCGCCCACGCGCGCGAGTTGCTCGAGATAGAAGGGATTGCCGCCGCCGTGCTCGTAGATCGCCGCCGCCGAGCGCGGATCAAGCTCGCCCAACAGCTGCGTCGCCTGCGCCTCGCTGAGTTGACCGAGTCCGATCCGTCGCACCGACGCCACCCCGAGCGTCGCCGACAAACGCGTGGACGCCTGAGTCGGTCGCAAGGCAAGCGCCAACAGGACCCCGGCATCCGGCCCGCGCCGAAGCAGCGCCCCCAGCAGCTCGATCGACGCCCCGTCGCTCCAGTGCAGATCGTCAAGCAGCACCACCAGCGGCCTGTCGGCCGCGAGCAGCTCCAGCAGCATCCGGACCGCACGGTGAGCGCGGTAACGCTCGTCAGCAACCGAATTGACGGCCCGCCCGGCTGCGGGTTGGAGGGACGGGAGCACATCCGCGAGCTCGCCAATCGCCTCGGCATCCCAGGCGACCTGCAAGCGCAGCTCTTGCGAGGCGACATGTGCGTCGAGAGCATCGACCCAGACGCTGAACGGCAGATCGCGCTCGAACTCGGTCGCTGCGCCGGCAAGGACGAGACAGCCGCGTCCCTCGGCGCGATTGCTCAGCTCGGCGAGCAGGCGCGTCTTGCCGATGCCGGGCTCGCCCTCGACCGCCACGCAGACCGAGCCCTCCTCGGCAAGGGCGTCGAGTGCCGCCTCGAGCAGCTCGAGCTCTGACTCCCGCCCGACGGTTGGCCAGGCGCTTGCATCAATTTGCACGGTCCTCGTTCACCCCGGCTCTCCCCGCCGCGTTAGACCTTTCCGGACTTCGCCGCGGCCGGCCTGCCCGCCGCGATCTGTATCAGCGCCCCGAGGTTCTTGCGGGTGAGCGGGACCGTGCCCCACGCAGGCGAGGCCCCGGCCGAATGGCGCGGCACTCGCACGCGCAGCGCGCCCGGTAGCGAGTCGAAGCGCAGCGGCGGGTGGAGCGTGAGCGCCTCGCCGTCGAGGCCGACGGCGACCGGCGCGTCCGCGCGCACCTCGAACTCGAGCGACGCCCATTGGCGCACGGCGCCGAAGCGCCGGTGCTGGGCGATCGTTCCCAGCGTGACCAGCTTCGCGACGGCGGCGGCGCCACGCGCGCGGGTCGCGAAGATCCCGAGCTGGCCGGTGTCGAGATTCGGCCTGGTGCCCGCGCCGCGAAAACGTCGCAGCTGATACGGGTTGTTGGACACGATCACGAGCGACGCATCACCCCAGTCTTGCTTGGCGTGCGGAACGTCGAACATGAGGTCGCAGCAGATCCCTTCACGCCCCAGGATCTCCGGAAGCATCTGCCTCCAGGTTCCCAGCTTCGCGTCGCGGTAGGCGTCGGACTGCACGACCGTCGCGTAAATGCCGAGCGACGCATTGTTGACGAAGACGCGGCCGTTCAGGCGCGCGAGGTCGATCCGCCGCTCGATCCCGTCGATGAACGCATCGAGGGCGCCGACGACGTCGTCGCGGTCGAGGCCGAGGTCGAGCGCGAAGTGGTTGCGGGTCCCCGACGGGACGCAGACGTGGGCAACGTCGTGTTCCATGGCGACGCTCGCGACCAGGGCCTGCGAACCGTCGCCCCCGGCCATCCCGATGACGTCCGCGCCCCCGGTCACCGCCCGCTTCGCCAGTTGACAGAGGTCGTCGTCGGGACCGAGCACCAGCGGCTCGATCCGGCGTTTCTTCGCTTCCTCCGCGAGGTCGAAGCGCTCGGCCTTTCCGCCGCCCGACTTCGGATTGATGATCAGCACACCGCGCTCGGCGGGGTCGGCCGGCTGCGCGTAGCGGTGGACGTTCGGCGCAGACTCGGGATGGTTTCGCACCGCGTAACGGGCAGCGAAACCGAAAAGCACCAGCGCTAGGACCACGACGCCAAGCTGGTACTTCTGGTCGAAGCCGTACAGGAAGAGTGCTTGGAGCGCGAGGAAAGCCAGGGGCAGGACGAGGAAGCGCTTGAGGCCCTGCCGGATCATGAAGTACCACGCGCACCACACGAGCCCGAACACGGACGCGAACGCGACCATGAGGCCGACGGGATCGTTCGCGATCATCGAGACGGCGAGCCAGAAGACTAAGACCGCTGCGATCAGCGCGCCGACCGCCGCGAGCTGCGAGCGCCGGTGCTTGCGCGGCCTGCTGCCCGTCTGGTCCGACTGCGGAGAGTGCTCCAGCGACGACATGCGCGGCTCCTACGGGTGACGTCCACACCGACCGGGGTGCTGGAGCCGGAAAATGAGCCCGCCGAGCTCTGGGGCGAAGCGCTTTCACCCTACCACCCGTGTTCCGTCGGGTACAGCTGCGCTACGAGGGGCTGGTCGACGGCGGCGGGATGGGCCGCTTCGGCAGCAGGAGGTGGCCGTCGACCACGGCGTTCGCGATGTCCACGAGCTTCCGGTTCGTCGAGCGCGACTGTGCGCGCAGCATGTCGAAGGCTGCGGACTCGTCGACCGAGTGCCGTTCCATGAGGATTCCCTTCGCTCGCTCGGTGAGGGCACGACGACCGAAAGCGCCTTCGAGGTCGTGGTACTCGGCGAAGCGGCGCAGCACGATGTCGATCGAGCTCTGCCACTCCTTCGCGTCGGCGTCGGTGATGTAGGCGAAGACGCCCCGCTTGGACGCCTCCTTCACGAAGGCCGGATCAGGCGCGTGGAGCAGGACGATCACTGGGCACGCCGCCTCCTGGACGATCTTCTCGATCAGGCCGAGCGCGTGGTTCGAGCTTGCTCCGAGCCCGACGAGCGCGACGTCGGGTCGCTCTCTGGCAGTTACCGGCCCGACGTCCTCGACGTCGATCTCGCGGGCGATCACCTCGTGCCCGAGCGCGGCCACGATAGGGGCGACGAGCGCCAGGCGATCCTTGCGCTCGTTGGCGATGAGGACACGTAGATGCTCGGTCTCGCGGTAGCTCATTCATCCACCATCCGACCTCCTTTAGGTTACCCCCTCTGCCTCGGCGCAGAACACGAGCAGCTGGGCTTCGCGGCCGGGCGGTGATAAGGTCGATGTGCCCGCCTCAGCCCTCGGCGGGCCTTTCCGGCTCCGACACTCGGCCGGCGTAGCGTCGAGTCTCGTCGACGCGTGACGCAACCGATTGGAGTCGCAATGTCCGTCTCTCCATCTCCTCCGCCGGCCGCGGCAGGCGTGTCGCAGACGTCGCAGACGTCTGTTCAGCTCGCACCCGACTCGGTCGCGAAGCTTCGCAACCCGATCCTGGTCGCGATCTTCGTCGTCCTGACCCTGGGGATCTACCAGATCTTCTGGTGGTACTTCGTCAACCGCGAGATGGCCGACTACGGCCGACAGCGCGGGACGAAGGAGCTCGGGGACAACCCGACGAAGTCGACGCTCGCGCTGTTCCCGGGCGCGCTCATCGTCGTTCCCGCAGTCTGGACGACGGTCACGACGTTTCAGCGAATCCAGGCGGCGCAGCGGCTGAACGGCCAGACGCCGATCAACGGCTGGCTCGGGCTCGTCCTCGCGATCGTGATCATCCCCGCGCTCTACGGCTACATGCAGAGCGGGCTCAATTCGGCCTGGAAGGCCGTTCCGCAGGCGGAGCCGGCGCCCGCCGCTGCCTGACACCGTGGCGGTCTCGGCGCGGATCAAGGAGAAGCACCTGCCGAGCCGGGTGGCCGGTAAACGGTCGCCGAGCCTCGTCGGCGCCATCGAGGGAACGATCATCGCGACGGCTGTCGTCGCGGGGATGGACGAGAGCGACAACGTGTCGCCGGTCCGCGGGTTCTGGATCCTCGTCGCCACCGGGACCTTCTTCTGGGTGGCCCACGTGTACGCGGACCTGCTCGCCGAACGCATCAAGGGGCACCACCGCATGGGACGGCACGCCGTGATCGGGGTCATGGGCCGGGAGTGGCCGCTCCTCCAGTCGAGCTTCGTCCTGGCCATCCCGCTCGCACTGGGCGCGATCGGCGTCTTGAGCGCCAGCGTCGCGTTCGACCTCGCCTGGTTGGGCGGCGTGGCGGCTCTCGTGGGCTGGGGCGTCGTCTTCTCCCGCCGGGAGGGTCACGGCGTCACGGGGATCGTCGCAGCCGCGGCTCTCAACGCCGCCGTCGGACTCGTCATCGTCGGGTTCAAGGTGGCCGTGAAGTGAGCGGCGACGGGGTGACAGCACGCGTACGCGGCTTCTGCGGACGCCGACAGAAGGGAGGCTGAAGTGTCCGGAACCCTGGCACCCGAGGCCCCTGCAGAGGCACCGGGCCTCACGTGGCAGAAGCTGTTCCTCGGTGACTGGTCGCGCTGGGTACGCGACCCGCTGGACGTCTGCCGCATCCTCTTCGTCGCCGGCACCGTCGTCTGGGGGCTCTCCGGGAGGCCCGTCACCGTCCTCGTCGCCGCATCGGCGATCCTCCTGCTCGCGCGGTTCCTGAACCTCCCGCGCTTCTACGACTTCAGCCTCATCGTCGTCATGGTCCTCATCGCCTGGGGCGAGGTGCTCGGCCTCTACGACTCGTGGAAGGGCTACGACAACGTCGTCCACTTCACCGTGCCGTTCCTCGTGACGGGGATGCTCTACGTGCTCTTGGTCCGACTCGGCGTCCTTCCGGAGCTCAGCGACCTCAAGCAGGTGCACCAGAAGTTCGGGTTCTTCTTGACGGCGGTGTTGCTGGGGATGGCGATCGGCGCCGGCTGGGAGATCGTCGAATGGTCTCTCGACGAGTGGGCGGGAGCCAACCTCGTCGGGGACGAGACGGACACCGCGACCGACCTGATCTGGGACACGATGGGCGCGACTGGGAGCGCGCTGGTCCTGACGCTCTGGAGCCTCGGCGGGCACTCGTTGACGCGACGCCCCGGCGCCGCGCTCGCGAACAAGCGCTTCACAAGCTTCCTGACGCTGCGCTCCGACAAGACCGTCCCCGCGAGCTGAGATGAGGGCGACACGATGATCTCGGAGGACACGACGTTGCAGGAGATCGATGCGCAGGCTCCGGTCGTCGGATCGTGCGAGATCGAGGTTGCTGCCGACCCCGAGGCCGCCTGGGCGGTCCTCACGCAGATCGAGCGCTGGCCGAGCTGGAACCCCGCGATCAAGTCCGTCTCCTTCGAGGGCGGGCTCGAGGAGGGATCGGAGTTCCGCTGGAAGGCCGGGCCGGGCACGATCAGATCCACGATCAGGGACCTCGACCCGCCCTGGCGGATCGCGTGGACCGGCACGTCGCTCGGTCTGAAGGCGATCCACGTCCACACCTTCGAGCGGCACGACGGCGGGACGCTCGTCAGGACGGAGGAGTCGTACCACGGGCTCGTCGCCCGCCTCTTCAGGGGCAGGCTCCAGAAGATGCTCGACGGCGCGCTGCAGGGTGAGCTCCGGTACCTGAAGACCGAAGCCGAGCGCCGGGAACATTCACCGTAAGCGGGCTGCCATGAGCGAGCTCGCCTCCGGCGGAGCGCAGGATCCCGTCACCGCACCGGGTGCCGGGCCTGCCTGGGTGTCTCGTCGCCCACGGTTCGGCGTTCGCGCCCTCCTGGCCGGCTGGACGCTCGCGACCGCCGGGCTCCTCGCCGCGGCCGTGCTCCTGCCGGGGCTCCGCGTCGACGGCATCCTGGGGGCGTTCGGCGTCGCGGCGGTCGTCGGCATCCTGAACGCGCTGATCGTCCCGGCCATCGCCCGGATCCGACTGCCGTTCACGGTCCTGAGCGGGTTCCTCGTCGTGCTCGTCCTCGACGCCGCGGTTCTGTGGATCGCCGCGCAGGCGATCGAGAACTCCGTCTCGGTGGACAACTTCGGCTGGGCGTTCGCGGGCGCGCTCGTCGCTGCCGCCGCCACGCTCGTCTTCCAGATCGCGCTCGGGGTCAACAACGACGACACGTACTCGCTGCGCGTGATCGAGCGCATGGCCCGGACGATCGGGCAAGCAGGTGCACACCGACCGGCCGGGCATCGTCTTCGTCGAGATCGACGGCCTCGCCTTTCCCGTGCTGCAGCGGGCGCTCCGCGACGGGCACGCTCCGGAGATGGCCCGCTGGCTCGCGCGGGGCACGCACCGGCTCGTCGAGTGGGAGACCGATCTCTCGTCGCAGACGGGCGCGAGCCAGGCGGGGATCCTGCTCGGCTCGAACGACGACATTCCCGCCTTCCGCTGGGTCGAGAAGGACACCGGCGTGCTGATGACCTGCTCGGCGCCCCGCGACTGCGAGGAGATCGAGCGCCGCCACACGAACGGCTCGGGCTTGCTCGTCGACGGAGGCACGAGCCGCGGGAACCTGCTCTCGGGAGGGGCGGAGGAGGTGATCCTCACGGTGAGCCGGATCGGCGCCGAGAGAAAGGCCAACCCGGGGTACCGGGCGTTCTTCGCGAACGGGCACAACGTCACGCGGGCGGCAGCCCTCTTCGTGGGCGAGGTCGTGCTCGAGCTCTGGGCGGCCGCCCGCCAGCGCCGGCGCGACGTCCAGCCGCGAGGGCACAGAGGCGGCACGTACCCGCTACTGCGGGCGGCGATGTGCGTCGTCGTGCGCGACCTGATCGTCTTCTCGGTCATCTCGGACATGCTTCGCGGCCGCCCCGCGGTCTACGCGACGCTCTCCGGGTACGACGAGGTGGCGCACCACTCGGGCCTCGAGCGGCACGACACGCTCGAGACGCTCCGCAAGCTCGACAAGCAGCTCGGCCGGATCGCGCGGGCGGGCCGGTACGCCCCGCGCCCGTACGAGATCGTCGTGCTCTCCGACCACGGCCAGACGCAGGGCGCGACGTTCAGGCAGCGCAACGGGTACGGGCTGGACGACCTCGTTCGCGGGTCGATCGAGGCGCGGCCGGTGCAGACGCTCCTCGGAGGCGACGAGAACGACACCGCGGTCGGGCTCGCGTTCGAGGAGGCACGCGACGCGGAAGCCGAGTCGGCGGTGCCGGGTGGCAAGAGAAGCAGGAAGCTGGAGGACGAGGCCGTGATCGTGCTCGGGTCCGGCAACCTCGGGCTCATCTACCTGATGGAGGACCGTCGTCGCCTCAGCCTGGAGGAGATCGAGGCGCGGCATCCGCGCCTCGTGACCGCCCTGCGCGAGCATCCGCACGTCGGCTTCGTCCTCGCGACGTCGTCCGTGCGCGGCCCCGTCGTGCTGGGGGCTCGGGGGACTCGGTATCTCGACGAAGGCGTCGTGTCGGGCGACGATCCCCTCGCCGCGTTCTCGGAGAACGCGGCCTCGCACCTCGTGCGCTCGAGCGCGCTTCGCACACGCCCCCGACCTCTTCGTCAACAGCTTCTACGATCCGCAGGTCGACGAGGGCTGCGCCTTCGAGGAGCTGATCTCGTTCCACGGAGGCATGGGCGGTTCCCAGACGCGCGCGTTCATCCTCGCGCCCGTCGAGCTGCCGCTGCCCGACCAGCCGATCGTGGGCGCGGCGCACGTGCACACGGTTCTCGCCGGCTGGAGGGCGCTGCTCAACCACGGGACGTAGCGCACCCGGTCACCGCCTCGACACTTTCGGCAGGCGGTGGTACGTGTGGACCTGCCTTGCCCCAGCCTTAGGCGGGCAGAACTCTTCCGGCTCCGACACTCGGCCGGCGTAGCGCGTGGCCGCCGTGGTCGCGCGAAAACGCAAGCGTCAGGAGCCGCTCATGACTCTTTCGCCGGACAGTTCGATCAGCCGGCCCGCGGCCTGGACCGGAGCTTGCAGCAGAGACGAGCCCTCGCTTGCCGGCGACGGTTGGCCGAGGCCGCACGTCGGAAAGGAGGACTCATGACCGAGGCAACGCCTCCTGTGCATGTGTCCGGCGTCCCGCTCGACTCGCGCGCCGGACGACGGCTCAAAGCGGGGGAAGGCGGCTGGGCCGAGCATCTGGCCGTCCGGATGCGCCTCTTCCCGTCCCTCTTCGTGTCGTGGCTCGTCGCGAACGCGGGCGTGGTCGTCATGGCGGCGATCATGGTCGCGATCGGGTTCTTCGTCACCAAGGTCCTGCTCTCGGTCGACGCCGTCGTCACCGCCGACGAGTGGCTGCCGATCTGGGTCGAGGGCCAGCGAACGCCGTTCTGGGACGACGCATCGTACGTCGCCTCGAATCTCGCGGACCGCTACGTCCTGATCCCGCTCGTCGGGGCCGCCTTGCTCTTCTTCATCATTCGGCGCCGTTGGAGGATGGGCAGCTTCGTGCTCCAGGCGGCGCTGGCGGAGGTGCTCTGTTACGCGATCGTGACCTACTTCGTGAGTCGCCCCCGCCCGCCCGTCGAGCAGATGGACCCGTTCAACCTGACGCACAGCTATCCGTCGGGGCACGTGGCCGCGTCGGTCGCGATCTACGGCGCTCTGACGCTGCTTCTCGCGGCTCACTTCAGGGACATTCGGATGCGGGTCTTCATCTGGACCTTCGGCGCCCTGTTCCCGCTCGTCGTCGCCGCCTCGCGGATCTACCGCGGCGAGCACCATCCCAGCGACGTCATCGCCGGGGCATTGATGGGTGCCGGCGCGCTGGTCGTCGCGCTCTTCGCAGGCCGTGTCGCGCGCAGGGTCGCCGAGATCCGCAAGGAGAAGCACACGCACGCCGAGGCCGCGTGGGAGGCGGAGTTCGCGGGCGAGGCCGACATTCCCGACGAGATTCCCGCAGAGTTTCCCGTCGAGGCGCCGGCGGAGGCACGGGCATGAGCTCCGTCGCGGTCATCGCACATTCGGGCAAGACGCTCGACGGCGGCCTGCCCGAGCTACGGAAGTCTCTGAAGCGCCACGGCGTTCCCGATCCGCTCTGGATCGAGGTGGACAAGAGTCGCAAGGCACCCAAGCAGATCCGGTCAGCCCTCGATCAGGGCGCGGAGCTGATCTTCGTCTGGGGCGGCGACGGCATGGTCCAGCGCGGCGTCGACGTCCTCGCGGGCTCCGACGCGACGATGGCGATCGTGCCCGCGGGAACCGCGAACCTGTTCGCCTCGCATCTCCACATCCCGAAGAAGATCGACGGCGCGGTCGAGGTCGGACTTCGCGGCAAGCCCCGCAAGCTCGACGTCGGCAGCGTGAACGGCGAGCACTTCGCCGTCATGGCCGGCGTCGGCTTCGACGCACTCGTGATCCACGCCGCGAACAGCGAGCTGAAGCGCGTGCTCGGGCGCACGGCATACGTGTGGGCGGCTGCGAGGAGCCTTCGCGCAGTGCCGTTCGATGCGCAGGTCGAGGTGGACGGGAAGGAGTGGTACGAGGGCCCGGCGAGCTGCGTCCTGTTCGGTAACGTCGGAGAGGCGTTCGCCGGGGTGAAGGCGTTCACGGATGCTCACCCCGACGACGGCCTGCTCGACATCGGCGTCGCGAGCGCCGACGGGGTCGTCCAGTGGGGCCGCACGCTCGCGCGCAGTGCGCTCAGCGATGTGACCAAGTCGCCGTTCGTGCACGTGACCAAGGGTCGCTCGGTCGCGGTGAAGCTGAGCCGGAAGATCCTGTACGAGCTCGACGGCGGCGACCGCGCGAAAGCGAAGAAGTTCCGGGTCGACATCCAGCCGGATGCAGTCACGGTGCGGGTTCCAGCGGCGAGTAAGTGATCACCTTGTCTTGTCGTCCGATGTGCTCCCTGGTGGCCGAACGGTTGCGAGCGTTCGCCACCGAAGGAGCATCGAGTGGGATCGTGGCTGCGAAGGGGGCAGTGAGTAGGCTCGCAGCGGCGACGGGAGCACGGAAGGGGCTCGCGGCTGCGACGGGAGCACGGAAGATCGTGCTCGCAGCCGCGAACACCTTTCACCCGTTCGACCGTACGGTGACCGCCGGATGAGCCCTGCGAACGTGGTTTCGGTGCCAGGCCCCGGCGCTCGTCGTGCCTCGCCCGTTCACCGAGTGCCGGCTCTCGCACCGACAGGCGACCGCTTTCTCAATCGAGACCTCTCGTGGCTCGACTTCAACCGGAGGGTCCTCGAGCTCGCCTCCGACCACGAGGTGCCCCTGCTCGAACGGGTCAAGCTCTTCTCGATCGTCGCCTCGAACCTGGATGAGTTCTTCGCCGTCCGCATGTCCCGCCTCGAGCAGGCGGTCGCGGCAGGGAGCCCGCGGCGCTCCCCGGACGGGCGCACGGCGTTGCAGACGTTGGTCGACGCACAGCGCCTCATCGTCGCCCTGCTGGCCGCCGATGACCGGGCGTGGCTCGACGGGCTCCGGCCGGCGCTCGCCGCCGAGGGCATCCGAGTCGTCTCTGTTGACGAGTGCAGCGCGCGCGAGCTGCGTTCCCTGAGGAAGCACTTTCGGCGGGAGATCGAGCCCGTGCTGTCCTCGGCGGTGCTGGGCGTCCGAACGGCTCCCGAGATCCCCTCGCTGGAGCTGAACGTCGCCGCGATCGTGCGCGAGGCGAAGGCTCCGGAGCGACGCGTCGTGCGCGTCGGGGTCCCGGACTCCCTGCCTCGGTTCGTCGAGCTCCGCAGGGGAGCGGGGCTCGTTCCGCTCGAGGACGTGATCCTCCGCTTCCTTCCGGCTGTCGTCGGGGCCGGAGCGATCGAGGCGAGCGGCGTCTTCCGCGTCACGCGCGACGCCAACCTCGTCGTCGGGCGCGACGACGACGGCGTGAGAGCGGTCGAGGCTGCGCTTCTGCATCGGCCGTTCGGCGACATCGTGCGGCTCGAGATCGGAGCAGGCGCATCCCCGGTGCTCGTCGCCGCGCTCAGGGAGGAGCTCGGTCTGGACGAGGCGCAGTGCTACGAGAGCGAGGCGCCGCTCGCGCTCCGTAGGCTCCTCGAGCTCGCGGACGCGGACCGACCGGAGCTCAAGAGCGCGTCGTGGCAGCCGGTGACCCATGGAGCGTTCGTCGGCGGCGACACCGGCGCGCTGCTGGCCGAGATTCGCCGCGGGGACGTGCTGGTGCATCACCCATACGACTCCTTCGAATCGAGCGTGCAGGCCTTCGTCTCGGCCGCGGACGATCCGTGGGTCGCGGGGCTCAAGGCGACCGTCTACCGGACGGGCCACGCCTCGCCTACCCTCGCGTCACTCGTGCAGGCCGCCGCCGTGGGCAAGGGCGCGGAGGCCTTCGTGGAGGTCCGGGCGCGCTTCGACGAACGGCGCAACATCGACTCAGGCCGTGCGCTCGAGGAAGCCGGAGTCGACGTCGTCTACGGCGTGCCCCACGTGAAGGTCCACGCCAAGCTGACGCTGCTCGAGCGGCGCGAGCGCGACGGCGTCCGCCGCTACGTCCACATCGGGACCGGGAACTATCACGCGTCAAACGCGTGCGGCTACGAGGATCTCAGCCTCTTCACGGCCGACGAGGACATCGCGGCCGACGTCGCCGAGGTATTCGACGTGCTTACCGGCCGGGCGCAGGTCCCGGTCTTCCGGAAGCTGCTCGTCGGTCCCTGGTATCTCCGCGGCGGCATCCTGGACGAGATCGAGCGCGTGACGCGAGCCGCACTGGCCGGGCTGCCCGGCCGGATTCGAATCAAGGTGAACTCCCTCGCCGACCCCCAGATCGTCGACGCTCTCTACCGCGCATCCCAGGCAGGCGTGACCGTCGAGGTCGTCGCACGCGGCATCTGCACGCTGCGCCCCGGGATGAGCGGTGTCAGCGACCGGATCCGCGTGCGCAGCGTGCTCGGACGCTTCCTCGAGCACAGCCGGATCCTTGCGTTCGAGACCGACGAGCGCTCGACGACCTGGATCGGCAGCCCGGACCTGATGCCTCGCAATCTCGACCATCGCATCGAGGTGCTCGTCCCGGTCGAGGACGATCGCCTCCAGTTCCAGGTACACGGGATCTTCGACGCGCTGCTCGCCGACACGGCGTCCTCGTGGGACCTCGACGAGGACGGAGCCTGGCGGCGCGCACGGGCAGACGCCGGCGTGCACCCGATTTCGGCGCAGGAGACGCTGATGACGCGGGCTGCACGCAGCGGAGCGGACAACCGCGATCCGTCCGAGCGCTGAATGATGTAGACGAGAGTGATGCCTTTCGTCCTGCTGCTTCTCGTCGCTCTGGCCGCAGGCGCGCTCGTCTCGGTGCTCGCCGCGCACTATCCCCACACCGTCGGCGCCTCCCAGCCGAGCGACCGGGCCGCGCAGCTGGTCGGTCACACCATCGCCGAGCACCGCGGCCTCCGCCGGCTCGTGCGCGGCAGGCTCAACCCGGCGGCGGCGACCGGGCTCGCGCTGTCGCTCGCGCTCGGAGCCATCTTCGTCGCCGGTCTCGTCGTGGCGGCTCTCACGTACCTGATCCGGTCGAGCTCGGCGCTCACGGACGTCGACCAGAGCGCCGGCCAGTGGGGAGTCGACCACCGAAGCGACTGGTCGACAGAAGCGATCGAGCTCGTCACCTGGCTCGGTGACACCCGCGTCGTCGTCGGCCTCGCGGTGGTCGTGGGGATCGCGGAGTACGTGCGGCGGCCGAGTCGCTGGATCGCGCCGTTCCTCGCCGTCGTCATCGCCGGCCAGGTCTTCCTCACCGGACAGCTCAAGGACCTGATCGACCGGGCCCGGCCCGAGTTCAACCCGGTGGCCGCGACGCTCAATCCCTCCTTTCCGAGCGGACACTCCGCCGCCGCGGCGGCGTTCTTCGGCGCGGTCGCGCTGCTCATGAGCCGCGGGCGCCCGCCGAATCAGCGGGCGATCATCGCTGGCGTCGCGGCCGCTATTGTCGCCGGCGTCGCGTGCAGCCGTGTCCTGCTCGGCGTGCATTGGCTCTCCGACGTCGTCGCCGGCGTGCTGTTCGGCTTGGCCTGGTTCGCGGCCTGCAGCATCGCGTTCGGCGGTCGCATACTTCGCTTCGGCGCCGCCGCGGAGGAAGCGGCACGCGTCGCGGAGGAGGACCTCCGTCAGCCCGCCCGTCCGCAGCCGGAGACCACGACGACGCGCGGCTGAGGCTCTATGCCCTCGGGTGGAGTCGCACCTCGAGGTCGCAGTCGAGCGCGTTCGTGATGCGCAGGAGGGTGTCGATCCGTGGGGGACGGCCGCCCGACTCGAGCCGCGCGATCGCGGACTGGGTCGTTCCCGTCAGCTCCGCGAGCTGCTGCTGCGACAAGCCGAGCTCGCGGCGCCGCTCCGCCACCTGGTCGGCGATCCGGGCGAAGAACCAGCCCTCGTCGCCCACATGCGCGAGACGCTGGCGCAGCCGCTCGATCGTCTTCTCGGTCGCTTTCCCGGCCATCCCTGGCGATATAGCAGCGTTGAGATGGCGCCGCAAGGTGATGCTTGAACTAGCCTGACGTCCGTCTTGGGCTCTCGGCGGACGGGAAGGATTGCGACCTCCCTGGGTCACGGGGTCGCCGAGCGCATCGAGGACACCGTGCGCGCACGGCATCGGCGCCGACTGCGCGCCGTCGGTTGGGAACAGGCGCTCGATGCGACCGGCCGCGGCTATTCGGAGAGCAGGCGCACCGCCGAGGGCCGGGAACGACCTCGAGGTCCTGATCGACGGCGTCGACGGCGCTGCCCGCGATGGCGGAGGAGCTGCAGCGGGCCGAGTCGCACGTCCACCTGGCGGGCTGGTTCCTCTCCCCGCAGCTGCAGCTGACGCGCGGCGACGACCCCGTCGTCGTGCGCAACCTCCTCGCCGAGCTCGCCGAGCGAGTCGACGTGCGCGTCCTCATCTGGGGCGGGGCTCCCGTCAGACTCTTCCGGCCTTCGCGGTCCGACGTCCGCCGGATGGTCGACGAGCTGTGCCACGAGACGAAGGTGAAGTGCGAGATCGACTCGTGCGTCGGGCCGTTGCACTGCCACCACGAGAAGGCGATCGTGATCGACGACCGCGTCGCGTTCGTCGGCGGGATCGACCTCACGCTCGACGCGGGCGACCCATACGACTCGCCCAGGCACGTCGCCCGCGGCAGTGTCGGCTGGCACGACGCGGCCGTGCGCCTGCGCGGGCCTGCGGTGGCCGACGTCGCGGAGCACTTCCGGATGCGCTGGGAGGCCGCGACCGAAGAGCCTCTGCCGTCGCCCGAGCAGGCCTCCGCGCAGGGCGACGTCGAGGTGCAGGTCGTGAGGACGGTCCGTGACGGCGTCTTCGAGAAGCTGCCGCGCGGCGACTACTCGCTGCTCGAGGCGTACACGGCCGCGCTGCGTTCGGCCGAGCGCTTCATCTATCTCGAGAGCCAGTTCCTGTGGTCGCCCGAGATCGTCGAGATCCTCGCCGACAAGCTGCGGGACCCTCCGAGCGACGACTTCCGGATCCTGCTCCTGCTGCCCGCGCGGGCGAACGACGGCGCGGACGTGTCCTGCGGCCAGGTGGCCGCGCTCATCGACGCCGACGACGGCAATGCGCGGTTCCTCGCCTGCACGCTGTACGCGCGCTCGGGGAAGCTCCGCGACCTCGTATACGTGCATTCGAAGATCGGCATCGTCGACGACCGGTGGCTGACGCTCGGCTCGGCCAATCTCAACTCGCACTCGCTCTTCAACGACACGGAGGTCAATGTCGTCACGCTCGACGCCCGCGTCGCGCGCGAGACCCGGCTACGGCTGTGGTCGGAGCACCTCGAGCGGCCGGTCGAGGAGATCGACGGCGACACGACCGAGGTCTTCGAGCGCTACTGGGAGCCGATCTCGGAGGAGCAGCTCGAGCGCATCGAGACGGATCAGCCGCTCACGCACCGCCTCGTGAAGCTCCCGGGCGTCTCGCGCGGTCACCGGCGCGTGCTGGGCCCGATCCTCGGGCACGTCTACGACCCGTAGCTCGCCCGGGCGCCCCTCGGCGGCGGGTGCTCACGCAGGTCCGTCTTCGCGACCTCGACGGCCTCCTCGACCGCCGCGCCGAAGCGCAGCCGGCGGCCGCCGAACGCGATGCTGCAGGCCGAGAGCCAGGCCCAGCCGAAGAGCACGCCGGCGACGACGTCCGAGAGCCAGTGGACGCCGATCATGACCCGGCTGCACGCCACCCCCGCCGCGATGCCCGCGGCGAGCCCGAAGATGAGCGCCCGCTCGTGCCGCAGCCGGCCGCGGCTCATGAGCAGCGCGGTCGCCCCGAAGAAGGCCGCAGCCACGGCCGAGTGGCCGCTCGGGAACGAAGGCCCGAGCGTCTCGGCGATCGGGTTGAACTCCGGCCGCACGCGGTCGAGGATCGCCTTGAGCCCGTTCGTCAGCACCACCTGGCCGCCGATGACGACCGCGAGGAAGGGAAGGATCCAGCGGCTCGGCCGGCGGACGTACTCGACGACGCCGACGACGACCGCGAGCACGATCACCAGGTGCGTGTCGCCGAGCCACGTGAAGAGCTGAAGCGCGTCCGTCGACCACTCGAGCCGGTGGTCGACGCCCCACTGGCCGACGCTCTTGTCGATCGCCGCGAGCTCGGAGTTCGACCGGACGAGATGCGCGAGCACGGCGACGACGAGCCCGCCTGCGAGGATCACGACGAGCGCGACGGACAGCGCGAGACCTGTCGCGGCCGCGGGATCGAGGCGATCGCGGAGCAGCCGACGAAGGGTGCTGTGCTCGGCGATCGCGTGGCCGGCCCGGGTCGCGGCCTGGTCGCTCGGCTGGGAGACGCCCGCGGTGTGCGGGTAGTGCGCCGCAAGCACCATGACCAGCGACCCGACGGTCACCGCGACGAGAAGTAGGAGAAAGAACGGCATCGTCTGCGTATGAAGGACGCGTAGACCTGCCATCGGTTTCCCTCCGATGCTGGAGTGGTAAACGCTTATGAGTGACGACCGTCCCTACACGACCGTCCGAGGCACTGTCGCGGCGGCCCTCGTACACCGAACCGCCCGAGCGCGCAGAGAAGCGCACCGAGCTCGCGTCCAGCGGCGCCGGCTGCGACCTGCTCGAGGCGCGGCGCGGCGGGCTCGCCGAGCGCGTCGCGAACGTCGGGCTCCTCCGCGACCGGCACCCGGCTGTCGTCCATGTGGCAGTCACGGTCGTCTTGTGGCTCGCCCTCGTGGCGGTCATGGCCCTGCTCGGACGCCTGCTGACGGAGATTCTCGTGCCGCACCTCGGCGTCGGTCTGGCGGAGCGCAGCTACAACGACTGGCTCGAGGAGCACCGCGCGCCGCTGCGCGAAGACATCTCCTGGATCGGCTCGACGCTCAGCGGAGGACTCGTCATCCCGCTGGTCGTCGCCGTCACCTGCATCTGGCTGGCCTTCCGGCGGCGCTGGCGCCTGGCCGCCTTCTTCCTGACCGCGATCCTGGTCGAGGTCACCGCGTACCGGGCGATCGTCGCCCTCGTCCCGCGCGAGCGGCCGGCGGTCGACCGCCTCGAGAACCTTCCGCTCCTGCACAGCTTCCCATCCGGGCACGTGGCCGCCTCGGTCGCCGTGTACGGAGCTCTCGCGCTCGTCCTCGCCTGGCATTTTCGTGACTCCCGCTGGCGCTACGCGGCCTACCTGGTCGGAATCGGGCTCCCGGTCTTCGTCGCGGCTTCGCGCATGTACCGCGGGATGCACAACCCGACGGACGCGCTCGCGGGCTTCCTCATGGGAGTGCTCGCCGTCGCTCTCGCGATCTTCGTCAGCCGCGTCGTCGGAGTCGCCGTAGCGAATCGCGAGCGCCGTCGTGAGGAGTGCATGTGACCAAGGTCGCGGTCGTCGCACATGCGGGGAAGACCGTCGGCGGCGGCCTCCCCGAGCTTCGCACCGAGCTCGCGCGGCGTGGAGTCGAACGGCCGCTCTGGTACGAGGTGCCGAAGAGCAGGAAGGTCCCGAAGCGCGTCCAGGAGGCGCTCGATGCGGGCGCCGAGCTCGTCATCGCGTGGGGCGGTGACGGCACCGTCCAGCGCTGCATCGACGTCATGGCCGGCTCCGACGCCAAGCTCGCGGTCGTTCCGGCGGGGACGGCGAACCTGTTCGCGTCGAACCTCGGGATCCCGAGCAACATCGCGGAGGCGGTGGACATCGGTCTCCACGGCGCCACGAGGACGATCGACGTGGGGAGGATGAAGGGCGAGCGCTTCGGCGTGATGGCCGGCGCAGGGCTCGACGCACGGATGATCCGGGACGCGGACGGAACGCTCAAGGACCGGCTCGGCCGCCTCGCGTACGTCTGGACGGGGCTCAAGGGCGCCCGATCGTCCACGTTCGGCGCGAAGATCGAGGTCGACGGGGTGCCGTGGTACGAGGGTGAGGCCAGCCTCGTCCTCGCGGGCAACCTCGGCAAGCTCTTCGCCGGCGTCGAGGTGTTCGAGGACGCGAGGCCCGACGACGGACGAGCTGGAGCTCGGCATCGTGCGCGCCGACGGGCTCGTCGAGTGGGCGCGGACGGTCGCGCGCGCCGCGGTCGGGACGCCGAGCGAGTCGCCCTTCGTCCAGCAGACGCGCGCGAGCACGGTGCGCGCGGAGCTCGACCGCAAGGTCCTGTACGAGCTCGACGGCGGCGAGCGCGACCCCGTCAAGCGGTTCAAGATCGAGGTCGAGCCGGCGGCGATCGCCGTCCGCGTGCCGGAGCAGACGGAGAACGGCAAGTGAGCACCGCGACCCGCGTTCCGGAGACGCACGAGCTCACGGGCGACGACGCGCGCAAGACGCTGTCGTCGACCGGCACGCTTGCGCTCCTGCGCGACTCGTTCGAACGGATGCGCGCGTCCGACGGCTTCAGCCACGCGCGCGCGCTCGCCTTCACGACCTCGCTCGCGCTCGTGCAGGGAGCGATCGTGCTCGTCGGCCTCGCGTCCGCGTTCGGCGAGACCGGCTTCAACAAGGCAATCGTCGAGGCGATCGAGACCGCGGTGCCCGGGCACGCGAGCGACGTGCTGCGAAATGCGGTCGAGCAGGCGAACCGCGTCGGGAACGAAAACCGCTACCTCCCGCTGCTGCTCGGCCTCGTAGGCCTCCTCATCACGTCGACGACGACGATGGGCCAGCTCGAACGCGTGCTCAACCGCCTCTACGGCATCGAGAAGGACCGTCCGAGCCACATCAAGTACGCGCGCGCCCTCGTCCTCGCGCTGAGCGTCGGGGCTGCCATCGCCGCGGCGTTCGTGTTGCTCACGTTCGGACGTGGGCTCGTCGACACCGCCGTCGGCAGAGTCTTGCGTCTGGCCGCTCGCGATCGCCCTCGTCGCGGCCGGCCTGGGCGCGCTGTTCCGTTACGCGCCGAACCGCAGTCAGCCTGCCTGGTCCTGGCTCTCGTTCGGCTCCGGCGTCGCGGTCGTGCTGTGGACGATCGCCACGCTCCTGCTCGCCGTGGCGTTCCGTCTCAGCTCGAACTTCGGCGACACCTACGGCCCGCTCGCGGGCATCGTCGCCCTCCAGATCTGGACGTTGCTCGCCGCCGTCACCGTCGTCTACGGCGGCGCGGTCATCGCCCAGCTCGAGGCCGTCCGCGCCGGCGTAAGCGCTCCTCGTGAGGCCGAGGACGAGCCGCCCCCACGCGAGACGGTGGCCACGGCCCTCAGGCTCGAGTCGCGGTAGGGTAGGCCGTCTGTCAGACCCGACCGAAGAACGGCCAACAGGGGAGGTTCGATCCATGAGAGTCAGGGTCTCGCTCCTGCTCGTTCTGCTCGCCGCTGCGCTGCTCGCGGTGCCCGGCGCTCCGGGCGCCAACGCCGGCGGCAGTAAAGCGACGTACTACCTCTCGCTCGGCGACTCGCTCGCGCAGGGCCTCCAGCCGATCGGCGGCCCGCTCAGCCGGAGGGCGTCACCGGGCTACAACCAGGGGTACGCCGACCAGCTCTTCAAGCTCGTGCGTGGCGACTACACGCAGCTTCGCGAGGTCAAGCTCGGGTGCGGCGGAGAGTCGACAGTGACCTTCCGGACCGGTGCGCTCTGCACGTACGAGCACGGCTCACAACTCGCCGAGGCCGTCGCGTTCCTCCAGGAGAACCGTGACGACGTCGCGTTCGTCACGATCGACCTCGGCGCGAACGACATCCTCAGCGGAGGCGGCGTGCCGGCGGTCGCGGCGAACCTGCCGGTCGTCCTCGGAACGCTCAAAGCGGCGGCCCAGGACGTGCCGATCATCGGAATGAACTACTACGACCCGCTGCTGGCGAGCGAGTGGTTCTCCACGCAGAGCGTCGCCGCGGTGCAGGCCGAGGCGGCCCTTTCGGCTCTGCTCAATGGATTCCTCGGGACGATCTACGGCGGCTTCGGAATCCCGGTCGCAGACGTCTTCGGAGCGTTCTCGACGTTGGACTCGACGCTCGTCGGCGGCACGCCGCGCAACGTGCTGGTCGTGTGCCAGCTGACGTGGATGTGCGCGGGGGAGCCTCACGGCCCGGACATCCACGCGAACAGCGAGGGGTACGGCGTCATCGCGCAGGCGTTTCTCCAGCACGTCCAGCGCTGACGATCGTAGAACGGCGGCGGCCTCCCGGATCTCGCACGGGGCGCAGCCGCGGGTCCGACCTCGGCGCTCGGTACCATCGCCGCGTGGCCGAGAACGAACGCAGTCTCGAGCAGCGCCTGGAGGAGATCGGGGCCCAGCTTGCCTGGGTCCGTGATTACCTTTGACCCCGATGTGCTGACGCGCCGCCGCGCCGAGCTCGAGGAGGCGATGGGAGCTCCTGGCTTCTGGGACGACCAGGCAGAGGCGGCGCGCATCTCGACCGAGCACGCGCGGACCGCACGCAAGCTCGAGCGCTACGAGCGGCTGCGGCGCGAGTACGAGGACGCGACCGAGCTGCTCGCCCTCGGTGACGGCGACCTCGGGGCCGAGATCGACGAGCTCGTCGGCTCGCTCGAGCAGGAGCTCGGGCGGCTCGAGGAGGACGCGCTCTTCACGGGCAAGTACGACGCAGGCGACGCGATTCTCGAGATCCACGCGGGCACGGGCGGCACCGACGCGCAGGACTGGGCGGAGATGCTCCTCCGCATGTACGAGCGCTGGCTCTCGAATCGCGGCTTCGCGGTCGAGATGCTCGAGGCGAGCCCGGGCGAGGAGGCCGGCCTCAAGTCGACCACGCTCGCGGTGCACGGCGAGAACGCGTACGGCGTCGTGAAGGCGGAGCGCGGCGTCCACCGGCTCGTGCGGCTCTCGCCCTTCGACGCCTCGCACCGCCGCCACACGGCGTTCGCGCAGGTCGTGGTCGCGCCGCTGCTGCCGGACGACGTCGAGGTCGAGCTCGACGAGTCCGAGCTGCGGATCGACACGTATCGCTCGAGCGGAGCCGGAGGCCAGCACGTGAACAAGACCGACTCCGCTGTCCGCATCACGCACATCCCGACGGGAATCGTCGTCCAGTGCCAGAACGAGCGCTCGCAGACGTCCAACAAGCGGACGGCGCTCCGCATCCTTCGCTCGAGGCTCGCCGAGCTCGAGGAGGAGAAGCGCGAAGCCGAGCTCGCGAAGGAGCGCGGTGCGGCGCAGGACATCGGTTTCGGGAGTCAAATCCGCTCCTACGTGCTGCACCCCTACCAACTCGTGAAGGATCACCGCACGGACCACGAGGTCGGGAATGCCCAATCCGTGCTCGACGGGGCGCTCGACGGCTTCGTCCACTCCTATCTCCTGGCGAAAGCCGCGGGGAAAGTCCTCTAATGCAGGAGTCGAGCGCAGACGCTGGAGGAACCTCCCGGTTCCCCCAGACCCCCTCCACTGCTCCGCTCCGCGGACAAGGCGCTTCCGCGCGTTCAGCTAGAATCAGCGCCTTCCACGAGCCGGAGCAGCCCGTCGAGGCTGCGTCTCCCCCTCGCTCCGTGCATCACAACCGTGTGCTCGATGACTCTTCGAAAGATGCAACCGTGACCGCCTTAGCCGAGCCCGAGCGTACAGAGCCCGGCCGCGTCGAGACCGAGGAGTTCCTCGCACCGATCCCCGTCGAGCGCGACTCGAGCGCCTCGGCGATGATCGTGTTCGAGAACGTCCAGAAGATCTACGAGCCCGGGGTCACCGCTCTCGAGGGCGTCTCCTTCACGATCGAGAAGGGCGAGTTCGTCTTCGTCGTCGGCGCCTCCGGCTCGGGCAAGTCGACCGTGATCCGGCTGATCCTCAAGGAGCTCGAGCCGACGCAGGGGCGCATCGTCGTCGGCGGGCGCGACCTCGGCCGCCTCAAGCGCTCGAAGGTGCCGCTGCTGCGGCGCAACGTCGGCTGCGTCTTCCAGGACTTCAAGCTGCTCCCGAACCGCACTGCTGCCGAGAACATCGGCTACGCGCTCCGCGTGCAGGGCCAGTCGAGCGCGCAGATCCGGAAGAAGGTGCCGGAGGTGCTGAACCTCGTCGGGCTCCCGCACAAGATGAACTCGCGTCCCGAGGAGCTCTCCGGCGGCGAGCAGCAGCGCGTCTCGATCGCGCGCGCGTTCGTCAACCAGCCGCCCCTGCTCGTCTGCGACGAGCCGACCGGGAACCTCGACCCCGACACCTCGGTCGGGATCATGCAGCTCCTCTACCGCATCAGCCGCACCGGCACGACCATCCTCATGGTCACGCACGACCGCGAGATGGTGGACAAGATGCGTCGGCGCGTCATCGCGCTCGAAGGCGGCAAGCTCGTTCGTGACGAGCGGCGTGGGGGTTACGCCGAAGAGTGACGAGGGTTCGCCTGCTCTTCTCGGAGGCGCTGAAGTCGATCGGAGCGAACCTCTCGACGACGTTCGCGTCGGCCGTGTCGGTGCTCATCGGCATGTTCCTGATCGGCGCCTTCATCGGTCTCGGGACCTGGCTCGTCTCGTGGTCCGACGACAAGAAGCGCGAGCTCGCGGTGCACGTGTACCTCTGCTCGCCCGGGAGCCCGAACCCCAAGTGCGCGGGCGACCCGTCGAACAAGCAGATCGACACCGTGCGCTCGTTCCTCGAGTCCGACCCGCGGGTCCAGGACGGCGGGGTCACGTTCATCTCCAAGGAGGAGGCGCTCGCGATCCAACGCAAGCGCACGCCCGAGCTGACCGAGAACCTCACGGGCAACCCGCTGCCGGTCTCGTTCGACGTCGTCCCCGACAACGGCGAGGACACCGAGGCGATCGCGAATGCGCTCCGCGACGCCAAGCTCGCCGGGGTGGACACGATCAACTACGGAGCCGAGACCTCGCGCGCGATCCTCCGCGTCGCGCGCGCGATCCAGATCGTGTCGCTGATCGCGGTCATCGTCCTGCTCGCGGCCTCGACGATCCTCATCGCGAACACGATCCGGCTCTCGATCTTCGCGCGCAGGCGCGAGATCGAGGTCATGAAGCTCGTCGGCGCGACGAACTGGTTCGTCCGCGGCCCGTTCATGCTCGAGGGCCTGCTGACGGGGTTGGCCGGCTCGCTCGCCGCGGTGGTGCTTCTCTTCGTCACGCGGGAGGTCGCCATGTCGCGAATCCTCCAGAACATGCGCGAGGACCCCGACGTGCACGCGCTCGGCTTCACGGCGACGGCGGCGATCCTCGTGCTCGTGGGTCTCGCGATCGGCGCCGCCGGCTCCGGCCTCACGCTGCGCCGCTTCCTCCGGGTCTGAGGCTCGCGCGGGCGACCCAGGTCGCCAAACCTGGGCCGTAGGGGCGAGGCTTGCCTCGCCCTCCCCGATACCGTGCGCCGATGCGCAATCGGCGCCCACACCGCCGCCAGAAGCGGCCGAGCCGCTCCGAGCGGGCCGAGCGACGCCGCCCGGCAGCGGTCGTCCGCCAGGCCGAGCGGCGGATCGAGATCTCGCTCCCCACGCGGGAGCACGAGCCCGAGCGCGTCGTCGCGCATCTCGGCCCGACGAACTCCGGGAAGACGCATGCGGCGCTCGAGGAGCTCGCGGAGGCGGGCGCAGGCGTCTACGCGGGGCCGCTGAGGATGCTCGCGCAGGAGGCGCAGAGGCGGCTCGGCGAACGCGTTGGGACCGACAACGTAGGCCTGATCACGGGCGAGGAGCGCGTGAACGAGCGCGCGCCGATTCTTGCCACGACCGTGGAGATGGCCCCGCAGAGAGGCGAGCTCCTCGTCCTCGACGAGATCCAGTGGGCGGACGACGAGGAGCGCGGCTCGGCATGGACGCGGCTGCTGCTCGCCGGCGACTTCCGCGAGATCCGCCTCCTCGGCGCGCTCGACGCGCTGCCGCTCGTCGAGCGCGCGTTCCCCGAGGCCGAGCTCAGGGTGTTCGAGCGCAAGCTCCCGCTCGAGTTCGTCGGCGAGCGGACGCTCCGCTCGCTCGGGAAGGGCACCGTCGTCGTCTCCTTCAGCCGGAAGGCCGTGCTCGCGCTGGCGGGCGAGGTGAACCGGCTGCATCCGGGCCGGGTCGCGGTGCTGTACGGCGCGATGCCGTTGTCGTCGCGGCGGGAGGAGATCGACCGCTTCATCTCCGGCGCCGCGGACGTCTGCGTCGCGACGGACGTCCTCGGACACGGGGTCAACCTCCCCTGCGAGACGCTGCTCTTTGCGGAGACGACGAAGTACGACGGCGAGTCGCGGCGGAACCTCCTGCCCTGGGAGATCGCCCAGATCGCGGGTCGCGCCGGCCGCTTCGGACTCGTCGAGCGAGGCCATGTCGGCGTCCTCGCCGGCCTCGGCTGGGGCTCGCCGGATCCTCGCCGGGTCGAGTCCGCACTCGAGCCGCACGTGCTCGTCAGCGACAGTCTGCGGGGGTACAGAGTCGTCGACGAGGCGCGGATCCGCCCGCGGCTGTCCGACCTCGGCGTCGACGACCCGCGTGACCTCGACGCCGCGCTCGAGGCGTGGCATCGGGTCGCGCTGCGCGAGTGGGCGCACGAGAGCTGGCTCGCGGTCGAGTCGCTGCAGCCGCTCCGCACGAGGCTCGGCGCAGTGCAGAAGCGCCTGCGCGAGCGGGGCCGCCGGCTCCCGCTCGACGAGACGTGGAAGCTCGTCAACGCGCCCGTCGACGAAGACAACCTCGAGCTCCTGGCCACGCTCGCGCTCGCGATCGCGGGCGACCGAGTCGCGCGTCCGCACCTCACGTTCCTGCTCGACACCACGCGGCTCCGCGACGCCTCGCTCGAGGACGCCGAGCAGGCCGGGCGGGAGGCGAGCATCCTGCGCTGGTTCGCGCTCCAGTACCCGGGAGTGGGCGGCGTCACGATCGAGCGCGCGGCCGCGCTCGAGGAGGCCGCCGCCGCTCGGGTGGTCGCCCGTCTCCGCGTCGAGGTCGAGTCGCCGACGATCGGCCGCTGCCGCTCGTGCGGGCGCTCGACGCGCCCCGTGGTTCCCGCTCTGCGACCGCTGTGCGGGCATCGCGGCCAGGCGATAGACACATCTTGACTCTCGACTAAGGTGCGATCTCCGTGTCGGACGGGGATCTCTTCGACAGCCTGCGAGCGGCGGTCAGCGCCGCTCCCGACGACGTGCGGCTGCGCCTGCACCTGGCGGAGCTGCTCGCCGAGCGCGGCCGTGCCGACGAGGCGATCCGGGAGCTGAGCGAGGTGCTCGCGCGCGACCCGGCCTCCGAGGACGCGCGGACGCTCATGACCCGCCTGCTCCAGTCGCCGGCGGGTGACGCGGCGACCGGGGCGGACGAGGACTTCAAGTGGGACGTCGCCGAGGCCGATCTCGGCAGCGCGCTCCCGCCGATGTTCGTCGACGGCGACCCGGCCGAGTCGGCGGTCGACAGCTGGGACATCGAGCGCGCGGACGTCACCCTCGACGACGTCGGAGGCATGCAGGAGGTCAAGGAACGCCTCGAGGCGTCCTTCATCGCCCCGCTCCGCAACCAGGAGCTCCGGAAGCTGTACCGCAAGAACCTGCAAGGCGGCCTCCTGCTCTACGGGCCGCCTGGGTGCGGGAAGACGTTCATCGCGCGGGCGCTCGCGGGGGAGCTCGATGCCGGCTTCATCTCCGTGTCGATCCACGACGTGCTCGACATGTGGATCGGTCGCAGCGAGCGGAACCTCCACGACATCTTCTCGGTCGCGCGGCGGAACGCGCCGTGCGTCGTCTTCATCGACGAGGTCGACGCGCTCGGCCGTCGGCGCTCGCAGATCAGCTCGGACGGGATGCGAACGACCGTCAACCAGCTGCTCTCGGAGCTCGACGGTGTGGACAACCAGAACGAGAACGTCTACGTACTGGCGGCAACGAACCAGCCTTGGGACGTCGATGTCGCACTTCGTCGCCCGGGCAGGTTCGATCGGATGGTGCTCGTGCTCCCGCCGGACGCGGCCGCGCGAGAGGTCATCCTCCGCACGCACCTGAAGGACCGGCCGATCGCGGGCGTCGATACGGGCAAGCTCGCGCAGATCACCGAGGGCTTCTCGGGCGCCGACCTCGCCCACGTGTGCGAGACCGCGGGCGAGAAGGCGATGATGGAGGCCGTGCGCACGGGCGAGGTGCGCATGATCGAGATGCGCGATCTCGAGGCGGCCGTGCGCGAGGTGAAGCCGTCGACCGGGCCGTGGTTCGAGGCCGCGCGCAACGTCGTGACGTTCGCGAACTCCGACGGCACCTACGACGACCTCCTCGCGTACATGAAGCGCCGCAAGCTGCTGTGAGCTACGAGATCGTCGCCCGCGCCGAGGCGTTGGTCGACGCCGGCCGCCCACACCAGCGATAGAGCTCTCGAAGCACTCGTGAGCTCCTGGGTGCGGGCGATCGCACTGTGACGACGCCTCCGTCACAGCTGAGGCTGCGTGATATGAAGCGCTTCATGACCTCGGACGAGCTGCGTTCCATCCCGCTCTTCAACGGCATGAGCGACCTCGGGTTCGAGCGGCTCGGCGCACGCGCCGGGGTGCTCGAGAGCGAGCCGGGCCAGGTGCTCGCGCTCTCCGGCGACCCTGGCTCGGGAATGTTCGTGATCCTCGAGGGCGACGTGACGGTCGAGGCACACGGCGCCTCGTACACGCTCGGGGCAGGGAACTTCTTCGGCGAGCTGTCGCTCCTGAATCCGGGCACGGAGCGCGTGGCGAGGGTGCGTGCGGCGAGCGAGGTCCGCTGCATCGCGGTCTCACGGGAAGACGCGCTCGCGCTGATCGAGTCCGAGCCGGCTTTCGCGCTCGCGATGCTCAGGGAGCTCGCGCGGCGCCTCTCGGACGTGATGGAGTGAGGTGCGGGCGAGGCAAGCCTCGCCCCTACGACCTTCGTCGACCGCCTTCGGCCACAGGTCGGTAGGGGCGAGGCTTGCCTCGCCCTCGTGCGCCCTACACTCCGCCGGTGGCCGACACGAAGCTGATCGCGGAGAACCGGCGCGCGCGCCGCGACTACGAGTTCCTCGAGCGGATCGAGGCCGGCGTCGCGCTGACCGGGAGCGAGGTGAAGTCCGCGCGCGAGGGCCACGTCCAGCTGGGTCAGGCGTACGCGGACATCCGCGACGGCGAGGCGTGGCTCGTCGGCGCGTCCATCGCCGAGTATGCCCAGACCGGCGTCTTCGGCCACGTCCCGGACCGCGAGCGCAAGCTCCTGCTGCACCGCCGCGAGATCGACTCGTTGTACGGCAAGGTGCGCGAGAAGGGCCTCACGCTCGTCCCGACGCGGATGTACTTCAAGAACGGCCGCGTCAAGGTCGAGCTCGCACTCGCGCGCGGCCGCGAGCGGGCCGATAGGCGTCGCGTGCTCGCCGAGCGCGACGCGCAGCGACAGATCGAGCGCGCCCTCAAACGCCGCCGCTAGAAGCAATGGCGCGCGCGTCCGAGGCGCGTTACGCTCGGGCTTCGCCCCAACGACAAAGGGAGGGGAGAGCTGTGCGACGCGTAGCACTGGCCGTCAACGGCACGCGGCACGAGCTCGAGCTGGAGCCTCGGGAGCTGCTCGTCTACGTGCTCCGGGAGCGCCTCGGGCTGACCGGCACCAACATCGGCTGCGACACATCGTCGTGCGGGGCCTGCACCGTGCTCGTGAACGGCGAGTCGGTGAAGTCCTGCACGATGCTCGGAGTCCAGGCCGACGAGCTCGAGATCACGACCATCGAGGGTCTGGCCGAGAACGGCAACCTGCACCCCGTCCAGCAGGCGTTCCACGACCATCACGCGCTCCAGTGCGGCTTCTGCACGCCGGGCATGGTGCTCGCTGCGGTGAGCCTGATCGAGAGCGGGGAGGCGACCGACGAGGCTGCGATCCGTCTGGGCCTCGAGGGGAACCTCTGCCGCTGCACCGGGTACCACAACATCGTCGAGGCGGTCGCCGCCGCTGCGGAGGTGAGCTAGCCATGGCAGTCGCCGAATCGACCGAGACCTTCATCGGCACGTCCGTCAAGCGCAAGGAGGACGACGCGCTGCTTCGTGGGCGCGGGACGTTCATCGAGGGCCTCACGCTGCCCGGCACGGTCGCGATGGTCGTCATCCGGAGCCCGTATGCGCACGCGCGCATCACGCGCATCGACCTCGACGCCGCGCGGTCGGCCGAGGGCGTCGTGGCGGCCTTCAGCGGCGCTGACCTCGCCGAGGACTGGGCGGGCGGCATGCCCTGCGCGTGGCCCGTCACCGAAGACATCAAGATGCCACCTCACTATCCGCTCGCAGTCGACGAGACCCGCTACCAGGGCGACGGCGTCGCGGTCGTGATCGCCGAGACCCGCGCGCTCGCCCAGGACGCGGCCGAGCTGGTGGATGTCGAGTACGAGCAGCTTCCCGCGGTCGCCGACGTCGAGAAGGCAATGGCGGACGGCGCGCCGCTCGTCCACTCCGATCTCGGAACGAACGAGTGCTACGTGTGGAAGCTCGAGACGGACGGCGTCCAGGCGGCGATCGACGCGGCCGATGTCGTCGTCACGCGCCGCTACCGGCAGCCACGGCTGATCCCGAACGCGATCGAGCCGCGGGGCGTGATCGCACAGGCCGGCCCAACCGGCGACGTGACGGTCTGGTCGGCGACGCAGATCCCGCACGTCCTCCGCTTCACGATGCAGCTCGTCCTCGGCATCCCCGAGTCGAAGGTCCGGGTCATCGCTCCGGACGTCGGCGGCGGGTTCGGGTCGAAGCTCGACGTGTACGCCGAGGAGTACCTCGCCGTCGCCCTCGCGAAGAGGCTCGGCCGGCCCGTGAAGTGGATCGAGGAGCGGACCGAGAACTACCAGGCGACGATCCACGGCCGCGACGTCCTCCACGAGCTGACTTTCGCGGCGACGAAGGACGGCACGATCACGGCGGTCAAGTCGGAGGCGCTCTGCGCGATGGGCGCGTACCTCCAGCTCGTGACGCCGGGCATCCCGCTCCTCGGCGCGTGGATCTACTCCGGGCCGTACGCGATCCCGAACTACAGCGTCACCTTCACCGGTGTCTTCACGAACACGACGCCGACGGACGCGTACCGAGGCGCCGGCCGGCCGGAGGCGACCTACGTCCTCGAGCGGACGATGGACGCGCTCGCCGCGGAGCTCGGCATGGACAAGGTGGCACTCCGCAGCAAGAACCTCATTACCGAGTTCCCGCACACGATGGCGTCCGGCCTAACCATCGACTCCGGCGACTACCACGCGTCGCTCGAGCGGCTGATCGAGCTGCTCGACCTCGACGCCGTCGAGCGCGAGCAGGCGTCACGACGCGAGAGCGGCGACCCGAAGCAGATCGGGGTCGGCTTCTCGACCTACAACGAGATGTGCGGCCTCGCTCCCTCCCGGATCCTCGGCGCGATCCGCTACGCCGTCGGAGGCTGGGACAGCGCCACGATCCGCTTCCAGCCGCTCGGTTCGGTGCAGGTCGTCACGGGGACGTCCCCACACGGCCAGGCGCACGAGACGACCTGGGCGCAGATCGTCGCCGACCAGCTCGGCATCCACGTCGACGACGTCGAGGTCCTGCACGGTGACACGGCCGTCTCGCAGCTGGGCATGGACACGTACGGCAGTCGCTCGCTGACTGTCGGCGGGATCGCGCTCCACCACGCGGGCGTGAAGATCGTCGACAAGGCGCGCAAGATCGTGGCGCACCAGCTCGAGGTCGCCGAGGACGACCTCGAGTTCGCGCACGGCGCCTTCAGCGTGAAGGGCTCGCCCGACCGGAGCATGACCATTCAGGAGGTCGCGTTCGCCGCGCACGCGGCGCACAACCTCCCGGACGGCATGGAGCCCGGGCTCGAGGAGACGGCGGTCTTCGATCCGCCGAACTTCTCCTGGCCCGCAGGGGCGCATGCCGCGGTCGTCGAGGTCGACACCGAGACCGGGGACGCGCGGCTCGTCCGCTACGTGGCCGTCGACGACGTCGGCCAGCCCGTCAATCCGATGATCGTCGACGGGCAGGTGCACGGCGGCATCACGCAGGGCATCGCGGCGGCCCTCTTCGAGGAGGCGACGTACGACGAATACGGGAACCTGCTGACGACCACGATGACGAACTACCTCGTGCCGTCGGCCGCCGAGCTCCCGTCCTTCGAGACCGACCGCACGGAGACGCACGCGGACAACCCGCTCGGGGTCAAGGGGGTGGGGGAGACGGGAACGATCGCGGCCGCCCCGGCCGTGATCAACGCCGTCGTCGACGCGCTCTCGCACCTCGGCGTGACCGACGTCCAGATGCCGGCGACGCCGGAGCGAGTCTGGACTGCGATTCAGGAGGCGAAGTCATGATCCCGGCTGCGTTCGACTACGAGGTCGCGGGGAGCGTAGAGCAGGCCATCTCGCTCCTCGGCGAGCGGGGCGACGCGAAGCTGCTCGCCGGCGGCCACTCGCTCATCCCGGCGATGAAGCTGCGAATCGCCCGTCCCGGGCTGCTCGTCGACATCGGGCAGATCACCGAGCTCTCGTACGTGAGAGAGGACGGCGACGCGATCGCGATCGGCGCACTCACGCGCCATCAAGCCGTCCGCGACGACCCGTCGCTGCGGACGCACTGCCCGATCATCTCGTACACCGCGGGGCTCATCGGCGATCCGCAGGTGCGGCATCGCGGGACGATCGGCGGGACGCTCGCGCACGGAGATCCCGCATCTGACCTACCGGCAGTGATCCTCGCGCTCGATGCCGACCTCGTCGTGCGGGGCGCCGGCGGCGAGCGGACGATCGCCGCGGCCGAGTTCTTCACCGGCCTCTGGCAGACGGCTATGGGTCCGGCAGAGATGCTGGTCGAGGTGCGCGTCCCGAAGCTCGGCTCGTCGGCGGGCTGGTCGTACGTGAAGATGGCCCGACGCGCGCAGGACTGGGCCACCGTCGGAGTCGCAGCAGTCGTGGAGAAGTCGAACGGCTCGCTCGGAAAGGCACGGATCGGGCTCACCAACATGGGCGCGACCCCGATCAGGGCCGCGGCCGCAGAAGAGGCGATCGAGGGCGGTGCGTCCGCGGAGGACGCCTCTCAGCGCATCGCCGACGGCGCCGAGCCGCGCTCGGACCACGCTGCCAGCTCGGAGTTCCGTCGCCATCTCTCCAGGGTGCTCGGCAAGCGAGCGCTGGACGAAGCCGCTACCCGGTCGTAGTCAACGCGTTGGCTCCCAGGCAGTTAGGCGCGAGAGCGCCTAACTGCCTGTCAGGCGTACACCAGAGACTGCGTGACCTCGGGCACCGGAACCTGCTCCAACGCGGCCACGAGCGCCTGCTCGGGCGTCGAACCGTCCTCGCAGATGATCCGGTGGTGAAGGACGTACGGCGCGACCTCGTGCACGTCCTCGGCGGTCACGTAGTCGCGACCGCTCAGCCGCGCGTTCGCCTTCGCGGCGCTCGCGAGGTGGATGATCCCGCGTGAGCTGACGCCGAGCTCCACGCCCTCGAGACCGCGGGTCGCACGCGCGATCGCGACCATGTAGTGCCCGACCTCCTCGGGGATGTCCGTCGAGTCGAGCTCGATCCGCGCCTTGTCGAGGCCGACGACCCCGAGCAGCGGCTGCACCTCACCGAGCATGTCGGGCGCGACGCCCTTGTGCGGCAGGTCGAGCATCTGGTACTCGCTGCGCGCGTCCGAGTACTCGATGTCGATCTTGAAGAGGAAGCGGTCGAGCTGCGACTCGGGCAGCTCGAAGACGTCGCGGTGCTCGTACGGATTCTGGGTGGCGATCACGAGGAACGGATCCGGTAGCCGATGGGCCTTGCCCTCGATCGTCACCTGGCGCTCCTGCATCGCCTCGAGCAGGGCCGCCTGCGTCCGCGGCGGTGTGCGGTTGATCTCGTCGGCGAGGAGCACGTTCGTGAAGACGACTCCGGGGAGGAGGATCTGCTCGCCCGCGCGGATCGTGTACTTGCCGGTGAGCTCGGCGGGCGTCGTGTCGGGGGTGAACTGGATGCGCTTGAAGGACGCCCCGAGCATGTGCGCGGTTGCGCGGCCCAGCAACGTCTTCGCGCTTCCGGGCGGGCCCTCGAGGAGCACGTGACCGCGGGCGAGCGCGGCCACGAGCAAGAGCTCGACCGCGCGGTCCTGTCCGATCACGACCTTCGAGACCTCACGCTTCGCGCGCTCGCGCAGGTCGATGAGGTTCTCGTACGGCGCCTCGACGATCAGTGCCACGGGCTCCCTCCCTCAGTCGCTCACAGCAGGGGAGATTAGCGTGGCGTCAGGACGCGCTCTATGGGAATCGCGGGGTGGACGAGCCGCTGTGGGCTGAGCTAGACGGCGGTGGGCGCGGGCGCCGGGACGGCCGCGAACGCCCGACCCAAGACCTCGTCCGCGTCCGCGCCGGGCTCCAGGATCAGGCGGTGGCGCATGACATACGGCGCCATCTCGCGCACGTCATCGACGGTAACCACATGCCTGCCGTTGAGCCGGGCATTCGCCTTCGAGGCGCTCATGAGGTGGATCATCGCGCGCGAGCTGATCCCGAGCTCCACCCCCGGCATGTCCCGCGTGCGCCGGCCGAGGGCGACGATGTAGCGTCCGATGGCGTCCGAGACCTCGGTCGTCTCGAGCTCCCTGCGCGCCTTGTCGAGGCCGACGACGCCGAGCAGCGGCCGGACCTCCCCGAGCATGTCCGGCGCGATCCCGTTGTGCGGGAGGTTGAGCATCTGGAGCTCGGAGTCCGGGTCGGCGTACTCGAGGTTGATCTTGAAGAGGAAGCGGTCGAGCTGCGACTCGGGGAGCTCGAACACGCCCGAGTGCTCGTACGGGTTCTGGGTGGCGATGACGAGGAACGGGTCCGGGAGGCGATGGACCTTGCCGTCGATCGTGACCTGGCGCTCCTGCATCGGCTCGAACAGGGCGGCCTGCGTCCGCGGGGGCGTGCGGTTGATCTCGTCCGCGAGGAGAACGTTCGTGAAGACGACGCCCGGGAGAAAGACGTGCTCGCCGGCCTTGACGACATTGACGCCGTTGAGCTCTGCGGGCGTGGTGTCGGGCGTGAACTGGATGCGCTTGAACGTCGCGCCGAACATGTGCGCGACCGCCCGGCCGAGGAGAGTCTTGGCGCTCCCTGGCGGGCCTTCGAGCAGCACGTGCCCGTGCGCGAGTGCGGCGACGAGCAACAGCTCGACGGTGCGCTCCTGACCGACGACGACCTTCGCGACCTCCGCCTTCGCCTTGTCGCGAAGCCCGGCTAGATCGTCGTATCTCTCCTCAAGCATCAAAGCCACAGCGGAATCCTTTCGCCCGTATCAAAACCTAATCTCGCGGTCCCCCGCCCCCGGCGGTCCGCTTATCGGCAGCTATCCTAGATGACAGTAGACACATACGGGGGCGACCAGGTCTCGACGTGGTCGGTTCTCCGGCAGAGTTGCGAGCCGAGGTCGCCGGTTGGCCTCGTAAATCAACCGGCACCAAAGCAAGTGCGAACAAGAACGAACTCGCACTCGCCGTCTAGTTAACAGCTAGTAAGGCGACGCCGACCCGGGTTGGGCCCGAGGCCCGGGAGCCGGCGCCAACGATCGGGCTAGGCACCAAGGGAGAGCCAATCGCCCGAGGTGCGACTTCGCAGGATGGCTGGCCCGTCGGCAGGTCGTCCGTGAACCTTCCGGCGGGTGAGATGAAGCACGGACTACGCTCGTAGACGCTCTGTTCGGTGCGACCGCGGACGCGGGTTCGATTCCCGCCGCCTCCATGCTTCGCTCAACCATGCGGGTTTGCGCGGCATGCGTGGGGAACGATTCAATCGAGCACTTCCAGCAGCGTGTCGGCAAGCTGGTCGATGTCCCAGTCGGTGTAGATGTCGGCGGTCGTCTGGATCGACGCATGACCGAGGAACTTCTGCACCGCCTTGGCCAGCTGCGGATCGAGGAGCGGGAGCTCGAGGCGGGCGGGCTGAACTAAGACCGCCTACCGGAGCCGACTGGCTGCCGTCGTTGTCGTACGCGCCCGCTCTCTGGCGTTGACTCACTCTCGCCCTCGCTTTGTACCCCTGAGGCGCGGGTGTAAGGTGAAATCTCGCCCTGCCCCGGAACCCGGCGGGCGGTCCCATTCCGGCTCGAGCACCCGGTCGGCATGCAGCGAACTCCAGGAGTCGCGTATGCGTTCAACCGTGCACTCGCCGCAGTCCGACCAAAGAGCGCCCTTACCGCGCAACCACCATCGCGCCCGGCTCGCTGCGGTAGGCGCACTGATCGTTGCGGTCTTCCTCGTCTCGGTGGCTCTCTCGATGGCGGCGTACAACCCGGTCGGACTGGTTGTCGGGTTCGCTTCAGTGTTCGTGGTCGCGTTTTGTGCGTGGTTTTTCTTTGTCAGACGTGGCCCCGTACGTCTGCTTGTAGTGCTGCCGGCACTACTTGGACTCATCGCGCTGATCACGTACGGATACCAGCAGAAGTACGGGCTGATGGTGCTGATCGCGCTGCTGGTGCTCTTCGGTTTCAGCGCCCGCTACGCCGTGCGCAACCACCCCGCCTCGGCGCACACGGCCCACCGACATGCGCGGCCGGCGGAGCCGGCTCGCCGAGGCGTGCTGATCATCAATCCTCACTCGGGCGGCGGAAAGGCCGAGCGCTTCAACCTCACCGAGGAAGCGCGAAAGCGCAGGATCGAGCCCCTCCTGCTCGGTCCGGATGACGACCTCTGCGATCTCGCCAAGCGAGCGGCGATGGGTGGCGCAGACGTCATCGGCATGGCAGGGGGGGATGGGTCGCAGGCATTGGTGGCGGGCTTGGCCATGGAGCACGACGTCGCCCACGTCTGCGTCCCGGCCGGGACGCGAAACCATTTCGCCCTCGACCTCGGACTCGACCGGGATGACGTCGTGGGCGCACTCGACGCGTTCGTCGACGGGATCGAAAGGCGGGTCGACCTCGCTCGTCTCAACGGACGGATCTTCGTCAACAATGCCTCGCTAGGCATTTATGCCCAGGTCGTGCAATCCGATGCCTACCGCAACGCCAAGCTCGGGACCTGGAGGCAGATGCTGCCGGACATGGTGAGGCGGGATGCGGCTTGCTGCGAGCTCGAGTTCGACGTACCGCATACAGCGAACTGGGGTAGCGCCGCGTCGCTCGTGATCGTCTCGAACAATCCGTATCAGCTGCGACGGTTCCGCGGCGTGGGAACACGACCGCAACTCGATACGGGACTGCTGGGCATCTTCGCGACGCGAGCACGCGGCGCCGGCGCAGTCGCAAAGTTGGTCACCCTCGGGACGATCGCCCAGCACCGGCGTTTCGGTGCGGTGCGCCAGTGGTCGTCGCTCGAGTTCGAAGTGCGAGCGAGTGCGCCGGTGGCGGTCGGCCTCGACGGTGAGGCGCTCATGCTCGTCCCGCCGTTGCGCTTCGTCTCGTTGCCTGGCGCCTTGCGCGTCCGCGTGCCA
The DNA here is from genome assembly GCA_963765175.1 of uncultured Actinomycetes bacterium. Lineage (GTDB taxonomy): Bacteria > Actinomycetota > Thermoleophilia > Gaiellales > Gaiellaceae > GMQP-bins7. Next base: position 264,437 of record CAVXUY010000009.1, read on the forward strand.
CGGCACTCCGCCGGCGTTTCGCCGGCTTGGGGATCCGTTCCACTGACGCGACGCAACCTCGGGGCGCTGCTTCGCATCGCAGCAGGGAAACCCGCCGCAGCGACGTCCGGGAAATAACGATGTTCGAGCGGTGCCGGTTCGCCCACGCTCACCACTCTCTCGACCTCGGTCGCCCGCCCCGCTCGAGGAACATCTCGCGGAGCTTGCGGTGTCGAGCTGTTGCCCGGTTCCCACCTTCGCTGCAGTCACGCGAGTGTCTGTGCTCAGGCCCCGCGTAGCGCAAACGGTCGCCGTCGACGTGGCCTAGGTCCCACTCCTGACCGGGTTGGATGCGCTCATAACACCGAGCGCAGTCAACGAGCCCCGCAGCCACGAGCCGGGCGACGGCTCGGCGCTTGGCGCGATGCGCCGCGCCGTATTCGGGGCGATAGGGCTCCCGCTTCCAGCGTCGCGTCGCTGTCGCCCATCTAGGCATGTATCGGGGAGAGAAATCCACTGCGGAGGTGGCTGCTCGAGTGCCCATCACAAAAATCCCTGAGACTTGGCTCAAACACTGGAAGCTGCTCGCGCTAAAAGTTGGTGCAGCTCCCGGTTACGCCGGTCAGCGTGTACGCCTCGCCACCGTCCCACGACCCGTTGACCGTGAAGCTCCCGTCCTCCTCTACGGTGACCGAGTCGACGGAGCCTTGGATCTCGGCGTTGTCCAGCTCGCCGCCCGTGTGATCGCCCTGCACTGGCCGCGACGATGGAGCCGGGATCGCCGGTCGGGCAGGCCCACCGGCGATCCCGCGTCTCCGTGCCGTCAGCCCCTTAGTCCCCACTGACGTGGCCGATAACTGCCCGGCCGCGTGCCGCGTTAAACCCATCCGAGTGAGCGGGCTCGGCGCTGGCGATCTGAGCTACCGAATGTCCTTGGCGCGTCGCCGCTGACCGAGACGTGTGGCGAGGCGGATGCGTTCGCCATAGAGCCGCGCGAGCTCGGCGAGCTCGTGACCCTTGAGATGCGGCCAGCGCCGAAGAGGGGGGCGATTCGCTCGTCGTGTGCACGTGCCGCCTCGCGAAGTTCTGGCTCCGGCAGTCGGGCTCGCGAGCTACCTGCGGGTCGAGGAGCGGGAGTTCAGCGGAAGGCGGGCCACGTAGACTCCGGGAATGCTTTTCGGCGGCACGTGGCCTTACCGACTATCAGCATTGGTCGTCTTCGCCGCTCTGATTCTCCTGGTAGCAGGCTGACTCTGACCAGAACCCCGCGGGACGGGGCGAGACTTCCAGGAGTTTCGAGATTCGGGTCGACGAGCCGGAGCTCGCGAGCTACCTGCGGATCGTGGAGCGCGAGTTCGAGGCAGGCATATGCTTCCGGAAGTCCACGAGGAGAGGAGCGGGCCGTGTTGGGAGGCAAGGATGCAGCAGCGACGCTGGCGGTGAGCGACGTGGAACAGGCGCGCGACTTCTACGAGAACACGCTCGGGCTGACACTGCAGCAGGAGGTACCCGGAGCGACGCTCTACAAGAGCGGAAACTCAGTCGTGCTCGTGTATCCGTCGGAGTACGCTGGCACGAACCGGGCCACCGCCGCCTCATGGGCAGTCGGCGAAGACTTCGACACGATTGTCCAGGATCTCCAGACGAAGGGCGTCACCTTCGAGCGATACGACAACTTGCCAGAGACGACGCGCGACGGTGACGTTCACATCTCAGGCGAGTTCAAGGCCGTATGGCTAAAGGATCCGGACGGCAACATCCTCAACCTGACCAACATGTAGCTCCCGGCCGATCGAACACGACATCGGCGCTGCGTAATCTGCCGGGGCTGGGGCTAACTGAGCCCGCCCCGCTCGGCTTGTGTTCGTCCGTCGGTTGATCGCTGTCGCCTTGAGGGCCGCCCCGGATGCCTTGCATCTCGCCCATCTCTACGCCGAGCGCGGGTCGCCGAAGTTCGAGCCGGCCGCGAGGCGCTGGCTCGTGTGCTACCTCAGCGAAGGCACACTGGGCCTGCAGGACGTTGCCAAGGTCGCCGCGAGCCTTGCAATGCGCGAGCCCGGACACGAGGACGTGGTCGTGGTCCGCGCTCCGATCCCGCGACCAGCTGATCAGCGTCGGCGCTCGTCTCTCGGGTCCATCAACATCCCGGCGCGCTCGGCACGTCCTGCGCGGTCAACCCAACCCTCTGTGCCGTGCGTCCCGGCGTACAAGGTCACTTGGCTCTCGCACCGGCGGCACCGCAGGGTCGGCGCCGTGTCCCGCGCGTCGGTGGGTGCCGCCCACCGGTGCCCGGCGACCACACAGATCACGCCCCTGAGCCTCATGCGCACGCCGCCCTCCCGAAGAGATTCCGGACAGCCTACGCGGCCTGGATGCGATCCGCGAGCTCGAGCGAGATCGCGTGGTGCTCTCACCAGATCCTCGACGCGGAATCCCAGAGCGCAGGCTCACGGCCATGATTCGTCCCCCGATTGCAACGAGCGTGCGAAACGCCGCGATACTCGAACGGGCCGCGGCCGTCGCGGTTGACTAGGTTCGCTTCGTGCTCTTCCTGCTATTCGGGTCAAGCGCCGCTGGCAAGACGTTCGTCCTTAACGAGCTGCAGGGACGGGTTCCTGACCTGGCGATCCACGACTTCGACGAGATCGGCGTTCCGGCGGGAGCGGACACCGCCTGGCGTCATCAGGCAAATGAGGAATGGGTACGCCGAGGGCTCGAATACCAGTCCGCGGGAACCGATCTGCTCCTCGCCGGGCAGACGCCGTTCGGCGAACTCCTCGCGACTCCGTCTGCGCCGCGGCTGGATGCGATCTCAGCCTGTCTGATCGACTGTGACGACGAGACGCGGATCGCCCGGCTCAAGGCTCGGGGGCCAGAGTGGTTCGATCGGACGGCCGCTGATCTCCAGGACTACCGGAGCTGGGCGGCGTGGATGCGTGGTCACGCCGCCGACCCGACCTGGCGGCCGCATGTGATCCGGAACGAGGCGACCGATGGCGAGATGCGCTGGTCGCGGTGGAGCGGCTGGCGGGCCGGTGACCCGCGCTGGCGCGTGCTCGCGATCGACACCTCCGGCCTGCCGGTCGAGGAGGTGGCGGCGCGGTTGGTCGACTGGATCGCCGAGGAGCGCAAGTTCGTTCGATCGGGCTCTCATCCTCTAACGAACTGGGCTGCATCCGACGAGAGCAGCGAATAGCCGGGCGTAGACACCCCGTCGGTCGTCACCACTCCCGCGAGGCATGCTTCCGCTTCTGGTGCTGACGCCGGGCGGCAGTTGCGCGATTCCCGCACGCCGGAGAGTCACGCTTGAAGCGGTGGCTCGGGCCGAGGTAGCGCGAGCGGTCGAAATCATCGTGGTCTAGATCCCATGCCTGGTGCGGCTGGATCGGCAGACCGCAGCGAGCGCAGGTCGTGACGCCAGCGAGGACGAGGGGCTCGAGGATTTGACGTCGTCTCCGGTGGGGCGGTCCGTAACCCCGCGCCTCCCGAGACTTCGGTTTCCATCGGCGCATCGCTCGTTCGCGGCTCCTCTAGTTCAATGGCCCGCGATCGTTGTCAATCGGTCAACTCGGGGAGAGAAGACCACTGCGGGGGTGGTGCGCTGGGGGTGGCTAAAAAGACGGGCCATGGCGTGACTCCGAGAGCCTCGGCGAGTTCGGGGTCGTAGTTCCATGGTGCTCGCACGACGATTGGCACAATTCGCTCGTGACCCGCCGGGCGTCGATTGCAATCGGCTTTGTCGCGGTCGTCCTCGCGGTCGCCGGCGCGGCTCAGCCCGCCGCCTCCGACTCGACCCGCCAGACCTGCGTCCCGAAGAGCGCGGAGATCCGGTTCCGGGCTGCCGACGGGACACGTCTCGTGGGCTATCGGCTCGGTCGGGGGAAGACGGCCGTCGTCCTCGCTCATGAGCGGCAGAGCGTGGGGTGTCAGTGGGGCGGCTATGCGAAGCGCCTCGTCCGGCGCGGGTACGTCGTCCTGGCGTTCGACTTCCGCGGGCACGGCGACTCTCAGTCGCGGGCGGGGAGTGCGGGCGGTCGCCTCGCCGCGGACGTCGTAGCCGCTGTCAGGGTCGCACGGGCGCGCGGCGCGCAGAAGGTCTTCGTACTCGGAGCGTCCATGGGCGGTACAGCCGCGCTCGCGGCCGCCGCGACGATCAAGCCGCCGCTCGCCGGCGTGATCAGCGCCTCGGGGCCGGCGACCTACCAGTGGATCGACGCGCGCAAGGTCGTCCCGCGCCTGACGGTACCCGTGCTCTACGTCGTGGGCCAGCATGACGGTGGAGGGGGATTCGCAGCCGACGCACAGGAGCTCTTCGATGCGACCGCGTCGGCGGACAAGCGGCTCGAGGTCATGCCGGTGTCCAACCACGGCGTGAGCCTGGTCACACGGAACCTCACGGCGCGCGGCCTCGTGGAGAGCTTCATCGCCCGCGGCACAACCAGGGGATAACCTGCGCAGCTCAGATCGCGAAGGGCGAGGCGATCGGCTCCCGTTCCCGGCGAACGGGTGAGGGGCCGGACCGCGGCGGGCAAGTTGAGCGGTGCGAGAGTCCCGGGCGGGCAGTGGATCCCGAGTGCGCGTATCCGGCGTTCGAGGTCTTGTGCCTCGGCCTTGGTCATGGCGCCGGCTCCATCCACGCTGGGCGCGGCTTCGGCGCCTGGCTCTCGCTAGCGACGCGGTCGATCGGCGAGGTGACACTTAACGAGCGACGAGATGCGGAGCGGCGCCTCACTGCCGGATACGTGGACGAGCTCGTTACGGCCGGTGTGGGAGCGTGCGCGCCGTTGCGCCCCGCCGGCGCGTGACACCCCAGTGACCGACGTCGAAGAGGTCCTGTTCCGGCCGGCGATCGAGGTTGCAGCACCGGCATTCGCGAGCATCGAAGCCGGCGATCCCTTGGAGCTAGACGAGGTGGCGCAGGAGATCCGGTCGATCGCTGACGAGTCCGGGCAAGGGAGTAACGCAAGGCAAGTAGCGCGACGTCTCCCACGATGCAAGGCGCGCGCGAAGAGTTGCGCGCTGGGAGTTCCCCGATTCAGTCGCGTACCCACGTATACCTGGTGAACGTGACGAACTCGCACCGCCCGTCCGACCCTCGAGGAGCCATTGCCCGGCTAGCTTGTCTCCAGTTCTCGTGCCTGAGCCGGGCAATCGTGAAAGGAGCAGTCCGTGGAGAAGAGGCTCGTAACCCGCTACAGGATGCGCTCGGCCGCTGCAGCCGACGAAAACCAGCGCCGAGTCGAAGGTGTCTTTGAAGAGTTGGCCGCTACCACCCCTGACGACGTGAGCTACCTCGTCCTCCGGCTCGCGGATGACTCGTTCGTCCATGTCTCGTTCCATGACCACGGCGATGACGAGGTGAACCCCATCGCTTCGACCGCAGCGTTTGCGCACTTCCAGGACGGCCACGCTGACCGCCGCGATGGTGCTGTCGACCAGCAGACCGCGCAGTTGGTCGGTGCGTACATCACGACGATCGAGTGAGGCCTCGTCACTGGTGATGCGCGTCTACGTGATCCTCGACACCCGCTCGAGTCCCGACAACCCGGACTAGGGCTTGCAGAAACTCTGAACGTCCACGCCGAGGACGGGTCGCCGAAGTTCGAGCCGGCAACGAGGCGCTGGCTCGTGCACGCGCGAGCGCCTCCTGCATCAAGCCGACCCCGCTCGACCTGTGCGACTGCCGTTGCGGTGATAGGCTGCTCGTGCGGAGCGTAACAATCGCCCGCACCGCGAACGTCCCCCTCAGCAACCGGGGCGGAACCACTTCGGGCCCTAGACCATGGCCGCGAGCAACTCGAGCTGAGGAGCGAGCCATGGAGATGCGGGTCGTGGTACCGGACACGGCCAGTGTGCTCGCGCTCGCCGAGCGACTGAGCGCCGCCCTAGGCTCCGAGCGCGTCTCGGTCAACGGTGACGGCCGGGAAGTCGACATTCTCGTCGAGCACGAGTTGGACTGGGGCGTTCTTCACGTCCTACACGCGGTCGAGCGCTGGTACGACCAGGCCGAGGTCGGATCCGTGGAGATGTGGCTCGGCGAGCGCTCCTACACGTTCGCGCGGTGGATGCCAGCCGAGACGTGGCGATAGGAGCGTCACTTCAGCGTCTCCGAAGCTCGACGACTTCGAGCCGCGTCGTGCACCTTCGGCGATCGCGTAGCGCCAGGCTCGTCGTCGCTGTGGGCGCGGGACTCGTGGCGCTCGCTCTCGCGTTCGTGGCCGGCCGGCGCTTCGCCGAGATCCCCTTGCCGCTCTCTCGCGCCAACCCCGGTCTCCTGGCCGCGGCTGGAGCTCTCTCCCTGCTCGGGTACGCGTTCAAGGCCTACGGCTGGCGGCAGCTCTTCGCGATGGACGAGCGTCCGCAGGCGCTCGCGCTCGCGGCTGCGAACGGCGGGGCTTCGATCACCGGGCTTGCGCTCCCCGGACGGTTCGACGATGTCGTACGGATCGCCATCGTCCGCCGCTTCCGGGAGTGTCCGGCAGGAGTCAAGACACTCTGCCTCTCCCTCGCGATGCTCGGACTGATCGACACGGTGGCCTTGGCTCCGCTGGCTCTCACGGCTGCCGTCCTCCCCGGCCATCCGATCGGGGTGCGCCTTGGGCTCGGGCTTCTCGGAGGCGCTGGTCTCGTGGCCGCAGCGCTCGTCATTGCGCTGCCGCGAATCGCCGCAAGCAAGCGGCTCCTCCGCTTCCGACTCGGCCGCTGGCTGCAGCCTCGGACCCCGTCGTGGCCAGAGGCCCTGCAGGCATGGGCGCTCCTGACCGCATGCTGGCTCACCCGCGTCGCAGGGCTTCTCGTCCTCCTCGCTGCTCTCGGAGTCGGCTTCTCGTTGACGCTCGTGCTCCTCTTCCTCTGCGCGAGCTCGGCGGCAGCGGCGCTGCCGCTCGGTCCCGGAGGGAGCGCTACCCAGGCCGGAGCCGGCGTCGCGGTGCTGATCGGATCCGGGGTCGGAGCCACCGAGGCCGTCGGCGCCGCCGTGGCCGTGCAGGCAGTAGGGATCCTCGTTGGCGGCTCGATCTTTCTCGTCGCAGCGGTCTCTCGCATCCGTTGGCGGCCGGCGCCGCTGTATCAGCCGGTTCCCGTTCCGGCTCTGCGCGTAAGGGTCGCAGGGGACGTACGATCGTGAGCGCGTCTCCGAGCTGGCGACGGCGCCGTGGGGAGCCTTTACCGAGCGCCCGCGCGAATCGTGTGACGTTGCAAGCCGTTGAGCAGCGCTTCGGCTAAGGGGCCGACGCTAACGCGGGATAGGTTGCGCCGACCCGGCACCGACTCGAAGGGAGTGCGCCATGCCCCAACGCGACGGATACATCCCTGGCGTCCCCTGCTGGGTGGATGCGAGTGAACCCGACCCTGAGGCGGCAGTCGACTTCTACGGCGCTCTCTTCGGCTGGGAGTTCGAGGACGCCATGCGGCCGAGCTCGGAGGGCAAGTATTTCATCGCCCGGCGCGAGGCGACAGGCTCGTCCATCTCTGACATGTCGGGCGATGTGCGCGGCGGCGATGTTGCAGCGGTCGGGTCGATCCTCGAGGCAGCGCCGCGGACGGCGATGTGGAACACCTGGCAGTGGACGAGCGGTTGGGAGTCCTAGCGCGCGGTGAGTGACCGCGCCCCGCCGACTTGCACGCGCCGTATTCACCGTCACTGCAGTTCTGGCGTTGTTCTGGCGTCGAGTCGCCGGGTCTGACAAGCGCGCGACTTACAACTGACCGTGCGCGGCGATGAACTCTCGCGCAAGAGCCAAGGCGCGACGATTGTTCTCCCACGTCAGCAGCGCCATCGCGTCGTCGGGAGAGCACCAGCGGTACGAATCGTGCTCGTAGGGTGCGAGCACGGGTTCAGCGTCGTTCGGGACTTGCGCGACGTAGACCTCCTCCGGGATGGAATCAACGTCAGGCCCGTAGAGTCGCGTCCAATCCTTCTCGTCAGGATCGTCTTCGCGGCGTAGCTCGTACCGGAAGTCGATCGGCTGGAGGCTTTCGGCTATCTCGAAGCCGGTTTCTTCGAGAACCTCGCGGATAGCTCCCTCGTCGTCGGTCTCGTGCCATTCGGGTGCGCCGCTGACGCCCTGCCAGAAACCGCCGCGCTCCGGCGTTCTTCTCAGCATCAGGAACTCGAGATCGCTGTCGATCTGGCTGCGCCGGAATAGATAGACGAGCACCTGGCGCGGCACGCGCAACATGGAAGGCGAACCTATAGGGGCGGCCCGCCCTCGCGCCGTCTCACCGAACCCCGGCGGGAAGTCAGCGCGACGGGCAAACCACGACACGTAGGCATCTGAGTTGGAGCGCCAGTCGTATGCGCGAGTGCGGGATTTCTCCCGGGCTAGGCGCGATGATCCTGTCTATGAGCGAGCGGCTTGGTCAGGTCCCGGACGGATACCACAGCGTCAACCCGTACATCGTGGTCACGGGAGTCGAAGGTCTCGTCGACTTCCTTCGCCAAGTGTTCGGGGGCGTCGAGCGCGGAGAGCGAGAGGTCTCGGCCGATGGCACCATCGGACATGCGGAGGTGCAGATCGGGGATTCCGTCGTGATGCTCAGCGAAGCGGATGCGGCGTACCCATCTCGGCCGAGCGTGTGCTTCGCGTATGTCGCGGACGTGGATTCCGTCGTCCAGAAGGCCGTCGCCGCAGGCGCGGAGCTCATTCTCGAGCCAACAGATCAGGCGTGGGGTGATCGTGTCGGGGGATTTCACGACCCGTTCGACAATCGCTGGTGGGTCGCGACGAGAATGGCGCACGAGCCGTAGCGAAGCGACGCTCACTCTCCGGCGCGGCCACGTGCGCGAGCGTGCTGTCGCCCGCCGCGGGGGTCAGTCGTCGTCGCGGTCGGCGGTGGCGGTTGCATACTGCGGGCGTCCGGAGGGCCGGTAGACCTGGATCGTTACGCCCTTCGAGTCGGCTCGCGAGTCGACCAGGTCTAGCGCAATGTCCGGACCGGCGTCGGGGAACAGCCGCGTGCCCTGGCCGAGGACCACGGGGACGATGAGCAGGTTCATCTCGTCGACGAGGTCGTTCTCGAGCAGCCATCGGATCAGGGCGCCGCTGCCGTGCACCTGCAGCTCACCCCCCGGCTTCGCTTTCAGCTCGCCGATGGCCGCCGCGAGGTCGCCGGAGAGGAGGGTCGTGTTCGCCCAGCGCGGCTCGGTGAGCGTGGTCGACGCGAGGTACTTGGGCTTTGTGTTCAAGGCATCCGTGATCGGGTGGTTGCCCGGATCTTCCGCCGCAGCGCGAGCCCGCTCCTCTGCGCCCCAGTAGCCGGCGAAGAGCTCGTAGGTCCGGCGGCCGAACAGGAACGCGTCGGCGCGCTGGTAGGTCTGGTTGATGAACGTCATGGTCTCGTTGTCGAACACCCCCATGGCCCATCCGCCGCGCTCGAATCCGTTCCTGCGGTCCTCATCCGACGCGCCCCCGTTCCCCTGCATCACTCCATCGACGGTGACTTGCGTCTGGGTCGTCAGTTTCATGGGTTCGTCCTTTCTCTCATGGTGGTCTTTTCGTTATGACCGCACCGAGGCACGGATCTCATTGGTCGAGCGTGCTCCGTGCTGGGCCCGAACGGCCTGAATGCGGGCGCAGCTGAATCCGTGATGTGGAGCACGACGCCCGCGACGGATGGGTCGCAGAAGGGAAGCAAGCCAGTCTGACGGTGGCTCTGTTGCGCGTCGAGCCGTCTGTCCGTGCCCCCTAAGTCAACTCCTCGTCGAGCAGAACTTCATAGATCTCGACCGAGCTTTGAGCTCCTGAGCCCGGCGGAGGGGTCTGCCGATGGAGAAACTCGTCAAAGCGACGAATGTCGTCTTCAGTGTCGGCGAACTGCACACCTGCCCAGCGACCGCTCTCGCGATCAGCAAGCATCATCACCCTCTTCGCCGGTGGCACCTCGATGACGCCGGCTCTACCAGCGCCGTCTCGCAACTGGCTTCTAATCAGCTCGGCGCGGGGATCGTGACTGTCCGGGTTCGCTCCCTCAAAACGCGCGATCCGTACCCACATGGCAGCGGCTCCTCTCGTCTGCGTCGACGCGTTGATCCATGCGGCTCATGATCCCACTTACCTTTCGGGTGGTCGTGCCGGAACGCGGACGTAGTCGGCGATTGCCGATGGAGCGCCTCGTGCGGACGAAGCCCCTGGTGCGGACGGAGCCGTGACCGCGGCTGTCCGCCTGGACGCGTTCGCTCGAGGTCACTGCTAAGGAGTGACGGGCTCGCAGGGTCGACGAGCGCGTCTTCCACCTCGTCCCCGAAGGCTTCGACACCGGCGCCGCCTATTTTGTCATGTGCTGCCCGTGTTTCGCCCATCGAGAGAATGGGGACGATGTGAGTGGAGGTGGTTCTATGCCGACCGAGCTGCATGTGAGCGCCGAGGCACGACCCGAGTGCGTCCGTCCGCTTCGCGACATTGCCGGGAGCATCGCGAGTGAGGCTGGTCTCTCGAGCGTGCAGGTCTATGCCGTGAAGTTCTGCGTCAGCGAAGCCGTTGCCAACGTCGTGAAGCACGCCTATCCGGAAGGCGAGCCGGGCCTAGTCGAGGTGAGCGCGCATGAAGCCGGCGGCGAACTCGCAGTGGTCGTTGCAGACCACGGCAGCGGCCGAGTGCAACAAGCGCAGCGCTTAGATGAGGGCGGCTTCGGTCTTGCGTTCATGACGCGGTTGACGGCCGGCTGTACGTTCACGGCCGCAAGTGACGGCACGACCGTTGAGATGCTGTTCCCGCTTCCGGGCGGCGAGGTACGGGCCGCCCCTGGGCATCATCTCGGCGCCGGAAACTGGGGCCGCGTGGCCGCCTGAACGCGGCAGTTTCAGCTCTCCTCACTCCTCCCAGCCCGGCGACCGAGTCCCAGGCGGATGTTCGGCCACCGGCTCTTCTTCAGACCTCCTCTCCCTCCTCGTCGCGATCCTCGAGCCACTCGGTGCTGAAACTCGGGCTCAGGTGGATGTCGATCTGCCGGAGCGGCCCGTTGCCGGAGTTGACGAATGAGTGCACCTGGTTGGGGAGGACGACGACGATGTCGCCCGGGCGTGCCTCGTGCCGTTCTCCGTCGAGCGTGAGGTCTGCCTCTCCCTCTTGCACGATGAGAACCTCCGCATAGGGATGCCGGTGCAGCGTGGGGCCGCGCCCCGGCTCTGCGTCGACGAAGAGGAGCGTGATGCCGAGTCCGTGATCGGCTCCCACGAGTTCGTGAGCGATCTCGCTCCATGGCAGCTGGTCAATCTTGATGATGGGCATTCGCAACTCCTTCCTAGGCGACGGTTTGCGAGCGCCGTTTGGCCCACCGTGTCGCCTCGAGCCTTGAAGGGTGGCAAACTCCCCTGAGGCTGGCAGGCCCCCTTGTTTGGTGCCTCGCATCGGCCTAGACTCGCCCCGCAACGGTGCCTCGAAGAAAGGAGCCGCGATGTCGACGCAGCTCGCCACTCTCGACGGGCAACGAGTCGAGCTCTCGGATCAGTCTCTTTCCGAGCTGAGGATGCGCCTCCGCGGGGAAGCGCTGACTCCCTCGGATCCCGGCTACGCCAGCGTGCGCGTTCCATTCAATGCCATGCAGACGGATCGTCCCAACCTCGTCGTGCGCTCTACAGGGACCGCCGATGTGGTCGAGGCCGTGACATTCGCCCGTGAGAACGGGATCGAGCTCACCGTCAGAGGGGGCGGGCACTCAGTGGCTGGCCTTTCCAGCTCTGACGGCGGCATGGTTCTCGATCTCTCACTCATGCGTGGCGTCGACGTCGATCCGGAGACAAAAACGGCTCGGGTTCAGGGGGGAGCCCTCTGGGGGGACGTGGATCGCGAAACACAGCTCTTTGGCCTCGCGACTCCGGGAGGCGTCGTGTCCGACACGGGTGTCGCGGGCCTCACACTCGGCGGTGGCTACGGGTGGCTGCGCCGCAAGTACGGGCTCTCCTGCGACAACGTGACCGAGGCTCGGGTCGTCGGAGCCGACGGCCAGGTGCGGACGGCTTCGGCCGACGTGAACGCCGATCTCTTCTGGGCAGTCCGCGGCGGTGGTGGGAACTTCGGGGTCGTCACCTCCTTCACTTTTCGGCTCCATCCGGTCGGCCCTCTCGTCGCATTTACGGGCGTCTTCTATTCGCAGGTGGACGCTCGCGCGGTGCTTCGCGGCTACCGCGAGTACTTCCGCGATGCTCCTCACGAGGTGACTCCTGAAGCGATCTCGATCACCATGCCGGCCGATCCTCACCTGCCGGACGCGATTCACGATCAGGAGTGCTTCATCGTGGGCGCCGTTTATGCAGGCGATGCCGAGGAGGGTATGGCGGTCATGCAGCCACTCCGCGACCTGGCAACGCCGTTGGCGGATATCTCACAGCCGATGCCGTTCACGGCCGTACAGTCGGCGTTCGACCCCTTCTTCCCACGCGGCGCGTTGCAGAGCTACTGGAGGTCGGTCTATCTTCCCGACCTTTCCGACGAGATCATCGACCTCGTGGCGAAGAAGGGAGGAGAGCGACCTGCGCCGCTCACCTTTGTCGACACGTACGTCAACGGCGGGGCGATCGGACGCGTTGGATCTGAGGAGACGGCGTTCGGTGATCGATCCGCGCCCTACATGGTGGCGATCGCCGCTTGCTGGGACGACCCGGCTGACAACGCCAACAACATTGCATGGGTTCGGGAGACCTCGAAGGAGATCGGGCAGTTCGGCACCGGGTCGATGTATCTGAACTTCACCGGTCTCGCAGACGAGCAGCCTGACGCCGGGGTTGCAGATACCTTCGGGCCGAACCTTCAGCGTCTTGCCGAGATGAAGGCGACCTACGATCCCGACAACTTCTTCCGGCGAAACAACAATGTTGTGCCTGCCGGCTAGATAGCCGGTCCAATCGACGTCTTTCGCGGGTTCGATTACCGCCGCCTCCACCTCTCTTCCACGGCGCGAACTAGCCGACTGGGGGGGAGACACCACCTGCGCTCGTTCCTACACTGCGGCGCATGACTCGCGGCCAGACGAGGCGTCAGTTCGCGCCAGCCGCTGTGATCGGCGCGGTCGCGGCGTTCGTCGTTCTCGTCGTTGCGGCCGGAAGCTCGGCTGCGCCGCCGCAGGGTGCAGGAAAGCACGACCGCGGCGCCGTCCTCGCGTACTGGACGCCAGAGCGCATCGCCCAGGCCGTCCCGCGCGACGTCTCGCCCGATCGTAAGCCGTCGTTCAAGCCACGCGAAATGGCGAAGCCTCCGCGCCCGGGCGGTGGCGGAGGTGGCGGTGGCTCGTCGGTCACCGGCACTGCGTGGACGGGCGGAGGCAAGGTGAAGGCGACCACGGGCAAGGTGCTCTTCACTATGGCCGGAGTGGACTACGTCTGCTCGGGGTCGGTGGCCCAGGACTCGAGTGGATCGACGTCCCTGATCCTGACCGCCGGCCACTGCGTCTACGACGAGTCGGGCAGGCGTTTCGCCACCAACTGGGTGTTCGTGCCCGACTACGAGGACGGTGGCGCCATCGTCACCAACCAAGATGGCTCGCACCGCTTCACCTGCGACACGACACCGTACGGCTGCTGGACAGCGTCGGCGCTCGTGACGACCACCGCGTGGGCGAACGGCGGCGGCAAGCTCGCGGCCTTCAACCACGACTATGCGTTCGCGGTCGTCGGTGCCGGTGGGAAGTCGGGTCAGAGCGTCCAGCTCGATTCGGTCGTCGGTGCGAACCCAGTCGGGTTCAACGTGGCGCACCCGGCCCAGGTGTCGTCGTTCGGCTATCCGCAAGCCTCGCCGTACAACGGCCAGAAGCTCATCTACTGCTCCGGGACAGACATCGCGGACACCTGGGGCGGAACGACGGACTACGGGCTGAACTGCAACATGACGGGCGGCTCGTCGGGCGGCCCCTGGTTCGTGGACTTCGCGTCGGGCGGCGCTCCGGGCTCGCTCAACTCGGTGAACAGCTTCAAGTACACCGCCGGCAAGTTCGCCAAGTACATGTTCGGCCCGTACCTCGGTGCCTACGCGCAGAAGACGTACAACGCCGCCAAGGCCGCGAGCGGCAACACCACCGTCGCGCCCTAGCCTCGATCACCCGGAAGAGCTAGCGGAGGGACAAGCGGTCGCGCCCAGTGGCGAGCTCAGTCCTTAGCTCACCGCCCTCTTCACGAGCGCGGCGATCCTCTTCTCGTCGGCGGGGGTCAGCTTCTTCAGCGCGAAGGAGGTCGGCCACATGTCGCCTTCGTCGAGGTTCGCTGCTTCTTCAAAGCCGAACGTCGCGTACCTCGAGTTGAACTTCTCTGCGCTCTTGAAGAAGCAGACGACCTTGCCGTCCTTGGCATACGCGGGCATCCCGTACCAGGTTTTCGGCCAGAGGTCTGGCGCGTTGGCTTGGACGATCGCATGGAGCCGCTTGGCGATGACGCGATCTGATTCCTTCATCGCGGCGATCGCCGCAAGCACGTCGCGTTCGCCCTCCGCCCTGTTCTTGTTCGCGCGCTCTTCGGCCTTCAGCTCTCTGGCGCGAGCCCTCATTGCAGCCCGTTCGTCTTCCGTGAATCCCTTGGACGTCTTGCCACTCGCGGTGGCGCTTGTGGCCTTCTGTGTGGCCTTCTCCGCGCTCATCGTTCCCTCCTGTGCGGGTCCCGTCTTATCGAGCTTCGGACATATTCTTTGTATCACAAATGATTGTTCCGGCGAAGTAAATGTGCGAAGATCCATATGCGATGCCCCCGGATCCCTCCGCCGAGATCGAAGTCGCCGAGTTCGCCGGCCAGCTGTTCTTCCGGCTCTGGCGGGCCTCACACACCCGGACCGCCACCGCGCTGCAATCGATCGGCCTGACACCGGCGCTCTTCGCAGTACTCAACTACCTACAGGCGCGCGAAGGCGCGATCCAGCAGCAGATCGGGTCGGCGATGGGGATCGACCCGAGCACGATGGTCTCGCTCGTCGACCAGCTCGAGCGCGCCGAGCTGGCCCAGCGGCGGCCGCATCCGCAGGATCGCCGTGCCCGCGAGGTCCTGATCACGCCAAAGGGGCGGCGGACCCTGAAACGGGCGCGCGAGCTGGCGGAGGCGGTCGAAGGTGACGTTCTTCGGGGCCTGTCGCCCGCCGAACGCCGCCAGCTGGTCACGCTCCTGCGAAAGGCGTTCGTGGCGGCGCCGCCGCAGCCGCCGTGGAGCTCCGAGGAGGCTGACTAGGGCGATGGCCGCGCCGCCGGCGCTGGCGCTCAGGGCTCGATGTTCTGGTTGAGCCTGAAGAAGTTGGTCGGGTCGTAGGCGCGCTTGAGCTCGACCAGCCGGTCGTACTTCGCTGCGCCGTAGGCCTGTCGGACGCGGTCAGGCCCCTCGTCGCCCAGGAAGTTGACGTAGACGCGGTCGCGCGCGTGCGGCTGCATGGCGTCGAAGAAGTCGCGCGCCCAGGCGGTGTGCGCGTCGCACTCTGAGTCGTCTTCGGTCCAGACGGCGTTGATGACGACGTTGTGCGCGGCGTCCCGCTGGCTGAAGGCCGTTGCGTCCTCTGGCACGCGACCGAGCGCCCCGCCGAGCTGGAGCATGATGGTGTATGAGCGTGGCGACGTGATCCGCGAGGTGTGGTCGATGAGCGTGTCGATCGCATCGTCCGTGAGCGGCGGCAGCTCGACCGATTTCCAGTAGCGGTGCCAGCCGTGCGGCACCAACGGGTCGAACATCGACTGCAGCGCCACGTACGGCTTGGGCTCGAGCCGATCGACGATCGGGTTGCCGAACTCTTTCAGCGGCCGGACGACCTCGGCGCCGTCCTCAGGCGCCCCGGCGTAGCACGCGCACACCATGACTATCGGCTTGCCGTGCACGTCCTCGCGCAGGAACGGCAGTGGCGGCGCGAGCTCGAGCTCGACGATCGTCGTGAGCTCGTCGGGCGCGGCAGCCGCGAACTCCCGATAGAACCGCAGTACCTCCGGCGCGTCTTCGAGCGGGTGGAAGATCGGCCCGGCGAGCACGATCGGCCCGACCGGATGCAGGCGGTACTCGAACGACGTGACTATGCCGAAGTTACCGCCGCCGCCGCGCACCCCCCAGAACAGATCGCGGTTCTCGTTCTCGCTGGCGCTGACCAGCTCGCCATCCGCCGTGACGAGGTCGACGGAGAGCAGGTTGTCGACCGTCGCCCCGTACTTGCGCATCAACCAGCCGATACCGCCCCCGAGGGTCAGCCCCGAAACGCCCGTGTGGCTCACGATTCCACCCACGGTCGCAAGCCCAAAGAGCTGGGTCTCGCGGTCGAGCTCGCCCCACAACACGCCTGCTTCGGCGCGCGCCGTCCTGGCTTGTGGGTCGACGTGAATGCCTTTCATCGGCGACAGGTCGATCATGAGCCCGCCGTCGCACAGCGCGTGACCGCCGACCCCGTGGCCACCTGAGCGGACCGCCACGAGCAGATCACGCTCGCGTGCGAAGCGCACCGCGGCGACGACGTCGGCGACGCCGGTGCAGCGGGCGATCCAGGCGGGGCGACGGTCGATCGCGCCGTTCCAGATCGAGCGGGCCTCCTCGTAGCCTTCGTCTTCCGGGCCGATCACCGGGCCGTGGACGGAGTTGCGTAGACGCTCGTCGTCGGTGGCCTTCGCCACCCTTGCCGTCTTGGTAGCCATGCGACGACGGTACGCGGGATGCGTCGCGATCTACCAGACCGAACTTCGAACCAAGCGGTTCGAGTTTCGAACCAAGCGGTTCGAATTCCGAACCTAGTGCCGATCCGGGGCTAGCATCCCTGGTGAGCATGCGGGGCTACGCCCAGTACTGTCCGATCGCCAAGGCGAGCGAGATCCTCGGCGACCGCTGGACGCTCCTGATCGTGCGTGAGCTGCTGGGCGGCGCGAGCGGGTTCAACGAACTTCAGCGTGGACTGCCGGGGATCTCGCGCTCGGTCCTCACCGACCGCCTGCGCTCGCTCGAGCGGGCCGAGATCGTGGAACGGCGCACCGGTCCCAAGGGCAGGACGCTCGAGTATCGTCTGACGCTCGCCGGCCGCGATCTGGAGGCGGTCGTGCAGGCGATGGGGGAGTGGGGGGTTACCTGGTCGTTCACCGATCCCCGCCCCGAGGAGCTCGACCCCGACCTCCTGATCGTCTGGATGGCCCGACACGTCGAGCGCGAGCAGCTTCCCCCGGATCGCACCGTCGTTCGGTTCGACTTTCGCGACCCGGCGAAGCGCTACTGGATGGTGCTCGAGCCCTCGGAGGTCTCGGTTTGTCTTCAGCATCCCGGGTTCGACGTCGACCTCCAGGTCCAGGTCGACACCGCCACGCTCTACCGCGTCTACCTTGGGCGCGCCGATCTGGGCGGCGCGATGCGGGCGCGCAAGCTGACGCTGAGCGGCCCGAGGGTGCTCCAGCGCGCCTTCGGGCGCTGGTTCGCCTGGAGCGCGTTCGCCCCAGCCAGCCGCCAAGCGGACGAGCGCCGGAAGGCGGCGTCGCGACTCGCGGACCCCGAGCAGGGTGCGGGTCGAACCGCCGCCGTATTCTCGCTCGAGTGCATGAGAGTGCCAGTGGCACGCTCGCGCCGAGGGTCGCGCGGCTGTGCAATGTCTGGCTCCGCCGAACTTCGGATATCCGGCGTTGCCTATTGAGCCTTGCCAATGACGTGGTGCCATGGACGCCACCAGCGCGCGAGCCCTGCGTGATCGCTCCCGCCCTCTCGGGCGGTCATGAGGATGTCGCGGTGCGTCGGCTGGCCGAAACGTTCGTGGGTCCAGAAGGCGACGGCGTCGTTGCCGTCGAAGTAGCAGAAGAGCCGGCCGCCTGGCTTGTCCGGGCCGTGCAGCCACTGGAGCTCGCCTCCCCACGAGAACGCGCTGCACTTCCCGGAGTCACGGTCGATGTCAGGGCGGTTGCGGAGCGCTCCTTCGTAGGCGTCAGCGAGGGCGGCGCCGTCGGGATACGACGAGATCTCCCATCGGTCCGGCATGCCGCCGGAAGGCAGGCAGACCGCCGTTTGCCCAGCCCCCGGCTCCGCAACCGTCTGCAGCCTGCAGTCCTTCCAAAGCGCGGCCGGAACGATCGCGTCCAGTCCCGCATCGGCCGCGAGCACCTCGGGCGTGGTCGTCACCGGGAACGTGTCCTGGTCGGGCGCTGCCGTCCCGACGTCGCCCGAACTGCCGGACGTCAAATAGACGACTCCAGCAGCAGTGATGGCCGCGAGCCCGACGACCGCAGCGCCCACCTTCCAGCCCACACCGCGTCCCGGCTTGCCGAAAAACATCAGCACCCAGTTGCTACTTCGAGGCGCGTCCAACTCCGAGTAGACCTGGTAGATGTGGACCGGTTCCGGCACGCCTTTCAGGCGTACGCGACCTCGATCGCTGTACTGGAGACCACCGAGCCTGCCGGCGAGCCGGACGGTCGACGCGCTCACGAGGACGTCCCCGCCGTGGGCACGCCCGCAGAGGCGGGCTGCCACGTTGAGCGACGCGCCGCGAAACCCCCCGCCGGCGACCTCGACCGCCTCTCCAGAGTCAATGCCCATGCCGACCTTGAGCGGCACGTCGGAGTTGGCTCCTGTCTCGTCCCCAAACTTCGCCTGGAGGTCGACAGCCGCGCGGATGGCCTGCCGAGCCGAAGTGAAGACCGCCAGAGCTTCATCTCCGCGCAGATCGACGAGTCGTCCATCGTGAGCCTGGACGCCGTCGGCGACCAACTCCGCGAAACTGGCCGTGAGGTCGGCTGCCGCTTCGTCGCCGTACTCCTCGGTGTACCGCGTGTACCCCCTGATGTCGGCGATGAGGAAGGTGCGAAGCGCGGACGGAAGTTCGCTCATGACCCGTCAGTATGCGCGCGTCGAGCCACCGGGGCGACCGCCCATATCCCGGGGCGCGGGATGTGACCCGGGCCCCCGTAACAAGGACTACTCAGCGCGGCCGCGGCTAAGCACGTCGCGCAGGCGAGCTCAAAGTCGCCCGGTGGACGGTGTGATCGCCACGGGCTAGATTCGCGCCATCGAAGATCAGAGCGCCCATGGCTACCACCTCGACGCGACGGCTGGAGAGAGCTTGTCGTTCGCTGGCGCCATCTTCCTGGTCAAAGCGAGCACGGAGACCACCGCCGGCGCGTTCGCCATCATCGAAGAGGTAGATCCGCTCGACACTCCCCTCCATGTGCACGCGAATGAGGACGAGCTCTTCTACGTGATCGAGGGCGAGCACGTGTTTCGCGTCGGTGAGCACGAGTTTTCGGCGGGTCCCGGCGCAGTCGTATTCGCCCCTCGGCATGTGCCGCACGCGCACCGACGCGTCGTGCCGCGGACGGGTCGCTTCCTGACGATGATTTCACCCGCAGGGTTCGAAAGGTTCTTCCGCGAGCTCAGCGCGGCAGAGAGCGCAGGAGGAGCAGGGCCGGACGCGTACGAGCGCGCCTCGAAGAAGTACGGCATCACCTGGCTCGGCTGAGCCGACGTCGGGAGACATTCCCCAGCGCAGTACTCGAGATGCGTCGCAGCGCCTTGCGGCCCGATGCACCTTGTGCTTCTATGCATAGCACTTCGAGCCGTGGAGGCGCATGCATATCGACAAGGACCTGGTCGCGGCCGTGGCGACACCGCTCGTGCTCGCAATCCTGGCGGAGGGTGAAAGCTACGGCTACGCCATCCTCAAGCGGGTACGGGCGCTCTCCGAGGGAGAGCTCGAGTGGACCGACGGGATGCTCTACCCGCTGCTCCACCGCCTCCGTCGGCTCGGGTACGTGACGACGGAGTGGCGAACGTCACCGGAAGGGCGTCGCCGCAAGTACTACATGGTCACCGACGACGGACGAGCAGCACTCGCCGATCAGCAACGGCAGTGGGCCACGGTCACACGGGCGCTGAACGACGTCTGGCCGGGGTCCGGTGTGCTGCTGACGGCGCTCCGCGAGGCTTGAGCCATGGAGAGCGTGGAGTCACAGATCGCAGAGTGGCGGGCCTACGTCGAAAACGCCCCCGGCGTCAACGGCCAGGACGTCGATGAGCTGGAGGATCATCTTCGTCACCAGATCGCCGAGCTGAACGCAGCCGGCCTCACAGCCGACGAGGGATTCCTGATCGCCGTGAAACGGCTAGGGGACGTCGACGGCCTGTCCCGAGCGTTCGCTCGCGAGCACAGCGGCCGACTGTGGAAACAGCTCCTCCTGAGCGGCGACGACGAGCCGGCGGACGTGTCCAGCGGCTGGTTGGAGACGCTCGTCTTCGCCGTGGGTGCGGCTGTGGCGCTCCAGGTCGCACGCCTTGCTGCGAGCTTCCCCGACGAGGAACCGAGCTGGCTGTTCCGGAACGGCACGTTGTTCGTGTTGCCGTTCCTGGCCGCGTACTTCGCCCGCCGGCGGCAGCTCGACGCGCGAGTGTGGGCGCTGACTGCGGCGCCGTTCGTGCTCGCCGCGCTCGTGGTCAACCTCTATCCGTACGGTTCGGACTCGGACACCGAGGTCCTCGTTGCGCTCCATCTGCCCGTCGTTCTCTGGTTCGTGGTCGCGTACCCGTACATGGGTGGCACGGTCCGATCGCACGAGCGGCGCATGGACTTCGTCCGCTTCACCGGCGAATGGTTCATCTACTACGTCCTGATTGCGCTCGGGGGTGGCGTGCTCATAGGTTTGACCGCGGCGATCCTCGAACCCACGGGGGTCGACGTCGATCGGATCGCCGAGTGGGTGCTGACCTCGGGAGCGGCGGGTGCCGTGATCGTGGCCGCGTGGCTCGTCGAGTCGAAGCAGCGGGTCGTGGAGAACATGGCGCCGGTGCTCACGATGATCTTCACGCCGCTGTTCGCGGTGATGCTGGCCGGCGCCGCCGTCGTCTACGCCGTGACCGGGCTCGGCGGCGCGTTCGATCGCGAGCTCCTCAGCGTCTCCGACGCCCTGCTGGTGGTCGTCCTCGCGCTCGTCCTGTACGGAATGTCCGCGCGGGACCCGTCCACCTCGCCGGGCTGGATGGACGGCATCCAATTGGTCGCCGTCGTCAGCGCACTGGTGCTCGACGTGATGGTGCTCGGCTCGATGATCGCTCGGATCGGCGACCTCGGGTTCACGCCCAACCGCACCGCAGCGCTCGGCCTCAACCTCGTCCTCCTCGTGAACCTGGCCGGGGCCGCCTGGCTGTCGGCCCGATTCCTCACACGACGCAGCACGCTCTACCGGCTCGAGCGCTGGCAGACCACCTACCTTCCCGTCTTCGCCCTGTGGGCCGCTACGGTCGTGGTCGTCCTCCCGCCGGCGTTCGCCTTCGACTGAAACGAGAGCGCAGCGTTTCAGCGTGCTTGCGACGCACGGCGGCCCGACCGATCGGGCCGCCCTGGAACGCGCGCTGTCCTGACTCTGGACCTGAGGCCGGCGGCCTACGCCCGCCGCGTCCCCGCGAGGTCCTCCAGCTCCTGCCGGTCGATCAGCTCTCCCGGGATCACTGCGGCGCGGCAGCGAGTACGCGCGCGGAGGGTTGCCGTGCGTATGCCGCCCTCGAGCAGCGCCCGCTCGCCGACGATCGCGCCAGGCCCGATCTCCGCGACCTCTTCGCCGTCGATCTCCACGGCGAGCACGCCGTCGAGGACGAGATAGAGCTCGCCGCCGGGCGCGCCCTGCTCCACGAGCGTCTCGTCCGGCTCGAGCGTGCGCCGCTCCGGAATCATCTTGCCGGCCATCAACTCGCGCGAGATCTCCCTTTCGAGCGCGCTCTCTGCGGCCGTGACGAACGCGTCGGACTCCTCGTCGCCCCACGGCGTCTGTTCGAGAGGCGCCGCCCGGTACCAGGCCTTGAAGTCGATCGTTCCAGACTTCGCGACGAGGTTTCCATCCCGGTCGTAGATCCAGTGCCTGGGGAAGGTGCTCGCTCCGACGAGCTCGTGCTCCGAGGAGCCGTCCGCTCGGATCGTGAGCGCGAGAGTCGTCCAGGAGTTCGAGGAATGAATTCGGATAAACGGCCTCCCGATCACCTTGCGCGGAGTCGGGAACCCGGCCCGGCCGCCGACCGTCTGCACGAAGCGGACGGCGTCCTCCTGAACCTCCGGCTCCTGCCGGAGGACCTCGAAGACGACGCCGGGAATCGTGATGTCCGCGGCGCCGAGGCCGAAGGTCGACTCGCCGACCAGTCCGGTGCCTTCGTACCCGTGGCCGACGATTTTCCCGTCCTCCACGTCGATCCAGGCGTCGAGGCGATTCGCCTCGCGAAAGCGATCCTCGGCGCGCAGGCGCTCGAGGTCGCCTTCCTCGAGGTGCTCGGGCGGCGGCTCGTCGTAGCGCGCGACCCCGAGCGTGAACGGAAGCTTCGGCATCCCCTCGACCGCATCCGACGGAATCCAGGAGATCGACGTGACCGATGACTCGATGCGCATCTCGCACCCCTCTCGTCGACCTCTCAACGCTAGAGCATCCAAAGGGCCTTGCCTAGTCGCCCGCTCAGCGTGCGGACGCGGATAGGTTTCGTCGCCATGACGACCCGGGAAGCCGCCTGTCATTGTGGCCAACTCAGTCTGGAAGTGGACGGCGATCCGTTCGTTGTCTCCATCTGTCACTGCCTTGCGTGTCAACGTCGGACCGGGAGCGCCTTCGGGATGCAGGCGGGGTTCAACGCAAGTCAAGTGCAGGTCGTCGGTCGCTTCAGCGACTTCTCGCGCATCTCGGACGAGGAGGACAGAAAGGAGCACGTCTTCCATTTCTGCCCTGACTGCGGATCGCAGGTCTTCTACACGGAACCGACGGAGCCAGACCTGGTCGTCGTCTCGGTCGGCTCGTTCGCCGACCCGTCGTTCCCGGCGCCGACGGAGTCGGGCTACGACGGTCGTCGTCATCACTGGGTGCAGCTGCCCGACTCGATCCAGCGTAACGCCCCCGAGCTGTGGGACCCCGTGCGACCTCTCTACGAGGCCGGCAGGTACGCAGAGGCGGCGGACAGGGGCCGGGAGCTCCTCGTGGCGTACCCCGACCTGGCCTACCTCAACTACCAGGTGGCGTGCTGCGAGAGCCTCGCCGGCCGGACAGCCGACGCCATCGAGCACCTCCGCCATGCGCTCGACAAGTGGGAGGGCTGTCGCGAGATGGCCAAGCAGGACTCCGACTTCGATCCGATCCGCGACGAGCCCGCGTTCGAGAAGTTGATCGGCGGCTGAGCGGCTCCATCGCCGGAGGACAGGTCGATCCCTCGGCGAAGGCAGTCGTCTTGGGCTGGCGACGCGAAGAGCTGTGGCTCGATGTGGACGTGTTCTGGTTCGGCGAGCCGGCGGTCGCCGACTTGGCCCTTCCGCCGCTTCCCAGCTTCGGGCCCGTGGGGCTGGCCGCCTCCCGTCAGCGCCGCGACGCGTGGAGGCGGCGGCGGAGGGCGCGGGCGACCGCTCTCATGGTCGTACCGGCCATGATGGTGCCGCCTGCACTGCTTCGAAGCGGCGGAGTCACCGGGGCGGTTCTGCCCGAGGATCCACCGAGCCTGACACTCGGCACCGCGACGCCGCCCATCGAAGCCGCGGGCGTCGTGCCTGTCACGCCGAAGCCGAAGCGGACGACGAAGGCCGCCGTGGATACCGAGGCCTCTCCGATGATCGAATGGCTCAATGCGACCTCGCTCGGTGTCCATTGGAGCGGCAGCCTGATCGACGGCACGCAGCTTCCCGTCGAAGGCCCTGACTGGGCCACCTGGAACCCGATCACCGACGCGGTCCCGAATGCACCGCACCGGCTCTACGGGAACGAGCGCACCATCCGCGCGATCCTGTCGGTCGTCGAGGCGTACCGCGCCGCCAACCCGCAGGCGCCGCGCGTCGTCGTCGGCGACATCAGCTTCAAGGGTGGCGGGCCGATGGACTCACACGTCTCCCACCAGAACGGGCTCGACGTCGACATCTACTACCCGCGACTCGACCGCTCCTTGCGAGAGGCCCGTCTGCCTGACGCGATCGATCGGCGGCTCGCGCAGGATCTCCTCGACCGCTTCATCGGCGCCGGGGCGTCGATGGTGTTCGTCGGCTACGCGACCGGTCTCAACGGGCCGGCGAGAGTCGTCATCCCCTACCCGAACCACGAGAACCACATGCACGTCCGCTTCCCGCCGCGCGGAGGTTAGGAGTACGTCAGGCTGTCGGCAATGGTTCCCGAAGCGCCGCTCGCGCGAACAGAGCACGGCCTGGAGCCCGCCGGTGACGGGTGGTTCGTCGCGAACGCACGCGAGGCGCGCTGGTGGTACGCCGACGGACGTTCCGCGATCTGCGACTTCGAGGCGCTGACCGACGTCCGCCAGTTCGGGCTGAACATCAGCGTTCTCTGGCCGGGCGTGTCGATGGGCATGTACCACTGGGAAGCCGACCAGGAGGACTTCCTCGTCGTCGCCGGCGAAGCGCTGCTGATCGTCGAGGGCGAGGAGCGTCCACTCAGGCAGTGGGACTTCGTCCACTGCCCGCCGGGAACGAACCACATGATCGTCGGGGCCGGCGACGGGCCGTGTGTCGTCATCGCAGTCGGCGGACGCGCACATGACGGGCAGAGCGACTGGGGCGGCTACACCGTCAGCGAGGTGGCGCGTCGTCACGGGGTCGGCGTCGAGCGGGAGACGAGCGACGCGAGGGAGGCGTACGCGCACGTGACGCCACGCGAACCCGCGCGCTATCGCGACGGCTGGCTTCCGGGCTAGGGAGTCCCAAGCCCACGCCGTCGGTGGCTCGCTCGATGCCGCCCTGCTCGGCGCTCATGCTCACCTCTTTTGAACAGCCACTTCACCCCCTATTCCAGGGCTGCGCTCCTACGGTGGCCTCGTAAGGCAATCGACACGAGGGGGCAAGCATGCGGAAGTCAATCGCGGGTATCACCGCGGCCATCACGGCTGTTGCGCTCTTCGTCGCTGTCGCGGCAGCGGTCAACGGCCCGATGGGCTTCGATCCCATCGCCGGCTCGGCGTACGGCCAGGCGAGCGACACGTGGACCGAGCCGTTCGTCGTACCCGAGGGCTTCACCCAGACGCTCGTCAAGGACGAGACCACCTTCGACATCTATCCGGGTGTCGACGACCTCACCGACATGAACACGGTGAACGAGAACGGCATCCGCGCCGGGCGGTTCCTCTACCGCACGCACGAGGTGGGCTCGAACGGCGCCGTCTCGGTCGTCGATCTCGAGACCGGCGGGGCCGAAGTGATCGCGCAGGACACGCAGCCTCCCACCTACCGGCGACTCGACGGGCTCCGGTGGACGCCCTGGGGTACCGTGCTCTTTGCCGAGGAGACCACCGGCGGGCGCCTGTTCGAGATCTTCCTCGACCCGGACGACCCGACCGAGGCCGTCACGGTGGAGACGCGCCCCGAGGTCGGCATCCTGCGCCACGAGGGCATCGAGGCCGTCGGGAACGGGACCGTCTTCGTGATCGACGAGCTGAACGGCGGGTCGATCTACAAGTTCGTCCCGACGAAGCGTGGTGACCTGTCCGACGGGCAGCTGTACGCCCTCAGGATCACCGGGCTCAGCGACGCCGCCCAGAAGTGGGATGAGGACACGTTCGAGGACAAGGTCGGCGCGTTCGAGTGGGTCCCGCTCGACATGGACCAGGTCGTCGTCGACGCCGACGCCGCGTCCAACGCCGTCAACGCGACCGAGTTCGGCCGCCCCGAGGACATCGAGAAGATCGGCCGCGTCCTGTACGTCGCGAACACGACCGAGGACCGCGTCATCGCGATCGATCTGGCTCATGAGGTCGTGTCGACCTACGTGCTCCCCGGCGAGAACGTGCCGGTCGAGGACCAGGACGAGGAGATCACCGGACTCAACAGCCCGGACAACCTCGCGCA
Source organism: uncultured Actinomycetes bacterium (assembly GCA_963765175.1). Lineage (GTDB taxonomy): Bacteria > Actinomycetota > Thermoleophilia > Gaiellales > Gaiellaceae > GMQP-bins7. The sequence continues at coordinate 290,119 of CAVXUY010000009.1, forward strand.
GGGCCCCGACGGTCGGCTCTGGATCGTCGAGGACAACGACTTCAGCGACATCTGGGTCGCCGAGCCCGACCGCGACCAGGACGGTCTCGCCGACGACGTGAAGCTGTTCGCGTCGCTCAAGGACGACGGGGCCGAGGGCACCGGCATCTACTTCGGAAAGGATCCGAAGACGCTGTTCGTCAATATCCAGCACCCGGACAAGGCGCTGGCGGACGGCACCTGGAAGATCAGCAAGGGCTGATCGCGCTCCGAGGACGACAGCAGGACCTGGCGAGGGGGAGCGGGTCGGCCCGCTCCCCCTCGTGCTGCGCCAGTAGCGTTGCGGGGCTCCTACAACTCGATCCGAGGTGACGCGATGACCAGGTTCGTCGTCGATGCCGGCGCCGTCCTCCAGCTGGCCAGCGAGGAGGCCGAGGTCTCGGCCGAGCACGAGCTCCTCGCACCGACGCTGCTGCGATCCCAGACGCTGTCGGCTCTGTACGAGGCCGTCCAGCGGGGCGAGCTCCCGGACGACGTCGCGCGCGACCGCCTCACTCGCATCTGGCGGATGCGGATCAGGTTCCTCGGCGACGCCGTGCTCCGGCGCCGGGCCTGGGACGTCGCGGATCAGCTGGGATGGGCCTCGACCTACGACGCCGAATACATCGCGCTCACGCAGCTGCAGGCAGACGCCTTCGTGACCCTGGACGCGGAGCTGGCGCGCAGCGTCGAGGGACTCGTCGAGACGGCGTCGATCGACGCGCTGCGCTAGCACCGGGTTAAGGTCCGCGCGTGTCCGACGCCGAGCGCGCGCTCGAGCTTGACGCCGAGCATCGTGTCACCCCGCTCGAGCTCTTCTTCGACCTCGTCTTCGTGTTCGCAATTACCCAGGTCACGAGCCTGCTGGCGGACGACCCGACCTGGGGTGGCGTGCTTCGCGGGATGCTCGTTCTCGCCGCCCTCTGGTGGGCGTGGACCGGATACGCGTGGCTGACGAGCGCGATCGACGTCGACGAGGGGGGCGTCCGGCTGACGGTGCTGGCGTCCGTGGCGGCGATGCTCGTCGCCGCGCTGGCCGTGCCCGGCGCGTTCGGAGACGACGCCATGCTGTTCGCATTGGCGTACTTCGTCGTCCGCACCCTGCACCTCGTGCTCTCCGCCGTCATCGCTCGCGACGATCCCGACCGACTAGGAGCGCTACTGCGCTTCGTGCCGACAGCGCTCTTCGGCGCCTCGCTCATAGTGGTGGCGGGGTTCCTCGAGGGGAACGCGCGGATCGCGGTGTGGCTCGTCGCGCTGGCGATCGATTACCTCGGTCCGACCGTGGTCGGCGTGGGTCGCGGTTGGAGAGTCGCGCCCGAGCACTTCGCCGAGCGGCACGGCCTGATCGTCCTGATCGCGCTCGGCGAGTCCATCATCGCCATCGGCGTAGGCGCCGGGTTCGAGCTCGGAGCCGGCGTGATCGTCGCGGCGACGCTCGGCGTCGTCGTCGTCTCGGCGCTCTGGTGGCTCTACTTCGACGTGGCCGCGATCGTGGTGCGGTCGCGGCTCATGCAGGCGCGCGGCCTCGAGCTGCACCGGCTCGCGCTGCACTCCTACAGCTATCTCCACCTGCCGATGATCGCCGGCGTGGTGCTCTTCGCCCTCGGCCTGAAGACGACGCTCGACCACGTCGATGAGGCGCTCGACACCGTGCCTGCGGTCGCACTCTGCGGCGGCGCGGCGCTGTATCTGCTCTCCCATGTCGCGTTTCTCTTCCGGGCGACCGGCTACATATTTCGGCGGCGAACGATCGGAGGCGTCGCGTTGCTCGCTCTCATCCCCGGCGCGCTCTCGATCCCGGCGCTCGCGGCACTCGCCCTCGTGAGCGCCGTCTGCTCGCTCGTTGTCGCGTACGAGGCGATCCGCTATCGCGGGGACCGGATCGTGCTCCGCCACCCAGAGCTCGCCGCCTGATCGAGGAGGACGACTATGCAGATCATCAGGAACGATGTCGAGACGATGACCGGCCCGAGCGAGTGGTTCACCGGCGCGGTCTATCTGGATGCAGTCGCAACGCCTTCGGGTACGTCGCGCCTCAGCGCGAGCAGCGTCCACTTCACGCCCGGCGCGCGCACCGCCTGGCATACGCACCCGAACGGGCAGACGCTCTACGTGCTCGAGGGCGCAGGTCTCGCGCAGCGGCGCGGCGGGCCGATCGAGATGATCCGCCCCGGCGACCGGGTGCACTTCGAGCCGGGCGAGGAGCACTGGCACGGGGCGGCGCCGACGCACTTCATGACCCACCTCGCGATGCTCGAGGTCGACGAGGACGGCAATGCGGCGACGTGGGGCGACCACGTGAGCGACGAGGAGTACGCGGCGGCGCAGATCGACGTCTGAGCGCCCTTCGCTACTCGGGAAGCCAGCCCTCGCGGTACGCGGTGGGCTTGCGAGGCGGGACATGGGCGTATGCGGCGCCGCCGTCCATCGTGTCCTCTTCGACGCTGGCGCGGTGGCGCCTCGCGACCAGGTCTGCGGGGAAGCCGAGCTCGTCGTGCTCGCGAGCACCGACTGCGATCACGAGGCATGGGTGGCTTCCCGCTCCGACGAGCACATGCTTCGTGTGCGGTGGGCAGTGCACGAAGTCCCACGCGCGCAGCGGCCGTTCCTGCCCTTCGACGACCAAGATCGCTTCGCCGGAGACGACGAGGAAGCCCTCCTGGTCGGCCTCCCAGTGGTACATGGACATCGGCTCGCCCGGCATGAGCACGAACGGGTTGACGCCGAACTGGTGGGACTCGCGGCGCCAGCCTTCGAAGTCGTCGGCGACGATGCAGACGGCGCCGCGACCGTCGGCGTGCCGCCACTCCGCGTCGCGCAGGTTCAGGACGTACCAGCCTTCGCCCATCGGGGCGAGGCCGTGCTCGGTCTTCTCCAGCTTCGCCTCGGGAACCATGAGCTCAAGCTTGCCGTGGCACGTACCGCTCGCGCAAGGCCGTGGTCGTCTTCGCCGGGAGGGCTCGCGCCTCGAGGAGTTCCTCCATGGTGACGGACGAGAAGGTCGACCTGTCGCTGAGCAGCTCTCGGTAGCGGTTACACGCCTCGGCGTAATCCGAGTTGCCGGCAGGGTGGACGACCACATAGCGGCCCCACGCCCACGCGCCGCTCACGTGCTGGAGCATCGAGAGCAATAGCAGGTGCTCGAGCCACATCACGCAGAGCTCCGACCTGCCTTTGACTGTGTCGGTCGCCCCGGGCGCGAAGGCGCCCGACCGCTCGGCGACCGCGAGATACCGCCGGAGGTTCTCCGGCCTCGGTGTCTCGGGCTTCGCCCAGTCGTAGTACCTGAAGCCGACGCCGACGATTCCCAGCGTCCCGTCGCCGAGGTCCAGCACGAGCGCCGCGTGGAACGCCCGGAGGCTGTTGAGGTACGCGGGATCGAGACGACCCGGCGAGTGGGCGAAGCGAACGTCGCCGACGTGGCCGGGCACGTCTGGCCACCATGCGTGAACGGCACGGTCGGCCAACCCGAGGTCGTCGGCGAGGTCGCCGAAGAGATTGAAGGCCAGCGCCTGCGACCAGAGGAGGTCGGCCCACACACGCTGGTGATCGAAGCTCTGGTGCGGCTCGACGAAGGACGTCCGTGCCTTGGCAGCGTCGAGCGCTCCAGCGGTCAGAAAGTTTGCGCCGGTCTCGAGTGCGTAGTCCAGTGGGAGGCGACTTCCTAGAGGGTGGGACGCCTTCCCTGCACGTGGGACGATCGGCTGCGAGCCGATCGGGTGCCCTTCAGCCTCCCGCCACCGAGCCTGGTGATAGCGCAGCGTCTGCCGGAACTCGGTCATCCCCGGTCGGCCCGGGACCCGATCGCCGGCTTCCCAACAGTGCGCGGCTTCGAGCTCTTGCCTCGTCGGCGTCAAATAGGTCACGGGCATGCCCTGAATCGTTCGGACGACAGCGTGTCGACGGCGTCCACGGGTCTAGCATGACGCCGTGCGCGAGGTTCAGAAAGGCGTGTGGCACTGGGAGGCGCCGCACCCGGACTGGAAGCCGGGAGAGGAGTGGGACGAGGTGGTCTCGTCGTACGCGATCGACGACGGCGACCATATTCTGCTGTTCGACCCGTTGGCAGTGCCGAGCGAGATCGAGGAGCTCGCAACCGGCCGCGAGACGGCGATCGTGCTGACCTGCCCATGGCACCGGCGCGACGCCCTCAGCGCGGCGGAGACGCTCGGCGCGTCGATCTACGTGCCGCCGCCGGACAAGGGCGACCCGGAACCGGTGGACGGCCAGGTCTTCAGAGCCGGCGACCGGTTGCCGGTCGGCGTCGAGGCGTTCGAGGGCATGGAGCAGAACGACCTCGTGCTCTGGGTCGAGAGCCGACGGGCCGTCGTCGCAGGCGACGCGCTCATCGTCCGCGAGAACGGTCTCGAGATCCCGGCAGACTGGGTCGGGGCGAACTTGGAGCAGATCCGCGAAGGTCTGCGCTCGCTGCTCGAGCGGCCGGTCGAGCTCGTGCTTCCGACGCACGGCTCGCCGACGGACCGAGCCGCTCTCGAGCGCGCTCTCGCCTGACGCCCGAACCACGCGTTGGCGGTTGCCGGCGTAGCAACGGGCGGGCTTCAGCTACCCCAAAGCGGCCGCACCTCGATCGTCCCGACCTGCGCGGCCGGGTGCGCGGCCGCGATCTCGACCGCCTCCTCCAGGCTGTCGCACTCGATGATGTCGAAGCCGCCGACGGCTTCCTTCGTCTCCGCGAACGGGCCGTCGGTGACGAACGGCTTGCCGTCGCGGACGCGCACCGTGCGCGCCCGGCGCGGCGGGGCCAGTCGGTCGCCGGTGACCCAGACGCCCCGCGCCTGGACGTCGTCCAGCCAGGGGAAGCTGTCCTCCTCGGACTCGGCGGGATCGGGGTCGGGCTCGGCGTCCATCTGCTCGGCGCTCCAGCAGACCAGCAGCAGGTACTTCATGTCGCTCCTTCCGTCGTCTCGTCAAAGCCTCTCGTATCGACGACGGTCGCGTCGGACCGGGATCGACATTTCGTGCGCGAGGGGTCAGACGTGCGCGAGCACGCCGTCCAGCGGGCGCGGCATGCGGGCGAGGTCGAGCGCGTGGACGAACAGCGGCGCGAAGCGAGCCTTCCCGGCCGAGCTCCCCAGGAAGCGGCGGAGTTGTGCCTCCGTCGGCCGTCCCCGCCAGGCCGGCTGCTTCTGGAAGGTGCGGAACGACCCGAGATAGCCCTGGGAGTCGAGCACCTGCTCCACTGCCTCGGCGCCGAGGGCGCGGATGAGCTCGTCCTCCAAGTCCTCGATGCAGGCGTAGAAGCCGAGCTGTTCCATGTCGGCGCGGGTGAGATCGGTGCCGAGACTGGCCCGTTCGAGACTGTTCCGGACCACGTCCTCCTCGCCCACGTCATAAAGACCGGCCAGTCTCGTGCCCGATCCTCGCGGACCGAACCGAGTCAGGAAACGTCCGATCGCCTGCGCTCCGCCGATCGGGACGACGACGACGCCGTCGCGGTCGAGATCGCGTTCGCGGCGCTCGGCGAGAGCCTCCACTGCGAGCTGGTCACTGATCCCTTCGACGAGCACGATCGCACGTGCCTCGTCCAGGTGCTCGAGCGCCCGTGTCGTCGCCTGCAGGCCTCCTGTCGGCGGCGAGGCTCGGATGCGCTCGCGCTCCGGATTCTCGTCGGAAAGCCGACCGTCCATGCCACCATTTTGCGGGCGCCTTCCTGCCGGAGGACTACCGCGAGGGGAACGCGGCGAACCCGCTGTACCTCGGCGCCACCGGGAACCTGCCGGGCTGGCTCGCGCTCTTCTACGAGCTCGGCGTCGACGGCCTGTTCACCGACAACGCGGACACCGGTGTCGCGGTGCGCGAGGCCGTGTTCGAGGGAGACGTGGACTCGGACGACTGAGACATGTCAGGAGTGGGGAGCGCCGAGGGCGCGCTCGCCACTACCGTCGACGCACTCTCAGCGTCGCCCGCATCCCGAGCGCGCGATGGTCGGCGATCGTGCACCAGAGCTGGTAGCGGCCGACTGCGAGGCGCAGTTCCCGCTCGCGGAACGCACCCGGCCTCACCGTCCGGACTCGCCACGTCCTCGCGCCCGCGGCCCTGCGCCTGAGCGCGAGGTCGTGGTCGTCCTCGCCGAAGTTGACGAGCCCGACGATCGCGAGACCGGCGGGGACGGCCGAGCGCGAGAGGACGAGCTGATACTCGTTCGCCGAGACCTGGACTCTTGCGGGCTGTCGCGGGGCAGCCGCTGCGCTCGCGGTGGACACGGCGACGAGAACGCCGGTCGCCAGCAGCAGGCGCACGCTCACCGGAGGATCGGGAGCGGGCGGAACACCTTCGCCCTCGGCAGGACGCCGTCGGCGTCGCCACCGAGCCAGCCCTCGATCAGGGACCGATAGAGCGCTCGGAAGTCGGTGTTCGGGCGCAGGTTGCCGTCCCGGTCGAGCCGCGCGAGGTCGGGCATCTCGCCGACCATGCGCCCGCTCGCACGCGTCCCCAGCACGAGGGCCATGCCGGCGGCGCCGTGGTCGGTGCCGTTCGACCCGTTCTCCTCCGGGCGGCGTCCGAACTCCGACCAGACGAGCGTGATGACGCGGTCGGCGAGCCCGCGGGCCTCGAGATCGCGCTGGAACGAGAAGAGCGAGGCCGCGGTCAGCTCCAGGCCCTCTTCGAGGTCGCCGGCCTGGTTGTCGTGCGTGTCGTACGCGCCCGGTGCGGTGAGCGCGACGCAGCGAAGCGGGAGCCCGGCGGCGAGCATCGCGGCCAGGCCGGCGAGCCGCCGCGGGAACGAGTCGTCGCCTGCCGGGTAGGGAACGGGACTGCCGAAGCCGCCTTCTCTTCGCCGGAACGGCGTTAGCTGGCGGTAGAGGAGGTGGCTCTGCCGCGCAGCGCGGGTCGCCTGCTCGAGGCCGACGTCGCCGCGGGTCGGGAGAGAGCCGAGGCCGCCGATCGCCTGGATCATCCGACTCTCGACGGAGCCCCAGACGCCCCGCGCTCCGAAGCCGAAGCGGTCGGGCCCGTCGATCGACGCGACCGGCTTCGCCTTCGTGGCAAGCGACGGTTGCAGGCTCCAGTCGAGCGAGAGCCCCTGCAACGGGTTGTCGCCGCGGCCGTAGCGGTCGAGGTACCGGCCCATCCATCCGGTCACGAGGCGCTCGTCGGTGGCCCCGACCTCCCAGAAGTGCCGGGACGTGAAGTGCGACTGGTTGGCGTCGGTGTAGCCGATGCCGGGGAGAACGGTCACCTTGCCTTCGGCATGCAGCGTCGCGAGCGGAGAGAGCGTGGGATGCCACCACAGGCGCGTGTCCTCGGAGAACGGGACGGCTGCCGCGGTCGGAGAGAGCGCCAGGCGCGGCCGCAGCGCGCGGTAGCGGGCGTCGTTCGCGGGAAAGAGCATCGAGAGCGAGTCCGCGCCGCCGTCGAGGAAGATGGAGACGAGGACCTTGCCGGGACCGCCGGCGGCCATGGCGCTCTCGATCCCCTCCTCGAGCGCGCGCGGGACGATCGCCGAGGCGCCGTAGACCGACAGCGCGAGGCCGAGGCTGCGGGCGATGAAGCCGCGCCGGTCGAGGCCCGTGCCCGCGGGAGCCGGCATTCCGGGCTCGATGGCGGGCAGGCCGTTGCCGGCGAGCGCGATGCCGCGCCGGAGCGCCTCGGAACGGGTGTGCTCGTCGCAGCAACCCATCAGGCGGCCTGGTAGTCGGGCGACGCGACGATCAACTGCCGCGTCGCGTTCATGACGAGGAGCGGGTACTCGTCCTTCTCCCAGTCGCTTGTCCGCGTCCGCGAGCGCGCGCTTGGCGAACCGCGTCACGGCCGCGCGGCTCTCGGGACGGACCGTCGGCTTGCCGAGCGTCCGGTACGCGCTCTCGACGAGCTTCGCCGGCTCGTGCGGCACCTTCGGGATCTTCCCCCGCCGCGACCGCTGGACGGTGATGTGGGAGAGCGCCTCGCTCGCGATCGCCCACCGGGCGCGGAAGGTGGCGGTGTCGAGCCAGCGCTCGTCGTCCCAGCCCGCGACGCTAGGCGGGTAGAAGAGCCGCTGTCCCGCGGCCTCGCCGAGCCAGACCCACGCGCGCGTGTCGACGCGGCGGCCGAGCGCCCTCAGCAGCCCGGCGTTCAGGACGATCGGCGACTTCACCATGCGCGGCCCGTCGTACAGCGCGGGGTGCATGAGAATCGCCTCGAGCACCGGGCGCACCTGATAGTGCCCCTTGCGATAGCGCGTCTCGAGCGCGTTCCGCGTCCGTGCGTTCGGCGGAACCGGGATGAAATAGCTCCAGAGCTTCTCGACGAAGAACCGCGCGTGGAGGGGGTGCCGGAGGCAGAGATCGCACGAGTCGCGCCAGTCGTACCGCCCGCGCTTGCCGAAGACGGTCTTCATGCCGGGGTCGTGACGCTCCGGGTCGAAGCGGAAGCCGACGTAGCCCTGCCCGCGGCGCCACTCGGAGCGGAATCCCGTCAGCGCCCGAGCCTGCTCGCGCACGTCCCGCTCGCCGTAGCCGTTTCCCTCTCCGAGCGTGAAGAGCTCCATGAGCTCCCGCGCGTAGTTCTCGTTCGGCGAGTCCTTCGAGTTGTAGACGCCCGAGAGCCAGAGCAGCATCGCCGGGTCCTTGGTCACGGCGTGCAGGAGGTTGCGGAAGTTCCCGAGCGCGTACCGGCGCAGCAGGCGGTTCTGCTGCAGCATCAGGTTCGTCTCGCCGACGCCGTTGTTCGACGTCGCGAACCAGTCGTGCCAGACGAGGGTCATCCGTTCGACCAGGGGCCGGTTCGTGCGCACCATCCGGTCGAGCCACCAGAGGTGGTCGTGGCCGTAGGCGTCCGCGGGCGCGAGCCTGTGTCCGTCGTCGTCTACCGGCGGGCGGCCTGTGAAGCGTTGCTTCGGCGGATGGGTAAGCCGGCGGACGGCGCCCTCGAGCCCGAGCGAGGCCAGCCTCCTCGCCTCGCCCCGTCTCGGCCCGAACCCGGCGCGCCACAGGAGCCGCTCTGCCTCGGGAACGCCGAAGCGCCCTCGATAGACGGGTACGGGCGGCACTACCGCATCCTGGTGGCTCGATCGGTCGACGCACTCGCCCGTTCGGGGGAGGGCATGGGCGCGTCCAGGCCCTGACACGCAGTGGTACTAGTCTCTCCCGGAGACAGCGGGCGCAAGGAGCAGGGCCATGGCACACGAGGAGCTGAAGCAGCGGCAAAGCGTCATATGGGGGAACGGGCCGTACCAGCGCATCACCGAGACGCTCACGGACATCCATGAGCTCGTGATCGAGCGGCTCGAGCCCGGTCCGGGCGACCGCTGGCTCGACCTCGCGTGCGGCACCGGCGCGATCGCTGAGCTGGCTGCCGCCGCGGGCGCGCAGGTGACCGGGGTCGACCTCGCGCCGGCACTGATCGAGACCGCGAAGGAGCGCGCTGCCGAGCACGCTCTCGAGATCGACTACCTCGTCGGGGACGCAGAGCGGCTCGAGCTCGCCGATGCGAGCTTCGACAAGGTCTCCTCGACCGTCGGGATCATGTTCGCGCCCGATCACCGGGCGGCCGCGGGCGAGCTCGCCCGGGTCACGACGCCCGGCGGGCGGATCGCGCTCGCCAGCTGGACTCCCGAGGGCGGCCGCGCCATGTTCGAGGTGATGGCGCCCTACCAGGCCGCCCCGCCGCCCAGCAGCCCGTTCGACTGGGGCGACGAGAGTCACGTCCGAGAGCTCCTCGGCCAGTCGTTCGAGCTCGAGCTGGAGAAGCGCGTCTCCACGTTGCGCATGGCTTCGGCCGAGGAGCACTGGGAGCTCTTCTCGACGAGCTACGGCCCGACGAAGACGCTGGCGGAATCGCTCGGCGAGCGCCGCGAGGACCTGCACCACGACTGGGTCGACTTCTTCGAGACGAACTACTGCTCGAACGGCGAGATCGTGTATCCGCGCGAGTACCTGCTCGTGCTCGGGACGCGCCGCTAGCGCACCGTGAGCGGCACGGCCGCGATCTGGCCCCGGATCTCGCCGCCCGGGTTTCGGCCCGTGTGCACGTTCACGTAGGCACGGCCCGCCTCGAGCGCCGTCACGACGTTGGGTCGCAGCGTCACGTTTTGTCTCTGCACGCCGCTTCGGCACGGCCCGCACAGGGCGATCGCCACGCCTCCGGCTCGGCCGCGGGCTCCGATGTGGATGTGCGCAGCGACGGCCGGGCCCGTGAGTCGCGCGAACGTCAGCCGCCAGCTGAGGCGCGCGCTCCGGCCGGACTTCGTGACCGTCCCCGTGAAGGTCCCGGTCGCGCGGCCGACGTTGCCGCTCGGCCTCGGAACCTCCTGGCGTGCATTGAGCGTCGTCCTGATCGCGGCGGTCACGGCGAGCTGGCCGCGGATCTCGCCGGCTCCGTTGGTCGCCGTGTGGACGTTCACGTACGTGCCGCCGTTCTGGATCGCGGCGAGCGTGGCTGCGTCGGCGTTTGCCGTTCCGCTCGCCGGGCTCGTGCACGGACCGCAGAGCGCCACCGCGACACCGCCGGGCTGGCCCGTTCGGCCGGTGTGGATGTGAGCGGCACCGGCAGGCCCTGTCAGTCCGCTGAACCTCAGCGTCCAACGCACGGTCGCTCCGGAACTGGACTTCGTCACCGTCGCCGTGAACGTCCCGCGCGCGCCGGCGACGTTGCCCGTCGGCGCCGGTACCTCCTGAGCGGCGTTCATCGCCGTGCTCACCTTGATCGTCGTCGCCTCCGGGCGGGCGGTTGCAGCCCCCACCACGATGAGCGCGAGCGCGACGACCGTCGCGCTTCCTGTCACTACGGCCGACTTCTTCACGAGACCCTCCCCTCTCGAGTTCCAGGAGGTCCTACGGCCGAGCCGGGCCGGTCGGATTTCGCACGCCGAGTTGGTTCCGCAGGGCGAAGAGACGTCAATTGCCGAGGGAAGGCATTACTTGTTGCGCGAATTGCCGAATGCGATCCTCGAGACCAGGCGCGTCGTAGTCGAGGTTCACGACGAACCCGTCGCAGCCGGCCTCGACGTACGCAGCCAGCCGCTCGGCGATCCACTCCGGCGGGCCGGCAACCGCGTAGCGACCCCGCTCGTCGACTCCCCGCTTCGGTTCGTCCTGGAAGTAGGCGCTGACGCGCGGGATGACCCGGCTGTCCGGGCGACGCTCGCGCAGCTCCTCGGCCATCGGTCGCAGCTGGTCGGGCGGCAGCGCGACCGGGTGCCACACGCCCGTCAGAGCGGCGCGCCTGAGGGTCTGCGGCGAGATGCCCGCGACCCAGATCTCCGGCCCGCCGGGACGGACGAGCGGCGGCGCCAGCCAGCCCTCGCCTGAGTCCAAGCGAACGGGGCCGGGCATCTGCTCGAAGGCCGAGGCAGCGACCCGTAGCCACCGGTTCAGCGTGCGGCCGCGATGCTCGAAGTCGGCGCCGAGCACCGCAAACTCACCCTCCATCCAGCCCGCGGCGACCGCGGTCACGATCCGTCCTCTGGACAGGACGTCGAGCGTCGCGAGCTGCTTGAGAACGACGAGTGGGTTGCGCTGTGGAACGACGAGCGCGGACACGCCCAGCTGAAGACGCGTCGTACGCGCGGCGAGGAAGCCGAGCGAGACGAGCGCCTCCGTGATCGACCCGTAGATCGGTGCGTGCTCGGGCGGGACGAGCACGTGGTCGGTCACCCAGCCGGAGTCGAAACCCGCCTCCTCAGCGGCGAGCGCGGTCCCGACGAGGCGCTCCACGTCGAGCCGTTCGCCGTAGTTCGGCAGGATGAGGCCGAGGTGGAGCGCGGGCACGGCGCAACGCTATACGGCCGCCCGCAGGCAGACGCACCGAGCTGACGCCGCGAAGACCCGACTCCGAACCTGTGCCAAGAGTCCGTCAATCGCTCCCCAGGGCATGTCTTGGGGACAGTCCCTCGACACGTCCGCAACCGACGCGGCGGAGGTCACAGGAGTGCGCCGAGGTGTCCACAGCCCGATCTAGAGTCGGAGGATGAGGATCTGCTCGCTGCTGCCGAGCGCGACCGAGATCGTCGGCTCGCTCGGCCTGACCGGCGCGCTCGTCGGTCGCTCCGCGGAATGCAACTGGCCGCCCGAGGTGCGGGACCTGCCGGTGGTGACAGCTGCACGCGTCGATATGGAGACGCTCGGGAGCCTGGAGATCGACCGCGCGGTTCGCGACGCGCTCGCGGACTGCCGCTCGCTCTACGCGCTCGACGAGGAGCTGATCGTGGAGCTCGCGCCCGACGTCATCCTCACGCAGGACCTCTGTGCGGTCTGCGCCGTCTCGAGCGACGACGTCGGGCGGCTCTGCGGCGTGGACGCCGCCGTGCTCTCGTTCGACCCGCGCGGGATCGGCGGAATCGAGGAGAGCGTACGGGAGCTCGCGGGACAGCTCGACGTCGCGGAGCGCGGCGAGCAGGTCGTGGAGGAGATGGAGGAGAAGCTCGGCCGTGTCCGCGAGCGCGTTAGAGGCCTCGATCCGGTCCGGGTCTTCGTCGCCGAGTGGCTCGACCCGCCGTTCGCGGCCGGACACTGGGTCCCGGAGATGGTCGCGCACGCCGGAGGGCACGAGGTGCTCGGTATCGCGGGAGCGGCGTCGTTCCCGACGACCTGGGTGGCCGTGCTCGAGCGGAGGCCCGAGCTGGTCGTCCTAGCTCCCTGCGGGTTCGACGCCGTGCGTACGGCCCGCGAGGCCGAGCCGCCTCCGCTTCCCTGCCGCGTGGTCGCAGTCGACGCCGATGCGTACTTTTCGAGGCCGGCGCCGCGGATCGCAGACGGGATCGCGCAGCTCGCGTTTCTCCTGCACCCTGACGTCGCCCCGGATCCGGGCCTGCCCTGGATCGAGCTCGAGACCGCGCGGTCTCCGCTTGACGAGCGAGCGGGCGGGGCGGCACCCTAGGCGGAGCCACCGTGCTTCGAATTCTCGCCCTGCCGCTCGTGGTCGTCGCGCTCCACCAGTACGACTCGTCGATCCGACCGCTCCCCGGCCCGTTGCAGGCCAGCCTCGTCGACACCAACTCGTGGCGGGCCGGGTGTCCCGTCGCGCTCGCGGACCTCCGGCTTCTCACGGTCACGACCTGGGGCTGGGACGGGCGCCCGCAGACAGGCCAGCTCGTCGTGCACGAGGACGCGGCCGCTCCGCTCGCGAACGTGTTCCGCCGGCTGTACCAGCTGAAGTTCCCGATCCGGCACATGCGCCTCGGCCACATGTACGGGCCAAGGCGCGCGTACCCGCCGGACGGGGACGTGACCGGCTCGTTCAGGTGCCGTCAGTCCGTGCCGTCACCGTGCGTCGGCGGCTCGGCGAGCGGGCGCTGGTCGAACCATGCGTACGGCCTCGCGATCGACCTCAATCCCGTCGAGAACCCGTACGTCGGCTGCGGCATGTCGCCGCGACCCGCGGGCCCGGCAGTACCTGGACCGCTCCCGGCTGCGCAAGGGGATGGTGACGCCGGCGGTCGTGCGCGCGTTCCGCTCGATCGGCTGGGGCTGGGGCGGCGCGTGGTCGGGTGAGACGAAGGACTACATGCACTTCTCGCACAACGGCCGCTAGACGCGCATTGTCGTAGGGGACCTGAGCGGCGCCGTTCGCGGTCCCGGGGACCGGATTTCATACATCGGGGCGTAGCATTCCGATGGTGGATTTCCGCGTGCTCGGCTCGCTCGAGGTCATTGGTCCGAACGGTCCGCTCGAGCTACCAGGCGCCAAGGAGCGAGCGGTGCTCGCGTACCTGCTCGCGAACCTCGGGCGCACGGTCTCGCCTGACGAGATCGTCGACGCCGTCTGGGGTGAGCGTGCTCCCGCAGCGGCCGCGCGGTCTCTCCACGTTCGCATCTCGCGTCTGCGCCGCGCGCTCGAGCCCCAGCGCGCTCCGACCTCGGCGTCTGTCCTCGCGCGCGACGGCGCCGGCTACCGGCTCGTGATCGAGGACGGGGACGTCGATGCGGAGCGGTTCGCACGCCTCGTCGCGGCGGCGCGCGCCGCCGACCCGCGCGAGTCGCTCGCGCGCACGGACGAGGCGCTGGCGCTGGTGCGCGGGGAGCCTTACGGGGAATTCCTGTACCTGGACTTCGCGCAGGCCGAGATCCGCCGCCTCAAGGAGCTCGAGCTGCAGGCTCAGGAGCTCCGCGGCTCCGCTCTCCTCGCGCTCGGGCGCGAGGACGAGGCGCTCCCCGAGCTCGAGCGGCTCGTGGAGCACAACCCGCTGCGCGAGCCGCTCGCGCGCAACCTCATGCTGGCGCTCTACCGCGGCGGGCGCCAGGAGGACGCGCTCGCCTCTTACCGACAGCTGTCAGAAAGGCTCAGAGAGCTCGGCCTGGAACCGGACGAGGACTCGCGCCGGCTCGAGCGGCAGATGCTCCAGCGCGCTCCGGGACTCGCGCGCGTCGAGCCACTGCGGACGAACATCGGCGCGCGGCTCACGAGCTTCATCGGCCGTGAAGCCGATCGCGCGGAGCTGCTGGCGCGTCTGACCGAGCACCGGCTCGTGACTCTCACGGGTCCCGGAGGAGTGGGGAAGACGAGCCTCGCGGCGGAAGCCGCACGCACGCTTGCACAGGAGTACGCCGACGGCGTCTGGATGGTCGAGCTCGCCCCGCACCGCGAGCCCGCGCGCGTGGCGGAGGTCGTCGTGGAGGCGCTCGGCTTGCGTACGTCGGACTACGAGGGCCACGCCACCTCGCCGCTCGTCTTCCTCCAGAGTCACCTGCGGCGCAGGGAGCTGCTGCTCGTCCTCGACAACTGCGAGCACCTCACCGCCGCTGCCGGCGAGCTCGCTCTCTCGCTGCTTGCGGCGTGTCCGGGTCTCCGCGTGGTCGCGACGAGCCGCGAGCGCCTTGCCGTCCCAGGGGAGACGGTGTTCGAGCTCGAGCCGCTCGGCCTTCCCACGAGCGCGGCGGCCGCAGAGGAGTCGGCCGCTGTACGGCTCTTCGTCGAGCGCGCGCGAGCGGTGCGAGGCGACCTCGAGCTCGATGCGGGCGCGCTCCGCGCGATCGGGGAGATCTGCCGCCGCCTCGACGGCCTGCCGCTTGCGCTCGAGCTCGCCGCTGCCCGCACGCGGACGCTCTCGCTGGAGGAGATCGCTGCGCGGCTCGCCGACCGCTTCGCGCTCCTCGGCCGCGGGCCCGAGCGGCTCTCCGAGCGACAACGTACGCTCGCGGGCGTCGTCGAGTGGAGCTATCAGCTGCTCGACGAGCAGGAGCAGGCGCTCTTCCGGCGGATCTCGGTCTTTCCCTCGTCGTTCGGGCTCGAGGCGGCGGAGGAGGTCGGCGCGGGCGGGGACATCGACGCAGCCGAGGTCGCCGATCTCCTCGCGTCGCTCGTCGACCGCTCCGTGGTGGCTGCCGCCGCCGGAGGGCCGGACCGGTTCCGGCTCCTGGAGACGCTCCGCGAGTTCGGCCGCGCGGAAGCGGAGACGCGTGGGGAGCGCCTCGACGTCGCGCGCAGACACGCGATCTGGGCCGTGACCATCGCCGAGGAGGGCCACGCACGCGTGTGGACCGAAGGTCTCGAAGCCGGGACCCGCTCGTTCGTTCCGAGACGTGCCGATTTCGAGGCCGCTGCGGACCTCGCGTTCGAGGTGCGCGACGCCGATCTCGCGCTGGCGCTCGCGTCCGCGCTCGGCACGCTCGGCTTCCTCTTCACCTGCGGAGCGGACGACCGCGCGCGGGTCGAAGCCGCCCTCGCGCTTCCCGGCGGCGCGCTCGAGCGCCGCCTGCGCTGCATGCGCGCGCTGGCCGTTCTCCTGATCCGGGAGGGTCGCCCGGCCGAGGCGATCGAGGTCGGCGTCCGGGGGCTCGCGCTCGCGGAGCAGGCGTCGGACGAGGCGGAGATGGCGCGGATGCGCACGGTGACCTTCCAGGCCCGTCTCGCCGCCGGCGATTCGGGCATCCAGCCGGAGGAGCTGGCGCCTGTCGAGGAGTACGCGGTCCGGAACGGCGAGCGCTGGTACGAGGGAATGCTCCACCACTACCGCGGGGTCGCCGCATTCACCGCGGGCGACGTCCACGAAGCGCGACGCCGTGCCGAGCGGGCGCTCGACGCGTTCGCGGCGAGCGGCGACCTGTGGGGGATCGTGAACGCGAGCGACATCCTCGCCCACTCCCTGTCCGCCGTCGGCGACTACGGCGGGGCGATGCAGGTCTACGAGCGGGCGCTCGCCGCCGGGGTGCGCGACCTGCAGGAGGAGACGGTGCCGCTCCTCTACCACTACGGGCTCTCGCGCCTGCGAACAGGCGATACCGAGGACGCGGCCCGGCTCTTCGGGGAGTGCGACCGCCTGGCCGTGCGCGGGTCGCCGTTCATGCACTGGCATGCCGCCATGGGCGGCGCTCAGCTCGCGCTCGGGCGGGGCGATCCCGCGGACGCCGCCGAGCGCTTCGACGCCGCGCTCGCGCTCGTGCGCGAGGCCGTCGCGGACGGCCTCGACAATCGCACAGTCCGGGTCGCGATGGCAGTCAACCTGCGCGAGCTCGGGCATCTCGCGGAGGAGCGGGGTGAGATGGACGTCGCCCGCGCACTCCAGGAGGAGAGCCTCGACTGGGCGCGGCGCGTGGGGGAGCCCAGGCTTGTCGCGCGCGCGCTCGAGGGAGTTGCCGGCGCGCTCTCACTCGGAGAGAGAGCAGACGAGGCGGCGAGGCTGCTCGGGCTCGCGGAGGCGACTCGGGCCGGCGTCGAGGTCGAGCTTCCGGACGCGGAGCGCACCGACCTCCTGCGAATCACAGCCCGCCTGCGCGAGCGGCTCGGCGACGCCCGCTTCGAGGCCGAGGTCGCCCAGGGTCGCGGAGAGTACGTCCCTGCGAGCGACTCGCCTGCGGTAACTCCCCGGTAACAGCCCTGTAGGCATCGGGCGCGAGCCTCCGTCGCACATTCGCGACACGGAGGTGAGATCGATGAACCAGTACACGTTGAGGACCTGGCTGGTGCTCGCTGCGGCCGCTCTGCTGCCCGTAATCCTTGCGGTGGACGCGGCCGCCTCGTCCAAGGCCGAGGTCGAGGCCAAGATCAAGCGCGGGACCCTGGAGGTCGAGGGGACGAAGGCGGGAGAGGAGATCGCGCTGCGTCTCCGCGCCGGAGATCCGGCGATTCTCGAGATCGTGACGCCGGGCGGCGTCCTGGCCTTCCCGCGCGACCAGTTCACGAAGATCGACGTCGAAGCCGGCCATGGTGACGACCTGCTCCGGATCGACCAGGCGAACGGGGTCTTCACGGACACGGAGGCGACGACCCTCGACGGCGAGGACGACGAGGACGACCTGCGCGGCGGCTCGGGCCCCGAGACCCTCGTGGGCGGCTCCGGCGACGACGCAGCCGACGGGAACGTCGGAGCGGACATCGGGCTCCTCGGTCGCGGCGACGACAGCTTCACCTGGGATCCCGGCGACGGCAGCGACCGGGTCGAGGGCTCCCGCGGAGACGACACGCTCGTCTTCAACGGCGCCGGCGGGGCGGAGAACTTCGACGTCTCCGCGAACGGCAAGCGGCTTCGCTTCTTCCGGAACCTCGGCAACATCGTCATGGACGTCGACGACACCGAGCGTGTCGACCTGCGCGCTCTCGGCGGCGCCGACAGCACCGTCATGAACGACGTCTCGAAGACCGACCTCGAGGAGCTCGACATCGACCTCGCGGCCGCGATCGGCGGCAGCGCCGGCGATCTCGCTGCCGACACGGTCACGCTCTTCGGCAGCGAGGGCTCGTCCGACGACGACGAGCGGCGCTCGCACGACGAGGTCACGATCGCGGGCGCAGACGGGAGCGTTTCGGTGGACGGCCTCTCCGCCTTCGTCCGGATCACCCACGCCGAGCCGGCACTCGACCTGCTCAGCGTGAACACGCTCGGCGGCGACGACGAGATCGACGCCAGCGCTCTCGCAGCGTCGGCGATCAAGCTCGCGCTCGACGGCGGCGAGGACGACGACGAGCTGCGTGGCGGCTTCGGGAACGACTCCCTGGCCGGCAGCTTCGGCGACGACGACGTCGACGGGAACCAGGGCGCGGACTCCGCTTCCCTGGGCCTCGACGACGACAGCTTCACCTGGGATCCGGGTGACGGCAGCGACGTCGTCGAGGGCGGGAACGGAAGCGACCGGATGATCTTCAACGGCTCGGCGGGCAACGAGATCTTCACCGCCTCGGCCGTCGGAGGGCGGGTCGAGTTCCTGCGCAACCTCGGCACCATCGACATGGACCTGAACGACGTCGAGCGGATCGACCTGAACACGCTCGGCGGCACCGACCAGACGAACGTCAACGATCTCGCAGGCACCGACCTCGAGGACGTGAACGTCGACCTCGCGAGTGTCATCGGCGGCAAGACGCCCGACGGCGCCGCGGACACGGTGACCATGCAGGCGACCGCCGGCGTCGACCTGGTCGACATCCAGGCCGTGCAGGGCACGACGCGCGTCAGCGGGCTGGCGGCCACCGTGCGTATCGCGAACGCGGACCCGGCGCTCGACAAGCTCGTCCTGAACACGCTCGCCGGGATCGACCAGGTGAACGTGGGGGCGGGGGTGGCGGCGCTCATCGGGGTGACGGTCAACGACTGACCCCGAACGCCGTCGCAGCCGCGGCAGACCGGGGCCCTCGCGAGGGCCCCGGTCGCGTGGACCGGCTGGTGCGCCGCTGTAACGCCGCGGTAACGGCCCCGTAGGCGCGCCGGGCGAACGTCTCTCACCTCGACGAGCGAAACCAACCGCAAGGAGGAATCAGATGGCACGTCTTTTCCTGCCCGTCTCGGCTCTCGCGATCGCGGCGATCTCGATCGCTCTCGTCGCCACGGCGTCGGCCGCGACGAAGAACGTCACCGGCACGGTCGGCCCCGGCTTCACCATCAGCCTGAAGCAGAGCGGCAAGAAGGTCACGACGCTCAAGCCGGGTACTTACCGTTTCACGATCAGCGACAAGTCGTCCATCCACGACTTCCATCTCACCGGCCCCGGCGTGAACAAGGTCATCACGGGCGTCGGCTTCACGGGAACGAGGTCCGTCGTGGTCTCGCTGAAGAAGGGCACCTACCGGTTCGTCTGCGACCCGCACGCCTCGTTCGATGCGAGGCAGCGTCCGGGTCGCCTGACCTGAGCCAGAGGCGGCCGCGGCGTTCGCGGTCGCCTCACCGGTTCACAGCTACCGTCGCGCGATGAGCCCGTGGTTCGCGGTGCGCGTCGCGCTCGTCGTCTTCGTCCTCGCCTGGATCCTCGGTCCGAGCGAGCTCCGGTCGTTCGTGCCGCTTCTGCTCGTCTTCCTCGTCGCGCTCGCGCTCGAGGTGAACTTCCTCATCGGCGCGGTCCGCTCCAATGCGGCCCGGCGCCCGGACCGGCGGCCGCAGGAGATCGACCGCGACCTGTACGGGTTCGAGCGCGAGCCGGACGAGCTCGTGGTCGTCGAGGACGGCGACGCGGAGGTCTGGCTCGGAGTCTCCGAGGAGGAGGCGCCGACCGAACACGAGGACGAGGAGGACGTCGACGTCGAGTTCTACGAGCCGGAGCCGCGGCCGTTCCTCGCACCCGTTCGCCGATTTGCCATCGGCCTCGGACTCATCGTCGCACTCGTCGCGGTGATCTGGGTCGTCGAGAGCCGAACCGGCTGGGACTCGCTCGACCGCGAGACGCGGATCGCAGCGACCGACCGCTTCGCCGTCGAGGCGTCGGAGATCGCAGGGAAGCCGGTGACGATCTTCTGCGACGAGTCCGGCGACTTCGTCGGAGCAGTGCAGCACGCGGACGGCGTCGCGATCGTCGGCGGCGACCACGCATACCTGACGCCCGAGCGCTGCCTCGACCTGTATCGGCTGGCGTTCGAGGGAGAGACGACCGGCAGCCGGACGGGACGCGCGATCGCGGTTCTCGCGCACGAGGCATGGCATCTGCGCGGCGAAGGCGACGAGGGGAGAACCGAGTGCTTCGCTATGCAGTCGGGAGTCGACCTGGGCCGCCGACTAGGGCTCTCGGAGGATCGCGCGAGGCAGCTCATGCGCCAGCAGCTCACCGAGAACGCACTGCGCGGGGCCGCGAGCCTCGAGTACCGCATCCCGCCAGAGTGCCGAGACGGCGGGAGCCTCGACCTCGACCCCGCCGACTCGAGTTTCCCGTGACGACTCAGTCGGCGGCCGGCAACGGTGCTGGCTCGAGCAGCTCTTTCACGAGCACCTCGGCTTCCTCGGAGACCGTGATGTGGATCGCGCCCGGCTCCCGGATCCACGCGATGAGCCCGCGGGCCGTCAGGTCGTCGAGGAGGAACTGGAACGCCTGCGCCTGCTCGCCCGACTGGTAGCGGCGGCGGATGTCGAACGCGTAGCCGGTCGTGTGCAGCGAGTAGCCGTGCGCGGCCTCCGGGTTCCCGTCGCGCAGCAGCTCCTGGTACTCGTCGTCGCGGACCGCGCTCGTCACGCGCAGGGGTCGCGTCGACTCGCTGATCTCCTGCACCCGCTTCCCGATGTACACCAGCACGGCGAGCGCCTCCGCCCGCAGGCCGCGGTAGAGCGTCGTCGGACGGTCGAGCTGCGGCGCCAGCTCACCGAGCTCCCGGTCGATCGCGAACCCGAGCGACCGGTCGTCCGGAAGGGGGTGGAGCGTCCCCTCGTCCCACGCGGCGCGAAGGTCGCTCGCGTCCGCATAGCGCTCGGTGTCGGAGGGAGGGTGGAGAACCTCCTCGTGGCTCGACTTCGCGCGGTGCAGGAGCTCGAGCTCGCGCAGCTCGTCCTCGTCCTCGCGGTAGAGCCGCATGATCTCCTGCGCCGCGAGGACGCGCCAGTAGTACGTCGGCGAGTCGTCGCCGAGCTCCGCGAGGAGCCCGTGCGCCTGGCTGAACCGGTCGGGCGCGGTGTCGAAGAAGAGCTTCGCCCACGTGATCTCGTCCTCCTCGACGAGATCGGGCACGTACGCGTCGGTCGCGTCGCCGGTGTACGCGTAGATGACGTTCGTCAGGTTCCCGATGCCCATGTGGTACGAGACGACGGCGAGCTCCGTGCTGCCGAGCCGCTGGTGCGCGGCCGTCAGATAGCGCACGGTGCCGGCGAGCGCGCGCCGGGGGGCGAAGCGGTGGTCGACGGCTCGCCGCTCCGCGCGGAGCCGGTCCGCGAGCTCGAGGTTCCCGCGCCGGAGCGCGCCCTCGATTCGTACGGTGAGGCTGCGGCTCGCGTCGAGGTCGACCTTCATGCCGAGGAAGTTCTGCGCGGTCTCCGCGAGGATCTGCGTGAGACCGGAGGCGGCGATCGGGTCGTCGCCGGCGATGACCTCGGGCCGCCCGCCGCTCTCGAGGAAGACGATCGCCTCCACGAGGTCGGCGTCGAACTCGCTGCCCGCGACGGCGTCCTCGATCATGTCTCGGAACTTGTCCGTACGGCGCGCCGACGCGAAGACCCCGCCCGGGCTGCGTGTGTACAGCGGGTGGCTGAGCCCGAGGACGGCCGCGCGCGTGAGGTCCTCGGCCTGCTCGTCGTCGTAGGCGAGCAGGTCGGTCAGCGCGGGGGTCTCGCGCGGGGCGAGGACTGCCGTCTCCATCTCCTCGCGAAGCGAAACCCACGCGACGATCGCGATCCCGGTCACCGCCAAGAGAAACGCCCCCGTGGCGACGAGGCGGCGGAGCTGGATCACCAGTCGCCGGCGGCGCTCGATCCTGTGGTCAGCCGACGTGTCGATGTCGGCATGCTCGCACGCGGCGCGTCAGGTGGAGGAGGGCTCGAGCTGGATCTCGGCCGGGAGCTCGTCGCGCTCCGGCTCGGGCTCGAGCTCGTGCCTCACGCGCGCGTCGAAGTAGACATACGCGGTCACGAGCGCGACGAACGGCATCGCGAGCGCATAGACGACGCCTGCGACGACGTTCAGGAGCGCGAGCGGCGCGTCGGTCAGGATGATCAGGAGCGCTCCGACCAGTGGACCGGCGGCGAGGGCGAGCACCGCTCCCACCCCGACGAGCGACGCGACGCGGAACCAGTGGCCGCGGACGAGCTCGGCGCTCCTCCGCAGGGTCTCGCGCCCGGTTCGCTCCTCGAGCTCGGCCACCGGGGCAAGGAGGGACCAGCGGACCGCCAGCCAGACCGCGATCGGCGCGAGGACGACGGTCGCGTTCAGCACCACCCAGACGGCCACCGCGCTCAGGAGCGCGCCGACGAGCGGACGGGCGGGACGGAACGCGAGCCGGTAGGCGTCGATCGGGCCGACGTCGCGTCCGCGGTCGATCTCGACGAGCGCACGGGCGGTCGCGGCCTGGACGAGGGCCAGGCCGAGCAGCGTCAGCGTCAGTCCGATGGTGGCCACGAGGAGCACGAGCACACCTGCCCCCTCGCCGGTCGTGTCGACGCCGACCAACCCGAACCCGCCTAGGAGGAGCGCCTGCACGAACGAGATGACGAAGCCCAGCGGGACGAGGATCACGCCGATCCCGAGCACGAGCGGCGCGCGCTTCACGTACATGCGTGCGGAGGCGGAGAGGATCTGGCCCCAGCTCCGACGGCGCGCAACATGGAGCGGGGCGACCGGGCTCCACGTCGTCCGGGTCGCCGCGAACACCACGAGCGCGAGCAGCACGCCGAGGAGGAGCAGCGTCGCGCTCGGGCTCCGCAGGAATGCGGTCAGGACGGCGGAGCCCTTCTCGACAGCGGAGCAGAAGAAGTCGGTCGCGCCGGTTCCGAAGATCCCCGCGGTCGGCACCGCGTAGCTCCGGTCCCGCCAGTCCTCCGACGACGAGATCGGCTCCGTCCACTGGCGTTTCAGGTTCGGACCCGTGGGGCCGTTGAAGAACGCCTCCTGGAGCTCGCCCCAGCGGCCCTCGTACGAGATCCAGGGAAACGCGGTCTGCGCCGCGCCGACCTCGCTCGGGATCGTCTTCACGACCGGCCGGTGCTCGACGTGCGGTCCCTGCGTGTCGTCGCAACCGACGCCCTGCTCCGCGGAGCTCCCGATGTAGAGCGCCTCTGTGAACTTGTTCGCGTGCGATCCCGCGGCCGGGTACACGACCGGGTGCGTCCCGTCCACGAGCTCGAGCTTCTCGTCGCCCCAGTCCGCGCGCTCGGCTCCCTCGTGCGAGCTGTACCCGATCGCGACCGGGTCCTCGCCGAGGGCCTCGGCCGCGTCGGCGGCGTCGAAGACGAGCTGGACCATTTCCCAGTCGCCCTCGTGCAGGTTGTTGAAGTCGTTGAAGACGTAGAAGAGCCAGTACTGGAGTGCGAGCTGCCCGGGACGGCCGGCTTCGGTCGCGACGTGGGCGTAGACAGTCGGCTCGACGGCGTCGCCCGTCAGCCGGTTCTGCCAGAGCTCGTAGTCGCAGCCCGGGTCGAGCGCGTGCCCGGGGAAGTCGAGGTGGTACTCGTAGAGGCCCGGGAGGTCGCCGGCGGCGGGGGCGATCTTCACCAGGTCCGCTGCGTTCCACGGCCCGCGGAGCGCGACCGTGGGCTCCTCGAGCACGAGGTCGACGTCGATTGGCAGGTATGGCTCTCCCGGCCCGCACTCCTCGAGCTGCTCGACGAGCCGAACGACGGGCGCGTACTTCTCGGCGAGCGCGGTCTCGTCGGCGAGGTCCGCGGCGGCTACCTGCGGCAGCCAGAGACGCGGCGGCGCACGCGAGGACCAGGAGGGTGAGACGCCTCACGTCTGGGTCTTCGACGTGCGGGCTCGCATTCCGTCCCCGCCGGACCTCACACCCCGTGTAAGGGACTCCTTACAGATCCGCTACCGTAGCGTTGTGTCCGTCGTGAGCGTGCAACCGAGCGCCCGAGCGGAGCGGCGCGCGTTCTGCGCTGCGGTCTCGAGCGCGAGCGAGGAGCCGCTCGCGGCGACGGCGAGCCGCATCGACCACTGGCTCCTGATCGAGTATCGGGGTGCGTGGGCGCGCGACGTTCTCGGCGAGTGCCTCTTCTCGCCGGAGCTCAAGGCGCACCTGCGCGGGCAGCTCGCTGCGCTCCCTCGCTCGCGCCTCCTGTTCGTCAAGAAGCCCGAGCGGCGGTCGCAGACCGGCCGACGCGTCTTCTTCGGCACCTCCAAGCCCGGGCAGGAGCGGTTCTTCGAGCTGGAGGTCGAGCACCAGAACGACCTGCTCGGGTTCGACTTCGCGGAGGCGCTCGACTCCGGTGGCGGGCGCGGCGAGCCCGCTCGACGGGCCGCTGTACGTCGTCTGCACGCACGGCAAGCGAGACCGCTGCTGCGCGAGGCAGGGCCGCCCGCTCTACGACGGCCTCCGTCACGAGACCGACACGAATCGCGTCTGGCAGTCGACGCATGTCGGCGGCGACCGCTTCGCCGGGAACGTGGTCGTGCTCCCGCAGGGTCTCTACTACGGGCGTGTGGACGCGGCCGACGTCCGCCACCTCCTGGCGGCCCACACAGCGGGCGAGCTCGACCTCGACCGCTACCGCGGGCGCAGTGCCTACTCCTTCCCGGTGCAGGCGGCCGAGCACGCGATCAGGGAGTCCGCAGGGCTGCGGGGAATCGACGACCTGGCCCTCGTCGACTCCCGCTCACTCGGAGAAGACCAGTGGCGTATCCGCTTCCGGACGCCGTACGGGGCGGTGCACGAGGTCGACGTCGCCGCGATCGTGGCCGACGAGCCGGCGTATCTCACGTGCGACGCGGCCGAGCCGAAGCGTGCCCGCCGCTACGTGGCGACGGCGCAGCGCGTCGTCAGCTGACGCGGAGGAATCCCTCGCGCACGAGGCGACGGGCGAGCACGAGCCTGCCCTCGGAGTCGAGCTCGCCGGGAAGATCCACAACCCGGAAGGCCTCCTCGCTCTCGAAGCACGCTCGCAGCTCGGTCGCGGCATGGGCCGGGACGCGAATTTCCTTGCCTTCGAAGATCAGGGCGGGGCCGTCAGGCGATTCGTCGAGGTCGGCGATGACGGTCTCACGACGTTCGAGCACGGACTCCTCGTCGAGCCGCTCCAGTGCACGGAGCTGCGAGAGCCCGTCCTCCCGGATCGATCGGCGCGAGTCGAGGAACCGCCGCCGCTGCCGCTGCAGGACTCGCTCGGGCTCGAGCTGCTCGGCGAGGACGTCGACGAGACCATCGGCTGGCTCCTGGCCGACGCCGCGCCGGAACGCGAGCTCCTCCTCGCCTGCCTCGAGCGCGCCCTTCGCGCCGTCGAGCCACGTGTGCGCCGTGATCCCGATCGTCAGGTGCAGCGAGTCGTGCGCCGACGTCTCCGCCTGGTGCAGCCACCCGCGCGGCAGGTAGAGCGTGTCGCCCGCGCGGAGCACGACGTCGTCCGAGGGCTCGCCGTGGTCGCCGAGCGCGGCCGAGTAGCGCTGATGCTTGAGCGGTAGCTCGAGCAGCGGCTCGTAGAGGAGCCAGCGCTTCTCGCCCGCGACCTGGAGCACGAGCACGTCGTGCGTGTCGTGGTGTACCGCGAAGCCCTGCGAGCCGCGCGGCGTGTAGTACGCGTTCGCCTGCACGGAGTGGCCGAGCGCCTCCTCGAGCAGACGGCAGAAGACGGCGAGCGGGTGCCAGCTCACGTGGAGCGCCTGCAGCACGATCGTCGCTCCGGCCTCCCACTCGGCGAGCAGGCTGGGAACGTCGACGGTGTCCGTGAACGGCGGACGCCACGAGACGTCGCTCGTGTACTCGCTGACCGCGAGCTGTGAGCCCTCGCGAACGAGTCGGAAGGCCGGATACCTGATCGCCGTCGAGCAGACGAGCCGTTCGACGTCGGCCTCGGAGAGGAGGTCGTCGAAGCGGCCGCCCTCGTCCCGCGGGACGACCAGCGGGCGCTGCTCCCAGTGCTCGGCGAAGAACGTCGCGGCATCGACCGGCTCGAGACAGCGCGCGAACGCCGCCTCGGCCGCTCTACGCGCTGTCCGTGTCGTCTGCGTCGGCGTCGGCGTCGTCTGCGTCCGCGTCGGTGTCGTCGGCGTCCGCGTCTCCGTCGGTCGGGTCGACGTCGTCGCCGTCGGC
The DNA here is from genome assembly GCA_963765175.1 of uncultured Actinomycetes bacterium. Classification (GTDB taxonomy): domain Bacteria; phylum Actinomycetota; class Thermoleophilia; order Gaiellales; family Gaiellaceae; genus GMQP-bins7. Next base: position 315,943 of record CAVXUY010000009.1, read on the forward strand.
GTCGGCCGAGGGCTCCAGCTTCCGAACACCGGTCGTGAGGGTCTGGATCTCGTCGTCACGCAAGGTCGTCATCGCTTCCTCCTCCTCGGAGTGACGGGGCAACGCTACCTGGTCGCGGGCGGCCCCCGATCGGCTAGCGTCGCGACATGAGCAACGCGCGCCTTCGGCTTGCGTTCGCGGGGGAAACCATGTTTCCCCCGCGTGCCCCTTCTTCTCGAGAGCGTGGGGAACCTCCCGGTTCCCCACACCCCTCCACGCTCATAGGCCGCGGAGCGGCCCATGAGCGGGGTCGAGGTGCGGCGGTACGGAGTGAGCGCCCGCTCGACGGACACGTTCGGCCGCGTGCTCTGGAGCTGCCGCGACCAGCACTTCGTCGCCGACGGCCCCGTCTGGAACGGCTGCCCGGGCGAGGCGGTGACGCCGGGGGAGCTCTTCCTGGCCGGAGTCGCGACCTGCGGCGTCGAGCTCCTGCAGGTGCTCGCGCGCGCCGGCGACGTGCCCCTGCGGACGGCGAGCGTCGAGGTCTCGGCCGAGCTCGACCCCGCGAACCCGGTCCGTCCCGACGTCAACGTCTTCAACTCCGTGACGCTGTCCTTCCGGCTCGGCGGCGTCAGCGAGGAGCAGGGAACGGAGCTCGCCGAGGCCTTCAAGCGCAGGTGACCGCTGTACGGCAGCGTCGCAGTTGCGACGCCGGACGTTCGGGTCGAGGTCGCGGTCACCGAGTGAGCCCGGAGTGAGCGTGCTGGAGCGCCCGCCTGCGGGCGACGCGGAAGGCCTGCTCGTGCTCCACCACGGCCGCGGCTCCGACGAGCGCGACCTGCTCCCGCTCGCCGACGTGCTCGATCCCGAGCGCCGGCTCCACGTCGTCACGCCGCGCGCGCCGCTTCAGCTGCCGGGCTGGCCCGGCTACCACTGGTATGTCGTGCCGCGGGTTGGCTACCCGGATCCGGAGACGTTTCATGCCGCGTACCGCGGCCTTGCCGGGCTCCACGACGAGCTGTGGGAGCGCACCGGAGTCGGCCCGGAGAGAACCGTGCTCGGCGGGTTCTCGATGGGGTCGGTGATGAGCTATGCGCTCGGGCTCGGCGGCGACCGGCCGGCGCCTTTGGGGATCCTCGCGTTCTCCGGGTTCGTGCCGACGGTCGAGGGCTGGGAGCCGGACCTCGCGAGCCGCCGGGGGCTCCGGGCCTTCATCGCACACGGGCGGAACGACCCGGTCATGGAGATCGGCTTCGCCCGCCGCGCGCGGGAGCTTCTCGAGGCGGGCGGGCTCGACGTCGAGTACCACGAGTCCGACGTCGCGCACGAGATCGACCCGACGCACCTCCCGGCCGCGAGCGCCTGGCTTCTTTCAGTCACCAGTTGACAGACCTCGACCTGTGCGAGGGCGGCCTTCTGCGCGGGATCACGGACGAGCTCGACGCGGGTCTCGCGCAAGCCGCGGCCGAGGACGTGCCGGGCTCGGTCTCGTACCACATCGCCACGCTCTCGCCCGAGTCCGCCCGCGAGCTGGAGGAGCGGCTGCGCGCGCTGATCGCCGAGTACGCGAGCGTCGATGCGGACAACCCCGCGAAGCGCCTCTATGCCAGCCTGGGCTATGTCGAGCTCGAGCCCGGCGACGAGAGCGGGCGCATGCTGCTGGAGCTCACGCACTAGGCTCCCGCGTCATCGAGCCGCTCGTCCCGCTTCCCAGCTCGGGCAGGGTCTTCCGCTCGAGCCGCCGCATACGCCTGTCCGACCGCGCACCAGACGGACGGCTTCGTCTGGACGCGATCGCGTGCTACCTCCAGGACGTCGCGAGCGACGACGTCGACGAGACGGGGTGGGGCGCGCCGGAGCATCTCTGGGTCGTACGGAGCATCCGAATCGACGTCCTCGCGCCGCCCGCCGAGGACGAACTCGTCGAGCTGTCGACGTGGTCGAGCGGACGTGCGTCGATCGCCGCCTCACGCCGCCTGTCTCTCGCGGGAGATCGCGGCGGCCGGGTCGAGCTCGACAGCGTGTGGATCCACCTCGCGCGGGACGCAAGGCCCGCACGGATCGAGGACTTCGGCCCGTATGCGGAGTCGGCCGGCGACCGTGTCGCCTCGACGCGGCTCGAGCTGCAGGCACCCGAAGACGGTGCGATGCGGACCGCGTGGCCGCTCCGGGCGAGCGACCTCGACGTGCTCGGCCACGTGAACAACGCCGCGTACTGGCATGCGGTCGAGCACCGCCTGTCCGAAGCCGGAATCGACGTGCGCCGCCCGTTCCGCGCGCGCCTCGACTACCGCCACCCGCTGGATCTCGGCGACTCGGTCGAGCTCCGCGAAGCGTCAGGTGACGGGAAGCTCGCGCTCGCGTTCACGGTCGCCGGGCAAGACCGCGCTGCTGCGCTCGTCGAGCAGCTTCAGAGCTAAGGCGTCTGCAGGTCGCGGCGCTCGAGGAGCAGAGCACCCGCGACGAGTGCGACCACGGACCCGACGGCGACGACGAGCGTTCCGGCCGCATCGATGCCGTTCTGCAGCGGCGACGAGCCGATGAGCCAGAACGGCGACGCGAAGCGAAACGGCTCCAGCCATTCCGCCTCGCGATGCAGGCCGTTGACCAGGTAGCCGGCCGCCCCCACCGCCGCAGGGACGCCGATCGCGAGAGCGCGACTGGGGACGGCGCCTCCGACCGCAAGCGCGAGCCAGCCGTGGAAGACGCCGAGCACGGCGACGCCCAGGATCGCCGCCGCGAGCCGCCCGAGCGAGAGCTCCAATCCGACGAGCGGGTCGAACACGAGAATCGCGACCCCGGCGGCGGCGCAGACGATCGCGACCGTCACCGCGACCGCGGCACCCTTGGCGAAGACCCCGTTGCGCCGCCGCAGCGGGTGCGCGAGCACGAGCTCGAGCCGTCCCGCGTCCTCCTCGCCGGCGAGCGTCCGGGCTCCTGCGCCGATCGCGAGCACGAGGACGAGCAAAGGGAGCATGAGGCTGAAGAGCTCGATGTCGAGGAAGCCCGCGCCGGACCTGAAGTCGCCGCCCTCGGTGATGCCGAAGAGGTTCTTCAGGGCATCCGGGTAGCGCTCGATCAGCTCGTCGAACTCGGGCGAGCTCTCGATCGACGGGAAGATCGCCGCGATGAGGATGACGTAGGCGGCGACGCCCACGCACCACCCGAGGAGCGAGCGCCGGGTGTCGACCAGCCCACGGCGGAAGAGCTCAGCGCTCAGCGCCGGCTTCCCGGTACAGGTTCAGGAAGATCTCCTCGAGGTCCGCCGACTCGGAGACGAGGTCGGCGATCGGATACCGGGCGAGCGCCTTGACCAGCGCGTCCATCGCCGTCTCGGGCGCGGACAGGCGAACGACCGCGTCCTCCTGCGCGAGGATCCGCAGCCCGTCGATCCCGCGCAGCTCGACGGCGTCGACAGGCTCCCGGAAGCGCACGGTGACGCTCCGGAGTGAGCGCTCGCGGAGGCTGTCGACCGCATCGACGTCGATCAGGCGCCCGGTGCGGATGATCCCGACCCGGTCGGCGACATGCTGCACCTCGTCGAGCGAGTGCGAGGAGAGAAACACGGTGCGGCCGTCCGCCGCGGTCTCGCGCAGCACCGCGCGCACCTCGCCCTGGAGGAGCGGGTCGAGGCCGGAGGTCGGCTCGTCGAGGACGACGAGGTCGGGGCGATGCATGAACGCCTGCACGAGGCCGACCTTCTGGCGGTTGCCCCTCGAGAGGTGGCGGATCGGACGCTCGAGGACGACGTCGAAGCGCTCGCAGAGCTCGGCGCGGAGCGCCGCGTCCTCCTTGCCGCGAAGGCGCGCGAGCGAGTCGAGCAGCTGCCGTGCCGTGAGCCGGTCGGGCAGGCGCAGGTCTCCGGGGAGGTAGCCCGCGTGTGCGCGGGCCGCTACCCCGTCGGCGCGGGTGTCGAGGCCGAAGACCGCCGCGCGACCGGCGGTCGGGTGGATGAGGTCGAGCAGGAGCCGGATCGTCGTCGACTTGCCGGCGCCGTTCGGCCCGAGGAAGCCGAACACCTCGCCGCGCTCTACGCGGAGGTCGAGGTCCACGAGCGCTTTCACCGTTCCCTCGTACGTCTTGGAGAGCCCGACCGTCTCGATCGCAGGGGACGCGCTCACGCGGCGATCGTACTCACGGCGCCTCAGGACGCTCTCATCATCGACCCGTACGCTCTCGGGCATGGACGCGAAACCTGCTCGCGAATCTGCGCTCAGCCGCCGGAGCGCGCTGGCCAAGATCGGCGGGCTGGCCGCGACCGCGCTCGGTGGGGCGTGGGGCGCCCGGGAGCTCCCCGGCACCGACGACGCCGAGGCGGCTGGTGCCGGCCCGGCCGCCGTCGCCTCGGGCCTCGTCAGCTGCGTCCTCGCGCCCGAGCAGACCGCGGGCCCGTTCTACCTCGACGACCACAAGCTCCGCCGCAACATCCGCGAGGGCAGGACGGGCGTGCCGCTCTCGCTGCGGCTCACCGTCGTCGACGTCTCGACCTGCAGGCCGATCAGGCGGGCGGCGGTCGACATCTGGCACTGCGACGCTCGCGGCGTCTACTCGGGAACGACCCAGGGGACGGGCGACGAGCGCTTCCTTCGTGGGATCCAGCGGACCGACGCGAAGGGCGTCGCGCGCTTCGAGACGATCTACCCAGGCTGGTACCCCGGCCGGACGGTGCACGTCCACGTGACCGTGCACGTCGGCGGGAACGTCGTGCACACCGGGCAGCTGTACTTCCCCGACCGCCTGACCGACGCTGTCTTCGAGCGTGCGCCGTACTCGAGGAGACCGAGCCGTACCACCCGGAACGCCGCCGACAGCGTCTACCGGAACGGCGGCCGGCGCTCGACGCTGAAGCTGAGGCGAAGCGGCACGGGCTACGTCGGCTCGATCGTGATGGGCGTCCAGCGCTCGTAAGCACACAGAGGGAGGGCATTGCCCTCCCTCTGCTTGTGACGGGTATGTGTGACGGGCCGGTCTGCTAGCGCTTCCCGTGGTTCGAGGAGAGCCACGTCTCCGGGGAGATCTCCCGGAGGATGAACTCGTCGTAGCCGAACAGCGTCGCGGTGATCGACGAGATCAGGCGAGCGCCGTCCAGCGGTGTCAGCTGCTGTTTCTCCACTGCGGTGCGTATCTCGGCCACGAGACGCTCGCAGACCTGCCACTTCGGTTCGATCGTCGGCCCGAACTCGGTCGGCTTCATCGACGCGAATTGCTGGACCAACGAATGGTTGACCGTCTCTGCCATTCGCACCCCCTCTCGGCAAATGACGGGGACGTTCCCAAGGGTGCCGACAACGCGCCCCGCAGGTCAAACGGGAAGTCCCCAGTTACCGGCCTTTTTCGACGTCGCCGCCCACCGCTGCGACTCGCACGCTTCACGAGTCTTTTATCCAAAGCTCAGGTTTCTCTGCTTTCGTATGAGGCTCCCAGCGGAGAGGAGCGAGACGTGGCAGACGACGTGATCGAGCAGGTGCCCGCGCCCGACGACGGGACGCCGTCACCGCCCGAGGCCAAGATCCAGCTCGAGCAGGCGCTCTTCGAGATCAGGCGCGTCATCGCAGGGCAGGACGCGATGCTGGAGCGCGTGCTCGTGTGCCTGCTCGCACAGGGGCACCTCCTCATCGAGGGCGTTCCCGGCCTTGCGAAGACGCTGACGATCAAGACCACGGCCGGCGTCCTCGGCGGGACGTTCGCGCGCGTGCAGTTCACGCCCGACCTCGTTCCGAGCGACCTCGTGGGGACGAGGATCTACCGCGCGGGCGAGGGCTCGTTCGACACGGAGCTCGGCCCCGTGTTCTGCAACTTCCTGCTTGCGGACGAGATCAACCGCGCGCCGGCGAAGGTCCAGTCCGCGCTGCTCGAGGTCATGCAGGAGCGGCAGGTGACGATCGGGCACGAGACGTACCCGGTCCCGGAGCCGTTCCTCGTCATGGCGACCCAGAACCCGATCGAGTCCGAGGGCACGTACCCGCTGCCGGAGGCCCAGATCGACCGCTTCATGCTCAAGGTCGTGATCGGGTATCCGCAGCACGACGAGGAGCTGACCGTCGTCCAGCGCCAGCTGGTCGAGCACCCCGAGCTGCGGCAGGCGCTCACCCTCGAGGAGCTGCAGGCGCTCCAGCGGGCGGTGCTCGACATCTACGTCGACCCCTCGCTCGTAAGCTATGCCGTGGACATCGCGACCGTGACGCGCGAGCCGGCGGAGCACGGGCTCCCGGATCTAGCGCCCTACATCTCCTACGGCGCGAGCCCAAGAGGGCCGATCAGTCTGGTTCAAGGAGCACGCGCGCTGGCGCTCGTCCGCGGGCGGGAGTACGCGCTCGTCGAGGACATCCACGCCCTCGCGAGGGACGCCCTCCGGCACCGGCTCGTGCTCTCCTACCAGGCGCTCGCCGAGGAAGTGAGCCCCGACGCCGTGCTCGACCAGGTGCTCGAGGCGATCCCGACGCCGTCGCTCGATCTCTCGCGCATGAGGGCGAGCGCCGCCTGAGCTCGTGAGCTCGAGGTCCGCAGGCGCGCTTCTTCCCGGCACGACCCCCGCGCGGCCCGGGCCCGGCGCGATGCCGGAAGGGCTCCTGCGCGCACTCGACATCTCGATCACGCGCAGGATGGAGGGGCTGCTCGCGGGCGATTTCCGCTCGAACCTGCTCGGCACGGGCTCCGAGCTCGCGATGATCCGCCCGTACGCGCCCGGTGACGACGTGCGTCGGATCGACTGGAACGTCACCGCGCGAACGAACGAGCCGCACGTCCGGGTGGACCTCGCGGAGCGCGTCCTCGTTACCTGGCTCGCGCTCGACACGTCTCCCTCGATGCAGTTCGGCACCGCCGACCGCCGCAAGGCCGACGTCGCCGAGGGAGTGGCGATCGCGCTCGGGCACCTCGCGACCCGGCGCGGGAACCGGCTCGGCCTCGTCACGTTCGGCGGGAAGGAGCCGAAGGCGCTGCCGCCGACGCAGGGACGCGCAGGGCTCGTCGGGCTGTTGGCGGCGCTGCGCGGCGAGCCGGACGCCGTCACCCACCAGGAGCGACTCGGGGCGACGTCTCTCGGCAACGGCATCGCCCGCGTGGGCGCGCTCGCCCGGCAGCGCTCGCTCGTCGTCCTCGTCTCGGACTTCCGCGGCTCGCAGGACTGGCGGCCGCCGCTCCTCGAGCTCGCCGGCCGTCACGACGTCATCGCGGTCGAGATCCGCGACCCGCGGGAGCAGGAGCTCTCGAACGTCGGCCTCCTCTGGCTCGTCGACCCTGAGACCGGCCGTCAGCTGCGCGTCGATACCCGCAGCCGCCGGCTCCGGCAACGTTTCGCCGCCGCAGCCGAGGCGGAACGAGGCCAGGTCGCGCGCACGCTCGGCGCGACCGGCGTCCGCCACGTCGTGCTCTCCACCTCGGGAGACTGGCTGCGCGTGCTCGTCGCGTTCCTGCGCCGGAGCCGGCCGTGACGTTCACCTGGCCGATCGTGCTCGTCGGGCTCGCGGCGGTGCCGCTGCTCTTCCTGCTCTACCTCTTCTCGGAGCAGCGGCGCGTGCGCTCGCAGGCCGCGTTCGGGAACCCGGATCTCATCCCGAACGTGGTCGAGCGCTCGCCCGGGCGGCTTCGCTTCCTCCCGGTCCTGGTGCTGCTGCTGGCGCTCGCGGCGATGATCGTCGGCGTCGCCCGGCCGCACGCGACCGTGAGCGTCCCGCGCGAGGAGGCGACCGTGATCCTCGCGATGGACGTCTCGCGCTCGATGAAGGCCGAGGACGTCCAGCCGACACGCCTCGACGCCGCGCGTGGCGCCGCGCACGCGTTCCTCGCAGAGGTGCCGGAGAAGTTCCGCGTCGGCGTCGTCTCGTTCGCGACGCGCGCGGTGGTGGGTGTCCCGCCGACGGAGGACCGAGAGCTGGTCGCGGCCTCCCTCGACACGCTGACCCCCGGCGAGGGGACCGCCATCGGCGACGCGGTCGCGCTCTCGCTGGAGCTCAGCGAGCGCGAGCAAGCCGAGGACGGCACGCTGCCGCCGCGGACGATCCTGCTCCTCTCCGACGGTAAGCGCGACGGCGGGTCCGTCGAGCCCGCCGACGCGGCGGCGGAGGCGAGAAAGCAGGGCGTGCCCGTGCACACAGTGCTCCTGGGGACGCCCGACGGGATCGTGGAGGAGATGCTCCCGGGCGGCTTCCGCCGCCAGATCCGCGTTCCGCCCGACCCGGAGACGCTGTCGCAGCTCGCCTCGACCACCGGGGGGACGTTCTTCACGGCCCTCGACGCGGAAGGCCTGCGCACGGTCTACGAGGATCTCGGATCGCGCCTTGGCGAGCGAGAGGAGCAGCGCGAGGTCACGGATGTCGTCGCTGGTGGCGCCGCCGCGCTCCTGCTCGTCGGCGGCGCGCTCGGAGCATTCCTTTTCCGGAGGGTCCCGTGAGCCTCCGCGTGTGGGTCTCTGCCGGGGCGCTCGCGCTCGTGGCCGGTCTCGTCGCGGCGGCTCCGGCGGGCGGGGCGAGAGAGTGCGACGGGCTCCAGGTCTGCGTCCCCATCGCGGGCCCCTGGGTCGTCGTCCCGGCGTCGCGCAGCGTCCCGCGCCCGAAGGTCGAGTATCAGCTCAGCTGCCCACGAAACCACGTCGCGGGCGGGCTCGACGCGGAGCTCAGCCAGCGCGCGATCGATCTCCACTTCCTGGGGACGATGGGGAGCCCGGTCAACCCCGGGATCTCGACCGCACGCGCCGTCATCTTCGTGGGCTCATACGTCGGGGAGGTGCCGCGCGGCCCGACGTTCAAGCCGTACCTCGGCTGCATCCCGTCGGCTGGAGGCGGACGCGTACCGACCTCGGTCGGAGCGTTCCCGCCCGGCCAGCCGACGATCCGACGCGTGCGGAGCGTGCGCGTGCGGCCCGGCACCGCGACGGTAACGCAGGGCTGCAGGGCGGGCGAGCGCCTCGTGGACGCGGCTCACGCTTTCGCGTTCAACACTCGCACGGCACCGAGCCCGAGCCTCGTCTCGAGCGTCAGCGGCAGGCGGTCGATCCGCAGCGGCCGGGTCGTCGTGCGCGTCAGCGGCGATGCCGAGCTCGGAGGCGTGCGCGCGCTCGTCCAGGTCCAGGCAGTCTGCTCGGTGGAGCGCGATGAGCAACGCGCGCCTTCGGCTTGCGTTCGCGGGAGGTCTCGGGCACCCGCTGGGAGAACCTCCGGTCCTCCAGACCCTCTCCACTGGTCCGCTTCGCGGACAAGACGCTTCGCGTCTTCCCCACACCCCTCCCCGCTCATAGGCCAAGAGGCGGCCATGAGCTTCCAGAGCCCCTGGTTCCTGCTCTCGCTCGCCGTGCTCGCCGCGGCAGTCGGTATCTGGCTGCTCGCAGAGCGCCGGCGCATGCGTTACGCCGTGCACTTCCCGAACGTGGACGTGCTTGCGACCGTGGTCTCCGGGAGATCCTGGCTGCGGCTGGTACCGCCCCTGCTCGTCGGTCTCGCGCTCGCCCTCCTGCTCGCGGCGCTCGCGCGGCCGCACGTGACGCGGATGTTCCTGAACGAGAAGGCGACCGTCATCCTCGTCGTGGACACGTCGCGCTCGATGCAGGCCGAGGACGTCGCGCCGACGAGGCTCGGAGCGGCGCAGGAGGCGATCCGCACCTTCGTCGACGACGTCCCAGACCGCCTGAATTTGGGTCTCGTCGTGTTCGCCGGGGACACGCAGGTGGCGACGCCGCCGACGAAGAACCGCGCGCTCCTGCTGGACGCGGTGGACACGATCGACTCGTTCTCCGTGTTCGGCGGGACCGCGATCGGCGACGCGCTGGACACGGCCGTCGACCTCGGCAAGCGCGTGAGCGAGGACGAGACGCGCCCGGGCGAGATCGCGCTCGGAGAGAGGCGTCAATTCGCCGCGGTCGGGGAGACGCGTCACCTCGCTCAGGCTGAGAGCTGCGAGGAGGACGGCCCGGTGTCGATTCTCTTCCTCTCCGACGGCGCGCAGACGCGCGGCATCCTGCAACCGCTCGAGGGCGCCGCGCTCGCGCGGGACGCGTGCATTCCGGTGTACACGATCGCGCTCGGGACGCCAGAGGGCATCATCGATCGCGGGACGCTCGGTGGCGGCTTCCCGGGCGACACCGGGCCGCGCTTCATCCCGGTCCCACCCGATCCCGAGACGCTCCGCGCGATCGCGGACATGACCGGAGGCGAGTTCTCGGAGGCGCGGTCGGCCGATTCGCTGGAGCGCGCGTATTCGAGCCTCGGCTCGCGGCTCGGGCGGGAGCCGGGTGAGAGCGAGGTCACGTTCCTCTTCGTCGCGCTCGCGGCCGGGCTGCTCATGGCCGCAGGCTTTGCGGCGACGTTCGTGGCTCCGCGCTTGCCGTGATCGTGCCCTAGCTCGGAGTCTCGCTTCGCGAGATCGACGGCGCGGTAGGTTGCGGCCATGTCCGCGAAGCCTGGTCGCCGACGCTTCGGGAAGACGCAGCGGCGCATCCTCGGAGGGACCGCGAGCGTGATCGTGATCGCGGCCGTGTTCGTGTTCCTCCTTCCGCGGATCGCCGACTACCGCGACGTCTGGGAGGTCCTCGAGGAGCTCGGCTGGGAGCAGTGGGCGCTCCTCGTCGCCGCGACCGTGCTCAACATCGCCACGTTCCCGCCTCCGTGGATGGTCGCGCTTCCCGGCCTTCGCTACTACGAGGCGCTCGCGATGACGCAGGCCTCGACGGCGCTCTCGCTCGTCGCTCCCGCAGGCGCCGCGGTGGGCATGGGGGCGTCGTACTCGATGCTCCGCTCGTGGGGCTTCGAGAGCCGTCCGGTCGGGCTCGCGGTGGCGGTCACCGGCATCTGGAACCAGTTCGCGAACCTCGCGTTCCCGGTGGTCGCGCTCGCGCTTCTCACAGGTGAGGATCAGGATCACCCGGCGCTGCGTACGACCGCCGTCGTCGGCGTCGCCGTCCTCGTGGTCGCGCTCGTGGTCTTCGCGCTGGCGCTCTCGAGTGCGGCTCGGGCGCGGTACGTCGGCAATCTCGCGGCGAGGCTCGCCCGGTGGGTGGGAAGGATCGCCCGGCGGCAAGTCGGCTGGACCGGGGAGGGCCTCGTGCGCTTCCGGTCGAGTGCGCTCGGCCTCCTCCGGCGTCGCTGGCATGTGCTGACCATCACGACGCTGGTCGGGCACCTGACGGTCTTCCTCCTGCTGCTCGTCTGCCTCCGCGTCGTGGGCGTCGGGTCGTCGGAGATCACGTGGATCGAAGCGTTCGCGGCATGGTCGCTGGTGCGCATCCTCGGAGCGCTCCCGCTCACTCCCGGTGGCATCGGCATCGTCGAGCTCGGCCTCAGCGGGGCCCTCGTCGCCTTCGGCGCGGCGAACGCCGACGCAGTCACCGCGACGCTCCTCTACCGCGCGCTCACTATTTTGCCCACTTTGGGACTAGGAATGCTCGCCGCGGCCACTTGGCGGACCCACCATCCTGCGGAGACGTTAGAGTCGCCGGGTGACCCTGGTGAGGGGCAGGTTCACCAGTCCGAGTCATCCCGCGTCCCCCGATGAGGGCACGGCCGGGTATCTAGACCGCTCGTACCGTTGGTCGGTGCACCTTGCAGCGCCGTCGACCCCTGCTCGAAACGGCCTCGTCAGCGCTCCTCGCCACGACCCTCGCGGCGCTCGCTTTCGCGGGCTCGGCGAACGGTGGCGAAAGCGCGTGGAGCGCGTATCTCGCGCCCGCGTCGGCGTGCCCTGGCTCTGCCCGTCCAGCTGCTCCGGCAGCCGCGCAGATCCGCTCCGTGACGTGCCTCGTGAATTACGCGCGTGCCCAGGAAGGGCGCTCCCGGCTCGCGCAGTCCTCGGCGCTCACACGCGCCGCGGCGATCAAGGGCCGCGGCGTCGCCAACTGCCTGCAGTTCTCGCACACACCGTGCGGCGAGTCGTTCACCGAGTCGATCGACCGCGCGGGCTACCGGTATTCGACCGTCGCCGAGAACCTCTACGCCGGGCCCTGGGGGCGGGTGAGCGCGCGCGACGTCGTCATCGCGTGGCTCAAGTCGTCGGGGCACCGCGCGAACATCCTCCGGGCCGGCTACCGGCATGTCGGCGCGGCGCCGGTGCGGGCGAAGGGCCTGCTCGGCAGCGGTGTCTCGGTCGTCTGGACGGCCACCTTCGCATCACCGCGGTAGCGGGAAGGATTCGCCGGCAGTTTGGGGAAACGCTTGTCGTGCGCGATGAAAGCCACCTCGATGACATGCGCAAGGCAATCCGCGGCGACTTCGCCCGGCTGAAGGAGCGTCGCGGGGAGCAGGACCTGATGGTCGGCGACGACGACGTGTCCGTACCGGAGCCGCCTGCTCCGACCCCAGAGCCTGGGCCTCCTGTGCCGGAGCCCGTGCCGGAGCCGCCTGCTCCGACACCGAGCCTGGGCCTCCTGTGCCCGAGCCGGTGCCGGAGCCGCCTGCTCCGACGCCGGAGCCTGGGCCTCCTGTGCCCGAGCCCGCGCCGGAGCCGCCCGTCTCCGTCCCCCGGAGCCGGAGCCCGTCCCCCGAGCCGGAGCCCGGAGCCGTCCGGACGACGAGCCCCCGAACCGCTCGTGGCTCGACCGCCTGCTCGGCCGTTAGCAACGCTCCGGCAGCTGTAATACGGCCATGGAGAGGGCGGAGCGCGAGGCGATCCTGCGTCAGGGAGTCGTGCTTCCGGAGACGCCGCGCGACCGGCGCGAGCTCGCGGGGCTCGAGGAGGACCTCCAGTCGCTCCCGCAGCGCGGCAGGCCGACGCGGCTGCGTCTGCGGCACTTTCGCCCTGCTGCCTCCGCGTACCTCGCGGCGGCGCGCGGACCGCTCGCGTACATGGTCCGGCTGCATGTCATCGAGGCCCAGACCACGGAGCACGAGGAGCGTCTGGCCGAGGCGTGGCAGACGCTCGCCGCCGATGCAACGGCGACCCGGAGGCCTTCGCGCTCCGTTGGCGGACGATCGCGCGCGAGTGGCAGTTCACCGAGGTGAACGATCTCGTCGAGCGCCACAACCGCTGGTATCCGGTCGAATCGCGGCTTGCGATGGATCCGAGGACCGGCGACTACGCGCTCGTCAACGGTCGTGACTACCGGCTGGCGCCACTCGACGCGGAGTGGATCCTCGAGCGCTTCCCCGCGGTGCTCGAGCGGACAGCGGCAGCCCTGTAGAGAACGCCGCCCGCGAACACGCGAGAATGAGGGCCGATGAGCCTCGCCGAACTCGCCGTCACGATCGCGATCCTCGGCGCGCTCGGGCTCGTCGCGCGGCGGTTCGGGCTCTCGGCGATCCCGGCGTATCTCCTCGCCGGGCTGCTGCTCGGGCCGAACGAGCCGAAGCAGTTCTCGTTCATCAGCCCGTCGGAGGTCACGGAGTTCGTAGCCCAGCTCGGGCTCGTCTTTCTCCTCTTCTTCCTCGGCCTCGAGTTCACGTTGTCGCGCATCGCCAGGACCGGGCGGCATGTCGGGCTCGGCGGCGTTGTCGACCTCGTCGCGAACGCCGGGCTCGGGCTCATGATCGGGGTCGCGGCCTTCGGGTTCACCTCGGCTGCGCTCGTCCTCGCCGCGTGCATCTACGTCTCGTCGAGCGCGATCGCGATCAAGGGGCTCAGCGACTTCCGGCGCCTGGGGGACGACGAGACCGACCTCGTCCTCGCGATCCTCGTCTTCGAGGACATCGTGGTTGCGTTGATGCTCGGATATGCAGCTGCGGGCGGCGGGGAGGTCTCGGACACGCTGATCCTCGTCGCCAAGGCGCTGGCGTTCATCACGGCCGGCCTCGCCGCGTCGCGCTGGCTGACGCGCCCGATCGACCGGCTGCTCGACCGGCTGCCTCTCGAGTTCTTCCTGCTCGCCGTGTTCGGCTTCCTCGTCGGTACGGCCGCGGTCGCGGAGGAGCTCGGCCTCTCGGAGGCGATCGGCGCTCTCATGGCCGGCATCGTCCTGTCCGAGACGAGCGTCCGCGAGCAGATCGAGGAGCGCTTCTTCAGCTTCCGCGACATCTTCGCGGCGCTCTTCTTCTTCGTCTTCGGGCTCTCGATCGACGTGTCCGCGATCGGGGACGTCGGGTGGCTCGTCGCGTTCGCGGTCGTCCTCACGCTCTTCGGCAAGATCGGCGGGGGGATGGTCGCCGGGCGATTCGGCGGCTTCACCCGGCGCCAGAGCCTGAACGCGGGCATCGCGCTCGTCGCGCACGGCGAGTTCACGATCATCCTCGCGCAGCTCGCGTCCGAGAACGATGCGCTGGCTCCGCAGGACCGAACCGACCTCGTGGCGTTCGCCGGGCTCTACGTGCTCGTGACCGCGACCGTCGGCCTCGTGCTCATGAAGGAGTCGAAGCGCCTCGGCCGCAGGTTGTTTCCTATCCCTAGACTCACCCCGGAGGCCTGATGACAGTCGATCTGCGAGAGACCCGCCTGCCCGGTGTCGGCGTCAAGTACTCCTTCGGCACGGCCCAGGGCGGCCGGCTGTCCGTGATCCTGCACAACGACGGCCAGCGCGACATCTACTACTACCGCCGGTCGGGCGACGACGACCCGACGGCAGTCATCGAGCTGCACGACGACGAGGCGCGGCAGCTCGGAGCGATCCTCGGCGGCGCCTACGAGCGCCCGCGGATCGTCGAAGAGCTCGAGCTGGCGCTCGGCGAGCTGCAAATCGAGTGGGTGCCGGTGCCGGACTCGAGCCCGGCGATCGGCCTCACACTTGCGCAGGCTCAGCTCCGCGCGCAAACGGGAGTGACCGTGATCGCGATCCTGCGCGAGCCGGAGCCCGTCAGCGGGGCGCAGCCCGACGACGTCATTCAGAAGGGCGACACGCTGGTCGCCGTGGGCAAGGCTGGGCAGTTCTCGAAGTTTCGGCGTCTCCTCGCCGAGGGGCCGTTCGAGTCCGTGTCCTAAGTGCGCCGCGCCCGGACCAAGGCGTCGATCGCGGCTCGGCCCTCGCCGGCGACCTCGCGATAGACGCGCTCGGCCTTCTCGACCTCGAGACCCGGGAGCTCGGCCGCGACCTGGCCCGGGGTGACGTGGATCGTAGGATCGCTCGGGCCGCCGACGCCCTCGGTCATGTTCGCGAGGTCGTGGCCGACGAGGAGCAGCGTGCCGCCGGGTGCGAGCGCGGCCGACGCGCGCTCGAGCACCAGCCGGCGCTCGGGCGGCACCAGGTGGAGGTAGAGCAGGAGGACGAGGTCGTACGCGCCGGGCTCGGGCTCGTACTCGAGCAGGTCGGCGACCGCGAAGTCGACGGCGACGCCCTCGCGCTCGGCGCGCGCTTGCGCCTTGGCGATCGCGATCTCCGAGAAGTCGACGCCGGCGACGTCCCAGCCGAGAGTTGCGAGCCAGATCGCGTTCTGGCCTTCGCCGCAGGCGAGGTCGAGCGCACGACCGGGCGGGAGCGGTTCGACCTCGGCGACGAGGAACCGGTTCGGCTTCGCGCTCCACAGGTTCTCGACGTCGGCGTATCGCCGGTCCCAGTCCTCACGCCTCACGCGTACGCACCTGAGCCCGGGCGACGCGCTGCGTCGCGACGAGGGTGAGCGCGCTGAGGATCGCGCCGACGAGGTACGGGGCTGCGTCCCCTCGCGCATCGGCGAGCGCCCCGGCGAGTGCCGGCCCGACGAGCGCGCCGACGGCCCAGGAGCTGTTCATGATCCCGAACGCGAGGCCCTGAGCGAGCCCGGCGGACTCCGCGCGGTGCGACGTGAGGGACATCCCGGGTGTGTACATGCTCCCGAACGCGATCGCGGCCGCGGCGACGAGCAGGGCGATGACAACCGGCGCCGACGAGACGGCGAGCGCTGCGGCTACGAGGGTCGAGCCGGCGAGCGCGACGCGGATCGGAAGGAGCCGGCCACGGCGGTCGGTCAGGCGGCCGAGGAGCGGGTTGATGACGACCTCGCCGAGTCCGGCGCCGAAGAACACGGCGCCGATCGCGAGGGTCGTCCAGCCCGCATCGTCGAGCGCGAGCGGGGCGAGGACGGCGAGCGTCCCGAAGAGCAGCGCCGGCAGCGTGTTCAGCCAGAGGCCGCCGACGAAGCGGCGGTCGGCGAATGCACGGCGGAGGCCCGCGGCGGAGAGCGGCTCACATGGAGCGGAGCGGCCGAGGACCGCCAGCCCCGCGAACGCGAACGCGACCACGCCGACGGAGATGAACGAGCCCCGGATTCCAGCCTCCTCCGCGATCCCGCCGAAGAGCGGCCCGAGGATCGCCCCGGCGATCGCGGCGCCGAAGGCGAATCCGAGCATCTCGCCGCGTTGCTCCTTCGGGACGACGCTCGCCACCCACGCAAGCGCGCCGGCCCAGGTGACGGTGCTCGAGAACCCCTGGACGAACCGCGCGAGCCCAAGCGCCAAGGCGCCTTCCGCGAGCGCGAAGGCGATGCTCGAGATCCCGAGCAGGACGAGCCCGAAGACGACGGCGTGCTTCGGGCTGTAACGCGCGGCGGCGAGGCCACCTGGGACGCCTCCGAAGAGGGCGCCGGCCCCGAACGCGGCGAGGAGCAGGCCGGCTCCGGACTTCGAGAGGTCGAACTCGTCGGCGTAGTCAGGGACGAGCGGCGTCAGCGCCGTGAAGAGGAGCGCGTCGACGAAGATGATCGAGCTGACGAGGGCGACGAGCCGGCGCATGAAGCCAGGATATGCGCGCCAGCGTGGCTTGCTCGGGGACGAAAAAGGCACCGAGCCGGTGGCGCCTTCGTCCGGCAATCCGACTGACCTCCGCCGAAGCGAGTGCCACTCGGAGAGCCTTCAACCTCGGACGCTCCGTACTCGGTGCAGCGACGACACTAAGCGACACGCAAGACCCGGTCAAGCACCCCTGCGGACGAATTTCGTGCAATTTCCGACCGCGAGCTCGAGCCGGGTCGGGCGCCCGCGTAACGACCCCCAGGGGATCCCCGAGATCCCTGCGGTCAGCGTATCGGGGACTGGCGTACGGCTGGGTGAAAGCTTCGCGCCAACTTCGTGACGGCGGTCCCCAAACGTCCGAGCGGCGCTCGAGGTTCTGCCCGGACCACAAAGAAATGCACCGAGCCGGTGACGCCTTCGTCCGGCTTCCCGACTGACCGCCGCCGAAGCGACTGCCACTCGGAGAGCCTTCAACCTCGGGCGCTCCGTACTCGGTGCATGCGGGACTCTAGGGACGACCACGAACACCGTCAAGGCCACCTGGAGACCACTTGTCGCAAATTGCGACTTTTTCTTTTCACACAGAGCTACGCTGCGCATCGTGGCGCTTGCTCTAGTGACCTGGAGAGAGAAAAGCGGCCGGAACCCGAGGGCCCGGCCGCAAATTCGCCGAGCCGGGAACGCTTTCGTCCACCTTCCCGACGAACCTTCCGCTTCCGCGTAGTGCTCCTCGGGGGGCTTCGTCCTACCGGCGCCCCGTGCTCGGCGCAGGCGGGACATTACGCACCGCGGACAGGTCCGACAAGGGCATCGCCGGAAGAAATTCCGCGCTATTTGCGAGCGCACTCGGGCGACTGCTGGGCCGACGAGCCGCGGGTTGCCGCAATAGGCTCCGCCCCATGCGTGACCGGGCCCGGGCGGTCGTGATCGGAGGCGGGGTCGGCGGCTGCAGCGTCCTCTACTGGCTCGCGCGCCTCGGCTGGGACGACGTCGTCCTCGTCGAGCGCGCGGAGCTGACGAGCGGCTCGACCTTCCACTCGGCCGGCCTCGTCGGACAGCTCCGTAGCTCCCTCTCGCTCACGAAGATGATGATGGAGAGCGTCGACCTGTACCGCTCACTCGAGGCCGAGGTCGGGCTCGAGACCGGCTGGCGCGAGGTCGGCTCGCTCCGCCTCGCGTCGTCCGAGGAGCGGATGGAGGAGATCGCGCGCCAGGCCGGGTGGGCGAAGACATTCGGCCTCCCGCTCGAGCTCGTCTCGCCGGACGAGGCGCATCGGCTCTTCCCGCCGCTCACGACCGACGGCGTGCGCGGCGCCGCCTACATCCCGACCGACGGGTACATCGACCCGAGCCAGCTGACGTTCGCGCTCGCGGAGGGCGCGCGCCGGCGCGGCGCCGAAATCGAGCAGCGGACGCACGTCACGGGGATCCGTACCTGCCGAGGACGGGTCGAGGCGATCGAGACCGACCGCGGCGAGATCGAGACCGAGATCGTCGTGAACGCCGGCGGCATGTACGCGCGCGAGATCGGCGCGCTCGCAGGCGTCAACGTCCCGATCGTCCCGATGGCGCACGAGTACCTCGTCACGAAGCCCTCCGGCCTCCCCGCGGAGATGCCGACGATGCGTGACCCATCGCTCCTCGTCTACTTCCGGCCCGAGTCGGGCGGGCTCGTCATGGGCGGCTACGAGCGGCACTGCGCTCCCTGGGGGCTCGACGGCATTCCGCCCGACTTCAACTCGCGCCTGCTCGAGGAGGACTGGCCGCGCTTCGAGGAGCTGATGGAGAACGCGGTCGTCCGCGTGCCCGAGCTGGCCGACGCGGAGGTGATCCGCCTGATCAACGGCCCCGAGGCGTTCACGCCCGACGGCGAGTTCATCCTCGGCCCGTCGGACGTCCGGGGGTTCTGGGTCGCCGCCGGCTTCTGTGCCCACGGGCTCGCAGGCGCGGGCGGGATGGGGAAGCTCGTCGCGGAGTGGATCGTCGACGGCACGCCCTCTCTCGACGTCTGGCACATGGACTCGCGCCGGTTCGGCGTCGCGTACCGCAGTCGCGAGTACACGGTCGAGCGCACGAAGGAGGTGTACGAGACGTACTACGACGTGAAGTACCCCGGCCACGAGCGGCAGGCCGGGCGCCCGCTTCGCGTCTCGCCCGCGTTCCCGCGGCTCCAGGAGCTCGGCGCGGCGTTCGGTGAAAAAGCAGGCTGGGAGCGCGCGAACTGGTTCGAGCGGAACGCAGCCCGCGGCAACGAGTCGCTCCGCCCGCGCGGCTGGGCCGGAAAGCTCTGGTCGCCCGCGATCGGCGCCGAGCACCACGGCTGCCGCGAGACCGCCGCGCTGTTCGACGAGACCTCGTTCGCGAAACTCGACGTGACGGGCCAGGGGGCGGCCGACTTTCTCGAGCGCCTCTGTGCGAACCGGGTCGCACGCGGGGTCGGCCGGGTGACGTATACGCAGATGCTGAACCCGCGCGGCGGGATCGAGTGCGACTTCACGGTGACGCGCCTCGCCGATGAGCACTTCCGGATCGTCACCGGGACCGCCTTCGGCCAGCACGATCTCGCGTGGCTCCGGCAGCACGCGCCGGACGAGGGTGTGCAGGTCGCCGACGTGACCTCGCAGCTCGCCTGCTTCGGGCTCTGGGGGCCTAGGGCGCGCGAGTTCCTGCAGCCGCTCACGACGACCGACCTGGCGAACGAGGCGTTCCCGTACATGACCGCACAGGAGCTCGCCGTCGGGCGCGTGCCGTGCGCCGGGCTGCGCGTGACGTACGTCGGCGAGCTCGGCTGGGAGCTCTACTGCCCCGTCGAGCTCGGGCTCACGCTCTGGGACACGCTGTGGGCGGCCGGCGCCCCGCATGGCCTCGTCGCCGGCGGCTACAAGGCGATCGACTCGTTACGGCTGGAGAAGGGCTACCGCGTGTGGGGCGCTGACATCACGCCGGAGGACACGCCGTACGAAGCGGGGCTCGGCTTCGCCGTCAAGCTGGACAAGGTCGACTTCATCGGTCGGGAATACCTCTCCGACCGGCAAAGACCAGCCCGTCTTCTTCGGTGCCTGACACTCGCCGAACCGCGGGCCGTCGCTCTCGGCAGCGAGCCCGTCCGAATCGCCGGCGAGCTTGTCGGCCGCGTGACGAGCGGTGGCTACGGCTACACGGTCGGGAGGTCGATCGCGTACGCGTACGTCCCCGCCGCGCACGACGTCGGCACGGAGGTCGAGGTCGAGATCTTCGGCGAGTGGGTCGCAGGTGAGATTGCCGCGGAGCCGCTCTTCGACCCCGCGGGCGAGAGGATCCGGTCGTGAACGAGCTCGAGGCGGCCGTCGAGCGTGTGTGGCCGGGGCGCGACACGCGAGTCGAGGTCCTCGGCGGCGGGATCACGAACCACAACCTCAAGGTCGAGGTCGACGGCGAGACGTTCGTCCTCCGCGTCGCGGGCAAGGACACCGGCCTACTCGGCATCGACCGCACGGTCGAGCTGGAGGCTACGAAGAGGGCCGCAGAGCTCGGCATCGGCCCGGAGGTCATCGCCTTCGTCGAGCCCGAAGGCTGGCTCGTCACGCGCTTCGTCGCCGGCGAGATCCCGTCCGTCGCGAGGATGCGCGAGCCCGACGTGCTCACCTGCGTCGCAGGGGCGCTCCGTGCGTTCCACGCGTCGGCCCCCGATTTCCGGCGTCTTCGACTCCTTCCGCGTGGTCGAGACGTATCGAACGACGGCACTCGCCCGCGGCGGGACGATCCCGGACGCATACGAGCGCGCCCACCACACGGCCCAAAGGATCGAAGCGCGGCGCGAAGGCGCGGGCCCGAGGCCCTGCCACAACGACCTCCTGAACGCCAACTTCCTCGACGACGGCGAGCGACTCCGCATCGTCGACTGGGAGTACGCAGGCATGGGAGACCCGTTCTTCGATCTCGCGAACTTCTCCATCAACCACGAGCTCGGAGAGGACGAACGGCACACGTTGCTCGTGGCGTACTTCGGAGTGCTGAGCCTCGACGACACCCGCGCGCTCGAGCTCATGCGCTTCATGTCCGACTTCCGCGAGGCGATGTGGGGCGTCGTGCAGACCGCGATCTCGGAGCTCGACTTCGACTTCGCCGCCTACGCGCGGGAGCACTTCGAGCGGCTGGAGCGCACGGCCGCCGAGCCGTCGTTCCGCGCGGCGCTCGAAGCCTGAACGAGAGAGGGGCGCCTCGCGGCACCCCTCTCGACGCTTTGCAATGGGGCTCTAACTCGCCTCGGTTGGCAGCTCGTACCGCCCTCGCTGCTCCTCCTCCAGCCGCTCCAGCTCCTCCTCGCTACCCATCCGCACGGGTCCCTTGAACCAGTTCTTCGCCGATAGGAACCACCAGCCGCCGAAGACGATTCCGATGGCCGCGAACCAGAGAACGGTGTAGTTCGTCAGCTCCCAGGAGAAGTCGTCCTCCCACGGGAGACCGGCCTTGTACAGCGGGAAGATGAACAGGATGGTGATGATCGCGACCCAGAGGATCGCGATCGCGTCGAGCCACTTGTAGTGCCGGCCCAGGCTCCACGCCCTCGGCTCGTCCCAGCTGTCGCCCTTCCGCCAGCGCAGCCACACCGGAAGGATGAACGCGATGTAGAGCCCGATCACGGCGATCGCGGTGCCGACGGCGTAGCCGACGAGGTAGTTCCAGATCGCCGGGATCATGAGGATCGCGGCGAAGAACGCGATCCCCACGACTGACCACCGGGGAACGCGGTTCGGGGCGACCCGCCGCCAGAGCTGGTGACCGGGGACGGCCCGGTCACGCGAGAAGGCGAACATCATCCGCGAGGCCGACGTCACCGACGCGGTCACGCAGAAGAACTGCGCGACGACGCAGATGAAGAGGAGCGCCTCGGACCAGTTCTGGCTCATCGACTCCGCCCAGATCCAGGGCACGACGGCTCCGATGTTCTCGAGCGCGCCCTCGGTGGAGGGAATCGCGGCCGTCACGGCAACGAGCAGGATGAAGCCGAACACCGCCGAGACGAAGACGGAGGTCCACATGCCCGTCGCGGCCATGCGCGAGGCCTCCTTCGTCTCCTCGGCCGTGTGGGCGGACGCGTCGAAGCCCGTGATCGTGTACTGGGCCATCAACAGGCCGAGGCCGAACACGAACCACATCGCCGGGTTCGACCAGGACGTCGTCCCGTTGCCGTAACCCGACGCGTTGACGGTCTCCGTGAACACGTACGAGAGCGACTGGTGCTGGTCGGGGACGATGATGAGGACGCCGACGATGAACGCGACGCCGAGCATGTGCCACCAGGCCGAGATCATGTTCAACCCCGACGTGATCCGGATGTCGAGGAGGTTGATCAGGACCGCCAGGCTGAGCGCGATGGCGTACATCACGTAGATCGAGAAGTTCGCCGACGCTCCGAACCAGTCGTCCATGTGCGCCGTGTAGCTGAACCAGTAGTCGGCGAGAATCGTGGCGAAGGTGGCCAGGCCGTATCCGATCGCGGCAGTGACCGCAACTTGTCCGATGAGGTTGAACCAGCCCGTCGCCCAGCCCCAGCCAGGGCTGCCGAGCCTGGACGCCCAGTAGTAGAGGCCGCCCGCCGTCGGATACGCGGAGGCGATCTCGGCCATCGAGAGCGCGATGATCGTGCTCATCAGCCCGATGAGCAGCCAGCCCCACGTCACTGCGACCGGCCCGCCGCGCTCGAATGCGACGAAGTAAGACGTCAGGCAGCCCGCGAGGATCGAGATGATCGTGAAACTGATTGCGAAGTTGCGGAATCCGCCCATCGCGCGAAAGAGCTCCTGCGCATACCCCAGCCGGTGGAGGAGGCGTTCGTCCTCCGACGTGCGGCCGGGCGAGGGACTTGTGCTCATACGACCTCCCAGGGATCGCCGACGTAGGCGGGTATTACGCGCACTCGGACAGAACCCTGTCAACCAAGCGTAGGATCCCGCGGTGCTCAGCTTCGGAGAGCTGAAGGCGGAGGTCGAGGGCGGGCAGCTCGACACGGTGATCGTGGCGTTCACCGACATGCAGGGCCGGCTCATGGGCAAGCGGCTGCACGGCGAGTTCTTCTGTGAGGAGGTCGAGGCCGAGCACGAGGTCGAGGGCTGCAACTACCTGCTCGCGCTGGACATGGAGATGGACCCGGTCCCCGGCTACGAGATCGCGAGCTGGGAGCGCGGATACGGCGACTTCGCGCTCGCTCCCGATCTCGCGACACTACGGCGCATCCCGTGGCTGGAGGCGACCGCGCTCGTCCTCTGCGACGTGCAGTGGCACGACGGCTCGCCGGTTGCACCCTCTCCGCGGCAGGTGCTCAAGGCGCAGATGGAGAAGGCGGCCGCGCTCGGCTACACGCCGATGGCGGGCTCCGAGCTCGAGTTCTATCTCCTGCGCGAGAGCTACCAGGAGGCCTGGGCGCAGCGGTACGAGGACCTGACGCCGTCGGTGCCGTACATCCTCGACTACCACGTGCTCGCGACCACCTACGACGAGGGTCTCATCCGGCAGATCCGGAACGGGATGCAGGGCGCCGGCATCAAGGTCGAGACCTCGAAGGGCGAGGCGTGGCCCGGGCAGCACGAGATCAACTTCCGCTTCGCCGACGCGTTGACCATGGCCGACAACCACGTGATCTACAAGAACGGCGCGAAGGAGATCGCGCACCTGAACGGCTGCTCGATCACGTTCATGGCGAAGCCGTTCGAGAGCTGGATCGGGAGCTCGTGCCACGTGCACTCGTCGCTCTTCCGCGACGGCGAGCCCGGTGTTCGGCGAGGAGCAGGCGCTCTTCGACGGCTGGCTCGCGGGCCAGATCGCGTGCTTCGAGGAGCTCGCCCTGTTCCTCGCGCCCACGATCAACTCGTACAAGAGGTTCGCGGCCGGGAGCTGGGCGCCGACCACGCTCGCGTGGGGCCACGACAATCGGACCTGCGGCTTCAGGGTCGTCGGCCACGGCGGGTCGAAGCGCGTGGAGACGAGGATCCCCGGCGGCGACGTCAACCCGTACCTCGCCTTCTCGGCGATCATCGCGGCCGGCCTGCACGGGATCGAGTCCGAGCTCGAGCTGCCGCCTGCTCTCGAGGGGAACGCGTACGAGTCGGACGCGCGCCGCTTCCCGTCCTCGCTGCGGGAGGCAATCGCTGCGTTGGAGGGCGGCACGGTTGCTCGTGACGCCTTCGGCGACCAGGTCGTCGACCACTACCTCAACTATGCGCGCACCGAGCAGGCGCTCTTCGACAAGGTCGTCACGGACTGGGAGCGCGTGCGCTACTTCGAGCGGGGCTAGCGCTGAGGGTCGTCCTCGTCGCGCAGATCCCGCCCGCGGTCGAGGGATTCACCCGAATGCTTCGCGATCTCGGGCACGAGCCCGTCGCGCTGCTCTGCACACGGGAGCACACCGAGCGCTACGGGAACGCATTCGACGAGCTCGTCAGGGACGCGCCGAACGGCCTCGATGTCGTGATTCCTTCCCGCCGCGACCGGATCGCGCCGCTCGTTGGCCCGTTCGAGCCCGACCTCCTGCTGTGCGCGGGGTTCCCGTGGAAGATCCCACCCGACGCGCTCGCGGTCCCACGGCTCGGGTCGGTGAACGCGCACCCCGGCCTCCTGCCCGAGCATCGTGGCCCGAGCCCCGTCGCGTGGGCGATCCGAAACGGCGAGAACGAGGCGGGCTTTACCTTTCACCGAATGGACGCGGAGCTCGATACCGGACCGATTCTCGCGCGCGGATCCGCCCCGCTCGCCGACGAGCACTCCTGGGACGAGCTGACGCCGAAGCTGATCTCGCTCGTCGGCGAGCTCTTCCCGATCGCCCTCGCCCGGGTCGAGGCGGGCGATCCCGGCGATCCGCAGGAGGGCGAGGGACGCTACGAGCCTTTCTTCGAGCGGGAGTACGTGTGGATCGACTGGACGCGTCCGGCACTCGACATCTATCGCCAGGTCCGCGCCTGGCGCTTCGCGTCGGCGACGGGGGAGCCGCCGGGCGCGCTGGCCGAGCTCGACGGGAACACCGTTCGCATCCTCCGCACCAGCCTCGAGCCTGCCGACGGCCGCGAGATGGCGTGCGGAGACGGCAAGATCTGGATTCTGGAGACCGAGTCCGTATGAGGCCCGTCATCGGGATCACGACCTACGCCCAGGACGCGACCTGGGGCGTGTGGCACATGCCCGCCGCGCTCATCCCGCTCGACTACGTCGACGCCGTCGTGCGCGCGGGCGGGACTCCGGTGCTCATCCCGCCGTGCAGCGTCGGCGTCGACGAGACCCTCGACGCGGTCGACGGCATCGTGTTCTCCGGCGGTGCGGACGTCGATCCGACGATCTACGGCGCGGACGCGCATCCGGAGACCGACGTCCCGCAGGCGCAGCGCGATGCGGGCGAGCTGGGCCTGCTCACAGCGGCCCTCGAGCGCGACCTGCCGACGCTCGCGATCTGCCGCGGCTTCCAGCTCCTGAACGTCGCGCGCGGCGGCGACCTCGTCCAGCACTTGCCCGAGGAGGTCGGGCACGACGACCACAAGCAGGTTCCCGGGGCGTTCACCGAGCACGAGGTCGAGGTGAAGGAGGGCTCGCGGCTCGCGGGGATCGTGCGTCCGCGCCACGACGTCGCCTCGCACCACCACCAGGGGCTGGGAAAGCTCGGGGACGGCTTGGTCGAAACCGCCTGGGCGCACGACGGGACGCTCGAGGGGGTCGAGGATCCTTCGCTCCGGTTCGCGGTCGGCGTGCAGTGGCACCCGGAGATGGGGGAGGACGGCGCGCTCTTCGAGGCGCTGGTGGAGGAAGCGCGCGCCTATCGCGCGGAGCGGCGGGCGAAGTAGGCTCACGCCACCATCGAGACAGGAGGAACGCGTGTACTTCGGAGCCCTGGCCATCTACATCGTGCTGTCGATTGCCTTCATCGCCGACGTCGTCCGCCAGCCCGCGACGGCGCTCTCGACGGTCGGGCAAGGTGTTGTGGATCGTCGCGCTCCTCCTGGTCCCGGTCTTCGCGTGGGTCATCTACGGGATCTGGCGCCTGCGCCAGGGCCGCGGGCTCTGAGGCAGCCTCCGGGCGGCGCCGATCGTGTTTGAATCAGCGGCGTGACGCTCACCGTCGTCAACCCGGCGACCGAGGAGCCGCTCGCCGTACTCGAGCAGGCCGGGGTGGACGAGACGGACGGGGCCGTCGCGAGGGCGCGCGCTGCGTATCCGGCCTGGCGAGCGATCGCGCCTGGAGATCGAGCGCGGCTCTTGCGCCGCCTCGCCGGGCTCGTGGAGGACCACGCGGAGGAGCTCGCGCGCATCGAGTCGCAGAACGTCGGCAAGCCGATCGCGGGCGCGCGCGGCGAGATCGGGATGGTGGCGCAGGTATTCCAGTTCTACGCCGGTGCGGTCGACAAGCACTTCGGCGAGACGATCCCAGCGGCGGGCGGTGAGGCGATGACCTTCCGCGAGCCGCTCGGCGTCGTCGGGCTCATCGTCCCCTGGAACTTCCCTCTCAACATCGCGAGCTGGAAGCTCGGTCCCGCGCTCGCATGCGGGAACACGGTCGTCCTCAAGCCCGCCGAGCTGACGCCGCTCTCGGCGCTCAGGCTCGCGGAGCTCGTGCTCGAGGCGGGGATACCGGAGGGCGTCGTGAACGTGCTCGTCGGCAAGGGCTCGGTCGTCGGGCAGCGGCTGATCGAGCATCCGGACGTCGCGAAGATCGGCTTCACTGGGTCTACCGAGGTCGGACGGCTCGTCATGCAGGGCGCGGCGGAGACGATCAAGCGCGTGACGCTCGAGCTCGGCGGCAAGTCCGCGAACGTGATCTTCGAGGACGCGGACGTTGAGACTGCGGCGACCTCGGCGCCGTACGCGGTGTTCGACAACGCCGGCCAGGACTGCTGCGCGCGCTCGCGCATCCTCGTCCAGAAGTCCGTCTACGACGAATTTCTCGAGGGGTTCGTCAAGGCCACGCGCGGGGTAAAGGTCGGCGATCCGTCGCGCGAGGAGACCGAGATGGGGCCGCTGATCTCGGCGGAGCATCGCGAGACCGTCGCGTCGTACGTAGACGGTGTCCCTGACACTTTCCGGGGCGAAGTCCCGGAGAGCGCCGGCTTCTGGTTCCCGTGCACGATCGTCGAGGCGTCGAACGACGACCGCGTCGCTCGCGAGGAGGTGTTCGGCCCGGTCGCGGCGGTCATCCCGTTCGAGGACGAGGCCGACGCGATCCGGATCGCGAACGACACGCCGTACGGGCTGTCGGGCTCGATCTGGACGCGCGACGGAGCGCGGGCGTTGCGCGTCGCTCGGGCCATCGAGTCGGGCGTCCTCTCCGTCAATGCGAACACCTCGGTTCGCGTGCAGACCCCGTTCGGCGGCTTCAAGCAGTCAGGGTTCGGCCGCGAGCTCGGGATGCAAGCGCTCGAGGGCTACTCCGAGGTGAAGAGCGTCTTCATCTCGACGGAGGGGTGAGCATGGGCAGGCTCGACGGGAAGGTGTGCGTGATCACGGGCGCCGGTGGGGGCATGGGGCGTGAGGCCGCGATCGTGTTCACGGCCGAGGGCGCTCAGGTGTGCGCCGCGGACGTCGACGAGCGGCTCGCGGAGGAGACGGTCTCGCTCTGCTCCGGCGAGGCGTTCGCGCAGCGCGTGAACGTCGCGGACGAAGACGGCGTGCGCGGGATGCTGACGGCGACCGCCGAGCGCTTCGGCGGCATCGACGTCCTCTACAACAACGCCGGCATCTCGCCCGCGGACGACGCGTCCGTCCTCGACACGAGTGTCGACGCATGGCAGCGCGTGCAGGACGTGAACGCGAAGGGCGTCTTCCTCTGCTGCAAGCACGGGATCCCGTACCTGCTGGAGCGGGGAGGAGGCTCGGTGATCAATGTCGCCTCGTTCGTCGCAATCCTCGGTGCCGCGACCTCGCAGATCTCGTACACGGCGTCGAAGGGCGCCGTGCTCGCGATGAGCCGCGAGCTCGCGGTGCAGTTCGCGCGGAAGGGGGTGCGCGTGAACGCGCTCTGCCCCGGCCCGGTCGAGACGCCGCTCCTGCTCGCGATCTACGGAGGCGACCCGGAGGCGTTCGCGCGGCGCCAGGTGCACTGGCCAACCGGGCGCCTCGGGAAGCCGCGCGAGATCGTGAACGCCGCGCTCTTCCTCGCGAGCGACGAGTCGTCGTTCGTCACCGGGGCGGCGTTCGCCGTCGACGGCGGCCTCACCGCCGCGTACGTCACGCCCGAGTAGCGTTCAGACGCCGACGACCTGGACGAGCCAGCGGCGATCGCGCGCGCGATCGAGCTCGAGGAACATCACTCGCTGCCAGCGGCCGAGCGCGAGCTCGCCGTCCCGAACCGGGATCGACTCGCCCGCCGGTCCGAGGAGCATCGACATGCAGTGCGCGTGCCCGTTGCCGACCTCCATGTCCTCCTCGCAGACGTTCTCCGTGCGCCGGTCCCAGTCGTCGTGCGCGTAGTAGTGCTCGCTCGGCACGAGCCGCTTGAGCAAGCACGGCGAAGTCCTCGAGGAAGCCGTGCTCGAACTCGTTCACGCGCACAGCGCAGGTCGTGTGCGGGGAGTAGATCGCGCAGATTCCGTCCGAGATCTCACTCTGGCGCACGGCTTCGCGCACGTCCTCGGTGATGTCGGTGACGGTCAGCCCGCCGGCGGTTCGGAGCTGTGTCTCGGACTGAAACGTCTTCACGGCTGCAAGACATTGTGTCAGCCCTGCGCGAGCGGAGCCGTCGAGAACCGTCGGTTACGCTGGACGCCCGCGGGCCCGTAGCTCAGCTGGTCAGAGCAGCCGACTCATAATCGGTGGGACCCTGGTTCGAGTCCAGGCGGGCCCAAATCAACCCGCATGGTTGTGCGGAATCGCATGGTTATGCGGGTCAGGTGTGACAGAACTGCCTGAAATCGCAAACGGTGCTGTCCCGGTGCTGTCCCCGGATCTCGCCAAACAAGGCAACCACAGCCCAAGGAGGGGATCATGGCCGTCGAGAACGACTACAACGCTCTCGTCTTTAAGCTGAACGACATCGGGGAGAATGTGGTCTGGCTCGTGGGCCAGGTCGACGGGCTGCTGCTGGAGGAGAAGCGCGATCGTCTCGAGCCGAACAAGACGGACTGGGTGAACTTGATTGCGTTTCAGGCGTTAGGGCTGCGTGGCGATGAGGGAACTCGGCCGGATGGCCAACATGGTGCTCCGCAGTCGCCCCGGCGAGGCAGTGTTCGAGGGTCAGCCGCCGTCAGCTCCGGACGCGCCGCCGTAGCGGCCATCACTCGAGCGGGGTCACGATAGACACCAGCTCGTCGACGTCGAGGCCGCTCTTCTCGAGCCACCAGCGCCGATAGCGCAGACGCTCGGCCGCGGTCAGCGGAGGCCGCGGATGCCGGCGGCTGGCCTCTCGAGCGTGTTCTATGAGAAGCGCGGCACCGTCTTCGCCGAGGGAGAACGCGTCGTCGCGGCGCTGCCTGTCCCGACGGCGGAGCCTAGACAACCGGGTTTCGCACCGTGCGCGCCGTGACCAGCGTCGCGTACTCGGTGTAGGCGTAGAGGCCGCCCGCATCCTCGATCGCCGAGGTCAGGCCCTCCTCGAGGGCTCTCCGCCCGCCGGTGTCGAGCCGGAGGTAGGCGGACGTCGTACGGATGCGGGTCAGGTACTCCTCCGCTGTTATCTGCCGCTCCTCGGCGACCGTGGCCAGCTCGACGTCCTCGAATAGCGTCCCCGCCTCGGGCCTCGCGAGGTCGTGTCCTTCGAGCCACGACCAGACCTCGGAGACGTTGCCGCGCCGTTCCTCGGCTCCCTTCCAGATCGTCGCGGCGTCCCGCGAGGGCCAGCTCGCAGCCTCCGGGACGACCTGTTGCCACGCCTCGCGCAAGCGGGCCCTAGGCTCCGGTTCCATACCGCTGCGCACGTGTGTGAACAGCGCCAGCACCCCTCCGTTCCGGAGCACTTTCGCTGCCTTCGACCACCCGACCTCGGGGTCTACCCAATGGAAGGCCGCGGACGAGAAGACGGCGTCGAACGCGCCCCCCGGCAGATCGACGTCTTCGAACCGCCCGACCCGGAAGCGCACGGCCGAGCCCTCGGTGTTGCGCCTGGCGATCTCCAGCAACCGAGTTCCCGGATCGATCGCCTCCACTCGAAGCTCCCGCTCGGCCAGCGCGACAGTGAGCTTGCCGGTGCCGCAGCCGATCTCGACGACGGGCGAGCCCGGGCTCAGCCCGGCGGCGGCGCAGGCGGTGTCGACGAGCGACGCCGGGTAGCTCGGACGGACGCGCTCGTACTCCTCCGCGGCGCGATCGAACAGGAGGCCCCGCTCTTCGTCCATGCAAGGACTCTACGAGCGCGCGAACGCCCCGACGAGCCCCGGTCGTCAGGAGATCTCGACCGACTCGATCGTGACCGGCGTGAGCGCGCGGCCCTGCACCCGAACGGGTGACGCGGAGACGGCGCGAGGCGGTTCTACTCCTGCTCCACCCCCTCAGGGTGGATCGAGCGGCGGGCCGCTGACACATCGGCTCGCCGCTCCCTTCAACGACGTGCGCGGATCTCATCGAGGCTGACCGTACGCGCTCACCCCGTGCTGTCCCGGTGCTGTCCCCAACACCCGGAACACGCCCATTAGCAGGGGTGTTCGAGTCCAGGCGGGCCCATTCTCAAGCGCATGGTTGTGCGCAATCCGCATGGTTGAGCGGGTCAGGTGTGCCGCCGATGCCGCGAAAGCGCGTGCGGTGCAGACCTCAAGACATGGCTGAACGGCCATCTAGTCCCCCGAATTCGAGCGCGTCATCGTGCCCGCCGTGAGCGTCTGCGCCGTCGTCGACGACGTCCTCTCGCCCGACTTCCCGCTCGGCGTCGAGATCGAGACGTTCATCCGGCTAGAGGACGCCGAACGCTTCGTCGAGGAGGTTCGCTGCGACGAGCCGGAGCTCGCGAGCCTCCTGCGGATCGAGGAGCGCGAGCTCGAGGCCGGCACGCCGAACTAGCGTCGTTGCAACGTCGAGCTCCGCAGGACTTCGTCAGAGCGTCCAGCTCGAGGCGCCGCAGTTTACGAGTCAGCGGGTCTAGGGGCCCGCCGCCAAGTCACAATGACGTGCCCGCTTGTATCCGTGACGGCCGTCGCGACGACCCACTTGCCGTCGCTCCGCCACAGCGTGTCTCCGACCTTCGGAACGTTCTCGCTGTCGGTGAGCTCCCACGCACCGTCGGGGTAGCGAACTGTGACGAAAGGCGAGGACATAGCCCCTCACTTCCCGCTCGACCTGGCGCAATGGCTCAGGACTTCGGGTCACGACGTGAGGTGAGCTATCGAGTGCCCTCCAGTGTATCGCGGGTGAGTCGCCCACACCTTGTCACCGTAGACCTCGCGCTCGCGACCGCCCTCCGACCCGACGATGTCAACGACGATCCGGCGAAGTCGCGAGGCAGCGAGACCTGCCTCATCGTCGCCGAGTACGGGCAGCGCAGCCGGGTAGTCCGCAATGTCGGCATTACGGCGCGATCGTCGGAACGCTTTCGGGTGCAAGGAGTCTCTACGC
Organism: uncultured Actinomycetes bacterium; assembly: GCA_963765175.1. Taxonomy (GTDB): domain Bacteria; phylum Actinomycetota; class Thermoleophilia; order Gaiellales; family Gaiellaceae; genus GMQP-bins7. The sequence continues at coordinate 346,975 of CAVXUY010000009.1, forward strand.
GAGCATCGTGCTGGATTGCGCACGGATCCGCGTCAAGGTGTGGGAAGGTCACGCGAAGAGGCCGTCCCTGGCGCGATGGCGTCAGCACATGGGGAGACCGGCGCGCCCGTTGACCACGAGCCTGAACGTCTCGGCTCCACATGCGTCCGAGCCGCTCGTGAGGAGCTGGTACGTGCGCGCGGCCTTCTGCCGAGGAGCAGGCTTCGGGAGCCGGAGGTCGCCGTACTCCGGGATGCCCGCAGCCACGAGAACCCTCGCGACCTGCTTCCGTTTGACCTGCTTGGTGGCGGTGCCCGCCGTCCCGACCGACGGCACGGCGAGTGCCGCGATGACGACGAGTGCGATGACGGTGCGCCTCATCGTGGCCCCTCCTCTCGTCCGATTGTTCATGGATCGAGCGTAGGAGCCCAGCGCGGTCGCGTCGTTCGCGGCCGCGACGTCCCGCGTGTCACGGTCGCGACAGAGGGACACACGTCCCGAACGGCCATCTTGTCCCCGCCGTCGATGTCAGTCATCGTGACGTGCGCTGGGTCGGGCCCGATCGGTGGAGCTCGGGCTTCAGGAAGCCGCCTGGCCCCGCTCGAGCTCCTCGACCGGAGCTGCCACCAAATAGCCCCTGTTATACGGCGCCCGGCGGGCATATGATCGTCACGGCGATCGTCGCCTGGATGCGTCACTCCGGCGGAGCCCAGGCCCGCGCCTCAGCCCGCGGCGGTCGGCTTGCCCCTCGCGGGACCCGGTCTAGATCGGAGGTTCAAGCCGATGCTCACTTACGTCGTTCGGAGACTCCTCTATAGCGTCGTCGTTCTCTTCGTCGCGAGCTTCCTGGTGTTCTCGTTCGTCTCGCTCTCCGGCGACCCGCTCGCGGCGCTTCGTGTGACTCCGAACTACGACCCGAACGTGATCGAGCGGATCGAGGAGCAGAAGAACCTGAACGACCCGATTCCGGTGCGCTACGTGTACTGGTTGAAGGATGCGGTGACGAACCAGTTCGGGACGACGCTTTTGGGTGATCGCCCGATCCTGCCCGACCTGTGGCGGGTGATGAAGAACACGATGCAGCTGGTGTTCGTGGCCGAGGCGCTCGCGCTTCTCGTCGCCGTCGCCATCGGGGTCTACTCCGGCCTACGGCAGTACTCGGTGTTCGACTACTCGGCGACCGGTTTCAGCTTCCTGGGCTTGGCGATGCCGGTGTTTTGGCTCGCGCTGATGCTGCAGGTGCTGGTTGTCCTGATATACGAGCAGACCGGGACGCGCATATTTCCGATCACGAGTCTCAGCGACGTCGACCCGGGCTCTGGGGTCAGCTTCTGGATCGACCGCGCGCATCACCTGGTGCTGCCGATCTTTGTGTTGATGATCGCCCAGATCTCGGTGTACTCGCGCTTCATGCGCGCCTCGATGCTGGAGGTGATCAACTCCGACTACGTGCGCACGGCGCGCGCGAAGGGGCTCGAGGAGCGGCGCGTGACCTTCAAGCACGCGTTCCGAAACGCGCTCATTCCTCTGGTCACGCTGGTGGCTTTGAGCTTCGGGGCGCTGCTCGGCGGCGCGATCGTCACCGAGACCGTGTTCTCGCTGGACGGGATGGGTCTCTACTTCATAACCGCGCTGCAAACGAACGATCCCTATCCGGTGATGGCGTGGCTCATGGTCGTGGCGACGATGGTGATCGTCTTCAACCTGGTCGCCGACATCGCGTATGGCCTCCTCGACCCACGGGTGCGCTATGACTGATCGCGGCGACGTGGTAAGCGGCGACGCGAGCTACTTGCGGCTCGAGGAACGGGGACTCGAGGCCGGCGGGCTATCGATCCTGTGCGTCGATTCTGTCGTTCAGCGACCTGTAACAGCGAACCACGCGCCGGTCGGCGACGTGACGAAGACGATTGGCGCGAAGCAAGGTGACGGCAATGCCACCGTGGCGTTGATCTCCGCGTCCCCAGCCGAGCTCGCCGGGGAGAGCGGCGTCTCGACGTTGTTGGTCGTCGCGGCCGCTGCAGTGATCGAGAGGCAGCTGACGATCGCCTTGAAGTTGGGGATCGGATTTGTCCCCTGCAGGTTCGCGGGAACGGGACTGCGGCGAGCGAGGACGAGGCCTTCGACCTCGACGTGAAGCCGCCCGCTTGCGCGTAGGTCGGCGCTCCCCGAGTCGATCTCCCACGGCAGCCCGCCGCCGGGAACGCCGCGAATCGCGTTCGTGGCTCCGGTGTAGGGCTCGGTGACGGGAGCCAGAACCTTCGCGTCGACGACCTTTCGGCCATCGTCACTGCCGATACCGAGTGCGGGGACGGCAAGCACGGTTACGGTGACGAGGCCGAGCAGCACGACGAGTGACTTCCGCATGATCCCTCCTCGAGTAGATGCAGTTACCGATTACTACGGCAGCGCGACCGTGGGAGATTGCCCCTCTGGGAGATTGCTTCTCGCCGGGCCAATCGGGCGCGGGCGCTCGCAGGGATCGGGGCAGTTCGGCCCTGGACCGCGCCCCGAATCTGGTTCATTACGATCGAGCACATGACAGTCCAACGGATGGAGGGCGCATGAGCGAGTATGCGATCCGGGCGCTCGATGCCACGACTTGGGATGCCTTCGCCCGTCTCCTCGACAAGCACAACGGGTGTGGGTTCGGTGGTTGCTGGTGCACGTGGTTCCATTCGCGAGAAGGCAGGCCCGAGGGCGAAAAGGGCCGCCCGTGGAAGGAGCGTCTCGTTCGCGAGGGGAAGGCTCACGCGGCCCTGGTCTTCGACGGCGACGCCGCGGTGGCGTGGTGCCAGTTCGGCTCTCCGGACGAGCTTCCGAACATCCACCACCGGAAGGACTACGAGGCGAACCGAACGGAAGAGCTTCCTGACTATCGCGTCACGTGCATCTTCGTGGACAGGGACTATCGACGGAAAGGCGTCGCGGGTGTGGCGCTTCGTGGTGCCCTCGACCTCATCGCGAAGGCGGGCGGTGGCGTGGTGGAGGGCTATCCGCAGGACACGCAGGGCAAGAAGATCTCGGCCAAGTTTCTCTACAACACCACGCGCAGCCTCTATGCGCAGACCGGCTTCAGCTACGACCGGCCCAAGGGCAAGAACCATTGCGTGATGCGCATGACGGTTGAACCTGTCGCAGCGTCTCGACGCGCTCGCGTCGGGTGAGATTCGCGACCACCGGCCCCCGGCCGTCCTTCGCCTCTGCGCAAGGACTTTTTCTGACTCGTTCTATGTCAGGACCCGCGGGCGGGAGGCGACCCGACCTTCGTCCGGTGCCGATCGGGGAAACGCACCATAGGCTTTTGTCGTCACGTCCGTTTAGGGGAGAATCAGTTGCAGAGGTTCGTGCTTCTTGCGGCCGCGGCAAGTGCGGCCGTTTTCATGTCGTTCATCGGGGGTGCTGGCATTGGCCTGGCCGCCTCGTCTGTGCCACTCGCGTCCGGCGTCGTCGCCTCGGTATACGACGGGGACACGCTGACGCTCAGGAGCGGACAGCGCGTCCGCCTGCTCCAGATCGACACACCCGAGCTTGGATCAGGCGAGTGCTACTCGCGTGCGGCGCGGACGGCGCTCCTCGGCCTGATGCCAATTGGTAGTCGCGTCACGCTCGAGACCGACGCGAGGCTCGATCGGGTCGATCGCTACGGGCGGCTCCTGCGCTACGTCCATCGCGGCTCACTGAACGTCAACCTGCAGCTCGTCACAGCGGGGCGCCGCCGCTCCCTACTTCTATGGAGGCGACCGAGGGAAGTACGCGAGCCGTCTCCTCGCGGAGGCGCAGCGGGCGAAGGGCGCAAAGCGCGGGCTCTGGAAGGCCTGCCCAAGCACGCGGCTCGATCCTTACGCGGGCTATCGAGACCGGGCGCAGCGGCCCTCCCCGCGCGACGCCAGCACCGACGGGTGGCTGTGATCCGAACTACTCGGGCTGCGTCCCGAGAGTCGCTCACGATCTCGACTGCGCCGACATCGACGGTCCCGTGCGCGTCATCGGCGTCGACATCCATCGCTTCGACGGCGATGGCGACAGCTGGGGCTGCGAGTAGATGCCTCGGCGCCTGATCGCGGCTCGGTGAGCGAGCGTGCCGAGTGGAGAAGCGCCGCACGGCGCTTCTCCACGTCGTCGATCCGCTACTAACCCGAGGCCAGCGCGTTCTGCTTGATCGTGTCGAACTCGGCCTGCGTGATGGCACCCGAGTCGAGGAGGCCCTTGGCCTTCTCGATCTCGGCCGCCGCCCCGCCCTCCCCGGCGACGGACTTGATGTATGCGTCGGTCGCCTGCCGTTGCGCCTGCATCTGCTGGAGGTTGCGTTCCGCCATCCCATCGTGCTCGGCGATGAGATAGATGAAAACGCCGAGATACGGCAAGACGATCACGAAGATGATCCAGAGCGTCTTCGCTCCTCCTCCGATGTCCCGCCGGCGGAAGATGTCCACGAAGACCGTGATGAGGAGCCAGATCCAGATGACGAACACGAAGAAGATGAGCATGGACCACAGGACGTCGAGGAACGGATAGTCGGCGGCGAGCATCGAACCTCCTCGGTAGATAGTGCGGCCGTGAACTCATACCGCCTCGCACGCCGCAGTACAACCGACAGCCGGATCGCAACCAGAGTTCACCCGGGTGAAGGTCTTCACGTTCTCCGAAGCCGGTATACGCTTGACGCGACTACGAAGGAGGTCTCAATGTTCGCACGACGACGCCCGCTCGCACGCGCGGCGGTTGTTGGCGGTGCCGCTTACTACGGCGGGAAGAAGCGCGCCGAAGGCCAGATGCAGGAGCAGGAGCAGGAGGCACGCCTCCAGGATCTCGAGGCGCAGCAGGCTCAGGCGGCCCAGCCAGCTGCTCCGGCCGCGCCGGCCAAAGACCCGATGGAGCAGCTGAAGGAGCTCGCGGCACTCCACGAGCAGGGTGTCCTCACGGACGCCGAGTTCGAGATCCAGAAGACCAAGATCCTGCAGACCATGTAGCCAGCCCGCGCAGGGGAAAGGAGTCACATGATCGGACCGGTTCAGATGCTGATCCTCGGCTTCAACGATCCGCAGTTCAAGGGCGAGGCGCTCGCCGAGCTGCAGAAGCTCCGCGACGCGGACATCATCCGCGTCATCGATGCGATGGTCGTCTGGAAGGACGCTGACGGCAACGTCGCCGTGCTCCAGGACACCGATCTGTCGAGCGAGGAGTTCGGCGAGGTCGGCGGGATCGTCGGCGCGCTCATCGGGCTCGGCATGGAAGGCGAAGAGGGCCTCGAGGCAGGTGCCGAGGCCGGCGCCGAGGCACTGGAGGGCGAGCGGATCTTCGACGAGGAGGATGCCTGGTACGCGGTTGACGCCATCCCGCCGAATACCGCTGCTGCCATCGCGCTGTTCGAGCACCGCTGGGCGATCCCGTTCCGCGATGCGATCGTGCGCGCAAACGGTTTCGTTCTCGCCGACGAGTGGATCCATGCGAAGGACCTCGTCGCCGTGGGGCTCCTCGCGGCGGAGGAGGCCGAGGCGGCCGGGGCGGCCAAGACGTAGCAGTGAGGCGCCTCACCTCTCGAGCGGCCGCGGGCTGCGCGGCCGCTCGCACGTCGAGGTGAGGTGAGGTGAGGTGCGGATGAGCCAGACTTCGAGCGTCAGGCTCATCCCCGTGGGGTCGTCGCTGTCTGAGTTCGCAACCGCCACCTGACTCATGGTCACCAAGGGTGAACTGGACGCTCGGCGTTGACCAGCCGCAGCACTGACGCCCATACTCGAGGAGGCGCGGCATCCGATGCGAGGAGGGGACGACGATGGCGACTGCTACGAAGAGCATCACGCGACTGTCAGACCAGCAGCTCGGGGAGGCGCTCGAACTCGTCAAGGGAGCCGACAGCGTCGAGCTGAAGCTGACGGTGCCCGAGTCGAGTCTGCGAGCGACCGCAGCCGCGCTCGAGATGGATCCTCTCGACGCTCAGATACGCCAGGTCTTCTTCTTCGACACGCCCGAGCTCGCGCTCAACAAGGCGGGCGTCGTCGCGCGGGCGAGGCGGATCCAGGGCAAGGGGAACGACTCGGTGGTGAAGCTGCGTCCGGTCGTGCCCGACACGTTGACGGAGAAGCTCCGAGAGTCCCCCAACCTCGTCGTCGAGGTTGACGCGATGCCGGGAGGATTCGTTTGCTCGGCGGCGCTCAAGGAGAAACTCTCTGCGACGGCGGTCAGAAGCACGATCCTCGGTGGCAAGCCGGTGCGCAAGCTCTTCTCGAAGGAGCAGCGTGAGTTCTTCACCGCGAGCGCTCCCGAGGGCATCCAGCTCGACGAGCTATCAGTCCTCGGGCCGATCTTCGTGCTGAAGTTGAAGTGGAGTCCACGTGACTTCGGGCGTCCCGTCGTCGCCGAGCTCTGGCTGTACCCCGACGGCTCGCGGATTCTGGAGCTCTCGACGAAGTGCGCGACAACCGAGCCGGTGCAGGTGGCGGCCGAAGCGCGTGCATTCCTGGCCAAGAAAGGCGTCGACCTGTCCGGCGAGCAGCAGACGAAGACGAAGACCGCCCTCGAGTTCTTCTCGAAAGAGCTCTCCGCGAGCTGAGGACCGTTACCTAAGGCATTAGGGACTCGGCCTCAACCTGTCGACGAGCCGGCGGAGTACCGCCTGGGCCTGCTTCAGCTCCCGGAGCTCGGCGGCGAAGGCTTGCATGCGCTCCCGCTGGGCCTGAGCGGTCGCCCTGAGCTGCTCGGCCTCGGCCCGGAGCTGCTCTGCCTCGGCCTGGAGCTCCGCAATCTGGGCCGCGCTGGACCCCGCAGCCTGGCTCCTGAGCTCATCGGTCTCGACCCGGTTGGTCTCGAGCGCCTCGATCCGAGCCTCGATATCGCTCGCGCGACTGGCGCCCTGGCTCGTTGCGACACCGACCTCGTCTCCGATCGCAGCGATGTCGCGGCTGATCGCTGCGAGCTGTTGCTCCGCGAGCCGGCCGCTCTCCTGCGCGAGCGTCCGCTGGAGAGACTGAAGCTGCTCCTGGGCCGTGCCGAGCTCGGAGCGCGTCGCCTCGGGGAGCTGGTCGCCGAGAAGCGCGCGCGCCTGTCCGACGCCGGCTTCGACGTCGCCGAGTTGTGCGGACATGGCCGCGAGCCCGGCCTGCACGTTCGCGCTCAAGTGCTCGGCGTTCGTAATCGCGTCCGACATAAGCTGGTTCGTCGTCGCCAGGTGGCCGTTCAACGTCTCTAGCTCCACGACCAGCGTCTGGACGTCCTCGACGGCTTCCGGTGTGCTGGGGTTGGCGTTGCGAACGACTGCCAGCGTGCTCAGGGCTGACGCGAGCAGCAGTGCCATGACCAAGATCGCGACCCACGCCCAGGCGGGCGCCGCTGCAGCCCGACGCGGGGTGGTCGGAACCTCCGCCGGCGTCGCTGGCTCGACCGCAGACTCGACGGCCGCGGGCTCAGGAGGGCCAGCCTCCGCCGCGACAGCGGCGGCTTCCGGCTCCGCCTCCGCATCGGGCTGCGTGGTCGGAGACTCTGCGAGTGTCTCGCCCTCGGCCTCCTCGGAGGCGGCGTCCGGCTCCGCCTCGGTATCCGGCTGCGTGGTCGGAGACTCTGCGAGTGTCTCGCCCTCGGCCTCCTCGGAGGCGGCGTCCGGCTCCGCCTCTGTGCGGTGCTCGGGCGTCGTCATGGGCCCCGTTCGTTCGAGGACGAGCGCTCGGACTGCTTCTGCTTCGCCTCCGACGCCGCGGCCTGAGCGGAGGCGACGGCGGACTCGAACTGCTCGTTGAACGTGCTGAGCTCATCGTTGGTCGTCTTGACGTCGGCGACGAGGTCGTCCAACAGCTGAGAGGCCTCCGCGGAGATGTCTTCCGCGTTCGCCGACGCGTCGCGCGCCTCGACCAACAAACCAAGCGTCACCGCGACTACCGCGACTCCCAACGCGCCCAAGACGACCCAAACCCACGTGGGCACGCCAGCGTCGGACAGGCCCGCGTCCGCATCCAGCCTCTTGCTGGTCGTCTCGGCGTCGCTCGGCATTCGGGTATGCACGGAAGCACCTAAAGACATACCGCTCACTCGGTTTGCGTGCAACCTCGCGCCACCCGGCAGAAGGTTGATCACCCGGGTGAAAGCGCCTTCGGGGCCGTGACACGGCGTTCCGCACCGTCCATGCTGGAGCTATGCGAAGGGGGAGGAGCTTCGGATGACGATATTGACCTTGCTCACAATCGTCGCGCTCGCCGCTGGTGTGGCTTTGGCGTACGCCCGCCGGCGCAGTGAGAGACCCGCGCGCGTCGCCGATCGCGCTCGTCCACGGCGAGGGCGCTAGCCAGGAAGGCCGCCGGAGGGCCTGTCGGGGCAACCTGCAACCCCGACTGCGCCCACAGCTCCGCCTGTCGCCGGTGGAGGGGCGACGAATCGCGCTTGTGCCGGGCATACGATGCTCCCGATATGGCGATGCCGGCAAGGGTGAAGTGAGCGACGCCGAGGATCGTCAGGACGATGCCGCCGACGTGAGCAGCGTCGCGCCTGCCCAAGGATTCATCGGTCGCTGGCGCAGAAGAGCCGAGTCGGGTGCCACGTGGACGGTTGAGGCGAGCGAGAGGCATGTCTCGGTTGCCGTTCCCTTCCGGACCGTGGAGCGGAACCGGGCGGTGGCGGCGACCGTGCTTGCGGGCGGGATTGCGTACAGGCTCTTCTTCTGGCTCCTGCCCTTCGGTCTCGTCGTCGGGGGCGCGCTCGGCCTCGGTGATGCAGAATCGATCGAGGACGCGCTCACGTCCGGCGGCGTGCCGGCGGCGACCGTCAACGCGATCGGCGACGTCGCCCGCCTCACGAACACGGATGCGTGGTGGCTTCTCCTCGTCGGCCTGCCCATCCTCCTCTGGTCGGGATACACGGGCGGAAAGGCATTGGTGCTCTTGCATGCACTCGCCTGGGACGTGAGGCCGCCGCGTACGAAACCGCTCACGTTGTCCGTCGTCTTCACCGGGCTGTGTCTTGGGTACGTGGCCGCGGTAGGACTCGCGTGGTATCTCCGGGACGAGCCGTGGTTCGTCGGGCTCGTCGCTGCGACAGTTGCGATCGCACCGCTCGCCGGGCTGTGGCTATGGACCTCTCTTCGGCTCCCGCACGGCGACGCCTCGTGGAAGAGCCTGCTCCCCGGAGCGTTTCTCGTTGCCGTCGGCTTCCAGGTGCTCCACTGGAGCGTCCTCACGTTCCTCGTGCCGAAGCTCGAGAAAGCGACCTCGTATTACGGGAGCATCGGAATCGTTGCGACGCTTCTGTTCTTCGGGTACTTCGCCGGGTGGTTGGTTGTGACCTCGCCAATCCTCAACAGCTCGCTTCACCACGAGCGCCGGGAGCACCGTCGTGTGCACACACGGGCGGAGTAGCCGGCGTCGGCCTGAGAAGCTTCACCCGGGTGAAATAGGTCGCCGGTTGTGGCTACTACGCGGAGCGTGCAATAGTCATCGGGGTCTGTAGCAAACACCAGTTGAGCACGGCAGAGCGATAGGAAAGGAGCACTCCTGGTGACCAACGACCTGAGACCTTCGGGGCGATGGACGGCGGTGGCATTTGCCGTTCTGTGTGCTCTTGCGCTTGCGGCTGCCGGGTGCGGTGGAGACGACAAGCCCGCAGTGTGTGACGACCTCGAGCAGTTGAGCTCTGACATCGACGAGCTGCAGGGGATCGACCTCACGGCTGGAGAGGGCGCGATCGCCGACGTCGAAGCGTCGCTCGAGTCGATCACAACCGATCTCGAGGACGTCAAGACCGATGCCGAGGCGGAGCTCTCGGAGCCGATAGCGGCACTGGAGACGTCGCTCGACGAGGTGTCCACGGAGTTCGACACCGCCAAGGCCGACGACGACCTGAGCAGTACCGAGGCGCAGGGCCTCCTCGACTCGCTCGCGTCGGTCAGTACATCGTGGGAGGCGCTGAAGGCCGCTGCTCCCGACTGCGACTTGGACGAGTAGCCCGACGTGCGCTGACGAGTGCAGAGCCGATCGAAGGGAGAGGCGTGATGGCTGAGACACCGACCGACGTCCTCGTCGCCGGTTACCAGGACATCGACGAGGCGACGAAAGACTTCGAGGCACTGGTCGCGCTCGTCAAGGAGAAGAAGGTCTCGATCGAGGGCGTCATCCTCGTGACGCACGCGGAGGACGGCACCGTCACCGTGCAGAGAACGGGAGACAACCTCGGTCGTAAGGGAACGGGCTGGGGCGGCGGGGTCGGACTCGCGGTCGGTCTGTTTGCGCCACCGATGCTCGCATCGGTCGCCGTCGGGGCGGTCGCGGGCCGAGTGATCGGCAGATTCGCCGGCAACAAGGTCGAGAAGGAGCTTCGCGACAAGATCGGCGAGAACCTGCCGCCGGGGTCGGCCGGGATCATCGCGATCTTCGACGACGAGCAGCGACTCGGTGTCGAGCAGGCGCTCGGCGGCGCGCTGCTCCGGTCGGTCGTCCAGGGCGACAAGAAGGGCATGGGCGCGTTGAAGGAGTCGCTCGGCGAGGCGATGGGGAAGTTCAGCCCGGACCGGACGGTGCTGCCGATCCCGGATCCGAACTTCGGGGGCACGATCGGGCGAACGCTCGACGCGTCCGTCGCCGACTGGACGATCGCCATGACGCCGTCGCCGCCGGAGGGCGCGCCGAACGTGCTGCTCGTGCTGATCGACGACGCCGGCTTCGGCAACCCGTCGACGTTCGGCGGGCCCGTCTCGACCCCGGCGATGACGCGGGTCGCCGACCAGGGCCTCAGGTACAACCACTTCCACGTCGTCGCGCTGTGCTCGCCCACGCGTGCCGCCCTGCTGACCGGCCGCAACCACCACACGGTCGGCTTCGGGTCGATCGGCGAGTTTCCCGGGCCGTTCCCGGGCTACTGCGCGAGCGTGCCGAAGGACTGCGCCTCGTTCGTCCGCGCGCTTCAGGCCAACGGCTACTCGACCGCCGGATTCGGCAAGTGGCATCTGACCCCGGATCACGTCCAGGGTGCAGCCGGGCCCTTCGACCGCTGGCCGAACGCCTGGGGTTTCGACCACTTCTGGGGCATCCTCGGGGGCGAGGCGGGCCAGTACGACCCGCTGATCACGCAGGACAACACGACGATCGGCGTCCCGGAGGCCGAGGACGGCAAGGAGTACTTCTGGCCGGACGACATCACCGATCAGGCGGTGGGCTGGCTGCACGGGGTACGCGCACAGGACCAGGAAAAGCCGTGGTTCGTCTACTACTCGACCGGATGCTCGCACGCGCCGCACCAGGTCGCAGTCGAGTGGAGCGAGAAGTACCGCGGCAAGTTCGATCAGGGCTGGGACGTGCTCCGCGAGGAGACCTTCGAACGGCAGAAGACGCTCGGCGTGATCCCGCCGGACGCAGAGCTCACGCCGAGACCGGACGCGCTCCCCGCCTGGGACTCTCTCTCTGACAGCGAGAAAACGCTGTACGCGCGGCAGATGGAGGTGTATGCCGGCTTCCAGGAGAACACCGACTGGAACGTCGGCCGCCTGCTCGACGCGATCGAGGAGCTGGGCGAGCTCGACAACACGCTCGTCATCTACATCTTCGGGGACAACGGCGCGAGCTTGGAGGGAACGCTGACCGGCTCCTTCAACGAGCTGACGATGCAGAACGGGTTCGCCCTCACGGCCGAGCAACAGCTATCGCTGATCGAGCAGTACGGTGGGCTCGACGCCTGGGGCACCGACGCGTACGCGCCTCACTACGCGGCCGCCTGGGCGTGGGCCGGGAACGCGCCGTTCCAGTGGGGCAAGCAGTGCGCCTCCCACCTCGGTGGCACACGCAACGGGACGGTGGTTTCCTGGCCGGAGCGGATCAAGGACGCCGGCGGGTTGCGGACCCAGTTCACTCACGTCATCGACGTCGGGCCGACGATCCTCGAAGCGGCCGGTATCCCCGAGCCCACGGTCGCGGACGGGACCGCCCAGAAGCCGATGGAGGGGACGAGCTTCCTCTACACCTTCGAGGACGCGAACGCGCCGGAGCGCCACACGGTGCAGTACTTCGAGATCCTCGGCAACCGGGCGATGTACAAGGACGGTTGGTGGGCCGCCTGCAAGCTGGACCGGATCCCCTGGGACCTGTCGCCGCCGACGATGGCGAGGCTCGCACCCGGAACGTACGACCCGGAGCAGGACACCTGGGAGCTGTACTACCTCCCGGACGACTTCAGCCAGGCGAAGGACCTCGCCGCGGAGAACCCGGAGAAGCTCGCCGAGCTGAAGGAGCTCTTCTGGGAGGAGGCCGAGAAGCACAACGCGTTGCCGCTGCTGGCGGCCCTCTCGGTCTTCTTCGGGATTCTGCCGCCGATGCCGACGACCACGACTCAGACCTTTTACGGCGGCGTCGAGAACATCGCGGCCGGGATGATCCCGCGCGTCTACGGCCGCTCATATGCGATCGAGGCGGCGCTCTCGGTCCCCGAGGGCGGTGCAGAGGGTGTGATCGTCGCCGAGGCGGACGAGATGGGCGGCTTCTCGTTCTGGGTCGACGAGAACGGCCTCCTGCACCACAGCTACTCGGTGATGGGCGTCGAGCGGTACGAGCAGGTCTCGATCGAGCCCATCCCGACCGGGGACGTCACGGTCCGGATGCAGTTCGACGCCGACCGCCAGGAACGGATGGCCGGCGGAACCGTCTACCTGTACGCGAACGACGAGCAGATCGGCGAGGGACGGATGGAGAAGACCGTCGCCGTCCGCTTCTCCGGTTACGCCGGCATGGACGTCGGTCGCGACAACGGCCTCCCCGTCGACCGCGCGTACGCGGCGAAGTCACCGTATCCATTCACGGGCACGGTGAAGAAGGTCGTGTTCGACCTCAAGCCGGGCACCCACGAGGACGAGCTTGCGCTGCACGAGGGCGGCGCGGCCGTCGCCGCGGCCCAAGGGGTGAGCGCCTAGGCGGCGGCGTCAGCGATCGCGATCATTAGAAAGTGGTCGGTGATGTGCCGCCTTAGACGGGAGCTTTCATGTTGTGCCTAACTGGTTGGCGACCCACTGGGACTATCAGCAGGCGGTGACGTGCGTTGCGTCTCGCTCGGTGACGACGCGAGCCCGTACACGACGAACACCGCAAGCGCAATCATCCCTGCGCCGAACCACGGCGCGGCCCCGATGATGAGGAAGCCGTTCACGATCACGAGCACGGCCCAGATGTACGCGATAACGCGGCCGAAGCTCCCACCTCCCAGCAGCGAGTAGCCGGCCCATATCGCGAGGGCAGCGATGCCGAGGTCCCAGAGCCCCCAGGCCCACAGGTTGTCACCGAACAACCCAAGCGTGAGGTCATTCACCTTGTTGCTGTCCGAGAGATAGCTGATCCCGGAGAAGATCCGGAGAATGCCGACCGAGAACATCACGATCGCCGCGAAAACCACCCAGCCTCTGCGCGATTCAAGCTCCTGCATCGAGGTCATCCTCTCGCCTCCCGTCTGTTCGTGGACTATGCGACTCTAATACGCCGATCGCGCGCGGGCGGAGGTGTCCCGTGGCAGCGAGGTCCGTCTGCAGAGTGACCTAGCTTGCGGCGAACGTGTTCTTCTCGCTGAGCAGCTGGGAGCTCGGACTCCTCATCTTTCTCGTTATCGGCGGGGCATGCGCGCTCGGCGTGCTCACCGGCCGCTACTTGCGTGCCCATTCCGAGAGGTATCGCGAGCCTATCGGCGCGCTGCAAGGTGCCCTGCTCGGAGTGGTGGGATTGATCCTCGCCTTTGGTCTGTCTCTTGCCGTCGGGAGGTACCAGGACCGCCGTGCCGACGTCGTCACGGACGCAAACACGATCGGCACTGCCTATCTCCGGGCTCAGACCATCGCGGAGCCGCAGCGCAGCCGCTCACTCCCGCTCCTGCGCAGCTACAACGACCTCGCGATCCGCATTACGAACGAGATTCCTGGCAGCGCCGCGATCCGCGCCACGTCTGCGCAGCAAGGACGGTTGCAGCGCCGTCTCTGGCGTCTTGCCGGCGAGAGCCTCAACGCCCGCCCGCGCGACAGCGCGCCGCGCCTCTACGTCGACAGCCTGAACGAGATGATCGACCATCAGACCGTTCGACTTTCGGGCCTGAACAACCGCGTCCCCGACGCCGTGCTTTGGCTCGAACTGCTTGGAGCCGCGCTCGCGCTCGGGCTGCTCGCTCTCTACCTCTCAGTGCTTGGCAGGGGACTGGTGCCGATCGTCGCTGCTGCGGTCATCGTGAGCTTCCTCGTCCTCGTCACCTTCGACCTCGACCGGCCGACGCGTGGCCTGATCCAGATCCCGGCCACCCCGCTTCTGGCCGAGAAGGCGACGATGAGCCTGCCTCCCGCAGCGCCGGCTCCGCGCTGATCGGGGCCGGACGCATCAGGCGCCCATTTCGGCCGCTACGCGGCCGGACGCCGCCGCCTCCTTCAGCGCACGGTAGTCACGATCATTCTGGTCGGCGTACGTCTCGGCGAACGACGCCATCGCGCGGTCGAACGAGTCGCCAGTGCCGAGATATGCCGCGATCGCGATCCGGTCGCCAGAGCGCGCGTGGGCTCTGGCAAGCGTCCAGCCGCAGATCCCGGCGTAGGCTTCGAGCCCCGACGGGTCGAGCATCTCGATCTCCGTCGAGCCCTTGGCGTCCCACAGTTGCCGTATGTAGAAGTCCCGCTGCTGCCCGTCGATGGTGCTGATCCGCTCCCAGCCGAGCATGATGTCGGGCGCCGCCTGCATCATCCGTTGCCCCTCTACGACTCGCTGTCCGTGCTGGGCATACCGGCTCTTCCCGAGGAAGGGTTCGAGGACCGACGATTGCGCCTCCTTGAACTGGAGGAACAGCGGATCGGTGTTGTCGCGTCCCACCATGAGCAGGATCCAGGTGCGGGCACCCACGCTGCCGACGCCGACGACTTTGCGGGCAGCATGTACGTATCGGTAGCTCTCGAGCAGGTGGCGGCGGTCGTGCGGCAGCGTGCGCTGGTATGTCCGGATCATGCGCCGTACGACGTCCTCGAGGTGAGCTTGCTCCGCGCCGGGCAGAACGTCTTCGATGGGCGTGACGAGGGGAGGAGTGCCGACGATCCGAAGCTCCCCGTCGACGTTCCGGCACAGCTTCGCGAGCGCGCGCATGCTGTCCTTCGTACGCGCCTTGGCGACGGTGGTCTCGAACTGCTTCATCTGCTTGCGGCGAACGGCTGCCGCGAGTCGCTTGCGGATCGCCGCGACGTCGAGGCGGGTGTACCAGACGTCGACGTTCCGCATCTGGGCGAAGTGCGCTATCGCCTCCCGGTACTCGCGCACCGCTGCCATCACGACTGAGCCGCGGATCGCAGCGTCGAAGCCGCGATCCCGGCCGGCGACTGCCAGGCTCGCGGCAAGCCTCTTCACGTCCCACTCGAATGGCCCCGGCAGCGTCTCGTCGAAGTCGTTGATGCTGAAGACGAGTCTCCGATCCGGGGCGGCGAACATGCCGAAGTTCGAGAGGTGCGCGTCGCCGCAGAGCTGGGCGTGCAATCCAGTGCGAGGCCCGTTCGCGAGATCCGCCGCCATGAGGTAGGCGCCTCCGCGGAAGAACGTGAACGGGGACTCGAGCATGCGGCCGTACCTGATCGGGCCGAGCTCTGGAAGCCGTGTCTGCGCCTGCTCCTCGAGGAGATCGACGGGGTCGCCGCGACCCGGCGCCGCATCCCAGATCGCGTGCGCCGAACGCGGCAACTCGCCGCGGGCGGCCTTGCCTCGGGCGGCACGCTCCTCTGCGGTGAAGTGAGGCACTGCCCGCAACGCGCCGACTGACGTGCGCTCGTGAGTGACGTGCGCTGCGTCGTCGTCAGGGGCGATCGCGGGCTCTTCGTCTTGGATGCTCGCGGTCATCTCGCCTCATCTTGCTTGATCAGCCTGCTCCCGCCGAGTCGCCTAGCTCTGCCCGTCCGCAGCTTCTGCCTCGAATGCCGCGACCGCAGCCCGAACCGTCGGGAAGAAACGGTCGGACCCGATCCGGAGGGTGAGGCCAGTCTCCTCGAAGATCTCGCGCTGTCTTCCTTTCAGGCGCGCAAAACAGAGCACGATCCCACGCTGCTCGAGCTCGACCTGAAGGTGGGTCACGACATCGATCGCCGTCGCATCGAGATACGTCCATGACTCGGCGTTGAGCACCAACCATCTGACGTCTTCGGAAGCGTCGACAAGCTCGAGCACGCGCTGTCTGAGGTACTCGGCGTTGACGAAGTACGGCGGCGCATCGAACCGGTATACGAGTAGTCCGGGGACCGTCTCGGCGCCCTCCCAGCGCGTGATGTCGTGATAGCCGTCGACGTCCTCGACGCGTCCGAGCACGGCATCGTGCGGGCGCGCCGAGCGGTAGAGGAACACACCGATCGAGAGTGCGATTGCGACGACGACGCCGCCGACGACGCCGAACAGGAGCACGCCGCCGAAGGCGACGAGTGCGAGCGCGACCTCGGCCGGGCGCACGTGCCGGAGCCGCCAGATCGAGCTGACGTTGATCAGCCCGGCAGCGGCCACGACGATGATCACTCCGAGCGCCGCCGTCGGCAGCGGCTCGATCAGGGGCATCGCAAAGAGCAGGAAGAGCCCCACGACTACCGCCGCGACGAGGACGGCAGCCTGCGACCTCGCGCCGGCTGAATCATTGACCGCGGACCGGGAGTTGGAGGAGGAGACGGGAAACGCCCCTGTCAGACCGCCCACGAGATTGGCGCCGCCGATTGCGGTCAACTCACGGTTTGCGTCGACCTCGTAGCCGTGCTTCTGCGCGAAGGTGCGAACGGTTGCGATGAGGTCCGCGAAGGCGACGAGTGCGAATGCCGACGCGGGGAGCACGAGGTCGAGGAAGTCGCTTGCTCCGACTCCTGGCAGCCCGACCGAGGGCAGCCCGCCCTCGACCTCGCCGACGACGGCGATCCCGTGCTCCTCCAGGTCGCCGAGCGCCGCAATCACGAGTGCGAGCGCGAGTACCACGAGAGACGGCGGCAGAACGGGAAGGACGCGCCGAGTCACGATTGCCGCAGACAGCAGCCCGGCGCTCAGCAGCACGGTCGGCCCGTTCGCGTCGCCGAGCGCCGACAGAATCTCCCACACGATGGCGAAGAAGTCGTCCGCGCTGACGCTGATCCCGAGGAGCTTGCCGAGCTGGGACGAGATCACGATCAGCGCGACCCCGTTGATGTAGCCGAGCAGCACCGGCTTGCCGAAGAAGTCCGCGATGAAACCCAGCCGGATCGCACCCGCCAGGAAGAGCAGCAAACCCATCGCCAGCGCCAGAGCCGCGGCGAGCGCCACGTAGCGGGCCGGGTCGACCTCCCCTCCGACCATGGCCAACGGGGCTATCGTCACAGCGGTCAGCGCCGCCAGCGTCGAGTCGGGCCCGACCACGTGTTGCCGCGACGTCCCGAGCAGCCCGTAGACCGCAAGCGGCAGAAACGTTCCGTACAAGCCGTACTGCACAGGCATCCCGGCGAGCTCGGCCATCGCCAGAGAAGCGGGCACCGCAACGGCTCCGACTGTGACTCCCGCCACGACGTCAGAGCGGAGGTACGAACGCGGATAGCGCAAGAGGAACGCTAGACCGGGCGCCCCTTCCGCGAGAGATCGCGGCACGAGCGAGCGTGCGTACGACGCGAAGGCGCCGCGCGCGTCGTCCCGCGTCACGTCAACCCCTGCGACTCGGTGGCGTCAGGCGCCAAAGTGCGGACGGGACCTAGATCGATCGCCGGTCGTGGGAAACGGGACGAAGGGACACATGGGGAGCGATCCCGAGTCAGGTGTCGAGGGCGCGCTTGATCCTGCCGAGTACCTGGGCCGAAGGCGGGCTCACCGAGGCCGATCGCCGTCGGCTCCGATCTCGAGCTCGACCGCGCGGGTGACCAGCTCGTCGCGCGAGCTCACGCCGAGCTTGCGGTAGATGCTTCGCCGATGGGTCTTGACGGTGTTCTGCGAGAGGTAGAGCTCACGCGCGACGTCGCTCAGCGAGGCACCCGACGAGAGCGAGCGCACGATGCGGATCTCCGCCTCGCTGAGTGGCTCGCCGAGGAAAGCATCGCGGCGATGGCGGCCCGTAAGCGCTGCCTCGGTCTGCTCACGCATCGCGCTCAGCCTGGCTGCGTCGGGAAGCGCTTCGAGGTCGGCTCGTGCGGCGGCGAGAGCCTCGGTCGCCTGCGCGGTGTCGCCGAGGCGATCGAGCGCGGCCGCGAGGCGGATCAATGCGTGGGCATGCCAGTAGCTCGGCGCGGTCGATGGGGCAAGCTCGACCGCTTCTGAAAGAAGCTCGACGGCCGCATGGACATCTGTCGTCGCCGTGAGCGCGGCACCGAGCGCTATGAGCGCGTTCGTTGTGGGGATTCCTGAAGCGAGGTGGTTCTCCTCCACGAGAGTCAATGCGCCGCGCGCCATGCGTTCCGCCTGTGCCGAAGCGCCGCTGTCGAGCTCGATCAGGGCGAGATACGAGAGGGTTAGCGCAGCTCCAGCGGCCCACGAGCCCGGTCCCGAAAGTCGACGAGCTTCCTCCAGCGCCTCCCGAGCCTCCTGCGACCGCCCGACTAGGTAGAGCGCCTGACCGAGGCTCATCAGAGCCTGCCGCCGCCACGGACTCGACGGGGGCTCGAGATCGAGGGCGAGACGTGCCGAAACCTCCCCGGCGGCCGGGCCACGAGTCAGGTACATCGCCCGCACGATTGCCGTCGCGGACCGGACCGAGGCGATTCCGCTCGCGAGAGGGCCGACGTCGGGAGCAGACTCGGCCACCGCGAGCCAACGCTCGGCCTCGTCACCAACCTGTCCGCTGATGCCGGCCAACACGGCGCGGAGCGTGGCGAGGGAGGGATCCGCCAGCGCCTCGGGCCACGAGAGCGCAGCCAACCAGCGGGCTACGGTCTGGGCCCGGCCGGTCGCGTAGTAGGCCTGCGAGTGGCGAAGGACGAGCTCGCGCGACCTGTCGAGGTCGCGACTCGCGATCGCATGCTCGATCGCGCCCTCCGTATCCGCGTTCTCCTCGAACCAGATCGAGGCGCGTGCGTGGATCCCGGCACCAGCGGTCGGGTCGTACGCACGGAGCTCGCGCTTGAGCATGGCCGCGAACAGGTGGTGATACCGATACTGCTCACCCAGCTCGTCGAGCTGGACGAGAAAGAGGTTCTCGCGGGCGATGCCGGCGAGCATTGCCGCAGAGTTCGAAGTCTCGAGAGCAGCGTCACACAGACCGGCCGAGAGCCGACCCAGAACCGACGTCCGGAGAAGGAAGTCCCGAGTGTCCGGAGATACGCCGGAGAGCACATCCCTGGCGAGGAAGTCGAGGACGTGACGGGTGTTGCCCGAAAACTCGTCGACGAATCGCTGACGATCCTCGTGATCCCTCACCGCGAGCAGGGCCAGGCAAATCCCGGCAAGCCAGCCTTCGGCGCGATCGTTCAGTCGTTCGACGTCGGACGTGGTGAGCTCGACCTCCGCACGCTCGAACAGCTCGACTGCCTCCTCTGTCGACGTGCGCAGCTCCGCTGCTCGTAGCTCCGACAACGCGCCGTGCGCACGCAAGCGTGCAACGGGCAAATTCGGGTCGGCCCGCGTCGAGATCACAATCTGAACGGCATCGGGAGCGCGCTCGATGAAGAGCGCCATCGTCGCGTCGCACAGCGGGTTCCGTACGAGATGCCAGTCGTCCAGGATCACAACGAGCCCGGGAGCGTCACCCAGCTCCCGCACGAGATGGGGGATCACCCGCTCCGAGATCGTGCGCGGCCCGCCGGCGAGGGCGCCAAGCGATCGTTCGCCTGCCGGGGGGTGTGCTTCGCGTATCCCGGCGATCAGATGAGCCCACAACCGCGTCGGATCCGAGTCGGACTCGTCCAGTGACATCCAAGCGAACGGTCTCTGCGCGCGGTCCGTCTCCATCCATTGGGAGAGGAGGGTCGACTTGCCGTAGCCCGCCGGAGCGCAGACGAGCGTGAGTGCATGCTCGCGGCCTTCACGCAGCCGCTGCACGAGACTCTCGCGCTCGATGAGCTCCGACCGGAGGCGCGGTGGACGAAACTTCGTCGTGACGAGCACCGGGGTGGTTGCAGAGCCCGTCGCGGTAGGCGACGCGGTTTTCTGTGCGCTCGCCATCACCTCAGCCGGGTCCGACGCCGTTCGAGCCGACATGCGCGACAGTAAGCAGCGACGGGACCGCGAGCACGATGCCGAGACCGCCGAGCGTCGAGGTGCCCATGTCCCCAGTCACGGCCCGCACAGTGTTACAAAGCGCGTCGATTCACCCGGATGATTCGTCCGCGTCGTGAGGATCTCCGTGCCGGAGTCGGTAATGCTGGGTGCGTGGGCGTCCGGGGGACGAAGGATTACGAGATCCTCGTGCGTGGGACACTCAGCGAGCAGCTCGCGGACGAGATCGGTGCGAAGAGATTCGAGATTCGCCCGGATCGGACGCTCCTTGTCGTGGAGATCATCGACCAGTCCCACTTGCACGGTGTCCTGGACAGCCTGCGGGACCTCAACGTCGAGATCGAGCGAGTCAACCCAGTTTGACCGCGAAGGAGGTAGGTGCGTTCGCGCTGTTAGCCAGTTAGCTCGACTCTGAAGACTGCACCGGCGCGCGCGATCGCCAGACCGGAGCCCAAGCGGCAGGGCTTGTCCGGCCGCACTGCGGCGTAGCCTTTCGCGCCATGGAGCACCCCACCGCGCGGCGCGTCGAGCTCCTCCTTCCGACGCGTACATTGCTTCTCGCGCTTGCGGCGCTCGGTCTCGCCGCTGCGTTCGCGGCGATCGGCGAGACGTTCCTCATCGTGTTCGTCGGCATCTTCCTCGCGCTCGTCTTCGAGTACCCGGTCCGGTTCGTCATGGCGAAGACACGAATGTCGCGCGGGCTGGCGGCGACCGTCACGGTGCTCGGCACCGCACTCGCGGTGACGGTGCTCATGCTGCTCTTACTCGTGCCCTTCGTCGGAGGCGTGCGGGACTTCCTTCAGGAGCTGCCGATGACCGTCGAGGACCTTCGGGAATCCGACGAGCTCTCATGGCTCGGTGACTCCGGCGCCGCGGAGAACGTGCAGTCCGGGGCGGAGGAGGTGTCGGTGTCGGTCCCCGACGCCATCTCTGCCGTGCTCGGAATCGCAGGCGACTTCTTCAGCGTGTTCCTTGCCGCTTTCACCATTCTCTTCATCTGTCTCTTCCTGATCAGCGACGTCGGGAATCTCAAGCGGGCGCTGGCCAGCGTGCTCAGGCCCGGTGAGGACGAGCGCTGGCTCGAGGTCTGGGAGCGCATCACGACGGCCATCTCGCGCTGGGCGATCGGTGTCGTCGTCATCGCAACCATCGCCGGCACGACGCAGGGAACGACCGCGTACCTGCTCGGCTCGAGCTATGCGCTGGCACTGGGCCTCATCGCCGGGCTCCTGGACATGATCCCCAACATCGGGGCGACGATCGCCGGGTTCATTCTCGTGCCGGTGATCTGGGCCGAGGAGGGGGTGACGGCGGCGATCATCATGCTCGTCGTCGTCCTCACATACCAGCAGGTCGAGAACAACATCCTCACTCCCAAGATTCAGGGTAAGGCCGTCCAACTCTCCGGCTTCTTCATCATCGTCGCGGTCACGCTCTTCGGCGCCCTCCTCGGCGTGCTCGGCGCGCTCACGGCGGTGCCGCTGGCCGCGACCATCCAGATCTTCGTGCAGGAGCTGACGAAGGCACGGCGCGAAGAGGTTGCTGCGGCGAAGGGAGCCGACGCGGAACCCGAGGCGGAGCCCGCGACCGAGATCTCCTAGCAGAGGTCAGACCGAGACACTGACGGGCGAGGTCGCAATCCAGACGAGCGTTCCTAGGAACACGACGCAGCCGATCCCGACGGCGACCATACGCAGCCGTGGGTCCGTGAGCTTCGTGCTCGTGCCCGCGAAGAAGAGCGCGACGGAAAACAGCACGACGCCGAGCACGTAGTTCGAAGAGCGCTGGATGTTCCGCCGAACCGTGGCTGCCGACAGCTCGGCCTCGGCGTCGAGCCGCTTGGCCTCTGCCGTAGCTGCCAGCTTGTACTGGGGCATCGCGAAGGGCGTCAGCGGCGCATCGGGGTTCTCGAGAGGCTTGGTCGCGAGCCACGCCATGACCGACGGTTTGAACTCGGCCCGGAAGCGCTTGAAGTAGAAGTCCTGGAGCTCCGTCTCCTTCTGTGCGAACGCATCCACCCACTGGATGAACGTCGCAACGTCGATCTGCGTCTGCGCCTCGGCCAGACCCTGCGCGCGTGCTGCATCGATCCTGATGGCATTTGTCCGGCTCGACGCCTTCGCCTGTTCCCCGTTCCAGCGCGTTGCCTGATAGCCGCTCCAGGCGGTCGCCACGGCTGAAACCGCGAGGAGAACTGTGGCGATCACCTCGACGTGGTCCCTCATCGCGCGACCCCCTCCTCGTCGCACGGGACCTCACTACTCTCGTCTAGCGCTGTGCGCGCCTCGACGAGAATCTCGAGCGTGCGCTCCATGGCGACCGGGCGAATGCTTCCCAGCCCGGGCCGGTACGGATTGTCGAGCGCGTAGATCGCGAGCAGTGTCACCGTCACGACCGTGGCGGCCGAGCCGATGAGCATCGCTTGCGAGCGCTTCATCTCTGCCGGGTCGGCGAAGAACAGCATGAAGGCGAACACGATCCCCGCGCTCAGGAAGAGGACGATCCAGATCGTCGTGGGCGTGATCCCGGCAGCACCATGGACGCGATCGCGCCGAGCTACCTCGCGCTCCGATGTCTGGTCGAGCCACTTGGCGAACGCCGTCTCCTGCACCGTCGTCGACGGATCGGTGTCGCGGACGGTCCGGAAGAGCTCTACGCCCCACGGGTTGATCGCCTCCTCCAGGTCGCCCTCCTCCATCTTCGGCCATTCCTGGCTCACGACCGAACGCCCGTAGCAGACGAGCTCGCCCTCGAGCTGATCGCGCGTCTCGGGGGCAAGGAACTGCGCTGTTTCGTACTGCTGCACGAGGACGAGCGCCTCGGCCTCTCCGCCCGCGCGCGCCTGGTCGTATGTGGTGAACGCGAGGAAGATGACGAAGCCGGCGAAGATCGCGAAGCCGGTGGCGAGCACTCCGAACACACCTGACGCGCGGTCGCCGTCCGAATAGAAGCTCCCGTCGGGGGCTCGACGGCGCACCAGCAGCATCAAAGCGATCGCCAGGGCGTCGACTACAACGACGATCGCGATGCCCCAGACGAGATTCACAGACGCGAGACTAATGCGGTCGCGAGCAAAGGGAAGCCGAACCGATCAGTCGGCGAGGAACGCCTCCAGCCGTGCGGCCTCGTCCTCGACCTCGTGTCGCGCCGAGCGTGAGAGCGGCGCAAACGGCTCGACCAGGACGCGCCCGCTCTCGGCGCGCCACATGCCGGCGACGACGCCGTCTACGAGGAACGTCTGCGCGACGTCGCCGTTCATGCGGATAACCGTCTTCCGGTACTCCTCGGGAAGCACGCGCGTCCGATCCGCCCAGGCGAGCAGCACGTTGTCCCACTTCGGCAGGAAACGAACGGGCGCGGGAGTCTCGGGGTCGGGCAGCGCTGCGCGTGGAACGTCGAGGAGTTCCCGGCCCTGCTCGTCGCGGAAGCGGCGCAGAGGCTCGAGCAACTCGAGCGCCGCGTTGACCTCGGGCACGTGCATCATGCTCCACGCCGTGAGGTCGCGGCGCGTCGAGGGGCCGAACGCGGCGAAGTAGCGACGGAAGATCTCGGCGCGCGCCTCGACCGGGACGTGGGCTTCCGGCTCGTCGAGCGCGACGAACCGACCCTCGGGTCGGCCGCGCCACAACGCCGTTTCGGGATGGTGCAGGACGTGAGCGCGCACGCGCGCGGCGCGCCAGGCGCGGCGCCCTTCGATGCCGGTGAGCCCGTGTTCCCGCTCGAGATGGGCGAGCGCCTCCGCGGTCGTCACGGGGCCGTTCGCGGTGAGCTCCCGCACCGACGGCGCGAGCCGTTCGGCAAGAGACGACTGCCAAGGGAAGTTCGTATCACTCAGCGCTGCCCGCAGAAGCGCATAGTCGCGTCGTGTGAGCAGGTGCAACGTCTGCCGCATCGCCGTCGCCTTGACGACCGAACCCTTCGCGAGCTCGCGCTCGAGCGCCCCTTGGCGGAAGCTCGTCGTGCGTGTCCAAATGCCGACGTACGGGGCCGGCGGCCACTGCGCCTGCATCCCGACCAGGCGCTCGATCACCGCCGTGGGCGAGAGCCGCTTGCGCTCGAGCAGGAGCTGCCGTGCCAGCGTCGCACGGTTCAGCTCGCGCAGCGTGAGGACGCGCTCGGCCACACGTTCAACGCTACACAGTGATTCTCAGCGTGTCGGCAACGCGAGGAGGACGACTGCACGGCTCCGAGCGCGGTGGCCTGGAGCCGCGAGTCGGCGTCGTCCTCTCAGATTCCGAGGATCTTGCGCTTCTTGGCCTCGAAGTCCTCCTCCGACCGGCCCCGATCTCCTCCGTCCCTCTCTCCGCTCTTATGACGACGCGAGCGCCTTCTGCTTGATGGCGTCGAACTCGGCTTGCGTGATCGCGCCGGAGTCGAGCAGCGCCTTCGCCTTCTCGATCTCCGCCGCGGCGCCGCCACTACCCGCGGTGGTTCTGACGTAGTCGTCCATCTGCGCCTGCTGCGCGCCCGCTCGCTCCGCGTTGCGCTGCGTCATGCCGTCGTTCTGCGTGAGGAGGTAGATGAAGACGCCGAGGAACGGCAAGACGATCACGAAGATGATCCAGAGCGTCTTCGCTCCGCCTCCGATGTCATGACGCCTGAAGATGTCCGCGAACACTGTGATGAGGAGCCAGAACCAGATCACCCAGGCGAAGAAGACGAACATCGTCCAGAGGACCTCGAGGAATGGATAGTCAGCTGCGAGCAACCTGGACCTCCTGTCTCGGATTCGCCTGCACTCTGGCACACCTGCTGCGCGGCTGCGACTTCGGCGAGCCGCATCTCACCCGGGTGAGCGGCGCCGAGATCTCCTGCTCCCTTCACGAGCTTGTGTCGCAGCATCGTCGCCGAGCCGGCGCGGCGCGATCACGGCTCGGGCAGGAATCACCCGGGTGAAGCCGTACTCAGGCCTGACACACCGCCTCCTGGTGCGTCATGCTCGCGCCATCGTCCGCGGTTCGCGCGCAGGCGAACCGCCGTCCAGAGAGGAGCACGAGATGTCTCAGACCGAGTACCGCGAACCGAGCGGCTGGGCTACCGGAGCAGTCTTGTTCGCGGGGATCCTGATGATCATCATCGGGATCTTCGAGGCGTTCCAGGGCCTGAATGCGATCTTCGAGGATCAGTTCTACGTCGTGACCGAGAACTACATCTTCGACATCGACGTCACCGCGTGGGGCTGGATCCACCTGATTCTGGGGGTCCTCGTCATCTTCGGCGGCTACGCCGTGATGGCCGGCCGCACGTGGGGCCGGATCCTCGCGCTCATCCTGGCGGCAATCGCCGCGATCGCGAACTTCGCTGTACATCCCCTACTACCCCTTCTGGTCGATCCTCATGATCGCCCTCGCAATCTGGGTGATCTGGGCGCTCACGAGCCGCTGGCACGAGGTGCGGGCTTGACGCGACGAGTCGCGTCTGTCTCTGCCGATCGCCGACACGCCGTACGAGGGCGGCTTCCCTCGACGCGAGTGACCGGACGCCGCGTTCCCGCTGATCGAGCCGATGTGGGCTGAGGACGTCGGCCACCTGATCTCGCCGGAGGAGCGGCTACTTGTGGCCATGGCGCGCCAATGACCGGTGTGGGAGGGTAGGCACGCATGTGTTGTCTCCTCCTACTCGCGACCGGGCTCGGCCCCCGCTTGGCGCTCCTGGCCTGGTGGATCTTCGGCGACAAGGTCGACGCAGCCTTCGACACGTGGGTCTGGCCGCTGCTCGGGCTGCTTCTGCTGCCCTGGACCACACTCTTCTACGTGATCGTGTGGTCGGCGGTGGGCGGCGTGAGCGGCGCTGAGTGGCTGTTCGTCGCCCTCGGCTTCGCGTTCGACATCGCGACGTACAGCGCGCGGTCGACGCGGGCGCGATACGCGTAGCTCACACGTCGGCCGCGCAGCGGAACCCGACGTTCCCGGTCGAGCTGTCCGGCGTCGAGCCTTGCCGCGCGGCGACGCGGTAGCGGCGGCAGTAGGAGTGGTGGCAGAGGTAGGAGCCGCCCTTCTGCATCTTGCTCGTCCCGCGCGGAGGTCCTGCGGGATCGCGGCCGCGGTCCCGCTGCCGGAAGGACGCGTGGAACCAGTCGGCCGTCCACTCCCAGACGTTCCCGGTCGCGTTGAAGACCCCGAGACCGTTCGGCTCGAAGGCGTCGATGGGCGCGGTTCCGAGGTAGCCGTCTGCGAGCGTGTTCCGGGCGGGGAACTCGCCCTGCCAGACGTTCATGCGGTGCTCGCCGCCCGGCTCGAGCTCGTCGCCCCACGGGAACACGCCTCCCTCGAGACCGCCGCGCGCCGCTCGCTCCCACTCGGCCTCGGTCGGCAGGCGCTTGCCCGCCCAGGCGCAGTACGCGACCGCGTCGTTCCACGAGACGTGGACGACGGGATGGTCGAGCCGCTGCTCGATCCCCGACTGCTCACCCTCTGGATGACGCCAGTCCGCGCCCTCGACCTTCCTCCACCACGGAGCTGAGGCGACGGCCTGGGTGGGCGGGAAGTCGTCTGGGAGGAGCCCGCCGAAGACGAACGACCAGCCGAAGCGCTCCGCCTCGGTCACGAAGCCGGTGGCGTCGACGAACGCGGCGAAGTCGGCGTTCGAGACCGCGTACACATCGATCCGATACGAGCTCGTCTCGAACTCGCGGACGGGGCCTTCGCCGTCGTCGGGGTACGCGAACCGGTCCTCCGAGCCCATGCGGGACGCGCCCGCCGGCAGGAGAACCATGCCCTCGGTCGATCCCGGGCCGGACGCCGCGGACGGTGCAGCGGCAGGCGATCCGCCCGCGCGCGAAGGCGTGCAACAGGGTTCTTGCACACGGTGAGCGTAGAAGACGCCAGCTGGACTTTTCGCCGGGCACGCGTGATCACCCGGGTGATCGGAGGTCGCGCGAGGTCCGGCGCCGCCGCGCGCGTTAGGCTCGGGCCGATGTCAGAGGCGGTCGTCGTAGCCGAGGTGTCCGTCAGGCGGCGAGTCACGCGCATCGTCGTCTGGATCGTCGGGCTCCTGATCCTGAATGGGCTGCTCCAGCTCCTCGGCGTCGACATCGCAGGCTGGCTCGGGGACCTCTGGGACTCGATGAAGGACGTCTCGATCGGCTACCTCATCCTCGGCTGTGTGTTCCAGTGCGCGCAGACGTTGCTCACGGCGCTCGGCTGGTACGGGATCCTCCGCTACGCGTACCCCGCCACGACCTTCATGCCCGTGCTCGCGTCGTACGCGGTCGGCGTCGCGCTGAACAACGTCCTACCCGCGAACCTGGGGACGTTCGTCACGCTCGTGATGTACACGGCCGTCATCGTCGGCGCGACATTCGCGGGGATCCTCGCCGGGTATGTCGTCCAGAAGATCTTCTACGTGGTCATCGGCACGCTCATCTACATCTATCTCTTCAGTGCGGTCGCGGGCTCGTTCGAGTTCCAGTTCGGGAACGAGAAGGATGCGGTCCTGGACCACCCAGTGCTGACGCTCGCGATCGTCGGGGGCGCGATCTTCCTCATCGCGCTGCTCCTGCGCATTTTCTGGCGGAAGGTGAAGGAGCTGTGGGTCAAGGCGAAGCAGGGCGCGGCGATCCTGAGCGACGGCAAGGCCTACGTCCTACGCGTGCTGCTCCCACAGATGGGCGGCTACGTCGCGAAGGTCGGGGTCATCATCGTCTTCCTTGCCGCGTACGGGATCCCGGTGACGTTCGACTCGGTCATGAGCGTGCTCGGCTCGAACCAGCTTGCGAACCTGCTGTCGCTGACGCCGGGCGGCGTCGGCGTCAACCAGGCCTTCAACACCTTCGCGCTCGAGAGCTACACGGACGATACGACCGCGGCCGCCTACTCCACCTCCCAACAACTCGTCACCACGGCGTTCAACATCGGATTCGCGATTGTCATCGTCTGCGTCGTGTTCGGCTGGAGCGGCGGGAAGAAGCTCGTCGGCGAGTCCTACGACGAGGCCAAGGTGAGGGCCTCCGACATGAAGGCGAGCCGCGGGCAGCTGCCGACCGACGAAGAGGACGCCGCGCCCCCCGAGCACCCCGCCTGAAGCGGGCGCCTGCACCGTTCAAGCCGGTCAGCCGTTGCGGTCGCGAAGCGGCCGCCTTCAGGGATCTTCGCGCGATCGAAATCTGCGCTAGCAGATTTGGATCTTGCGCCAAATAGGCAAGGGGCCCGGGTGGGCGGGCCCCTTGCTCCTGCGGCGCAACTTCGGGCCAGGCTATTGCCTGCGGGGAGAGGAGTCGCGCCGTTTCGTAGCGCCTATCTCTTTCACATCGTGCGAACAATTGCGAGCTTTTCCAGGAGATTTCCACAGCCCGATTGCCGCAATTTCGGCGAAGTACGTCGCCCCCGTCCACAGGCCGGGGGAAAGTCCTATGGAAAGTCGGCGGCGGGCTAGACTCCGGTTCATGGCCCAGCACGAGCACGGCACGCTCCGCGTCAAGACCGGTCTCGCGGAGATGCTCAAGGGCGGCGTCATCATGGACGTCGTCGACGCCGAGCAGGCGCGGATCGCCGAGGAGGCGGGCGCGTGCGCGGTCATGGCCCTCGAGCGTGTGCCCGCGGACATCCGCCGCGACGGTGGCGTCGCGCGCATGGCCGATCCGCTCAAGATCAAGGAGATCCAGGACGCGGTCTCGATCCCGGTCATGGCCAAGTGCCGCATCGGCCACTTCGCCGAGGCGCAGATCCTCGAGGCGCTCGAGGTCGACTACATCGACGAGTCCGAGGTCCTGACGCCGGCCGACATCCTGCACCACGTCGACAAATGGGACTTCACCGTTCCGTTCGTCTGCGGTGCGACGAACCTCGGCGAGGCGCTTCGGCGCATCTCGGAGGGCGCAGCGATGATCCGCACCAAGGGCGAGGCGGGGACCGGGGACATCGTCAACGCCGTGACGCACATGCGGGCCGTCTTCGGCGCGATCAGGCAGCTCCAGTCGCTGCGCTCGGACGAGCTGCACGCGGCGGCGAAGGAGCACCGCGCTCCGTACGAATTGGTCAGCCATGTCGCCGAGAGCGGCCGGCTTCCGGTCGTCACCTTCACGGCGGGCGGCATCGCGACTCCGGCCGACGCGGCGCTCTGCATGCAGCTCGGCGCGGACGGCGTCTTCGTCGGCTCCGGGATCTTCAAGTCGGGCGATCCGGAGCTCCGCGCGAAGGCGATCGTCGAGGCGACGACGCATTTCCGCGACCCGAAGGTGCTCGCGGAGGTCTCCGCGGGGCTCGGCGAGCCGATGGTCGGGATCTCCTCCTCCTCGATTCCCGAGTCGGAGCGCCTGGAGGTCCGGGGCTGGTAACGGTCTGGGGTCAGGCTCGACCCCGGAGGCGGGAATCTAGAATCAGGCTCGTGAGAATCGGAGTTCTGGCGCTGCAGGGAGCGTTCCGCGAGCACGCGCGCGTGCTCCGCTCGCTCGGCGCCGACGTCGTCGAGGTACGGCGGCCGGAGGAGCTCGACGGGCTCGACGGGCTCGTCATCCCGGGCGGGGAGTCGACCACCATCGTGCGCCTCGCCGCCCTCTACGGGCTCGACGAGGCGATCCGCGCCTACCGCGGACCGATCTTCGGAACCTGCGCGGGCATGATCGTGCTCGACCGCCAGCATCTCGGCCTCGCCGACCTCGTGGTCGACCGGAACGCGTACGGCCGGCAGGTGCGGAGCTTCGAGGCCGAGGTCGCCCTCGCGGGCGACGAGCGCCCCCTCGAGGGCGTCTTCATCCGCGCGCCGCGGATCCGCGAGCTCGGCCCGGAGGTCGAGGTGCTCGGCGAGATGGACGGCGAGCCGGTGCTCGTGCGCGACGGCCGCCTGCTGCTCGCGGCGTTCCACCCCGAGCTGACGGATGACACTCGCGTACACGAGCTGTTCCTTGACTTCGTGCGCGCCGCGATGGAGGAGGGCGAGGCAAGCCTCGCCCCTACGTACGGCCGGGAGGAGCGTAGGGGCGAGATTCATCTCGCCCTGACGGATGGTGGCGATCGAGGAGGCGAGTCGTAGTGTCCGGACACTCGAAGTGGTCGTCGATCAAGCACAAGAAGGGCGCCGCCGACGCGAAGCGGGGCAAGCTCTTCTCGAAGCTCTCGCGCGCGATCATCGTCGCGGCGCGCGAGGGCGGGCCTGACCCCGGTGGCAACCTC
This sequence comes from uncultured Actinomycetes bacterium, assembly GCA_963765175.1. Lineage (GTDB taxonomy): Bacteria > Actinomycetota > Thermoleophilia > Gaiellales > Gaiellaceae > GMQP-bins7. The sequence goes on from CAVXUY010000009.1 coordinate 377,168, forward strand.
GCGCTCCAGAACGCGATCGAGAAGGCGCGCTCGTACTCGATGCCGAAGGACAACATCGAGCGCGCGATCGCGAAGGGCTCCGGGGCGGACTCGGAGGGCTCGAACTTCGAGACCGTCGTGTACGAGGGGTACGGCCCGGAGGGCGTCGCCGTGCTCGTCGAGGCGCTGACGGACAACCGCAACCGCACCGCCTCCGAGGTGCGGCACCTGTTCACGAAGAACGGCGGCAACCTCGGGACGACGGGCGCGGTCGCATGGCAGTTCGAGCGGCGCGGGGTCGTGCTCGTATCCGGCGACGCCGACGAGGACGAGGTGCTGCTCGTCGCCGCGGAGGCCGGCGCGGAGGACGTCGAGGCCGACGGCGCGAGCTTCGTCGTCTCGGCTCCGCCCGAGGCGCTCGTGCCCGTGCGGGAGGCGCTCGAGGCGGCCGGTTTCGGCGTCGAGTCGGCCGAGCTCTCGATGGTCCCGAAGGGCAGCGTCGCGATCGCGGACGAGTCGACGGCGCGCCGGGTAATGCGTCTGATCGAGGGCCTCGAGGACGCGGACGACGTCCAGGACGTGTACGCGAACTTCGACATCCCCGAGACGGTGCTGGAATCGGTAGCCTCCTAGTCTTGGCGACGACGGTCGGCACTCCGCTCACCGCGCAGCGAATCGAGTCCCTGCTCTCGGCGCGGCTGTTCCTCGAGCCACAGCTCGCGGACGGGCGCCTCTACTTCGTCTCGAACCTCTCGGGTCAGCTGAGCCTGTACTCGATGGCCGCAGAGGGCGGCGTCCCCGAGCCGCTGCTGCCGCCGCAGATCGCGCTCCAGAACCCGGAGCTCGTCGGCGGGGACCTGTTCCACCTGCTGCCCGAGCTCGGCCGGATCGTGGTCATGATCGACAGCGACGGCGACGAGAACTACCAGCCGATGGTCATCCCGCTCGCCGGCGGCTTCCCAGAGCCGTTCGATGCGCCGTCCTTCGAGGGTCGCCGGTCGCACCTGATGGAGGTCGACCCCGCCGCGAGCATCGCCTACTTCGCCTCCGAGTCGCGCGAGGAAGCCATGATCTTCGCGCTCCGCGCGGACCTCGAGACGGGCGCGGTCGTCGAGCTCGGCAAGAGCCCGTACGGCGCGTTCCCCGTCGCCTGGACGTCCGACCACTCGCGCGTCGTGCTCGCGGACGGGTACACCGCGGGGGACGAGATCCTGTACGAGCCGGAGGGCGACGGTGGTCGCCGGATCCTCGGAGGGACGCCGATCGACGAGCGCGAGGAGGGAGTCGAGTACCCGCTGACCGGGTTCCGCGGCATGCGCGTGGTCAGAGCGGTAGCGGCGTGCTCCTCGGCACCACGCTGCTCGGCGACGACGCAGGGAGCTTCGGGTTCATCCCGTTCGACCGGCCCGGCGAGATCGAGCCGGTCGCGATCGAGGGGCTCGTGCACGAGGGCGTAGGCGAGCTCGAGGATCTTCGGCGTCTCGAAGGCGACCGCTACGCGGCGACCTACAACATCGACGGCTGCTCGTGGGCTTACGACACGCGCTTCGACGAAGGCTCGCGCCGCCTGACCGTCGACCGCGTCCTCGTCGGCGAGGGCGAGCTTGCGGGCGGTGTCCTGCACGGCCTCGGCTACGACGAGGGCAGCGGCCGCTTCGCGCTCTCCTTCTGCACCGCGACGATGCCGACCCAGCTCTACGTGCTCGAACCGAAGACCGCGGAGCTGTCGCGGAAAACGAGCGAGCGCGCGCTCGGCCTGGATCCGTCGCTGCTGTCACCGGGCGAGGACGCGTCCTTCGAGTCGCACGACGGTCTTCGGGTCTCCGCGCGGCTCTACCTGCCGTCGGAGGAGCTCGGGTTCGAGGGGCCGCGGCCGCTCGTGTACTACGTCCACGGCGGACCGCAGGGGCAGGAGCGCCCGAACTTCGCGTGGTTCTCGATGCCGCTGATCCAGATCCTCGCGCTCGAGGGCTTCGCGGTGTTCGTGCCGAACGCGCGCGGGTCGAGCGGCTACGGGCTCTCGTACATGAAGCGCGTCGACAAGGACTGGGGAGGACACGACCGGCTCGACCACGTCCACGCGATGACGGAGGTCCTGCCCGGTGACGAGCGCGTCGACGTCTCGCGCGCAGGTGTCGTGGGTCGCTCGTACGGCGGCTACATGACGCTGATGCTCGCATCGCGACATCCGGACCTCTGGCGCGCGGCGGTCGACATGTTCGGGCCTTACGACCTGTTCACGTTCATGGAGCGCATCCCGCCGACGTGGAAGGTCTTCTTCGAGCTCTCGATCGGGAACGCCGAGCGCGACCGCGACGACATCCTCGAGCGCTCGCCGCGCACGCACATCCACGACATCACGGCGCCGCTCCTCGTGATCCAGGGCCGCAACGACCCGCGCGTCGTCGAGCAGGAGTCGCACGACCTCGTCGAGGAGCTCCGCGGGGAGGGCCGAGACGTCGACTATCTCGTCTTCGAGGACGAGGGCCACGACGTCCTGAAGCTCCCGAACCGCGTGACCTGTTACGACAGGATCAGCGGCTTCTTCTCCGAGCACCTGGCCTAGGGACGGTCGCGCGGCCTCTGACGAGGCTGGTACCGTCGCGCGCGGTCCGAGGGGATCGAACGAGAGGAGATGCTTGTGCGTGTAGTGGCGATCGCCGTCGTACTCGTCCTGGCGCTCATGGGGGCGAGCTGCGGCGGCGACGACAGCGACACGGCAAGCGACACGGACACCGTGGTGACCGAGACCGAGGGCATCACCGCAGAGGACACGACGACCGACGAGACGACCGACGACGACGGCAGCTTCGCCACGGACCAGTGCTCGTCGCTCGTCGCCGCGGCTTCGTCCGTCGCGACGGCGTTCTCCGCTACCGGAGACACGGGAGAGTTGGAGGAGGCGCGGGCCGAGGTCGAGGAGTTCGCGGATGACGCGCCCGACGAGATCAGGGACGACCTCCAGGTGCTCGTGGATGCGTACGACGAGCTCGCCGAGTCCTCGACGACGTGGACATCGAGCCGGGCGAGACGCCGACCGCGGAGGCGATCCAGGAGCTCCAGGCGGCGATCGCCTCGATCGACCAGGCGGAGGTCACCGAGGCCGCCGCGAGCGTCAACGCCTGGACGACTGCGAACTGCTAGATCAAGGCTGAACAACGCTTCGGTGCCGGGCACGCGCTCGGCCCGGAGGCGGCTGCCCGGCGCCGGGACGACGTCCGAGGGCATCAATACCTTCCTTCCGTGAAGGTCCTCGGAATCGACCCAGGGACGGCGACATGCGGGTACGGGATCGTCCACGGAAGCGACGGCCGCCTCCGGGCGGTGGAATCCGGCCACTGGCGGACGTCGGCGCGCGAGCGGCCGGACGCGAGGCTGCTCGCGATCTTCAGGGGCGTGCAGGCGCTCATTGCGGCGCACGAGCCGGACGCCGTCGCGCTCGAGGAGTCCTACGTGGGTGCCGACGCCCGCATCGCGCTCTCCGTCGGGCAGGCGCGCGGCGCCGTGCTCGTCGCCGCCGCGGCACTCGGCGTCGACTGCGCTGAGTATGCGCCGGCGAGGGTCAAGCAGGCCGTGTGCGGCTACGGGCGCGCGGAGAAAGGACAGATGCAGCGGATGGTGAGGATCATCCTCAGCCTCGACGCCGAGCCCGACTCGACTCATGCGGCCGACGCCCTCGCGGTGGCCATCTGTCATGCGCTGGCGCCTCCACCGCTCGAGGCCGCCGGATGATCTCGCGACTGCGCGGGAAGCCGGCGGGGCGGACCGTCGACGGCCTCGTCCTCGACGTCGGCGGCGTCGGCTACCTCGTCGCCGCGACGCCGAGCGCGCTCCGTTTTGCGGACGGTGGCGGCGAGATCACGGTGGAGACGTACCTGCACGTGCGCGAGGACGCTCTCCAGCTGTACGGGTTCGCGGACGCCGCCGAGCGGGAGCTCTTTCTCCACCTCCTCGGCGTGAGCGGCATCGGCCCCAAGGTCGCGCTCGCTGTGGTGTCGAGCGCGCCGCCGGCCGAGCTTCGTCGCGCGATCGCGCTCGACGACCCGGCCCGCTTCCAGGCGATCCCCGGCATCGGCAAGAAGACCGCTGAGCGCATCGTCCTCGAGCTGAAGGAGAAGCTCGGGAGCGAGGACGTCGTCGCCCTGCCGTCGCTGCCCGGCGCGCCGACCTCCGGTCACGTCGTCGCGCGCGACGCGCTCGTGGAGCTCGGCTACTCGGTGATCGAGGCCGAGACCGCGCTCGCGCCCGTCGATTCCGAGCTGCCGCCCGAAGAGCGCGTGCGCGAGGCGCTCCGGAGGGCCGCTGCGTGAGCTCGCAGTTCCTGGCACCCGCGCTCCAGGAGGGCGACGAGGAGGTCGAGCAGACGCTGCGACCGCGGCGCCTTGCGGATTTCGTCGGGCAATCGCGAATAAAAGAGCAGCTCGAGATCGCGCTCGAGGCGGCGAAGGCGCGAGGGGACGCGCTCGACCACGTCCTGCTCGTCGGGCCGCCCGGGCTCGGCAAGACGACGCTCGCGACGATCGTCCGCGAGGAGCTCGGCGTCGGCCTGCGCACGGTCGCCGGCCCGGCCCTCGAGCGAAAGGGGGACATGGCCGCGATCCTCACGGGCCTCGAGGCGCGCGACGTCCTCTTCGTCGACGAGATCCACCGCATGAACCGCGCGATCGAGGAGATCCTGTACCCGGCGCTCGAGGACTTCCGGCTCGACATCATCGTCGGCCAGGGCGCGGGAGCGAGGACGCTGACGCTCGACCTGCCGCCCTTCACGCTCGTCGGCGCGACCACGCGCACCGGCCTGCTGACGACGCCGCTGCGCGACCGCTTCGGGATGACCTTCCGGCTCGGCTACTACGAGCCCGCGGAGCTCGCCTGGATCGTGCGCCGCTCCGCAGGGATCCTCGCTGTCGAGATCGAGGACGAGGCAGCGGACGAGATCGCGGCGCGTGCACGCGGGACGCCGCGGGTGGCGAACCGCATCCTCCGGCGGGTGCGCGACGTCGCGCAGGTGCGCCACGAAGGCGCCGTCACGCTCGATATCGCCCGCGAGGCGCTCGACCTGCTCGAGGTGGACGAGGCCGGGCTCGAGCGCACCGATCGCGAGCTCCTCGCGGCGATCGCGCACAAGTTCGGCGGCGGCCCTGTCGGGCTCTCGACGCTGGCCGTCTCGCTCGGCGAGGAGACGGACACGATCGAGGATGTCTACGAGCCGTACCTGCTCCAGCTCGGCTTCATTCAGCGGACACCGCGCGGGCGCGTGATCACGGAGCTCGGCCGCGAGCACATCGGCTCCCGGGCCGCGGCGGACGGCCTCTTCTGACGTGAGCCAGCACATCTGGACTCCTGGAGCGAGCTGGGCCGCTCGACGAGCTCGTCGCGCGCATCAGCAGCATGGTTCTCGGGTTCGCCGCTGAGCACTCGCTCGAGCAGGCGGAGGTGCGGCTCGAGCTCGCCGACGGCTCGCGCTACCTGCTCGCCGCGGCGACCGCGGAGCCCGGCTTCGGGTTTCTCTCGTTCGTCCCGCACCAGGCGGAGGGCGAGGAGCCGCGGCGCGTGGTCGTCCCGATCGGCGCCGTGAAGTCGATCGAGATCTCCGCGCCGGATCCGGAGCGGCCGTTCGGCTTCGCGCCGCGGGCGCGTGCTAGCGCCGTCAGTCCGCTGCGGCGAGGGAAGAGCGGTCGAGTCGCTGCGACGGTCGACGTGCCGCCTGCGGCGATCTGCCGCAGTAGCGAGCGCGTCGAGGGCGCAGGCAGTCGTGCGTCACGATCGACGGCTTCGCCGCAGGCGCCGAACGGCGAGCTCGACTTCATCAACGAGACGTCGGCCGCCGCAGACCCGACGACCGGCGAGTTCGTCGAGGACCAGCTCGCCTTCGTCAGGCGCTCGACACGATCCTCCTCGGCGCCGTCACGTACCGGATGTTCGCGCGACGTACTGGCCCGAGCAGACCGTCGAGACGCAAGGCATCGCCGACGCGCTGAACGGCACGACGGACGTACGACGACGTCGTCTCGTCGGATCGGTCGACAGCCGCCTAGCGTCAATCCGCGCAGCTGGCCCTCGAGCGTCTTGACGACGTCGAGGTCCGGCGCTTCACGCATGAGCACGCCCACCGCGGCGACAAGGGCCCGCTGAAGCTCCTCACGCTCGAGCGAGCGAACGAGAGCACCTTCGGAGCTTTCGCGTACGCCTGGAGGCAGCTGGTCGAACCCCTTCCCGTAGCCCGTCGGAAGGTCCCGGCGCAGGCACGCGAGGGTGAGCGCATGGTCGCGGACGCAGCTGACGCAGTACTCGGCGTGCCACCACTGCCCGCGGGCGACCGCCACCATCGCGTGGCGCGCGTACAGAACGCCCCACCCGAACAGCTCCTCGGCTGACGGAGGCTGTGCGATCTCGACGGTGTGCGCGCCGAAGAGCACGTTGAACGCCGGCCCTGTCTGCCGAACGCTCTCCGGCGCGAACGAGAGGTCGACCTGCAGCCAGTCGGCGAGCAGGAAGACGCGGTAGATCAGGTCGCCGCGGGACAGATCGAGCAGCGGCACGGCAGCGAACGCCTCCGCGAGCTCGCGTGTCCAGTCGTCGAGCACGTCGAGCACCGAGGACTCCGCGGCGACCCCGAAGGTGAGATCGAGATCCGACCAGCGGTCCCCGTCCCCCTTCGCGAGCGAGCCGATTACCGCGGCCGCGACAACGCGCGAGTCGCTCTCCGCGAGCCCCAGCAGGTGGTCGCGCACTCGATCGCGGGTGGTGACGGCCGACACGGCGTGCGCTTCAGCCGCGGTACTGGAGCTCGCGCCAGGAAGGGACGGGAGCGAGCTCGAGCAGCGTGCGCCCGCCCTCGGGCTCCGCGTAGCCGAAGTCGCCGGTGTCGTCCTCCCACGAGACGTCGAGCAGCCCCTCCTTCACGCGGTGGTCGAGCCAGGCCCCGCGGAAGACGAGCTTGCGGAGCCAGTAGACGAGCGACTCCCCGTTCACGAGCGCGAGGCGCTCCCAGTGGCGGACGAGGTAGAGGCCGAGCCCGCTACGCGGATCGACGATGCGTCCGTCGGCGACGAGCTCGACGAGGTCGCCCGTCTCGTCCGCGTCGAGGTCGTTCGACTCGATCAGCTCGAGCTTCACCGCGGCGCTCGTCACGCGCTCCTCGAAGTCGTCCGCGTTGAACTCGAACCGGTGGCCGAGGAACTCGACCACGAAGTCGTCGCCCGAGCGGTAGTTCGCCGCAAGCATGCGTCTCAGCGTAACTACGCTGCCCGACATGCGAGACCGTCGGATGTGGGTCGTCATGGGCGTCGTCGTGCTCGCGATCTGGCTCGTCGGCGCGGCGGTGACGAAGTACTCGCTCGAGCAGATGGCGTACTACACGCCGATCGCGGTGCTCGCGGTCGGAGCGACCGTCGGGCTCGTGCTGCTGTGGGTCAAGGTCGTGCTCGACTCGCTCCGGCGTCGCCGCGGCGAGCAGTAGCTGCGCTCTGCTCGCGATCTGTCGAAGCTTCGTTCCGACTCGCCGACGGCGAGCGCGCGAATCGTCGACGCCTCGCTGTCGAACGGGTGCCTACGCGCTTTCGGGCCGCAGGGGTTCGTCCGGCGCCCTCCTTACCGTCATCGCGCGTGTGGACGATCGCGCCCAACGACGCGGCTGCAGCCGAGGAGCTCGCTCGTGAGCTCGGGCTGAGCGAGGTCGCCGCGTCGGTTCTCGTCCGGCGCGGGTACGACGACCCGGACGCCGCGCGCCGGTTCCTCGAGGCGGAGCTGCCGGGGCACGATCCCTTCCTGCTCGGCGACATGGCTGTCGCGGTCGAGCGCATCCGCGCCGCGGTCGACGCCGGCACGCGCATCTGCGTGCACGGGGACTACGACGTCGACGGGATCTGCGCGACCGCGCTCGCAGTCCTGATCCTGCGCGAGCTCGGCGCGGACGCCGATGGCATCTTCCGAGCCGCTTCGAGGAGGGCTACGGCGTCTCGACCGAGACGCTCGCGAAGCTGGCCGACGACGGGATCGGCCTCGTGCTCACGGTCGACTGCGGGATCACCGCGGTGGCCGAGGTCGACGAGGCGAAGGCGCTCGGGCTCGAGGTCGTCGTCACCGATCACCACCGCCCGGGCGACGAGCTTCCCGACTGTCCGATCGTCGCGACACGGCCGTCCTCGTACCCGTTCCCCGAGCTGTGCGGCACCGGGGTCGTCTACAAGCTCGGCGAGGCGCTGCTCGGGGCCGACCATCCCGCGCTGCGCAAGAGCCTCGACCTCGTCGCGCTCGCGACGATCGCGGACGTCGTCCCGCTCGTGGACGAGAACCGCGGCCTCGCCGCCGCCGGTCTCCGCGCGCTCGCCTGCACGCGCCGGCCGGGGCTCCAGGCGCTCATGCGGGGCGCGCGCGTCGACCCGGCCGCGGTGGACTCGGGCTCGGTCGCGTTCCGCCTCGCGCCCCGGATCAACGCCGCCGGCCGGCTCGGGCGACCCGACGTCGCGCTCGAGCTGATCCTCACCGAGGACGCCGACGAGGCGCAGCGGCTGGCCCAGACGCTCGAAGAGCTGAATCGCGACCGCCAGGCGGTCGAGGACAGGATCCTGCGCGAGGCGATCGCGGCGGTCGAGGCGCTCCCCGAGCGGGAGCGCCGCCGCCGCGGGTACGTGCTCGCGAGCGAGGACTGGCACGTGGGCGTGATCGGGATCGTCGCCTCGCGGCTCGCGGAGCGCTTCCATCGTCCGATCGTCCTCGTCACCGGGTCGGACGACGGCTGGCGTGGCTCCGGCCGCTCGATCCCGGGCTTCGACCTGCACGGTGCGCTCGCCGCGTGCTCGGAGCACCTGGTGCGGTTCGGCGGGCACAGAGCGGCGGCGGGGCTCTCGATCGACCCGGCGTGCATCCCGGCGTTCGCGGAGGCGTTCGCCGCGCACGCCGACGAGAATCTCGAGGAGGGCGATCTGCACCCGGTCACGAGTCGTCGACGCCGTGGTCTCGGCCGAGGACCTCACGCTCGGGCTCGCCGAGGAGCTCGAGCGGCTCGCGCCGTTCGGGCTCGGCAACCCCGAGGTCACGCTGCTCGTCCCCGGGACGCAGCCGGTCGCGCCGGCGACCGTCGGGCGACGGGAAGCACCTGCGGTTCAGGGTGCGCCAGAACGGCCGCGACGCGGGCTCCGCGATCGCCTTCGGCCAGGGATCGCAGCTCGACCGCCTGCGCGCGGACGGGCCTCTTCGACATCGCCTGCCGGCTCCAGGAGAACCACTGGAACGGGACCGTCGCGCCGCAGCTCGTCGTGCGGCGGCTCTTCGACACGCCGGACGGCTACGAGGGCCTGCGTACGCGCCTCGCGGAGCTCTGGCGCGCCGGCGAGGACGCGTGGACGCCCGAGCGCGCGGCTCATCTTCGCCGAGCTCGGGCTGAGGGAGGCGAACGGCCGCCGACGCCAGCTGCTCGAGTCGGAGACGTTCAGAGACCTCCTCGCGCGCGAGACGGAGGTGTTGCCGCGGGCGGCGTGACTCGGACCGACTACGCGAGGGGGACTAATGCGTCGCGCATCGCGACCGCGAGCCGCCGTGCGAGCCGGCGTCGCATCCAGCGTCGTACGGAGACCATCATCGCGTCGAGTTCGGCGCGCTACGCGAGACCTTCCTTGCGCCGCAACCGGGGCCGAAAGGGCCTCGCAGTACACTGAGTCGATGAGCGTCCTCGACGCCAAACGGCATGACGAACACCTCGTCGACGAGCTGATCGCCGAGGTCGAGGCCTACAACCCGGACGTCGACAAGGATCTCCTGCGCCGCGCGTTCGAGGTCTCCGAGCGCGCCCACGAGGGCCAGACGCGGCGGTCGGGCGAGGAGTTCATCCACCACCCGCTCGGGGTTGCGCGCATCTGCGCGGGGCTCCACCTCGACGAGCAGACGATCGCCGCCGCGCTCCTCCACGACGTCGTCGAGGACACGGGTGCCGAGCTCGACGAGATCCGCACCGAGTTCGGCGACGAGATCGCGCAGCTCGTCGACGGCGTCACGAAGCTGACGAGGATCTCGTTCCAGAGCCGCGAGCAGGCCGAGGCCGAGAACTACCGGAAGATGATCGTCGCGATGGCGCAGGACGTGCGCGTCATCCTCATCAAGCTCGCCGACCGCCTGCACAACATGCGGGCGATCGAGTACCAGACGAAGCAGAAGCAGGCGCAGAAGGCGCGCGAGACGCTCGAGGTGTACGCGCCGCTCGCGCACCGGCTCGGGATCCACGCGCTCAAGTGGGAGCTCGAGGACCTCGCGTTCCAGACGCTCCATCCGCGCAAGTACGCGGAGATCAAGGCGATGGTCGCCGACCAGCGCGCCGACCGCGAGGCGCAGGCGGACAAGGCGGCGGCGATCCTCGGCGCGAGCTGCGAGGAGGCGGACGTCCCGGCGGAGATCTCCGCGCGCGCGAAGCACTTCTACTCGATCTACGACAAGATGGCCAAGCGCGGCCGCGAGTTCAACGAGATCTACGACCTGATCGCGATGCGCGTCATCTGCGAGCGGAGCGGGGAGGAGGGGACGCGCGACTGCTACGCGGCGCTCGGCCTCGTGCACTCGCTCTGGAAGCCGATGCCGGGGCGGTTCAAGGACTTCATCGCGATGCCGAAGCTGAACCGCTACCGCTCGCTGCACACGACCGTGATCGGGCCCGAAGGGCGGCCGCTCGAGATCCAGGTGCGAACGCGCGAGATGCACGAGGAGGCGGAGTACGGCGTCGCCGCGCACTGGCTGTACAAGCGCGGGCGCGGCGCGAAGGCGGACGACGAGTGGCTGACCTGGGTCAAGTCGCTCATGGACTCGCAGCAGGACGAGCAGGACCCGGGCGAGTACATGCGGACGCTCCGCACCGACCTCTTCTCCGACGAGGTGTACGTCTTCACGCCGAAGGGCGAGGTGAAGGTGCTCCCCTCGGGCGCGACGCCGATCGACTTCGCGTACGCCGTGCACACGGACGTCGGTCACCGCACGGTCGGGGCGAAGGTGAACGGGCGCATCGTCCCGCTCCACTACCGGCTGCACGAACGGCGAGTTCGTCGAGATCCTCACCTCGAAGTCGGGCCGCGGCCCCTCGCGCGACTGGCTCGCGCTCGCGCGCTCGTCGCGCGCCCGCAACAAGATCCGGCAGTGGTACCAGCGCGAGACGCGCGGGGAGACCGAGGCGAAGGGCCGCGAGCTCCTCGACCAGGCGCTGAAGGCGCAGAAGCTCCCGTACCGCAAGCTCCAGGGCTCGTCCGTCCTCGCGCAGGTGATCCGCGAGACCGGCTTCAAGAAGGCCGAGGACTTCTACGTCGCGCTCGGCGCGGGGAAGCTCCAGCCGGGCCAGATCGTCAACAAGGTCATCCAGCGGCTCAAGACCGACGAGGTCGCCGCCGAGCCGCTCGTCACGACAGAAGCCGGCGAAGGCGAAGACCGCGGTCTCGAGCGACAAGCTCGGGATCACCGTGCCCGGCGTCGAGGACGTCCTCGTCCGGCTCGCGAAGTGCTGCACGCCCGTTCCCGGCGACCCGGTCGTCGGCTACATCTCGCTCGGGCGCGGCATCACCGTCCATCGCGAGGACTGCCCGAACGTCAAGGCGCTCCAGCGCCAGCCCGAGCGCTTCACGGCGGTCGAGTGGGAGGGAGGCGCGTCCGCGGGCTTCCTCGTCCAGATCTCCGTCGACGCCTGGGATCGCGCGCGCCTGCTCGAGGACGTCGCGCGGACGTTCGCCGAGCACGGCGCGAACATCGTCTCCTACGGCGGCGTCGTCGAGGACGGGATGGCGCGCAACTGGTACACGGCCGAGGTCGGCGAGGTGAAGGAGCTCCGCTCGCTCCTGTCCGCGCTCCGCAACCTCGACGCCGTCTTCGACGCGTACCGCGTCACGCCGTGCTAGTGCGCAGGCAGGATCCCCGGCGTCGCAAGTCAGGACCCCGAGCGGGGATCCTGATCGCGCCAGAGCCTCCGTCCTGCTTCGCGGACGCCACGCGGACAAATGCGAGCTAGCTCGACTCGACCGGCCAACCAGGGAGCTTGCGGACCTCGACGAGGTCCGGGTCCTTCTCGCGTGCTCCGTCCACTCGGGCTTCAGCTCGAGCGCCTGCTTCACGTGTGCGAGCGCATCCTCGAGCCGGCCCGCGAGCGCCTCGGCGCAGCCGAGGTTGTAGAGGAGCGACGCGTTGTCCGGGTACAGCTCGAGACCGGACGCGATCTCGGCGGCCATCGCCTCGTAGTCGCCGGACGGCGGTGCCTCTCGGCCGCGAACAACCACTCCCACGCGGACGGCTCGTAGGCCGCGTCGCGCGGCCCGCCGACGGCGAGCACCGCCGTGTTCGGCTCCTCGGCGCGGGCGTGGCGCTTCACCGCCGGGTCGCGGATGAAGACGGCCGTCCCGGCGGGCGCGTCCAGAGTCTCGCCGTCGAGCGTGAAGTCGCACGCCCCGAGAGGACGAGGTAGACCTCCTCGTGGCCGTAGGTCTTCTCCGTGTGCTCCTCGACGACGTCGTCGCCCGCGTTCGGGCGCGACGTACGCGTTGATCCCGAACGCGCCGATGTCGAGCGTCCGCCGTACCGGGCGCCAGAGCAGCGTCCCGTCCACGACCGGGATCGGCTCGATCTCGTCGAGCCTGACGCTCTGCCACCCCTCGGCCACGCGCCCGACTCTATCCACGCACGCGCCGAAGGCCGCGCATGGCGGCCTTCGGAGGAGTCTCGGTGTCGCACATCCCTCGGCTCTCTACATCGGTCTCCTTTCTCTCTCGAGCACCTGTGCGCTCTACTTCCGACAGCGAATCACTCGCGTCTGAACGGGCCCTGAAGGCGAGCGAAGAAGTTTCTAAGAAGGCGCCTAAGGAGGCCGCGTGCCGAGCGTGACCTCGAGCGTCTGCGCTCGCCGTCGCGCAGCACGGTGATCGAGACCTTGTCGCCGGGCTGCTTCCCGTCGACGGCGCTCTGGAGCTCGGCGGTCGGTCGTGACCTCCTTGCCGTCGAACTCGACGATCACGTCGCCGCCCGTCGGCACGCTCTGGCCGCCCTCGGTCTCGCTGCCGGTCGCGGCGCGGAGCCCGGCCTCGTCGGCCGGCGTATCCGGCTCCACCTCGTCGATCGCGACGCCCTCCTCGACGGCCGCAGGCTCGACGCCGAGGTACGCGTGCTCGGCCTCGCCGGTCTCGATGAGCTGGCGTCACGATCGAGCGCACGGTGTTCGACGGGATCGCGAAGCCGACGCCGTCCGAGCCGCCGCCGTCGCTCTCGATCTGCGCGTTCACGCCGATGACGCGCCCGCTCGAGTCGAGGAGCGGGCCGCCCGAGTTGCCGTGGTTGATCGCCGCGTCGGTCTGGATCGAGTCGTTGATCGTGAAGCCGTTCGGCGCCTTCATCTGACGGTGAAGGGCGCTGACGATCCCGCTCGTGATCGTGCCTTCGAGCCCGAACGGGCTGCCGAGCGCGACGACGCCGTCGCCGACGCGGACGCTGCTCGAGTCGCCGAGCCGCAGCGGCTCGAGGACGGACGCGGGAGCGTCGACGTCGATGACCGCGAGGTCGGTCGAGCGGATCGGTGCCCACGAGCGCGGCCGGATAGGTCGCGCCGCTCGCGAAGCGGACGTCGATCGAGCCCGCGCCGGCGACGACGTGCTCGTTCGTCACGACGTGGCCCTCCGCGTCGTAGACGAACCCGGAGCCCTGCGCCGACCCGCCGCCCGCGAACGACGTGGTCGAGATCTCGACGACGCCTCGGTGCGCGCGCTCGTAGATCGTCGCGGCCGAGAGGCCCTCGGCGCTCGGCGAGCGGCGGTCTCGGAGTCGGTGACGGTCACCTGGCGGACGACGGTCGCCGGCTCGTCGAGCGCGGCGTACGTCGCGGCCCCGGCGCCGGCGCCGAGGCCGAGCGCGGCCACGAGGCCGGCGAGGACGAAGGGGGTGCGGGAGAGTTCGAGTCACGAAGGTTCCTTTCGGTTCGTTGTCCCCCGATGGCACCCGCGGACGCTAAGGCCGCGCTGAGACGCGCCTAAGAAGTCGCTAAGACTCCCGCCGCGTCCGCGTGCGAGTGCGCACAATGCGGCCGATGGACATCCTGGTCGTCGACGACGAGCGCGCGGTGCGCGACTCGCTGCGCCGTGCGCTCGAGCTCGAGGGCTACCGCGTGGAGCTGGCCGAGGACGGCGAGCAGGCGCTCGAGCGGCTCGATCTCGAGCCGCAGCCGGACGCGGTCATCCTCGACGTGCTCATGCCCGGGGCGGACGGGCTCGAGGTCTGCCGGCGGCTCCGCGCGTCGGGCGATGAGCGTGCCCGTGCTGATGCTCACCGCGCGCGCGGAGGTCGACAGCCGCGTCGCCGGCCTCGACGCCGGCGCGGACGACTACCTGCCGAAGCCCTTCGCGCTCGCCGAGCTGCTCGCGCGCCTGCGCGCGCTCCTGCGCCGGATCGGGAGCGGCGACGGTGAGGCGGAGGGCGAGGACGGAGACGTGCTCCGCTTCGCCGACCTCGAGCTCGATCCCGGGACGCGCGAGGTGCGGCGCGCCGGCGACCCGATCGAGCTCACGCGGACCGAGTTCTCGCTGCTCGAGCTCTTCCTGCGCAACCCGCGGCAGGTGCTCACGCGCTCGATCATCTTCGAGCGGGTCTGGGGCTACGACTTCGGCCCGTCCTCGAACTCGCTCGACGTCTACATCGGCTACCTGCGCCGCAAGACCGAGGCCGGAGGCAAGACCCGCCTCATCCACACGGTGCGCGGCGTCGGGTACGCGCTCCGCGAATGACTCGGCGAGTGAGCCGCTGAGCACCTGAGCTTCCGCGCGCGGATCGCCATCGCCGCCGCCGCGGCGCCGTCGCGCTCGCGGTCGTGCTCGCGTCGATCCTCGTCTTCTTCCTCGTGCGCGGCGAGCTTCGCGCGCAGATCGACGAAGCGCTCGAGGAGCGCGCGACGGAGATCTGCGCGAACGGCTCAGTCCGAGTCCCGGTGCCGGGCGGCCGGAGTCCTTCCTCGCCCGAGCCGGGCTTCGGGGAGCCGAACACGTTCGTCCAGCTCGTCCGCGCGGACGGGACGCACGTCCGTCAGCGCGCTGACGGAACGACGTCGAGCTGCCGGTGGCCGACGAGGCGTCGTCGAGCTCGCGCACGGAGCATGCGGGGCGACTCCAGGTACTACGGACACGCGAGGTCGACGGGGACGCACGTGCGCGTGCTTCACGGTCGCGTACGCGCCCGGGTACGCCGTCCAGATCGCGCGGCCGCTGACCGAGGTGGACGACGCGCTCGGCCGGCATCCGGCTCGTGCTCCTCCTCATCGCGCTGGCCGGCATCGGCATCGCGGCGGCGCTCGGGCTCGTCGTCGCGCGGGCCGCGCTGGCTCCGGTCCGGCGGCTCACGCAGACGGCGGAGACGGTCACCGAGACCGGCGACCTCTCGCAGCGGATCGAGGTCGAGGGGCGCGACGAGCTCAGCCGCCTCGCGACGAGCTTCAACACGATGCTCGCGGCGCTCGAGGAGTCGACGCGCGCGCAGCGCCAGCTCGTGGCCGACGCGTCGCACGAGCTGCGGACGCCGCTGACGAGCCTGCGCACGAACATCGAGGTGCTTGCGAGCGACCGCGCGCTGCCCGAGGAGGAGCGCGAGCGGCTGCTCTCGGACGTCGTCGAGCAGCTCGAGGAGATGACGACGCTGATCGCGGAGCTGATCGAGCTCGCGCGCGCCGAGCAGCAGGCCGCCCAGCCGGAGGACGTCCGGCTCGACCTGCTCGCCGCCGACGCGCTCGAGCGCGCGCGCCGCAACCGGCCCGGCGTCGCGTTCCGGCCGACGCTCGAGGAGTCGGTCGTCCACGGCGTGCCGGCGACGATCGAGCGCGCGATCGGCAACCTGCTCGACAACGCCGCGAAGTGGAGCCCGCCGGGCGGCGAGGTCGAGGTCGACGTGCGCGATGGACGAGGTCGACGGTCCGCGACCACGGGCCGGGCATCGCCGACGAGGACCTCCCGTACGTCTTCGACCGCTTCTACCGCGCGCGCTCGGCTCGCGGGATGCCGGGCTCGGGGCTCGGGCTCGCGATCGTGCGCCAGGTCGCGGAGGCGCACGGCGGCGAGGTCGTCGCCGAGCGAGCCGAGGGAGGCGGAACGCGGATGGTGCTGCGCTTCGGCCGCCGCAGTCACGAGTCGCGGTCGGCGCCAGCCGCGAGCCCGAGCTCGAGGACCCGCGCGGCGAGCCCGTTCTTAGCGACTTCTTAGCCGGCTCGGGAAGTTCTTAGCCGACTCTCACACGGCTCGGTGCTCTTCCGAAGCTCTTAGAGGTCTCTCAGCCCCGTCTTAGGCGCCGCTGGTCTCATCCGAACATGGACAAGAACACGAAGATCGAAGCTCGTCGCCGGCGCGGTCGGGGCGCTCGTCCTCGCAGTCGCGGTCGGCGCCGCAGGCGCGATCGCGGCGCACGCGCGCGCTCTCAGGCGACGAGATCGCGTACGGCTGCGGTTCGACCGACGACGCGCCGCGCTTCCACGAAGGCTTCGGCTCCGGATCGCCGAGATTTCGGCGATCCGGGCGCCCTTCGGCGAGACTCCGCCCCTTCCTGTTCCCGGGCGTCTTCGGCGGGCTCGAGGCCGCGGCGACGTACCTCGGGCTCGACCGAAGAGGAGCTCTACGAGCGGCTCCGCGACGGGAACACTCTGGCCGAGGTCGCCGAGGACGAGGGCAAGTCGGTCGCGGGCCTCGTCGACGCGATGGTCGCAGCGGCCGAGGAGCGGATCGACGAGGCCGTCGAGGACGGCCGCTTGACCCAGGAGCAGGCGACCGAGCTGAAGGCGACCTCGAGGAGTCGATCACGGAGCTCGTCGAGGGTGAGCGCTCGGAGCGCCCGTTCGGTCGCCCCGACTTCGACTTCGGGCCCGGCTGGTTCGACGACGACCCGCGCGAGCGGCCCGGAAGCCTAGGCGACATGCGGAACCGGCCGCGAGCCTCGCGGCCGGTCCCGCGCCACTTCGGGACCGCCTCGAACGAGGGATTCACGCTCATCGAGCAGCGGGGTACCTCGTTCGAGGGATTGCATCCCTCGTTCGCGTCACAAGGATGAGAGGGGGAGAGGGGAAGGGGGACCGCGCGCCTCGCCCCCTCGCGGGGGCGGGCGCGCGGCGATTCCGTTCGCGCGGAGCTAGGCCCTTCGTACCTAGGGCTGCCAGCGCTCGCCGCCGGTGTCCCAGCCGATGAGCACGTGGGCCGAGACGAGCTCCGCGACGCGAGCGAGCAGCGAGGCGTCCGCGTCTCCGTCGACCCGGAGCTCGCCGACCTGCGAGCCCTGGTAGGTCACGGGCACCCGCATGCGTCGCTCCTCGTCCGGATCGCCTGCGTTCGGCCCGACGACGAGCGTGCCCTCCTCGAGAAACGCGACCTCGGCGTACGAGACCCCCGGCTCGTCGACGAGCACCGCGACGGCCGCGCGCAGAACGTCGTCCGCCTCGTCCGCCGCCGTCGAGGATGCGCTCGAGCGCCACGAGGGCCCGTTCGCTCATTCGTCGAGGTCCGAGCCCTCGAAGGCTCGCACTGTCTCGCGCACCTCGTCCGGGATCGGAACAGGCTTGCGCTCGTCCAGGTCGACGAGCACGACGGTGAGCTCGGCGGTGACCATGAGCTCGTCGTCCGGGAGGCGGTACGCGGCGCACTCGTAGGTCATGCTCGTGCGTCCGATCCGCTTCACGCGCACGAACGCCTCGATGAGGTCGTCGAACCGCGCAGGCGCGTGGTACTCGACGTGGAGCGCGCGCATGACCAGGTCGCCGCCCGCCTGCGTGAAGGGCGCATTCGCGAGGTGGCGGTGGTACTCGGTGCGCGCGTGGTCGAAGTAGGGGAGGTAGCGCCCGTAGTAGACGATCCCCTGCGCGTCCGTGTCCGAGAACCAGACCCGCGCGAGCGCCGAGTACTTGAACGGCGGCCGGCGGTCGGTGACGCGCCCGAGCTCGAGGCGCTCCACTCGCTCCATGGTCCGGCGCGATCCTGCATCGAGCGGATGCAGCTCCGAGCACCTCGTCGCGCTCTGCGCTCCATGAGCTCGCGGAGAAGCGCTTCGAGGTTGAGCCGCAGCAAGGGCTCGGTGTTCGACGGTCGCACGTTGAAGTGCCAGTCGTCGAAGTCGACCGAGATCCCGTCCAGATGCGAGACGCGGCCTCCCTCGGCCGAGTAGCGCTCCTTCAGCTCCTGGAGCTTCAGCGGGACGTCGGCGACCGGCGTGTTGATCTCGCCGGTGAGGAAGAAGCGGTTGCGGAACGGCTCCAGGAGCTCGGACAGCTTGCGCCCGCTGCGGGAGAGGATCTCGAGCACGAGCAGGAAGGGCACCACGCCCGAGTCGGCCTGCGAGAAGTCGCGGAAGTAGTAGTGGGCCGAGACCTCGCCCGCGAACGCCGCGTCCTCCTTCCGCATGCGCTGCTTGATGAAGGCGTGGCCCACGCGGTTCACGAGCGGAGTCCCGCCCGCCCGCTCGATGACCTCGGGGACCGCCCAGCTCGCGCGCACGTCGTAGATCACCTTCGCGCCCGGGTCCTTCTCGAGCATCGCCTCGGCAAGGAGCGCCGTGGCGAAGTCCCCGGGGACGAACTCGCCCGTGTCGTCGACGAAGAAGCACCGGTCGGCGTCGCCGTCGAAGGCGACTCCGAGGTCGGCGCCCTCGGCGCGTGTCTTCTCGACGATGAACTCGCGGTTCTCGGGGAGCAGCGGGTTCGGCTCGTGATTCGGGAAGGTCCCGTCCGGCTCGAAGAAGCAGCGGACGACGTCGAGCTGCGGGATGCGCTCGAGAACGGGAGGCAGCATGACCGCGGCCATCCCGTTCGCTGCGTCGATGACGACCCGCAGCGGGCGGATGGCGTCGACGTCGACGAACGACAGCACCTTCTCCACGAAGCCGGGCCAGACGTCCTCCTCGCGGACGGACCCGCGCTTCTCGACCGGCCCGAAGTCGCCTTCTGCGCGTGCGCGGATCTCCTGGAGGCCGGAGTCGCCGCCGACCGGCAGCGCGCCACGCCGCACGATCTTCATCCCCGTGTAGCCGCTCGGGTTGTGCGAGGCGGTGACGCAGATCCCGCCGTCGAGCGAGAGCTCACCGACGGCGAAGTAGACCATCTCCGTCCCGACGAGCCCGAGGTCGAGGACGTCGGCGCCGCCGTCCGCTGCGCCCTCGATCGCCGCGGCGGCCATCGACGGCGACGAGAGGCGCACGTCGCGTCCGATCGCGACCGTGCGCGGCTCGAAGTGCTCGACGTACGCCCGCCCGATGCGATACGCGCCGTCCTCGTCCAGCTCGCTCGGATACAGCCCGCGGACGTCGTAGGCCTTGAAGACTGCGGGATCGAGCACAGGCTGGATGCTAGATCGGACACCGCGGGATGAACGCCGCCCCCGCCCGCGTTTCTACACTTCACGTATGGAGCGCAAGCTCGCCACGGTCCTGTTCGTCGATCTCGTCAACTCGACGAGCATGGTCACCGGTTCCGATCCCGAGGTCGTCCGGCGGCGTGTCAACCAGCTTCTTCGAGACCGTCTCGCACTGCGTGACGATCCACGGTGGGATCGTGGAGAAGTTCGCAGGCGACGCCGTCCTCGCCGCGTTCGGCGTTCAGCAGGCTCACGAGGACGACGCCGAGCGCGCGACGCGAGCGGCGCTCGCGATGCGGCAGGCCGTGGCCGAGCTCGGGCTGGAGTCCCGGATCGGGATCGAGGCCGGCGAGCTCCTCGTCGAGGACTCCGACGTCGACCTTCGTCACGGGCGAGGCCGTCAACCTCGCCGCGAGGCTGCAGCAGGCCGCGCGGCCGGGAGAGATCCTCGTCGGCCCGACCGCGCACCGGCTCGCGGCAGGGAGCCTCGTCGTCGAGGACGCGGGGCCGCTGGAGCTGAAGGGCTTCGACGATCCGTTGCGCGCGTGGCGGGTAGTGGAGGCCCTACAACGGCCAGTGCGCCCGGCCGGCCCGCGAGCGCCGCTCGTCGGCCGCGAGGCGGAGCTCGAGCTCCTCGCCAACACCTTCGCCCGCACCGTGCGCGACGAGCGCGCGCACCTGTTCACGATCTTCGGCGAGCCCGGCGTCGGCAAGAGCCGTCTCGCGCGCGAGTTCGTCGACGGGCTCGAGCGCGCGAGCGTCCTCTCCGGCCGCTGCCTGCCATACGGCGAGAGCGTCACCTACTGGCCGTTCGCCGAGATGATCAAGGCCGCCGCAGGCATCTCCGACGACGATCCCTTCGAGGAGGCGTTCGAGAAGCTCAAAGAGTGCTGCGCCGACGAGGTCGCGGACGTGCTCGGGCTCGCGGCCGGGATGCTCGAGGCGCTCGAGGGCGAGCGCAGCCAGCAGGAGATCGCCTGGGCCGCACGCGAGATCATGCAGAGCCTCGCGGACGTCCAGCCGCTCGTCCTCTACTTCGAGGACATCCACTGGGCGGAGGAGCCGCTGCTCGACCTCATCGAGCATCTCGCGGACTGGGTTCGCGCGCCGCTCCTGATCGTCTGCCTCGCGCGTCCGGAGCTCCTCGATTCGCGTCCGGGATGGGGTGGAGGGCGCGTGCGCTCGACGGCGATCGAGCTCGAGCCGCTCTCCGCCGAGGAGAGCGAGCTGCTCGTCGAGAAGCTCGTCGCCCAGCTCGCAGGCTCGTCCGGCGAGCTGCCGCCTGCGCTTCCGCAGGGGCTCCTGGAGCGCGCGGAGGGGAACCCGCTCTTCGTCGAGGAGACGATCCGCATGCTCGTCGAGGGCGGCTCGGACGGCGGCTCGGATCGCGTCCCGGACACGCTCCAGGCGCTGATCGCGGCCCGCATCGACCACCTGCCTCCGGCCGGGAAGACCCTGCTCCAGCGCGCGTCCGTCGTCGGCAGGGTGTTCTGGAAGGGCGCGATCGAGCATCTCTCCCCGGACGTCGAGGACATCGACGCGCTCCTCGACGACCTGCTCCTGCGCGAGTTCCTGCTGCGCGAGCCGCGGTCGTCGATCTCGGGCGAGACGCGCGTACCGCTTCAAGCACCTGCTCATCCGCGAGGTCGCGTACGCCGGTCTCGCGAAGCACGCCCGTGCGCAGCATCACGCCCGCTTCGCGGAGTGGCTCGCGGAGCGGACGGGCGACGAGCTCGTGGAGATCAGGGCGTACCACCTCGACCAGGCGGTCGAGTTCCTCGTCGAGCTCGACGGCTCTCCGCCGGAGGCCCTCGCCGAGGATGCGGCGTCTGCGCTCGTCAAGGCGGCGAAGCGCGCGATCGCCCGCGAGGCGTACACCACCGCGCGCAGGCTCGGGCTCCGCGCGCTCGAGCTCCGTCCGACGCTCTGGGCGCGCTACGTCGCCGCCCGCGCCGCGTGGCGTCTGCAGGACTGGGCGGCGGTCCAGGTGGAGATGGTCAAGGTTCGCGACCAGGCTCGCGAGCAGGGTGAGCGCGTGCTCGAGGCGCTCTCGCTGACCGCGCTCGGCGAGGCGATGCTCAAGCGGAGCGCGGACACGGCGAAGGCGAGGGATCTCGTCGACGAGGCGCTCGAGCTGCTCGTCGGCCAGGACGATCCCGTCGCGCACTTCGACGCGCTCGCGGTCCGGGCGACGATCGCCAGCTGGACGAGCGAGATGGACGAGTTCGTCCGCTACATGGAGCGGGCGTACGCGATCGGGCTCGACGCGAAGCGGAAGGATTTGCAGACGATCGCGGCCCAGGCGCTCGCGCAGGCGCACATCGTGCGCCTCGAGCTGGACGAGGCCGAGCTGCTGCTCACGCGCGCGCTCGAGCTCGCCGGCGAGAGCGCCAGCGTCCGCGCACGCGTGGGGGCGACCGTCTCGTACGCCTGGTTCCTGACCCTCAAGGGCGAGCTCGACGCGGCAGAGACCCTCCTCGAGGAGGTGCGGACGACCTCCGGTGAGCTCGGAATCGAGCCCTTCGTCGTCGTCGCCCTCGCGAAGCTCGGCTGGATCGCGCGGCGACGCGGCGACCTCAGGCGGGCGGAGAAGCTGCTGCGCGAGGCGCTCAAGATCACGGCGTCGCGCGGCGACCTCGGCCTCCTGCCGGACATGCAGGCCGCGCTCGCCGAGATCCTCGCCGACGTCGGCAAGGTCGACGAGGCCGAACGCCTCGCCCTCGAGGCGAACGCGAGCGCGGGCATCGAGGACCTGAGCTGCCGCGTCTCCGTGGCGATGGCGCTCGCGGCGGTCCGCGCGGCGCAGGACCGCGACGGCGAGGCCGAGGAGAGCTACCGGACGGCGCTCTCCCTCGCGGGCGAGCGCGGCTACAAGGTCCTCGAGATCGAGCCGCTCGAGCGGTTCGTCAAGTTCCTCCAGGAGCGCGGCCGGGAGAACGAGGCGGTCGTCTACGAGGTGCGGCTCGCCGAGCTGTCGCCGCCGCCTTCGAGCACGGCCCGGATCGCCTGACTCGACGCCTCGTCCGGCGACTCCGAGATCACCGTCGCGGGCCGGTCGAAGCGGGTGAGAGCCTCCGCGAGCGGCTCGGCGCGCAGAGTGCCCTCGCCGTAGGGCAGGTGCTTCGTCTCGTTGCGGTTCGCGAAGGCGATGTCGGAAAAGTGGATGTGGAAGGGCGCTCCGGGCTCGAGGACATCGTCGGCGTCGGCGAGCGCTGCCGAGAACAGCGCGGTGTCCACGAACGCGCCGTCGCTCGTCGCGTGCATGTGCGCGAAGTCGAGCACCGGGCGCACCCACGTCGTGCGCCGTGAGATCTCGAGGACGTCCTCGAGCGATCCGAGGTCGCGAACGCGGCCCATCACCTCGACGCCGAAGGGGACGGCGCGTTCCTTCTGCTCCAGGCGCTCGCGCAGCGTCCCGAGCTGCTCCACGACCGCGTCGAGCGCGTCCTCGCGGCTCCGCTCGAGCAGGAACCCGGGGTGGAAGACGACCACCTCGGCGCCGCTCGCCTTCGCGATCCCGGCGCTCCGGTCGAGCGCGCCGACGGCCGACGAGAACTTGCGGCCGCTCGCCTCGACGTGGCCCATGAACCCGAAGAGCGGCGCGTGCACCGAGAGCGCGACGTCCGCGTCCCGGGCGAGCTCTCCGAGCCGCTCGGCGAACGGGTAGTCCATCCAGAACCCGCTCTCGAAGTCGATCTCGCAGGCGGAGTAGCCCGCGCTCGAGGACGAGCTCGATCGCGGCCTCCGGCGTCTCGCGGGACGGGAGCCTCGAGGGGCCGACGCGGATCCGGGACGCCACTCGGCCATCGTAGAGCGCGATGTGATTGGCTCCCGTCGTGAAGGCGACGATGCTCCTCGCGGACTACGCGGTCGTCTCCGACGGGAAGCTCACGATCGTCGGCGGCGGCTGGTCGCAGACGGGCCCGGAGCTGTCGTCCTTCGGCATCGGTCTCTTGATCCAGGTTCCCTGGGACCAGGCGAACACGCGGCACGCGTTCTCGGTCGCGCTCGTCGACTCGGACGGCGCCGAGGTCGTGCTCGAGACGGACGAGGAAGGTCAGCAGGCGGTCGCGTTCGGCGGCGAGTTCGAGGTCGGGAGGCCGCCCGGACTCAAGCCCGGTACCCCGCTCGACTTCCCGGTCGCAGTGAACTCGACGCCGCTGCCGCTCGAGGCGGGGCGGTACGAGTGGCGGCTGACGATCGACGGCAAGTCCCGCGAGGACTGGACGCTGCCGTTCACGGTACGCGCCGAGGAGGCGTAGGCAGCCGCACATCGGCGCGCTTTTGTCACTGGTCGTAACACACGTGTGAGCGTTTACTCGTTACGCTCGAAAGCGGGTGGTGGGATGGGGTGCCCCTACGGAATGGCGCTCTTTGCAGGGACTAAGCGTTGCGGGCACACGCGGCCGCCGGATGCAGCTCCGTCCGACTGCCGACGTACCCTCGGTGCATGTCCATAGGGCCTTCCCGCATCGATCTGCTCGAGCTCGACATCGACCTCCGCCTCACGGACCTCTGGCGCGAGGTCGCCGACGTGACCGAGTGGAACCTCGAGGTCGTCGCGGCCTTCATCCGCGCCGCCTACGGCAAGGGCTACTGCGACGCGCTGACGGAGGAGTCGCCGGGCTCGCTCTGCGTCGAGCACGGGTACCGACTGCCCGAGCGCACCTTCGCCGAGCGCGACGCTGCTCTGACTGGGCCGCCTGACCGGGCGGCCTAGCCGGCGACCAAGCGGCCGCGCGGATAACGCCTCATCCGGGGCTTTTTGCTCACCAGGGCTAGACTCTTGGCGTGGCGAGAAAGGCGAGCCCCGCGCGTCTCGTGATCGCGCTTCTCGTGGCCTCCGTGCTCGCGGTGTTCCTCCTCTACACCTCGATCGCGGGCGGCGGCAACCCGTCCATCGAGCCGAGCAAGCTTGCCGGGCGCACGGGCGAGGTGCAGCTCGCAGGAGTGGTGAAGGGCCCGGTGACCGGAGACGCGCACGCGGGCGGGCTGAACTTCCGGCTCCAGGACATCGGCGGCCGGCCGGCGACGGCGATCGCGGTTCGGTACACCGGCTCAGTCCCCGATCTCTTCCGGGTCGGACGGCAGATCGTGGTCGACGGGAAGCTGCGGAGTGGGACGTTCGTCGCAGAGCCCGGCTCGATGATCACGAAGTGCCCGTCGAAGTACGTCGCCAAGACGCGCGGCGCAAACACCTGAGGCCATCGTGGCCGAGCTCGGTCGCGCCGCCCTCATCGTCACCCTCGGCCTCTCGACGTATGCCCTCGTCGCGGGCGCGGCCGCAGCACGCCTCGGCCGGCGGCGCCTGGCGCAATCTGCGCAGAACGCGCTCGTCGCCGCGTTCTGCTCGACGCTCGTCGCAGCCGCCGTCCTGCTCGCGGCGCTCCTACGCAACGACTTCTCCTTCACGTACGTCGCTCGCACGACGAGCGAGGCGCTCCCGACCGGATACACGATCTCGGCTTTCTGGGGCGGACAGGAGGGCTCGCTCCTCCTCTGGCTCCTCGTCCTGACCGGCTTCGGGGCGGCCGCCGTGCGCCTGAATCGCCGGTGGGCACGCGACCTGATCGTGTGGGTCGTCCCGGTGTTCGCGGCGGTCGCGGTCTTCTTCTCGTTCCTCGTCGTCGCGGTCGCGAGCCCGTTCGCGACGCAGCCCGCGCCGCCGGACGGCGCGGGCATGACGCCGAGCCTCCAGAACCCGTACATGCTCGCGCACCCGCCGCTGCTCTACCTCGGCTACGTCGGCCTCACCGTGCCGTTCGCGTTCGCACTCGGCGCGCTGCTCTCCGGTCGCACGGACGAGCGCTGGCTCGTCGCGACGCGCCGCTGGACGCTCTTTGCTTGGGCCGCGCTCGGCGTCGGCCAGCTCCTCGGCGCCCACTGGGCGTACGTCGAGGTCGGCTGGGGCGGCTACTACGCGTGGGATCCGGTCGAGAACGCCGCGCTCATGCCGTGGCTCGCCGCGACGGCGTTCCTGCACTCGGTGATGATCCAGGAGAAGCGCGGGATGCTGCGTGTCTGGAACGTGCTGCTCGTGATCCTGGCGTTCTCGCTCTCGCTCTTTGGGACGTTCCTCACGCGCTCGGGGGTCGTCAACTCGATCCACTCCTTCACACAGAGCTCGATCGGGCCGTGGTTCCTCGCGTTCATCGGCGTCGTGGTCGCGGTCTCCGTCGGGCTCGTGCTCTGGAGGCTCCCGCTGCTTCGCTCGCCGACGAAGCTCGAGTCACCGATCTCGCGCGAGGCTGCTTTCCTCTACAACAACCTGCTCCTTCTCGCACTCTGTCTCACGATCCTGTGGGGCGTCGTGTACCCGATCCTGTCCGAGGCCGTGCGCGGAGAGGCGGTCGTGCTGGGGCGCGAGTACTACGACTTCTTCCTGCGTGTGTTCGGGCTCCCGCTGCTCCTGCTCATGGGGATCGGCCCGCTCATCGCCTGGCGCCGCGCCTCGCTCGCGAGCCTGCTGACCACGTTTCGCTGGCCGACAGCCATCGCGCTCGTCACGGGCGCGGGACTGCTCGCGCTCGGCGCCGGCAGCTCGATCCCCGGGCTCGTCGCGTACACCTTCTCGGCATTCGTGATCGCAACGATCGTGCTCGAGTTCGCGAGGGGGACGCGCGCGCGGAAGGCCCTCGGCGCGACCTCGTGGCCCGGAGCCTTCTCGTCTCTCATTGCGCGCAACAGGAGGCGCTACGGCGGCTACGTCGTGCATGCCTCGATCGTCCTGCTCGCGATCGGGATCGCGGGCTCGAGCGCGTTCGACTCGGTCGCCGAGGCGAGGCTGGAGCGAGGCGAGTCGATGGAGATCGCCGGCTACCGCCTCGCCTACCGGTCGCTCGACGAGCGCGTAGCCGCGAACGCGACCGAGATCCGGGCGACGCTCGCAGTCGAGCGCGACGGTGACGACCTCGGGACGCTCGAGGCCGGCAAGAACGCGTACACGATCGAGGAGCAGGTCTCGAACGAGGTCGGGATCCGCTCGGACCCGCTGACCGGCGAGGACCTGTTCGTCATCGCCGAGCAGATCGACCCCGACGGGACCGTCTACTTCCGCGTCTTCGTGAAGCCGCTGGTCAACCTCATCTGGGTCGCGGGTCTCGTCTTCCTGCTCGGCGCGCTGATCGCGCTCTGGCCGGATGCACGCGAGCAGCGGCGGCTCGCCGAGCGCACGCGTGAGATCGGCGTCCCGGCGACCCGTTGAGCTTGGCCTTGGTCCTCGCCGCACTGCTTGCTATCGGTTGCGTCCTTGCCGTGGCGCTTCCGTTTCTCCGCGAGCCCGATCCCGAGTCGGACGACCTCGCCGAGCTCGACGACGCCGAACGAACGCGACTCGAGCTTCTCGAGGCGCGCGATCGCGCACTCGCCTCGCTCCGCGAGCTCGAGTTCGACCACCGGACGGGGACGGTCTCGGACGAGGACTACCGGGCGCTGGTCGGCCCACTTCGGCGGGACGCGGCGAACGCCCTCCAGGCGCTGGAGCGAGAGGGATCGACGACGGCGGCCGAGGCGCCGATGAACGAGGAACGTCCGACCGGCGAGCGAATCTCATGACCATGCGACGGCGACTCTCCGTCGTGGCCTGCCTCGCGCTCGCTCTCGCGCTCGCCGCATCTGCGGCGGGCCAGGATC
Organism: uncultured Actinomycetes bacterium; assembly: GCA_963765175.1. Classification (GTDB taxonomy): domain Bacteria; phylum Actinomycetota; class Thermoleophilia; order Gaiellales; family Gaiellaceae; genus GMQP-bins7. The sequence continues at coordinate 404,095 of CAVXUY010000009.1, forward strand.
CGGCGGACGAGAAAGCGCGCGTCGACGGGCGGATCGCCGACCTGCAGGCCGAGATCGCCTCGGCGAAGGAGCAGGAGGGAGTCCTCACGTCTCAGCTCTCCGAGGTCGTGGAGGAGCTGCGGGCCGCGGAGGAGGCGGTCGCCACGGCCGAGAGCAGTCTTTCGGCGCTCGAAGCGGAGCTCGCGACGGAGCGCGACCGGCTCGAGCGGATCACGGCCCGGCTCGAGCGGCAGACCCGGAAGCTGGAGCGGCTCAAGCGTGAGTACCGGCGCGCGGTCGAGATCCTCGAGGCGCGCGTACGGGCGATCTACGTCACCGAGACGCCCGACGTCCTCTCCTTCATCGTCTCTGCATCGAGCTTCAGCGAGGTCGTCGACAGCTTCGAGTTCATGGAGCGGATCGGAATCCAGGACAAGAAGATCGCGGCGCAGGTGAAAAAGTCGAAGCTGGAAGCGGCCGCGCAGCGGGCGGCGACGGCCCAGACTCGCCGGGTCGCGGTCGCGACCGTCGCGGTCATCGAGGCTCGGACAGCGGAGGCGCGAGCCGTGCGCGACGAGCTCGCCGCGAGCCGCGACACGCTCGCTGCCGCTCGCACCCTGAAGCGGAGTGCCCTCACCGACGCCCGCGAGACGCGCGCCGAGTACCTCGAGGAGGTGGAGGCGCTTGCCGCTCAGAGCGCCACGCTGGCAGAGGCGATCCGCGACGCGCAGGCCACGGGGTCGACCGGGACGGGCGCAGTGTCGGCCGCCGGATTCATCTGGCCGGTGAACGGGACGGTCGTGAGCGGCTTCGGCATCCGCTGGGGGCGTATGCACGAGGGGATCGACATCACGGCATCGATCGGAACGCCGATTTGGGCCGCGGCCGCCGGGACCGTGATTCACGCCGGCTGGCTCGGTGGCTACGGGAACCTCGTCGTCGTGGACCACGGCGACGGCCTGGCGACCGCGTACGCGCACGCCTCGTCGATCCTCGTGTCAGTGGGTCAGTCCGTCGCGCAGGGCGAGACGATCGCGCTCGTCGGCTCGACCGGGAACTCGTCGGGGCCGCACCTGCACTTCGAGGTGCGGGTCAATGGGGTCGCGGTCGATCCGCTGCTCTACCTCTGAAGCGGTGCTTCGCGAGTCGCCCGCAGATTCCCGCAAAGAGCGACCTTTAGAAGGGGCACCCCGGCCCACCACCCGCTTTCAAGCGTAACGGCGAAATGCTCACACGTGTGATACCCGCTGTGCCAAAAGCGTGCCAACTCGCGGCACGCGCCGCTGCGAGCTACGCCGCTTCCGTCGCGGCGCGAGGAAGCTCGAGCGGGACGACGTGATGGAGATCGGGGAACGCTCGCCAGCGCTCGTCGAGCCCGAGCCCGTAGCCGGCGAAGAGCTCGTCCGGCACGGTGAACCCGATGTAGCGGAGCGGGATGTCGTCGACGAGCCGCCGGTAGGGCCGGTCGAGCAGCGTCACCGCGTGCAGCGTCGCCGGTTCGTGAAGGCCGAGCGTCTTCACGAGGAAGTGCAGCGTGAGGCCGGTGTCGACGACGTCTTCGACGATGAGCACGTGCCGCCCCTCGATGGGCGCGTCGACGTCCTTCAGCAGGCGAATGCCGCCACCCTGGTCGCCACTGCTCTGATCCGGGCTGTACGGCGCGAGCTCGATGACGTCGAGCGTGTGTGGGATCGGAAGCGACCGCGTGAGATCGGCGAGGAAGACGACGCTCGACTTGAGTGGCGCGATCAGCAGCGGGTCGAGCCCGGCGTAGTCGCGGGCGATCTCGGAGCCGAGCTCGGCGACGCGCGCGGCGATCTGCGTGCGCGTCAGATACACGTCGCCGACCTCGCCGTGCTCGGAGCGCAGGTCCGAGGGATGCATCGCTACGAGGCCATCCGCAGCCGATACCGCTGCGCGAGGCTCTCGATGTCCCGCCGGTAGAAGAGCTTGATCCGCACGTCCGGGTACAGCCGCTGGAGCTCGCGGAGCTTCTTGTTCTTCCGCGTCACGAGCGACTGCTTCATGACGGTCACCTCGATGAAGAGATCCTGCTCAGGGAGGTAGAAGTCGGGGGTGAAGGCGCTCACGATCCGACCGTCGTCGTCGCGCTCGAGGACGAACGAGTGCGGCTCGTAGTCCCACGCGACTCCGTAGTAGTCGAGGATCTTGGCGCACTCGAGCTCACTGCGATTTGCGAACCTCGGCGGCCTCGATCCACAATATGCCTGGAAAACAGGCTTTTCCACCCGCACGTCTGCCAGGGTACCGACGACGTCGGACGGCTCGTTGCAACGTAGACTGTGCGCATGTCGGGGTCGGACGGCGTCTTTCGTATCGCGCAGATCTCCGATCTCCACTGCGGCGGCCCCTACTTCGAGGTCAGCCTGCTCGAGCGCGCGATCGGCGAGATCAACGAGCTGGAGCCGGACATCGTCGTCTGCTCGGGGGATCTCACGACCTTCGGCTTCCGGCACGAGTACCTCACGGCGCGGGAATATCTCGACCGCATCCGCTGCGACTCGATCGTGGTCGTGCCCGGAAATCACGACTCGCGGAACGTCGGCTACGTCCACTTCGAGGAGATGTTCGGCGAGCGCAACTCCGTTCTGCGGAAGCAAGGAGTCGCGATCGTCGCCGTCGACTCGAGCGAGCCCGACCTCGATCACGGGCAGATCGGCCGCGGCCGCTATCGCTGGGTCGAGGAGCAGTTCGCCGAGGAGCCCGCCGACCTCAAGATCTTCGTCCTCCACCACCACCTGCTTCCGGTTCCGGGCACCGGACGCGAGCGGAACGTCGTCTACGACGCGGGGGACGCGATCGAGTGCCTCCAGCGCGCCGGCGTCCGGCTCGTGCTTTCAGGCCACAAGCACGTCCCGTACGTATGGCGGCTCGAGGATCTGTTCGTCGTGAACGCAGGGACCGTGTCGTCGCTCCGCCTGCGAGGCAACACGAGGCCCTGTTACAACGTCGTCGAGATCGCCGACCGCAAGGTCGACATCTGGCGGCGGCACCCCTTCCACGGGGAGCTGAAGCTCGTCTCCTTCTCGCTCGACACGCTCGAGTACGCGAAGTTCACAGGCGCGATCGAGGACGAGGTCACCGCAAGGACGTGAGGGCGCTCGCGATCGTCGACGGCGAGCACTATGCGCCCGTCGTCCGTGATGCGCTGGCCGAGCTTCCGTACGACGTCGTCGCGGCCGTCCTCGTCGGAGGGACCGAGAAGCTGCGTGGCGGCGAGGAGTACGGCGTGCCGCTCGTCGAGGACGTCGACGAGGCGCTCGCGCGCTACGCGCCCGACGTCGTCGTCGACCTCTCCGACGAGCCCGTGCTCGGCCCCGTCGAGCGCTTTGCCCTGGCGAGCCGGGTGCTCGCCTCGGGACTGCCGTACGTCGGGGCCGACTTCCGCTTCGACCCGCCCGTCTTCGAGCCGTTCGCACTCCCCTCGGTCGCCGTCACAGGCACCGGCAAGCGAGTCGGGAAGACCGCGGTGACGGGCCACGTCGCACGGCTGCTCGCGCGCGACCGGCGCGTCGTCGTGGTCGCGATGGGACGGGGCGGCCCATCCGAGCCCGAGGTCGTCACCGTGCCCCCGACCGTGGACGCGCTCGTCGCGCTCTCCCGGGAAGGGCGGCACGCCGCATCGGATCACCTCGAGACCGCCGCCCTGGCCGGAGTCGAGACGGTCGGCGCCCGCCGCTGCGGCGGCGGTCTCGCCGGTGCCGTGTTCGCGTCCAACGTCGCTGCTGCCGCGCACGTGGCCGCGCAGCTGGCTCCCGAGCTCGTCGTCTTCGACGGGAGCGGAGCCGCCCTGCCGCCGGTCGCGACCGACCGGACGCTCGTCGTCGTCGGCGGCCATCAGACCCCTGCGGTCGCGGCCGGCTACCTGAACGCGTTCCGGCTTCTCCGCGCCGATCTCGTCGTCGTCACGATGGCCGAGGCGGGAACCGGCTGGGAGCAGACCCACGAGGCCGTACGCGCGGTCGTCCGAGACGGCGTCGACACGGTCGCGACCGTTCTGCGTCCGCGTCCGTCCGCGGACGTGCGCGGGCGCGCGGTCGCCTACTTCTGCACCGCGCCGACTCAGGCTCACCTGACGCTCGCCGCGCATCTCGAGACCGAGTACGGCGCGGACGTCGTCCACGTCTCCGGAAACCTCGCGGACCGCGACGCCCTGCGCGCCGAGCTCGCGGAGCTCGAGGCGGACGTCTTCCTCGTCGAGCTGAAGGCGGCCGCGGTCGACGTCGTCGCGGAGGCTGCGCTGGCACGCGGGTGCGCTATCGTGCTCGCCTCCAACGACGTCGTCTCCGTGAATTCCGAACTGGACCTTGACGAGATGCTCCTCGAAATGGCACGAATTAGATTGTGAGCGAGCGCCGGTACGTCACTCCGTTGCCCCTCGGGGACGAGATCCCGTTCTCGAAGGGCTTGATGGCCCGCGCCCTGGTCGTCACGGGGCTCGATCCCGAGCGCGCGCACCTCATCGCACATCGCGCCGACCGGGATCTCGCGGAGCGCGGCGCGCACTCGCTCGACCTCGATCGCCTCGGCGAGCTGGCGGCGTCGGTGATCGGCGACGAGGAAGCGGAGACGACTGTCGGGCGCCTGAAGCGCCTCGACGCGCTCCAGCGACTCGAGGAGCCGTTGCTCCTGCTCGTGGGCGGCGCGACGGGAACCGGGAAGTCCACGCTCGCCACGGAGGCGGCGCACCGCCTCGGGATCACACGCGTCACGTCCACCGACTTCATCCGGCAGACGATGCGGGCATTCTTCTCCGAGGAGTTCATGCCGTCCGTGCACTACTCGAGCTTCGAGGCGCGTCTTGCGCTGACGCGGGCGGAGGAGGAAGAGTCCGGCGACGCAGCCATCCTCGGGTTCCTCGATCAGACACGGAACGTGCTCGTCGGCGTGCATGCCGCGCTCGAGCGGGCCGCGACCGAGCACTGGTCGCTCGTCCTCGAGGGAGTGCACCTCGTCCCGGGGATGGTCTCCACGATGTTCCCAGGCGCCTTCGTCGTCCAGTGCGTCGTCGCGGTCAACGACGAGAACCTCCATCGCAGCCATTTCTGGGTCCGCGACTACGCAACCGAGGGACTTCGCCCGCTCGAGAAGTACCTCGACTCACTTCCGCAGATCCGGCAGATCCAGAACTACCTCGTCGAGCGCGCGCACCGCTACGACGTCCCGGTGATCGTCAACGACTCGCTCGACCAGGCGATCGGGGACGTCATGGATCTCGTGCTGCGGCGAGCCGACCAGATCGTCAAGCTCTCGTAGAGCGCGGGCGGGGCGAGCCTCGTCCCTACAATGGCCGCATGGTTGCTCGGGAGGACGTCGTCGAGGCGCTGCACGGAGTCGAGGATCCCGAGCTCGGGATGGACATCGTCGAGCTCGGCCTCATGTACGACGTCGAGGTCGAAGGGCCGCGGGTGAAGATCCTGTACAGCCTGACCTCGATGGGCTGCCCAGCCGGGGCGATGATCGCCGACGGGATCGTCGACGCCGCCCGCACGGTCCCAGGCGTGGAGGAGGTCGAGGCGGAGCTGACGTTCGACCCGCCGTGGACGCCCGACCGCATGTCGGACGACGCGAAGTTCATCCTGGGCTTCGGCTAGGCCGAAGCGTAGGAAAGGCCGTCTAACCACTCCCTGGCGTCAACCGGGAATGGCTAGCACGACCTTCCCGAACTGCTCGCCCGACTCGAGGCGCTCGTGTGCCTTCGCGACCTCGGCGAGTGGAAAGACGCTGTCCACCTGGACGTGTACGCGGCCTGTACGGATGAGCTCGTAGGCTGCCTCGAACTCGTCGGGCATCCCCATCGTGGAGCCGAGGATCACGAGCTCCTTCCACCACAGCCGGTAAAGCCGTGCGGGAGGGCCGTGGCCGCTCGTCGAGCCGCAGACGACGATCCGGCCGCCGCGCGAGGCGGCCCCGAGCGAGCGCTCCCAGGTCGCCGCTCCGACGGTCTCGACGACGACGTCTGCGCCGTTGCCTTCGGTCGCCCCACGAACCGCTTCGACGACGTCGTCCTCGGAGTGGCTGACGGCGACGTCGGCGCCGAGCTCGCGGGCACGCTCGAGCTTCTCGCGGCTCGACGACGTGACGATCGTGCGTGCCCCGAGTGCGCGGGCGAGCTCCAAGGCCGCCAGCGCGACCCCGCCGCCGATCCCCCAGATGAGCACCCACTCGCCCTCACGGAGCGCGGCCTTCGTCACGAGCATCCGGTACGCGGTCTCGAAGACGAGCGGGAACGCCGCCGCCTCTTCGAACGACAGAGACCCAGGAAGCGGGTAGAGCTGCGACGTGGGAACGGCCTTGAGCTCGCAGTCGGTGCCGTCCGTGTGCTCGCCGATGACGGTAATGCGGCCGTCGTGGACGATTCCGGGGTTGATCACGACGCGGTCGCCGATCGTGAGCTCCGTGACTCCGTCGCCCAGCGCCGCGACGACGCCGGCGCCGTCCGCGCCCAGGATCCGGGGCTTAGGGACGGACGGCAGACCCTTGCGAACCCACACGTCGAGGTGATTGAGGGCGGCCGCTCGCAGCGCGACGAGTGCCTCGCCCGGGCCTGGGGTCGGGTCGGGGACGTCCTCGTAGCGGAGGACCTCCGGACCCCCGTCCTCGTGGATGCGGACGGCCTTCACGGGCAGAATCCTCGCATGACCGCAGCCGAGCTCGAGCGGCTGGCCGCGGACCTCGGCCTCGATGTCGTAGGCGCCGCGCCTGCCGCGCCGTACGAGGACACCGAGCGACACATCCGCGAGCGGAAGTCGCAGGGGCTCTTCGCGGACATGCGCTTCACGATGGCGAAACCGGAGGTGTCGTGCCATCCGGAGCTGCTGTTCGAGGGCGCGCGCACGGTCGTCTCCGCGGCGCTCTGCTACTACGAGCCGGCGCCGTCGCCCGGTGGGGGAGAGGGACGGCTCGCGCGGTACACCTGGCGGGACGCTTACGCCGAGCTTCGCACTGCGCTCGACCAGCTCGGGCAGCGGCTCGGCGGCCGCTACCGCGTGCTCGTCGACGAGAACGACCACGTCGATCGGGAGGCGGCCGTGCGGGCCGGCGTCGCGTTCTACGGCAAGAACACGATGGCGATCACGCGTCGTTTCGGGTCGTGGGTCGTGCTCGGGACTCTCGTCACCGAAGCCGAGGTCGAGACGACGCCCACGCTCGAGCTCGACTGCGGCTCGTGCCGGCTCTGCATCGACGCCTGTCCGACCGGCGCGCTCGACGACCCGGGGACGCTCGACGCGACGAAGTGCCTGTCGTACTGGACGCAGGCGCCCGCTCCCATCCCCGACGAGTATCGCGGAGAGCTGGGCGACTCGGTCTACGGCTGCGACATCTGCCAGGACGTCTGTCCCTGGAACCGAGGGATCGAGAAGCGGCGTGGAGACATCGCCGCATCGGAGGACGCCACGCCCACGGTCTCGCTGCGGGAGTGGCTGGAGCGGGACGGTCGCGAGCTCGTCGCCGACTTCGATCGACTCTACGTCCCGCGCAACGACTCGCGCTGGCTGCGCCGTAACGCGCTCGTGGCGGCCGGGAACGCGGGCGGCCACGAGCTCGTCCCCGTCGTCGAGCGCTACGCCGAGGACGACGACGAGATGCTGAGCGACGTGGCTCGCTGGGCGCTTGCTCGCATGGCCGAGCGGTCAGTCGCATGACGGGCGTGAGCGGCCTCGAGCGTCTCCCGGTGCTCGTCCACGAGCTGCGCAGTCCCGTCGCCGCGCTCGCCGCGATCGCGGCCGTCTACGCGGAGCCGTCGGTCGAGTCGAGCGAGCGGCGGACGCTCGCAGACCTTGCCGTCGCCGCCTGTCGGGCAATCGAGCGTGTCGTGAGGGACGCTGCGGTGTCCTCGATCCGGCTCGAGGTCGTCGAGCTCGGGCGTCTCGTGCATGAGGTCGTGTCCGCAGGCCACCTGCTGGGAGCGGATGTCCGCGCCGTCATCGGAGAGGGTGCGACCCGCGTCGAGGCGGACCCGGTCCGTCTCCGCCAGGCGCTCGACAACCTCGTCTCGAACGCGGCCCGGCACGCGCCCGGGGAGGAGGTCGTCGTCGCTGTCGAGCCGGGTGAGGACGTAGTCCGGATCTCGGTGTCCGACCAAGGGCCGGGGATTTCTCCTGCGGAACATGAGCGGATCTTCGAGCCGGGCTCGCGGCTCGGCGTCGATCGTTCGGGATCGGGCCTCGGGCTCACGCTCGCACGCGCAATCGCCATTGCCCACGGAGGAGAGCTCACGGTTGCGTCGTCGCCGGGGAGTGGCTCGACGTTCACGCTCACGCTGCCGAACGGAGCGCGCGGCTAACCGGCGACGAACGCTTGCAGCTCGTAGTCCCGGAGGCGGTGCCCCTCGGCGTCGTGCTCGGAGACGGAGAACGTAGCGCTCGAGGTCTCGACGTCTACTCCGGAGACGGTGAAGATCCGTACAGGCAGTCCGCCGGCCGCCTCGTACACCTCCGTGTACTCCGGTTGTTCGACGGCGACGTAGCGCACGTCGTCCTCAGGCTGCACCCAGGCGAAGCCGACGTGCGTCCCATCCGTCGTCGCGCAGACGATGCTGAGCCGCGGGTCCCGGAGCTGACCCGAGTACAGCTGCCCGTAGGCGCCGCCGCACCACCGCCGATCTCTCTTCGCGGGGCCCGAGACTGTTCGAGCATCCGAAGATCGCAACGCCCGGACGCTTCTCGGAACGTGACGCTCTCCGAGATGCACACCGACTCGGACGACCGCAGAACCTGCGGCGTTCGAGCGCCGCGATACCGCTCGTGCAGGCAGGTGCCAGCCGCCGACTCGGGCTCGATCGAAGTGACCGGGACGACTGTGGCCGAGGTGAGCACCGTCGACGTCCGTCGACGCCCTCGAGCTCGACTGGCAGCGCGCTCGGCCGACGCTCCCGTCGAGTAAGTGACGGCACGGCCTCGTCGCCATCGCCGGTGCACCCCACGAGGAGGGCGCCGAGCGCGAGAGCGACGACGCAGACTCCGGAGTGGCGCGTCAAGACGGGACCGACCCCGTCGTCCAGCCGACACGCCGCACTCCGCTGTAGCTCGAGTCGCCGCGATACGTTCGCGTCCAGAGATTCGTGCCGTAGGCCTCGCCTTTCGCCTCGATGATGAGGTCCGACCCATCGGCATTTGTCGTGTAGATCATGCCGATGTGCCCATCGCTTGCCAACGCGTCCATTCTGGACGTGGCCCATTTGGACACTGGCGACGTTCGGGGCTCCGACACCGTGCCTTGAAGTCCTCCGCGACGTACGGCCCGTGCACGTCGCGAAGCGGATGCCACTCGTAGTAGCCGTCGTTGCTTCGTGTCCATCGACTCGCGCCAGATCTTGAACGTGAACCCCGAGCAGTCGCCACCCTCGCCGCCCGTGCCGCCCACACCGGGCGGATCGCCGGGCGAGTCGTCGTGGTCGTTGTCGTCCCAGCAGCCGCCGCCCCACTGGTAGCCCTCCCACCGGGCGCGCAGCGCCGAGTTGATCGACCCGTCCTTCGTGATGTGCGTGATCGGCGTCGGCGGAGAGTAGTTGCAGCGGTTCGCGACGAAGTTCGTGTGATACGCGCTCGCGGTACCGGCGGCGGAGAGCGCGAACGCGACCGCCAGCCAGACGGCGAACCTCACGGGAGCGGACAATCACCTCACCTCCAGGTCGAAGCGGTCGACGAACACGCTCGCGGGCGTCGAGCCCAGCTGGTACAGAGACGAGCCCACGAGCCGGAAACGCGAGAGCGGCGCGGTCTCCGCCCAGTCGACGGAGTCGAGCGCCAGCTTCCGTTCGAGGCCGTCGGCGCCGAGCAGGAGCACCACGAACTCGTCCTGCATGTCCGTGTACACGCGTGCGACGACGACGAGGCGGCTGCCGAGCGCCTCGGCGAGCTGCACCTCGGCGATCGGCGTCTGGCTGGTGATCCGCCAGCTCCGCCGAACGCCGCCGCTTTCGACGGAGACGCGGATCTCCGAGCCCCGTCGGAGCACGACGACCTCCTGGCCGCTGGCGAGGGGTCGGTCGACACTGCCCGCTGCACTCTGAGCATCGGTGCCCAACGCGCGGCCATCCGCAGCGAGCGCCGGCGTCCACTGACTCGAAGGCTGCTGGAGGACCGTCGGGACGCCGTCAGCCGCCAGTCGAATCTGAGACGCGCGTCCTTCGATCGTCGCGACGCCCTTGGCGAGGCCGTCGGCGCCGAACGACCGGAGTAGCTGCGCCTCGCGGCCGCCGTTCGTCGTCTCGAGCACGTGGATCGTCCCGTCCGGCGCGACCGACATGTCCGCCAGCGTCCCGTAGATCGCGAGCGGCACGGCGGCGCTCGCAGAGCGCACGCCGGCCCGCCAGCGCAGGACGCGGCGGTTCGCCTCGTCGAGGACGTGCACGGTTCCGTCGCGCGAGACGTCGAAGGACGCACCGCCGATCGGCGTCAGGTTCCGGCCTTGCTCCAGTCCGACCTCAGCCGGCCCGGAGCCCCAGGCGGCCTCGGCGACGCGGGCGCTGCGAGTCGCGACACGACCGAACTCGTGTGCGCCAAGAGCGACACGCACGGGATTCCCGAGCGGAAGGCTCCGCTGCGGCGCGGCGGCGCCGCCCGCGGGCAACGTCACGACGTCTCCCGTCCGAGTGCTCCGTAGCACCGCGTAGTAGGTGAACCCGGCGGCTGCGCGTGCGATCGACTCCGGGACACGGGCAGCGAACCGTCCCTCCGATGCGGTCCGATCCTCCGTCAGCGACAAACGGCGAAACGGGCCGGCGCTCCCGGAACGCACGAACACGGAGCCGCTCGCGTCGCATGGTCCAGTCGGTTCGATTCCCGCAGCAGCACAGAACACGTCGTAGCGCAGCTCGACGCGCTCCCCTGCGGCCGTCAGCAGGGGAGGAAGATGGGTCGCCTCGAGGACCGGCGCCGCCGACGGCGCCGCGAGCTGGTGCGCGACAGCCGTGCCCGCGAGGATGACGGTGAACATGCCTGCAAGCCCGCCGCTGACGACCCCAGCGGCGCCGGCAAGCCTCCTGCGCACGATCCGCGATCCGTCCATTCGAGCTCCTTTGTCGTCTCTTTCGGCGACGGTAGCTACGGCCGAAGCACGACAAGGCGCTCCGTACGGGAGTTGGTGCGGTCTCGGCGCGGACCTGTGACGAAGTGCCTGTTAGCGTCCGCTCGGGACGCGACCGGTCTCGCGCTGGAGCCGCCGAGCGCGTTTCGCGACGATGTCGCGGAGCTTCTGGGGGCCGAGGACGACCGTCTCGCCGCGATCGGCGAGGACCTCCGACAGGAGCCACTCCTCGGTCTTGTACGGCACCTGCGCGATCGCGGAGCCGTCGGTCAGAGCGCGTGCCCCGCGCTCGAGCTTCCACCGCGCGACGGCGGGTGAATGAAGCAGCTGCGCGACGCGCGGATTCTGGAGATACGACGGGTCGAAGCCGTCCCGCGGCTCGAAGGTCTCGTCGGTGAGGCGAGCCGACCGCATCCGGTCGAGCCGGAACGTCCGGGCGCCGTCCACGGTCCGATCCCAGGTGTGCACGCGCCAGACGGGAAGCTCGCGCTCGATCGTGTACGGCTCGACGCGGCGCAGGGTCGGGCTGTCCTCACCTTCCTTCAGGTATTCGAGCTCGACGACTCGCCGCTTCTCGGCGGCCTCGCTGAGCACGCCCACGAGCGCCTCCTCGTCCGAGGCCTCCCGCGGCGCCGGCGTGGCGGCGAGGTCGAAGCGGCCGAAGGTCTCCTCGAGCTTCTTGCGGACGCGCTTGAGCGGCGTGTGCGCCTCGGCCGCGATCGTCGGCCCGACGTACTCGATCGCGAGCCGGATCGCCCGCGCCTCGAGGGGCGTCAGCTTCGGAGGGCGCCGGAAGACGTCGCCGTACAGCTCTTTGTCGACGCGCACGACGTCGCCCTCGTGCACCGCGTAGACCGCGTAGCAGCCGCCGCCGAAGTTCACGAGGTTGAGCAGCGAAAGGTGGTCCTGCAGCTCCTCGAGCGGGATGGAGATGCGCGCGGCGAGCTCTGCGGCGTCGAGCACTGCGGCGCGCTCGTCGCCGCAGGCGGCGAGGAGCTGCGCGAGAAGCGCCTGGAGCACTCCGAACCGCTCCGGAGCGACGGGTCCGACTGGGCGCTCAGGCACCGACTGCCTCTCGGCCCGCTTCGGGTTCGCCGGCTCGGGCGGGTCACCGGAGTGGGCCTCGTCGAGCTTCGCGAGCCCCTCCGCGACCGCATCTCGAAGCTCCCCGGGCTCCAGCGCGACCGCGCGACCGTTCTGGCGCAGCACCCAGCCGGCGAGGAGCTCGACGTTCGCATACTCGGTCTCGAACACGCCGTCCTCGACCGAGCCGGCATCGGAGAGCGTCCGCTCGACCCACCAGGCGGTGTCGTCCGACACCGCGATCCTCGCCGTGCCGACGCCGTCGCCGATCTGCCACGGCCTCGGAACCCGGTGGGCCTCGACGTCGAACTCGGGAGGAACGCGGAAGTCGCGCTCGCGCCGCGTCGCGAAGCGGATGTCGCCGCTGATCCGGGAGACCTTGAAGGTCCGAACGCTGTTGCGCTCGAGATCCTGGCCTACGACGTACCAGTTCCCGTCGTCGAGCCGGAGCGCGTACGGGTTCACCGTCCGGTCGGTGCGCCGTGAGCGGGTCGGGCTCAGGTAGCTGAACTTGACCGTGCGCTGCTTCGAGATCGCGGACTCGAGCTTCGAGAGCCGCCCCGCGAGCTCCGGCGAGTAGTCGGGCGCGCTCACGCGGACACGCTCGGCTGTCTCCGTCGGCGGCTCGGCGAAGCCTGTCCGTCCGAGCGCGAGGTTCTGGAGCGCGAGGCGGAACGGCTCGGCGTACGCGAACTTGCCCTCGAGGTAGTAGAGCGCAGTCTGCAGCGCGGCGAGCTCGTCGTCGTCGAGCTCGAGGCGGTCGAGGAAGTAGTGCTCCGAGCGCAACGTGTACAGCTCTTCGCCGGTGAACTCGTCCCGCTGGGACTGGAGCGGCACGCCGAGGGCCGTCAGCTCTGCGCGGTCGGAGTAGTAGCGGCGCGCGAAGGCCTCGTCCGACATCTCCGAGTAGCCCTCGACGTTGGACTTGACGTCGCGTGCCGTGAGCGGACGGCGCTCGGCCATCAGGAAGGCGACGAGCGATAGCTGCCGGATGAGCTTGTCCGCGTCGTGCGACATGCGGCTCCGAGCTTACCGCGAGGGGCCGACTCGGACCGGAGCGGCTAAGCCGCGACGGCGGGCTGCTCGAGATGCTGGTGCGACGGGCAGTAGTCGCGGCCCGGCAGCGGCGTGCGCTGGCACGCCTTGCCCTTCCGCGTCGTCGCGTGGCAGCGTGAGACGCCGCCGTCCAGGAGCCCGGCCTCGATCTGCTGCTCGATGAACGTGGTCGCCGCGCCGACGCCCTCCTGCACCGCCCACGCGACCTGCGCCTGCGCGGTGATCGGGAAGTAGCGCCGGATGTCGGCGAAGAGCGCGCGGTCCGGCTTCGCGAAGTAGTGCGGGTCGTCGGCGAGCCGCTCCATCGTCTGCTCGCACTCGCAGAGCACCGCCCGTCGGTACTCGAGCTGCGTCTCGTGGTCGACGTAGGGGTCGATCATGCCCTTGACCGAGCGATAGATCGCTCGAGAGTACTGATACATGCACGAGCGCAGCTGGGCGGCGTGATCGTCTATCTGAATGCTCGACTTCTGGGGAGAACCCTGTTACCGGGCGGAAAAGGCGACGGGCTTGAGTCGACCCGGGGGAGTCTAGCGACTTTTCACCACTGTTACAAAGTTGCTCTCCAAATCTTCAAGAAGGGCAACTGCGGGTCACGGCACGACGTGACGGGCCGTCGCCGTTCGCGCAAACCGGCGCGCAGGCTGCAAAGCGCTCGTCGCCTCGGCCTCCGACCCGTAGACGCCGGTGAAGACGACCCAGTACCCCGGGTGCAGGCTCGCGTACTGGGATGAGTCGATGATTCCGACCGCCGTCAGGCCTGAACGCCTCGCGTCGACGGCGCGCCTCGTCGCCGTACGCCGGCCCTCGGTCTGCGGCAGCGAGGCCAAGACGACCGTCCAGCCGTCGTCCCCGGAGGGCCAGTCGACGGCCGCGACAGGGACCTCCTCCGAAGGAGACGTGGACGTGCTTTCGTCCGGCGCGGTCAGGAAGCCACCCGTCGCAGTCACAACCTCGGCAGCGTCCGTGTCCGCCGTCTGTGGCGGCGACGGCCACGGCTGCGCCGCCGAGCGCGACGACGGCCGCGACGGCCGCGCGGAGCACCCAGCCCTGGCCGAGATCGCGCGGCCGGCCGACCGGGCCGTCGCCCGGCAGCCTGACGCCGCACTCGAGGCAGTACTCCTGGGCTTCGGCGACCTGACCCCCGCAGCGGGGACACTCGCTCATGGCGCGGCGTCGTACCCTGGCCCGTGCGAGGCCGGTGCGGCGCGGCCGCACGTCGCGCAGAAGCGCGCGCCGATGAGGAGCGGCGCACCGCAGACGCACGCGGCTCCGCCTTCGCGCTTGAGGCCGGCGCTACCGTCGAGGAGCGCGTCGATCTCGTGGATGCGGGCCTCGACGGCGACCAGCTCCGCGCACCGCTCGACGACGAGGCTCGCGCTGAAGCGGTCGCGTTTGTACATCTCGAGCGTGAGCCCACCAAGGTCCCGCAGCCGTTCCTCGCGCACCTGGAGCAGCGCCTTCCGCTCGCGCCGGAGCTCCCGCGCAGGCGGCGTCAGGTAGCGCGGGGCGGTGCGCTCGGCGGCGGGCAGGCGCTCGTGTGGGCTCGACGTCATCGAACCAGACTAGATCTGGAAGACGACGACGCGTTCCTCGGTCATCTCGCGGACCGTGTAAGCGGGCCCCTCGCGCGTGTTCCCCGAGTCCTTGACGCCTCCGTACGGCATCTGGTCGGCGCGGAACGTCGGCGCCTCGTTGACCGTGACCCCGCCGAACTCGAGCGTGGTCGCTGCCCGTAGCGCCGCCTTCACGTCGCTCGTGAAGATGCCTGCCTGGAGCCCGAAGCGGGTGCCGTTCGCGAGCGCGATCGCCTCGTCGAGCGTGTCGTACGGGGCGACCGTGCAAACCGGGCCGAACACCTCCTCGCACGAGACCTTCGCGTCGGCCGGCGCGCTCGCGACCACAGTCGGACGCAGGAGCTCGCCGTCGAGCGTGCCGCCCGTGAGGATCTCGGCGCCCTGCGCGCGAGCCTCCTCGATCCAGGAGAGGACGCGGTCGCGCTCCTTCTGGGAGATGAGCGGCCCCACGTCCGTGCTCTCGTCCGCCGGGTCGCCGACCTGCAGCGCCTCGACGCGCGGTAGGAAGAGCTCGAGAAAGCGGTCGTACGCGCTTCGCTCGACGTAGATCCGCTGCACCGAGATGCAGCTCTGGCCTGCGAAGCTGAACGCGTTGGCCGCGAGCCTGGCGGCCACGTCCTCGAGGTCGGAGTCCGCGGCGACGATCACCGGGGTCGCGTTCCCGAGCTCGAGGCTCACGCGCTTCCGCGGCGCCCGCTCGCGAATGCCCCAGCCGACGCCGACAGAGCCCGTGAACGAGATGAGCCGCACGCGCTCGTCCGCGACGAGCACGTCCCCGATCTCGCTCGCAGGGCCGCACAGGACGTTGAGCCAGCCCGGCGGGAGCCCCGCGTCGGTCTCGAGCTCGGCGAGGAGCAGCGCCGAGAGCGGCGTCTGCGAAGCCGGCTTGAGGACGACCGCGCACCCGGCTGCGAGCGCCGGAGCGATCTTGTGCGCAACGAGGTTGAGCGGGAAGTTGAAAGGTGAGATCGCCGCGACCACGCCGATCGGGACGCGCAGCGTGAACGCGAGCTTGCCCTCCCCCGCGGGCGAGGCGTCCATCGGCACGACGTCGCCGGAAAGCTTGCGCGCCTCGACGGCGGCCATCGTGAACGTCGAGATGGCGCGCTGCGCTTCCACTCGCGCCGCCTTCATCGGCTTCCCGGCCTCGGCGCAGATCGTGCGCGCGACCTCGTCGTGGCGCTCGGCGAGGGCGGCCGCGACGCGGTCGAGGATCGCCGCGCGCTCATGAGCCGGAAGCGGGTTGCGCATCGTCTCCACGGCGGCGTCCACGGCCCTTCGAGCCTCGTCGGCGCCTGCCTGCGGGACCCGCCCGACGACCGAGCCGTCGTACGGCGACCGCACCTCGATCCACTCGCCTGTCTCGAGCCACTCGCCGTCGACGAGCAGCTTGCGCTCGGTCGCGATGGTGGCCATGGCGTGAGTGTAGACGCGGGACTCGAGCGGTTCGTGCCGGCCGGGGGCCTCTATTCTGTATCCATGACCGATGCGTTCATCGTCGACGCCGTGCGCTCCCCGATCGGGAAGCGCGGCGGCTCGCTGGCCGGGGTCCGGGCCGAGGAGCTCGCGGCGCAGGTCATGAACGGGCTCGTCGACCGGCTCGACGTCGAGCCCGGCGAGATCGAGGACGTGCAGATGGGCTGCGTCACGCAGGTCGGTGAGCAGGCTCTCAACGTCGGTCGCCAGGCCGTGCTCGTCGGCGGCTGGCCGGAGACCGTCGCCGCGTCGACGATCGACCGGCAGTGCGGGTCTTCGCTGCAGGCCGCGTTCAACGGCGCCTCCGCGATCTCGGCGGGCCATCTCGACCTCGTGGTCGCAGCAGGCGTCGAGCACATGACGCGCGTGCCGATGGGCTCGAACCTCGGCGACCTCGGGTGGGGCGCGGTCAACGAGAAGATCGGCGAGCGCTGGCCCATCGTCCCGCAGGGGATCTCCGCCGAGGTGCTCGCCGAGGAGTGGAACCTGACCCGCGAGCAGCTCGACGAGTACTCGCTCCAGTCGCACCGCAGAGCGGTGGCGGCGATCGACGAGGGCAGGTTCGAGCGCGAGATCGTCCCGATCGAGGCGGGCGCCGGCGGTGCCGTCGTCCTGTTCGCAGTCGACGAGACGCCACGGCGCGACACGTCGCTCGAGAAGCTCGCGTCGCTCGAGCCCGCGTTCAAGCCCGACGGCGTCGTGACCGCCGGAAACTCGAGCTCGATCGTCGACGGCTCCGCCGCGATGCTGCTGGCGAGCGAAGAGGCTGTGCGACGACTCGATCTGGAGCCGCGCGCCCGCTGGGTGTCGTTCGGCCTCGCCGGAGTCGACCCGTACCGGATGCTGCACGGCAACCCGCAGGCCTGCGCGAGGGCGCTCGAGAAAGCGGGGCTCACGTGGGACGACATCTCCGTGATCGAGGTCAACGAGGCCTTCGCCTCGGTCGTCCTCCAGTTTCTCGCCGACACGGGCCTGCACGAGCGCTGGGAAGCCGGTGACGTGAACCCGAACGGCGGTGGCATCTCGCTCGGGCACCCGCTCGGCGCGACCGGCGCGCGGATCACGGCGACGCTCGTCAACGAGCTCGACCGGCGCGGCGGTCGCTACGGCATCGCGACGATGTGCATCGGCCAGGGACAGGCGATCGCAGGCGTCATCGAGCGCCTCTGACCATCAGATTTCGATCAGGTCTGCTGATCAACAGCGCCGAGAGTGCGACTAGCGCTGATCTGCCTGCCGCAGGCATCATCTGTCACATGATGTTTGCGTACTTCGTCATCGCCTTCATCGTGCTCGTGGGCCCGCTGGCCTACCTGGCCGGCAAGGACTCGCGTATCGACGAGCACTCGCGTCGCGGCCGCTTCCTCGGCTAGCTCGCCTCCGACAGCGTCGGCGGCGTCGCTAGGATCGCGCGTCGTGACCGCTTCCGGCATCCGCACGGTCGGTGTCGTCGGGCTCGGCGCCATGGGAGCGGGCATCGCGCAGCTCGCCGTGGAGGCCGGCTTCGAGACCGTCGGTCGCGAGGTGACCGACGAGCTCGGCGAGAAGGCGCGCGAGCGGATCGCGCACTTCCTCCAGCGCAAGGTCGACAAGGAGCGGATGACCGCGGACGAGCGCGGAGCTGCGCTCGGGCGGCTGTCCCTGACGACCGATGTCGCAGCATTCTCCGAGTGCGATCTCGTGATCGAGGCGATCGTGGAGGAGCTCGGGCCGAAGAAGGAGCTCTTTGCCGCCCTCGAGTCGATCGTCCGCCCGAATACGATCCTCGCGACGAACACGTCGGCGCTCTCGGTGACCGAGATCGCGTCCGCCGTCACGACGCCCGAGCGCGTCGTCGGGATGCACTTCTTCAATCCCGCGCCGCTGATGCCGCTCGTCGAGATCGTCCGGGCCGAGCTGTCGTCGGACGAGGCCGTGGAGATGGCCTATGGAGTGGGGGAGCGACTCGGAAAGCACCCGATCCGGTGCCACGACACGCCCGGCTTCGTCGTCAACCGCGTCCTCATCCCGCTCCTGAACGACTGCCTGCGTGTCCTCGACGAGGCTCGCGTGACGCCCGAGGACCTCGACACGGCCATGACTGCCGGCGCAGGCTGGCCGATGGGGCCGTGCACGCTCGTCGACCTCGTCGGGATCGATGTGCACGTCCACGCCTCGGAGGCGCTGTACGAGAAGCTCCGCGAGCCGCGCATGGCGCCTCCGCCGCGGATCGTCGCGATGAGGAACGCCGGGCTGCTCGGGCGCAAGAGCGGCCGCGGCTTCTACACGTACGACGAGTAGCTACCCCGTTCCGGCGAAGATGCGCCCGAGCGCGGCCGCGTCCTCCGGCTGGCAGTACACGTGCACGCGGTCACCGGGCTCGAGAACCGTCTCCGGCCCGAACGGCTCCGGGCGCCCGCCGCGGATGAGCACGGCCGACCCAGGCCCGCTCCCCGAGCGGGAGCTCGCGCGACCGAGCGGCCGTTCGCGAAGGCGTCGTCGCGCACGACGTACTCGAGGACCTCGGCCAGGTCGTGGTCGACGCGGCGGAAGGGGACGCGTAGACGGTCGGCGGCGAACGGCACGGAGCCGCCCTGCACGATGACGGAGAAGAGGACGACGACGAAGATGATCCCGTAGATCCGCGCGGACTCGTCGACCCCCTCGAGCACGGCGAGGGAGCCGAGCAGGATGGGCACCGCCCCCTTCAGCCCGCCCCAGAGCACAAAGAGCCTCTCTCCGCGATTGAGCCGCACGGGCGCCAGGAGTGGCGCGATCGCGAGCGGCCGGATGACGAACGCGAGGAGGATCGCGAGCGCGAGCCCCTCCAGCCACACGGACGCCTCGTCGAGGTCGCTGTACCCGACCGAGAGGCCGAGGGCTGCGAACGCTCCGATCTGCGCGAGCGCGGCGAGCGACGAGTGGAACGACTCGATCTCGCCCTTGCGCGGCGCGGCGACGTCTCCGAGCAGGACGCCGGCGACGAACACGGCGAGGAAGCCGGATCCGTGCGCGACCGAGGCGAGCCCGTAGATCAGCCCGGCGCCTGCGAGCACTCGGAGCGGATACAGCGCCGGGCTCGGGAGCCGAACGCTCCGCATTACCGGCAGCAGGAGCAGCGCGCCTGCGACGCCGATCGCGAGGCCGATCGCCATCTCGAGGACGAACTCCTCGACCACGACCCCGAACCCCGCGTCGTCCTCGGTCGCGAGCTCGATCATCCCGATCATCAGCGCGATCCCGACGGGGTCGTTCGTTCCCGCCTCGCCTTCCAAGATCGTCCCCGAGCGGCCCCTGATCTCGCGGCCTCCGAGGACGGAGAAGGTGACCGCGGGATCCGTCGGCGCGATCGCGGCGCCGATCAGCCCGGCGACGATCCAGTCGAGACCGAGGACGTAGTGCGCCGCGAGCGCGACGAGGCCGGCGGTCGCGAACGTCCCGACGACGCCCAGGACGAGGATCGGCACCGCAGATCTCCGAAAGCGCGCGATCCCGATGTGCAGGCCGCCGTCGAAGAGGATCACGATGAGGGCGATGACGCCGATCCGCTCGACCGTCTCGATCGACAGCCACTCCCGGACCGACTCCGAGGCCGCCGCCAGCAGGCCGGTGGCGCACAGGAAAAGCGCCGCATTCGGCACCGAGAACCGATCTGCGACTCTCATACTGAGAACGGCGAGGAATACGCCCGCCGACACGACGAGCACGATGAGGCCGAAATCGGTGATCTCGGGCACGGCTGGAGAGGGAATCTACGGTGCAGAGCGGGCCGGGAGCGCTTACAGGGTCTTTACACCCTTCTCACGGCCGACTCACGCTGGGCACCCATAATCCCTGGAGTGCGAAAGCTCGCCCTACTTGCCTGCGCGGCCATCGTCGCCGCCTCGCTCGCCGGTATCGCCGGCGCGGCCGCGCCTGCTCCCGGGACGCTGGCGGTCGAGCAGGGGAAGGGCACGGTCACGGTCGAGATCAGGGGAAGCATCCTCGGCGTGCTGACGAACGGGAGCGTCCGCGTCACCGACCTGACGCCCAGGGACCGCTTCGTGCCGTACGTCTTCGGCCGCAGGCTCAGCATCACCCGTGTCGGCCCGAAGACGATCCTCTACAAGGGGAAGTCGCTGCGCTATCGGATGCTCGGCGGCCGCACGAGGCTCGTCGTCAAGGGGAGCGGGATCTCCCTCTCGGCGTCGGGCCGCGGCTACACGATCCTCGACGGCGACCGCCGGTTTCCGGACGAGATCACGGGCTACTACTCGCTCGAGGGCATCGACTGCAGCGCGGACGTGACACTGTGCGCCCCGCTGCCGGACCTCCCCGAGCGCCACATGATCGGCACGCCGACGACCACGACGAGGAGCTAGCAGCCCGGATGAGCCAGCCGACGCACTCGATCCTCGTCGTCGAGGACGAGACGTCGATCGCCTCCTTCGTCTCGGCTTACCTCAAGAACGCAGGATTCGCCGTCCGCACGGCCTCGAGCGCAAACGCGGCCGTCGCCGAGCTCGCGGGCGAGACCCCGTCGCTCATCGTCCTCGATCTCAACCTGCCGGACGGTGACGGAGTCGAGCTCTGTCACGGGATCCGCCGAAGCTCGGACGTGCCGATCCTCATGCTGACCGCGCGCGACGAGGACGTCGACAAGATCATCGGGCTCGAGGTCGGCGCCGACGACTACATGACGAAGCCGTTCAACCCGCGCGAGCTCGTGGCGCGCGTGAAGAGCGTCCTTCGGCGCACGGCGCCCGAGCGGCGCCGCAGCGAGACGGAGGAGCTGCGGCACGGGGAGCTCGTCATCAACTCGGGCAAGCGCGAGGTGTACGTCGGCGAGGAGGAGATCAGGCTGGCGCCGAAGGAGTTCGACCTCCTCTGGGAGCTGCTCGACCACCGCGGGATCGTCCTGACCCGGGACCAGCTGCTCGAGCGCGTGTGGGGCTACACGTTCGCCGGAGACACGCGAACGGTCGACGTGCACGTTCGCCAGATCCGTCGCAAGCTCGGCGACGCGTCGCCGATCGTGACCGTGTGGGGCGTGGGCTACAAGGTCGCGAGCGACCGCTCGCCCGCATCGGCCGCCTAGACGGCTGATGCCCCGATCTCGCGTGTCCGGGTGCGCGCTCTGGCGTGTCGGGGCCGCTTCCGCTCGGTGGGAGCCGCTCGCGGCTCCCCACCGAGCGTGCGCTTCGCGGCCGTAGACCGACCCCGAGGCTTCTAGCCTCGCCGCCGCTCTCCGTCCGCGCCCCCGAGCAGCCAGCTCACGCCCCGGAGGCAGCGATCTCGTGGCATCAACCGTCGCGGGATCTACCCTGAGCACATGCTCGGGACGCTCCGCTTCCGACTGACAGCCCTCTTCCTCCTCGTCGTGCTCGTGTTCGGGCTCGTGTCGATCGCGCTCGCGGTGCGGCTCTTCCAGGACGTGACCCGCTCGCAGTCGGTGCGCGAGCTTCGGCGGGAGGCTGCGGGTCTCGCGGAGCTGTACGGCGAGGCCGCGCTCCGCGCGAGCGACGCTGGCTCGAAGGCGCCCGAGTTCGCCGCCGAGAACCTCGAGGCCGCGAGCGGGAACGAGCTCTTCTACGTCGGGCCGTCGATCTTCCCGGGCCAGCGCTTCGGGCTGGCTTCGCTTCCGGCGTCGGCGCTCGGCGACGTCGAGCTCGACACGGAGCGCGTCGTCACGTTCGAGTTCACGCCACCAGGCGGCGAGCACAAGCTCATCGCCGCCGCGGAGCCGGTTCGCCTCGCGCAGGGGACGGATCCGTTCGGCCATCTCGTCGTCGGGAAGCCGGTCACGGAGCTCCGTGAGCAGTGGCTGACGCTGCTCGGACGGCTCACGCTGGCGCTTGCGGTCGGGATCGCGCTCGGGGCCGCGCTCTTCTGGTGGCTGTCGCACCGGCTCACGGGCCCCGTGCTCGCGCTCTCGCGCGCCACACAGCACGTCGCGGCGGGAAGGTACGACGTCGAGATCCCCGAGACACGCGGCAGCGACGAGATCGCGCAGCTCAGCGATCGCTTCCGGCGCATGGTCGAGCAGCTGGCCGAGGCGGAGAAGCTCAAGCGCTCGTTCCTGATGTCCGTCTCGCACGAGCTGCGGACGCCGCTCACGGCGATTCGCGGCCATGTCGAGGCGGTGCGCGAGGGCATCGTCAGCGAGCCGGAGCAGGTCGAGGCGTCGCTCGAGATCGTGGCCGCAGAGACAGACCGGCTCGAGCGTCTCGTGGGGGACGTCCTCGACCTCGCGAAGCTCCAGGCGCACCGGTTCACGGTCCGGCACGAGGAGGTCGACCTCGGCCGCGTCCTCGACCATGCGTACGGCGCGTTCGCCGAGGAGGCGCGCCGGCGCGAGATCGACTACCGGATCGACGGTGACGGGGAGGCGCCCGTCATCGTCTCCGACGGGGATCGCGTGCTGCAGGTCATCTCCAACCTCCTCTCCAACGCGTTTCGCTGGACGCCCGACGGCGGCCGGATCGAGCTCGAGCTCGCGGCGTCGAACGGCGCCGTCCGCGTCGACGTCGTCGACTCCGGCCCGGGCGTGCCGGCGAACGAGCGCGAGCGGATCTTCGACCCGTTCATCTCGCACGACGTGAACGGGACCGGGCTCGGCCTGCCGATTGCGCGCGAGCTCGCTCTCGCGCTCGGCGGGCGCATCGAGCTCGAGTCGGACGCTCGAGGCGGGAGCCGGTTCCGGCTCGTGCTGCCGGCCGGGATGGCCGTCTAGTCAGGCAGCTGCGGCGGGCCGAACCTGAGGCTCGTCGGCCTGCTCGGACGCGCGCTCGAGACGCTCGAGCCGGGCGTCGACGCCGCGCCAGCCCGAGCTCACGAGGTCGACCAGCAGCGCGAGGTCGTCCACGCGTGCATGGCGCTCGGCCGCGATCTCGCCCTCGAGCCGCTCGAGCCGGCGAATCGCCTGGTTCAGGAGGCCGCGGATTTCGGCGATGTGGCGCGCGACCGGGAGGACCTCGGTGCGGAGCCCGTCGCGAACAGCGGCCGAGACCTGCGCCGGGATCGACGCCTCCAGGTCGGCCGCGGCGCCGGCGAGCGCCTCCACCTGGGCGCGAGACCGCTCGAGCACGGCTTCGAGAACCCCCGGGTCGGAGCGGCGCTCGGCAGCTTCGGCGATCCGCTGCTTCGCCCGTTCCAGCGTGAGCTCGTCCATGGGAGGCGAGGCTACTCTCAGCGCCGGATGGACACTGCGCTCCTCGACTACGCCCTGCCGCCCGAGCTGATCGCGCAGCATCCGGCCGAGCGGCGCGACGCGTCCCGGCTTCTCGTGTACGAGCGCGCGACGGGCCGTTCCGAGCACCGGACGTTCTCGGAGCTGCCGGATCTTCTTTCCGACGAGCTCGTGGTCGTCAACGATACGCGGGTCGTTCCGGCGCGGCTCCGGCTCGAGCGCTCGACCGGCGGCGCGGTCGAGGTCCTGCTCGTCGAGCGCCTGGACGGGGATCTCTGGGAGGCGCTCGCACGGCCGTCGCGGCGGCTGCGCGCGGGCGAGCGCTTCGGGCCGGTGGAGCTGGTCGAGCCGCTCGGAGACGGACGCTGGACGGTGCGGCTCGAGGGCGAGCCGAGCGGTGAGACGCCGCTTCCTCCGTACATCCACGAGCCGCTCGCGGATCCCGAGCGCTACCAGACCGTGTACGCGCGCGAGCCGGGGTCGGCGGCCGCGCCGACGGCCGGCCTGCACCTGACGCCGGAGCTCGTCGCGCGCCTCGATCCGGCGACGGTGACGCTGCACGTCGGGCTCGACACGTTCCGGCCGGTGGTCGCGGACGTGCTGGAGGAGCACGAGCTTCACGGCGAGCGGTACTCCGTGAGTCCCGGCGCATGGGCGCGGATCGAGAGCGCCGAGCGTGTCCTCGCCGTCGGAACGACCACCGTGCGGGTGCTCGAGACCGTCGCGCGAAGTGGCGAGCTGGCCGGCCGTACGTCGCTCTTCATCGTGCCGGGCTTCGAATTCCGGCGCGTGGACGCGCTGCTCACCAACTTCCATCTCCCGCGCTCGACGCTCCTCGCGCTCGTGATGGCGTTCACGGGAGTCGAAGAGACGCGCGAGCTGTATCGCGCGGCCGTGGCCGAGCGCTATCGCTTCTACTCCTTCGGCGACGCGATGCTGGTGCTCTGACGGCCGCAGTTGGCACAGATTCGGCACGATCTCGTGTCCCATGCGCGAGCGATTTCCGCATAGGCTGGTAGCGGGAGGAGGCGAGGGGTGGCCCCAGGGGTTTTCGTCCCTGGGCGACGCGACGCCTCCACGACTGCGACCCGCCAGGCCCGATGGCTTGGACGGGTTCGGCGGCCTCGAGTGAGCGCCTTCCAGGTCACTGCCACCGACGGAGAGGCGCGCGCCGGCCGGCTCGAGACCGCGCACGGCGCGATCCCGACGCCCGCGTTCATGCCCGTCGGGACGAAGGCGACCGTCAAGTCGCTCCATCCCGACGAGGTGCGCGCGCTCGGGTGCGAGCGTGATCCTCGGCAACTCGTACCACCTGCACTTCCGGCCGGGGGAGGACGTCATCGAGGAGCTCGGGGGGATCCACGCGTTCTCGGGCTGGGACGGCCCGATCCTCACCGACTCGGGCGGGTTTCAGGTCTTCTCGCTGCGCGACACGATCTCGCGTCTCGACGAGGAGGGGGTCACGTTCCGCTCGGTGTACGACGGCTCGGCCGCGCGCTTCACGCCGGAGGGAGTCGCCGAGATCCAGCGGCGGCTCGGCTCGGACATCGCGATGTGCCTCGACGTCTGCCTCCCGGGCGATGCGCCGCGCGGCGAGCTCGAGCGCGCGGCCCGGATCACGACGCAGCTGGGCCGAGCGGCAGGCCGAAGCCCCGCGCGCGCCCGGCCAGCTCCGGTTCGGCATCTCGCAGGGAGGAGCCGACCGCGAGCTCCGCGAGCGCTCGCTCGAGGAGATCTCGGCGCTGCCCTTCGACGGGCACGCGCTCGGAGGCCTCGCGGTCGGCGAGTCGCGCGAGGAGATGCTCGACACGGTGGAGTGGGCCGCGCCCGCGCTGCCCGCCGACAAGCCGCGCTACTTCATGGGGATCGGCGATCCGGCAGGAATCCTCGAGGTCGTCGGCCGCGGCGTCGACATGTTCGACTGCGTGCTCCCGACCCGCACGGCGCGCACCGGCTCGGCCCTCACCTGGGGCGGTCGCATGAACCTGCGGAACGCCCGCTTCACGCGAGATCCGCGGCCGCTCCAGGAGGACTGCGACTGCCCGGCGTGCGCGCGATTCTCACGCGCGTACATCCGGCACCTCGTCATGCAGGAAGAGATTCTCGGGCTCCGCTTGCTCAGCCTGCATAATCTTCGGTTCGTACTCGAACTGACCGCACGCGCGCGGGATGCGATCGAGCGCGGCACGTTCTCGGCCTTCAGGCACGAGGCGCTCGCGCGGCTCGCTCCCTCGCCCGAGGAGGAAACGTAATGGGTGGTGGTGGCTTTCTGCTCTTTCTGGCGCTCTTGCTCGTCGTCATGTACGTGCTCATGATCCGACCGCAGCGGCAGCGCCAGCAGGCGGTGCAGCGGACGGTTGAGAGCGCCGGCGAAGGAGACGACGTCCTGACGACCGGCGGGATCTACGGCACGATCGTCAAGGCAGAGGGGGATGATCTCGTGGTCGAGATTGCCGACAACCTGTCGGTGCACATGACCCGCCGCGCCATCGCTGCCGTGCTTCCTCCCGAGGACGAGGAGGAGGCCGACGAGGATGCCCAGACGCTCAGAGAGCGAGCCGACGAGGAGGCGGAGGCCGAGCTCGATGAAGCTGCCGTTAGGACCCGCGAAGAAGCCGTTACGCACGAGGCCGCGTCCGAGACCGCGACCTCCGACCGCCGATAGCCTGACGCACCGGCTGTGAACCGCCGCACCTCCATCTTCGTCGTCGGTCTCCTCATCGCGGCGCTCCTCGGCGTCGCGTTGCTCGCCGTGCCGGGATCGCCGTTGCAGCGAGGACCCGACCCTCGGGCTCGATCTCCAGGGCGGGCTCGCGGTCACGCTCCAGGCCGTTCCGCCGCCCGACCGGGAGCTGACCGAGGACGACCTCAACCGCTCCGTGGACATCATGCGGAACCGCGTCGACAAGCTCGGCGTGAGCGAGCCCGAGATCCGCACCCAGGGCGACGACCAGATCGTCATCCAGCTACCGGGCGTGAAGGACCCGGAAGCGGCCGCGGAGATCATCGGCACGACCGCGCAGCTCGAGCTCTACGACCTCGAGACCTCGGTCGTCGGGCCGTCCGTGTCCGTCACCGGCTTCCCGGTCGAGTCCACGTCGCTCTACCCCCTGCTGGCGGCCGTCCAGGCACAGGCTCAGGGCGGCGAGCCCCAGGAGTACTACATCGTCAACCCCAACCGGGAGCGCGTCGTCGGCGGGCCGTTCGGATCGGAGCGGGAGGCGCTGCGCTCGGTCGGCGGCACGCTGCCGGAGAACCGCGAACTGTTCGCCGTCCCCGAGGACATGGTCGTCATCACGTGCGGCGAGGGAGCGGTCATCTGCCCGGGCGGCCCGCAGGGCAGCGGCGTCCCGCCGACGCGGACGTACTACTACCTCTTCAAGTACGACCCGCCGCGGGTTCCGCAGATGACGGGCGAGGACCTGAAGCTCGACGGGACGCGCGCGGACTTCGACACGAGCCCGGGCGGCGGCAACCAGCCGATCGTGCTCATGGAGTTCACGGGCGACGGCGCGGACAAGTTCCAGGAGATCACGAAGCAAGAGCACATCCGCGGCAACCTCCGAAACGCGCCTCAGCACTTCGCGATCGTCCTCGACCGCGAGATCAAGACGTTCCCGCAGATCGACTTCGACGGACAACAGCCTGGCGGGCGGGATCAGCGGCGGCAGCGCCCAGATCACGGGGCTCGAGTCGATCGACGAGGCGAACGACATCGCGATCGTCCTGCAGACAGGCGCGCTCCCGGTGAAGTTCGAGACGCTCGACCGGACCGACATCTCCGCGACGCTCGGTGAGGACTCGCTCGAGGAGGCGTGGAAGGCCGCGATCGGCGGCCTCCTCCTCGTCATGCTCTTCCTGCTCATCTTCTACCGCTTCCTCGGCGTCGTCGCGGTCGCGGGACTCGCCGTGTACGCGGCCTTCCTGTACGCGACGATCCTCGTCTTCGACGTGGTGCTGACGCTGCCGGGCTTCGCGGGCCTCGTGCTGACCTTCGGCGTCGCGGCCGACGCGAACATCGTCATCTTCGAACGCATCAAGGAAGAGGTGCGCGCCGGGAGATCCGTGCGCGCCGCGATCTCGGCGGGATACCGCAAGGGCTTCGCGACGATCGTCGACGCGAACGTGGTCACGGCGATCACGGCCCTGGTGCTGTTCGCGGTCGCGACGGCAAGCGTGCGCGGCTTCGCGCTCATGCTCCTCATCGGAACGGTGCTGTCGATGCTCACCGCCGTCCTCGCGACCCGCGCGATCCTCGCGCTCGTCGCCGGGTTCGGCTGGATCGACAACCCGCGACTGATGGGCGCGACCGGCCAGGGCATCCCGCGCTGGCTGCGGGTCGACTACATCGGGCTCCGTCGCTATTGGTTCGCGTTCTCCGGCGCGGTAATCGCGGTCTCGATCGGCGCGATCGCGATTCTCGGCCTCAACCTCGGCATCGACTTCGAGGGCGGAACCCAGATCACGTTCCGGACGCCTGAGCCGACGTCGCTCGAGACGGTTCGCTCCGAGACAGCCAAGATCGGTCAGGCGGACGCGGTCATCCAGGGGACCGGCGCTTCGACGGACGGCAGCTACACGAGCTTCCAGATCCGTACCGAGTCGCTGACGATCGACGAGCAGAACGAGCTGCAGCAGGATCTGCAGGCCGCGGTCGACGGCGAGCGGTTCGGCGCGCAGACGGTCTCCGAGAGCTTCGGCCGCCAGATTGCGAACAACGCGCTGCTCGCGATCTTCGTGAGCCTGCTCCTGATCGTCATCTACATCTCCGCCCGCTTCCACTGGAAGTACTCGGTCGGCGTCCTCGCGGCACTCGCTCACGACATCGTCATCACCGTCGGCATCTACGCGCTCACCGGGCGGGAGGTCTCGACGGCGACGGTCGCCGCGGTCCTGACGGTGCTCGGGTACTCGATGTACGACACCGTCATCGTCTTCGACCGCATGCGCGAGAACGTTCCGCTGATGCGTCGCGCGTCCTTCCGCGTGATCGGGAACGTGTCGCTCTGGGAGGTGCTCCCGCGCTCGCTCGCGACGACGTTCATCACGCTCGTCCCGGTCGCCGCGCTGTACTTCTTCGGCGGCGACACGCTCAAGGACTTCGCGTTCGCGCTGCTCGTCGGCATCGGCTTCGGCGCGTACTCGTCGGTGTTCCTCGCGGCGCCGCTCGTCGCGGTGCTCAAGGAGCGCGAGCCCGAATTCCGCAAGCGCCGCGACGATCTCGGCGCGCTCGAGGGTATCGAGTCCGTCGGCGGAGTGCTCGCGGTCGAGGCCGCAGAGCTCGCGGCGGAGAGCGACGGCGACGGGACCGGGGAGGACGAGGAGGAAGAGGCGGCGGCGCGCAGCCCCGACCCCCGCGGCGACTCCCGCCGGCCCGACGGCGCCTGCGACATCGAAGCGCGAGCGGCGACGCCAGCGGCGCGCCTCCAGGCCTCATGGCCGAGCGCGCTGAAGCGTGCGCAAGACCGGAACCCGCTAGCGCGGCTTCCGATACCTGCGCAAGACTGGAATCTGCTAGCGCAGTTTCCAGTCGCGCCGAACCTTGGCGCGCGAAGATCCCTAAAGGCGTCCGCTTCGCGACCGCGGGCCTGTCGTGACTGACCCAACGCGTGGGGAGGAGCGGGGCTCGCTCGAGACCCTGACGCTCGCCGGACTCGGCGCGCTGACGCTCGCAGCCCAGCGTGGCGACGAGCTCGCGGACGAGCTTGCGAAGCGGGTCGGCGTCGAACGGGACGAGCTCAGAGCGGCTCTGGCAGACGTCCTCGCGAGCTGGCGCCGTGAGGTCCAGCGTCTCGGGGACTCGACGGGCGACGCGGCCGCGCGCGTCGGGGCGGAGCTCGGCGTCGCCTCGCGCGAGGCCGTCGCGGACCTCGAGCTCCGCGTCGCACAGCTCGAGCACCGCCTGAGGCTGGTCGAGGACGCAGCCGGGGCCGACAGACACCAGGCGTAGACTCACGAAATGGCCACGCGGCAGGCAGGGCCGTCGCGGAACCTCGGGCGGCTGACGGAGATCACGCAGGTCGCGGCGCGTTACGGGTTCGGCTACGTCCTGCGCAGGAACCGACGCGGCGATCTGATCGAAGGAGCCGACGGCGACGAGGCGACGGCTTCGGATCGCGGACGACGCCTGCGCGAGATGCTCGACGAGCTCGGCCCGACGTTCGTGAAGTTCGGGCAGCTGCTCTCGACCCGCCCCGACGTCATTCCGCCGGACATCGTCGTCGAGCTGCGCGGGCTCCAGGACGCCGTCACGCCGTTCCCGTACGAGCAGGTGCGCGAGGTCGTCGAGGCCGAGCTCGGCCTCACCGTCGAGCAGGCGTTCGTCGAGTTCGACGAGATCCCGATCGCGTCGGCCTCGATCGGGCAGGTGCACCGGGCCGTCCTCCCGGACGGGCGCGAGGTCGCGCTCAAGGTCCAGCGTCCGGCGGCCGCGAGGCAGATCGAGGCTGATCTCGGGCTGCTGTACCAGGCGGCGAAGCTCCTTCGCGAGCGCGTGCGGGCGCTCGAGTTCATGGACCCGCGGGAGCTCGTCGACGAGTTCGCGCGCTCGATCCGGCTCGAGCTCGACTACGGCCACGAGGCCCGGAACGCGGCGACCTTCCGCCGCAACTTCGCACGCGAGCCCGAGGTCGTCGTCCCCGATGTGATCCGTCGCTACTCGACCGGACGAGTGCTGGCGCTCGAGTTCCTGCACGGGACGAAGGTGTCCGAGCTCGATCTCGCCGCGCTCTCGGCCGAGCAGCGACGCGACATCGCGTACCGAATGGCCGACGCGTGGATGACGATGGTCTTCCGGCACGGGTTCTTCCACTCCGACCCGCACCCGGGGAACATCTTCGTCCTCGATTCGGGCGAGCTCGGGCTCGTCGACTTCGGTCAGGCCGGGAAGCTCTCGGACGAGGACATGACAAGGCTCACGCGGCTCTTCCTCGACTGCGGCGACCGAGAACGTCGACGCGATCCCGCGCCACCTGCGGGACCTCGGTGTCCGGTACGCACCCGAGCGGGAGGAGGAGTTCCGCGCCGAGATCCGCGTCCTCTTCGACCGCTACTACGGCATGCGGCTGTCGGACATCGACCCGCTGCAGGTGATCCGGGAAGGGTTCCAGCTCATCTACTCGATGAATCTGCGGCTGCCGTCGCGCTTCGTGATGCTGGACAAGGCGATCGCCACGCTCGCGTCCGTCGGCGCGGAGGTCTACCCGGACTTCAACGTCTTCGAGGTCGCGAGGCCGTACGCGCGCGGGCTCCTCGCCGACCGCTTCCAGCCTCGCGTATGGCACAGCGGACGTGGGCGGAGGCGGTCGCGATCGGCGAGATCGCACGCGAGCTGCCGTACCAGGCGCACGACGTGCTCGAGCGGATGCGGGACGGCACGTTCCAGATCCGCCTCGAGAACCCGGGGCTCGACGAGCTCGACGACCACATCGACCGTGCGTCGAACAGGCTCTCGGTCGCGCTCATCGTGCTCGGCGGCCTCGTCGGGTCGTCGATCGTCGGCGTCTTCGCAGAGGACGGCCCTCAGGTGATCGGTCTGCACCTGCTCTCGTTCGTCGGCTTCGTAGTCTCGGGCGCCTTCGGGCTCTGGCTCATCTGGGGCGTGATGCGGCACGGCCGTCTGTGAGGCCAGGTCCGTCCCGGTCGGCTGAGGAATTCTTGTCACGGTTCCTCTGCAAAGGACATCTGGCGCGGCGGGGGACGCACGGCTAGCTTCGGCGACATGCCGAATGCCGTGCTCGTCGCCGATCCCGAGTCCGAGACGCGCGAGTACCTCGGCCGGCAGCTTCGCGTCGACGGGTTCGACGTCCTCGACGCCTCGCGCAGGAGCGAGGCGCTCGAGCTCGCCGAGCGCATTCGGCCCGATCTCGTGCTCCTCGGTGAGCTCGACCTCTGCGCGCGGCTGCGCCGGGGCGAGCCGGGGAGGACGTGGGACCGGAATGTCCCTGTCATCCTCCTCGCGCCGAGCTCGGATCCGGAGGAGCGCGTGCGCGCGCTGGATCGAGGCGCCGACGACGTGATGGGCCGCCCGTTCGCGTACGAGGAGCTGCTGGCGCGGATCCGGGCCGTTCTACGGCGAAGCACGGTCTCAGCGACGGAGGTGGTCGCCGCCGGCGAGCTCGTGATCGACCGGCGCACGCGCCGGGTCGCGCGTTCGCGAGACACTGGTGACGCTGTCGGCGAAGGAGTTCGAGCTCCTCGTCCGGCTCGCATCCGAGCCGTATCGCGTCTTCACGAAAGAGGAGCTGTTGCGGGAAGTCTGGGGCTATCGAGCGCTCGGGCGGACGCGCACCCTCGAGTCGCACGCGTCGCGCCTGCGGAAGAAGCTCCGGATCGTGGAGACCGACAGCTTCATCGTGAACGTGTGGGGCGTCGGATACCGGCTGCTGGAGTAGGGGCGAGCCAGGCACTCAACCCGCCCGCGCTTGCTCGGTAGAGCGGAGTTGTCGGGGCGGGCGTTCTCGGGCCGGAGGGCGATTCTGTCGCCCGGAGGCGCGCACCAGCTGTACTCGATACCGCGAGCCTCTAAGGAGGGGCTCGCGGGGGAACCATGGGTTCCCCCGCGATCAGAGCAGCGCGCCCTCGTGCCGGAGCAGCGACAGCTTCTTGTCGAGCCCACCGGCGTAGCCCACCAGGTTGCCGGTCGAGCCGACGACCCGGTGGCACGGGAGGACGATCGGGATCCGGTTCCGGTTCATGACGGTGCCGACGGCACGCGACGCGCGCGGCCGTCCGACGCGGGCGGCGAGAGCGCCGTAGGTCGTCGTCTGGCCGTAGGGCACCTTCGCGAGCTCGCGCAGCACCGAGGTCGTGAACGGCGGGAGCGCACGGAGGTCGAGGGCGAGGTCGAACGCCTGGCGGCGGCCCTCGAAGTACTCGTCGAGCTCGCGGCGGGCGTCGTCGATCGACCCGGGCGAGCGCAGGACGCGAGGCCCTGCGATG
This sequence comes from uncultured Actinomycetes bacterium, assembly GCA_963765175.1. GTDB lineage: Bacteria > Actinomycetota > Thermoleophilia > Gaiellales > Gaiellaceae > GMQP-bins7. The sequence goes on from CAVXUY010000009.1 coordinate 436,405, forward strand.
CGGGCGAGGCGCTCCAGCTGCTCCTCGGGATCGGTGTCGAACGAGATCGAGGCGAGACCGCGGTCGGAGGCAGCGACGAGCAACGGGCCGATCGGTGACTCCAGGACGTCGTAGCCGACGTCGAGGAGGCCGAGCGACGCGGCGGCGGCCCGGAAGCGGCGGTCGAGATCGGGAGAGATGGTCATGAGGAAGTCCTTCCGCGCAGTCTGCGCACGCCCGTCGAGGCGGCCTGTCGGGCCGCGTCCTCGCTCGAGCCGAGTGCGGCTGCGATCTGGTCGTAGGAGAGGTCGTAGCCGTAGCGGAGCACGACTGCGGCGCGTTCCTTCGGGGGAAGCCCGTCCGTCAGCGGAGCGAGCTCCTCGTACTCGGGACGGCTGTCCTCGGCGCCCGTCTCGGGAAGCTCGCGCGCGGGTCTCGTCCGGCGCACCGTGTCGACCGCGACGTTCTTCGCGATCGTGAGCACCCAGGCCCGCAGGTGCTCGCCGTGCTCGAGGCGACGGTACGCCTGCAAGGCCCGCAGGAACGTCTCCTGGAACGCGTCCTCGGCCCGCTCCGCACCGAGCCGGCGCCGGAGCAGGCGGAGCACCTCGACTCGGTGCTCCTCGTAGAAGCGCTCGAAGGGCGGTATCGCCATGTCGTGCATCTTCGTCTGTCAACGCCGGAGCCCGCCGATCTGTGAGCATGTCGTCCGTGCGGGCGGCTGTCGTCGGGCACGTGGAGTGGGTCGAGTTCGTGCGTATCGAAAGAGTGCCGCGTGCGGGCGAGATCGTCGGCGCGGTCGAGTCGTGGGAAGAGGCGGGGGGCGGCGGGTCCGTGGCCGCGATCCAGCTCGCGCTGCTCGCCGACTCGGTGCTCTTCCTGACCGTGCTCGGGACGGACGAGCTCGGGCGACGCGCGTTCGCGGAGCTCAAGGAGCGCGGCGTCGACGTGCATGCGTCGTTCGTCGAGATGACGCAGCGCCGGGCCGTGACCTTCGTCGACGCGGACGGCGAGCGGACGATCACGACGATCGGGCCGAAGGTCGGGCCCCGCGGCCACGACGACTCGCTCCCGTGGCACGAGCTGGCGCGCTGCGACGCCGTGTACTTCTGCGCGGGAGACGTCGACGCGCTCGTCGCGGCGCGGCGTGCGCGGGTGCTCACCGCGACCGCGCGCGAGCTGGCGACGCTGCGGCGCGGCGCGGTCGAGCTCGACGTTCTCGTCGCGAGCGGCAAGGACGAGGCGGAGCTCTACCGGCCGGGCGACCTCGACCCGGAGCCGCGGCTCGTGGTGACGACCTCGGGCGCGCTCGGCGGCTGGGCGCAGCCCGGCGGCCCGTTCAACGCCGCGCCGCTGCCGGAGACGCGAGCCGACGCGTACGGTGCGGGCGACTGCTTCGCGGCGGGTCTCACGTTCGGGCTCGCGGCAGGGCTCGACACGCAGGAAGCGCTGTCCTTCGCCGCCCGCTGCGGCGCGGGCGCACTCGCCGGGGACGGCGTCCACGCCGAGCCGGTGCCGCTCGAGGGTACGAGCTCCTAACGCAATGACGCGCGTCACTGCGTTAGGAGCTCTTGACCTACGAGCCCGCCGGCTGCGGCACGATCTTCGCGAAGCGGTCCCAGAGGTCGATCTGGCACCCGTTCTCGCGGCTGAGATCGAGCGCGACCGGGACGACGTCGTCTCCGCCCGCGAACGTCCCCTCGAGCCGCGCCTGCTGGGGACCTCCGTAGATCTCCGTGCAGATCGCGTCCGGAGACACGGGCTCGAAGTCCTCGGCGTTCAGGTCGTAGACCGCCTCGCAGGCCTTCTCGGGATCGGGGTGCACTCCCGACGGCTCGGGACACGAGAGCGTGTACCGCTTCGGCTCGCCCTTGTCCTTTCCGTCGGGCCAGACGGTGATGTCGAGGTCCGTCTGCGCCGCGATGATCGAGATTCCGCCGTCGAGCGGGGCGGAGCTCTCGCTGCTGCCACAACCTGCCAGCAGTGCGCCGCCGAGGAGTGCGAACGCACAGAGCGCGAGTCCGCTTCGTCGCATCACACCGTGGATACGCTGCCAATCGAGCGGGCCGTCACAGCGACCGCTCCCAGACCGAGACGTGCTTCCTGCTCTCGCTCGTGAACGGCTCGCGCTTCCAGCCGGACCAGCGCTCGCGCAGGGTCATCCCGGCAATGCGCGCCATGAGGTCGAGCTCCGACGGCCATACGTAGCGAAACGGGACCGAGAGGACCTCGAGCTCGCCATCGACGACCCTGTAGTGGTGGGAGATGAGTCCCTGCGACGCGACGTCGTACTCGTCGAAGCCGAGCCTCGTGGGGCTCACGGTGAACGCGTGGACGGTCTCGCCCGGCGGCAGCCGCCGCAGGTTCGGAACGCCCACTTCGATCACGAAGCATCCGCCCGGCTGGAGATGCGCGGCGACATTCTGGAAGCACGCGACCTGCTCGTCCTGCGTCGTCAGGTTGTTGATGGTGTTGAAGACCAGGTAGGCGACCGAGAACGTCCCCTCGATCGTGGTCGTCGCGAAGTCGCCGATCGTCACGTCGATGGACTCGGCGCCGGGCTTCGCCTTCAGCCGCTCGACCATCGCCTCCGAGAGGTCGATCCCGTGGACGCGAATGCCGCGCTCCGCGAGCGGCAGCGCGATGCGGCCGGTACCGATGCCGAGCTCCAGGGCGGCGCCGTCGCCGGCGAGCTCGGCGAGGAAGTCGACGACAGGATCGACGACCGCCGGCTCGAACATGTCGGCTGCCGACTCGTCGTAGCGCTCGGCGACGTGCTCTCCGAAGTGGTCCTCGGGCACCGGCAGCACTCTACGGGCGACACGGTCGCATGCGCGCGGACCCGCCTTCCAGGGTTGTAAAGTGGGGGAGAGTGGGGTAAGGTGGGGAACTGTGGGAGAGAGATCCCGCACGCGACCATGTTCCAAGGCGAGTACGTCCACGCGATCGACGACAAGAACCGGCTCACGCTGCCGGCCAAGCTCCGGCCTGCGCTGGCGGCCGGCGTCGTCCTCACCCGTGGACTCGAGAAGAACATCGACGTGTACACGCGCGACAGCTGGGACGCGAGCACGGCGCGCATCGCGGGGCTCGACCAGCTCACGCGGGAGGGCCGGGCGATGAAGCGCTTCGTGTTCGCGAGCGCGGCCGTCGTCGAGCCCGACCGGCAGGGACGCGTGCTGATCCCTCCTCACCTGGTGGCGCATGCGGGACTCGACAAGGAGGTGGTGCTGGCGGGCGTCAGCGACCATCTCGAGATCTGGGATCGCTCCGAGTGGGAGGCCCAGCTGAGCGAAATGGAAGGGAGTGCGGGCGATGTTGCCGAACGTCTTGCGGCCCAGTCCGGCTGATCACATTCCGGTCCTCGCCGACGAGGTGCGCGAGCTGCTCGCCGTGCAGCCGGGCGAGACCGTCGTCGATGCGACCTTCGGCGCGGGTGGGCACTCGCGCCTGCTCGTGGACGACCTCGCGGGGAGCGGGAAGCTCACCGCGATCGACCGCGACCCCACCGTGCGGCCGTACTTCGACCGCGTGAAGGCCTCGGCACGCGGCGTGCAGATGCGGTTCCTGCGCGGCGACTATGCCGTCGTCCTCTCTCAGCTTGCGTCGAACGACGTGAAGGCGGACGCGGTGCTGCTCGACCTCGGCCTCTCGTCGATGCAGGTCGACCGGCACGAGCGCGGGTTCTCGTACGCGACCGACGCGCCGCTCGACATGCGGATGGACCCGTCCGACGAGCCGAGCGCGGCCGACGTCGTCAACACGTGGGACGAGGCCGAGCTCGCGACGATCTTCCGCCGCTACGGGGAAGAGCGCTACGCGCGGCAGATCGCGCGCGGCATCGTGCGGCGGCGCGAGCGGGAGCCCATCGAGCGCACGGGACAGCTCGTCGACGTCGTGCGCGCGTCGATCCCTGCGCCTGCGCGCTTCGGCGAGGGCCACCCCGCGAAGCGCGTGTTCCAGGCACTGCGGATCGAGGTGAACCACGAGCTCGAGTCGCTCACGAACGGCCTGCCCGCCGCCTTCGAGATGCTGCGTCCCGGCGGTCGGCTCGCGGTCATCAGCTTCCACTCACTCGAGGACCGGATCGTCAAGCGCTTCCTGCGCGAGCGAGCGCGGGGCTGCACGTGCCCGCCCGACTTCCCCATCTGCGTGTGCGGGCACGAGCCCGAGCTGCGGATCCTGACGCCAAAGGCCGTGCGGCCGTCCGTGCGCGAGGTCGACCGGAATCCTCGCGCCGCGTCGGCACGCCTGCGCGCGGCGGTGAAGGTTTAGGGATGTCGAGCGTGGCGCAGGGCGCGCGCGCCGGCCGGACTGCGCCGCGGAGGCGCACGCCGTCGCGCAGTGCTGCGCGGACACAGGCGAGGCCGCGGCTCCTCTTCGGCGGCGGCGTGCTCTGGATCGTCCTGATCGCGTTCCTGCTCGCGGGCGTCGTCGCGGTGAACGTCGCTGTTCTGCGCTTGAACCTCGAGCTCGACCAGGTCGACCGCGACAGGTCCGAGCTCAAGGCCGACATCGCAGGGCTGCGCTCCGAGATCTCGACCGCCTCCGCGAGCGCGCGCATCGAGCGGCTGGCGACGACGGAGCTCGGGCTCGTGCAAGCGGACCCCGAGACCACGATCTACGTCCAGCTGCGCCGGTGACCCGAGCGAAGACCAACCGGCGGATCGTCGTCCTCGCAAGCCTCTTCGTCGGGCTGCTCGCGATCGCACTCGCCCGCGCCTTCTGGTTGCAGGCGTTGAACAGTGACGCGTACGCCGCGATGGCGGTGCGCCAGCATCGCGAGACGATGGTCGTTCCCGCCTCGCGCGGCACGATCTTCGACCGCAACGGAGAGCCACTCGCGATCGGCCAGCCCACGACGACGGTGTTCGCGAACCCGCGTCACGTTGAGCGGCCGCGGGAAACCACGCTGGCCGTTGCGCGGGCGCTCGATCTCCCCCCGGAGCAGGTGTACGCACAGCTCGTCGACCGCACCCGCGGCTTCGTCTATCTCGCGCGCAAGGCGAGCCAGCTCGAGGCGGAGCAGCTCGAGGACCTCGGGCTCGCCGGCCTCGGCTTCTTCCCCGAAGAGCTCCGCACGTACCCGCAGGGGCCGGTCGCGGCACAGGTGCTCGGTTTCGCAGGCCTGGACAACAAGGGCCTCGAGGGGCTCGAGCGGTCGCTCGAGGGCGTGCTCGCCGGAAGGCCGGGCAGCCGGACGATCGTCAAGGACCCGGGCGGCCGCGTGCTCGACGTCGTGTCGACGAAGCCCGAGGCCCCGGGGCGGAACGTGCGCCTCACGATCGACGATCAGATCCAGGCGAACGCCGAGGACGTTCTCCTGGAGACGGTGCGTCAGACCGGTGCGCGCTCCGCTTCCGCTGTTGTCATGGATCCGTACACCGGCGCCGTGCTCGCGATGGCGGTCGCGCCCGGCTTCAATGCGAACCGGTTTGCAACCACGCGGGCCGACCGCCGTCGCAATCGCGCCGTCACGGACACGTACGAGCCGGGCTCGACGTTCAAGCTCGTCACCATCGCCGCCGCTCTCGAGGAGGGCCTCGTGTCGCCCGGAAGCTCGTTCGTGCTGCAGCCGTCGATCCGCGTCGCGGACCGCGTCATCCGCGAGGCGCACACGCGCGGAACGGAGCAGATGACGGTGCGCAGCATCGTCGAGCGCTCCTCGAACGTCGGCACGATCACGATCGCGCAGCAGCTCGGCGAGGGCCGGCTCGCAGACTGGATCGACCGCTTCGGCTTCGGACATGCCACCGGACTCGACTTCCCGGGCGAGTCCTCGGGCTTCGCGCTCCCGCCGGACGAGTGGTCCGGCTCGACGATCGGGACGGTACCCATCGGCCACGGCATCGCGGTCACGCCGGTCCAGATGGCGCGCGCGTACGCCGCGATCGCGAACGGCGGCGTGCTCGTGACGCCGCACCTCGTCGACGCGATCGACGGCAGCGGGGTGAAGCGGAAGCGCGGAAAGCGCGTCGTGTCCCGGGCGGTCTCGAATCAGATGCTCTCCATGCTCCGTGGCGTCGTGCTCGAGGGCACGGGCACCGAGGCGGCGATTCCCGGGTACACGGTCGCGGGAAAGACGGGCACGGCCGCGAAGATCGACGCGGACACCGGCCGTTACTCGCACTCGAAGTACGTCGCCTCGTTCGTCGGCATGGTGCCGGCGACGAAGCCGCGCCTCGTGATCATGGTCATGGTCGACGAGCCGCTCGGCGCGTACTACGGCGGCGAGGTCGCGGCTCCCGCGTTCAAGCAGATCGCCCGCTTCAACCTGCAGCACCTCGAGGTTCCTCCGGACGCGCGCCGGACGACCACCTCGATGGGCTGAGCTGCGCGGGCGTTCCGTTAGCGTTCGGCGCGTGGAGCTCGAGGCGCTGATCCGCGCCCTCGCCCCGAGCGAGGTGATCGGAGGACGCCCGGTCGAGATCGAGGACCTCGCGTACGACACGCGAAACCTCGCTCCGGGGTCGCTCTTCTTCTGCGTTCCCGGGAGTCGCGTCGACGGACACGCGCTCGCGGGTGCCGCCGTCGAGCGGGGTGCGGGCGCGCTCGTCGTCGAGCACCCGGTGGAGCTCGGAAGCGACGTCCCGCAGCTCGTGGTGCCGGACGCGCGGGCCGCGATGGCCGTCGCGGCGGACGCGTTCTTCGGCGAGCCGACGAAGGAGCTCGAGGTCGCGGGCGTCACAGGGACGAATGGGAAGACGACCGTCGTGTTCCTGCTCCACGCGATGCTCGAGGCGGCCGGTCGCCGGGCGGGGCTGGTAGGGACGGTCGAGTGGATCGTCGGCGGCGAGCATCGCGCGGCGCCCTTCACGACGCCGGAGGCGATCGACCTCCAGCGCCTCTTCCGCGAGATGCTCGACGCGGGGGATCGCAGCGCGGCGATCGAGGCGTCGTCGCACGGCTCCGCGCTCCGGCGTCTCGACCGCGTCCGCTTCGGCGCGCTCGTGTTCACGAACCTCAGCCAGGATCACCTCGACCTGCACGGGACGATGGACGAGTACTTCCAGGCGAAGCGGCGGCTTTTCACGACCGCCGAGCCGCCGTCCGCGGCCGTGAATGTCGGAAGTGAGTGGGGGAGGCGGCTGGCGGCCGACCTCGCCGAGGCGCACCGGGCGCCGCTCGTGACCTTCGGGCTCGAGGCGGGCGCCGAGGTCTGGCCGGAGGGGCTCGAGGTGACTGCAACCGGCAGCCGGTTCACGGCCGCCGGCATCGCGCTCGAGACGCCGCTGCGCGGGATGTTCAACGTCGAGAACGCATTGGGCGCGGTGGCGGGCGCGCTCCTTCTCGATCTCGACGAGAACGCGATCGCGGAGGGCCTTGCGGCGGTGGAGAACGTTCCGGGCCGGTTCGAAACGGTCGACGAAGGGCAAGCGTTCGCGGTGCTCGTCGACTACAGCCATACGCCTGCGTCGCTCGAGACCGCGTTGCGGGCCGCGCGCGGGCTCGCCGAGGGGCGGGTGCTCGTCGTCTTCGGCGCCGGCGGCGACCGGGATCGCGGGAAGCGTCCGCTCATGGGGAAGGTCGCGGTCGAGCTCGCGGACCTCGCGATCGTGACCTCGGACAATCCGCGCTCGGAGGACCCGCTCTCGATCATCCAGGACGTGCTGCAGGGTGCCGGTACCGGAGTCGAGATCGACCCCGACCGGCGCACGGCGATCCAGCGGGCGGTGGAGCTCGCCGCTCCCGGCGACGTCGTGCTCATCGCCGGCAAGGGCCACGAGCAGGGCCAGGAGATCGACGGCGTCGTCCATCCCTTCGACGACCGGACCGTGGCCCGCGAGGCGCTTGCCGCGCTCGCGGCGTCCCGCTGAGCGCCCCGAGCCGGGCTGTGGACTCTTCGGCGCGCACTTGTGACCTCCGCCCCGTCGGTTGCGGACGTGTCGAGGGACTGTCCCCGAGACATGACCCTCGGGAGCGATCGGCACGCTCTTGGCACGGGTTCGGTGTCAGAGGCTCGTGGCTCCGCTCGGGGCGCAGCACGTGATTCCGCTCGCCTGGGGGGAAGTCGAGGCGCTCGGGCTCGGCCGGCTCGAGAGCGACGCGCCCGGAAAGGACATCGCGCGGATCGTCGCGGACTCGCGAGGCGCGTCCGAAGGGGACCTGTTCGTCGCGGTCAACACGGGGACGCAGTACGTCGACGAGGCCCGCGAGCGCGGCGCCGCGACACTGGTTCCCGACGATCAGGATGCGGCCCTCGCGGCGCTCGCTTCGCTCGTCCGCTCCAAGAGCGAGGCACGCGTCGTCGCGGTCGTCGGCTCGGCCGGCAAGACGACGACGAAGGACATCCTCGCCGCGCTCTGCACGCCGCACGCGCGCACGATCTCAGCCGAGCGCAGCCTCAACAACGAGATCGGCTTGCCGCTGACCGTCTGTCGCCTCGAGCCCGACACCGAGATCCTCGTGACCGAGATGGGCATGCGCGGGCTCGGCCAGATCGCCGTGCTATGCGCGATCGCCCGTCCCGACATCGTCGTCGTCTCCCACATCGGCCCGGAGCACCTCGAGCTCCTCGGCAGCGTCGAGAACGTCGCAGCGGCGAACGCGGAGGCGATCGCCGCGCTGCCCTCCGGCGGCACCGCCGTCGTCCCCGCGCACGCACCCGCGCTCGAGCCCCATCTCGACCGCGACGACATCGACGTACGCCGGTTCGACCCGAGTGACGCCGACCTCGAGGGTCACACCGGCCGCTTCCGCGTCGACGGCCGTGAAATCGAGCTCGAGCTCCCGTTCACGCAGCGCCACCACGCCCTGAACACGCTCGCCGCCCTCAACGCCTACGCCGCGCTCGGGCTCCCGCTCGATCGCGCGCCCGAAGGAGCCGCCGCGATCCGCCTCTCCCCCTGGCGCGGCGAGGAGGCCGACCTCCCGGGCGGCGGTGTCGTGATCAACGACGCCTACAACGCGAACCCGGACTCGATGCGCGCGGCCCTCGACCACCTCGCCGAACGTGCGGACGGCCGAAGGCGGGTCGCGATCCTGGGCGAGATGGCAGAGCTGGGCGCGACGTCGGAGAACTACCACCGTGAGATCGGCGAAGTCGCCGCCGCCCTCGACATCCACGTCATCGGCGTCGGCGAGCCCGCGCGCGCCTACCGGCCCGAGGTGTGGGCGCCTGCCGCCGAGGGCGCGGTCGAGGCCGCGCGCGGCTTCCTGAGGCCCGGCGACGCCGTCCTCGTCAAGGCCTCCCGCGCGGTCGGTCTCGAAGGCATCGCCGCCGAAATAGCGAACATCGCTCTCGCATGGTCCCAGTCCTGATCGCCGGCCTGCTGGCGATGGTCGCCGGCGTCGTCATCGGGCCGAGGTTCATCGAGACGCTCCGGGCGCGGAACCTCGGGCAGCAGATCCGTGCGGAGGGCCCGTCGACGCACCTGGTGAAGCAGGGGACGCCGACGATGGGCGGCCTTCTGATCGTCGCCTGCGCCGTCATACCCTTCCTCGCCCTCTCGCAGTACACCGCCGAAGGGCTCACGGTGCTCGTCATCGTCCTCGGCTGCGCCGCGATCGGCTTCACCGACGACTACCTGAAGGTCCGCCGCCGGCACTCGCTCGGGCTCCCGGGGCGCTGGAAGATGCTCTTCATCGCGGCCGTCACCGTCGTGGCGGCGATCCTCCTCCAGCAGAGCGAGACCTTCGACACGTCGGTCTACGTGCCCCTCGTCGGCTGGAACATCGAGCTCTCGTACGCCTACTACCCGTTCCTCTTCATTCTCATCGCCGGGACGGTCAACGGCTCGAACCTGACGGACGGGATCGACGGCCTCCTCGCGGGCACCGCGACGATCATGCTGCTGACGTTCCTCGCGATCGTCGGTATCTCGTGGCTCCGCTCGGGCGACCCAGGTATGCGGAGTGAGTCGTTCCTCGATCTCGCGACGCTCGCCGCCGCGTTGATCGGAGGGACGATCGGGTTCCTCTGGTACAACGCCTTCCCCGCCGAGGTGATGATGGGCGACACCGGCTCGATGGCGCTCGGCGGCGCGATCGCCGGCTTCGCGATCGTGACCGGCACCGAGCTCCTGCTGCTCCTGATCGGCGGGATCTTCGTGATCGAGGTGCTCTCGCTCATCATCCAGGTCGTCTACTTCAAACGGACCGGAAGACGGGTGTTCCTGCTGGCGCCGATCCACCACCACTTCGAGATGAAGGCGTGGTCGGAGACGAAGGTGATGGTCCGCTTCTGGATCGTGTGCGCAATGCTGTGCGCGGCCGGCTTCGCGCTGTTCTACCGCGACTTCCTCCAGATCATCGAGCAATGAACGCCGAGCTCGAGGGCAAACGGGTCCTCGTGATCGGTCTCGAGCGCTCGGGCCGAGGAGCCGCGGAGACCTTGCTTGCGAAGGGCGCCACGGTGGTCGGGTTCGACATCAACGAGGCGCTCGACGTGGGGAGGCTCCGGGAGCTCGGCGTCGAAGTTCACCTGGGACGCGAGGAAGAGGCGGTGGACATGCTGCTAGCGGGGACAGATCTCGTGGTGAAGAGCCCCGGGGTGCCGGGCCAGACGCCGCTCGTCGTCGGCGCGCGCGCCGCGCAGATCCCGGTCTGGAGCGAGCTCGAGCTCGGTGCGCGGCTGCTCCCGAACCCGTTCATCGCGATCACCGGCTCGAACGGCAAGACCACCACGACAGCGCTGCTCGGGGAGATGTTCGGTGCCTCCGGCGTCCCGGCCGAGGTCGTCGGGAACATCGGACGCGCTGTCACGACCGTCGTCGGCTCGGTCGACGACTCGGTGTGGATCGTGTGCGAAGTCGGCGTGCAGCAGCTGGACGACGTCGACACCTTCCGCCCGCGGATTGCCGTCCTCCTCAACCTCGTTCCCGACCACCTCGACCTCTACGGGACGTTCGAGTGGTACGCGGACACGAAGCTCCGCATCTTCGAGCAGCAGACCGAGGACGACCTCGCGATCGTCCCGCTCGGGTTCGGGCCGATCCCGGGCGGTGCGGTGCGGATGGAGTTCTCGGGCGACGATCCGCTGCCCGCCGAACCGTTGATCCCCGGCGCACACAATCGCGAGAACGCGGCCGCCGCCACCGCCGCAGCCCGTGCGGCCGGGGTCCCCGACGACGCGATTGCCGAGGCCCTGCGCACCTTCCCCGGTGTCCCGCACCGGATCGAGCGCATTCGTGTTCACGACGGCGTCCTCTACGTCAACGATTCCAAGGCGACGAACGTCGCCGCGGCCCTGCGCGCCCTCGCCGCGCTCCGTCCCGCGCGCCTGCACGTCATCCTCGGCGGCCTCGGGAAGAACGAGAGCTATGCCCCGCTTGCCGAGGCGTTCGAGCCCGGCGACCGCGCGTATCTCATCGGCGCCGCGGCGCCCGAGATCGCGTCCGCGCTCGAAGACGCCGGCGTCCCCTACGTGCACAGCGGTGATCTCGACAGAGCTCTGACCGAAGCCGCGTCAGCGGCGGCTGCCGGTGACGTCGTCCTCCTCTCGCCCGCCTGCGCCAGCTTCGACCAGTTCCGCGACTTCGAGGCGCGCGGCGACGAGTTCCGCCACCTCGTCCGGGAGCTGACATGAGGGACGACGGCCGCTTCGACCAGAAGCTGCTCGCGCTCGTCACGCTCGGCCTCGTGGCCTTCGGGCTCGTGATGGTGTACAGCTCGACCTCCGCGGCCGCCGCCCTCGGCAACGGCGACCCGATGAGCTACCTGAAGCGCCAGAGCGTGTACGCGCTCCTCGGCGTGATCCTCATGCTCGTGGCGGCACGCTTCGACTACCACCGCCTCCGCTATCTCGCGCCCGTGCTCGTCCTCGTCTCGCTCGCCTTGTGCGCGGCCGTGCTCGTGGCCGGCCCCGAGATCAACGGCGCCCGCCGCTGGTTCGTGCTCGGCCCGGCGAGCTTCCAGCCCTCCGAGCTCGCGAAGGTCTCGCTCTGCATCTTCGCCGCGGCCTACCTCGCGCGGCGCCGCGCGCCCGCAAACGCTCGGCGAGCTCGCGCGGCCGATCGGCGCGCTGACCGCGATCTTCTGCGTGCTGATCCTGCTCGAGCCGGACCTCGGAACCACGATCACTCTCTGCGCGATGGTGCTCGCGATCTTCCTCGTAGCAGGCGTTCCCTTCGTGCCGCTGATGGGAGCCTCGACGATCGCGGTCGCGGTCGGGCTTCTCGCCATCTGGGTCGAGCCGTACCGGCGCGCGCGTGTGTTCAGCTTCCTCGACCCCTGGAGCGACGCCGAGGGCTCGGGCTTTCAGATCGTGCAGGCGTTGATCGGGATCGGCTCCGGCGGGATCGCGGGCTCCGGTCTCGGCGAAGGCGTGCAGAAGGCGCTGTACCTGCCCGAAGCGCACACGGACATGATCTTCGCGGTCATCGGCGAGGAGCTCGGGCTCGTCGGATCCGCGCTCGTCATCGGCGCGTTCGCGACCTTCGCGATCGCCGGTTTCCGGATCGCGCTGCGCTGCCGCGACCCGTTCGGCAAGCTCCTCGCGGCCGGACTGACGGCCCTCGTCTGCGGCCAGGCGGCGGTCAACCTCGCCGCCGTCCTCGGCATCGCGCCGCTCACGGGGATCCCGCTCCCGTTCGTCTCCTACGGCGGGTCGAGCCTCGTGGTGCTGCTCGTCTCGGTCGGGATACTCCTTAACATCGCCGTCAATGGAAAGGTCGTCGAGGCTCGCGTGCCTGATCGCAGCCGGCGGAACCGCCGGGCACGTCCGGCCCGCGCTCGCAGTGGCGGAAGCGCTGCGCGCACGCGGCGTGAGCGTGACGTTCGCCGGGTCGCCCGATCGCGTCGAGTCGCAGCTGGTTCCTGAGGCCGGGTACGAGCTCGACACGTTCGCGATCTCCGGCTTCCCTCGGAAGCTCGGCCTCGGACTCGTGCAGGCTGTCGTCCGCGCGGTGCGGGCGCCCTTTGCGTGCGGGAGGATCCTCGCGCGTCGTCGGCCCGACGTCGTCCTCGGCGCGGGTGGGTACGTAGCGGGGCCGATGGTGCTCGCGGCCAGGCTGCGCGGCGTCCCGACGGCGCTGACCGAGGCCGACGCTCACCTCGGGCTTGCCAACCGACTCGCCGCGCCGTTCGCACGCCGCGTCTTCCTGGCATACGAGATCTCCGGGCGCGACGGCGCGAAGTATCGCGTGGTCGGTCGGCCGGTCCCGCGCGCCCATCTCGAAGGGAGCCGCGAGGAGGCGCTCGACCGGTTCGGGCTCCCGGCGGACGGCCAGATCCTCGCGGTTTTCGGCGGGCTCGCCGGAGCGCAGGCGTTGAACGAGTTCGCGGTCGACGCGTTCGGCGCGGACGGCCCCGCGGTGCTGCATATCGCCGGAGAGCGGGACTACGAGACGCTGCGCCCGCGTGTATCGCGCCCTGATTACGTGCTCGTGGCCACAGCGGCCGACTTCGGAGACGCGCTCGCAGTCGCCGATCTTGCGCTGTCGCGGGCGGGCGGGACGGTGTGGGAGCTGGCGGCGACCGGGACGCCGTCGATCCTCGTTCCGTACCCGTACGCGACTGCCGACCACCAGGCGCTGAACGCGCGGTACTTCGAGCAGGGCGGCGGCGCGGTCGTCGTCCGCCAGGAAGAGCTGGCACGCGTACCGGCGCTCGTCGGCGCGCTCCTCGACGACCCTGAGCGGCTGCGCGAGATGGGCGACGCGATGCGCGCGCTCGCGAAGCCTGAGGCAGCCGACGAGATCGCTGACGAGCTCGTTCGCCTCGCCGAGGATCGGCGCTCCCGCAGCGCCAAGGTGTCGGTCGAGAAGGCGTCTGCGTGAGCGAGTCGCCCGTCGACGTCGCTGTCGCGCTGCTCGGCTACGGGACCGTGGGCTCGGCGGTGCACCGGCTGCTCGAGGACGGCGCCGACGACATCGAGCGCGCCACCGGGCACCGGCTCCGCGTCGTCCGTGCGCTCGTCCGGGACCTCGCTCGCGAGCGCGCTGACTCGCCCGCGCCGGGCCTCCTCACCGACGATTTCGGCGCGGTCGCGGGCGACTCGGAGATCGCGTTGGTCGCCGAGGTCATGGGTGGGCTCGAGCCGACCGGCGGTTACGTGCTCGAGCTCCTGCGCAAGGGCGTGCCCGTCGTGACCGCGAACAAGCAGCTCGTCGCGCGCCGGGGCACGGAGCTGCACGCGGCTGCCGCCGAGGGCGGGGTACAGCTCCGCTTCGAAGCTTCGGTCTGCGCCGCGATCCCGGTGATCAAGCTACTCCGCGAGTCGCTCGTCGTCACCAACGTCCACCGCGTGCTGGGGATCGTGAACGGGACGACGAACTTCGTGCTCGGAGAGATGGAGGCCGGCCGCGACTACCCGGATGCGCTGGCGGAGGCGCAGCGGCTCGGGTATGCCGAGGCGGATCCGACCGAGGACGTCTCCGGTCTCGACGCTGCGGCGAAAATGGCGATCCTCGCGACGGTCGCGTTCGGGTCGCAGGTCCCGCTGGAGGACGTGTCCGTCGTGGGGATCGACGCTATGCGCGACGAGCACGTCGCGGCGGCGCGGGCGCTCGAGATGCGCGTCAAGCTCGTCGGCGAGGCGGTGCTCGTCGACGGACGGGTAGGTGTGCGGGTCGGCCCCGCGTTCGTGGACGCGCACCATCCGCTGGCGTCGGTCGAGGGCGCGTTCAACGCCGTGATGCTCCAGGGCGACGCGATCCGCGAGATCATGCTCGAGGGCCCCGGTGCCGGCGGGATCGAGACCGCCTCCGCGGTCGTCGCGGACATGGTCTCCGTCCTGGGGGCGACCGGTGCCGGCTTCCTCCAGGAGGACCCCGTCTGGCGCTCGCTCGAGCTGCTGCCCGCCGGCGAGCTGCCGTCGCCGTATTACCTCCGGCTCGAGGTCGAGGATCGCGCAGGCGTGCTGGCGCGGCTCGCGCAGGAGCTGGCGAACGAGGGCGTCTCGGTCGCGCGCCTCGTGCAGCAGCCGGGCGATGGGCATGCCGTGCTCCACGTCGTCACGCACGAGGCGCAGGCGGGACAGGTCGAGGCGGCACTTCAGGCGATCCGCGACCTCCCGGAGTCGCGCGGCGAGGCGAGCGCGCTGCCCGTGGTGTCCTCGCGCGGTGTGGAGGAGCTCGGCTGGGCATGAGACCGCCGCTGATCGAGCGCTTCCGCGCGTCGCTGCCGGTTACGCCCTCGACGCCGGTCATCTCGCTGGGGGAAGGCTCGACGCCGCTCCTCCGCGCGGAGCGTCTCTCCGAACGCCACGGCTGTGACCTGTGGCTCAAGTGGGAGGGCGCGAATCCGACGGGGAGCTACAAGGACCGGGGGATGACGGTCGCGGTTTCGAAGGCGCTGGAGGAGGGCGCCGAGGCGGTCATCTGCGCGTCGACGGGGAACACCGCTGCGTCGGCCGCTGCTTACGCGGCGAGGGCCGGATTGCCCGCGCTCGTGCTGGTCCCCGAGGGCGCCGTCGCCGGAGCAAAGCTCGCGCAGACGCGAATGCTCGGCGCGCGCGTCCTCGCGGTGCGCGGAAGCTTCGACGAGGCGCTCGCGGCCGCTCGCGCGCTCGCCGCACGCGGCAGCCACGTGCTCGTCAACTCGCTGAACCCGTACCGCGTCGCCGGGCAGAAGACCGCGGTGTTCGAGATCGTCGAGGAGCTCGGTGAGGCGCCGGATGCGTTCGTCCTCCCTTACGGGGGCGGCGGGAACACGACGGCGTACGCGGCGGCCGTCGCAGAGCTCGGCATCGCAACGCCGATCGTCTCCGTCGAGGCCGAGAACCGGCCCGCGACGCTTGCCTCCGCGATCCGCATCGCCGAGCCGGTGCACGCGTCGCGCGTCGCCAGGACCGGCGCCCGCGTCGTATCGGTGTCGGACGACGAGATCGTGGCCGCATGGCGCGAGCTCGCCTCGGTCGAGGGCGTCTTCTGCGAGCCGTCGTCCGCCGCCGGCCTCGCGGCGGTTGCGCAGGGCGGCTTCTCAGGTCGAGTCGTACTCACGCTGACCGGGCACGGTCTGAAGGACATCGCGAGCGCCGAGCGCCACGCGCCACAGGTCGGCACGGTCGATCCCGATCCGGACGCGATCGCGAAGGCTGCGAGGTGATCGTCCGCGCGCCGGCGACGTCGGCGAACCTCGGCCCCGGCTTCGACTGCGCGGGCGTCGCGCTCGACCTCTGGAACGAGCTCGAGCTGACCGAGGGCGACGGCGTCTCGGTCGAGGGAGAAGGAGCGGGCGAGCTTCCGGAGGACGACTCGAACCTCGCCGTGCGCGCGTACTCGCTCGTCGCCGACCCTGCCGGCAGGCGGTTCCGGTTCGTCAATCGCATCCCGCTCGAGAGCGGCCTCGGCTCGAGCGCGGCGGCGATCGCATTGGGACTGCGGGCGGCGGCGCCGGAGGCTTCCGCCGAGGAGCTGCTCGGTCTTGCCCGGACGCTCGAGCCGCACGCCGACAACCTCGCGGCCGCGCTTGCGGGCGGCGTCACGCTCACGTGGGACGGCCGCATCGCGCGGATCGCGGACACGCTGCCGCTCGCGCCGGTCGCGCTCGTCCCGCCGGCGCGTGTCGAGACGGCAGCGGCGCGAGCGTCTCTGCCGGCCGAGATCCCGCACACCGACGCCGCGTTCACGCTCTCACGGGCTGCTCTTCTCGGTGCTGGGGCGGCGTCGGGAAGCGCCGACCTGCTCACGGCGGCGCTCGACGACCGCGTCCACGAGCCGTACCGGGAGAGCTCACTCGTCCGCGAGCTGCGTGCCAGGCTTCCCACGGGGGCGTGCGGCGCGACGCTCTCCGGCTCCGGCCCGGCGGTGATGGTCTGGGCCGACGACCCTGCCGCGTGCGCAGCGGAGCTCGAGCAGCGGTACCCGGAGCACCGCGTCCTCTCGCTTTCCGTCTCGTCCCGAGGAGCGCACGCATGACCGAAGACCGGCCGCTGCAGGGGAGGAGGATCTACTTCGTCGGCATCGGCGGCGCCGGTCTCTCCGCGTACGCGAACATCGCACGCGCGTGGGGCGCCGAGGTGCGCGGCTGGGACGCGCGGGAGACGATCTTCATGGACACGCTCGCGGGAGTCGAAGTCGACATCGGTGGCGATCCGACGCCTCCGGACGGGTACGACGTCGTCGTCTCGACCGCGCACAGGAGCCGTCTCGCGGGTCGCCCGCGTGCCGAGCTCCTCGCCGAGCTCGTCTCGCTCCGGCCCGCGATCGTCGTCGGCGGCGCGCACGGCAAGACGACCACGGCCGCAATGATCGCGTTCGTCCTGCGCGAGCTCGGGCACGATCCCGCGTGGATCGTGGGCGGAGTCGTTCCGCAGCTCGGTGGCAACGCGGGCACCGGATCGGGCCGGCTCGTCGTCGAGGGCGACGAGTCCGACCGCTCGATCGGCCTCCTGCAGCCGGAGATCGCCGTGATCACGAACGTCGAAGTCGACCATCATGCGGCGTTCGCGTCCGAGGCGGAGCTGCAGGCGTTCTTCGACGAGTGGGCCGCGCACGCGCCTCACGTCGTTCGAGGCTGGGAGCTGGACCCGGTCGCCTTCGAGCTCGCAGTCCCCGGCGAGCACAACCGACGGAACGCCGCCGCCGCCCTTGCCGCGCTCGAGCTCGCGGGTGTGTCTCGGGAGGATGCCTCGCGCGTGCTCACCGAGTTCACCGGCGTCGACCGCCGCTTCCAGCTCGTCGGTGCGCGCGGCGGCGTCGCGGTATACGACGACTACGGCCACAACCCGACCGAGATCTCAGCCGCGCTCGAGACGGCACGGCAGAGGACGGAGCGCAACCTGATCGCCGTCTACCAGCCGCACGTCCACGAGCGGACGAGACATCTCCATCGCGAGCTCGGCGAGGCCCTCGGGATCGCGGACGCCGCGATCGTGACCGCCGTCCTCGGTGAGCGCGACGCACCGATCCCCGGCGTCACTGGGAAGCTCGTGCTCGACAGCGTGCCGAGAGGAGCGCGCCGCGGCTGGGCGCCGACGCTCGACGACGCCGCGACTATCGCCCTCGCGTGGGCGGGACCGGGGGACGTCGTCGTCACGCTCGGGGTGGGCGAGCCGTGGAAAGCCGCACGCGCCATCGTCGACGGCCTCGCGCTGCAATGAACATCGAGCAGCGCTTCCCGCTCGCACGGCTCACGACCATCGGAACCGGCGGCCCCGCGCGTGCGTTTGCGCGTCCCCGATCGGTCGCCGAGCTGGAAGAGGCACTCCGCTACGCGACGGCGGAAGGGCTCGACGTCGTCGTGGTCGGGCTCGGCTCGAACCTGCTCGCCGCGGACGACGGAGTGGATGCGCTCGTCCTCCGGCTGGAAGGAGAGCTCGCCGTAGCAGACGTCGTCGACACCGGCCTCGTTGCAGGCGGTGGCGCGACGAACGCGGTCTGCCTGCATCGCGCCCGAGCGGCGGGCCTCGGCGGCTTCGAGTTCGCGTGCGCGATCCCAGGCACCGCGGGCGGGGGCGTGAAGATGAACGCTGGCGCGTACGGGAGCGACTGGTCGAACGTCCTCGCCCACGCGCTCGTTGCGAGCGCCGAAGGAACAGAGACGCTGACGCCGGCGGAGCTCGGCCTCTCGTACCGGCACTCGGATCTCAGCCCGGGTCAGGTCGTCGCGCGGGTCGAGTACCGACTCACGCCGCGACCCCCTGAGGAGATCAAGGCCACCGTGTCGGAGCTCGTCGCGCTCCGAAAGGCCACGCAGCCGACGAACGAGCGCACCTTCGGCAGTGTCTTCAAGAATCCGCCGGGCGAGCTCGGCGCCGGCCGGATGCTCGAGCTGTGCGGGCTGAAGGGGCATCGCGTGGGTGGCGCCCGGATCTCACCCAAGCACGCCAACTTCGTCGAGAACGCCGGCGACGCGACGAGCGCCGACTGTCTCGGCCTCATGGCCGAGGCGCGAAGGCGCGCGCACGAGGAGTTCGGCGTCGTGCTCGAGCGTGAGGTCGTCTTCGCCGGGGCGATCGAGCTTCCCTCGCCGGTGAATAGCACTGCGGAGTAGGAGGCGGGCGCTGGGCGGCGAAATCCACGGACATGGCCGGGGGACGAACCGGGCGCAGATCGCGCCGGCGACCGCGCGCGGCAAGCGTCGTCGTCCCGTTTCCGCAGGGCGCCGTCGGCGATCGCCTAGACCTCGCCCGGGTCGCCCCCTCCGGCCGCTCACTCCTGCTGGGCTTCGTGCTCGTCGCAGCGGTGCTCCTCGCGTACTGGGGAGCGCGCTCGACATCGGTGTTCGCCGTCGAGCGGGTCGACGTGCAGGGCGCGCCGTCTGCCGTCGAGCGGGACGTACACAAGGCAACGCGCGAGACGGTGGGCCGGAGCCTGCTCGCCGTCGACGCACGGGCGATCGAGGACGCCCTGCGCGCGCTCCCCTCGGTCGCAGGCGCGTCCGTCGACCGCGCGTTCCCACACACGCTCGTGATCAAGGTCGCACCCGAGCGTCCCGTCGCCGTCGTCCGGCGAGGCCACGAGGCGTGGCTAGCGACCGGCATGGGCCGGCTCATCCGGGAAGTCCCCGTCGGCTCGAATCGCGGCTTCCCGCGCCTCTGGCTGAAGCGCGAGGTCGCGGTCGACGTGGGGAAGAGGCTGCCGGCGAGCCTCGCCGAGGCTACGCGCGCGCTCGCCGCGGCACGGGACGTCCGGATCCCGCATCCTGTTCAGGCGGTACGCGCGGCCGAGGGACAGCTCACGCTCGTGCTCCGCCGCGGCCCCGAGATCCGCCTCGGCGCGCCGCGCCAGGTGGCGCTGAAGCTTGCCGTCGCCGCGCGCGTGTTCCCGCTGCTTGCGGACGGGACGGTGTACATCGACGTCAGTGTCCCGGAGCGGCCGGTCGCGAGCACATACGCCAACCCTCAACTCTGAGGTTGAGGTTTAAGGTGTGGCGATTGACACAAGCGACGAGGAGCCGTACCCTCGGAGGCGAAACGTTCCTGCTAGTCGCACGTTCAACGAGAGGTTCACGTCGAGGATGGTCGAGATATGAGCAGTCAAGCCAGTAGCTACCTCGCGGTGATCAAGGTCGTCGGCATCGGCGGCGGTGGCTCGAACGCCGTCAGCCGGATGGTCGAGGCCGGGGTCTCGGGGGTCGAGTTCGTCGCGGTCAACACCGATGCCCAGGCGCTCCTCATGGCGGAGGCCGACGTGAAGATCCACATCGGCTCGCAGGCCACGCGCGGGCTCGGCGCCGGCGCCGACCCGAACGTGGGGCAGGCAGCCGCGCAGGAGAGCCGCGACGAGCTGAAGGAAGCGCTCAAGGGAGCGGACATGATCTTCGTCACCGCCGGCGAGGGCGGTGGCACCGGCACGGGCGGCGCTCCGGTCGTCGCCGAGATCGGCCGTGAGCTCGGAGCGCTCACCGTCGGCGTCGTGACGCGACCGTTCGGCTTCGAGGGGCGGCTGCGCGCGGTGCAGGCCGAGGACGGCGTCCAGACCCTGCGGGAGAACGTCGACACGCTCATCGTCATCGAGAACGACCGCCTGCTCCAGGTGGTCGAGCGCTCGACGCCGGTCACGGAGGCGTTCACGATGGTCGACGACATCCTCCGGCAGGGCGTCCAGGGCATCACCGACCTGATCACGGTGCCGGGCCTGATCAACCTCGACTTCGCCGACATTCGCACGATCATGCGCGACGCGGGCTCAGCCCTCATGGGAATCGGCGTCGCGCAGGGGGAGAACCGCGCGATGGAGGCCGCAAGGGCTGCGATCTCGTCGCCGCTCCTCGAGACGTCGCTCGACGGCGCGACCGGCATCCTCCTCAACATCACCGGCGGCTCCGACCTCGGGCTGGCAGAGGCGGACGAGGCGGCTCAGGTCGTCACCGCGTCGGCGGACCCGAACGCGAACGTCATCTTCGGCGCCGTCATCGACGACGCGATGGGAGACCACATCCGCGTGACCGCGATCGCGACCGGCTTCGGCGGCCGCCCGCGCCGCCGGCGCGTGGAGCCGCCGGCGGAGACGCCGGAGCCCGCCGAGCGCGCGCCATTCAAGGCGCCGAGCGTCACCGACGTCGAGATCGACATCCCGAGCTTCCTCAAGGAAGACTGACCGTAGGCGGGGAACCGATGGTTCCCCCGCCGACCCCCTCCTTTCGTTCCGGGCTGGGGAGGCTGTTGCGTCAAGCCTCCCGGCGGGCAAAGCCCGCCTCCGGCTCGGTCGCGGCTCGGGTCTCCACTGAACGGCAGGTCCAAAGTCGGTCCGGCGAGATAGAGTCGAAAACGTGGAGGCCACGTCGCTCGAGCGCACGCCTCTTTACGCGCGCCACGTCTCGCTCGGGGCGCGGATGGTGCCGTTCGCGGGCTACGAGATGCCCGTCCAGTACCAGGGCGTCATCGAGGAGCACCGAGCCGTTCGGACCGACTGCGGAGCCTTCGATGTCTCGCACATGGGCGAGATCCACGTCGACGGCCCGAGCGCGCAGGCCTTCCTCCAGGAGATGCTCTCGAATGACATCGACAAGGTCGCCGACGGCGGCGCGCAGTACACGCTCCTGACGAACGAGCTTGGCGGCATCGTCGACGACGTCATCGCGTACCGGCTCGCGCACGGCCAGTTCCTCGTCGTCTGCAACGCCTCGAACCGGCGCACGGTGTTCGCGTGGCTCAAGGAACGCGAGCCGCGCGGCACCGAGGTTCGCGACGCGTCCGACGAGTACGGGCTCGTCGCCGTGCAGGGCCCGAGGACGATCGAGCGTCTCGGACTCCCCGAGCGCCCGGCGTTCACGCACGAGATGGGCGAGATCGACGGGATCGAGGCGATGATCTCGCGCACGGGCTACACGGGGGAGCCGGGCGTCGAGCTCTGCTGCGCCGAGGACGACGCGGAGGCCCTCTGGGACGCGGTGCTTGCCCGGGGCGCGGTTCCATGCGGCCTCGGCGCCCGCGACACGCTGCGACTCGAGGTCTGCTACCCGCTGCACGGCAACGACATAACCCAGGAGACCGACGCGATCTCCGCGGGGCTCGGCTGGGCGTGCGCACTCGAGACCGACTTCACCGGCGTGAACGTGCTTCGCCGGATCAAGGAGGAAGGGCCCGAGCGCCGGCTCGTCCCGTTCGTCATGGAGGAGAAGGCCGTGCCTCGCCAGGGCATGCCGATCGAGGGCGGCGGCGAGGTCACGTCCGGGACGCACTCGCCGATGCTCGACCGCGGAATCGGGATGGGCTACGTCCCGGTCGAGCGCGCGTCGCCCGACTCCGAGCTCGTGATCGACGTGCGCGGAAAGTCGCGTCGCGCACGTGTCGTGAAGAAGCCGATCTACCGGAAGGAGCAGTGAGTGGCAGCCGCGGAGAGCTACCCCGACGACCTCGAGTACCACCCCGAGCACGACTGGGCCCGCATCGACGGCGACGAAGCGGCGCTCGGGATCACGTGGTTCGCGCAGGACGCGCTCGGCGAGCTCGTCCACTACGAGGCGCCGGCCGTCGGGGCGACCGTGACGAAGGACGGTGAGTACGGCGAGATCGAGTCCGTCAAGGCCGTGTCCGGCGTCGTCGCGCCGCTCTCCGGTGAGGTGCTCGAGATCAACGAGCGCGCGGTCGACGAGCCGGAGATCGTGAACGAGGATCCCTACGGCGAGGGCTGGCTCATCCGGATTCGCATGTCCGACGCATCCGAGGTGGACGGACTCATGGACGTCGAGGCCTACAAGGCCCACGTCGCGGAACAGTGAGCTCCGGTTATCTCTCTCTCACCGACGCCGACCGAGAGGAGATGCTCGCGGCGATCGGCGTCTCGTCGGTCGACGACCTTTTCGAGCAGGTCCCGGAGGGCGTCCGGCTCGGACGTGAGCTCGACGTGCCGCCGGCGCTCGGGGAGGCCGAGCTCGCGCGCCACCTCGGGGAGCTGGCTGCGCGCAACGTGCACACGGGCGCGGAGCTGTCGTTCCTCGGCGCCGGGATCTACGACCACTACGTGCCGTCCGTGGTCGACGTCGTCCTCGCGCGCGGCGAGTTCCTGACCGCATACACGCCGTACCAGCCGGAGATGAGCCAGGGCGTGCTGCAGGCGATCTTCGAGTACCAGACCGTGATCTGCGAGCTGACCGGGATGGACGTGTCGAACGCGTCCGGCTACGACGGATGCACGGTCGCAGCCGACGCGGTGTTCGTCGCGAAGCACGCGGTTCCCGACCGGACGAAGATCGTGCTCGCGGAGACGGTGAACCCACAGGTGCGGCAGGTGGTGAAGACGTACGCGCCTGGGTTCGGACTCGAAGTGGTCGAGGTCCCGCACACGAACGGGACGACGGATCCCGACCGCGTCGCCGAGGCGGCGCGCGACGCGGCGGCCGTGCTCTTCCAGCAGCCGAGCTTCCTCGGCTGCCTCGAGCCCGCCTCCGACCTCACCGAGGCCGCGAGGGAGGCGGGCGCGCTCGCGATCGCGCACGTCGACCCCATGTCTCTCGGTGTGCTCGAGGCGCCCGGCGCCTACGGCGCCGCGATCGCGATCGGCGAGGGCCAGGCCGCGGGCAACTGGCCGTCGTACGGCGGCCCGCACTACGGCTTCCTCGCCGCGCGCAGCGACTTCGTGCGGCGGATGCCCGGGCGTATCGTCGGGGAGACGGTCGACGCGGACGGCCGTCGCGCGTTCGTCCTCACTCTCCAGACGCGCGAGCAGCACATCCGCCGCGAGAAGGCCACCTCGAACATCACGACGAACCAGACGCTGCTCGCACTCGGCGGTCTCGCGACGCTTTCGTGGCTCGGGCCGGAGGGGCTGCGCGAGGTAGGGGAGACCTGTCTCGCTCTCGCGCAGTACGTGCGCGAGCGCGTCCCGTTCGAGCCGGCGTTCGACGCACCGGTGTTCAAGGAGATCGCGTTCCGGACGCCGATCCCCGCGCGCGAGGTCGTGCGGCGCGCGCGAGAACGGGGCGTGCATCCCGGCTACGCGCTCGGACGCGATTACGAGGGGATGGACGACGTCCTGCTCGTCGCGGTGACCGAGAAGCACAGCGTGGAGGACGTCGATCGGCTAGCGGACGTGCTCGCGGAGCTGACGCGGTGAGCGTCTCGGAGCCAGGACGCGCCTGGCCGGACGCGCCGCTGATTTTCGAGCGCTCGCGCTCCGGTCGCCGAGCGGGACGCCCGCCGCGGCCCGATCTTCCGGTGCCGGACCTGCCGGAGTCGGTTCGCCGCACGCGGCCGCCGCGGCTCCCCGAGGTCTCGGAGCCCGAGCTCGTCCGCCATTTCACGACCCTCGCCGACCGCACGTTCGGGGTCGACACCGGCTTCTATCCGCTCGGCTCCTGCACGATGAAGCACAACCCGAGGGTCCACGAGCGCCTCGCTGCGCTTCCCGGGTTCCGCGACCTGCACCCGCACCAGGAGGACGAGGGCGCGCAGGGCGCGCTCGAGCTCATGTGGCGGTTGCAGGAGATCCTCGCCGAGATCGCCGGGCTTCCCGCCGTGACGCTGCAGCCGGCCGCCGGGTCGCAGGGCGAGCTCACCGGCCTCATGCTCATGCGCGCGTACTTCGCCGATCGCGGCGAGGAGCGCGACACGATCATCACCGCGGACACCGCGCACGGCACGAACCCCGCGAGCGTGACGATGGCCGGCTACAAGCTCGAGAAGGTCGAGACCGACGCGCGAGGAAACCTCGACGTCGACGACCTGCGCGGGAAGGTGAACGAGCGGACAGCGGGCCTCATGCTGACGAACCCCTCGACGCTCGGGCTCTTCGACGAGGGGATCGAGGAGGTCGCGCGGATCTTCCACGACGCGGGCGCGCTCCTGTACTACGACGGCGCGAACCTGAACGCCGTCGTAGGCATCTCGCGGCCGGGCGACATGGGCTTCGACATCGTCCACTACAACCTGCACAAGACGTTCTCGCAGCCGCACGGAGGCGGCGGGCCGGGCGGCGGTCCGGTCGCGGTGCGTGACCGAATCGCGCCCTTCCTGCCGGTGCCGCGCGTCGTCCGCGACGGGGACGCGTTCCGGCTCGACAGTGACCACCCGAAGTCGATCGGGAGGGTGCGCGGGTTCGGCGGGCCGTTCGGGGTCTTCGTGCGCTCGTACGCGTACATGCGCGCGTACGGGCCGGCGCTCCGCGAGATGTCGGAGACGGCAGTGCTGAACGCGAACTACCTGCTCGCGCGCCTACGAGACGTCTACGACCTCCCGTACGACCGGCTCTGCATGCACGAGTTCGTCCTCTCCGCGCGGAGCCTGAAGCGCGACCACGGAATCACGGCGCTCGACGTCGCGAAGCGGCTCATGGACTACGGGATCCACCCGCCGACGATCTACTTCCCGCTCGTCGTCCCGGAGGCGCTGATGATCGAGCCGACGGAGACGGAGCCGAAGGAGCGGCTGGACGAGTTCGTGGACGCGATGCGCGCGATCGCGCGTGAGGCGGCCGACGTCGCCGGAGACGCTGAAGAACGCTCCGCACGGGCGGCCGGTGCGCCGGCTCGACGAGGTGCGCGCTGCGAAGCAGCCCGTGCTGCGCTATCTCTTCGACGAGCATCCGGCGCTGGTCGGCTCGGAGTAGGCGCGGCTCGCGGCTGCGCTGGCGGCGCTCAGAGGGAGCCGCACGCGACGCTCGTCGGAGTTGACGAACGGGCGCTTTTCCACTTCTTGCGCAAAGCCGTGTCCCACGCGTCACGCCTTCCTCGATAGCGTGCGTTCAGGGACACGGGAGTGCCCCTGGGGGAGGTTGGGGCTGTGGTTTGGGCGGCGTGTCCGTGACGGCGACGCTCCGGCGATCCGAGGGAGTCGTGCTCGTGCGCGTCGTCGCCGCGCTCAGCGATTGCCGGCGTGGATCATCCGCTCGACGACACAAGCGGCTCCCAGAGCTCGAAGCGGTTCCCTTCGGGGTCGACGGCCCAGCCGAAGCGGCCGATCCCGTCCATGACCTCGATACGCTCGTCGACCTCGATCCCCGCCTCCCGCAGCTGCGCCAGCATCGCGTCGAGGTCGCGGACGGTGAAGTTCACCATGCCCTGCTTCGCGGCCGGCCAGTAGTCCGTGTCTTCGGTGAACGGCGCCCAGACCGTGTTGCGGCTCTCCGGGAAGATGACGTAACCGGCCTCGTCCACGGGAACCCCGAGGTGCTCGGCGTACCACGAGACGAGCGCGTTGGGGTCGCTCGCGCGGAAGAAGACGCCGCCGACGCCTGTGACGCGCTCGGCAGGGGCGGCGTCGGAGCTCACGTCGACACGCTAACGCGTCGAGACTTGCCACCGCGGCGCGGTCGCAAGCTGGCCGCACGCCGCCTCGATGTCGCGCCCGCGTGTCAGCCGGACCGTCGCCGGGATGCGCGCCCGCTCGAGCACGCCTTTGAACGACTCGATTGCCGCGCGTGACGACCCCTCGAACATCCCGGTCGGGTTGTACGGGATCAGGTTGACCTTGAAGACCCCAGGCTCGAGGGCGGCGGCGAGCAGCCGCGCGTCCGCCGGGGAGTCGTTCACGCCCGCGAGCATCACGTACTCGACGAACACCTTTCGCCGGCGGAGCTCGAAGTAGCGCCGGCACTCCGCGAGCAGATCCTCGAGCGGGTAGCGGTCGTTCACGGGCATGAGCTCGGAGCGGAGCTCGGGATCCGCTGCGTGGATCGAGAGCGCGAGCCGGATCGGCACATCGACCTCGTCGACGAACCGCCGGAGGCCCGGGAGCCAACCGACCGTGGAGATCGTCGTCCGGCGATGCGTGATCCCGAGGTCGGGGAGACGCGCCGCGGAGTCCACGACGGCCTCGTAGTTCAGGAACGGCTCGCCCATGCCCATGTACACCGCGTGGTTCACGGCCCCGCTGCGGCGGAAGTGCAGGGCCTGCTCGAGGATCTCGGACGCAGTCAGGTTCCGCCCGAACCGCATCGCCCCCGTCGCGCAGAACGTGCACGTGAGCGGGCAGCCGGACTGCGACGAGAGGCAAAGCGAGCGACGTCCGTCCCGATAGCGCATGAGCACGGCCTCGACGGGGTGGCCATCGTGCGTCCGAAAGAGCGTCTTGACCGTCCCGTCGCGGGCCTCGCGCTCGGTGACGACCTCGAGCGTGGAGAGAGGAACTTCCTCGGCAAGCGCGGTGCGCAGCGGCTTCGGGAGGGTCGTCATCTCCTCGTACGAGCCGGCCCCGCGTGCGACCCACTCCCACACCTGGCGTGCGCGGTACGGTGGCTCGGAGCGCTCTGCGAGCGCGCGGTCGAGAAGCGCGAGATCCACGCTCGGACGGTACCGTCTCGCCCGTGATCGACCTCCGCTCCGACACCGTCACGCAGCCGACCGAGGGCATGAGGCGTGCGATCGCCGAGGCTGCAGTCGGCGACGAGCAGAAGCGGGAGGACCCAACCGTGCTCGAGCTGCAAGAGCGTGTGGCGGAGCTACTCGGCCATGAGGCGGCCGTCTTC
The DNA here is from genome assembly GCA_963765175.1 of uncultured Actinomycetes bacterium. Taxonomy (GTDB): domain Bacteria; phylum Actinomycetota; class Thermoleophilia; order Gaiellales; family Gaiellaceae; genus GMQP-bins7. Next base: position 463,614 of record CAVXUY010000009.1, read on the forward strand.
GTCCCGACCGCGACGATGGCGAATCAGATCGCGCTCAAGCTCCACGCTCGCCCGGGCGACGTGCTGCTCGCCGAGGAGCACTCGCACGTCGTCATCTACGAGTACGGCGGCCCTGCGGTGCACGCGGGCCTTCTGACGCACGGGCTACGCGGGGACGGCGGTCGACTCTCTCCGGAGCAGGTCCGCGAAGCCGCGGCGCCGAGCTCGAAGGTCGCTGATCAGCGCGTTGCCGTGCTCTCCGTCGAGAACACGCACAACAGCGCCGGTGGCCGGGTCTGGCCGCTCGACGAGCTCGAGGACACGGTCAGCGCTGCGCGCGAGCTCGGCCTCGCGGTGCACCTCGACGGCGCGCGGCTCCTCAACGCCGCCGCAGCCCAGCGCGTCGACCCGGCGGCTATCGCGTCGCGGTTCGACACGGTGACGCTGTGCCTGTCGAAAGGGCTCGGCTGTCCGCTCGGTGCACTGCTCGCCGGCTCGGCGGAGCTGATCGACCGCGCGTGGCGTGAGAAGCACCTCTTCGGCGGCGCGATGCGTCAGTCCGGAATCGTCGCAGCGGCCGGCGTCTACGCGCTCGACCACCACGTCGAGCGGCTCGCCGAGGACCACACCCGCGCGCGTGCCCTCGCGGAAGGGCTCGCCGCCGCCGGCCTGCCCGTCGACGTCCACCGGGTCGAGACGAACTTCGTGCAGCTCGACCTCGCGCCGCTCGGGCTCGTGCGGTCCGAAGCGCTCGCTCAGCTGCTCGAGGCGGGCGTCGGCCTGTCGGCGACGATCCATCCGACCGTTCTCCGCGCCGTGACGCACCTCGACGTCACGGACGAGGACGTCGAGCGCGCGATCGAGCTGATCCCGTCGGCGCTGGGGGTCGAGGTGGCGACGCGCCGCTAGCGAACGGTGAGCGGCGGGCTCGCGACCCGCTGCTCGAAGTACCAAAGCCGGATCTGCGACCTCCTCGGCGCGGAGACCGTGCGCTGGAGGAAGCCGCGCCGGTTCGTCATCCGCGGCCCGCCGAGCGTGACCCAGACTCCGCGGAGCTTGCGCTGGAGGCTGTACCGCTGCGGGCCGTCACCAGGTCGCACCTGGCCCCAGACGGTCGTCTGCGAGCCCTGGCGCCTGACTTGCGTGAGCGGGAGCCGCATCGCGGCGAGCCCAAGCTTGGGACGTTCGCGGACCGTCACGAGACCGCTCTGCCAGCGCGCGAGCGACGGCTCGTCACGGTAGAGGTAGTGGATGAGCAGATCGACCTTGTTCGCCTCGTACACACGGCGCGCCGACTCACCGATGTAGCGAGCCTGAAGCTCCGGGCTCACGCCGAAGCGGTCGGGCGGATTCGTCTGGTACGCGTACTCCGTGATCCAAACGCGGGCACGCGGGAAGTTGTGGTTCACGAGGTTCAGGAGTCGGTTGAGCGACGCCATCGTGATCGTCTTGCAGAGGCAGCCGCCCTTGTAGGGCGTGTCGCCCGGGAAGACGGGATAGGGGTGGTGCGCATAGGCGTCGAGAAGCGGCTTCATCGGCTTCATGAAGCGGATGAAGTCGACGGGTGAGATCCCGCCCTTGCCCGCCGTTGGCCCGGTCACGCCGCCGCCGACGCGGTCCCCGCGGCTGACCGATTTGATGCCGCGGTAGCCGGGGTTGAGGATCTTCGTGACGTACGTCTTCGCGGAGGCGGGCTTCAGCCACGAGGCCTTGTTCGGCTCGTTCCACATGATCCAGCGCGCGACGTACGGGTAGCGCTTCGCGGCCGCCGAGGTGAAGCGCTGGAAGTCCGCGCCGTTCCTCGGAGCGACGTTCGGCAGCTGGCGCCCGTTGGCCCAGCCCGGCGTGCCCCAGATCGTCACGATTGGCTCGAGGCCGCGCGCATGGATCGCACGCACCAGGCGGTCGCTCCGCTTCCAGCGATAGCGCCCGCGGCGGATCTCCGTGCGCGACCAGTCGAGCGTCACGCGCACCGCGTCGAAGCCGATCCGGTCGAGTTTCGCGACGCGCTTGTGCAGCTTTCCAGGCCCGAACTCGAGCCAGGCGTCGTCCTGGATGCCGTATTGGACGCCGGTCGAGGCGCTGGCCGACCCCGCGGCGCCGAGCGAGATGGTCAGCGCGCAGGCGAAGACGAGGACGGCCGGGAGGATCCTCATGGACAACGAGATACCACGCACGAAGGAATGCAGAGCACGTCTTCAGAACTTTCTAACACAGCCGCCATCCAACGACCTCAAACCGCCCGATCGCCGGCGAGGTAGAACGCGACGACGACGGCGCCGTACCCTGCCAGCAGGAGCCCGCCGCGGAGCCTGCTCGAGTGCCCCTGGAAGAGCACGACGGTGGTGAAGACGACCGAGGCGCCGAGCGCCGCCATCTCGACCGGCCGGAAGCTCAGCGCCAGCGGATCGATGAGCCACGAGAGGAGCGCGACCGCCGGGATGAGGAAGACGGCGACCTGCGCGGCCGACGAGAGCGCGATCTCGGCCGCGAGCGCGATCTTTCCGCGGAACGCGACGACGACTGCTCCTCCGTGCTCCGCCGCGTTGCCGACGATGGCCACGATCACCGCGGCGACGAAGAACTCGCTGAGGCCTACCTCGTCCGCGAAGACCTCGCAGCGTGCCGACGAGGACTTCCGCGACGAACACCGTCACCACGGTCGCGGCGCCCAGCGCGAGGAGCGACACACGCAGCGACCATCCGCTGATCTCCGTGTCGCTCGCAACGTGGAGCCGCGCGTGCCTTCGCAGCGAGTACCAGGTCACCGCCGCATAGACGACGAGCAGGACGATCGAGACCGGAACGGACAGCGCGGCGAGCGAGTCGCGATCCGGGTCGCCCTCCCAGCTCGGGATCGACGGGATCAGCAACATCAGCGTCGCGAACGCGAGCAGCCCGAACGCGAGGAAGCTCGAATAGCGGTCGAGCGTGCCGCGGCCGCCGGCGACGAGCGCGGCACCCAGCACCAGGAGGAGGTTCGAGACGACACTTCCCGTCAGCGAGCCGCGAACGACCTCGGTCAGGCCGTCGTGCACGGCGAGCAAGGCGATGATCAACTCCGGCGCGTTGCCGAAGGTCGCGTTGAGGAAGCCGCCGATGCCCGGTCCCGTGTGCTCGGCGGCGTGCTCGGTCGCCTCGCCGATCAGCCACGCCAGTGGGATGAGCGCGAGGGCGGAGAGCACGAACTCGACCGTCTCCGGGAGGTCGGCGAGGAAGTGGAGAGCGACCGTGAGCGGCGCGAGGGCGAGCGTCGCGAAGAGGATTCTCCTGACCACGGACGCAGAACCCTATCCACCTGTTCGACAGTCGATCGGCGCTAATGCCTGAAAATCAGTGGTTTGTCAAGTCTTGCGGCGGAGGTCACGAGAGGAACACAATCGGAGGGATGAGTGAAACCACTGCGGAGGTAGGACTCCCTCTCCGGGCCCAGGACGAGGTCGAGTGCCGCCGCTGCGCCGTGCACTGCGAGAAGGTCGTGCACCCCGGTACGTGCCTTCGGATGGGCTGCCCGTTCGTCTACGCCTACGAGGCCTGGGGGCGGACCTACATGGGCTGCCTGCAGAAGGTCTTCGATGTCGAGATCGACCTCGACCTGCTCGAGGCGGCGGAGTCCGGTCGAGGCGGCTTCGGCGCGGTGCGGGCGCGTCGCCCGCCGCTCCCGATGTGCGACGTCGACGTGGTCGCGACGTACGCCACTCGCGAGGACGACCTCGGCTGCCGGAACCCCGAGTTCTACGAGCTCCCACGCGAGCGCGCCAGCTTCCGCGTCTTCGCGCGGGTCAGCGACTCGTCGTAGCGAGGCCGCTTCCTGCGCCGGCCGCGGCGGTAGAGGTCGCGCAGGAGATCGATGTCGTCGCGGCGGAGACCGCCCTTCGGCCAGGTCTCGAGCACGGCGGGCAGGTCCCGGAACGCCGGATGCCCGAGGAAGGTCGCGAGCCCGTCTCCGATGACACCTTCGGCGACGACCTCGTGCCGGTCGCGGTTCGACCCGAGCGGCGTCTTCGCGTCGTTGACGTGGAGGAGCCGCAGCCGGTCGAGCCCGATGCGTTCGTCGAGCTCGGAGAGCGCGTCTTCGAGCGCGACGGCGTCCGTCACGTTCACTCCTGAGGCCCACCAGTGGCAGGAGTCGAGGCAGAGCCCGAGCCGCGGATGGCCGTCGAGCGCGTCGAAGAGGACCGCGAGCTCGTCGACCGAGCGGCCGATGGTGGCGCCCGCGCCCGCCGTGTTCTCGAGGCAGAGCCACAGACGATCGCTCGTGAGCTCGAGGAGCTCCCTGAGCTCGGCGACGACGACCTTCACGGCGTCGGCGAACCCGTAGCCGAGATGCGATCCGACGTGGAAGACGACTGCGTCGGCGTCGATCCCGCGTGCCGTCGCCAGCGTCGCGCAGAGCGCATCGAAGGACTTGGAGCGGATCTCGCGATCGCGGCTGGCGAGATTGACGAGGTACAGCGCGTGGCAGGCAACGTGCTTGACGCGTGCCTCGCGGCGGCGCTTGCGGAAGCGTTCGAGCTCCTCCTCCGCGTGCTCGGTCGGCTTCCACATGCGCGGGCTCTGGGTGAAGATCTGAACTGCATTGCCGCCGATCTCCTCGATCCGATCGATCGCGTTCGAGATCCCGCCGGCCGAGGAGACGTGGGCACCGAAGAGCACCGGGCTAGGCTAGACGCATGTCGGTGCGAGTTCGCATGGCTCCCTCGCCTACGGGGCTCCTCCACATCGGCAACGTCCGCACGGCCCTCTTCAACTGGCTCTTCGCGCGCCACGAGGGCGGCGAGTTCCGGCTACGGATCGAGAACACGGACACCGCCCGCGAGGTGTACGAGGCGACCGAGCAGATCCAGGAGTCGTTGCGCTGGCTCGGGCTCGACTGGGACGGCGAGGTCACGTTCCAGCTCGACCGGATGGACGACACGCGCGCCGTCGCCGAGAAGCTCGTCGCGGACGGCGCGGCGTACGAGGACGAAGGAGCGATCCGCTTTCGCATGCCCGACGAGGGAGTCACCGCGTTCGACGACGTCGTTCTCGGCCGCGTCGAGGTGCCGAACGCGGAGCTCGAGGACCTCGTGCTCGTGCGCTCGGACGGCCGGCCCACCTACAACTTCGCGTCGCCGCTCGAGGACATGTGGGACGGGATCACGCACGTCATCCGCGGCCCGGACCACATCTCGAATACGCCGAAGCAGATCAACCTGCTGCGCGCGGTCGGCGCGGAGCTCCCGGTGTACGCCCACGTGCCGAACGTGAACGGCGCCGACGGCGCGAAGCTCTCGAAACGGCACGGCGCCGTCTCGGTCGATGACTTCCGCCAGGCGGGCTACCTGCCGGAGGCGCTGATGAACTTCCTCGCGCTGCTCGGCTGGGCGCCCGACGGCGAGACGACGATCATGTCGCGCGACGAGCTCGTCGAGCGCTTCTCGCTCGAACGCGTCGGCTCCAGCCCCGCGACCTTCGACTACGCGAAGCTCGACTGGATGAACGGGGTCTACCTGCGCGCGCTGCCGTCGGAGGAGTTCGCGGAGCGCCTCGTCGGCTATCTGCGGGAGCAGGGAATCGACTGGCCGGAGGAGGGCGTGCGCGCCGCGGCGGCGATCGTGCAGGAGAAGATCGGCCGGCTCAGCGAGTTTCCCGACTTCGCCCGTTTCTTCTTCGAGGACGTCGAGCCCGACCCCGAGCTGCTCGATGAGCGCATGCTCGGCGCCGCCGCGACGGCGCTCGAGCGAGTCGAGCCGTGGACTGCCGAAGCCATCGAGCCCGCTTTGAAAGATCTCTGCGAGGAGCTGGGGGAGAAGCCGCGCACCGTGTACCTGCCGATCCGCGTCGCGGTCACGGGCTCGCGCGTGTCGCCGGGCCTGTACGAGAGCCTCGAGCTCCTCGGCAAGGAGAAGTCGCTCGCGCGCATCCGCTCGGCCGCGTCGGTGGCGGCATGACGGACCTCAGCGAGCTCGTCGGCGAGAAGCTCGGCCCGACGGCCTGGATCGACATGTCGCAGGAACGCATCGACGCCTTCGCCGGCGCGACCGACGACCCGCAGTGGATCCACGTCGATCCGGCGCGCGCGGCCGAGGGCCCGTTCGGGACGACGATCGCGCACGGCTTCCTCACGCTCTCGCTCTGCGTCCCGATGCTGTACGAGCTCTTCCCGCCCTCGGAACGAGCGATGGTGAACTACGGCGTGAACCGCGTCCGCTTCCCGGCGCCGGTGCCCTCGGGAAGCCGGATCCGCGGCCGCTTCAAGGTTCTCTCGGTCGAAGGCTCGCGCGGGACGATCGAGGCGACGGTCGAGTGCGAGGGCGTCGAGAAGCCCGTCTGCGTCGCCGAGCTCGTCGTCGCTCGAGCTCCCTTGACTGTCAGGCGGAGGCGCCCGCGAATGAGGTCGCGGTACCAGAAGTAGCTCGCCTTCGGCACGCGCTCCAGCGTCTCGTAGTCCACGTACACGATCCCGAAGCGCTGCGAGTAGCCGTGCGTCCACTCGAAGTTGTCGAGCAGCGACCACAGGAAGTACCCGTGCACAGGCACGCCGTGCTCCACCGCGCGCCGGATCGCGTCGACGTGGCGCTCGACGTACGAGATCCGCTCCGGGTCGTGCACGGTGCCGTTCGAGCGCGCGTCGGGGAACGCGGCGCCGTTCTCGGTGACGTACAGCGGCGGCAGCTCGTACTCGCCGTTCAGCTTCACGAGGAGCTCGAACAGGCCGTCGGGGTAGATCTCCCAGCCCATCCCAGTCCGCTCCGTGTCGTCGCTCTCGACCGTCACGGGCTCGCCGGTCTCGGGGTCGGCCTGGACGACGCTGCGCGTGTAGTAGTTGACCCCCAGGAAGTCGAGCGGCGCGGCGATCGTCTCGAGGTCGCCGTCCTCGACGGGCGGCGGCGTCTCCGCGAAGCGCTCGAGCAGGAGCTCCGGGTACTCGCCCTTCAGCACCGGGTCCATGATCCAGGCGTTGCGGAATGCGTTCGCCTTGGCGACGGCGGCGAGGTCCTCCGGAGAGTCCGTCAGCGGGTGGAACGTCACCTGGTCGATCGTGATCCCGACCTGCGCTCGGGACGACACGCGTCGCAGCACCTCGGCCGCCCGTCCGTGGGAGAGCAGCACGTTGTGGGCGGCGGCGACCGCCTCCGCCTCGACGTGCGGCCGGGCGCGTGCTCGCCGACGCCGTATCCGAGCCAGCCGATGACCCAGGGCTCGCACTGCGTGATCCAGTTGCGCACGCGGTCGCCGAGGCGCTGGGCGACGACCTCGACGTACTCGGCGAAGGCGTCGGCGGTGTCGCGCACCGGCCAGCCGCCCCGGTCCTCGAGCGCCTGGGGGAGATCCCAGTGGTAGAGCGTGACGAAGGGCTCGATGCCGTTGGCGAGCAGCTCGTCCACGAAGCGGTCGTAGTGGTCGAGGCCGGCCTCGTTCACGCGCCCGCGTCCGTCGGGCAGGATGCGTGGCCACGCGATGGAGAAGCGGAAGCCGCTCAGCCCGAGCTCGCGCATCAGGCGCACGTCCTCGGAGTAGCGGTGATACGAATCGCAGGCGATGCGGCCGCTGTCCCCGTTGCGGATCCTCCCGGGCGTGGCGGTGAAGCGGTCCCAGATGCTCTCGCCACGGCCGTCGAGCTCCGTCGCGCCTTCGATCTGGTACGCCGACACGGCAGCCCCCCACACGAAGTTGTCGGAACGGATGCCGTCTGCCAAGGTCATTGTGTACCCTCCAGTTTCCTGAACCGGTAAAGAAGATCACAAAACACACCTCGATGGCAAGCGACAAGGCGAGAGACGTATCCGAGCAACCGCGGCCGGGCCGGGCGACGATCCGCGACATCGCCGAGCGCGCGGGAGTCTCGAAGGGCGCGGTCTCGTACGCGCTGAACGGCCGTCCGGGCGTCTCCGAGGACACGCGCGAGCGGATCATCTCGATCGCCAACGAGCTCGGCTGGTACCCGAACCGAGCCGCCCGCGCGCTGTCCGCGGCGCGGGCCGAGGCTTGCGGGCTCGTCCTCGCGCGCCCGGCCCGGACGCTCGCCCTCGAGCCGTTCTTCATGGAGTTCATCGCCGGCGTCGAGGCGGAGCTGGCCACCCGCTCGGTCGCCCTGACCCTCCAGCTCGTCGGCGACGTCCAGGAGGAAATCGACGTCTATCGGCGGTGGTGGGGGAGCATCGCGTCGACGGCGTCCTCGTCCTCGACCTCCGCGACGAGGATCCCCGCGTCGACGAGCTCGTCCGCCTCGGCCTCCCGGCGGTGGTGGTCGGAGGGCCGCTCGAAAATGGCGAATTGCCCTGCTGTTTGGCACGATGAGGGCGCTGTCGTCACCGAGGCGGTGCAGTACCTCGTCGCCCTCGGGCACGGGCGCATCGCCCATGTCGCCGGCGTCGCCGACTTCGTGCACACGGCCCAGCGCATGGCTGCTTTCACCGGCACGACGCGCGAGCTCGGCGTCCACGGCGAGGTCGTGGAGACCGACTACAGCGCCGAGAGCGGCGCGCGGGCGACCCGCAAGCTGCTGTCCTCGCCGAGCCCGCCGACCGCGATCGTGTTCGACAGCGACCTGCTCGCGGTCACGGGCCTTGGGGTCGCTCAACAGATGGGCTTCTCGGTCCCCGAGGACGTCTCCATCGTGGGATGGGACGACTCCCTGATCAGCCAGGTCGTGCATCCGGCGCTGACGGCGATCACGCGCGACATCGAGGCGTTCGGCGTCGCCTGCACGCAGCAGCTCCTGGCGGCGGTCGAGGGTCAGGCGACGGGGGACGTCGAGACGATGCGAGGCGAGCTCACGACGCGCGGCAGCACCGGACGCCCCCGCCGCGCTGCGCGTTAACTTCGCGCCGTGGTGAACGAAGCGTGAAAATTCAGCTTGACACTTAACCGGATAAGTGATGAAGTTCCGCTGTGCGCTCGATGGCTCGGATGCCAAGACGCAGCAGCCGGGAGGCGGTGACCGCCAACCGCTGGCCCATTGGATCGTCGTATGCGTCGGCGCCCGCTCCTGGGCGAGGTGGGCGCAAAGACGAGGAGGGAGTTGAGAGTGATGTCAACCCGTAGGACAAGGGCTGCCGGCGTCGTCGCGGCGATCGTCGCCATCGCCGGCGTTCGCCTCGCTCACGGCGGGCAGCGCGGGTGCCGGAGAGCAGTCTCCGTTCGCTCTCCCGCGCGCGGAGACGCTGTACACGTCGGGCAAGCAGTGGGGGCCATACACGAACTTCAACCCGCTGCGGCCGGACTACAACACGGGCCTCGTCGGTCTCCTGTACGAGACGCTCTTCCGCTACGACCCGCTGAAGGACAGCTTCATTCCCTGGCTCGCCACGTCGCAGCAAGTGGGTCGGCAGGAACCACGTCGTGACGGTGCGTAACGGCGTGAAGTGGAACGACGGCAAGCCGTTCACGGCCGCCGACGTGAAGTTCACGTTCGAGACCGGCAAGCTCGCCGGCTCGCAGTACTCCGCGATGTGGAAGACGGGCCTCACGAAGATCAGCACCCGTGGGAACGTCGTCACCTTCCACTTCCGGGGCACGCCGAACTACCAGGAGTGGGACTCCAACATGTACTCGATCCCGATCGTGCCGAAGCACGTCTGGTCGAAGTACAGCGCGAAGGAGATCACGACCGGCAACACCTCCCAGCGCTCGAAGCAGGTCGGCACCGGGCCGTTCACGTACGGCGCGGGCGCCGGTAGCTCCCAGACGCTGCAGTGGAACCGTCGCGCGGGCTGGTGGGCGACGAAGGCGCTCGGCAAGAGCATGCCGATGAAGTACATCGTCGACATCCACAACACGTCGAACACGGCGTCGCTCCAGAACTTCCTTCAGAACAAGATCGACCTCAGCAACAACTTCTTCCCGGGGATCGACCGGCAGCTCGGCGGGAAGATCAGCACCTACTACACGAAGGCGCCGTACATGCTCTCCGCGAACACGGCCTGGCTCATCCCGAACACGAAGAAGGCGCCGCTCAGCGACCGGGAGTTCCGCCGTGCGCTCGCGATGTCGATCAACATCGACCAGATCGTGCACGCCGGGTACGGCAACATCGTCTCGAAGGCGGACCCGACCGGGCTCGCTGCCGCAGTGGGGCAAGTGGATCGACAAGGCGCAGGTCAAGAAGCTCGGCTTCAAGTACAACATCGCGGGCGCGAAGGCGCTGCTCGCGGCGAACGGCTACCGCGACACGAACGGCGACGGCTTCGTCGAGAACAAGGACGGGTCGCAGATCAACCTCCGCATCATCGTCCCGAACGGCTGGTCGGACTGGATGACCGCGATCCAGATCATCGCCGACTCGACGAAGGCCGCCGGCATCAAGCTCACGCCCGCGTTCCCCGACTTCAACGCGCTCGTGGAGGAGCGGAACTCGGGCAAGTTCGACCTCGTCATCAACAACGAGAAGGCGCTTCGGCAACACGCCGTACACCTACTACGACTACCTCTTCCACCTGCCGATCGCCGACCAGCAGACGTCCGTCAACTTCTCGCGCTTCACTCAGGCGGGCTCGAGGCCGTGGGCGCTGACGGTCAAGATGAACAAGATCAAGTCGACCGACGTGGCGGCGGCGAAGCGGGTCCACTCGCAGATCCAGACGGTACATCCTCGAGCAGTTGCCCGCGATTCCGCTCTGGTACAACGGCATGTGGGCGCAGTACAACACGTCCGTCTGGACCAACTTCCCGAGCGCCTCGGGCAAGGGGTTGCAGAACACGCCATCGACGTGGAACGGCTACCTCAACATGACGGGCATCGACGCGCTGGCGAACCTCAAGAAGAACAGGTAGGAGAACCGACCGCCGCCCTCCAGGCTGCCGCTCCCACCGCTGACCCTCGGTCGACGGGGTGCAGCGGTCGCCGGCCGCGTGCCGCCCGGGTCAGCGACCGCGGAGAGCTCGCAGCGTGACCCGCTACCTCGCCCGCAAGATCGCGATCTACCTGCTGACCTTCTTCGTCGCGGTCACGGTCGACTTCGCGATCCCGCGCCTCATGCCCGGCGATCCGATCGACGGCCTCATCGCCCGCTTCCAGACCGACTCGACCGCGTCGCAGGAGCTCCACGGCTACTTCACGGAGTCGTTCGGGCTCGACCAGCCGCTCTGGGAGCAGTACCTCACGTTCTGGCGCGGCCTCCTCCACGGCGACCTCGGGCCGAGCATCGCGTACGTCGGCTCGTCCGTGAGCGAGCTGATCTGGGCGGCGCTGCCGTACACGCTCGCGCTGCTCGTGCCCGCGATCGTGCTCAGCTACATCGCGGGCAACCGGATGGGCGCGCTCGCGGCCCGGCGGAAGTCCCTCGACAACACGGTGCTTCCGGCCTCGTACATCCTGAGCGCGACCCCGTACATGTGGCTCGCGCTCGTGCTCGCGTACGTCCTCGCGTTCCAGCTGGGATGGTTCCCGGTCTCCGGCGCGTACGACTTCTCGCTGCAGCCCGCCTGGACGTGGGAGTTCGTGCGGAGCTTCCTCGCCCACTGGTTCCTGCCCTTCCTGACCCTCTTCCTCGTCGCGTTCGGCGGCTGGGCGATCGGGATGCGGAACCTGATCATCTACGAGCTCGAGGCGGACTACGCGAACTACCTGCGCTCGCTCGGCGCGCCGCGCCGGCTCGTGCGCCGGTACGCGTACGGGAACGCCGTGCTCCCGCAGATGACCGGGCTCGCGCTCGCGCTCGGCGCGGTCGTCGCCGGCGCGCTCGTCACCGAGATCGTCTTCGGCTACCCGGGCATCGGCTCGCTCGATCCTCACCGCGATCCAGAACCGCGACTACTTCCTGCTCCAGGGCATCTTCCTGTTCATCATCGTCGCCGTCCTGATCGCGAACTTCGTCGTCGACATCGCGTACGTGATCGTCGACCCGCGGACGCGCACGGGGCTCCAGGGCTCGTAATGGCGACGACCGCCGAGCTTCCCGCCGAGCCGCTCGCACAGGCGCTCCCGAGCCGGGCACCCGTTCGCCGCGTCGCGGGCGCAACGAGATCCTCTACTTCGCCCTCCGGAACCGGAAGCTCGTGATCGGGCTCTCGGTCGTCCTCTTCTTCCTCGTGCTCGCGATCGTCGGCCCGTGGCTCACCGACGCCGACCCGTTCGAGTTCGGATACCCGACCGGCGAGCCGCCGTCCGGGAGTACTGGCTCGGGACGACCGCCGGCGGGCCAGGACGTCTTCTCGCAGTTCGTCTACGGCCTACGCTCGAGCTTCATCGTCGGCGCGCTCGGCCGGCGCGATCGCCGCGTTGATCGCGATGACGATCGGGTTCGTGAGCGGCTATCGCGGGGGAGTCGTCGACGAGATCCTCGGGATGCTCACCAACGTCGTGCTCGTGCTCCCGACGCTCGCGGTCCTGATCGTCGTTCGCCGCCTATCTGAGCGTGGGCAGCCTGCTCGCGGAGGCCGTGCTGATCGGGCGTCACGCTCTGGCCGTGGGCGGCGCGCTCGATCCGCGCCCAGACGTTCTCGCTCGCGTCGCGGGAGTTCGTGAGCCTCGCGCGGCTCTCGGGAGCCGGGAGCGTGCGGATCATCTCCCGCGAGATCGCGCCGAACATGAGCTCGTACCTCTTCCTCGTCTTCATCCTCCTCTTCGGCGGCGCCGTGCTCACCGCCGCGACGCTCGACTTCCTCGGGCTCGGGCCCTCGCAGGTGATGTCGCTCGGCCTGATGATGTACACCGCGGTCTACGCGAGCGCGCTCCAGCTCGGGATGTGGTGGTGGTTCATCCCGCCCGGCATCGGGATCACGGCGATCGTCGGCGGCCTGTACGTGACGAACGTCGGCCTCGACGAGGTCTTCAACCCGAGGCTGCGCGAGACGATGAGCCTCGCGGTCGACGACCTGCGCGTCCACTACCGCACGCTGCGCGGCGACGTGAAGGCGCTCGACGGCGTCACGCTTCGGCGTCGCGGACGGGGAGATCATGGGCCTCGCCGGCGAGTCGGGCTGCGGCAAGACGACGCTCGGCAAGAGCCTGATTCGGCTCGACGGGCGCATGCGCCTGGTCGGCGGCGCGGTCGAGCTCGACGGCGCCGACCTCCCGATCGGGAACGACCGCGCGATGGACGCATTCCGCTTCCGCGAGGTCTCGATCGTCCCGCAGTACGCGATGAGCGCGCTCAACCCGATCCGCAAGGTCGGGCGGATGATCTCCGAGTTCCTCGCCTCACGCGGCGTGAGCTACGAGGAGACGCTCCCGGAGCTGCGGCGCCGCCTCGGCGCTCGTCGGCCTCGACGACGGGCGTGCTCGGCCTGTATCCGATCGAGCTCTCGGGTGGGATGAAGCAGCGGGTCGTGATGGTGCTCTCGACGCTCCTCAACCCGTCGCTGCTCATCGCGGACGAGCTCACGTCGGCGCTCGACGTCGCGAGCCAGCGGGCGGTGAGCGAGATGCTCGTCGAGTTCCGCGACCGCGGCTACGTGAAGAGCATGATCGTGATCACGCACGATCTCGCGATCCTGTACCAGATCGCCGACACGATCCTCGTGATGTACGCGGGCAAGCTCGCGGAGAAGGCGCCGGCGGAGACGATCGTCAACGCGCCGCGGCATCCCGTACACGAAGCTCCTGCTCTCCTCGCTGCCCGAGGTCGGCGTCACCTACGCGGAGAAGAAGCTCGACGGGATCCCGGGCCGGCCGCCGTCGCTCCTCGATCCGCCGACAGGCTGCCGCTTCCGCGACCGCTGCCCGCTCGCGTCGCAGCGAGTGCCTCGTAGGAGCCGCCGTTCGTCGAGGTCGAGGCCGACCACGACGTCGCGTGCTGGAAGGCATGAGGCGATGCTGACGCTCGACCGGGTCTCGAAGGTCTACAAGACCGGCACCTTCGGCGGGAAGGAGCTGCTCGCGGTGCGCGACGTCAGCTTCGACGTGCGGCCCGGGCGAGGTCGTGTCGCTGATCGGCGAGAGCGGGAGCGGGAAGAGCACGATCGGCCGGATGATCCTGCGCCTCACGCCCGCGAGCGAGGGCGTGATCTCGTTCGACGGCGTCGACGTCTCGACGTTCGAGCGGCGCGCGCTAAGCGCGTACTACCGGCGCGTGCAGGGCGTCTTCCAGGACCCGTTCAGCTCGTACAACCCGATCTTCAAGGCCGACCGCGTCTTCGCGATGGTCAGCCAGAGCTTCTTCCCGCGGCGTCGCCCGGGGCGAGTGGGAGCGCGAAGGTCGACGCGGCGCTCGAGGCGGTGAGCCTCAACGCCGGCGACTGCCTCAACAAGTACCCGCACCAGCTCTCCGGCGGCCAGCTCCAGCGGCTGCTCGTCGCGCGCGCGCTCCTGCTCGACATCCGGCTCCTCGTCGCGGACGAGATCATCAGCATGCTCGACGCGTCGACCCGGATCGACGTGCTGAACCTGCTCGGCGACCTGAAGGCGCGCGGCCTCGGGATCCTCTTCATCACGCACGACCTCTCGCTCGGCAACTACATCAGCGACCGCACGGTGATCCTGCGCCGAGGGCGGGTCGTCGAGATGGGCGGGACGCAGCGCGTGTTCGGGAACCCGCTGCACCCGTACACGCGGATGCTGCTCGCCTCCGTCCCGCAGCTCCACCGGAAGTGGGAGTCGGCGTCGACCGTGCGCCGGCCGCGTACGACGCGGGCGGCGAGCTCGTCGAGGTCGAGGAGGACCACTTCGTGGCGCTCGCGGAGGGCGCGTGACCGCGGCCGCGCCGTTGCCGGAGGGCGCGCCGCGATCCCGTGGGAGGAGCGGCCGCCTGGCTCCAGCGCGGTGCTCTGGCGCTCGAGCCGGAACCCGATCGTCGGGGCGGGACCACGTCCCGCGCGCGAACAGCATCTTCAACTCGGCGGTCGTGCCGTTCCGTGACGGCTACGCGGGCGTGTTCCGCGTCGACGACACCACGCGGACGATGAACCTCCACGCGGGACGAAGCGCCGACGGCGTCGACTGGGAGATCGACCCCGAGCCGATCAGGTTCGTCGCCGACGACGAGCGCGTGCCGAGATCCAGGAGGAGTTCCTGTACGCGTACGACCCGCGCGTGACCTGGCTCGAGGATCGCTACTGGGTCACGTGGTGCAACGGCTATCACGGGCCGACGATCGGCCTCGCGTACACGCACGACTTCGAGACGTTCCGGCAGCTCGACAACGCGTTCCTGCCCTTCAACCGGAACGGCGTGCTGTTCCCGCGCCGGATCGGGGAGCGCTACGCGATGCTCAGCCGCCCGAGCGACGACGGGCACACGCCGTTCGGGGACATCTACTACTCCGAGAGCCCGGACCTCGTCCACTGGGGCCGCCACCGGCACGTGCTCGGCACGGTGCCGTGGACGTGGCAGTCGACGAAGGTCGGCGCCGGCCCGACGCCGATCGAGACGGACGAGGGCTGGCTGCTCCTCTACCACGGCGTCCTCACGTCCTGCAACGGCTTCGTCTACTCGATGGGCGCCGCGCTGCTCGACCTCGACGAGCCGTGGAAGGTCGTCGCGCGCGGTCGCGACTATCTGCTCGCGCCGAGTGAGCCGTACGAGCGAGTCGGAGACGTCCCGAACGTCGTCTTCCCGTGCGCCGCGCTCGTCGATCGTGACCTCGATCGGTTGACGGTCTACTACGGCGGCGCGGACACGGTCGTCTGCCTCGCGCACGGGCATCTCTCAGAGGTCGTCGCCTCGGTGCGCTCCTGACCTGCGGACAAGAAGGCTTCGGGAAGCTGAGGTTCGGAGAACGTGAAGACGACCTGCGATCGCTCCGCGCAGACGTCTGACCAACTAGTGCTGGCGGTTCACGCCCGTTGCGGCGGGGCCGGAGCCGCCAGCCGAATCTCCTCGCATTACCACTCGGCAGACGGTTTGCGCGTCTCGTCGTCAACGTTGCTTCTCGCCTTCGCGCGATGTAGGTTCGGGACGCTAGACGTCTCATGAGAGGAGCTGGGAATGGGTCTCAAAGACAGTCCAGTCGGGGCGGTCATCGCAGTGTCAGACATGGGCCGGGCGAAGGAGTTCTACGAGCGTACGCTCGGACTCTCGGGTGGCGACGAGCAGCCGGATGGCGGGGTTCGCTATTCATGTGGAGGCGGTACTGAAATCCACGTCTATCCCTCGCCCGAGAATGCAGGGAAGTCGACGGCGACCCTCGCGGGGTGGTGGGTCGGCGACGTCGAAGCGACAGTTGACGAGTTGGCGGCGAACGGCGTGAACTTCGAGCAGTACGGCGAGCCGTTCAATACGGACGAGAAGGGGATCGCCAGGTTCGAGGGCGGCTACGTCGGCGCGTGGTTCAAAGACCCCGACGGCAACATCCTGGCACTCGGTTCTCAGTAGTCGCCACGCCTGACCCGCATAGCTGAGCCAAGTCCGCTCACCATCCGGGACGGAAAGCCCATACGGGATCGAACACGCCTGCAAAACAGCGTTTCGAGTATCGGGGACAGCACCGGGACAGCACACCGCAAAACGCGTGCGGTCGACCCTGGTCGTCCCAAACCTTGATCCCGCTGACGTTCTCGAGCGCGAGCGGAGCGCGCGTCGGCACCCCCGCGATCGTGATGTCGAACTGCACGGAGCCATCTACTCCGTCGAGTCCTGGATGGACAGGATGAGCGCCGCGCCGCTGAGGAATCCCGCTCCAGGGACAGCAGGATCGACCACGTCAAGTCCTCCCTCGTCGGATCGAGCCCGCCGAGCACCCACGGGAGGAGAACGAGGACCACCACCATCGCCGTGCCGACGAGCTCGTTGGCCAGCAGGGTCGGCGACTCGATGCCGCGGACGCGGGCGAGCGAGGACAGGTTGGCGGCGACCAGCGCGATGCTCAACAACAGGAACAGCAGCCGGCTCCAGCCGGGGGTGAGAACGACGAGGGTGAGCGAGAGAAAGAGGGGAAGCGCGTACAGGATGAGGACGATCCTCGTGCCGGACTTGAAGTAGGGCTCGAAGGCCGCGCGCCGGGTCGGCGACAGCCGGCGAAAGCCGGTCTCCACGTAGAAGAACATGCCCACCAGGAACAGGCCGACGAGCGACGCGGAGATCTCGGCCACCTGCAGCAGGAATGCATCCGAGACCTGACGCATCGACTCGGAGCCTACTGCCGCGGCACGGGGAATGCCCCGCCGTGACGTAACACGCGCCCCCTGATTTCGAGGGTGCACGGGGGTGTGCATGAGTGTGCTTTCGCGGTCTTTCGCGACACGTATGAGCACACCGCCGAATGGCCAGTTTTTGGCTCAACCATGCGCAAAACCCCGCCGTAGCGGGGCTTTGCATGTTTCGCAAGATGTACCGGCCTAAGGCCCATACGGGATTCGAACCCGTGCCGCCGCCGTGAGAGGGCGGTGTCCTAGGCCACTAGACGAATGGGCCGAGTCGCGAAGAGTAGCCGATGGGCGCGGCCGGTTTGTCTACGGCGCGGGCTCGGGCTCCGGGCGGGTGTCGAGACGGTTCTCGAAGTCCTTGCGGATGGTCTCGCCGCTCGAGAGCACGTTTTCGAAGCGTGCACGGCGCGGAGGGAGCTTCACGATCCGGACGTTCTCGTCGCGCTCTCCGTGGCAGCGCGCGTAGGCGGTGGCTTCGTCGAACAACCGCAGGCGCTCACGCTTCCGCTGTCCCCACACCCTCGGACACCTACCAAAAGGTCGTCGGAAAAGAAACCCACGAGCGGTCGATCGGCCCGCTCTTTGCGCGAAATCGAACCGGACGCGAACTGATGCCTACACGCCGAACGACGGCTTGCAGCTCCACGGGCTCCAGTCGCGGTCGGTGAGCACGAAGTACTTGTGCGCCGCCCGCGCTTGCTTCAGCGCCGTCGGGCCGTGACCGAACTGCTGCCGCTCATACGAGCCCATCTGGAAGAGCCCGAGATACTGGCCGTTGTGCGCGGTCGTGGAGTGTCTCGACTCGCACCACGAGACGGCCAGAGCCTCGCGGCAGTAGCGGCGGCCGAAGACGTGACAGATCGCGGTACTTGGCGGCGCGTTCGCCAACCGGCGCGCCAGGCGCCGCGCGTCGCGGCGGGCGGCGGCGTGCTCGAGCAGCGTCAGCTCGCGTGTCGCGCGGGCGAGGCCGTGATGCGCACGCTGGACCGCGGCGCGTGAGACCCGTCCCTGCTTCGCCGACGTGAGCAGTCGCTGGCGACTGTCGTAGAAGCGGATCGTGCTCCGGTGCCGGTGGATCGCCCGCTCCGCCTGTGCGATGCGCTGACCGAGCGAGAGCGGGCGCGCAGGCTTTGCGCGCTGCTTCGTCACCCTCGCGGCGCTCGTCTCT
Source organism: uncultured Actinomycetes bacterium (assembly GCA_963765175.1). GTDB lineage: Bacteria > Actinomycetota > Thermoleophilia > Gaiellales > Gaiellaceae > GMQP-bins7. The sequence goes on from CAVXUY010000009.1 coordinate 481,768, forward strand.
CCCGCCGGGGACTCGCTCTTCGCTACCGCAGTGGCCTGCGTTGCCACGAGCAGGCAGAGACCAACGAATATGGCTTTCAGGGTAGAACCTCCCGGTAAGGACTAGGCCGCAGAAACCTCAGCCGAGCACGGGGGCGCGGGCCACGAAACGGGCCCGTTCGTGTCTCAGATGGACAACACCCTACACGAGCGCGAGCACACTAAGTCGCGGTAGAGCGTTGTGACTAGGTCAGGAGACTGTTACGAACGTCAGCCCGAGCGGCAACGAATGGCGCAAAACACGGGCCGAGCGTTGATGGCTGCGGGGCAGGGATTCGAACCCCAACTTCCTGGTCCAGAGCCAGGCGTCCTGCCGTTAGACGACCCCGCAACGGCCCTGCGGAGTCTAGACGATCGTCCCTTGAAGCAGGCTTTACGGGCTCTCGGGACGGCCGATCTCGAGGTGGTAGACGGGGACGAGGCGCTTCTCGGCCTCGGTGTCGATCCGCGCGACGACCTCGACGTACTGTTCGAGCCCGGAGCCGCGCAGCTTCGCCTTCAGGAGGCCGTCGACCTGATAGATCCCCGATGAGTTGTTCATGACGATCTCGACCATGATCGGGCGGGTCTCGCCATCGCCGATCCGCACCTCGTCGATTGCGGCTGCGGACAGCGAGTGGATCGACACGGAGCCGCGCTCGAAGGGGATCCGCGAGCGTCCTTTCGCCATGTCGAGCGCATCCGCGACGCGCAGGATGCCGGCCTCGACCGAGAGCGGCTCGCCGTCGGAGCGATGGCTCGTGATCGCCTGCAGTACCTCGGACACGAGCACGGTCCGCTCCGGCTCGTCGTAGACGTCGTCGAGGAGCTCGCGCAGCTTCGGCTCGGCGAGGACGATGCTCCAGTCCTCGTGCTGGCGCCGGTGCACGGACATTCCGATGTCGTGCAGGAGCGCAGCGAGCACGACAACGATCTCCGACTCGTTCGCCGTCAGGCGGTAGTCCCTGACGAGCGAGGGCTGGACGCCGTGCTTCGTCAGCTGGCGCAGGAGCTTGAGCGCGATGTTCGCGACGATCTGGACGTGCACCCACGAGTGGTCGTTGATCTCGAGGCGCACGACGGCGTTCACGTTCGCGACGTGCCACCAGGCCTTGAGCTGATCATCGGCGTTGACCTTCTCGAGGACGCGGCGCAACTTGCGGTTGCCGCGCGCGGGCGCGCGGACGTGCATCGCGGCGACCGCCTCGGCCGGGCTCAGCAGGGTCGCGTATGCGCTCTCGAGCGCGAGCGACTCCTCGATCACCTCGTCCGCATCGCCCTCGTTCGTCACGCGCCAAGACTAGATCAGGCGGCGTCCGCGGCCCAGTCGCCGTACAGCCGCGTGTACGCGCCGCCCGCGGCCATCAGCTCTTCGTGCGTGCCCTGCTCGACGATCCGGCCGTGGTCGAGGACGACGATGAGGTCGGCACGACGGATCGTCGAGAGACGGTGGGCGATGACGAACGCGGTGCGCCCGGCCAGGAGCCGGTTGAGGCCGAGCTCGATCCGGCGTTCGGTGCCGATGTCGACGGACGACGTCGCCTCGTCGAGGATGAGGATCCGTGGGTTGGCGAGCAGCGCCCGCGCGAACGCGACCAGCTGCCGCTGGCCCAGCGAGAGCCGGAACCCGCGCTCTCCGAGCTCGGTGTCATAGCCGTCGGGCAGGTCCTCGACGAACGTGTCCGCTCCGACTGCGGCCGCCGCCGCGACGACGTCCTCCCGGCTCGCGTCCGGCCGCCCGAAGGCGATGTTCTCGGCGACGGTTCCCGCGAACAGGAAGCCTTCCTGCGGCACGATCCCGAGCTGGCCGCGGAGCGAGGACTGCGTGACCTCGCGCAGGTCGTGGCCGTCGATCGTGATCCGTCCCGCCCTCGGGTCGTAGAAGCGCGTCAGGAGCTTCGCGATCGTCGACTTGCCGGCGCCGGTGTGCCCGACGAGCGCGACGGTCGTTCCAGCCGGGACGTCGAGGTCGAACCCGTGCAGGACGTCCGGCAGGTCGGAGTAGCCGAAGTCGACGTGCTCGAAGCGCACGTCGCCGCGCAAGGGCGGGAGCTCCCGCGCGTCCGGCGCGTCCACGATCTCGGGCTCCTCGTCGAGGACGGTGACGATACGGTCGAGCGCCGCCACCGCGGAGAGGAACGTGTTGTAAAGCTGCGACAGCTGCTGCACGGGGTCGAAGAAGTTCGAGAGGTAGAGCATGAATGCGAGCAGCGTTCCCACCGTGAGGCTGCCGTCGAGGACGAGCACCCCGCCGAAGCCGAGGACGATCGCCGTCGCGATCGACGACAGCACGTCCACGGCGGGGAAGTAGAGGCCGTTCAGGACCACCGTCTCGTAGTTCGCCTGGCGATATGCGTCGTTGACGCCGCGGAACGAGGTCTGGCTCGTCGGCTCGCGGGTGAAGGACTGCACGACGCGCATGCCCGAGATGTCCTCCGCGAGCGTTGCCGTCACGAGCCCGAGCCGCTCGCGGACGCGCCGGTACGCGCGGTTCGAGCGCACGCGGAACCATATGGTCGCGGCGCCCATGAGCGGCAGCACGATCAGCATCGCGAGCGCGAGGCGCCAGTCGAGGAAGAAGAGGACCACCGCCGTCCCCGCGAGCAGGAGCCCGTTCTGGACGAGGCTCGCGAGGCCGTCCGTCAGCAGCTGGTCGAGCGCCTCGACGTCGTTCGTGATCCGGCTGACGATCGCGCCGGTCCGGTTTCGCTCGTAGAAGCCGAGAGAGAGCCGTTGGAGGTGCCGGAAGAGCCGGATGCGAAGATCGGCGAGCGCGCGCTCCCCGACCCAGCCCGTGAAGTACGTCTGGAGCGCGGACAACCCGAACGCTGCGATGGCCGCCGCGACGAACGCGATGACCACGACCACCAGCGTGTCGAGATCGCGGTCGGCGATCCCGTCGTCGACGGCGATCTTCGCGAGGTACGGCGGGAGAAGTGCGACAAGCGTGAACGCGACGAGCGTGACCACAGCGAGCGCCGTTCGACCCGGATACGGTCGCGCGAGACCGAAGAGGATCCCGAGCCGCCGCCTCGTCTGAGCCCACGACCAGTCGTCGACGCTCGCGGAGCGGTCCTGCGAGAGATGGCTGCCCGCCTGCCAGACCCTCAAAGTGCGGCCTTCGAGTGGGGCACCCCGGCCCACCACCCACTGCGAGCATAACGGCGAAATCCGCGCGCGTGGGACACGCGGGTGTGCCGAATGTGTGCCAAATCGCGGTTCGTCGCGCCCTCTCCCGAGCAGCCGACGCCGACTGTCGCCCTCATCCCGAGACCACCTGCTGGAGGAGCCCGTGATCGTGGATCTCGCGGAAGAGCGGGCTCTCCTCGAGCAGCTCGCTCTGAGTCCCGCGGGCTGCGATCCGGCCCTGGTCGAGAACGACGATCTCGTCCGCGAGCGCGATCGTCGACAGTCGGTGCGCGATGATGATCGTCGTCCGCCCGCGCATCACCTCGCGCAGGCCGGCGCGAATCCTCGCCTCCGTCGTCGCGTCCACCGACGCGGTCGCGTCGTCGAGGATCAGGATCCGAGGATCGATCAGGAGCGCCCGGGCGATCGCCAGACGCTGTCGCTGACCGCCCGACAGTGTGACGCCGCGCTCGCCGATGACCGTGTCGTAGCCCTGCGGGAGCTCCGCGATGAACTCGTGCGCCTGGGCCGCCCGCGCAGCGGCCTCGACCGCATCGTGTGGGGCATCCGGGAGGCCGAACGCGATGTTGTCGCGAACCGACGCGGAGAAGAGGAACGGGTCCTGGGAGATGACGCCGATCTCTCGTCGCAGCGAACGGCGGCGCACGTTGCGCACGTCGACGCCGTCGACGAGGACACGGCCGCCGGTGACGTCGTAGAAGCGGGGGACGAGGGCGGCTAGCGTCGTCTTTCCGGCGCCGGTGCGCCCGATCAGCGCGACCGTGCGTCCCTCGGTGATGTCGAGATCGACGCCCTCGAGTACGAGCCGTGAGCGCTCGTAGCCGAACTCGACGTCTTCGAAGCGGACCTGTCCGGGGCCGGGCGCGAGCGGCTGCGCGTCCGGGAGATCCGCGACCTCCTCGGGCTCGTCCAGGACCTCGAAGATCCGCTCGCCGGCGGCGACGGCCCGCTGCGCCTGCCCGACCCACATGCCGATCATCCGCAGCGGCATCACGAGCATGGCGAGGAGGCCGTTGAAGGCGAAGAACGCTCCCGTCGAGAGCGAGCCCGAGATCACCATGCGCCCCGCGAGCAGGAGCACGGCCGCCTGCGCCAGCAGCGGCAGGAAGGAGAGGAGCGGAACGTAGATCGCGCGCTGACGGTTCGCGTCGAGCGTCCGCTCGAAGACCGCGTCCGCGGCGCTCGTGAGCTGCGCGTCGCGGCGCCCCTCCTGGGAGAAGGACTTGACGACGTGCACGCCGACGATGCTCTCCTCGGCCACGGTCGCGACGTCGGCGAGCTTCTGCTGCACGTCGCGCAGCACGGGATGAGCGACCTGGCTGTAGCGGTACGCCACCGCCACGATCACGGGCGTGATCGCGAACGCGACGAGCGCCAGCCGCCACTCGTACACGACGAGCACGGCGGAGACGACGACGATCGTGACGACGTGCTGGGCGAAGAAGATGAGCCCGTACCCGAGGAAGAAGCGCACCGACTGCAGGTCGATCGTCGCGCGGGACATGAGCTGGCCCGTCTGGTTCCGGTCGTAGTAGCCGAACGAGAGCCGGAGAAAGTGCTCGTACAGGGCGTCGCGCAGGTCGTATTCGACTGCCAGTGCCTGCCGGCCCGAGATGATCCTTCGCCCGAGCATGAGCGCTCCGCGTACGAGGCCGAGTCCGACGATTGCGAGGATCGCGATCACGAGCACGCGGGTGTTCTGGTCGCCCAGAAGCTCGTTGATGACCAGGCCCGTGACGACCCAGACGAGAACGCCTGCCACCTGCGACCCGATGGCGAGGACCGAGGAGACGGCGAGCGAGGCTCGATAGGGAGCGAGGAAGCCCAGCAGCCGGACGAAGGTCCGCCGCCGGGCAGGCGGTCGGTTCGCGGGTTCCTCCTCGCCTGTCACGGCTCGTAGGGTACGGATCGTGCTCGAGGCCGTGCCGAACGTCTCCGAGGGCCGAGACACGCGGGCGATCGCGGAGATCGGAGCTGCGTTCGCTATAGGCACGGCGCTGCTCGACGTCCACTCCGACGCGGACCACCACCGGTCGGTGTTCACGCTTGCGGGGGAGGCCGACCGCCTCGTCGAAGCGCTCGTCACCGGGGCGACCCGCGCGCTCGCGCTCGTCGATCTCAGCCGCCACGTCGGCGTCCACCCGCGGATCGGGGTCGTGGACGTCGTCCCGATCGTCCCCTTGCGATCCGAGGAGATGCCGGAGGCCGAAGCCGTCGCCCGAATTCTCGCCGAGCGGCTCGCGCGCGACTGCGGGCTGCCGGTGTTCCTGTACGCGCACAGCGGGGGCGGCCGCAGGCCGGCGTTCTTCCGGCGAGGTGGTCCAGTCGAGCTCGCGCGGCGCCTGGCCGCGGGCGAGCTCTGGCCCGACCTGGGGCCTGGTCGGCTCGATCCGCGGAAAGGAGCCGCGCTCGTCGGCGCCCGGCCGCCGCTCGTCGCATACAACGTCGACCTCGCCACCGACGACGTCGAGGTCGCCGATACGGTCGCGCGAACGGTGCGTGAATCCGGAGGCGGGATGCGGGGCGTGCAGGCGATCGGCCTCCAGCTGCCGCAGGCCGGTCGCATCCAGGTGAGCATGAACGTCCTCGACCTCGAGGCCTCTCCGCTGCACGAGGTCGTCGAGCGCGTCACCCGCGAGGCCCGTGCGCGCGGAGTCGAGGTGGCCGGAGGCGAGCTCGTCGGGCTCGTGCCCGCCCAGGTGCTCGACGCCGCGGAGCGCGCCGGCAGCGCCGTGCCGGGAGTCGACGAGTCACGTGTCCTCGAGCGGCTCCTGGAGCGGGCGTCGCTCTAGACTCGACTCGTGCCGAGCCCGCTCGTCCTGACGGGTGACGACCTCACCGTCGCCGACGTGTGGGACGTCGCCGTGCACGGCCTCGAGATCTCGCTCGCTGAGTCGGCGCAGGAGCGTATGGTCGCCTCGCGCCAGCTTCTCGAGTCGATCAAGGGCGAGCACACCTACGGGGTCAACACGGGGTTCGGGCGGTTCGTCTCGGCGCACATCCCCGAGGAGCTCGCGGAGGAGCTCCAGCTCCGGCTTCTGCGGAGCCACGCCTGCGGCGTGGGCGAGCCGTACCCGGACGACGTCCTGCGGGCGGCGATGCTCCTGCGTGCGAACGCGATCGCGAAGGGGTTCTCGGGCGCGCGCGTGCAGACGGTGGAGCTCCTGATCGCCTGCCTGAACCGCGGCGTGCTCCCGGTCGTGCCTTCGCGCGGCTCGGTCGGGGCGAGCGGCGACCTCGCGCCCCTTGCCCATCTGGCTCTACCGCTCGTGGGAGAGGGCGAGGCGGTCGTGGACGGCGAGCGGCTCGACGGCGCGTCGGCGCTCCGGAAGGTCGGGCTCGAGCCGATCCGGCTTGCGAGCAAGGAGGGCCTCTCGCTCGTCAACGGCACGCAGTTCATGGCGGCGATGGCCGCGCTCGGGCTCGAGCGGGCGCGACGCCTAGCGCGCTCGGCGGACATCGCGTGCTCGCTGACCCTCGAGGCTCTCCAGGGCTCCAAGTCGAGCTTCGCGCCGGCGGTGCACCGCTCGCGCCCGCTGAAGGGGCAGGGCGACTCCGCCGCGAACGTCCTCGGGTTGCTCGAGGACTCGGCGATCACCGAGTCGCATCGCTGGTGCGACAAGATCCAGGACGCCTACGCGCTCCGCTGCGCGCCGCAGGTGCACGGCGCGTGTCGTGATCTCCTCGACTACGTCGACGCGACCGTGTCGGTCGAGCTCAACGCCGCGACCGACAACCCGCTCGTGCTGGTCGAGGAAGGCGAGATCGTGTCGGCGGGCAACTTCCACGGGCAGCCGCTCGCGTTCGCGCTCGACGTGCTCGCGATGGCCGTCGCCGAGCTCGCGAGCATCTCCGAGCGCCGCACCGAGCGCCTCGTGAACCCGAGCCTGTCGGAGGGCCTCCCGCCCTTCCTCGTGGAGGAGGGCGGGCTCAACTCCGGTTTCATGATCCCGCAGTACGTCGCGGCGTCTCTCGTCTCCGAGAACAAGGTGCTGGCGCATCCGGCGAGCGTCGACACGATTCCGACGAGCGCGGGCCAGGAGGATCACGTGTCGATGGGGAACGCGGCCGGGCTCAAGGCGCTGCGGGTCCTGGACAACGCGGAGCGGACCCTCGCGATCGAGCTGCTCGCGGGCGCGCAGGCGGTCGAGTTTCTTGCGCCGTTGCGGCCGGGACGTGGTGCCGATGCAGCGCACGGCTTCGTGCGCACGCTGTCGGAGCGGCTGACCGAGGACCGGTCGCTCAGTGCGGACATCGAGCGCGTCGCGGTCGCGATCCGCGCGGGCGCCGTGGTGGCTGCGGTCGAGCGCGAGATCGGAGTGCTGGCATGAGCAACGCGCACCTTCGGCTTGCGCTCGCGGGGGGAACCATGTTTCCCCACGTCTTTCCGCGATCGGAATTCGCGCTGGCGAATTCCGATCTTGCGAGAGCAGCGCGGGCCCCCTTCTTCCTGAGAGCGTGGGGAACCTCCCGGTTCCCCACACCCCTCCCCGCTCATGGGCCTACGGCGAGCCCATGAGCGACGTGGCGACTTTCGGCGAGACGGTCGAGGCGCTCTGCGGCGATCTGGCGCGGATCCGCGCGCCGCGCGGAGTCTCACTGAACGCCCGCTCGTGGCAGACCGAGGCTCCGCTCCGCATGCTCCTGAACAACCTCGACCCGGAGGTCGCGGAGCACCCCGAGCGGCTCGTCGTCTACGGCGGCACGGGGCGCGCCGCGCGGAGCCACGACGCGCTCAAGGCGATCGTCGCGACGCTGCTCCGGCTCGGAGCCGACGAGACGCTGCTCGTGCAGAGCGGCAAGCCGGTCGGGGTCTTCCGGACACACGAGTGGGCGCCCCGCGTGCTGATCGCGAACGCCCTGCTCGTGCCGCGCTGGGCGACGTGGGACGAGTTCCGGCGTCTCGAGGCCGAGGGGCTGACGATGTTCGGGCAGATGACCGCCGGGAGCTGGATCTACATCGGCACGCAGGGGATCCTGCAGGGGACGTACCAGACGTTCGCGGCCGCAGGTGAGAAGCACTTCGGGAGCCCCGATCTGAGCGGACGGACGATCCTGACCGCGGGGCTCGGCGGGATGGGCGGCGCCCAGCCGCTCGCCGCGACGATGGCCGGCGCCGCGATGCTCTGCGTCGAGGTCGACCCGTCGCGGATCGAGCGTCGGCTGGAGACGCGTTTCGTCGACGAGGCGACGGGCTCGCTCGACGAGGCGCTCGCTCGCGTGCGGGCGGCCGCGCGGGAGGGGAGGCCGCTGTCGGTCGCGCTCGTCGGGAACGCAGCCGACGTGGTGCCGGAGCTGGTTCGCCGCGGCGAGCGGTTCGATCTCGTCACCGATCAGACCGCTGCGCACGATCCACTCACCGGCTATGTCCCGCGCGGGCTCGACGTCGAGGAGGCCGCCGCGCTTCGAGAGCGCGACCCGAGCGAGTACCTCCGCCGAGCACGTGAGTCGATCGCGGCACACGTCGAGGGGCTGCTCGAGCTCGTCCGAGCAGGTTGCTACGTTTTCGATTACGGAAACAACCTGCGAGGGGAGGCGTATGAGGCAGGCGTAGAGGAGGCGTTCTCATACCCGGGCTTCGTCCCGGCTTACATCCGACCGCTCTTCGGACGCGGGATCGGGCCGTTCCGGTGGGCGGCTCTCTCGGGTGATCCCGCGGACATTGCCGCCATCGACGCGGAGCTTGCTCGGCTCTTCCCGGACGACGAGCTGCTCCGTCGCTGGCTGGAGCTGGCGCCTGGTCGGGTCGCATTCCAAGGGCTTCCCGCGCGGATCTGCTGGCTCGGCTACGGAGATCGAGCGCGCGCGGGCCTTGCAATCAACGGGCTCGTTCGCTCGGGTGCGGTCACGGCCCCGGTCGTCATCGGTCGCGATCACCTCGATTCGGGCTCGGTCGCGTCTCCCTACCGTGAGACGGAGGCGATGCGTGACGGGTCGGACGCGATCGCCGACTGGCCGATCCTGAACGCGCTCGTCAACGTCGCGGCAGGGGCGACCTGGGTGAGCGTCCACCACGGCGGGGGCGTGGGGATCGGCAACTCGATCCACGCGGGCATGGTCGTCGTCGCCGACGGAACCGACGCGGCAGCGGAGCGGCTCGAACGGGTGCTCACGACCGACCCCGGAACCGGCGTCATGCGCCATGCCGACGCGGGCTACGCCGAGGCGCTCGAGACAGCGAGGACATACGAGCTCGACCTGCCGTCGCTCCCGCCGCCGGACGCGGGCGGGTGAGCCTCCCCGGCGAGGCATCCACGCGCCTGCTGATCCGGGATCTCGCGCAGGCCGTGTCTCCGAGCGGGCGGTCGGCGCCCCTACGCGGACAGTCGCTCGGGCAGGTCGACGTCGTCGAGCACGCCTACGTTCTCTGTGAGGACGGGCGCGTGCGCGCCGTCGGAGAGATGCGCGCGCTCGGAGCGCTCGAGGGCGAGGTCGAAGAGGTCGACGGGCGAGGGCTGTCCGCAATTCCAGGTCTCGTCGACTGCCACACACATGCCTGCTTTGCCGGCGATCGCGTCGAGGAGTTCGCACTGCGCACGGCGGGGGCAAGCTACGAGGAGCTCCATGCGGCGGGCGGCGGAATCCTCTCCACCGTGCGCGCGACGCGCGCAGCCGGGGAGGCAGGGCTCGCCGACGCTCTCGGTCGCCACGTCGGCTGGATGCTCGGCGCGGGCACGACAACGTGGGAGGCGAAGTCGGGCTACGGGCTCGATCGCGACACGGAGCTCGCCCAGCTCCGCGTGATCCGCGCGGCGGGAGGCGTTCCAACGTGGCTCGGCGCGCACACCGTGCCGCCGGAGTTCGAGGATGCGGGCGCGGCCGCGTACGTCGACTATCTCGTGCGGGACGTCCTCCCGGACGCCGCGGAGATCGCCGAGGCCGCGGACGTCTTCCTCGAGCGCGGTGCGTTCGGCGTCGACGAGGCGCGGCGCTACCTGACGGCCTGCGCCGCGCACGGCCTCGCGCTCCGCCTGCACGGCGACCAGTTCACGGAGTCCGGCGCGATCCCGCTTGCGATCGAGCTGGGCGCTCGCTCGGTGGACCATCTCGAGGGCACCGGAGCCGCCGGGATCGCAGCTCTCGCTGCGAGCGACGTCGTCGGGGTGCTCCTCCCGGCGAGCGCACTCTTCCTCGATCGGCCCATGCCCCCCGGCCGCGCCCTCCGCGACGCGGGGGCTGCGATCGCGCTCGCGACGGACTTCAACCCGGGCAGCGCCTTCTGCGAGAGCCTGCCGCTCGTCTGCTCGCTCGCCTGCACGCAACTCGGTCTGTCGCCGGCCGAGGCGCTTGCCGCGTGCACCGTGAACGCCGCACACGTGCTCTCGCGTGCCGACCGGAAGGGGCGTCTCGCCGCCGGCTACGACGCGGATCTCGTCCTCCTCGACGCGGAGGACTGGCGCCACCTCGCGTACCACCTGGGCGGCCCCGTGGTCCACACGGTCCTCCAGGCTGGGCGGATCGCGTGGAGCCGCCGGGCATAATCGACTGGATGCCGACCCGCAAGCAACGACGCCGCCGCGCGAAGGAGTTCCGCCACGAGTACGTGTGGGAGGACGAGGAGGGCAACGAGCTCGAGCCGGACGACGCCCGCGCCGAGGGCGACTCGCGGTCGCAGCGGCCCCACCGGTCCTCCGGGCGCTCCGGACGTGAGCCACAGGCGCCCTCGTGGCGTCGCACGCTGAAGCGCGGGCTGGTCTTCGCGCCGGTCATGTTCGTCGTGGTCATGCTGCTCTCGAGCGATCGCACGCTGACCGACCAGATCATCCAGACCGCGCTCATCGTCGGAATCTTCATCCCGTTCAGCTACCTCCTCGACGGTGTGTTGTGGCGGTCGTACAAGCGGCGCATGGAGCGGCGCGGGCAGGCTGGCGGCGGCAGCGGGAGCTGACGTGCCGCTCCGCGTAGAGCAAGTCCCGCTCGGTCCGATCGGGACGAACACCTATGTCGTGCGCGCCGACGTCTCCGCGCGCGAGGCCGTCGTCGTCGACCCGAGCGGCGACGCGACCGAGCTGCGCCTGCTGCTCGCTCGACTCGGCGCCAGCTGCGCTGCGATCCTCGTGACCCATGGCCACTGGGATCACCTCGTCGGAGTCGCCGACCTCGCGACGGGAACGGGTGCGCCCGTGCACATGCCCGAGGGCGAGCGCGAGCTTCTCGAGGAGCCGGGGCGGTTCAGCCCGCCCGAGGCCGGGCTCCGGCCGCACACGCCCGACGTTCTCCTGCGCGGCGGCGAGACGCTCGAGCTCGCCGGCATGACGTTCGACGTGCTCTCGGTGCCCGGCCACTCGCCCGCACATCTCGCGTACCACGCCGACGGACACCTCTTCTCCGGCGACGTCCTGTTCGCGGGTTCGGTCGGCCGGACCGACCTGCCCGGCGCGGACTGGGAGACGCTGCTCGCGTCGATCCGCTCGCTCGTCGACGCGTTTCCGCCGGAGACGGTCGTCCATCCCGGGCACGGACCGGAAACTACGCTCGGTGACGAGCTCGCGCGGAACCCGTTTCTCGCGGATCTCCGTGCGGAGAAGACGACGTGAGCAACGCGACGCGGATCGAGCGGCCGCGCGGAACGCACGACATCGTCCCCGCCGAGCAACCACTCTGGCGACACGCCGTCGGCGAGGCCGAGCGCCTGGCCGCTCTCTACGGCTACCGCCCGATCGTGACGCCCGTGTTCGAGGACACGGCGCTCTTCGAGCGCACCTCGGGGGCGGGGTCGGACGTGGTCCAGAAGGAGATGTACACCTTCGAGGATCGAGGCGGCCGGTCGCTGACGCTGCGGCCCGAGGCGACGGCGCCGATCTGCCGCGCCTACGTCGAGCACGGGATGCACCGCGAGCCGCAGCCGGTGAAGCTCTACACCGTCGCTCCCTTCTACCGCTACGCCGCTCCGCAGCGAGGCCGGTATCGCGAGCACTGGCAGCTCTCGGTCGAGGCGATCGGCTCCGAGGATCCATCTGTGGACGCCGAGCTGATCCAGCTCTACGACGCGCTGCTCGCGCGCCTCGGCGTCACTCACTACTCGCTCGCGGTGAACTCGATCGGCTGATCGCGAGTGCCGGCCCGCGTACCTCGAGCGGCTCCGTGAGTGGCTCGAGGAGAACGCGAGCCGCCTCGACGAGCAGACGCGCGAGAAGGCGGCGGCGAGCCCGCTCCGGACCTTCGACAACTTCGACGCGAAGCCGCCCTCGACGCAGGAGGCGCTGCGGGAAGCGCCGACGATCGGGGAGTCGCTGTGTGACGCCTGCCGCGCCCACTTCGAGGCGGTGCGACGTCAACTCGACGCATATGGCATCGAGTACACGGTCGTGCCGACGCTCGTTCGCGGCCTCGACTACTACACGCGAACGACCTGGGAGTTTCTGGGCAGCGGGGAGGGCGCGCAGAGCTCGCTCTCGGGCGGCGGCCGCTACGACGGCCTCGTCGAGGAGATCGGCGGGCCGCCGACTCCGGGAGTCGGGTTCGGCGCAGGGATCGAGCGTTTGCTGCTCGCGCTCGAGGAAGCCGGAGTGAGTGCGCCGCCCGCGGCCGTCGACGTCTTTTTCGCGCTCGACGACGGCGCGCCGCGGGAGCGCGTCGCGACGTGGATGCAGGAGCTCCGTAGCGCGCGGAGTCGCGAGCGACACCGACTACGCGGGGCGATCGCTGAAGGGGCAGCTCACGCACTCGGCGCGGCTCGGAGCGGCTACGACCGTGGTCGTGCGCGGCGACGGGGCTACCATCCGGCGGCCCGGCGAGAACGATGTCGAGGTCGCGCACGAGGACCTCCCAGCGAGGGTGCTCTCATGAGTTGGAGAGACCTGTATTGCGGAGAGCCGCGCGCCGAGCACGTCGGCCGCGCGCTCACGCTCGCGGGCTGGGTCGACGCGCGCCGCGACCACGGCGGCCTCGTGTTCGTGGACTTGCGTGATCACACCGGCCTGATGCAGCTCGTCATCAACCCTGAGCGCTCACCGGCCGCGGCGGCGCTGGCGCACGAGATCCGCAACGAGTTCGTCCTGCGGGCGACGGGTGAGGTCGTCCCCCGGTCGCCCGAGACGGTGAACCCGAAGATGGACACGGGCGAGGTCGAGCTTCACGTCGACGACCTCGAGATCGTCTCGCGCTCGACGCCGCTTCCCTTCCAGCTCGACGAGGAGAACGTGGACGAGCTGTTGCGGTTGCGCTACCGCTGGCTCGACCTGCGCACGGAGCGGATGCAGCGGAACCTGAGGCTGTCCGGAACGGTCGTCTCGGCGATTCGCCGGCGCATGGAGGAGCTCGGGTTCGTCGACCTCTTCACGCCGAACCTCACGCGCGCGACGCCCGAAGGCGCCCGGGACTTCCTCGTCCCCGTCAGGCTCCAGCCGGGATCGTTCTTCGCGCTGCCCCAGTCGCCGCAGATCTTCAAGCAGCTCTTCATGATCGCCGGCTTCGACCGCTACTACCAGATCGCCCTGTGCTTCCGCGACGAGGATCTGCGTGCCGACCGGCAGTTCGAATTCCGCCAGCTGGACGTGGAGATGGCGTTCGCGGAGCGCGAAGACGTCCTCGGCGTGCTCGAGGAGGCCGTGCGCGCGTCGTTCGAGGCGCTCGGCCGCGAGCCTCCGCCGTCGCCGTTCCCGCGACTCACGTGGCAGGAGGTCATGGATCGCTTCGGCTCCGACAAGCCCGACCTGCGCTTCGGGCTGGAGATCCAGGACGCGACGGAACTGACGCGCGGCTCCGAGTTCGGCGTCTTCGCGAACGCGTCGACCGTGCGCTACCTCGTCGCACCGAAGGTGTTCTCGCGGGCCGAGCTGGCGCGGCTCGAGGAGCTTGCCAAGGAGTGGGGGGCGAAGGGCCTCGCGTACCTCGTCTACGACGAGTCGGGCGAGGTGCGCTCGCCGATCGCGAAGTTCCTGTCCGAACGTGAGCTGGAGGCGCTTCGCGCGGAACCGGGGTCGACCGTGCTGTTCGGGGCCGGCGACGCCTGGTGCCGTCGCGCGCGTGCTCGGCCTTCTGCGCCTCCATGTCGGGAAGGAGCTGGCGCTCGTCGACCAGAGTCGCGACGAGTTCCTGTGGGTGATCGACTTCCCGCTGTTCGAGCTCGACGAGGAGACCGGCGAGCGGACGTTCAGCCATCACCCGTTCACCGGGATCGCGCCGGGTCACGAGGCGCTGATCGAGAGCGATCCCGACGCGGCGTTGAGTCAGGCCTACGACCTCGTTTGGAACGGCTGGGAGCTCGGGTCGGGCTCGATCCGGATTCATCGCCAGGACGTGCAGGAGCGCGTCTTTCGCGCGCTCGGCCTCGGCGAGGAGGAAGCGAAGGAGAAGTTCGGGTTCCTGCTCGACGCGCTGCAGATGGGCGCGCCGCCGCACGGCGGGTTCGCGCTCGGCCTCGACCGCTTCGTCGCGCTGCTCGCCGGCGAGCCGAACATCCGCGAGGTGACCGCGTTCCCGAAGGTGTCGAGCGGCGCGGATCCCCTGACGGGGGCGCCCGCCCCGGTACCGGCCGATCAGCTCGAGGAGCTGGGGATCCGGGTCGTCGAGAAGCCTGCGTGACCCAGAGGTGCGGCGCCGCGGAGCCTGCGCCGCCGGCCTGCCTCACGCGCGCCCCCCTCCGGCGCCCCCGTGCGCCACACTGCCGCTGTGACCAACTTCCTTCCCCTGCGCCTCGTCCTCCTCGGAGCGGTTGCGCTGCTCGGCGCGGTGCTCGCGCTCGCAGCGGTCGAGCGGCTCTCCGACGACTCCCGGGCGGGTCTGACCGGTGCAGTCGCGCCGTCGGGTTGGAACGTCGCGTTCGCCGGTTCCCGCGGGCCCAGCGGTGACGCGCAGCGGACGACCTGCGGCCAGGTGCTCACGCCCGAGTCGCTCGGGATCACGCACCCCGTCCTCCCTTGCGGCGCGAAGCTCGTGCTCCGGCGGGGAGACACGCAGGTGTTGTCCGAGGTGATCGACAACACGCTCGTCGAGAGTGGACGTCAGCTCGAGGTGACGGAGGCGCTCGCGGAGGAGCTCGGGCTGGAGGCGACGGCCGAGATCGAGTGGCGCTTCGCCACGGAAGCGTCCACCGAGTAGCATCAGAGGGCTCGACCCTGTACGTGGCCTCGGCCCTATACGTGAACCAACAGACACGTGAAGGGAGCCGGAGTCGGGGATAGGCGTTGCCGACGCCCTGCACGGCACCCACCTGGCGAAGCCAGGTTCTCGGGTGGTCGGGGCATCACCGGCAGGGTGGAGCACTTATCTCGCGGACGTCTTGGTCTAGCCTTGCTCGCGTGGCCACGATGGACGTCCTCGGAGATGCGACGCGCGCAGGCGAGTGGCGTGCGGTCCGGCTCGCCGTCGATGGAGACCGCATCGTCGCAGCGGACGGCGACGGCTTCGAGCGGCCGCTCGCCGGGCTGACGCTGCTCGAGGCTGCCGCGACCGGCGGGGACCCGCTCTCCGTCGAAGCGCTCGCGACAGCGCTGGGCCAGGTGTTCAAGGCCGAGCATGCGCACGGTCGCGTCGCGGTCGCGATGAGCGGAGGGGTGGACAGCGCGGTCACCCTCCTCCGCGCAGCGCCGGACGCCATCGGTGTGACGCTCCGCCTCTGGCAGGACCCGCAGGGGCCGTCAGCCGAGCGTGCCTGCTGCTCGGTCGAGTCGGTGGCCGGCGCGCGCGCGGCATGTCATGCGCTCGGGCTCCCGCACGTCACGCTCGACCTTCGCGAGGAGTTTCGGGCGGCGGTCGTAGGCCCGTTCGCAACCGGCTACGCCGCGGGAGCGACTCCGAACCCGTGCACGCGCTGCAACGGGGCGTTCCGCTTCGACGCACTGCTCGCCTTTGCGGAGCGCGCGGGAGCGGACACGCTCTGGACCGGGCACTACGCGCGCATCGTCGACCGCGAGGGCACCCTCCTCGTCGGGCGCGGCGCGGACCCGGAGAAGGACCAGTCGTACATGCTCTCGACCCTCGATCCCGCTCTTCTGGGACGAATCCGGTTCCCGCTCGGTGACCAGACGAAGGACGAGACTCGCGCCGAGGCGGAGCGGGCAGGCCTCGCCGCGGCCAAGCGACGGGAGAGCCAGGAGGCCTGCTTCCTCGCCGGAGGCGATTACCGCGGCTTCCTCGAGCGGCAGGGCCTGGCGCGCAGCGAAGGCGAGATCGTCGACGAGGAGGGACGCGTGCTCGGCCGGCACGACGGCTACTGGCGGTTCACGCGGGGGCAGCGGCGCGGGCTCGGCGTCGTGTCGGAGCGGCCCCTGTACGTCGTGGCGACCGATCGCGCGAGCAACCTCGTCGTCGTCGGCCCCGAGCAGGCGCTCGAGACGCGGCGCGTCGAAGCCGAGGGCAGGCTCTACGCGCCCGTCGAGCGGGTGAGCGCGAAGCTCCGCTTTCGCTCGGCGCCCGTGCCGGCACGCGTCCGCGCGTCGAACGGCGGGTTTGCGCTCGACCTCGAGGAGCCTGCGCACGCCGTTGCCACCGGGCAGGTGGCGGCCTTGTACGACGGGGATGCGGTCGTCGGCGCAGGGATCGTGACGCACGTCGCGTAGACCTGGACATGCGAGACGGAGCGCCAATGACCCGCTGCGGGCGATCGCGGGAAATCACTCCCAACGGCCCCCAGGGGACTCCCGAGATCCCTGCGGTCAGCGTATCGAGGATCGGCGCACGGATGGGTCGCGGGTCTGCGCCGACTTCGTCACTTCTCCCCGGCGACTTGCCCGGGCCTGCCGGATCGCACATGTGGACGCGCGAGATAGAGGCATCGACCATCTAGGATCACGCGGATGACGTTCCTCGCCTCCACGTCCGGCGACGTCCTCAACTACGCGCTCGCCATCTTCTTCGTGGCCGCCGGCCTCGGCCTCGCCTACATGCTCGTCCGGCTCGGCGGCACTTTTGCGAGGCTCTCGTCGCTCATCCAGGGAACGGAGCGGGATTTCCTGCCCGTGGTGCAGAAGGCGGGCGGCACGGTCGACCGCGTGAACGACCAACTCGACAAGCTCGATGTCGTGACCGACAGCGCCGTGTCCATGGCGGACAGCGCGGACACGGCCGTCCGCGCCGTGTCCACGGCGATCACGACGCCGGTGAAGAAGGTCTCGGGACTGGCGGCCGCGATCTCCCACGGAGCGTCAGCGCTCAAGAGCAGGCGCGACGTCGGCGAGGCAGTGCACGTCGCGAAAGAGGCCGCCGAGAGGCGCGAGTCCGAGCTCGAGGAGGAGCTTCGCGCGGCTCGCGCGTCCCGCCCCGACGAGCCTCCCTCCGCCGAGTAGACGCGCGGGGCGCGCGCAACACCGCTCGTAGAATCCGGGCATGCGGACGACCGCCGAGCTGCGCGAGGGCTTCCTCTCGTTCTTCGAGGAGAAGGGCCATCTGCGTGTGCCCTCGGCGTCGCTCGTGCCGCGCGCGGACGACCGCTCGACGCTACTGACGACGGCCGGAATGCAGCCGCAGATGCCGTACTTCCTCGGCCTCGAGGAGCCGCCGGCGCCGCTGACGGTCACCGCCCAGAAGTGCTTCCGGACTCCCGACATCGACGAGGTCGGAAACGAGCG
Source organism: uncultured Actinomycetes bacterium (assembly GCA_963765175.1). GTDB lineage: Bacteria > Actinomycetota > Thermoleophilia > Gaiellales > Gaiellaceae > GMQP-bins7. Next base: position 499,445 of record CAVXUY010000009.1, read on the forward strand.
CTCGCTCACGTTCTTCGAGATGCTCGGCAACTTCTCGTTCGGGCAGTACTTCAAGGAGGGCGCGATCGCGCTCGCCACCGAGTTCGTGCAGGAGCGGATGAAGCTCGACTGGGATCGCGTGTGGGTGACGGTCCACGCGGGCGATCCGCAGTTCGGGCTCGGCCCGGACGAAGTCGCAATCGACCTCTGGAAGCAGATCGGGATGCCCGCCGAGCGGATCGTCCCGCTGCCGACCGAGGAGAACTTCTGGTCGGTCGGCGGCCCGGGGCCGTGCGGGCCGGACTCCGAGCTCCACTACGACCGCGGCGAGAAGTACGGCTGCGGCGAGCCCGACTGCGCGATCGGCTGCCCCCGCTGCGAGCGCTATCTCGAGTTCTGGAACCTCGTGTTCATGGAGTACGAGCAGCACGCCGACGGCACGCTCACTCCGCTGCCCGCGCAGAACATCGACACCGGGCTCGGCCTCGAGCGCGGCGCGGCGATCCTGCAGGACGTGCCCTCGGTGTACGAGACCGACGGCTACCAGGAGATCATGAGCTGGATCGCGTCGCAGTCCGGCGTCGTGTACGGCGACTCGCCGGAGGCGACACGGGCGCATCGGATCCTCGCCGACCACAGCCGGGCCATGACGTTCCTCGTCGGGGACGGGATTACGCCGTCGAACGAAGGACGCGGGTACGTCCTGCGCCGGATCGTCCGGCGCGCCGTACAACAGGGACGCCGCATCGGGCTCGAGGACGTCCACCGGCTGACGACGGTGGTCGCCGACCAAATGTCGGAGGCGTATCCGGAGCTCGCGGAGCGCGCGTCCGAGATCGAGCGCACGGTCCGCGTCGAGGAGGAAAAGTTTCGCGAGACGATCGAGCGTGGCCTCAAGCTCTTCGAGGAGCTCGCAGACAAGGACGCGATCTCCGGGGAGGAAGCGTTCACGCTCGCGGCGACCTACGGCTTCCCGCTCGAGCTGACCGTCGAGCTCGCGGAGGAGCGCGGCCAAGCGGTCGACGTCGACGGCTACCAACGGGAGATGGAGCGGCACCGGGAGGTTTCGCGCGTGCCGGGCGGAGGTGAGCTCGACCGCGCGCTCCAGTTCTCCCGCAAGTCGGGGTTCCGGACCGAGTTCGTCGGCGACCGCAAGACCGATGCCCTCACGCAGATCGGCGCGCTCGAGGAGCTCGAGGACGCGCTCTTCCTCGCGAAGCTGCGCGAGTCGCCGTTCTACCCCGCGGGAGGCGGGCAGGTGACGGATCAGGGCTACATCGAGCTGGACGACGCGTCCGGAACGCGCGCCGAGCTCGTGGAGGCGTATCGGCTCGACGACGACCAGGTGCTGCTGCTGCACGGGAGCGGCATCGCAGCTGGCGATCGCGTGCGCGCGGTCGTGCCCTGGAACGTCCGCTTCCCGACGATGGCGAACCACACGGGGACGCACCTCCTGCATCAGGCGCTGCGCGACGTGCTCGGCGACCACGTCCGCCAGGCGGGCTCGGCCGTCCGGCCCGACAAGCTCCGGTTCGACTTCTCGCACGGAGAGGCCCTCACCGTCGCCGAGCGCGAGGAGATCGAGCGCCGCGTGAACGAGAAGATCTTCGCCGCGCTGCCCGTCCACGTCTTCGAGACGCCGATCGACGAGGCGCGGCGACTCGGGGCGACGATGCTCTTCGGGGAGAAATACGGCGACATCGTGCGGGTGGTCGAGATTCCCGGCTATTCGATCGAGCTCTGCGGAGGGACGCACGTGTCCACGACCGCCGAGATCGGAGTGTTCGCGATCCTCTCCGAGGGCTCGGTCGGCGCGGGCGCGCGGAGGATCGAGGCGGTCACCTCGGGTGATGCGTGGGCGTACCTCGACGAGCGCTCGCGAGAGCTCGACGAGCTGCGCGCGGAGCTGATCGAGCTGCGCAAGGAGGCGAAGAAGGGGCCCGCGACAGCCGTCGCCAAGGAGGAGCCGGACGCCGAGGTCCGGGTCGAGAACGGCGTGCACGTGATCGTGCAGACGGTCGACGGGCTCGGCTCCGACGAGCTGCTCGACCTCTCGGATCGTTTCAAGCAGCGGCACGCGCCCGCGGCCGTCGTCCTCGGGTCGCGCGAGAACGGAACCGTCCACCTCGTGGCGAACTTCGACGCCGCCGTCGCCGAGAAGGTGAGCGCTTCTGACGTCGTGCGCGAGGCGGCGGCGATCGTGGGCGGAGGCGGCGGCGGGCGGCCCACGATGGCGCGCGCTGGAGGCAAGAATCCCGAGAAGCTCCCCGACGCGCTGGCAGAGGCGGAACGCCTGATACTCGCCGCACTGTGAAGGTGCTCGCCCTCGACTACGGCGCCGCGCGAACGGGCGTCGCCGTCTCGGACGCGACCGGGACCATCGCGCGTCCTTTCGGCGTGGTGGAGCGCGCTGCGAGTCCGGCCGGGCTCGACCGGATCAAAGAGATCGTTCGCGAGGAAGGAGTGCAGCGGATCGTCGTCGGACTGCCGCTGACGCTGCGGGGGGAACACGGGCGCCAGGCGGCCGAGACGGAGCGGTTCGTCCGCGCGTTGCGCGAGGCGGTCTCCGAGCCGGTCGAGACGTTCGACGAGCGCTTCACGACCGCGCTCGCCGTCGAGGGTGGGGGTGCGGCGCCGGAGGACGCGCGCGCGGCCGCGCACCTGCTCGCCGGCTATCTCGAGCGAATCGGGGCGGAGACCTCGTGAGCGAGTACACGCGTCATCGCCCGAGTCGTGGCCGGGTCGTGGTGCGGAGAACGTTCGCCGTGCTCGCGATCGCAGGGATCCTCGCAGGCGGCGCATGGGCCGGCGCCACGCTCGTCGTAGGGGACGATCCTCCACCGCCTCCGCCGACGACGACGCCCCTCGCGACGCTCCGGGTCATCTTCCCGGAGGGCTTCACGCGCCGCGAGATGGCGCAGCGCGTCGGAGCGGTGCGGGAGATCGCGATCAGCGAACGGAACGTGACCCCGCGTTTGTCGAGTGCGGGCTACCTCGCGGCCAGCGCGCTCGCCAGGCCGCCGGCCGAGTTCCGCAAGGACTGGGCGGGCAAGTCGCTGGAGGGTTTCCTCTTCCCGGCGACATACGAGTTCACGAAGTTGACCCCCTCGGAGCGGCTGGTGCGCGACCAGCTCCAGACGTTCCGCGAGGAGTGGGGGCGCGTGAACCTCCGGTATGCGAAGTCGAAGAACCTCACGCCCTACGACGTGCTCATCATCGCGTCGATGATCGAGAAGGAGACGGTCGCGCCCGAGGAGCGCCGGCTCGTATCGGCGGTCATCTACAACCGGCTGCGGGAGCGGATGGTGCTCGGGATCGACGCGACGATTCGCTACGGGCGGAACATTCCGGGGACCGAGCCGCTCAGGGAATCGGACATCGAGACGCTCCACCCGTACAACACGCGGCGGGTCGCGGGGCTGCCGCCGACGCCGATCGCGAACCCCGGGCTCGCGTCGATCCGGGCCGCTGCGAACCCGGCGCGCGTCGACTACCTCTATTTCGTCCGCAAGCCGGACAAGGTGCATCACTTCTTCACGGCGAGCGAGGCCGAGCACGAGGCGAAGAAGTGCGAGTACGGGTTCGGGTGCTAGGCGCCTTGTCGTAGACGCGCTTCTGCGTCGGGTGGTGTGCCCTTCTTGTGAGGAAGTCGGCACCCACGCGTTCGACGTTCCTCGGTACCGTGACTTCAGGGACACGGGAGTGCCCCTGGGGGAGGTTGGGGGTCGTGGCGAGAGCGCGGTGAGACGCTCGATGCGTCGCCGCCGCAGGGGAGATACTGGCCTGCGTGCGCGAGATCAGCGGAACGACCACGCTCGTCGGGATCCTCGGCTGGCCGGTCGACCACTCGCTCTCGCCGCGGATGCACAACGCCGCCCTTGCGGCACTCGGGCTCGACTGGGCGTACGTTCCGCTGCCGACACCCCCCGAGCGGCTCGAGGAGGCCGTCCGCGGCCTGGCGGCGCTCGGCTTCGCGGGCGCGAACGTGACGTCCCCGCACAAGCTTGCGGTCGCGGCTCTCTGCGACACGGACGCGTCGTCCGTGAACACGCTTGTGGTGCGAGACGGCGCCGTCCAGGGCTGGACGACGGACGCGGCGGTTCTCGACGGTCTGGCCGCGGAGAGCCCCGTCGTCATCGGAGACGGCGGCGCGGCGACAGCGTTCGTCCAGGCACTGCCGGGGGCGCGGCAGTTCTCACGTCGAGCGAGCTGGCCGCCCGACGTACGCAGCGCGGACCTCGTCGTGAACGCGACGTCCGTCCGCGATGACGTCCTCGTGCAGCTGCGACCGGGGCAGACGCTCGTCGACCTCCCGTACCCCGACACCGCGACCGCCGAGGCCGCCCGCATTGCCGGCGCCACCGTCGTCTCGGGCCTCGAGGTCCTCCTCGCGCAGGGCGCGGCGTCGTTCGAGCTCTGGACTGGAGAGCCGGCCCCGGTCGACACGATGCGCAGAGCCTTAGGCTTGCCCGCATGACGCTGAGCCTCGCGACCGCAGGAGAGTCCCACGGGCCGGGGCTCGTGGCCATTCTGATCGGACTTCCCGCCGGCCTCGTGCTCGACCGCGCGGCGATCGAGCACGACCTCGCACGGCGCCGCGAGGGCTACGGCCGCAGCCCGCGCCAGCAGCTGGAGCACGACGACGTAGAGGTGCTCGCCGGCCTCCGCCACGGCGCGACGCTCGGTACGCCGCTCGCTTTCGTCATCCGCAACCGCGACCACGCCAACTGGGAGTGGGGGATGAGCCCGTGGCCGCCCGAAGGTGAGCCGAGCGGGAAGGGGACCTCGGCGGTCACGCTCCCGCGTCCCGGCCACGCCGATCTCGCGGGTGCGCTCAAGTTCGGCCACGACGACGTTCGCAACGCCCTCGAGCGCGCGAGCGCACGCCAGACCGCCGCGCACGTCGCCGCCGGAGCCATCGCGAAAGCGCTCCTGGCCGCGCTCGGCATCACCGTCGTGGGCACGCCGCTCGAGATCGGCGGCGAGACGACCGAGGAAGGCTGGCTGCGCGCAACCGACGACGCGCGGAAGGATCGCGACACGCTCGGCGGCGTCGTCGAAGTCGTGGCCGAGAGCGTCCCGCCCGGCCTCGGCTCGTACGCGACGAAGGAGGATCGCCTCGACGCGCGGCTCGCCGCGAGCCTCATGGGGATCCAGGCGGTCAAAGGCGTCGAAATCGGAGAAGGCTTCGCGCTCGCACGCCTCCGCGGCTCGCAGGCGCACGACGAGATCGAGCCGGGCCTCAGGCGCGACACAAATCGGGCGGGCGGCCTCGAAGGCGGGGTCACGAACGGCAACCCGCTTGTCGTCCGCGCGGCGATGAAGCCCTTGCCGACGCTGATGCGCCCGCTCCGGTCCGTGGATCTCGCGTCCGGGGAGCCCGCGGACGCCCTCGTCGAGCGTAGCGACGTGCAGGCGATCGAGGCGCTCGCAGTCGTGGCCGAGGCGGCCGTCGCGTGGGAGCTCGCGCGTGCAGCCCGCGAGAAGTTCGGCGGCGACGCGCTCGGTGACTTCGTCGCCGCGCACCGGGCGTACCTGGAGCGGATCCGCTGGCCGCGCGAGCCCTGAACGCGCTCGACCGCCACGTCGCGCTCATCGGCTTCATGGGCGCGGGGAAGTCGACGCTCGGCCCCGTCCTCGCGGAGCGCATCGGGCGAGAGTTTCAGTCGGTCGACGCCGTGATCGAGGAGCGGACGAACATGCGCGTCGCCGACCTCTTCGCCGAGCGCGGCGAGGCAGGGTTCCGGGAGCTCGAGGAGCGCATCGCCGGCGGAGCTGCTCGCGCGCCGGCCGCCCGCCGTGATCGAGCTCGGCGGGGGCGCTCTCGCATCCGAGCCCACCCGCATAGGCGCTCGCAGAGCACGCGTTCGCGCTCCTTCTCCAGACGACCCCGGACGAAGCCTGGGGACGCGTCGTCGGGAGCGGGCGGCCGCTCGCCCGTGACCTCGAGAGCTTCACCGCCCTCTTCGAGCGGCGCCGCGAGCTGTACGACAACGCGGCCGACGGGCGCGCGCACGATCTCGACGGAGCGGTGCTCGCGATCGCGGGAGTCCACGTCGAGCCGGGCTCTTCGGGACGGCTCCGCGAGCTCATCCCCGGGACCGGTGCGGTCGAGCTGATCGCGGACGCAGGCGTCGACCCGCTGCACGGAGCTCAGGTTCGATCCGGAATCGGCACTCGGCTTACCGCGTCGCACGTCGTGCCGGCCGGGGAGCAAGCGAAGGCGATCGCCGAGGCCGAGCGCGTCTGGTCGGCGCTTCGCCTCGACCGCACGGGCACGCTCGTCGCGCTCGGGGGCGGGTCGACGGGCGACCTCACCGGGTTCGTCGCGGCGACGTACCTGCGCGGGGTGCCTTGGGTCGCAGTCCCGACGACGCTCGTCGGGCAGGTGGACGCGGCCGTCGGCGGGAAGACCGCCATCGACCTCCGCGACGGGAAGAACCTCGTGGGCGCGTTCCACTGGCCGGCGCGCGTCGCGATCGACCCCGATCTGCTGTCGACGCTCCCGGACGACGAGGTGCAAAACGGGCTCGCGGAGGTCGTGAAGACGGGCCTCCTCACGGGGGAGGAGCTGTGGGAGCTCGAGACCGCCGAGCAGGTGCGGCGCTGCGCCGTGTTCAAGGCGGCGGTCTGCCTGCGCGACCCGTTCGATCGCGGCGAGCGTGCGCAGCTGAACCTCGGGCATACGTTCGCGCACGCGCTCGAGGCCGCATCCGGCTACTCGCTGCCACACGGGAAGGCGGTCGCGCTCGGGCTGCTCGCGGCGCTCCGGCTCTCCGGCCTCGACGCCCTCGCGGACACGGTCGCGCAGCTCTTGCGCCCGCAGCGCGTCGTCGTCGACCGCGAGCGGGCGTGGCTGGCGCTCATGCGGGACAAGAAGGTCGTGGACGGGAAGGTCCGGCTCGTCCTGCTCGACGGACCCGGAAAGCCGCTGCTCGGCGCGCGTTTCGAGCCGGAGGCCGTCCGCTCGGCCCTCGATGCGTTGATCGAATAGGGTCAAGCGATGCGGATCGTGGTCCTCAACGGCGTGAATCTCGACGTTGTGGGACGTCGCGACCCGGAGCTCTACGGCGGCCTCGGTCTCTCGGAGCTCGAGACCCGGATCTACGAGTGGGCGCTCGAGTTCCAGTGCACGGTCCGGTGCCGGCAGACGAACCACGAGGGCGAGCTCATCGACTGGTGCCACGACGCGTTCGACTGGGCGGACGGCGTGATCATCAACCCAGGTGCGTGGAGCCACTACTCGTACGCGATCCGGGACGCGGTCGAGCTCTTCACGGTCCCGGTAGTCGAGGTGCACCTCTCGAACATCCTCGAGCGCGAGAAGTGGCGGCAGTCCTCGGTGCTCGAGGACGTCGTGAGCGCGCGCGTCATCGGCAAGGGGCCTGAGGGGTACCGCGAGGCCCTCCAGATCCTCGTCGAGAGCGCGAAGTGACCCGCATCGAGCGACTTGCCGCGCTCCTCGAGGAGCCGCTTCTCGTCGCCGGGCCGCCGTATGTCCCGGGCGGCCAGGCGAACGTCCGCTATCTCACCGGCCTGCAGAGCTCGAACGCGGCCGTGCTCGTCGAGCCGGAAGCGACGGCGACGCTCTACGCCGACTTCCGGTATGCGGCGCGCGCTCGTGAGATCGAGGGAGTGACGTTCGTCGAGGTCGAGCGGAACCTGCTCGCTTCCATCGGCGCGCTCCTTGCGGGCAGGCGGATCCTGTTCGAGGAGGCACAGCTGCCCTACGCCGGGTACCGAGCGCTCGCGGAAGCGGGGGTCGAGGCGGTACCGACGGGCGGTCTCATGGAGTCGTTGCGTGCCGTGAAGGACGAGGCCGAGATCGCGATCATGCGTCGCGCGGGCGCGCTCTCCGACGTGATCTTCGAGGCGCTCTCCAAGGAGCGCTTCAGCGGTCGCACCGAGCGCGAGCTCGTGTGGTGGGTCGAGCGAAGCTTCCGCGAGGCGGGGGCGGACGGCGTGTCGTTCCCGACGATCGTTGCGGCCGGCGAGACGGCGACGTCGCCGCACGCGGAACCGAGCGACCGCGTGATCGATAATGGCGTGCTCGTCGTTGTCGACGCCGGCTGCGTCGTCGACGGCTACTGCTCGGACTGCACCCGGACGTTCGGCGTCGGCGAGACCCCGGCCCGGCTGCAGGAGATCTACGCGCTCTGCCTCGAGGCGCAACTCGCCGGGCTCGCCGCGGTCGGGCCGGGAGTCCACGGCCGCGACGCGGATGCGGCGGCGCGGAATGTCATCGGCGCCGCTGGGCTCGGTGACGCGTTCGGCCACGGGCTCGGGCACGGCGTCGGCCTTCAGGTTCACGAGACCCCCGTTCTGCGGCCGGAGTCCACGGACACCCTCGAGCCCGGGAACGTCGTGTCCGTCGAGCCCGGGATCTACCTCCGCGGCGAGGGCGGCGTCCGCATCGAGGACCTCGTACTGGTGACGGAGACCGGCGCCGAGCGGCTCACGCAGTTCACGAAGGAGTTGGTCAGCGTCGGGTAGGCGAGGGCGAGGCGAGCCTCGTCCCTACAATCCGCGCGATGGCCGAGACGGTCGATACGAACCAGTTCCGGAACGGGATGCACATCGAGCACGACGGCGGTGTGTGGCGCATCGTCGAGTTCCAGCACGTGAAGCCGGGTAAGGGCGGCGCATTCGTTCGCACGAAGCTGAAGTCGCTCGAGCGCGGCGCGGTCGTCGACAAGACCTTCCGCGCCGGCGAGAAGTTCGCTCGCGTCCACACCGAGGTGAAGAACGTGCAGTTCCTGTACGACGACGGCTCCGAGGCGCACTTCATGGACGAGGCGACGTACGACCAGTTCGGGCTGCCGCACGCCGAGGTCGCCGACGCGCTCGCGTATCTCGCGCCCTCGTCGTCGGTGCAGATGCTTGCGGTCGACGGCAAGCCGGCGGGGCTGCAGCTCCCGGCGTCGGTCGAGCTGACGGTCTCGCAGACGGAGCCGGCGGTGCGCGGAGACACGGTCACGAATGTGACGAAGCCGGCGACGCTCGAGACGGGCGCGGTCGTGCAGGTGCCGCTCTTTGTCGCCAGCGGCGAGCGGATCAAGGTCGATCCGCGCGAGGGGCGTTACATCTCGCGCGCGTAGGTCTCCCGGAGTCGGGCCTCGGCCCGCGCCCCGGCGGACGTGCCCGATGTCGATGCGCGAGCCGGGGGATGCTTCGTCTGACCTCTGCGACCGGGCTTCACGAACTTGCGACGAAGCCGTTTCCCATACGTCATCGTGCGCCCGGTAGCGTGTCCTCAGGGGCACGGGAGTGCCCCTGGGGGAGGTTGGGGCCGAGGCTGGGCGGAGCGAAGCGCTCGCACCTCGGACCGCGTCCGTCGCGTAGTGCGACGCCGCCGATCCTCGAGGTCTGCGCCGCCCCGATAGGTCGATAAGGTCCAGTCCGATGCCGAGGCTCGTCGACACGACCGTCCGGCTGCTCTCGCAGGAGCCGCTTGCGGGGAAGCTGCCGACGGCGGAGATCCTGCGTATCGCTGAGATCCTCGACAAGGCCGGCTTCGCGTGCCTCGAGGTCTCCGGGGGCGGCGTCTTCGACGCCACCGTGCGCCGTCGCGTCGAGACGCCGTGGGAGCGGATCCGCGCGATCAAGGCCCGCGTCGAGACGCCACTCGGGATCGCGCTCCGCGGCCGCTTCCTCGTCGGCTCGCAGCCGGTGAGCGGCGACATCGTCGGTCGCTTCGTGCTGTGCGCGGCGGAGAACGGCATCGAGGTCTTCCGCCTGCATGACCCCCTGAACGACGTTTCCAATCTCCGCGAGGCCGGCGCGGCGATCACGAGCGCGGGCGGCGCGTTCCACGCGGGCCTCGTGTACAGCCCGGGCCGCACGGGCGAGGGCGCCGCGCTCGTCGAGCAGGCGCGGAAGCTCCCCGAGCTCGGCGCGACCCGCGTGATCGTCAACGACCCGACCGGTGCGCTCGTCCCGCACCGCGCACAGGAGCTCGTCGAGCGGATCAAGGAAGCGAGCGAGCTTCCGGTGGGGTTCTACGTCCAGGGCGCGGCCGGCATGGGCCTCGCGTCGTCGCTCGCCGCGGTCGAAGCAGGCGCAGACCTCGTCGCGACGACGGTGTACCCGCTTGCGCTGACGCTGCATCGAGTGTCCGGCGAGTCGCTGGCCGAGTCGCTCGAGGGGCTCGGGCGCGCCGCCGGTTTGAACACGGACCAGCTCTGGGAGGCCGCGGACGTGATCGACGAGTTCATCGGCGACGAGCCGGTCTCGCCGGTCGTCCCGCGCATTGCCGTCCGCGCGGCGGAGTACGACCTGCCGACGGGCCTCGTCGCCGCGCTCGACGTCCACCTCCGCGCCCACGCGGCGGGTGACCGCCTGCTGGACGTCCTCGAGGAGGTCGGCCGGGTGCGGACCGAGGCCGGGTCGCCTCCGCTCGCAGCCCCGATCGGCCAGATCCTCGCCTCCCAGGCGCTGCTGCACGTGCTCGAGGCGCGCCGGTACGGAACCGTGATCGACGAGTTCCGCGAGCTCGTCACCGGGGGCTACGGAGTTACCCCGCAGCCCGTCGACGCCACTGTCGCACGCGCCGTCTCGCTCCTCGCGCCCGCGCCGGCGCACGCGGACCCGCCGACCGCGGAGGACGTGCGCGAGCGCGTCGAGGGCCTCGCGACGAGCGAGGAGGAGCTCGTGCTGATCGCGATGTTCGGCTCGGAGGCGGAGGAGCTTCTGCGCACGATCCGCGCGCGCCACTCCCGGGATGCAGTGCTGATCGCCGAGGACGAGGACGCCGAGCGTGGGCAGCGGATCCGCGAGCTCGTGAAGATCGTCCAGGAGAGCGGCGTCGGCGAGATCGAGATCGAGGACGAGGGCATGCGCGTTTCCGTGCGCCGTGCGGACGAGCCTGCCACCGCGGCGACGGGCGTGATCGCGCCGGCGGCCGTGGAGGAGGACGACCTCGGCGCGGCAGCTCCCGCCGGAGCGCCGCCCGCGGACGGGACCGTCCGCGTCGAGTCGCCCATGGTCGGGGTCTTCTTCCGCGCACCGAGCCCGGGAGCTCCCGCGTTCGTCGACGTCGGCGACACGGTCATGCCCAACCAGACGCTCTGCGTCCTCGAGGCCATGAAGCTCTTCAACGAGCTCAAGTCCGAGGTCGCGGGGGTCGTCGTCCGGATCCACGCCGAGAACGCCCAGCCGGTCGAGTACGGGCAGCTCCTGTTCGAGATCGAGCCCGTCGTCGCCCCGCCGGCGGTCTAGCGGAGGGCGGTGCGGTGTTCTCCCGCGTCCTCGTCGCGAACCGGGGCGAGATCGCCGTCCGCATCGTCCGCGCACTCCACGAGCTCGGGATCGAGGCGGTCGCCGTCTACTCGACGGCCGACCGCGACGCGCTTCACGTCGAGCTCGCGGACGAGGCCGTCTGCATCGGCCCGCCGGCTGCGGCCGACAGCTACCTCCGGATCCCGAGCGTCGTCGCGGCCGCTGCGAACACCGCGTGCGAGGCCGTGCATCCCGGCTACGGCTTCCTCGCCGAGAACCCCGCCTTCGTTCGCGCGTGCGTGGACAACGACCTCGTCTTCATCGGACCTGACGCGGACGTCATGGAGCGGATGGGCGACAAGGTGCGCGCGAAGGACGAGCTGCGCGCGGCCGGGGTCCCGCTCGTCCCCGGCACGGACGGCGGGAGCAGGAGCCTGGATGACGTCCGCCGAGCGGCGGTCGAGCTCGGGTTCCCCGTCCTCGTGAAGGCGGCGGCCGGCGGCGGCGGGAAGGGCATGCGCCTCGTGCTCGCCGAGGACGAGCTCGAGGGTGCGTACTCAGCCGCGAGCGCTGAGGCCGAGGCCGCGTTCGGCGACGGCACGCTCTATCTCGAGAAGGCGCTCGTTCCCGCCCGTCACGTCGAGGTGCAGGTGCTCTGCGACTCCGCCGGCGGCATCCTCACGCTCGGGGAGCGCGAGTGCTCGGTCCAGCGGCGGCACCAGAAGCTGATCGAGGAGTCGCCTTCGCCCGCGCTCGACGCCGCCGCGCGCGAGGCGATGGAGAGCGCGGTCGAGCGCGCGTGCGCCGCGATCGGCTACCGCAACGCGGGCACGTTCGAGTTCCTGCTCGGGCCGGAGGGCTCGTTCCACTTCATCGAGGCGAACTGCCGCCTCCAGGTCGAGCACCCGGTGACCGAGCTCGTGACGGGAGTCGACATCGTGCGCGAGCAGGTTCGGATCGCGGCCGGCGAGCCGCTCGCGCTGACCGGCCGCGCACCACGGCGGGGCCATGCGATCGAGATCCGCATCAACGCCGAGGATCCCGCACGCGGGTTCGCACCGAGCCCGGGCGTCGTGACGCGCTTCCGTCCGCCGCTCGGCGCGGGCACGCGGGTCGACACCGCGATCCGCGAGGGCGGCGAGATACCGCCGTTCTACGACTCCATGGTCGCGAAGGTAGTCGTCTGGGACGAGACCCGCGAGCTTGCTCTATCCCGAGCGCGCCGGGCCCTCACTGAGCTCGAGGTCGAGGGCGTCGCGACGACACGCGATCTCGCGCTCGAGATCCTCGCATCGGACGAGCTCCGAAGCGGCGACTACTCGACCTCGACGCTGGCCGAGCTCGAAGGCCGGCTGGCGTCTTTCTCGACGGCATGACTCCGACCGCGGGACGCAGAACCGGCCGGCGGCAGGCGCTCTTCCTCCTCTACCAGTGGGACCTGACCGGACAGCCGCTCGCCTCGCTCTTCGAGGGCGAGCCGGATCAGTTCGCGACTGCGTTGGCTGAGGCGGTCGCTGCGCGCGCGGAGGAGCTCGACCGCCGGATCACGGCCGCGTCGGACGAGTGGCCGGCCGACCGGCTGGGTACGCTCGAGCGGAACGTCCTGCGCATCGGCGTCTACGAGCTCGAGGAGGGAAGCGTGCCGCCCGAGGTGGCGATCAACGAGGCGGTCGTGCTCGCGAAGCGGTATGCGTCCGAGGACGCGGCGCGGCTCGTGAACGGGATCCTCGGCACCGTCGCCCGGGAGCACTCGGCGACGTGAGCACCGCTCGCCTTCGGCTCGCGGTCGCGGGGGAAACCATGGTTCCCCCGCGAGCCCCCTTCTTCTTGAGAGCGTGGGGAACCTCCCGGTTCCCCACACCCCTCCACGCTCATCGGCCGTGGACCGGCCGATGAGCACGGACGAAGCCCTCGCCCGCGCCGAGGAGCTGCTCGTGCGGCTCAACGACAAGCGCGAGGAGCTCTCGCGTCTCGCCGAGGCCGAGGACCTCGACGGCGACGCCGCCGTGGACGTGATCGCGGAGCTCGCCGAGATCGCGAAGGAGATCGAGGCCGAGCTCACGCGCGCGCGGACGCTGGCTGATGCTGCAGGCTGACGAGCTTCGCACCGCGTTCGACGCCTTCCTCGCGCGCCACGCGTTCGCTCGCGAGCTCGGCGCTCTCGAGGACCCGATGCGCTACGCCCTCGAGCCGGGCGGGAAGCGCGTGCGGCCGGTTCTCTGCCTCGCCGTCTGCGAGGCCGCGGGGGGTGACGTCGACGAGGCGCTGCCCGCCGCTGCGGCGGTCGAGCTCGTGCACACGTTCTCGCTCGTCCACGACGACCTGCCCGCGCTCGACGACGACGCCGAGCGCCGAGGCCGTCCGAGCGCGCACGCGGCGTTCGGGGACGGGGTCGCGCTCCTCGCGGGCGACGCGCTGCTCGCGGAGGCGCTCAGGCTCGCGCTCTCGTACGACGACCCTGCCTTCGCGCGAGAGCTCGTCGACGCGACCCTCGGCATGATCGCGGGCCAGTTCCGCGACGTGACCGGCGACGTGGAGGACCTCGCCGAGGTCGAACGGCTGAAGACGGGAAGCCTTCTCGGCGCGTCGGTCGGCCTGGGGCTCCGCGTTGCAGGCGTGCCCGAAGCCGAGCAGGCGCCCTGGCGCGCGTTCGGCGCCGAGCTCGGCCTCCTCTTCCAGGTCGTGGACGACATTCTCGACGAGGACGGCTTCGCGGAGCGGCTGGGAATGGAAGGCGCCCGCAAGCTCGCGGACGAGGCGGCCACGCGCGCACACGAGCGGCTCGACGCCCTTCCGGCCGATACGACCGTGCTCCGCGGGCTGGTCGAGGGGTTAGCCGTTCGCACCGGTTGAGGCTTGACCGATGGCTTTTTCCGATTAGGATCTGACGCTTCTCGAACACACCAGGGCCGCGCGCACCGCCCCCGACCTCCTCGCGCGTGTGGCCCGCCCGTTCGTTTCCGATGCCCTTCCGCCCGCTCATCCGAGCCATTCCTGCGTTCGTGCTGCTCACGGTCGCGGCCCTCGTCGTCGCGCCGGGAACCGGCTCCCCGGTCGCGATCGTGGACGTCGCCGCGAGCATCGTCGAGCCGAGGACCGCGTCCGCCGGCCCTGCGCCGCGGAACCCCGAGCTCGACGCGATCCTCGCCCAGGCCCGGCTGTCCGAGTCGCTGACGAAGGCTGAGCGCGCGGCCCTGTTCGCGCTCGAAGCGGTCGGGATTCCCTACCGCTACGGGGGCGAGTCGCCAGAGAGTGGCTTCGATTGCTCGGGCCTCGTGCGCTGGGCGTACGGACGTGCCGGCCTCGAGGTCCCGCACAACTCGTATGCGCTGTACGGCGTCGGCCGGCGGATCGCAAAGACCCGCATCGAGGCCGGCGACGTCCTCTTCTTCGAAGGGCTCGGGCACGTGGGCCTCTATCTCGGAGGGGGGCAGATGGTGCACGCGCCCTACACGGGCAAGCGCGTCGAGGTGATCCGCCTCGCGGAGACGAACTACGGCCGGCGGCTGATCGGCGCCCGCCGCGTCGCCGTCTCCTAGCGGCTACGGCCCGCTCTACGTCGTCCTCGAGGACGACCTCCAGGTCGTCCGCGCTGCCGATGACGGCCGGCGCAGGGCGGGTTACCGTGGAGCCCATGGAGCGACGTTCGCGAGCTGTGGGCGACCGACCGCGGCCGGCTCGTCCACTACCTCGTCGCCGTGTCGCTCGCGATCTACCTCGTCGTCGAGACGGCCATGTCCGACGCGACGACCGGATGGCAGCTCGCTCTCGCGGCGGTTGCCGCGGTCGCGCTCCTCTTCAGCCGCGATGTTCCGTTCGCCGCACCGCTCGTCGTCGCCGCGGCGCTCGCAGGGGTCGTGGCGATCGACGCGGAACGACGACGAGCTCGAGGCGACGCGCCGGCTCCTCGACGGGAAGGCCGAGGACCGCGTGTCTCATCTCTCACGACCTTCGACCTCGACGAGTACGTCTACGAGGCGCTGCGCGTGGGTGCCAGCGGGTTCCTGCTCAAGGACACGCCGCCCGAGCAGCTCGTGGACGCGATCCACGTCGTCGCGAACGGGGACGCGCTCCTCTCGCCCGTGATCACGCGGCGCGTGATCGAGGAGTTCGTGCGCCGCCCGCCCGAGTCGGTGCGGAAGCCGTCTCCGGCGCTCCGAGGAGCTGACTGCGCGAGAGCTCGAGATCCTGCGCTTCATCGCCCGCGGGCTCTCGAACGCCGAGATCGCGAAGGCCGCATTCGTCTCGGAGACCACCGTGAAGACCCACGTCGCGCACGTGCTCATGAAGCTCCGGCTGCGAGATCGGGTGCAGGCTGTGGTGTTCGCGTACGAGAACGGCGTCGTGTCGCCCGGCGAGACGGAGTAGAGCGCGCCATCATGCCGTCGTGCCGGTCGACCAGCGCGACGACTACCTGAGGCTGCTGCGGCCGCCGCTCGCGGACGAGGTCGAGGAGCTTCCGATCGGTTCGGAGGTCATCAGGCCTTGAAAAAGCGCGTCGACCAAGTGCTCGTCGAGCGCGGGCTCGCGGAGACGCGGAGCCAGGCGCAGGCGCTCGTCCTCGCGGGGAGGGTTCGCGGGTTCGACAAGCCGGGCCAGCAGGTCGCCGACGACGTCGTGCTCGAGGTCGAGACGCCGCCGCCGTTCGTTTCGCGGGGCGGGGAGAAGCTGCGGAACGCCCTCGACGCGTTCGAGATCGACGTCGCAGGTCGCGACTGTGCCGACGTCGGGGCGTCGACCGGCGGGTTCACCGACTGCCTTCTGCAGGCGGGGGCAGCGCGGGTGGTCGCGATCGACGTCGGCTACGGGCAGCTCCATCCGCGACTGCGGGAGGATCCGCGGGTCACGGTGCTCGAGCGCACCAATGCCCGCGCTCTCCGCGAGCTTCCGTTCGCACCCGAGCTCGTCACCTGCGACGTCTCCTTCATCAGCGTCACGAAGGCGCTGCCGCCGGTGCTCGAGCTGGCGAAGCCGGGCTGGGAGGCGCTCGTCCTCGTCAAGCCGCAATTCGAAGCAGGGCGACGCGAGGCGCCGAAGGGCGTCGTCCGCGATCCCGAAGTGCGTCGAAAGGTGCTCAAGACAGTCGTGGAAGAGGCCTTGGCGTGGGGTGGCGAGACCACGGGCGTCGTAGACTCCGGGGTGCCTGGTCCAAAAGGAAACCGGGAATTCTTCCTGCATCTCGTCAACCGACAGCCGCCCGCTCAGCTCAGTGACATCGACCGCTGGATCGACGACGCAGTCCGCCGGGCCTAGGAAGGTCGCGCGCGCCGCGGTCGTCACGCACGGGAAGCCGGGGCAGATCGGCGCTGGTATCGCGCGGCTCCAGGCGGTCGCGCAGGAGCACGGCGTCGAGCTCCTCTTCCCGCCCGACGAGGCCCAGAAGCAGGGCCTCGAGTCGAGCGCAGACGTGACCGGCGCGGACATCGCGGTCGTCCTCGGCGGCGACGGGACCGTGCTGCGCGCGCTGACCCGCTTCCTCGGAACGGGCGTCCCGGTCGTGGGCGTGAACTTCGGGCGCGTCGGCTTCCTGAGCTCGATGGGCCCAGGCGAGCTCGAGACCGGCCTGGGGCGCGTGTTCGGCGGCGAGTACGAGGTAGTCGAGCTGCCGACGCTCGAGTACGAGCACCCGGACGGCACCGGCCGCGCGGTCAACGACGTCGTCGTCGCGAGCGCAGAGCTCGGGCGCATGATCGAGCTCGACCTCGCGGTTGGCGGCGAGGAGCTCGGCCGCCAGCCCTGCGACGGAATCATCTGCTCGACCCCGTCCGGCTCGACCGCGTACAACCTCTCGAACGGCGGCCCGATGCTCATGTGGGGGCTCGAGGCGATGGCGCTGACCTACGTCGCCGCGCACTCGCTGCACGCGCGCCCGCTCGTGATCCCGCCGGGTGCCGACGTCATCGTCTGGAACCGCTCGCAAGACGTCGACGCCGGCGTCCTCGTCGACGGTCACCGGGTCGCGACACTCGGGAAGTCCGACCGCGTAGTCGTGCGCATCGGTGCCGAGCGCTCGCTGCTCGCGACGCTCCCGGAGGCGACCTTCGTCCGGCGCTACCGCCAGAGCTTCGCTTCGTAGGTCATGTCCTGGACGACCTACGCCGCAGCGATCGGCATCGTCGCGAACGACGGCCGGCTGCTCCTCGTCAAGCAGCGGAGGCACTACGGCACGCACTGGGAGCTGCCCGGCGGCTACTGGGAGCCGGGTGAGTCGCTCGAGCAGACGACGGCACGCGAGGTGCTCGAAGAGACGGGTGTCCCGGTCGAAGTCGGAGAGCTCGTCTGCACGATGGTCTGGGAGCGCGAGTCGGATCGGCGGCGGAACGTGCTCGCGTACTTCCGAGCACAGCCGCTCGACGTCGAACAGCGTCCGCAGCCGCAGGTCGAGGAGGACATCGACGACGCGGCGTACCTCGATCCGCGGGACCTCCCGGACGGCGAGCTCCATCCGCTCGAGCTCCCGGTGCTCGAGCGCTGGATCTCGTCCGGGGAGACGGGCTTCCACCTCGTCGCGGACGTCTCGGTGCACCCGGACGGCACCCAGTCCTACGAGTTTCGCCCGCATGCTTCGTAGGCTGCGGATCGAGAACCTCGTCCTCATCCGCGAGGCCGACCTCGCCTTCGGGCCGGGGCTGAACGCGGTCACGGGCGAGACGGGCGCGGGAAAGACGATCTTCGCGCAGGCGATCGGTCTCCTGCTCGGGGCGCGCGCGGACGCGTCGTCCGTCGGCGCCGACGGCGAGGAGGCGTACGTGGAGGCGGAGCTCGACGTCCCCGACGGCTTCTTCGACGAGGAAGACGTCGCGGCGCTCGCGGAGCTCCGGCCGGAGGGCGAGGCGGGCCTCGTGCTCGCGCGGCGCGTGTTCGGCGACGGCCGCACGCGCGCGTACGCGTGGGGCCGAGCTGTCGCCCGCGAGGACGTGGCCGGTGCGGCCGAGCGCTTGATCGCGATGTCGGGCCAGTTCGAGCAGCGGCGGCTTGCGCGGCCGTCCTTCCAGCTCGACGTGCTCGACTCGTTCTGCGGGCGTGAGCAGCTCGAGCGGCGGCGCGAGGCTGCAGCCGCCTGGCGCGAGCTCGCAGCGGCTCGTCGTCGTCACGAGGAGCTGACGCGCGACGCGGACGCCGCCGCGTCGCGGCTCGCCGAGCTGCAGGCGCTCGTCGAGGACACCGAGGGACTGGAGCCGGGAGATGAGGAGGCCCTTCGATCTCAGCGCGAGCGGCTCAGGCATGTGGCCGAGCTCGAGGAGGCGGCGGCGATCGCCACCGAGGCGATCTCACCCGAGGACGGCGAGGGCGCCGCATCGCTCGCCGCCCGTGCAGAGCGTGCGCTGGCTCCGCTCGAGCGCATCGCGCCCGAGCTCGGGTCGGCGGCGACCGAGCTCCGCGACGTCGCGGTCCGGCTCCGCGAGGTGTCGGGCGACCTGCACGCGTTCCTGTCCTCGCTCGACGCGGACCCCGGACAGCTCGACGACGTCGAAGGCCGCCTCGCGCTGATCGCCGACCTCCAGCGCCGCTTCGGAGCCGCGTCCTTCGAGGAGCTGCTCGCGCGCGCGGCGGAAGCGCGCGAGGAGCTGGAGCAGGCAGCCGCAGGTCTCGACCCGGTCGCGACCGCGACCGAGGCGGTCGCCGCGGCCGAGGCCCGCGTCGGCGCTCTCGCCGAGGAGCTCCGCGCCGTCCGGCGCTCGCAGGCATCTCCGCTCGCCGAGGCGGTCTCCGCCGAGCTGCAGGGGCTCGGGTTGGGGGAGGGAGAGCTCCTCGTCGAGCTCCGCGAGCGCGCTCCCGGCTCGACGGGGATCGACGAGGCCGTGTTCCTCATCCGACCGAACGCCGGCCTCCCCTTCGGCCCCGTCGCCGAGACTGCGTCGGGCGGCGAGCTCTCCCGCGTCGCGCTCGCGCTCGCGGCGGTCGCCGGCGGGGAGACGCTGGTCTTCGACGAGATCGACGCGGGCATCGGCGGCGTCACCGCGCACGCGGTCGCGTCGACCCTGCAGCGCCTCGCCGAGCGCGCGCAGGTGCTGACGATCACGCACCTGCCGCAGATCGCGAGCGTCGCCGAGCGCCACCTCCGCGTCGAGAAGATCCCCGGCGACCCGACCCACACGCGCATCGAGGAGCTCGACGACCTCCTCCGCCGCGAGGAGCTCGAACGCATGGCCGGCGGCGCGGAGTTCCTGGAGTCGCTCAGGGACTCAGTCGCCTAAATTTCCGCGGAGACGGCCACCGCGAAGCCTCGGCCGTCAAGGCTCTTGGGCGAGGTCGGGATCCGCCCCTGCGGATTTCGACCTCTGCCGACAACACAGCCTGCTACGGTGAGACCCCGTGGCCAGGTACGTGTTCGTCACGGGTGGAGTCGTCTCGGCGCTCGGGAAAGGAATCGTCGCGGCGTCGTTGGGCCGACTGCTCAAGGCCCGGGGTCTCTCCGTCTCGGCGCAGAAGTTCGACCCGTACCTGAACGTCGACCCGGGCACGATGAGCCCGTTCCAGCACGGCGAGGTGTTCGTCACCGAGGACGGCGCCGAGACGGACCTCGACATCGGCCACTACGAGCGCTTCATCGACGAGAACCTCTCGCGCAACGCGAGCCACACGGCCGGCGCGATCTGGGACACCGTCCTGCGCAAGGAGCGCAAGGGCGAGTTTCTCGGCGCAACCGTGCAGGTCATCCCGCACATCACGAACGAGATCAAGGCGAGGATCAAGCGCGCGGAGAAGGTCGCGCCCGCGGACGTCGTCATCTCCGAGATCGGCGGCACCGTGGGCGACATCGAGTCGCTGCCCTTCCTCGAGGCGATCAGGCAGTTCCGCCGCGAGGTCGGGCCGGAGAACGTCCTCTACCTGCACGTCACGCTCGTCCCGTTCATCCAGGCGGCCGGCGAGCTGAAGACCAAGCCGACGCAGCACTCGGTGAACGAGCTTCGCCGCATCGGTATCCACCCGGACATCGTCGTCGCGCGCTCGACCGAGCCGCTCTCCGACGACATCCGCGAGAAGATCGCGCTCTTCGCCGACGTCGACGCGGGCGCGGTGATCGGCTCGCCGGACGTGCCCGACGTCTACTTCGTCCCGGAAGTGCTGCGCGCAGAGGGACTCGACGCGCTCGTCTGCGAGAAGCTCGGGCTCGAGAGCGACCCCGCCGATCTCGGCGAGTGGCAGGAGCTGCTCGAGCAGAGCCGCGAGCTCGACGAGGAGGTCGAGATCGCGCTCGTCGGCAAGTACGTGAAGCTGCACGACGCGTACCTCTCGGTGCACGAGGCGCTGAAGCACGCGGGCGTCCAGCACGGCGCGAGGGTGCGCGTCCGCTGGGTCGACGCGGAGCACATGTCCTACGAGGAGGCCGCGCGTGAGCTCGAGCAGGTCGACGGCGTCCTCGTCCCCGGCGGCTTCGGCTCGCGCGGCTGGGAGGGCAAGATCCTGGCCTGCCAGGTCGCGCGCGAGCGCGAGATCCCGTACCTCGGCATCTGCCTCGGCATGCACGTGGCCGTGTCCGAGTTCGCGCGGCACGTGTGCGGGCTGGACGGCGCGAACTCGACCGAGATGGATCCCGAGACGCCGTTCCCGGTCATCGACCTGCTGCCCGAGCAGAAGGAGATCGAGGATCTCGGCGGCACGATGCGCCTCGGAGCGCAGGCGGTCGAGCTCGAGGACGGGACGCGTGCGCGGGAGGCGTACGGCGAGCCCGTGATCCACGAGCGGCACCGGCATCGGTACGAGGTGAACAACGAGCTGCGCCAACAGCTCGTCGACGCCGGCCTTGTGGTGTCGGGGACGTTCCAGGAAGGTCGTCTGGTCGAGATCGTCGAGCTGCCCGACCATCCCTGGTTCGTCGCGAGCCAGTTCCACCCGGAGTTCAAGTCGCGCCCGACGCGGCCCGCGCCGCTCTTCCGCGAGTTCGTCGGCGCCGCGCTCGACCGCGCGCGCTCGCGATCCGCAGTTCGCGCCGCGGCGTCTGAGCTCTAAGCCCGGGTAGCCACCTCGCTGCCGTCGCGCTCGTGGTCTTCGGAGAGCAGCACCGGGCGAGCTCGGTCCGCGACCGTATGCCGAGCTTTCGATACGCATGCCCGAGGTGGTACTCGATCGTCTTCGGGCTCAGGAAGTGAGCCTCAGCCGCCTCGCGGTTCGTGGCACCGCGCGCGACGGTGAGCGCGATCTGTAGCTCCTGGGCGGTGAGCTCCTCTGACCGCGCCTCGCGGCGCGCGCGCACCGCCTCACCCGTGGCGCGGATCTCGGCCCGGGCTAGCTCGGCCCAGAGTCGGGCACCGAGCCGATCGAAGGTCCCGAGCGCGGCGCGGAGCGGCTCGCGTGCCTGGAGGCGTCGACCGACCCTGCGCCTGCGCACGCCGAGGGCGAGCTCGGTGCGGGCCCGCTCGAAGGGCATTGACGAGCGGTCATGCCACGCCAGCGCCGCGGCGAACTCGTCCTCGAAGACATCGTCGTCGGCGAGTAGGCCCCGGCAGCGGGCGGAGATCGCAAGCATTCCCGGTCGGCCAGCTCTATCCGTCATTTGCTCGAGCTTCGAGAGCTCGCTTTCCGCTTGTCCTCGCTCTCCGGCGTGGACGAGCGCTTCGATGCGCTCTCCCTGCCACAGAGAGACCCCCGGGTCGACACTGCCGGCTGCTTCGACCAGGCGCGCGACAGCATCGAGGTGGCGGATTGCCTCGGCGATCTTTCCTTGCGGAAGCAGGAGCAAGGCATGTCCGGAGCCCGCCAGAAAGGTGAGCGACGCGATTCCAAACCGCGCCCCGAGAGCGAGTGCGCTCGCCATGTCACGTTCGAACTGTGCTTCGCGCCCACACGCAGCGTGCATCCGTGCGTTGCAGGCGAGCGCATATCCCAGGAGGGCCATCTGACCGGTCTGCTCCGCAAGCTCGGCCGCCTCGGCGGCGTACGCGGACGCCTGCGTCCAGCGGCCGGCGCGAAATTCGAGCTCCGAGAGGAACGCAAGAGGCAGGGGCAGCGCCGCCGGAGCGCCCGCGGAGCGAGCGCCTGTGACCATTCGCACCAGAAGCGCTTCTGCGGCTGCGTAGTCCTCGACGACCATCCACGCGTAGGCGCCGGAGGTGGCAGGCCCTGAGACGACGAGCACGTCTTCCCGGTCCAGTTGCACGCGTGCCCGCTCGAGGAGCTGGCGAACGCGCTCGTCCTGACCGTGGTAGACGAGCGCTTCTGCTAGCCGCGCGGTTGCGGCGAGCCGAGCAGGGCCACGAGCGAGCTCGTACGCCCGCTCGGCATGCTCGAGCGCAAGTTTCGGAAGGACAGTGGTGAAGCACGCGAACGCCGCGTCGACGAGCATCAGCGCGGCCTTGTCTGGGTCGAGGCTTGCGATCCGCTCGGCTTCCGTCGTGAGCAGCGCGCGCGCATCCATGGGCGAGCCGGAGAACAGCTGGCCCCGTCCTCGCAGGTGCTGAATCTCCGCACGGACGCGCGGGTCGATCGCAAGCGCGAGCGCTTCGTCGAGGAGGGCGAATCCCCGATCGAGTCTTCCTGCGAGGAGATACCCAGCGGCCGCTTCGAGCAGACGCTCGACGCGGCGTTCCTTGTCGAGAGTGAGCTGAGCGGCGCGCTCGAAGGCGCGCGCCGATTCGCTGATACCGCCGCGCAGACGCGCCGTGAGCGCGGCCTCCGCGAGTGCCTGTGCGACCGTCTCGTCAGGAGCAAACGCGGCCGCAGCGAGATGCCAGGCGCGCCGATCGCCCTCGGTCGCCTGCGCGAGCGCTGCGTGCGCCCCTCGCCGTGCTGTGGCTGACGCCGACTGGTAGACGGCGGCCCGAAGGAGCGGGTGGCGGAAGCGCAAGGTCTCCGCATGCAGGTGGACAAGGCCGGCTTCCTCGGCGGTCTCGAGAAGCCCGGGATCCACGCCCAGCTCGCGACAGGCCGCTTGAATCGCACGGATCTCGTCGGAGTCCGCTGCCGCTGCGACGAGCAGTCCGGACTGCATACCGGCGGAGACTGACTCGAGTTGTCGGAGGAACGCGCGCTCGACGGCCTGACCAACGGGCGGCGGCTCCACCAGCGGCTCAGTCGCGGCCAGCTGGCCCTCGGTCAGGAGCGTGGGGATCTCGACGAGGCCCAGGGGATTCCCCGCCGATGCGGCGTAGATCTGCTCGAGAACGGACGGCGAGACGTCCCTTTTCGCCACCCGAGTGACGAGGACGTCGGCGGACTGACGATCGAGCCCGCCGAGCACGAGCTCGGGGAGGCCTGAAGCGCGAAAGACGTCGTCTTCCTGCCGGGTCGCGACGACAACCGCGATGCCGTCCGCTCCGAGTCGACGTGCGACGAAGGCAAGCGCCGCCGCAGAGGACGCGTCGAGCCAGTGCGCGTCGTCCACGACGGCGAGGAGTGGCGCCTCTTCGGCCGCAGCGGCGAGCAGGCTGAGCGTGCCTGCGGAGACCGTGAAGGGATCGCCGGGCGAAGGCGGGCCGAGCGCCAGCGCCCCCCCAAGCGCCTTCGCCTGCGGTGCCGGGAGACGATCCAGCCGGTCGACGACGGGATGCAACAACTGCGAGAGCGCCGCAAACGGAAGCGCCGACTCGGACTCGACTCCCGCGGCGGTCAGCACGCGCAGCCCGCGGGCGTTCCCGGTCGCTTGGGCAAGGAGTGCCGACTTGCCGATGCCGGGCTCTCCTCGGACGATGAGAACGCCGCTTTCCCCTCGACGGGCAGCGGAGAGAGCGCCGTTCAGCCGCTTGAGCTCAGGCTGACGGCCTAACAGCACACGATCGATGGTACGACTTCGGTCGCCGAGCGACTAGGTGTTTCCCTGAGGCGCCGCAGGCGACAAGCCTCTATCGTCGGTGAGTCCGAGACAGCTCGCCGGCACGGGTTCGGCCGGAGCTACGACGACCTTTGGGGGGAGGCGAACATGTTTCCGAGATTCGCGCGCGTAGTGACCGCTGCGCTCCTTGTAACGGCCCTTGTCGCCATCCTCGGATCGACGGCACCCGCACGCGGCGCGTTTCCCGGTGAGAACGGAAAGCTCGCCTTCGTCAGAGGCGGAGACATCTGGACTGCCGATCCGGACGGATCCGACGCAACCCAGCTGACGACGGCCGCCGGGGTCGACCGCTCGCCGCGCTGGTCGGCGAAGGGCGACGAGATCGCTTTCGCGAGCAATCGGGACGGCGATTTTGAGATCTTCGTTATGAGCAGCGACGGCAGCTGGCAGCGCCAGCTCACGTTCAACGACGGCGCTCAGGACCGGTTCCCGGCGTGGACCGCGGACGGCGGCCAGATCGTCTACGACAGGAACTTCTCGGAGATTCGGGTCGTCGGCGCTGACGGGGGCGGGGAGCGCAAGCTGGCCGACGGCCAGGTTCCCGGGACGGCGCCGCATGGAGACAGGATCGTCTTCAGCGATGCGAGCTTCAGCCTGTTCACGATGCGACTCGACGGCACGGGGCTGGAGCAGGTGACCGATGCGGCCACGATCGGGGGATTCAACGCGAGCTGGTCGCCACGCGGGAACGACCTCCTGTTCGCAGGCGAGTTTCCTGAAGCACCCCCAGACAACGACGTCTTCCTCGTCCATGCCGATGGCAGCGGCCTCAGGCATCTCGTCGACACGCCGGACCAGGTCGAGTTCTCGCCGGTCTGGTCGCCCGACGGTGACGGGATCGTCTACGAGAGCTGCGCCCCGACGCTGACCGACTGTGCGATCCACATCCTCGATCCCGATGAGGGAAGCGACACGCAGGTGATGACCGGTGTTGACGGCGGAACGGGCTCAGTCGACTGGCAGCCTTTGCGCCGGCACCGCACGCCCGGCGCGCTCGACCTGTCCTTCGGCTCCGGCGGCAAGGTCCTGACCGACATCTCAGGCGCGAGCTTCGATCGCGCTGATGCGCTTTCACTCCGCCCCCACGGCAAGGTCATAGCCGTCGGCTCGAGCAACGCAGCGGGCAGCTTCGACTTCGCGCTGGCCCGGTATGACGCGAACGGGAGCCTCGATCCGAGCTTCGGCCAGGGCGGCATCGTGCTGACCGACTTCTTTGCTGCGAGCTTCGATCTCGCGCGCTCGATCGCAATCCAGCGCGACGGCAAGATCGTCGTCGCCGGGTTCAGTCGCCCGACGGGATTCGGTCCGAGTCTTCTCGCGCTGGCCCGCTACCACGCCAACGGTCGTCTCGATGAGTCGTTCGGCTCTGACGGAAAGGTCGTGGCGGACTTGGGCGGCTCGAACCTCCTCGGAGGTGCGCTGGCGATCCAGCGCGACGGCAAGATCGTCGCCGGAGGCGACAGCATGGCCGGCGGCAGCAACGACTTCGCCCTGTTCCGATTCGAGCGGGACGGCAGCCCCGACACGAGCTTCGGATCGGACGGGATGGTCGTCACCGATCTCGGGAACTCGAGCTTCGACGTGATTGCCGGCCTCACCATCCAGCCCGAGGGACGCATCGTGGTCGTCGGATGGAGCACGGCGGGCGGCAGTGACGACTTCGCGCTCGTAGGCTACGAGCACCACGGAGGCCTGGACTCCACATTCGGCGTCGGCGGAAAAGTGCTGACCGACATCGGCGTCTCCAGCGACGACATCGTGTTCGCATCGTCCGTCGATCGGAGAGGAAGGTTCGTCGCAGCCGGATGGAGCGACGCCCGCGGCAACTTCGACTTCGCCCTCGTCCGGTACACCCGGAACGGACATGTCGACACGAGATTCGGCTCCGACGGGGTCGTTCTGACGGACCTCGCCAACTCGAGCTTCGACGCCGCCCACGCGATCGCGATCGAGCATCGTGGCAAGCTGGTCGTCGCGGGCGAGAGTGACGCCCATGCAGGAGACTTCGTGGTTGTCCGGTACGAGGCTGATGGTGCGCTGGACACACGGTTCGGCTCGTTGGGAAGAGTCCGGACCGACTTCGGTGGCCCCACCGAGCGTGCGACCTCGGTCGCTTCGGACGGCCGGACGATCGTCGTCGCTGGGCTTACCGACGGCGGAGTCAGCTTCGACTTTGCTCTGGCTCGCTACACATCTCGCGGCCGTGTTCCCGGGTGACGATCGCGCGTGGACTTCTGGGCGGGGGATCGGTCGTGGCGGCTTCCGGATCGAGTGGAAGCCGCCACGCGACTCCTGACCTGGCAGTCGTCGCCGACACCCTCTGCCGGTGACAGACTGGCTCGTGAGCCACGCCCCGCGCGGCACGTCGCCGCCGCGTTCATCCGGCGCGGGGCGGAGGTCGCGCTCGTCTACCAGAGCAGCGGCGACGAGGAGCCGTTCTGGGCGCTTCCCGGCGGAGTCGTCGAGGACGACGAGCTGGTTCCCGAGGGCCTGGTGCGCGAGGCGCTCGAGGAGACCGGGCTCACGATCCATCTGCCGGCGCCGCTCGCCTTCATCCGACAGATCGACAACCGCCGCGACGCCCCGCTCGCCGCGCACCCGAACGCGGGAAAGGAGTCGCTCGTCACCGTCTGGGTCTTCGACGTCGACTCGTTCGAGGGCGAGATCCGCGCGAGCGACCCCGACGGCGTCGTCCACGAAGCGTGCTTCGTCGAGGTGGGGGAGGCGGCGCAGCGTCTCCGACGGACGCCGTGGCTCGAGCTGGCGGCGAGCTACCTCGAAGGGCGGATCGAGCCGGGATCGCTCCACTTCGAGCGCTGGAACGAGGACGGGAGCGTCTCGAGGATATGGTGACCGGCGAGGGTCGCGAACATTGCGAGCATCGTCCTGCGCCTCTCCGACTGCGCCGAGCGCGTGCAGGCGGCGCTCCTCGACGCCGCCTGAGCTGGCCGCTACCCGGGCATGCTCGGCAGCCATCCGGCGAGCTCGAGCTTCCGGGTTCCCCGTGCGATCTGCCGTAGTCCGGTTCCATCCGGGCGGACGACGACGGCGGACGAGCGGGTGGGCAGGAAGGCGATCCAGCTTCCATCCGGCGACCACGTGGGCGGCTCGTAGAGGTAGGGCAGGCCTCGCCGCACGATCCGGCGCGCACCGGACCCGTCGCGGTTCGCGACGGCGAGATCTGTGCCGCGCCGGTACGCGACCCGCCCGCCGTCGGGCGACCAGGTCGGACAGCAGTGCTCCGGCTTCGGATAGAAGCCGTTGTCGCGAAGTCGAGCCAGGTCATTCGTCCGCCGGCCGGTGATGTACACGACGCGGAGCCGAGGGCTTGCGGTGCCACCCGCACAGAGGCTCCAGTCGCTGAACGCGATCCGGCGTCCGTCAGGTGACACCGCCGGGTCCTGGTGCGAGTGCCCGGTCCGCGACGAGTCCGTGATTCGAAGACGTCGCCCGCTCGCCGTGTCGATCGCGAAGATCGAACCGCAGATCTCGTCGAAGCGATTCATCTTGTAGCCGACGACGTAGAGCGTCTTCCCGTCGGGCGACCACGCCGGACTGCTGTCGCCGCTCCGGACCACGAGCCTCCGCTGCGAGCCGTCGTGCCGCATCGTCGAGACCCCGAGCCGACTGGTGAAGGCGATCGTGGATCCGTCGGGAGAGACCGCTGGCTCGTATCCCGGCAGACGCGCGAGCCGAACGCGACGCGACCCGTCGACTGCGATCGCATAGAGCCGGCCGCCTTCCTGGACGACGAGCACGGGAGTGGCCGGCTGGGAGGACCCGACGTCCCCGATGGCGAGGACGACGCAGGCGAGCACGACGACAGCGCCCGCAGCCGCTTTCGCAAGCCCGAGACGCCGATGCACGCCCTGGACGACACCACCTGTCACACGGACTGTCCCGTCACTGCTCGTAGGATGCATCAGGTGGAAGAAGGGATCCAGCAAATGGAGCAGCCGCGGCTCACGTCGCCGATGCTCCACTTCTTCCTCGAGCTCTGCGCGATCCCGAGCCGCTCGGGGAACGAGCGCGCGGTCGCAGACCGCGTCGGCGCCTACCTCACCGAGCTCGGCCTCGAGTGGGACGAGGACGACGCCGCCGCGCGGCTCGACGGCGACACGGGGAACCTCTACTGCCGGCTGCCCGCGACAGCGGATGGCCTCCCGATCTTCCTCTGCGCGCACACCGACACCGTTCCTCCTGAGGGGCCGATCGAGCCCGTCGTCGGCGAGGACGGCATCGTCCGCAATGCCGCCGCGACGATCCTCGGCTCCGACAACAAGGCTGCGGTCGTGGTCGTGCTCGAGGCGGTGCGGCGGATCGTGCGCGAGGGCCGCCCGCACGCGGGCATCGAGCTCGTCTTCACGCCGCAGGAGGAGGTCTCGCTGCGCGGCGCGGAGGCATTCGACCACACGCGACTCCACGCGCAGACCGGCTACGTCTACGACCAGGGCGCGGCGATCGGCGAGATCGTCCTCGGCGCCCCGCACGGGCGTCTGCTCGACTTCCGCTTCCACGGGCGAGCCGCGCACGCGGGCATGGCCCCGGAGGACGGGCGCTCGGCGATCGCGGCCGCGGCTCGCGCGATCGCCGACTTCCGCCTCGGGCGCATCGACCACGAGACGAGCGCGAACGTGGGGGAGATCGCCGGCGGCACGGCGCGCAACGTCGTCCCGGAGCGCTGCTCGTTCACCGCCGAGGTGCGCTCGCACGACGAGCGGAAGGCCAACGAGCTCGTGCGCGAGATGCTCGAGAGCGCAGCTTTCGCCGCGAGCCTCGGCGAGTGCGAGGTCGAGAGCGAGGTGCGCCCGAGCTTCCCCGGCTATCGGTTTCGCGAGAGCGATCCCGCGGTCGTCCTCGCCGCAAGGGCGCTACGCGAGTCCGGCTTCCGGCCGAGCTACGCCCTCTCGGGCGGCGGCGCGGACGCGAACGTCTTCAACGCCCGCGGCCTCACGTGCGTCAACCTCGCGAACGGGATGACCGACATCCATACGCCCGACGAGCGCATCGCCGCGGCCGACCTCGACGCGATGGTGGACGTCACGCTCGCCCTGGTCGAAGCAGCCCGGACGCCACCACCTAGCTGATCTCGACCGCGAGCTCCAGCGTCGACATCTCGCCCGACTCGAGCAGCCGCCAGATCGACGCCATCGCGTCCTGGAACGACGGCAGGCTCCGCGCCTGGTCGATCTCCTCGACGTTGCGCCACCCCGATCCGAGGCTCACGTAGCGCTGTGCGTTCGCGCGGTCGCGCAGGAGCTGGAACGTCACGCCCGGGAACTCGAGCTTGAGCGCGCCCGCGCTCTCCTCCCAACGACGCGCGAAGTCGGCCTCGCGTCCGCTCTTCACGGTCCACACGCCACATGTGCTGATCACGCCTCCTCCTCTCGCCGGCTTGTCGGAAGTCTGACGCGGTACAGTCGCGCGCGTGGAGGAGCGCCGCCTCGGGCCCGTCGTCGGGCTCGGGACGTGGTCGACGTTCGGCGGCGACCGTGCGCTCGCGCGGGACGTCGTCGGCGCAGCGCTCGACGCGGGAGTTCGCGTGTTCGACTCCTCGCCGATGTACGGCGGCGCGGAGGCTTCACTGGGCGAGGCGCTCAGCGTACGACGCGAGACGGCGACGGTCGCGACGAAGATCTGGGCGCCGAGCGTCGAGGAGGGACGCCGTCAGTACGAGGCGCAGCGGCGGTTCTTCGGCCGTGTCGAGCTCGAGCAGGTGCACAACCTCGTGTCCTGGGAAGAGCATGTGTCGTGGCTCGAAGCGGAGCGGGCGGAGGGCAGGATCGACCGCCTCGGTGTGACCCACTACTCCTCGGACGCGTTCGGCGAGCTCGAGCGTGCGCTCGCGTCGGGCCTCTTCGACGCCGTCCAGGTCCCTCTGAACCCGTACGAGCGCGAGGCCGAGCGGCGCATCCTCCCGCTCGCCGAGGAGCGCGGGATCGCGGTCGTCGTGATGGAGCCGTTCGGTGGCACCGGAGCGCCGCTCCTTCGCCGTTCGCCGGCGCCGGAAGCGCTCGAGCCGCTGCGCGAGCTCGCGATCGAGACGTGGGCGCAAGCGCTTCTTGCCTGGGTGCTCGCCGATCCGCGCGTCGACGTCGTGATCCCGGCGACCTCACGGCCGGAGCGCGCTCCCGAGAACGCCCGCGCCGGCGACTTGCCGCGGCTGGATCCCCAGGCGCGAGAGCTGATCGAGCGCCTGATCGCGGGACTAGATGGCTGATGCCACGATCCCGCGTGCCCGGATGCGCGATCTGACGTGTTGGGCGGTCAGCCCGTGCCCCCCGGGGCAGGCGATCTCATGACATCAACCATCTAGAGTCGGCGTTCGATGGCTCGTCCGACGTTCGGCCTGCGCATCCCGCCCTGCCGACCCGCGTCGGAGGTCGCGGAGTTCGTCCGGCGAGCCGAGCATGCCGGCTTCGACATCGCCTGGCTTCCCGACTCGCAGTTCCTGTGGCGCGACGTGTGGGCGTCGCTCGCGCTGGCCGCACGTGAGACGTCGACGATCCGGCTCGGCACGTGCGTCACGAACCTGGAGACGCGGCATCCATCGGTGACCGCCGCGGCGGCGGCGACCCTCGACGAGCTCGCCCCCGGCCGCGTGATCCTCGGGCTCGGCACCGGAGATAGCGCAGTCAAGACACTACGGCTCGCGCCGACGCGGCTTGCGCGAATGCGGGAGCAGATCGGCGTCGTCCGAACCCTGCTCCGCGGCGAGGCGGCGGACTTCGACGGACGGCCGATGCGGCTCGAGACGCCGCCTGCGGAGATTCCCGTGTACATGGCTGCGAACGCGCCCAGAGCGCTCGCCCTTGCCGGAGAGCTGTGCGACGGCGTCATCACGCTCGCCGGGATCCGGCCCGAGCCGCTCCGGGCCGTCGTCACGCGCGTGACCGAGGGGGCCGAGCGCGCGAGCCGCCCGCTGGACGAGGTCGACATCTGCGCCGGCGTGATCTGCCACGTCACTGACGATCCCGGCGAGGCCGCGCACATCGTGCGCCCCTATGTCGTCGCGATGGCGCAGACCGGCGGACAGGCCGTGCTCCGCGAGGTCGGGATCGAGATCGACCCGCCGGAGATCGTCGGCGGCATCTACCCGGACGTCTCCCACGCGAAGGACTGGGAGGTGGCAGCGACCGCCTGCGAGGAGTGGGTGAGCGACGAGCAGGCGCTGCGTTTCGCGGACGCGTACTGCCTGGTCGGGTCGGCGGAGTACTGCGTGAGCCGGCTCGAGGAGGCGGCGGGCGCCGGCGCGACGAGCTTCTACGTCCGCCACGTCTCGTCGTACACGCTGCCGACCGAGGTCCTGGAGGCGTTCTCGACGGCGATCATCCCGCGCTTCCGCGTGGCGGCATGAATCCGGACGAGATCGACCGCGACTGGATGTGGCAGTGCTTCGCGACGCTCGTCGCGGCGGACACGCATGCGCGCGTCGGCGAGAACCGGATCGCTCCCGACGACCCCCGTCTCGCGTCGTTCGCGCACGAGGTCGCTACGCCGCTCTTCCAGGAGCTCGGCGCCGAGGTCGCCGTCGACGAGCTCAACAACGTCGTTGCGCGCTTCGGGCCCGATCGCGGCAGCGAGCTCCTCTTCGTCACGTACCCGGCTCTGCACCACGGGAACGAGATGGAGGACCCGCTGCGGGCGCGTCGTGCGGGCGCCGGGGAAGACGAGCGTTGGATCGGACTCGGCGCTGCGCAGGGCAAGGCGGCCCTCGCCGGGCTGTGCGCCGCGGTGCGCCACCTGCGCGAGCAGGGAGTGGATCTCGCCGGGCATGTCACGCTCGCCGTCAGCTCCGAGGGCGGATCGAGCCACACGAGCGCGCGGGCGCTCTTCGCGGCCTTCGAGCACCTCCCGGCCGGGGCAGTGCTGATCGTCGGGACGCAGAACCGCATCTCGCTCGGGAACCGCGGCCGGGTCGACGTCGTGGTGGAGATCCACGGCCGTGCGACGCACTCGAGCTCGCCGGAGACGGGCGAGAACCCGATCGAGCTCGTGGGCGAGGTGCAGGCACTGCTCGCCGGGCTCGATCTCTCCTCGGACGAGCATCCGCGTCTCGGCTCGCGGGCGCTCGTCCCCTACAAGCTGACCTGCGGCCCCATCGCCCCGCACACGATCCCCGCGTCGTGCACGCTCGTCCTCGACCGCAGGACGCTTCCGGGAGACGACGAGGCGGCGGTCGTGGCCGAGATCGCGGACGCGCTCTCGGGCCTTCCCGTCTCCGTCCGCCCCGGCGCGACGATGCTGCCGGCGCTCGTGGACGAGGACGCCGTCGTCGTCCGCGCGCTCCAGGCGGGCGCGAGGCTCGCCCTCGGGCGCGAGCTCGAGACGTTCGTCCCGCCGTACACGTTCGACGCCGGCTACCCGTGCTCGCTGGGAGTCCCGACGGTGATGTGCGGCCCGTCGACGGCGGAGATCGCGACCGACGGGGTCCTCGGCGAAGACTCGATCCACGTCCGGGACGTCTTCGATGCGGCCACCGTGTACGCGGGCGCGATCACGGGCAACCCGGCCGCCTGAGCGGTACAGTCCCGCGCGCGATGCGGATCGGCGTTGCCAGGGAGATCAAGCCGCAGGAGTACCGCATTGCGCTGACGCCCGCCGGGGCGCGCGAGCTCGTCCAGCGCGGCCACGAGGTGCTCGTCGAGACCGGCGCCGGGCTCGGCAGCGCGTTCCCCGACGAGACGTACGAACGGGCCGGCGCCGCGACGGCGTCGGTCGACGAGGTGTGGGAGCGGGCCGAGCTCCTGCTGAAGGTCAAGGAGCCGATCGCTCAGGAGTATTCACGCCTCCGCCCAGGCCTCACGCTCTTCACCTACCTCCACATCGCCGCCGACGAGCCGCTGACGCGCGCGCTCGTCGAGTCCGGTGCGACGGCGATCGCGTACGAGACGGTCGAGACCGACCGCGGCGCGCTCCCACTGCTGGCGCCCATGAGCGAGATCGCCGGGCGGCTCGCCCCGCAGGCGGGCGCCGACCACCTGGAGAAGCCGAAGGGCGGCCGCGGGATCCTCCTCGGAGGCGTGGCGGGCGTCGCGCCGGCGCGGGTGCTCGTCATCGGAGGCGGCATGGTCGGCTACAACGCGGCCGTGATCGCGCTCGGGATGGGCGCTCACGTGACGGTGCTCGAGCGCTCCGTCGAGCGCATGCGCTACCTCGAGCAGATCCTGAGCGGGCGCGTCCAGCTCCTCATGTCCTCGAGCCTCCAGATCGAGGAGTCGATCCAGGACGCCGACCTGACTATCGGCGCCGTCCTCATCCCGGGCGCGCTCGCGCCGAAGCTGATCACGCGCGACATGCTCGGCACGATGCAGGCGAGCTCGGTGTTCGTGGACGTCGCGATCGACCAGGGCGGCTGCGCCGAAACGTCGAAGCCGACCACCCACGACGATCCCGTGTACGTCGTCGACGGGGTCATCCACTACTGCGTCGCGAACATGCCGGGCGCCGTGCCGATCACCTCGACGCGCGCCCTCACGAACGTGACGCTGTCGTACGTCGAGCAGCTCGCCGACCTCGGCCCGGTCGCCGCGATCACCGCGAACCCGGAGCTTCGGCGCGGGGTCAACGTGCTCGGTGGGCACGTCACGTACGAGGCCGTCGCGGACGCGCACGGGATGGAGTACACGCCGCTCGACGACGCGCTCGCCGCCGCCGTCGCCTGAGGCTCCTAGCCGCGCTTCTCGCGCTTCGAGCGGCGGAAGAGGCTGCCTTGGCCCGATTCCCCGGACGACGCGCGCTGCTTCTTCTCCGGCTCGGCCGCCTTGTCGTCGCCGTCCTTCTTCGGCGTCCGCTCGGTCGGGAAGATCTTGATCACGACGTACGTGATCCCCGCGGCGAGCCCGACGATGCCGACGATGTAACCCGCGAGCGCGATCAGTCCGAGTACGTGGTCCAAGCGGCCATAGAATAGCGACGTGCCTCGGGCGTGCGTGATCGTGCTCGATGCCGTCGGCGCAGGGGAGTTGCCGGACGCTGAGGAGTACGGGGACGTAGGCTCCAACACTCTCGGCAACGTCGCTCGCGCCGTCGGCGGCCTCGACCTGCCAAACCTCGAGGCGCTCGGGCTCGGCAACATCATGCCCCTCGAAGGGTGCCCGCCACAGCCCGGGGCGCCCGCCGTCGCAGGCCGGCTCCTCGAGCGCTCCAAGGGGAAGGACACGACCACCGGGCACTGGGAGCACATGGGCATCGTCACGCCGAGCCCGTTCCCGCTCTACCCACACGGCTTTCCGGACGAGGTCATCGACCCGTTCATGAACCAGACCGGCCGCGGCGTCCTCGGGAACGAGCCTGCGTCGGGGACGGAGATCATCCAGGAGCTGGGTGAGCAGCACCAGAAGACGGGCAAGTGGATCGTCTACACGTCCGGCGACTCGGTGTTCCAGCTCGCCGCGCACACGGACACGATCCCGCTCGAGGAGCTGTACGAGGGGTCACGGGTCGCGCGCGAGATTCTCACCGGCCGGCACGCGGTGGGACGCGTGATCGCGCGGCCGTTCATCGGCGAGCCCGGTCACTACGAGCGCACACCCGACCGCCACGATTTCTCGCTCCTGCCTCCGACGCCGAACTACCTGACCACGATCCGGGAGGCTGGGAACACGGTCTACGGCGTCGGGAAGATCGGAGACATCTTCGCCGGGCAGGACATCGACGAGTCGAACCCGACGAAGTCCAACGTCGAGGGAATCTCGAAGACGATCGAGCTCGTGCAGACGGTCGACGAGGGCTTCGTGTTCGTGAACCTCGTCGAGACGGACATGCTCTGGGGGCATCGCAACGACCCGGTGAACTTCCACCGCTGCCTGCAGGACTTCGACCGTCGGCTGCCGGACATCCTCGAGGCGCTGCGTCCGGGGGACCTGCTGATCATCACGTCGGACCACGGCTGCGACCCGACGACGCCCTCGACCGACCATTCGCGCGAGCACGCTCTCCTGCTCGCCTATGCGGCAGGGCGCAACGCCGCCGGCCGCGTGCACGAGGAGGGCGAGTTCGCGGACGTCGGCGGGACGGTGAACGCGTGGCTCGGGGGGAAGACGCCCGGCCGCAGGCTCCCCGGCCGCCCGATCGAGCTTTGAGACTCGACGATCCGGCCCTCGTCGAGGAGGAGTACGCCAGCGAAAGCGGCCTGCTGGCGCGCCGCGCGGTGTACGAGAATCGCGAGGGCCCCGATCCCCGTGACACGCTCTGGGAAGCGATCGTCGAAGCGGTGCCACGGCGCGTCCTCGAGGTCGGGCCGGGCCCGGGCGAGGTGAGCGAGCAGATGCAGCAGGAGCTCGGCGCCGAGGTCGTTGCCGTCGACGTCTCCGCGCGCATGGTCGAGCTCGCGCAGGCGCGCGGCGTCGCCGCCCGGGTCGGCGACGTGCAGGACCTGCCCTTCGCCGACGCAGCGTTCGATCTCGTCGTCGCGGCGTGGGTCCTGTTCCACGTTCCCGACCTCGACCGCGGCCTCGAGGAGATCGCACGCGTGCTGCGGCCCGGTGGACGACTCGTCGCGGTGACGAACAGCGAGCTCCACCTCGACGAGGCGCGCTCGCACGCCGGGTTCAGCATGGCCGGCCAGATGACGTTCTCCCGAGAGAACGGGGAGGAGGCGCTTCGCCGCCACTTCGCCCGCGTCGAGCGGATCGATGTCGACGGCACGGTCGTGTTCCCCGACGCGGAGGCGATTCGCACCTACCTGCGATCGCTCGTCACGGGCAAGCACGCCGCGGAGCGCGTTCCGGAGCTGACTCAGCCGCTGCGCGCGACGACGAGGGCGACCATCTTCGTTGCGGACGTCACGGTGCGGCTGTGATCGTCTACGAGACCACGATCGACGGAGTTCGTGCGGAGGACCTCGAGGGGTTCTTCGTGGGTTGGCCGACGAAGCCGTCTCCGCGGCGCCACCTCGAGGTTCTCCGCGGGAGCGATCTCGTGGTGCTTGCCCGGGACGACGAGAGTGGACGCGTCGTGGGGTTCGTGACGGCGGTCGGGGACGGTGTCCTCACGGCGTTCATCCCGCTCCTCGAAGTTCTTCCGCCCTTCCAGGGGCGGGGCATCGGGACGGAGCTCATCCGCAGGATGCTGGCGATGCTCGAGGACGTCTACATGGTCGACCTCGGCTGCGACGAGGACCTCGTCGCGTTCTACGAGCGGTTCGGGATGGGCCGGTGGGTGGGCATGGGCCTTCGCCACCGAGCAGCGATCGCCGAGGAGCAGACCCCCGGCTGCGCTGGAGCGTGACCGATGCGTGGCCATAGGGCATGATCGGCGCCGTGGCGATTCGGGTCCCCGAGCTCATCGAGCGGAAGCGAAACGGCGGCGAGCTCACCGCCGAGGAGATCACCGAGCTCGTCCTCGGCTTCACTCGCGGCGACATCCCCGACTATCAGATGTCCGCGTGGTGCATGGCCGTGTACTTCCGCGGGCTCACCGGGCGCGAGACGCACGCCCTGACGGACGCGATGGTCCGCTCGGGCGAGACGCTCGAGCTCGGCGCGGCGATCGGGCGGCGCGTGGTCGACAAGCACTCGACCGGCGGCGTGGGGGACAAGACGTCGATCGCGGTCGGGCCCATCGTCGCGGCCTGCGGCGTCCCGTTCGGGAAGATGTCCGGCCGGGGACTCGGTCATACGGGCGGGACGCTCGACAAGCTCGAGGCGATCCCGGGCTTCCGCGTCGAGCTCTCGATCGACGAGTTCATCGCTCAGGTGCGCGATATCGGGCTTGCGATCATCGGCCAGACGGGCGACCTCGTCCCGGCCGACAAGAAGCTCTATGCCCTGCGGGACGTGACCGCGACGGTCGACATCGTCCCGCTGATCGCGTCCTCGATCATGTCCAAGAAGCTCGCCGGCGGCGCCGACGCGATCGTGATCGACGTCAAGGTCGGCGACGGGGCGTTCATGAAGACGCTCGAGGACGCACGCATCCTCGCCGAGCAGATGGTCGACCTCGGCCGGCGCGAGGGGCGTGAGGTCGTGTGTCTCCTGACCGACATGGATCAGCCGCTCGGCGCGGCAGTCGGCCACGCGCTGGAGATCCGGGAGGCCGTCGACACCATCTCGGCGGAGGGGCCGCCCGACGTCACCGAGCTCGTGCTCGACGCCTCGGCACGTCTGCTCGAGCTCTCCGACCTCGGTATCGACCTCGAGGAAGGGCGCCTGCGCGCCGAGCAGGCGACGACTGACGGCTCCGCGCGCGACATGTACGACCGGTGGGTCCGGGCGCAGGGCGGCGACCCGGATCTCGATGCGCTCCCGCGGGCACCGGTCGTGCGGGAGGTGCTCGCGCCGCGGGCGGGAATCGTGACCCGGCTCGCCGCGCTCCCGATCGGCATCGCGGCGCTCGAGCTCGGCGGAGGCCGGCGGACGAAGGACGACGAGATCGACCACGCCGTCGGCGTCGTCTGCAGCGCGAAGCGGGGCCAGACGGTGGAAGAGGGGCAGGTACTCGCAGACATCCACGCCCGCGACGAGGAGTCGGCAGCTCGCGTCACCGGGCGGGTGCTCGGGGCCTACGAGATCACCGACGAGCCGCCGCGGACGCCGCACGGGATCCACCTCGACGTCATCACGTAGGGGCGAGGCTCGCCTCGCCCTCGATTGCCGGTGGCGCCCGGAGGGCGAGGCAAGCCTCGCCCCTACACGGCGTGTGTACGTTGCTCCCGTGCCCGAGCTCCCGGAGGTGGAGACGATCCGCGCGCAGCTCGCGCCGCGACTCGAGGGAAGAACGCTCGCGAGCGTCGAGATCCTCGACCCGCGCCTGACGCGGCCGTTCGACCTCTTCGAGATCGTGGAGGAGCTCGAGGGAGACCGCGTCGAGGCCGTCGAGCGGCGCGGGAAGTACCTGCTGCTCCGCCTCGAGAGCGGCCGCGCGCTCCTCGTCCACCTGCGCATGACCGGCAGTTTCCGCTTTGCGCCGACGAGCCACGAGCGGGCCGTGATCGAGCTCGACGACGGGACGCGACTCGCCTATCGGGATGTCCGCCGGTTCGGCACGTGGCTCGTCCTCGAAAGCGCAGAGCTCGAGCCGTACCTGGCGACGAAGAACGGGCCGGAGCCGCTCGGGCCGCGCTTCACGTCGCGCTGGCTCGCGTCGCAGCTCGCCCGCCGGCGGGCGCCCCTCAAGGCCGTGCTCCTCGACCAGCGCGTCGTCGCCGGCCTCGGGAACATCTACGCGGACGAGGCGCTCTGGCGCGCGCGGCTGAGCCCGCTCCGTGCGGCGAACGAGGTCGAGCCGGACGAGGTGCGGCGGCTCGTGCGCGCGATCCGCGCGGCGCTTTCGACGGGCATCCAGCGCCAGGGCTCGACGCTCAGCACGTATGTGACTCCCGACGGCTCGACGGGAGGCATGCAGGAGGAGTTTCGCGTCTACGGCCGCGAGGGCGAGCCGTGTCCGCGGTGCCGGACGCCGATCGCGAAGACACGGGTCGCCGGCCGGGGGACGTGGTACTGCCCCTATTGCCAAGCGCGGGACTAGTGGCGTACGCTACGAGCTGATGACGACGCTCATGGCTGTTGCGGAGTGCTCCCGGTGCGGACGCGAGATCTCGCTCGACGCGGCCGAGCTCGCAAGCTGGCGCCACGGCGAGCTGGCGC
This sequence comes from uncultured Actinomycetes bacterium, assembly GCA_963765175.1. GTDB lineage: Bacteria > Actinomycetota > Thermoleophilia > Gaiellales > Gaiellaceae > GMQP-bins7. The sequence goes on from CAVXUY010000009.1 coordinate 538,001, forward strand.
TCGAGGGCGAGGTCGGCGAGGGGCTGCTCGTCTGTCCGGACTGCGACGCGGAGGACCGCGCGCGCGAGTACGACGAGGGCGAGGCGGGCTAGCAAGCACTTCGACCAGGCCGGGCCCGCGCCGCGCCGCACAACCAAGCCTCCACGCGCCCCAGGGGCACTCCCGTGTCCCTAAAGACACGCTATCGGGGATCAGCTGACGTGTGGGCGACAATTTCGCGCCGACTTTCCACGACGCTTCGCGTGGGGACGGGAGCGTCGGAGTGCGAGCGCAACCTCGACGAGCCTGCGCGGTTATCGTCGCTCGGTGGAAGCGGAACGCCGGTACGCCGATCTCGTCGAGGTCGCACGGGACGACGACAACGTCGTCGGCCTCGTCCTGACCGGATCGCGCGGGAATAGGTTCTGCGTCACGGACGCGTCCGACTGGGACGTCCGCCTCGTCGTTCGCGACGAGGCTCGAGACGACTACCGGGCGCGACTCGGAACGCCGCACGGCTCGGCCGTGGAGGTCGTCGTCCTCACGCTCGACGCGCTCGCAGCCGTGGGCGAGCTCGGGTCGCCGTCCGCGTGGGACCGGCCGAGCTACGTCCACGCACAGATCGTCGTCGATACCGACGGCCGCGTCGGCGCGGTCGTCGATTCGCTACGGGCGCTGGCGCCTGAGCCGGCCCGCGCGCTTGCCGCCGAGGCACTCGACGATTACGTCAACTCCTACCACCGCTCGGCGAAGAGCCACCGGCTCGGGCACGGGATCGAGGCGCATCTCGATGCTGCGGAGTCGATCCCGCGCCTCCTCGACACGCTCTTCGCGCTGAACGGTCGCGTCCGCCCGTTCAACAAGCTCCTCCGCTTCGAGCTGGAGCAGCGGCCGCTCGACGGCGACGCATGGGCTACGGGTTCTCTCCTCCAGCGGCTCGAGAAGATCGTCGCCACCGGCGACCTCGCCGAGCAGCAGCGGCTCTTCCGCGACGTCGAGGAGCTCGCGCGTGCCCACGGCCTCGGCGACGTGATCGACGGCTGGGAGCCGGATGTTCCGCGGCTGCGAGGCGAGAGCTAGCACCTGTCCGGCCTAGACTTGGCCGCGTGGCCCGCAGCTACAAGACCGACGCGGTCGTGCTGCGCTCGTTCCGGCTCGGTGAGGCCGATCGCGTCCTCCACCTGTACACGGCGGAACGCGGTCGCGTCGGCGCGGTCGCGAAGGGCGTCCGCAAGACGAAGTCGCGCTTCGGCGCGCGGCTGGAGCCCTTCTCGCACGTCGAGCTCCTGCTCCATCAAGGCTCGAGCGACCTGCACACGGTCACCGGCGCCTCGCTCGTCGACCCGCACCGGCCGACGCGCGAGGACTCGTACCGGCTGTCCGTCGGGCTCGTCGGCGCGGAGGCGATGCTCCGGCTGTACGTCGAGGAGGAGAAGAACGAGCGAGCGTTCGAGGCGCTGACGCGCTTCCTCGAGGCGGTCGACGCACTGCCGGCCGGGCTCCGCGGGCGCGCGGCGCACGACCCGCTCGCCCTGGCGTTCCAGCTCAAGCTGCTCTGGCTCTCGGGGTACGTACCGCACCTCGAAAGTTGCGTCGAGTGCGGCGCGGACGAGCTCGTCGGCTATCTGCCGCGTGCCGGGGGCGCGGTGTGCGCCGGCTGCACGCCTGCGGAGGCCGTCGGGCTCTCGCCCGAGGGCCTGCTCGGGATGAGAGCTCTTCTCTGGAGCCCGCTCGCGGACGCGCACGGGCTCGGCCTGGGTGAGCGCGGGGCGCGGGACGCGTTGTCGGTCGTGGTCGCGTCGTACGAGTTCCACGGCGGTTTCCGCCTGAAGACCCTGTCCGCGTGAAGCGCGACCTCGGCGACGGCTACGAGCTCGACGACGACCCCGCACGCATCGACCGCGAGGCCGTGCACCGGTACCTGACTCAGGAGTCGTACTGGGCAAAGGGGCGCGCGCGCTCGGTTCAGGACGAGCTCATCGACGGCGCCGCGCGCGTCGTCGGGCTGTACCGCGACGGCGAGCAGGTCGGCTTCACGCGCACGCTCTCGGACGGCCACACGCAGTCGTACCTCGCAGACGTGTACGTGCTCGACGGGCATCGCGGCCGCGGGCTGGGCGTCGAGCTCGTCCGCTTCTCGGTCGACGAAGGCCCGTTCGCGCACACGAAGTGGCTCCTGCACACGCGCGACGCGCATGACCTCTACCGCAAGTTCGGCTTCGCCGAGCCCGGCGAGCGCGCGCTCGAGCGCTGGAACCGGTAGCTCAGTCCGGCTTCGGCGACTTCCAGTCCTCGGCGAGCTTGTCCTGGATGAACGCGCGGGCGCCGGAGATCGGGATTCGCTCCTGCGCGAGGGAGTCGCGGTCGCGGATCGTGACCGTGTCGTCCTCGAGCGTCTGCTCGTCGATCGTGAGCGCGTACGGGGTGCCGATCTCGTCCTGGCGGCGGTAGCGGCGGCCGATCTGGCCCGAGTCGTCGTACTCGGCGACGACTGAGCGCCGCAGCTCCTCGTACAGGGCGCGGGCCTTCGCCGTCATGTCCTCGTTCCGCGGGATGAGCGGGAGCACGGCGACCTTCACCGGTGCGAGAGCGGGGTGGAGGCGCAGAACGGTGCGCTCGCGGCCGGCGACCTCCTCCTCGTCGTAGGCGTCGACCATGAACGCGAGCATCGAGCGGTTGACGCTGACCGCAGGCTCGACAACGTGCGGCGTGTAGCGCTCCTGTCCGTCCACCCACTCGAGCTTCGTGCCCGACGCCTCCGTGTGGGCCGTGAGGTCGAAGTCGCCTCTGTGCGCCACGCCTTCCAGCTCCGACCAGCCGATCGGGAACAGGTACTCGATGTCGCTTGTCGCGGAGGAGTAGTGGGAGAGCTCCTCCGGGCCGTGCGGGCGCACCCGGAGATGACTCTCGCGGAGGCCGTAGCGGCGGTGCCAGGCGACGCGCTGGTCGATCCAGTAGCGGTGCCACTCGGCAGCTTCGGCCGGCGGCACGAAGTACTCCATCTCCATGAGCTCGAACTCGAGCGTGCGGAAGATGAAGTTGCCGGGCGTGATCTCGTTCCTGAACGCCTTGCCGAACTGCGCGATGCCGAAGGGGGGCTTGCGCCGGGCGATCTGGGCGACGTTCTTGAAGTTGATGAAGATGCCCTGAGCCGTCTCCGGGCGGAGGTAGGCGTCGATCCCGGTCTCCTCGACCGCGCCAATCCGCGTCTTGAACATGAGGTTGAACAGCCGCGGCTCGGTGAGGTCGCAGTCCGGCGTCTCGCCTGGGCGCTTGCTCGGCTTGCGACCGCAGCGCACCTCCTCGTGCTCCGGGTCCGCGAGGTGGTCGGCGCGGAACCTCAGCTTGCAGGTGCGGCAGTCGACGAGCGGGTCGGCGAAGCCGGTCACGTGGCCCGATGCCTCCCACACGCGCGGGTGGAGGATGAGCGACGAGTCGAGCGCGACGATGTCCTCCCGTTCCTGGACCATCGCCTCGAACCAGCGCGCCTTGACGTTCTCCTTCAGGAGCACGCCGTAGTGGCCGTAGTCGTACGACGAGCCGAGGCCGCCGTAGATCTCGGACGAGGGGAAGACGAACCCGCGGCGGCGCGCGAGCGAGACGATCTTGTCCATCGTGACGGTGTCGGCCACGGGCCAACGCTATCGCGAGGCGTGACTACGATCCCGCGCATGCTGGCGCGAGGAGCGTCGAACGGCGACCTCGTCCGTGCGGCGGCGGCCAACCAGACCGAGTGGATGCTGCGGACAGCGGAGGCCGCGGGCGGGGCCGTGCACCGCGAACGCGGCGCAAGCTGGGCGCTGTCGCCGGCAGGCGCGGTGCTGGCGTTCCCGCAGCTCTCGTACGAGCGGCTGGTCGGGCTCCTTCCGCAGTTTCTGAGCGCGGCCCGGCGCAGCGCTGCGCGGGAGGCCTCGTGCTGGTCGCTCCTGCCGACGGAGCCGGACGAGTTGGGAAACGAGCTGCTCGCGGCCGGATTCGGCGAGGGCTGGCAGGCGCACTGGATGGCGATCGAGATCGCGTCGCGGGCGGGCGGCGGGACGCCCGAGGGCGTGGAGGTCGGCCTCGCTCCGGCGACGTGGAAGGCGACGGCGCTGCCGTGGGACGGCGAGGGTATTGCGGCCGTCCGGAGCAGGCTCGCGAGTGCGAACCCGCGCCGGGTGTGGCACCTCGGAGCGTGGCGGGACGGGCGGCCGGTCGGTCACGCCGTCGTGAACGTCACGACGGGGCGGCTCGGCGTCGCCGGGATCTACGACATGGGCGTCGAGGAGGGTGAGCGGCGGCGGGGCGTCGGTAGGGCGCTGACGAAAGCCGCGCTCCAGCTCGCGGGAGCCCAGGGCTGCTCAGCGGCGACGCTCAATGCGACTCCGGACGGCGAGCTCCTGTACTCGGCTCTCGGGTTCAGCTCGGCCGGCGTCGCACAGACGTGGTGGCTCGACCTCTAGCCCGGGCGCGAGCGGATACGTCCCTCTCCGACAGTCGAACGTCCGCAAATTGCGGAAGCCTCCGCCGAACTCGACCGCGTCCACGCCCGTCGCAGCGCGAAAGCCGGGGACAGTCCCTCGTCATGTCCGCTACCGACGGTGAAACGGCAACAAGAGCGCAAGAACGTGTCCACAGCGGCTCCGGGGTAGCCTCCCCGCACGATGAGCGAGCAGTCCTCCGACCGGCAGCCTGTCGAGCTGCACATCGTCTCCGACTCGACCGGCGAGACCGCCGCACGGCTCGTCCTCGCCCTGGAGGCCCAGTTCCCGGACCAGCCCTTCACCGAGATCCGCCACGCGCGCGTCGAGAACGTCGAGGACCTGCACATCGCGGTGCAGCAGGCGCGTGGCCGGCCCGCGGTCATGGTCTACACCCTCGTCGCCCCCGAGCTCCGCGACGCGATGCGCCAGCTCTGCCGCCGCGCGCGCGTCCACTACTGCGACCTGCTCGGCCACCCGATCGACTCGATCTCGCGCGTCGCCGGCGTCGCCGCGCGCATGCAGCCCGGCGCCCGTGCGCCACTCGACGCGCAGTACTTCAAGCGGATCGAGGCGATCGAGTTCGCGGTGAAGTACGACGACGGCGTCGGGAAGGGGCTCGACGAGGCGGACGTCGTCCTCGTCGGTGTCTCGCGCACCTCGAAGACGCCGCTTTCCATCTACCTCGGCTACCTCGGCCACAAGGCAGCGAACGTCCCCGTCGTGCGCGGGATCGAGCTTCCGCACGAGCTTTTCGAGATCGACCCGGCGAAGATCGTCGGCCTCACGATCGACGCGGAGCGCCTCCTCGACATACGCACCGCCCGCGTCCGCAGCATGGGCGCGTCACGAAAACGCTACGCCGAGCTCGAGGTCATCTACGCCGAGCTCGAGGAGGCCTCCGCGCTGCACCGCCGCCTGGGGTGCCCGGTCATCGACGTCTCCGAGCTCTCGGTCGAGGAGACCGCGATGCGCATCATCCGGCTCGTCGAGAAGAGGAAGCAGACGGCCACGGCGTGACCGACGAGGAGCCGAGGCCGTACGGAGCACCCGGCGAGCCGCCCCTGCGACGGCCCTGGCACCGCCCCGCCGGGAGCACGGGCGACCTGCGGGAGAAGGGTTGGGTGCCGTTGCCGAGGCTCGCGCTCTGGTGGTTCCTGCTCGTCCTCGGCGACCTCGTCTTCTATGTGCTGCTGACCCCGATCTGGCTGGGCCTGCGCGCCGCCGCGTGGGTCGCAGAGCTCAGGTCGCGCGCTCGGCGCTCTTGAGGAAGGAGTCGATCTCGCGTTGCGAGCGCAGGCGCGCGACGTCGTAGGCGGCGAAGCGCTCGGGATAGCGCTTGCGGCGGCCTCGAAAGTGCCGGAGCGTGAACAGGATCAGCGAGTCACGGCTAAGGAACGCGTTCCGGAGGGACTCGTGATTCCCGTCCCATAGCTCCTCCCCCGTCCGCGCCCGCCGGATCGTCCGCCGGACGAGGCGCGGGAGCCAGGTGCGCAGCGGGAGGTCGAGCCAGACGACGACATCTGCGTTCCCGAGCACGAGTTGCCCGATCTTGCTCTGGTACGAGCCGTCGATCACCCACGCGTCCGTTGCGATGATCGCCACGACGGCTGCGTGCAGCTCCTCGGCGGTCGACTCGACCCACCCCGGCTTCCAGAAGAGCGCGTCGAGCTCGTGGAACGGGACCTCCAGGCGCGCGGCCAGCTCGCGGCCCACCGTCGTCCCGCCGCACCCGCTCGCCGAGGTGACAACGGCGACCTTCCTCAAAGGAGGCGGGCTGGGATCGGCGTTTCCGAGCCGCGCTCGACGCGGTACCCGCGGGCGCCGGGCCGGGCCGTGACGACCTCGCGCAGCTCGGTGCCGACGAAGTGGAAGGCCGCGTCGTCGTCGGCGGCGTACCCGGCAGGGAACCCGTTGGCTACGAGCTCGCGGTACACCGGCCGCCGGAGCTCCTCGCCGTCGTAGTGCGGGCAGAAGCTCCCGGCGAGGATCCCGAGGCCGTCGTGGAGCGGCCCGAGACCGGCGCCGAACGAGTCCGTGACGCACGACTCGAACCAGCAGTTGGCGCCCGCGCTCACGCCGCCGACGACCGCGCCGCGCTCCCAAGCCTCGACGAGCGCGCGGTCGACTCCCTGCACGCGCCACACGGCCAGCGCGTTCGCGGTGTTCCCGCCGGAAACGTAGATCACGTCCTGGTCACGGAGCTGCTCCGCCGGCTTCTCCGGCATCCCGAAGAGCTTCAGACAGCTCACCTCGCAGTCGCGGCGCGAGAACGCCTCGTAGAACGTGAGGATCCCGCGCTCGGAGTCGCCGACGGGCGTGGGGAGGAAGCAGACGCGCGGTCGGGCCGCGGGCGAGAGGGAAAGCAGGAAGTCGTCGAGGGGCGACTCGGGATCGGCGAAGAACCCCCCGCCGCCCATGGCTAGGACCTGTCCGGGCACCGGAGTAGCTCCTGTGAGACTTCTCAAAGGAGCCAAGTGTAGATTCTTGCTGCTAATGCGCTACGTCTACGACTTCGACGAGGACTCGGGAGGGGATCGCGAGCTTCTCGGCGGAAAGGGGATCGGGCTCGTCGAGATGACGCAGCTCGGGATCCCGGTCCCGGCAGGCTTCACCATCACGACCGACGCGTGCCGCGCCTACATGGCCGGCGGCGGCGAGGTCCCCGACGGTCTGGACCGCGAGGTCGACGAGCACATCGCGGCGCTCGAGGAGCGAGCCGGCAAGCGCTTCGGCGACCCGCACGACCCGCTCCTCGTGTCCGTGCGCTCCGGCGCCGCGGTCTCGATGCCCGGGATGATGGACACGATCCTCAATCTCGGCCTGAACGACGTCGCGGTCGAGGGACTCGCGAAGTCGACCGGCAACGCGCGCTTCGCGTTCGACTCCTACCGCCGCCTCGTGCAGATGTACGGGGAGGTGGTCGCGGGCGTCGACGGGCACCGCTTCGAGCAGGCGCTCACGGACCTGAAGGCCGAGCGCGGAGTCCCGCAGGACGTCGACCTCACCGCCGACGACCTCCGCGAGCTCGTCGCCACGTTCGCCGAGATCTACGAGTCCGAGACCGGGTCGCCGTTCCCGCAGGACCCCGCGGCGCAGCTGCAGCGCGCGTACCGCGCGGTCTTCGACTCCTGGAACGCGCCTCGCGCGCAGGTCTACCGGCAGACGTACGAGATCCCGGACGATCTCGGGACCGCGGTCAACGTCGTGCAGATGGTGTTCGGGAACCGCGGCGAGAGCTCGTGCACTGGTGTCTGCTTCACGCGCGACCCGTCGACGGGCGAGCGCCGGCTGTACGGCGAGTTCTTGCAGAACGCGCAGGGCGAGGACGTCGTCGCGGGGATCCGAACGCCGGAGCCGATCGAGCGGATGGCGGGGCTCATGCCCGAGGTGTTCGAGGAGCTTGTCGAGACGCTCGACCGGCTCGAGGCGCACTACCGCGAGCTGCAGGACGTCGAGTTCACCGTCGAGGAGGGCAAACTCTTCCTGCTCCAGACGCGCACCGGCAAACGCACGGCGCGCGCCGCGCTGCGCGTGGCCGCGGAGATGGTCGAGGAGTCCCTCATCGCCCGCGACGAGGCCGTCGCCCGCATCGACCCGGCCCAGCTCGACCAGCTCCTGCACCCGATGATCGACCCGACGGCCGAGGTCGAGGTCGTCGCGCGCGGGCTCAACGCGTCGCCCGGCGCGGCCTCGGGCGCAATCGTGCTCGACGCAGACACCGCGGAGGAGCGCGGCCGGGCCGGCGAGGACGTGATCCTCGTCCGCTGGGAGACGACGCCCGACGACATCCACGGCCTCATCCAGGCGCGCGGAGTGCTGACCGCGCACGGGGGGATGACCTCGCACGCGGCCGTTGTCGCGCGCGGGATGGGGAAGCCGTGCGTCGCCGGGTGCGAGGGGCTCGCGATCGACGACGCCATGCGGACGATCACGATCAACGGTCACGAGCTGCGCGAGGGCGATCTCCTCACGATCGACGGCGGGGACGGCCGCGTGATCGTCGGCGCCGTCCCGCTCGTGCCGCCCGCGATCGACGAGAACTTCGGGACGATCCTCGGCTGGGCCGACGACTTCCGCCGCCTGCGGGTGCGCGCGAACGCCGACACTCCCGAGGACGCCGCGAAGGCGCGCGAGTTCGGCGCCGAGGGCATCGGGCTCTGCCGCACCGAGCACATGTTCATGACCGACGAGCGGCTGCCGATCGTGCGCGAGATGATCCTGGCGCGGGACGAGGACGAGCGGCGTTCGGCGCTCGAGCGGCTGCTGCCGATGCAGCAGGCCGACTTCGAGGGGATCTTCGAGGCGATGGCCGGGCTTCCCGGTCACGATCCGGCTCCTCGATCCGCCGCTGCACGAGTTCCTGCCGCCGCTCGAGGAGGCGACCTCGGACGCGATGCGCGAGCGGATCAGGCAGCTGCACGAGGCAAACCCGATGCTGGGGACGCGCGGGTGCCGCCTCGGGCTCCAGTTCCCGGAGATCTACGAGATGCAGGTGCGCGCGATCGTGCAGGCGGCGACGGCTGTCTCCGACAAGACCGGGGAGGCGCCGCTGGTCGAGATCATGCATCCCCTCGTCGGCTTCCGCGAGGAGCTGGCGCGGCTCCGCGAGCTCACCGAGCGCGTCGCCGCCGAGGAGCCGGACGTCGCGTACCTCTGCGGGACGATGATCGAGCTTCCTCGAGCCGCGCTTCGCGCCGACGAGATCGCCCAGGAGGCGGACTTCTTCTCCTTCGGGACGAACGACCTGACCCAGACAGCGCTCGGGTTCTCGCGCGACGACGCCGAGGGCAAGTTCCTGACGTACTACCTCGAGCACGGGATCCTCGAACGGAACCCGTTCGAGGTGCTCGACGAGGACGGCGTCGGCGACCTGATGCGGATCGCGGTCGAGCGGGGAAGGGGCGCGAAGCCCGGGATCAAGCTCGGGATCTGCGGCGAGCACGGCGGCGAGCCGCGCTCGGTCGCGTTCTGCCACGGGCTCGGGCTCGACTACGTGTCGTGCTCGCCGTACCGGGTGCCGCTCGCGCGGCTCGCGGCGGCGCAGGCGGCCCTCGCCGATTCGGGCGTCACCGCGGTCGCGGTCGGCGGTTAGTCGCTTCGCTTCGCGCGCCCCATGCGGCGCGAACGCTCGGACGCGTCAACACCGAAGAGCCCCAACCTGCCCCGGGGGCACTCCCGTGTCCCTGAGGACACGCTATCGGGATGTGCTCACGCGTGGGTGACGACTTCGTGCCGACTTCGAAACGCACCGCGAGCGCGTGCCCGACTCAGACCTGAGCCACCGCCACCGCGACGCTCAAGGCCCCGAGCCCGACGACCGCGAGCACGGCAAGCGTCGGCGTACGCCGCAAGTAGAGGAACGCCAACGCCACGAGCGCGCCTCCGATCAACCCGCCGATGTGGCCGCCCCTCGAGACCCCCGGGATGAGGAACGTGATCACGAGGTTGAAGATGACCAGCCCCATCGCCTGGCCCCCGAACACGTAGATCCGCCGCCACTCGAGCAGGACGGCCGCGCCCATGAGCCCCCAGATCGCGCCGGACGCGCCGACGGTCGCCGCGTTCGGCGTCCACACGAGCGCGCCGGCGGAGCCGGCGAGCCCGGACACGAGGTAGAGGAGCGCGTAGCGGCCGTGGCCGAGGTACTCCTCCAGCGCCGGGCCGATGAGGAAGAGGACGAGCATGTTGAGTCCCAGGTGCAGCACGCCGTAGTGCAGGAACGCCGCGGTCAAGAGCCGATACCACTCGCCGTCGGCAACGAACGGCCCGAAGAGCACGCCCTCCTCGAAGATCCGGTTGCCGGTCCCGTTGATTTCGCCGCCGAGCACGAGCTCGAGCAGGTACACGCCGACGTTGATCGCAATGAGCGTGTACGTCACGAACGGCCCAGCCAAGGACAGCGACGAGCTCGCGCGCCGCGTCGCCCGTCGCGGCGCCGGAGTCGGAGCCCGGCCGCCCGTGCTCGCATGATCCGGGCAGCGGATGCCCACGGGACCGAACGTCATGCAGTCGGGGCAGATGCCGCGCCCGCACTCCGCGCACGACACATACGTCTCCCGGTCCGGGTGCCGGTAGCAGCGGAGGGGCTCGTCCACCGCGGTTAGCGTATCGGGGTGCGGGTCGACGTCGCGTTCACACCGGACGAGTCCGGAACGGCCCCCACCGGCATCGTCATCGACGTCATCCGGGCGACCTCGACTATTTGCCAAGCGCTCGAAGCCGGCTACGAGCGCGTGCTCTGCACCGCGGAGGTCGAGGACGCGCGAGCTCTCCGCGGCGAGCTCGGCGAGGGGGTTCTCGGTGGCGAGCGGAGCGCGGTCCGGATCCCGGGGTTCGACCTCGGAAACTCACCCCGCGAGTACGAGGAGCCGGCCGGCTCGACGCTGATCCTCTCGACGACGAACGGGACCCGTGCGATCGTCACGGCCGCGACACGCTGCGAGCGCGTCCTCGTCGCCTCGCTGCTGAACCTCGACGCGGTCGTCGAGGAGGCGCGCGCCGCGAGCGAGGACGCGCTCGTCGTCTGCGCCGGTGTCCAGGGCACCCTCGCGCTCGACGACGCCTATGTCGCGGGCCGCATCGTCGAGCGCCTCGGCTGGGAGCGCACCGATGCCTCCGAGGCCGCCGCGCGCCTCGCCGGCACCTGGAGCGGGGCGGAGGAGGCCTTCCGCGCGTCGAAGAGCGGGCGCAACCTGCTCGAGAACGCGCCCGAGCTCGAGGACGACATCGCCTTCTGCGCCCGAGAGAGCGCGCTCGGCGTCGTCCCCCGCCTCGTCGGGATGCGGAACGGCGCCGCGGAGATCGCGCGATGATCGTCAACCGCGACCCGAAGGCGCGCGGGCCGTTCACGGCGTTCGCCGAGGTCGCGGGCGCGTACGAGCGAGGCCGGCCGAGCTACCCGGAGGACGCGGTCCGCTGGCTCGCCGGGGACGAGCCTTGCGACATCGTCGATCTCGGCGCCGGGACGGGGAAGCTCACGCGCGCGCTCGTCGCCCTCGGGCATCGCGTCACCGCGGTCGAGCCCCTGGCGGAGATGCGCGCACAGCTCGAGTCCGCGGTGCCCGGAGTCGCGGCGGTCAGCGGCAACGCGGAGTCGATGCCGCTCGAGGACGCTTCCGCCGACGTCGTGACCTGCGCTCAGGCCTTCCACTGGTTCGACCACGCGGTCGCGCTCCCCGAGATCGCGCGCATCCTGCGGCCGGGCGGCCGCCTCGCGCTCGTCTGGAACACGCGCGACGACCGCGACACCTGGGTCGCCGAGCTTTCCGAGATCAGTCGGGAACGAGTCGATCGGCGAGAGCGACGTCGAGGGCCCGATCCGGCGGAGCGCGCTCTTCGACACCGTCGAGAGGACCGAGTTCCACTTCGAGCAGGTGCTCGACCGGGAGACGCTGCTCGACCTCGTGCTCTCGCGGAGCTACTGCGCGAAGCTCCCGCAGGAGGACCGCAAGCCGATCCTCGCGGCGGTGGGTGAGCTCTACGACCAGACCGCCGGAGCCGAGGGCGTCAGGCTTGCGTACGTCACGGAGTGCTTCCGAGCGACGAGGAAAGGAGCGACCGCATGATCGACCAGCTTCCCGCACGCCTGCTTCGTCTCGAGGGGCTCGCGGTCGCCGTCGGCGCTGTCGCCCTCTACTTCGACCAGGGCTTCGGCTGGCTCCCACTGCTGCTCCTGATCCTCGCGCCCGACCTCTCGGCGCTCGGCTATCTCGCGGGGAACCGGATCGGGGCGGCCTGCGTACGACCTCGCGCACACCTACGTCGGGCCGGTCGCGCTCGGAGTCGCGGGCATCCTCGCCGAGTCCGGGACGGCGATGCAGCTCGCGCTCATCTGGCTCGCGCACATCGGCGCCGACCGGCTGCTCGGCTACGGGCTCAAGTATCCGACCGGGTTCAGGGACACGCACATCCAGCGCGTCTGACGGGTAGAAGGGACGACATGGGCAAGTACACGATCAAGAACCTCAAGGACGTCGAGGACTCGGCGCCCAAGTTCGGGATGTCGGACGTGCTCGAGGCGCGGTTCGCGCGCGAGGAGCTCGGGCTCGAGGTGTCGGGGGTCAGCTACCAGCGGCTGCAGCCGAATGCGCGCCTGCCTTTCGGCCACAACCACACGAAGCAGGAGGAGCTGTACGTCGTCACGAGCGGCAGCGGCCGGATCAAGCTCGACGACGAGATCGTCGACGTACGGCAGTGGGACGCGGTGCGGATCCCCGCCGGCACGATGCGCTCCGTCGAAGCGGGCTCCGACGGGATCGAGATCCTCGCGTTCGGCGCGCCGAGCGAGGGCAACGCCGACGTCGAGATGGTCCAGGGCTGGTGGTCGGACTAGCGAGCTCTACGGGACGATCTTGATCGGCGTCCCGAGCGGGACGCGGTTCTTCAGGTACTCGACGTCGCGGTTGTGGAGCCGCACGCAGCCGTGCGAGACCGCCTGCCCGAGGAGCTCCGGCTGCGGCGTCCCGTGGAGGCCGACGATGCCGCCTCCGGGCCAGTCGCTGAGATTCGGCGAGTACGCGCTCGTCTCGAACGCGTAGTTGCCGAGGGCGGACCAGTTGGGATCGATGCGGGGATCGAACTTCCACGTGACGTAGAAGAGGCCCGTCGGCGTCTCCAAACCGGGCCTGCCGACGGCGACGCGTCCCGAGCGCAGGAGCCGGTTGCCGCTCCAGAACTGGAACCGGCGCGCGCCGACGTCGATGACGATGCGCTTCTTCACCGGCCCGAGGTCGACGGCCGAGGCGGGGACCCAGCCGGTCTTGCCGTTCGGCCGGCCCGGGACGCTGAGCCGGTACCAGAGCGGCGTCCCGCGCTTCGTCTTGACGACGGAGAGCGCCAACACGTACTGCGGGCGGTAGTCCGGGCGGAACTGCCGGAGCACGCCGACGCGCCGCGCGTTCGCCCGCGGCGCCGCGAGCACGGGTGTGGCACGCGTGAGCGTCCCCGCTCCGACGACCCGAACCTGCGGGCCGGCGGTGCCGTCCGCGCCCGCCCGCGGGGTGAGCGCGAGGAAGGCGGCGAGCGCCAGGAGAAACGTTGCCGCCGCGACCGCGATTTCCCTCCGACCGACTGTCGGGCAGTTCGCCATGTCGGAATTCGACCACAAAAGTCGGTCGGAGGGGACGCGGCAGAGTTTCTCGGAGTTTGCGTCAGACGAGTTGTCGCCGGACGACCGTCCGGCGCGAGCCCTCGCGCTTCGGCTGGAAGCCCGCCGCCAGGTACATCGGGAGGTAGCCGGTGTACGCGTCGACGTTCATGTGCCCGCTCGGCACCGCATATCCCTCGAGAATCCGCGCGCCCTTGCTCGCCGCGTGCTCGATCGCGTGCTCGAGGAGCGCGGTCGCGACGCCCTTCCGCTTCGCCGCCGAGTGGACGTAGAAGCAGACGACGGACCACACCGCCTCGTCGTCGATCTTCGGCGCCGTCGGCGTGTGCGCGAGCCGCTCGAACGACTCGCGTGGGCCGAGGCGGCACCAGCCGACGGCGACGCCGTCGTCGTACGCGAGGAGCGCGTGCAGCTTCCGGCTCACGATCTCCTGCTCGAGCCGCGCCCGGTTCGTGCCGGCGAAGCCCGCGTGATACGCCTTGCCGCGGACGTGCCAGTACTGGCACCAGCAGCCGTTCGACACGGGCTGGCCGCCCTTGGTGCCGGGACGCTGGAAGAGGTCGACGACGTCTGGCCAGCGCTTCGGGGTCACGCGGTGGACGCGGATCGCGCTCACGTCGCCAAGACTAGAGTCGGCGACCGTGCGCGCGCTCTTCACGTTCATGGGCGGGCCTGGGCACCTGCAGCCGTTGCTCCCGATTGCGGTTGCCGCCCGGGACGCCGGGCACACAGTCGCCGTGGCGGGACGGGCTTCGGTCTTGCCGGCCGCGGAGGAGCTCGGACTCGCCGTCTTCGCGACCGCTGCGGACCGGGATCGTGCGCCGGAACGGACGCCGCTGCTTCCGGTTGACCTCGACAAGGAGGCACGCGACCTCCAAGTCGGTTTCGGCCTGCAGCTCGCCCGCGAGCACGCACCCGCGGTTCGTGAGCTGTGCGAGGACTGGCGACCAGACGTTCTCGTCTGCGACGAGGTCGACTTCGGCAGCTTGATCGTCGCGGAGCAGCTCGGCATTCCGCACGCGAGTGTGGTCGTCCTTGCGACCGGCTCGCTGGTGCGCCACGCCGATCTCGCGGAGTCGCTCGACCTCGTGCGCGCCGAGCAAGGCCTGCCGCCCGATCCGGAGCTCGAGATGCTCGCTCGCTACCTCGTCCTGTCGCCCGTCCCGCCCAGCCTTCGCGATCCCGCGTTCCCGGATCCCGCGACGCTGCACGCGTTCCGGCCCGGTGTTGCGGCGCCCGCGGTCCTCGCAACGGATCCGCCGACGGTGTACTTCACGCTCGGCACCGAGTTCAACCTCGAGTCGGGCGACCTCTTCGAGCGCGTGCTCGCGGGGCTCGGTGAGCTGCCGGTGCAGGTCGTCGCGACGGTGGGCAGCGAGCTCGACCCGGCAGCGCTCGGGTCGCCGCCGCCGAACGTCCGCCTCGAGCGCTACGTGCCGCAGTCCGAGATCCTCGCGCACGCGAGCGCGGTCGTGTGTCACGGCGGCTCGGGCAGCGTGCTCGGCGCACTCGCGCACGGCCTCCCGCTCGTCCTCCTCCCGATGGGGGCGGACCAGCCGCAGAACGCCGCAGCGCTGTGCCGCCCTCGGAGCCGGCCGCGTCCTCGACGTCGTCGCCCTGACGCCGGAGGATGTGCGCGAGGCGGTGTCGGCGGTGCTGTCGGAACCGAGCTATCGCGCCGCTGCCGAGCGCCTGCGGGACGAGCTCGCAGCGCTCCCCGGCCCCGAGCACGCCGCCGCGCTCGTCGAGCGCCTTGCAGCAGAGAGGCGACCGATAATCACTTGACAGGAGAACGTGTGTTCGTATAGAACATATGTTCCTGTGATCGCCTGTCTCCTCATTCCCGGGTTCGAGCTCAAGGCGGCCCTTCGGCAGCAGCCGCGGCTCGTGCTCGAGCCGGCGGCGCTGGCTCCTTCACCGAACGCCGAGCCTCTCTTGGGACCGGTGACCGCGGCTGCGGCAGCGGTCGGGGTCAAGCCGGGGATGCGCCTGGGAGAGGCGCTCGCAACGTGCCCGTCGCTCGCCCTCGTCGAGCGGGACCCGGCCGCGGTCGAGCGCGAGTGGGAGGGAGCCCTCCGCCGCCTCGAGGACGCGGGCTTCGCGGTCGACCCGGTCGAGCACGGCGCGGTCGTCTTCGAGACGCGCGGGGTCGAGCGGCTCTACGGCGGCGTGCAGCCGGCGCTCGAGCGGGCGCTCGCAGCCATTGGCGCCGCGTGGGACCCGCGTGTCGGCGCGGCGAGCCGGCGCTTCACCGCTCTCGCAGCGGCGAGCGTCGCGCGGCCGGGTCAGATCCTGATCGTGGGAGAGAAGGAGGAGACCTCGTTCCTCGAGCCGCTGCCGCTCTCGCTGCTCCCGCTCTCTTCCGATCGCTATGCCGAGCTCGAGGGGCTCGGCCTGCGCCGGATCGGGGAGCTCGCACGACTTCCGGGAGGCGCCGTGGCGGAGAGGCTGGGGGCGGACGGGCGCCAGGCCTGGCGCCTCGCGCAGGGCGGCCGCAAGGCGAAGGTGCGCGGGCGGAGGCCGCCGGCGGAGCTCGTCGAAGTGCTCGTCTTCCCGGAGGCGGTCGGGAACGAGCTCACCCTGCGGCGGGCGCTCGGCTCCCTCCTCGAGCGCCTGCTCGCGCGACCAGAACGGGCCGGGCGGCCATTCCGCAAGCTCGCGGTAGCCGCCCGGCACGTCGACGGCGGCTCGTGGCGGCGCGCGGTCACGCTGCGCGACGCGACCGCGGAGCTCGGACGACTGCGCACGGCGCTAGGGCCGAGGCTGCAAGAGCTCACCGCGCCGATCGTCGAGCTCCGCGTCGAGGCCGTCGAGCTCGCGGAGCACACGGGACAGCAGCTCGCGCTCGTCGAGCCTTCGGGCGAGGAGAACGGCGATCGCCTCAAGGAGGGGCTGCGCCAGGTGCGCGCGAGCACGGGGACAGGATCGGTGTGCGCCGTGGTGGAGGTGGCGCCGTGGTCGCGGATACCGGAAGCGCGAGCACTGGTCGTACCGCGGGACGTGTAGAGCGACCCATGGGTCGCTCTACGGGCGAGGCATGCCTCGCCCCTACGACCACGGGCAGGCTCAATGCGCCCAGACCCGCCCTCGTCGAGACGAGCTTCGACGGGACGCCGCGGCTCGTGAACCGGCAGGCAGTCGCGGTCGTGCGCGAGGAGTGGCGCGTCGTCGACCGCTGGTGGACGGAGGAGCCGGTCGACCGCCGCTACTTCGAGGTCGTCCTCGAGAGCGGCCAGAACGTCTGCGTCTACCGCGACCGGGAGGAGGCGTGCTGGTTCACCCAGAAGGCCTAGTGGGGTGGGGGAACCCATGGTTTCCCCACCAGCCCCCTCCTTCCGTTACGGGCTGGGAGCCCGCGGCGCGATGCCTCCCGGCCGGCGGAGCCGGCCTCCGGCTCGGACGTTGCGCCTGTTTCGTACGACTCGCGGAAAAGAGCTCAGATGCGTGCGGCGGTCCGCTTGGCGAAGCGGGCGACTCCGTACACGGCTCCCGCACCGGCTCCGACGGCGAGCGCGAGCAGGTTCGTCGTCGTGCACGTCCGGCAGACGTTGCAGCACACGGCCGCCATCGGCGCATTGTCGCCGTACCTCGTCGCGGGGACGGCCTCGCGCGCCGCCCGCGCGACCGCGGGCTCGCGCTCGACGCCGGTGACCGTGTGGCCGAGAGCGGCGAGCCCTGCGAGGTGGCGGCCGGTCCCGCAGCAGACGTCCAGCACGGAGCCCGACGGGAGGACGCGGGCGAGGAACGCGACCTCGCGCGCGGTCGCCTCCTCCGGTCGGGTGCCGAAGACGGCGTGCCAGGTCGCGGAGTACGCGTTCTGCTCGATCACTCGACGTCGAAGACGTCGTGACGCTCGAAGAACGCGCGCTCCGGCTCGATGCCCTGCTCCTGCAGCGCGAGCAGCTCGCGGCGGTACTCGACGAACCCGCCCGGGGTGTGGAAGTTGAGGGCCTTCGCCGGCTCGTCGCTGACGTTCCGGAAGAAGTGGACGACGCCCGGCGGGGCGAGGACGTACGCGCCTACGGAGCCGCGCACGACCTCGTCGTCGAGATGGAACTCGAGCTCGCCCGAGAGGACGTAGAACGAGTCGCTGTGCCCCTTGTGGAAGTGCGGGTCGACGCCTCCTCCCGGCCTGATCTCGAACTCGAGCAACGAGAGCTCCGGACGCGCAGCCTTGGCAAGGCTCGTCCCGACGAGCTCGCCCTCGCCCGCCGGCCACACGACGGCCTCGGTCGCCGGCAGGCCGCCGTCCTCCGGTGGAGCGAACGTGTCCCCGTCCGAGGCATCGAACGGCACTCCGTCGCGGCGGGCGCGGCTGAACGCCGCGAACGCACGCCCCGGCGTGTGCAGGTTGAGATGGCGCACACTCTTCTCGCCGACGTCGAACCCGTGGACGAGCCCCGGCGGCGCGAGCGCGAACGTTCCGGCGGGCAGGGATTGCGTCTCGCCGGCGACGTGGAACAGGAGCTCGCCCTCGAGGACGTAGAACGCGTCCGCGTGCTCGCGGTGGATGTGCGGCACCGCGACCTGCTGGTCAGGCGCGTACCGAGACTCGGTGAGCAGGAGCTCGTCCCGGGCGGCCTTGATCCGGCTCGACCTGGTCTCGCTCTCGGTGGCGATCTCGCCTTCGCCTGGAGCCAGCGCGATCGGCTCGTCCACTCAGCCGCTCTCCGCTTCGGCGCCGGCACCTCCGCTCTTGGGCAGCTCCGTCGAGCCTACGCTGCTGATCGCCTGCTCGACGAGGCGCTCCCACTGGTCAGACTGCGAGGCGGGAACGAGCACCCACTCCCGCATCGGCCGGCCCATGCCGGGGTCGAAGGGCTCTGCGCCGGGGATACTCAGTGCGGCCTCGCGCTGCGCCTCGTCGACGAGCTTCACATTGACACCGCCGTCCTTCCAGAATCCTGCGACGACCTTGCCGCTCTCGCGCTTGAGGCACGGCATCCCGAACATCTTCGACTCGTGGACGGGATGGCGTTCGGTGACGTTGGCGACGAGCTCCTCCCAAGTCATGTCGCGTTACTCCGGCAGTCGCACCAGGACCGCGGACGAGGGATCGGCGCCGCCGTCGGCCGGCGGGTCGTGCTGGTCGAAGTCCGGGTTCCGCCCGCGCAGGTACTCGCCGAAGCCGGTCGCGGGCATGTGGAGGTTGTAGAAGAGCGCGCTCCCGGCGCCGTCGTTGTCGAAGCCGTGCACGACGTTCGGCGGGAAGACGACGAGTGTCTCAGCCGGGCCGCGGACGGGCTCGCCCAGGGAGAACGTGAGCTCTCCCTCGAGGACGAAGAACGCATCGGAGTGCAGGTGATGGACGTGCGGCTTCGCCCCGCGCTCGCCCGGACCGTAGAAGAACTCCGTCACCGTGAGCTCGTCGGCGTCGACGAGCAACGTCGCGCGGCGGGTCTCGGCTCGGTTGCCGATCGCCTCTCCTGTTTCCGCTACGGCGCCGGCAAAGCCGACACCTGCGCTCTTGGGCGGCTCCGTCGAGCCTACGCCGCTTCCACCGATACGCCGGACGACGACGAGAGCGGGATCGCCCGTCGCGTACTCCGGGGCCGGATGCTGGTCGAACGCCGCCCGCACCGCCTTCAATTCGTCCCCGCTCTCAGCTGCCTGGAGGCCGCGGACGAACGCGCCGAACCCGCAGCTCGGCGTGTGGATGTCGAGGAAGCGGGCACGCGTGTCGCCGGTGACGGAGAACGTGTGCACGACGTCCGGCGGGACGAACACCCATGTTCCCGCACCCGCCACGAGCTCGCGATCCTCGAGCCTGAACGTCAGCTCGCCCTCGATGACGAAGAAGCACTCCGCGTGCTGCGCATGGACGTGGAGCGGCGGCGCGACGCCGCCCGGCTCCGAGCGCACTTCGACCGCACCGAAGTGCTCGAGGTCGGCGAGCAGCGTGACTCCGAGAGCACCCTCGCCTGCGACCCGCTCGCCCTCACGCACCTTCAGCTCCATGGAGACCGAGACTAGCCGTGGCCGGCTACGTCGAGCTGCATTGCCACAGCGCGTACTCGTTCCTCGACGGGGCGTCGCAGCCGGAGGAGCTCGCCGCCCGCGCGGCGGAGCTCGGGTACGAGGCGCTCGCGCTGACCGACCACGACGGGCTCTACGGCTCGCTCGAGTTCGCGCACGCGTCGAAGTTCTTCGGCGTGCGGCCGATCACGGGGGCGGAAGTCACGCTCAGCGGCGTAGGCTCGACGGAGCCGCCACGGAGCGGAGGTGCCGGCTTTGCCGGCCCCGTAGCGGGACGGAGCACCGGCGCCCACGTGACGCTGCTCGTAGAGTCGCGGGCGGGGTACGCGAACCTCTGCCGTCTGCTGACCGACGCGCACGCGGGAACACGTCGGTCGGGACGGGAGGACCGGGAGCCGCTGCCGCCGTCGGTCTCGCTCGAGCGCGTCGCCGAGCTCTCCGAGGGCCTCGTCTGCCTCTCCGGCTGCGCGCGCAACGGGCTCGCAGTGCGCGACCCGAACGGCGCGGCGCGGCTCGCGTCGGCGTTCGGCCGCGAGCGCTTCTTCGTCGAGCTCCAGCGCCCGTTCGAGCGCGGCGACGCGCGCCGGAACGCCGCGCTGCGTGACCTCGCTGCGCACCTCGGCGTCGAGACGGTCGCGACGGGAGACGTCCACGCGCACCACCCGCGGCGCACGCTCCTCCAGGATGTCCTCGTCGCGATCCGCTGCCGCACGTCGCTCGAGGGCTGCGAGCCCGAGCGGCGCGGGAACCGCGAGAGCTACCTACGCTCGCCCGCCGAGATGCTCGAGCTCTTCTCTGCGCGCTCCCCTGGCGACCGCGACGCCGCCGCGCGCAGTGCCGAGCTGGCAGAGCGGCTCGAGTTCGACCTCACCGAAGAGCTCGGCTACCGCTATCCCGATTTCTCGGACCGCGAGCAGCCGGCGATCTTCCAGCTGGCGGAGATCTGCCGGAACGCGATCGACGAGCGGTACGGGTCGGCGAGGGCGAGGCAAGCCTCGCCCCTACGAGACCAGGCGGCTGTTCGCCTCGAAAACGAACTGAGCCTGATCGACGAGCTCGGCTTGGCGGGCTTCTTCCTCCTCCACCACGAGGTGCTCGAGCTGGCGCGAGAGTGCGCGCGCGAGGTGCGCGGTACGGGCACGCCGCGGAGCTTCCTGCCGCCGGGGCGCGGCCGCGGGAGCTCGGTCGGCTCGATCGTCTGCTACCTGACCGGGCTCTCGCACGTCGACCCGGTCGCGAACGAGCTCTCGCTCGGCCGCTTCCTCAACCGCGAGCTCGCGTCGGTCCCGGACATCGATCTCGACTTCCCGCGCGACATCCGCGAGAAGCTCATCGTCCGCGTCACCGAGCGCTACGGGCGTGAGCACGCCGCCCTCGTCGCGAGCTTCGCGACGTACCGCTCGCGCGGCGCGATCCGCGACGTGGGGAAGGCGCTCGGTCTCCCGTTCGCGGAGCTCGAGCGGCTCGCGCGAGTCTCCGACGGCTGGAACGCGAAGCGCGTCGCTGAGGAGGTCGAGCAGCTGCCGGGCAAGCACGACTCGAAGCGCTGGCGCGCGTTCGCGTGGCTCACGGGCGAGATCGCCGGGCTCCCGCGCCACGTCTCGCAGCACCCGGGCGGGATGATCGTCTCGACGCGCCCGCTCGTCGAGCTCGTCCCCGTGCAGCCCGCGGCGATGGCGGGGCGCCAGCTCTGCCAGTGGGACAAGGACTCGTGCTCCGACGCGGGCTTCCTCAAGATCGACCTGCTCGGGCTCGGGATGCTCTCGGCGGTCGAGGACTGCGTCGACCACGTCGCGCGCACGCGCGGCGACGTCATCGACCTCTCCCGCATCGATTTCGCCGACAGGGAGGTGTTCGCAGAGATTCAGCGCGCGGACACCGTGGGCGCGTTCCAGATCGAGAGCCGCGCGCAGATGCAGAGCCTCCTGCGGACGAAGCCCGCGAACCTCGACGACCTCACCGTCCAGGTGGCGCTCGTGCGGCCGGGGCCGATCCAGGGGAAGGCCGTGCACCCGTACATCGACGCGCGCCAGAAGCTCCGCGAGGACCCGGAATACGTCTGGCCGGTCGATCACGAGCTCCTGCGCGAGCCGCTCCGCTCGACCTTCGGCGTCGTCGTCTTCCAGGATCAGGTGCTCGAGGTCGCGATCGCTCTTGCCGGCTTCACCGTCGGTGAAGCAGAAGGCCTGCGTCGTGCGATGAGCCGCAAGCGGAGCTTGGACGCGCTCGAGGCGTACCGCGGGCGGTTCGTCGAAGGCGCGGCCTCGAAGGGCGTCGACGCGGAGGTCGCGGACACCGTCTTCGACAAGCTCGTCGGCTTCTCGGGCTTCGGGTTCCCGAAGGCGCACGCGGCCGCGTTCGGGCTCCTTGCGTACCAGTCGCAGTGGCTTCGGCGGCACCATCCGGCCGAGTTCCTGTGCGCGCTCCTGAACGAGCAGCCGATGGGCTTCTACCCGCCGGCGACGCTCGTCAGGGACGCGCAGCGGCGTGGGGTGGAGGTGCTCCCGCCCGACGTCAACCTGAGCGCGGCCAGGTGCACGATCGAGGCCGGCTCGCTGGTCCGCATCGGCATCTCGTACATCTCGGCGGTAGGGAAGGACGAGGCGGAGGCGCTCGTCACCGAGCGCCAGGCGAACGGGCCGTTCCTGGACGTCGGCGACCTCGCACGCCGTGCGGCGCTCTCACGCGACGGACTGGAAGCGCTCGTGAAAGGCGGCGCCTGCGACGTCTTCGGCAAGCGGCGGCGCGACCTCCTCTGGGAGCTCGGCCTCGCGCTGCGTCCCCAGACGGTGCCCGGCACCGAGGGCAAGGCCAAGCAGCTCGGGCTTTCATTGGGCCCGACAGCTGAGACTCCCAAGTTGCGCGACTTGACGCGCTGGGAGCGCATGCTCGCGGACTACCGCGTCACGGGCATGTCCGTGGGAGTGCACCCGCTCGAGCTCCTGCGTCCGCATCTGCCTCCGGGGACGCTCTCGAGTGCCGAGCTGCACGAGCAGCCGCACGGGCGGACGGTGGCGTTCGCGGGGATGACGGTCGCGCGCCAGCGCCCGTCGACGGCGAAGGGGGTCGTCTTCATGCTCCTCGAGGACGAGCACGGCCAGGTGAACCTGATCGTCCCTTCCGCCGTCTACGACCGCCACCGGGCGGCCGTGCGTGCCGAGCCGCTCGTCCTCGCGCGCGGGCGCTACGAGCGAGTGGGGGAGAACCGCAACGTGCTCGTGTCCGAGATCGAGACCCTCGGGCCGCTCGCGCGCGAAGCCGCCGAGAGCGACTCGGTGTGGGAGTCACTCCCGAGGCCGCACTCCTTCGGCCGCCGCTGAGGTCGCCCGTACCATTCCGGCCTGGCGCTCGTCGTCCGCACCTGGAACGTCTTCCACGGGAACACGTTCCCGCCGGGTCGGCACGCGTTCCTCGAGCAGATGCTCGACGTCGTCTGCCACGACCGCCCCGACGTCGTGTGCCTCCAGGAGGTTCCCGTCTGGGGCATCGCGCACCTCGAGCAATGGAGCGGAATGCAGGCATTTTCCGTCGTCGCAAGGGCCCCGCGCGTCCCTGGCCGGCTCGGGCGCTTCCTCACGCGGCTGCACCACGGCTTCTTCCGTTCGGCGTTCGTCGGCCAGGCGAACACGATCCTCGTGGCGCGCGGCTCTCGCCCCCGAGCCCCTCGGGTCCAGGCAGATCAGCGACATCGGGCGTGAGCGCCGGGTCGTCCAAGCCGTCCGCGTGGCGCAGCGGACAGTCGTTGCGAACCTCCACGCGAGCACGGACCTCCTCGCGGCCCGTACGGAGGTGGACCGCGCGCGCGAGTTCGCGGAGGGGCTCGCGCGACCGGGCGAGATCGTGGTGCTCGCGGGCGACCTCAACCTCGTGAGCCCGCAGCTCGAGGGCTACTCCGACCCCGCCCCGGGGATCGACCACGTCCTCGTGCGCGGCGGCGAGGCATCGGAGCCGCTCGTCTGGCCGCCGGAGCAACGAGAGCTCGCAGGCCGCCTTCTCTCCGATCACGCGCCGGTCGAGGTGACGATCGGAGACCGCTAGGCGTCCTCGCCTAGCCGGCTGCGGAGCGAGAAGGCGGTCTCGACGAGCGTGAGATGCGTGAACGCCTGCGGAAAGTTCCCCACGAGCCGCTTGCGCTCGGTGTCGTACTCCTCGGCGAAGAGACCGAGGTCGTTGCGGAGCGAGAGCAGCCGCTCGTACAGCTCGAGCGCCTCGTCCAGGCGGCCGAGCCGCGCGAGCACGGCGACGAGCCAGAACGAGCAGGGCAGGAAGACGCCCTCGCCGGGAGGAAGCCCGTCGACCTCCACGTTCCCGGCGTCGGCGCGGTAGCGCTCGACGAGGCCGTCGCGCATGAGGTCGCGCTGGATCGCCTCCACGGTCCCGACCATGCGCTCGTCCTTTGCGGGTAGGAAGCCGACGAGGGGGATGAGGAGGAGGCTGGCGTCGAGCCGGTCGGAGCCGTAGAACTGGACGAACGCGCCGACCTCGGCGTTGTAGCCGTTCGCGAGGACGTCTGCTTTGATCGCGTCCCGCGTCTGGCGCCAGCGGTCGATCGGGCCGTGGCGCCCGAGCTTCTCGATCGCCTTCACCGCGCGGTCGAACGCGACCCACGCCATCACCTTCGAGTGCGTGAAGTGCCGGCGGGGCCCGCGCACCTCCCAGATTCCCTCGTCGGGCTCGAGCCAGCCTGACTCGAGCCACTCGAAGATCTTGCTCGTCATGGACCACGCGGCGTCCGACGCACGAAGTCCTTTGACGCGCGCAAGGTGCAGGGCGTCGATCACCTCGCCGTAGACGTCGAGCTGATGCTGACTCGAGGCGCCGTTCCCGATCCGAACCGGGCGTGAGCCTTCGTAGCCCGAGAGCCAGTCGAGCTCGAGCTCGGTCAGGCGCCGCTCGCCCGCCACCCCGTACATGACCTGGATGTCCTCGGGCGATCCGGCGATCGCGCGGAGCAGCCAGTCGCGCCACTGATGCGCCTCGTCCAGGTAGCCCGCTCTGAGGAATGCGAGCAGCGTCAGCGTCGCGTCCCGGAGCCAGCAGTAGCGGTAGTCCCAGTTGCGGACGCCGCCGATCTGCTCCGGGAGCGAGGTCGTCGCCGCCGCGACGATTCCGCCCGTTGGCCCGTACGTGAGCGCCTTCAGCGTGAGGAGCGAGCGCACGGTCGCGTCGCGCCAGCGCCCGTCCATCGTGCAGCGGCTCGCCCACTCCTCCCAGTACTCGACCGTGTCGGCAAGCGCGTCCTCGGCGTCCACGGGCTCCGGCAGATCCCGGTGCGAGGGGAACCAGGTGAGCACGAACGGGATGCGGTCGCCCTCGCGCACCTGGAACTCGGCGTACGTGCGCAGGTTTCGTCCCTCGAGCTCGATCGGGGTGCGTATGCAGACGGCATCCGGCCCCGCGATGGCCACGAGCGCGCCGTCGAGGTTCCGTACCCACGGCACGGTCGACCCGTAGTCGAAGCGCAGGACGAGCTCCATCTGCATGTCGACGGTGCCGCGGACGCCCTCGACGATCCGAACGACGTCGGGTGCCTCGCCGCGCGGAGGCATGAAGTCGACGAGCCGCACCGCCCCTGACGACGACTCGAGGTCGGTCTCGAGCACCAGCGTGTCCCCGCGGTAGCGCCGGCCCGGTGAGTCGAAGTTTCCTGCTGGTCGGATCGTCCACTGGCCGTTCTCCTCGTCGCCGAGGAGCGACGCGAAGATCGCGCCGGAGTCGAACCGTGGGAAGCACAGCCAGTCGATGGAGCCGAGGCGGCTCACGAGCGCAACGGTCTGCAGGTCCCCGATCAGCCCGTAGTCCTCGATCCGGCAGTGAGCCACTACTCGTCCTCGCCGGCCCTTAGGAAGCTCGCGAGGTTCTTGAGGCGCTTGAGCGCTGCGCGGTCGAACGAGCGCCGGTACTCGGCCGCCGCGTCCTCCTCGAGGGTGGCCGCGTACGCCTCGCGGACGTCGTACAGCCGCTCGCCCACGGCGTCGACGACGAGCTGGTAGTCGCCGTAGAGCTCCTCGGTCTCGTCGGCGGCGGCCTTCGTCCAGACCGTGTCCGCCTCCGCGGCCTCCTCGAGGAGCTCGGCCTCGTCCGTCTCGAAGAGATCGAGCTGGCGCCGGACGAGGTCGCCGAACCGCTCACGTCTGAAGATCACACGAGCTCCCGGTAGAGCTCGAGGTGGGCGGCCGCGGACGCCTCCCACGTGAGATCCGCGCGCGCGGCCTCCGCTCCCCGTCGGGCCGCGGCGAGTGCGTCGGCATCTCCGAGCAGGCGTTCGAGCGCGGCCGCCATCCCCTCGACGTCACCGGGCGAGACCACCGCCCCCGCGCCGTAGCGGCCCACCGTCTCCCCGAGCCCGCCGATGTCGTAGACGATCGACGGGATCCCTGCGCCGAGCGACTGGAGCAGCGCGCCCGAGAGGTCGATCTCCGGCTTGTACGGGAAGAGCGAGACCGTGGCCTCCGAGAGCGCGCGCCGCATCTCGTCCGGCGGCAGGAACCCGAGGCGCCACTCCGCCCGGTCTCCCGCGCTCCGGCGGACGTCGTCGAGCGGCACCCGCGGATCGCCCGCGACCAGCAAGCGCGCGCCGGGGACGCGCAGGACGGCCTCGACCGCGTCCTCCACGCCCTTGTACGGGCCTGATCAGCCCGTGCAGGAGCGCCGTCCGCCCGTCGTCGCGCCGCTCGATGTCGGAGCGGAACGCGGGATGCGGGATCACGCGCACGTGCTCCGCTTCAACACCGAACTTCACCAGCGAGCCGCGACCGCGCTCCGAGTGGACGACGACGCGCGCGCACCGGTCGAAGAGCGCTCTTCCACATGCCGATCTTCGACGCGGTTCGCCGCGGGATGATGTCGTGCGCCGTGAAGACGACCGGCGAGCGCGGCCGGAAGAGCCAGCGGTCGAGCTCCGGGGCGCCGAACCACTGGACGTGCAGGACGTCCGGCTTCGCGGCGGCGAAGCGCACCATGCCGAGCGGGTGCTCGAGCGCCTTGACCGCGAGGCGGAGTCGCGTCGAGCCCATGCGCGACGACACGGGGTAGAACCATTCGGCCGCCCGGTAGCCGTTCGCCGCCGCGACCGCGCCGAACCGGAAGCGGGAGGTGACGAGCTCCACGTCGGCGCCCGCTGCCGCGAGCGCCCCGGCGAGCGAGCGGTCGTAGGGAGGCGTGTACGCAGGCGGGTCCGCGATGACGACGCGCATGTCGAGGAACGTTAATCGGCGGGTCGTCACAATCCCGCGCGTGACCTTCGAGGAGGCCCGCGCGCAGTTCCCCGTCCTCGAGCGCCTCGTGTACCTCCAGGCCGGCAGTGTCGGCCCGCTCGCGCGCGGGACGCTCGACGCGATGATCGCGGAGGAGGAGCGAAGCCTGCGCGACGGCCGAGGCAGCCTCGCGCGGTTCGAGCGGGTCATCGCCGAGCGTGAGGAGCTACGCATCGAGCT
Organism: uncultured Actinomycetes bacterium; assembly: GCA_963765175.1. Lineage (GTDB taxonomy): Bacteria > Actinomycetota > Thermoleophilia > Gaiellales > Gaiellaceae > GMQP-bins7. The sequence continues at coordinate 564,961 of CAVXUY010000009.1, forward strand.
CGGTGCACTCGTCGGCGTCGACGCGAGCCGCGTGTCGATCACGGCCTCGACGACGGACGGCTGCAACATCGTCCTCGCCGGGCTCGACCTCGGGCCGGGGGACGAGGTGGTCACGACCACGGACGAGCATTTCGGCCTACTCGGCCCACTGCATGTGTCCGGGGCGAAGGTCGTCGCCGTGCCCCCCGACCCCGAGGGCATCGTCGCAGCGGTCACGCCGAAGACGAGGCTCCTCGCGCTCTCGCACGTGCTCTGGACGACCGGCCACGTCCTCCCGGTACGCGAGCTCAGGGAGTCGACCGGGATCCCGATCCTCGTCGACGGCGCGCAGTCGGTCGGGACGATGCCGGTCGACGCGGCCGGTCTGGACTACTACACGATTTCCGGACAGAAGTGGCTGTGCGGGCCGGAGGGGACCGGCGCGCTCGTCGTAGCCGACCCGGAGGAGCTCGCGGTGGGGCGGCCGAGCTACCTCTCCCAGGAGAGCCACGAGCCGGACGGGACCTTCGAGCCGAAGCCGGGCGCCGCACGATTCGATCCGAACCTGACGCCGCACGCGCTCCTGGCCGGGCTGTGGGCGGCGCTCCGCGCGCAGCCCGAGTGGCGCTTCGAGCGGGCGAAGGAGATGGCCGAGCGTTGCCGCGAGCTTCTCAGCGGGGCGGGCGCCGACGTCATCGTGCCGCAGGAGCGCGCGACGCTCGTGTCGTGGCGGCTCCCGGTCGAGGAGTCGGCCGAAGTCGTCGCACGACTCGCCGAGGCCGGCGTGATCGTCCGCGACCTGCCCGGCCGGGGACTCGTGCGCGCATCGGTCGGCTGGTGGACGAGCGACGACGACCTCGAACGCCTCGTCGCGGCGTTGTAGGGTCGCAGGCATGTGCCATGACCTCGACTCCTCTCCGCCGATCCCGCCGATCTCGGGTGCAGCGGTCTCGCACGACGACCTCGTGCTCGAGGCCGCGGACGGCAACCGGTTCGCGGCGTTCGCGGCCATGCCCGACGAGCAGGGCGCGGCGGGCGTTGTCATCCTCCCGGACATCCGCGGGCTCCACCGCTTCTACGAGGAGCTCGCGCTGCGCTTCGCCGAGCACGGCTACGCGGCGGTCGCCTTCGACTACTTCGGGCGGACCGCGGGCGCCGAGAAGCGCGACGACGAGTTCGAGCACATGCCGCACGTCCAGCAGACGACACACGCCGGGCTCCAGGCCGACATCGGCGCCGCGGTCGCGTTTCTGCGCGGCGCGGGATATCGCAGGATCTTCACGGTCGGCTTCTGCTACGGCGGCCGGAACTCGTGGCTCGCGACGGCCGAGGGTCACGACCTCGCCGGGGCGATCGGGTTCTACGGTCGGCCGGGAGAAGGTCGTCCCGCCGACTCGCCGAGCCCGACCGCGGTCGTGGACAGCCTCGGCGCCCCCATCCTCGCGCTCATGGGCGGCGAGGATCGGGGGATTCCCGTCGAGGAGGCCGAGGCGTTCGACGCCGCGCTCGACGAGGCCGGAGTCGAGCACGAGGTGGTGATCTATCCGGGCGCCCCGCACGGCTTCTTCGACCGGAAGTTCGAGGAGTTCGCGGACGCCTCCGAGGACGCGTGGAACCGCGTCCTCGCGTTCCTCGCGCGGCATTCCTGAGTGGACTCGCGGGAGTTCACGCCCGGCCTCGAGCTCGCCCGCGCGTTCTACGAGGAGGTCGTGGCGCCGCTCCTCGCCGGCGTCGAGCACTCGGCCGCGCTGCTCGGCACCGGCTCGGACGTGCTCGGCTTCGACACCGCCCGCTCGACCGACCACGCGTGGGGCCCGCGCCTGCAGGTGTTCGTCGCCGAGCAGGAGGTCGCCCGCATCCGCCGGCTCGTCGACGACCGTCTTCCTGACGAGTTTCGAGGCTGGCCGACGCGCTTCGGCTGGGATGCCGTCCCCGTGACGCACCACGTGGCGGTGACCGCTCTCGACGCGTGGCTGCGCGACCGGCTCGGGTTCGACCCGCTGAAGCCGATCGCGCTGGAGAGCTGGCTCGCGACGCCGCAGCAGGTCCTGCTCGAGCTGACCGAGGGCGCGGTGTTCCGGGACGCCGCCGGTGCGCTCGGCCGCGCGCGGGAGGCGCTCGCCTGGTATCCGCACGACGTCTGGCTCTGGCTCCTCGCCTGCCAGTGGCGCCGGATCGACCAGGAGGAGCCGTTCGTCGGCCGTACCGCAGAGGTCGGCGACGAGCTCGGCTCGCGCATCCTCGGCGCCCGTCTCGTGCGCGACGCGATGCGACTCGCCTTCCTCCTCGAGCGACGGTACGCGCCGTATGCGAAGTGGCTCGGCTCGGGGTTCCGCCGCCTCCGCGCGCAGGAGGAGCTCGGGCCGCGGCTCGAAGCCGCGCTCGCAGCCGACACGTACGAGGAGCGCGAGACGGCGCTCGTCGGAGCGATGGAGACGCTCGCGCGGCTCCACAACCGCGCGGAAGTCACCGCGCCCGTCGACGAGACGTCGCGCACGTTCCACGACCGCCCGTTCCGCGTCCTCGGCTCGGGCCGCTTCGTCGCCGCCTGCCTCGACAAGGTGGCGGACGAGCGTCTCCGCGCACTCCCGCTCGTCGGCGGGATCGACCAGTTCGCCGACTCCACCGACGTTCTCGCGGACCCGCGGACGTTCGAGAAGCTCGCCGCGACCTATCGCGCATGGCTCGACGACCCGGAAGCCCGGTCGCGCTGAGCGCTACGCCGCGTCCGCGCTCCGTAGGCCGAGCTCCTTCGCGATCGGCTGCATGGCGGCGACCACGTTGCGGATGTGCTCGTCGAGCTCGAGCCCGAGGAGCTCGGCGCCTGCGTACACCTCGTCACGGTGCACGCCGGCCGCGAAGGACGGCTGCTTGAGCTTCTTCTTCACCGACTTCGGCTCCAGCCCGTCGAGCCCGGTCGGCCGTACGAGCCCGCAGGCGTGCACGAAGCCCGACAGCTCGTCGCACGCGAAGAGCACCTTCTTCAGCTGCGTGTCGCGCGGCAGGGCGAGGTGCTCGGCGTGCGAGAGGACGGCCTCGATCAACTCCTCGGGATACCCCTGCTCTCGCAGGATCGGAGCGCCGTTCTGCGGGTGCTCGTCGAGCGTGGGATGGATTTCGTAGTCGAAGTCGTGCAGGAGCGCGGTCGCGCGCCAGAAGTCCTGGTCCTCGCCGTAGACCTGCGCGTAGTACCCGACGGAGGCCTCGACCGCGAGCGCGTGCCGCAGCAGCGCCTCGCTCTCGGTGTACTGCGTGAGCGTTTCCCACGCCTGCTCGCGAGTCGGCTGCACGGGCCAGTACGATAGCCGCCGCCGTTGGACGCAGCCCCCCGCCAACCCTCCGTCGCCGCGTACGGGACCTGGTCCTCGCCGATCTCGGCGGACCTCGTCGCACGCGCGGGAACGCGGCTCACCGGCGCTTGGCTCGAGGACGGAACAGCGTGGTGGCTCGAGGGCCGGCCAGCGGAACGCGGCCGCGTCGTCCTCATGAAGTCGGTCGGGGGTGGCGATCCAGTCGACGTCGTCTCGGAGGGCTTCAACGTCCGCACGATGGTGCACGAGTACGGGGGTGGGGCGTACGTCGTGCACGACGGCGTGGTCTTCTGCTCGAGCTTCGACGACCAGCGGCTGTACCGCATCGACCCCGGCGGCGAGCCGGTCGCGATCACCGGCGAGACGCCCGGTAACGCCTACCGGTACGCGGACGGCCGCGTCACCGAGGACGGCGCCCTCTGGATCGGCGTCCGCGAGCGGCACGAGGGCTCCGGCGGCCCGCGCGAGGTGATCAACGAGCTCGTCGCGATCCCGACCGACGGGTCCACGGAGCCGAGGATCATCGCCGGAGGGCGCGACTTCTACTCGAGCCCGAGGATCTCGCCCGACGGCCGGCGTCTTTCGTTCCTCGCCTGGGACCTGCCGTGGATGCCGTGGGACGGCTGCGAGCTGTACGTCGCCGATCTCGCGCACGACGGGACGCTCGGCGACCCCGTCCGCGTCGCGGGGCGCGACGGGGAAGAGGCGATCTGGCAGCCGGACTGGAGTCCCACAGGCGATCTCGTCTTCGCGAGCGACCGGAGCGGCTGGTGGAACCTCGAGCGGATCCACGGCCGCGAGCGGAGCGTTCTGCACGAGGCCGAGGCGGAGTTCGGCTACCCGGCGTGGGTCTTCGGAACGAGGTCGTACGACTTCCTCGCCGACGGCCGCATCGTGTGCTGCTACGAGAGCGACGGGAGGTCGCTGCACGGCATCCTCGATCCCGAGACCGGTGCTCTGGAGCAGCTCGACCTCGACGACGACGCGCTCTGGGGCGCGCCGTGCCTCAGCGTGGAAGGCTCGACCGTGCTCCTCGTCGCCGGCTCGGCGACGACTCCTCATCGAGTGCTGCTGCTCGACGTGGAGACCGGCGCGACGACGGTCCTCCGGCGCAGTGCGCAGGTTCCTGTGGACGCGGCCTACTTCTCGGTTCCGCGGCCGATCGAGTTTCCGACCGAGGGCGGCCGCACGGCGCACGCGCTCGTGTATGAGCCGACCAACCCCGACTACCGGGGGCCGGACGGCGAGGCGCCGCCGCTCGTCGTCATGAGCCACGGTGGGCCGACGGGCAGCGCTTCCGCGATCTTCGATCTCGACACCCAGTACTGGACGAGTCGGGGATTCGCGGTCGTGGACGTGAACTACGGCGGCTCGACCGGCTACGGCCGCGAGTACCGCGAGCGCCTGAACGGCCAGTGGGGCGTCGTCGACCTACAGGACTGCGTGAACGCGGCGCGGCACCTCGTGGACATCGGCGAAGCGGACCCGGAGCGCCTCCTGATCCGCGGCGGGAGCGCAGGCGGCTACACGACGATCTCCGCCCTGACCTTCACGAACGAGTTCGCAGCGGGAGCCTCGTACTTCGGCATCGCCGACCTAGAGCAGTTCGCCAGCGGCGACACCCACAAGTTCGAGCTCGAATACGAGCACACGCTCGTCGGGCCCTATCCCGAGGCGGCCGAGCTGTACCGGGCGCGGAGTCCGATCAACTTCGTCGACCGCATCGCAACCCCGATGCTCGTCCTCCAAGGCAGCGACGACGAGATCGTGCCGCCGGCGCAGGCCGAGCTGATCGTCGGTGCGCTCCGCGAGCGGGGGGTGCCGCACGCGTACCTGCTCTTCGAGGGCGAGGGGCACGGCTTCAGGAAGGCCGAGTCGATCGTCGCGGCGCTCGAGGCCGAGCTCTCCTTCTACGCGCAGATCCTCGGCTTCGCTCCAGCCGACGGCATGCCCAAACTGACGATCGAGCACCTCTCCTGACCGTCCACGACCGAGATTGGGGGGCGTCTATCGCCTCGGCCTCTACGATTCCCCGCGCCATGGAGTCCTTCGTGATCGAGGGGGGTCGCCCGCTCAGCGGGTCGATCCGCGCCTCCGGCAACAAGAACGGCGCGCTGCCGATCCTCGCGGCGAGCCTCATGGCCTCCGGCGAGGTCCGGCTCTCGAACGTCCCGCGGATCCGCGACGTCGAGACGATGGTCGAGCTCATGCGCGATCTCGGCGCCGACGTCGAGTGGACCGGGCCGAACGACGTCCGAGTCGACCCGGCCGGCGTCTCGAAGACGAGCCTCGACCCGGAGCTCTCGCGCGACATCCGCGCGTCGTTCCTCCTCGCCGCGCCGCTGCTGGCGCGGTTCGGGCAGGTCACCGTGCCGCCGCCGGGCGGCGACGTGATCGGGCGCCGCCGCCTCGACACCCACGTCCACGCGTTCCAGGAGCTCGGGGTCGAGGTGGAGCTGAACGGCGCGTACGAGATGCGGACCGACGGGCTCCGCGGGAAGCGGCTCTACCTGGACGAGGCGTCGGTCTCGGGCACGGAGAGCGCCATCATGGCCGCCGTCCTCGCTGAGGGAAGGACGTGCGTCGGCCACGCCGCGTGCGAGCCGCACATCCAGGATCTCTGCCGTTTCCTCGTGCAACTCGGCGCCGACATCGAGGGCATCGGGTCCAACGTCCTGCACATCGAGGGGGTCGACGCGCTCGGCGGGGGCGAGTTCCGCATCGGGCCCGAGCACGTCGAGGTGGCGAGCTTCGCGGCGCTCGCCGCGCTCACGGGAGGCGACGTCACGATCGAGGACGTCGAGCCGGACGATCTGATCGCGATCGTTCCCGCCTTCCGGAAGCTCGGGATCCGGATGGACGTGAACGAGCGCGCCGTGCGCATCACGCCGGAGCAGGACCTGCAGGTTGTCGACGACCTCGGCGGCCACATCCCGAAGATCGAGAGCGGCGTCTGGCCCGCCTTCCCGGCCGACTTGACCTCGATCGCGCTCACCTGCGCGACGCAGTGCCACGGGACCGTGCTCATCTTCGAGAAGATGTTCGAGAGCAGGCTCTTCTTCGTGGACAAGCTCGTCTCGATGGGCGCCAGGATCATCCTCTGCGACCCGCACCGCGCGGTCGTCACCGGGCCTGCGCAGCTCTACGGCCAGCGCCTCGAGAGCCCGGACATCCGCGCGGGCATGGCGATGCTGATCGCCGCGCTCTGCGCCGAGGGGGAGTCGACGATCGGGAACATCGGCCAGATCGACCGAGGCTACGAGTCGATCGACGAGCGGCTGCGCGCGCTCGGCGCGTCGATCGCGCGGACCGAGCGATGACGCGCGAAGGCGCCGCCTCGGTCAGTCTCGGGGCGGCGGGCGAGGGCAACATCGTGACGGGCGTCGCGGTGCTCGACCACCTGCTCGCGGAGCTCGCGCGGGCTGGTCGCCTCGGGCTCAGCCTCGAGGTCGCGCCGGACGAGCCCGAGTCCGAGGTCGACGCGGCCGGTGTCTCTCTCGGAGAGGCGCTGCGCTCGCTCCTGACTGCGGAGGACGCGAAAGGGCGCGGCGTGGGGGTGGTGGCGGCCGAAGAGGCGCTGGCGATGGTCGTGGTGGAGGCTTCGGGCAACGCGCTCGTCGCCTCGAACGCCGACCTCACGTCCACGCGCGCGGGCGGCCTGCGCACGGACCTCGCGGCCGGGTTCCTGAACGGCCTTGCGGAGGCGGCCGGCCTCACGATCCACGTGCGGCTGTTCGAGGGCGAGGACTCGCAGCACGTCCTCGAGGCGATCTTCAAAGCACTCGGCGTCGCGCTCGCCGATGCATGTTCGGAAGTCTGACCAGGCGAAAGGAGCGCTCATGGCGGAGAAGGACGTCATCACGACCGACCGCGCGCCGGGCCCATTCCAGGGCGCGCCGTACAACCAGGCGATCCGGCTCGGCGACCTCGTGTTCGTCGCGGGGCAGATCGGGGTCGTACTCGAGAGTGGAGAGCTCGCAGGCCCGTCCGTCGCCGAGCAGACGGAGCAGATCATGCGGAACCTCGGCGCGATTCTCGAGGCCGCGGGCTCGAGCCTCGACAAGCTGCTGAAGACGACGGTCTTCCTCGTCGACCTCGCCGACTTCGCGGGCATGAACGACGTCTACGCGCGCCACGTGGGCGACCGGCCGCCAGCGCGCTCGACCATCGGGATCGCGCAGCTTCCGGTCGGGGCGCGAGTCGAGATCGAGGCGATCGCGCACGTCTAGCCGGCTGCGCGTCCGGGACGCGAACGCGGACGACAGCGGCGGACAGCTCGCGTGTCCGTATTCGAACGTGGCAGTCCGCGACCGCACGTCTTCCCGGCCGAGCAGAGCTCGAGCAGAGTCCCGGCGGCGCCCGCGGACAAGTCCCAACGCGCGATACGCCAAGTTACGACTTGTAACTTGGCGCGTCACCCACCGGAAGCACTCGCCGCGAGTGTGGCTCCATCCGGTGCGCAGCACCGTCTCCCGGCGGGCCCGACGTGCGCCTCTTGGCGCAAGTTACAAGCTTGTGACACTTGGCGTCGCTTCTTCGGCCTCGTCCGGACGTCGGCCGCAGCCGCCGCGCGGCGGCAGAATGAGCCCATGCGGGCCGAGGAGGTCATCGCCACCCATGGGAACACCGACTTCGACGCGTTCGCGGCGATGCTCGCCGCGCGCCATCTCTACCCGGGCGCGGTCGTGGCGGTCGGCGCGCTCAACCGCAACGTGCGCGACTTCTACCGCCTGCACGCGGACGAGCTCGAGCACATCGTGGAGGCGAGCCGCCTCGAGCTGGACGCGATCCGTCGGCTGATCGTCGTCGAGACCGCGACCGCGTCACGCCTGGGCGAGCTCGAGCCGGTCGCGCTCGACGCCGGCGTCGAGAAGATCTTCTTCGACCACCACGAGGAGGCCCAGCTCCCGGACTGGGTGAACGAGGACGCGGCCGTCATCTCCGCCGACGGAGCGCTGACGACCACGCTCGTCGGGATCCTCGCCGAGCGGGAGCTCACCCCGACGCCGCTCGAGGCGACGGCGTTCGCGCTCGGGATCCACGAGGACACGGGCTCACTGACGCACGCGACGACGACGCAGCGGGACGCGGACGCGCTCGCATGGTGCCTGCGCCACGGTGCGCGCCAGGACCTCGTCTCCGCAGTACCTGCACACGCCGCTCAACGCGACCGAGCGCGACCTGCTGTACCAGCTCCTGGACGCGCTCGAGCCCGTGGACGCGGCGGGCGAGGAGGTGCTGGTCGCCGCCGTGCACCGGCCCGACTACGTCGAAGGGCGTCTCGAACCTCGCGCACAAGATCGTCGACCTCACCGACGCGCGTGCGCTCGTGCTCCTCGTGGAGATGGACGAGCGGGTCTTCGCGGTCGCACGCAGCCGCACTCGACGCGCATCGACGCGTCCGCGATCGCCGCTGTCCTCGGCGGGGGCGGGCACCCGGAGGCGGCGTCGGCGATCGCACGCACGAATCTCGACGACGCGCAGGCGCGAATCCTGCACGGCGCTCGCGGAGTACCTTCCGGTCGAGGCCCTCCGCGCCGCGGACGTCATGTCGAGCCCCGCGCGCTCGGTCGGCCCGGACACGACCGTCCGCGAGGCGATGGCGCTCTGCCAGCGTCACGGGCAGAGCGGCGTCTTCGTGGTCGACGAGGGTCGCGTCTCCGGCGCCGTCGCCCGGGAGGATCTCGACAAGGCGATCGGCCACGGTCTCGCGCACGCGCCCGTGCGCGGGATCATGAGCGGCCGCGTGGTGACGGTCTCCGAGGACGCGACTCTCGCCGAGTTGCAGATGCTCGTGACGAGCGCGTCGAGGCGGCCGCGTCGCAGTACTCCGCGACGGCGAGCTCGCTGGGGTCGTCGCCCGCGCGGATCTCCTGCGCGCGCTCGAGGGCGTCGAGCCGGAGGACGGTGAGCCGCCGGGCAGCCGTCGCCGACGAGCTCAATCGGCTCGAGGACCTGCGGTCGCTGTTCGAGGCCGTGGCGGCGCTGGGCGACCGTGCGGAGGGCGTCTACCTCGTCGGCGGCACGGTGCGGGACGTCCTGCTCGGAGAGAAGAGCTTCGACGTCGACATCGCCGTCGAGGGCGACGCGATCGAGTTCGCCCGTGCACTCGCGGAGACGCTCGACGGCCGCGCTACGCCGCACGAGCGGTTCGGGACGGCAGTCGTCTCGTACGGTGACGACGCACGCGTCGACGTCGTGACCACCCGCACCGAGTTCTACGACGCGCCGGCCGCGCTGCCCACCGTGGAGCGCGCGGGGTTGCGCGAGGACCTCTTCCGGCGCGACTTCACGATCAATGCGATGGCCGCGTCGCTCAAGCCGGCAGACTTCGGGCGCTTGATCGACCCCTTCGGCGGACGCGCGGATCTCGAGGCCGGCGTGCTCCGCGTCCTCCACAACCTGTCCTTCATCGACGACCCGACGAGGATCTTCCGCGGGATCCGTTACGAGGCGCGGTACGGGCTCCGCCTCGAGGAGCACTCGGCCCGTCTCGCCCGCGGCTGCATCGAGATGGGGCTCGTCGGCGACCTCTCGTCCGCGCGTCTTCGCGACGAGCTCGTCACGCTGCTCGAGGATCCGGGCGCGGCGGGCGGGATCCTCCGGCTCGGCGAGCTCGGCGCCGACCGGGCCGTGCACGCGCATCTGAAGGCGGACGCCGAAGCGGTGGCGCTCTTCGTGCGCGCGCTCGCGCTGCGGGACGAGCTCGACGTCGAGCTTCCGGCGTGGCGTGTCGGTCTCGCCGCCCTCGGCCGCGAGCTGACCTCCGAGGAGGTCTACGACTGGCTCGAGCGGCTCAAGGTGCGGCGGCGCGACGTCGACCGCATCGCCGGAGCCGTCGACTGTCGGGCCTCGGATAGCCGAACGGCTGCGCGCGGAGGAGCTGGAGCCCGCCGAGGTGACCGCGCTCGCGGATGCGTTCGCACCGGACGCACCGCTGCTCGCGCTCGCGCGGGAGGAGCTTCCCGAGCTCCGCGAGTACTTCACGCGGCTCCGCGACGTCAGGCTCGAGATCGGCGGCGCCGAGTTCGCCGAGCTCGGACTCGGGGAGTCGCCGCGCGTCGGCGAGGTGCTCGCAGAGCTGCGCCGGCGGAAGTTGAACGGGGAGATCGACGGGCGCGAGTCCGAGCTCGCAGGCCGCGCGTGAGCTGCTGGCGGCGCCCGCCGAATGACGGTCGCGTCGGCCTCCGAGATCGCCGAGCGCTACGCGCCGGCTCCGGGAGGAGGTCGGCGCGAGGCGTGACCGTGGTCGTAGCTACCAAGTACGTGTCTCTCGAGGACATGGCCACACTCGCGGAGGCGGGCATCGAGGTCGTGGGCGAGAACCGCGCGCAAGACCTCGATCGCGAAGCACGCGCGCTACGCGAACGCGCTTTCGCTGGCACTTCATCGGCCATCTTCAGTCGAACAAGGTCAAGGTCGTGAACGGGATCGCGAGCTCGTGCACTCGCTCTCGTCCGACTCGGCTGCGCGCAGGCTCGAGGTCCCGGCGCTGCTCGAGGTGAACCTCGCGGGTGAGGAGCACGAAGTCGGGTGTCGCGCCGGACGAGATCGGCGGATTCGTCGAGCGCTACCCGTTCATCCGTGGCCTGATGACGATGCCGCCGCTCACGACCGACCCGGAGGCACTCGCGTCCGTACTTCCGGCGACTGCGCGAGCTCGCGCTCGAGCACGGGCTCGCGGAGCTCAGCATGGGAACGTCACAGGACTACCGGATCGCGGTCGAGGAAGGGGCGACGCTCGTCCGCGTCGGCGAGCTGCTGTTCCGTGAGGCACCGTGACGGGAAACAGCCCCCACCAGGGCTAGAATCGCCCGGTCATGGGTTTCGCCGACCTCTGGAGCCGCACGCTCGTCTACTTCGGGATCGCCGAGGAAGAGGAGTGGGACGACGACGGCTACGTGACCACGGAGCAGACGAGGAGCAGCTCGAGGAGACGCGACTACGGCCGCCGGGAGCGACAGCGAGAGCGCCAGAACGTGCGGCAGCTCCCGAGCGCTCCCGAGGCGGACGAGTGGAGCGCCGAGGAGGAGGCAGCGGCGCGCTGCGCCGCCCTCGCGCCGCCGACGTGGCGACCGCGAGCAGTCGCGACCCGCCCGGCTGCGCAGCGTCGATCCGGGCGCGCCGGCGAAGGTGCACCTCGTCGTCCCGCGGAGCTTCAACGACGCACAGCAGATCGCCGACCGGTTCAAGGCGCAGATGCCGGTCATCGTCAACCTCCAGGGCTCCGACACAGATCTCTCGAAGCGCCTGATCGACTTCGCGAGCGGCCTCACATACGCGCTCGACGGCAGCATGCAGCGCGTCGCGGACAAGGTCTTCCTGCTGACGCCGCGCAACGTCGAGCTCTCCGCCGAGGAGCGCGCCCGCGCCCTCGAGCGCGGCGGCTTCTACAACCAAGCCTGAGAGCCCGACGCTCGGCGCGCCGAAGCGTCCGGCGCAGACGAGCGCGCGGTCACGCCTCGGGCGCTTCGACGAAGCTCGGCAGCGCATCGTAGGAGAACGCTCGCTTCGCGCGGCGAACAGTCGCGCTCGATGGGCGTCCCACTCGCCGTCGATCGCGCGGCTGCTCCTCGACACGGCCTCGACGCTGCAGAGCTTCGTCTGCGGCCTTCGTCGAGCATCTACATCCTGCTCATCTTCGGATGGGTGCTCCTGTCGTGGATCCGGATTCCCTATTCCCGGACGATCGCAGCTGTGCAAGAGTTCCTGGACGAGGTCGTACGCCCTTATATCCGCCTGTTCCGGCGCCTTCCGACGCTCGGCCCGATCGACCTGTCGCCGATCGTCGCCGTCGTCGTCCTGCTCGTTGCGGCTCGGCTCGTCAACGCCCTGATCGGGACGCTCCTCTAAGGAGGTCACATGCCGCTCACCCCAGTCGAGATCAGACACCTGGAGCTCCACCGATCGTGGCTTCGCGGGTACCGGAAGGGAACCGTCGACGCGCTCCTGTCCGAGATCGCCGACAGCTTCGAGGAGGTCTGGCGCGAGCGCGCCGACCTCGCCGACCGCCTCGACGAGCTCGAGACCGAGGCCGCGAAGCACCGCGAGCTCGAGGCTCTGCTCCGCTCGACGCTCGTATCCGCCGAGCGCGCCGCGCACGACATGAAGGAGCAGGCCCGGCGCGAGTCCGACCTGATCGTCCAGGAGGCGCACGCCGAGGGCCGCAGGGTCATGCGCGAGATGGCCGCCGAGAAGCAGCGCCTCGAGGAGGACGTCCGCCGGATCCGAGCGATGCTCCGGTCCGCGCTCGAGATCGTCGACCGGAGGCCGGCGACGACCGAGCGGAAGCCCGAGGAGGCCGGAGAGCCACGCCGCGCCGCAGCCGCAGCAGGCGGAGGCAGTGCCCGAAGCCGGCATCCGCCAGGTCGCAGGCTAGACTTCGTAGACGCGCCGATATCCTTCGGGCCTTGGACGGCCCGAGCACCCGCCTGCGGCTACGCGTGACCCCCGGAGCACCTCGCTCCGAGGTCGTCGGCCCGCATGGTGAGGCATGGAAGGTGCGCGTCGCCGCGCCCCCGAGAACGGGAAGGCGAACGAGGCGGTGCGCGAGCTCCTCGCGTCGCGCTCTCGGCGTCCCGCGCTCGAGCACGGAGATCGTCAGCGGAGCGGCATCGCGCGACAAGGTCGTCGTCGTCCGTGGTCTGACCGCGCGAGGAGGCCGAAGCGCGGCTCGGGTGCCGTCACATGACGCTCGATCTCGACCACTTCCGCCGCGAGCTCGAGGACGAGCGCGCGCGCCTGCTCGCGGCGCGCGCAGGTGTGAACCACGAGGGCTCGCTGACGGACGAGTCCGGCGACCTCTCGACCGGCCCGGGCGACCACCTCGCCGACAGCGCGACCGAGACGTTCATCCGCGAGCTCGACGAGCGGCCTCGAGGAGAACGCCGACCACCTCATCGCAGGAGGTCGAGGCCGCGCTCGCGCGGATCGACGCCGGGACGTTCGGCACGTGTGTCGTCTGCGGCAAGCCGATCGGGGAGGAGCGGCTCGAGGCGGTTCCCTACGCGACGCTCTGCATCGACGACAAGCGGACAAGCCTAGGAGCGGCGGTCGTGAGCGAGCCCGCCCAGCGAGAGTCCAGCAGGTCGACGTCCGCGTCGGCTCGACGTCGAACGCACTGCAGGCGATCTCGGCCGCGGAGCGTTCGCTCGCAGCCGGCCCCGCGCAGTGGCTCGCGCTGCTCTCGGTCGCGTTCGCGGCGGTCATCGCCGACCAGCTGACGAAGCAGGTCGTCGGGCGCACGCTGGCGGTCGGGGAGAGCGTCGACATCGTCGGCCCGTTCTCGCTCCACCACGTCGAGAACTCCGGGATCGCGTTCGGACTCTTCGCGAGCCGGACGACGATCGTCATCGCGATCACGGCGCTCGCGGTCGGGCTGATGGTCTGGTACTTCGCGAGATCCGGCCGACGGCACCCGGCGCTGCCCGTCGGCCTCGGGCTCGTCCTCGGCGGGAGCATCGCGAACCTCATCGACCGGGTCCGGCTGGGACGCGTGACCGACTTCCTCGACCTCGAGGCGTGGCCCGCGTTCAACCTCGCGGACACGTTCATCGTCGTCGGCGTGGCCGTGCTCTTCGGTGCGCTCGTCCTCGCGGACCGCTCGGATCGGATGCACGGCCCGCGCGATGGCGACGCTTCGTTTCAGCGTCGCTGAGGCCGACGCGGGCTCGCGGCTCGACCGGGCGCTCGCCGGACGCGACGAGATCGGGACGCGCGCCGCCGCGGAGCGGCTCCTCGGCGCGGGCGCAGTACGGGTCGACGGCGAGGAGCGGCCGAAGAGCCACCGACTCGAAGCCGGCTCCGTCGTCGAGGTCGCGCTCCCTGACGAAGTCGACCTGAGCGCTCGCAGCCGGAGCCCGTCTCCGTCCCGATCGTGTACGAGGACGAGCACCTGCTCGTCCTCGACAAGCCGGCCGGGCTCGTCGTGCATCCCGGAGCGGGGGAGAGAGCCGGGCACGCTCGCAGGACAGCTGCTCTCGCTGGGAGCGGCCGGCGGCGACGACCCGGACCGGCCGGGGATCGTGCACCGGCTCGACCGGGACACCTCCGGCCTGCTCGTCGTCGCCCGCTCGGACGAGGCGTACGCGGCGCTCCAGGACGCCGTGCGGCGGCGTGATCTCGACCGCCGCTACCTCGCGCTCGTGCGCGGGCGGCCGAGATCGCGCACCGGTCGGATCGACGCCCCGATCGGGCGCGACCGGCGACATCCCGACGCAGCGCTCGCTCGACACGGACGAGCCGCGCGAGGCGGTCACGCACTTCGAGGTGCGCGAGACGCTCCCGGAGCACGCGCTGCTCGAGGTGACGCTCGAGACCGGCAGGACGCATCAGATCAGGGTGCACCTCGCCGCGATCGACCTTCCGGTCGCGGGCGACGCGCAGTACGGCGTCCGCGGCGATCTCGGCCTCGCGCGGCAGTTCCTGCACGCGCACCGGCTGCGCTTCCGCCATCCGGTCACGGGCGACGAGGTCGACGTCGAGTCGCCGCTTGCCGCCGGACCTCGAGGCCGCGCTCGAGCGGGCACGCGCGTGAGAGGCTGACCTGGCGATTCGCGCGACGACGAGCGTCGCCGCTACGACTCGTCCGCCGTCCTCGTACCACCGACCCGGCGACCAGCCGAGGCGGGGGTGCCGTCGCCTTGAGCGCGGTTCCGCCCGGCCCGCCGGAGCACCGAAATCGAACCAGACAGAAAGGGGCTGATCCTGTGTCAGTCGTGACCATGCGGGAGCTCTTGGAGGCCGGTGTGCACTTCGGCCACCAGACGCGCCGCTGGAACCCGAAGATGCGCCGCTACATCTTCGCCGAGCGTGGCGGCAACTACATCATCGACCTCACCAAGACGCTCGAGCTGCTCGAGGAGGCGCACGACTTCGCGCGCAACCTCGCCGAGCGCCGCGGCACGATGCTCTTCGTCGGCACGAAGAAGCAGGCGCAGGAGCCCGTGCAGGAGCACGCCACGCGCGTCGGGATGCCGTACGTCTCGAACCGCTGGCTCGGCGGCCTGCTCACGAACTGGCGGACGATCTCCGAGCGCATCTCGTACCTGCACGACCTCCGCCGCCTGCAGACCGAGGGCCAGCTCGACCTGCTCCCGCCGAAGGAGCGCATCGCGCTCACGGGCGAGCTCGAGAAGCTCGAGGCGAACCTCGGCGGCGTCGCCGACATGAAGCGCCAGCCGGACGCCGTCTTCGTCATCGACCTGAAGAAGGAGCAGCTCGCCGTCCGCGAGGCGCGCCGCCTCGGCGTCCCGATCATCGGGCTCGTGGACACGAACGCCGACCCGGACGAGGTCGACTTCGTGATCCCGGGCAACGACGACGCGATCCGCTCCGCGAACCTCGTGACGAAGGTCGTCGCCGACGGCATCGCCGCCGGCAAGGCAAAGGTCTCGCCCGCCGAGATGGCGCCTCCGCCGGAAGCGGAGGTCACGCCCGCCGAGACGGCGCCACCGCCGGAGCCGAGCGCGCCGGAGACCCCTGACCCAGCCAGCCGAGGCTCGACAGAGCAGCCGCCGGACGGCTCCGGCGGCCGAGCCGGAGCCAGCGGCGCAAGCCGCAGAGGCAGCGGCCGAGCCGGAGGCTGCGGCGCAAGCCGCAGAACGAGCGTGAGCACGACGATCAGCGCATCCCTCGTGAAGGAGCTCCGCGACCGCACGGGCGCGGGGATGATGGACTGCAAGCGCGCGCTGGAGGAGACCGGCGGTGACCTCGAGGCCGCGCGCGTGCTGCTCCGCGAGCGCGGGCTTGCGTCCGCGGGCAAGCGGGAAGGCCGCACGACGAGCGAGGGCCTGGTCGGCTACATCCTCGACGGCCGGATCGGCTCGATCCTCGGCATCGGCTGCGAGACCGATTTCGTGGCGAAGAACGAGGAGTTCGAGAGCTTCGGCCACCGTGTGCTGAAGGCCGTGCACGCCGACGGCCCCGACGCCGCGGAACGCTTCGAGGACGAGCGCACCGAGCTCGTCGCAAAGCTCGGCGAGAACATCGTGCTCGTAAGCCCGACGCGCTTCGAGGCGCCCGAGGGCAACGTCCTCGGCGCCTACGCGCACCCGCCCGCGAACAAGATCGGAGTCCTCGTCGAGCTCCACGGCGGGACGCGAGGAGCTCGCGCGGAAGGTCGCGATGCACATCTCCTTCGCTGCGCCCGAGTGGGCGTCGCGCGAGGACGTCCCAAGCGAGGCCGTCGAGGCGGAGCGCAACATCTTCCTGAACTCCGACGAGGTGCAGTCCAAGCCCGAGGCCGCGCGTGAGAAGATCGTGGACGGCATGCTCGCCAAGCGCTTCTTCGCGGCCACTCCCGGCGGAGTCCTCGCCGAGCAGGCGTGGATCCACGACGCCGGGCAGACGGTCGCGAAGGCCCTGGAGGCGGAAGGGGCTTCCCTCGTGCGCTTCGTCCGGATCTCGGTCGCGGGCTCGTGAGGACTTGAGCGTCCGACCAGGGGAAGTCGCCGAGCTCGCCTCGACCGAGGCCCCGACGCCGTTCCGGCGCACGCTCCTCAAGCTCTCCGGCGAGGCTCTCCTCGGCGAGCGGCGCTACGGGATCGACCCGAAGACGGTCGCTGCGATCGGCGAGGAGGTACGCGCAGTCCGCGCGGCCGGGACCGACCTCGCGATCGTCGTGGGCGCCGGGAACATCTACCGCGGGATGGCGGCTGCGGCCGAGGGGATGGACCGCGCGACCGCCGACTACGCGGGCATGCTCGCGACGCTCCTCGAACGCCCTGACGCTGCAGGACACGCTCGAACGGCTGGGCGTCGACACACGCGTGCAGTCCGCGATCGCGGTCTCGGAGGTTGCGGAGCCGTACATCCGCCGGCGCGCGATCCGGCACCTCGAGAAGGGGCGCGTCGTGATCTTCGCCGCGGGAACAGGCAACCCGTTCTTCACGACCGACACGGCCGCGGCGCTGCGCGCGCTCGAGATCGGCGCGGACTCGATCCTCATGGCGAAGAACTCGGTGCAGGGCGTGTACGACGCGGATCCGAACGAGAACCCGGACGCGCGCTTCATCCCGGAGCTGACGCACCTCGAGGCGATCGAGCGCGGGCTCCAGGTCATGGACACGACGGCGCTCTCGCTGTGCATGGACAACCGGCTGCCGATCTACGTCTTCGAGCTCGCCGACGGGAACATCCGGCGCGTGGCCGCGGGAGAGCGGGTCGGCACCATCATCTCCACGCCTGTCGACCGACTGACGAAGGAGGGCGAATGGCTGCGATCGAGGACTTCCTCGCCGACGCGAAGAGGCGCATGGACAGGTCGATCGAGGCAACGCACAACGAGTTCAACTCGATCCGCACCGGGCGGGCGTCTCCGGCCCTCCTCGACCGCGTGACGATCGACTACTACGGCACGCCGACGCCGCTCAAGAGCCTCGCCTCGATCGGCGCCCCCGAGGCGCGCCTGCTCACCGTGCAGCCGTTCGACCCAGGCGCGATGAAGGCGATCGAGCGGGCGATCCAGGAGTCCGACCTCGGGCTCACTCCCTCGAACGACGGGAAGATCGTCCGGCTCCCGATCCCGCAGCTGACCGAGGAGCGGCGCAAGGAGCTCGTCAAGGTGGTCCGCCGGGTCGGCGAGGACGGGAAGGTCGCGATCCGCAACGTCCGCCGCGACGTCCTCCAGCACCTCCGCGAGCTCGTCTCGAACGGCGAGGTCGGAGACGACGAGGAACGGAGGGCGGAGACGCAGGTGCAGAAGGTCACCGACGAGCACACGAAGGCGATCGACGATCTCCTCAAGGTCAAAGAGTCGGAGATCATGGAGGTTTGACCGCTCCGGACGACGACTCTTCGGCAGCGAGCAGCGTCGCGATCATCATGGACGGGAGCGGCCGTTGGGCCGCGGCCCGCGGCCTGCCCGTCGCGGAGGGGCATCGTGAGGGCGCCCGCGCGCTCCGGCGGGCGGTCGAGGCAGCGATCGACCTCGGCGTGCGCTCCCTCGCCGTGTACGCGTTCTCGACCGAGAACTGGGCGCGGCCGCCGGACGAGGTCGAGTCGATCCTCGAGCTGCTCGACGAGACGATCGACCGCGAGCTCCCGGACCTCGCCCGCCAGGGCGTGCGCACCCGGTTCTTCGGCCGTCGCGACCGCGTGCCGGACGCGCTCGGGGCGAAGATGGCCGCCCTCGAGGCCGAGACCGCCGGGAACGACCGCCTGCTGCTCTGGATCGCCTTCGACTACGGGAGCCGGGCGGAGCTCGTCGAGGCGGCACGGAAGCTGGTCGAGGACGGGGTGAGACCCCAGGACGTGTCGGAGACGGCGGTGGCCGAGCGGCTCTTCGCGCCGGAGCTGCCCGATCCCGACCTCGTCGTCAGGACCTCGGGCGAGATTCGGCTCTCGAACTTCCTGCTCTGGCAGTCGGCCTACGCGGAGCTCGTCTTCACGGACGTCCTCTGGCCGGATTTCGGGGAGGACGACCTGCGTGCCGCTCTCGACGAGTACGCGCGTCGCGGGAGGCGGTTCGGCGGCAGATGAGCTCGTTCGCCTCCCGAATCCTCATCGCCGCAATCGGGCTCCCGGCGGTGATCGGGATCGTCTACCTCGGAGGCTGGTGGCTCTTCGGGCTCGCGCTCGTCGCCGGGCTCATCGCACTGCACGAGCTGTACGTGATGGGCAGGGAGCTGCGCCCGCTCGTCCTCGCGGGCTACCTCGGATACGCGCTCGCGCTCCTCGGCGCACAGCTCGGCGGCGCCGAGTGGCTCGCAGCCGGGATTCTCTCGACGTTCTTCTTCGCCTTCGTCCTGTACGGGCTCTCGGACATCCGCACGTCGGCGACGGCGACCTTCGGCGTCACGCTGCTCGGCGTGCTCTGGATCGGCGCGGGGCTCGGGCTGCTGCTGCTCGTACGGGACATCCCGGACCACGGCTTCTGGGCGCTGATCGCGGTCATGTTCACCGTGTTCGTGGCGGACACGGCCGCGTTCTTCGTCGGCCGGGCGATCGGCCGGCGCAAGCTGGCGCCCTCGATCTCGCCGGCGAAGACCTGGGAGGGCCTCATCGCGGGCGTGGCTGCGGCGATGCTGGCGGCCTTCCTGATCCTCTACAACGACCGCGACGGGTTCCTCACGATCCCGGAGACCTTGCTCTTCGGCGCGGTCGTCGCGGTCGCAGGCGTCTTCGGTGACCTGTTCGAGTCGGCTGTGAAGCGCGACCTGGCCTTCAAGGACTCCGGGCGGCTCCTCGGAGGCCATGGCGGCATGCTCGACCGGATCGACGCACTGCTCTGGGCCGGCCCGGCGGCCTACTTCGTGATCCTCGCGGTTACGTAACGCGGAGACGTCCGGCGAGCCACTCTCGCGCGATCCGCCACGCCTCGCTCGACGCATCGATGTGCTCGAAGTGGCCCACGCCCGGCAGGATGCGGAGCTCGCACCGGTCGCCGGCGGCGATGGCTGCGGCGGCGTACGCGTGAGCGATCTCGATCGCGACGGTCTCGTCCCGGTCTCCGTGCAGCACGAGCTGGTCGACGCCGAGGGGAACAAGCTCGCGCGGCGAGGCGAGCGCGTAGGCCTCGGACTCGCCCAGCAACGCCCGCGTCGGTTCGTCCGAAGGCGCCGTGACGGCGGCGAGGCGGAGGTCGCAGACGCCCGCCTGCGAGACGACCGCCCGCGGCCGCACGCGCGGCGCGGCACCCGGGACGCCCGCAGGCAGCCGGTGCCTCGCAGCCGCCCAGAGCGCCAGGTGGCCACCGGCGCTGTGCCCGACGGCGCCGGCTCGGTCGAGGTCGAGTGGTGCGTCGAGCTCCGCGAGCAGGTCCACGCCGGCCGCGACGTCGAGGAACGTCTCCGGCCAGCCGCCGCCGTTCCCGACGCGCCGGTACTCGAGGTTCCAGGCCGCCATGCCGTTCCTGGCGAGGTCCTCGCACAGACGTGTCATCAGCGACCGGTCGTAGCGTGCCCGCCAGTACCCGCCGTGGATGACGACGACCACGATGTACGGCCCGGCCTCGTCGTCGGGTAGGAACAGCTCTCCGAGCTGGCTCGCGTCCTCGCCGTAACGATGCACTAATCGCTCGATGCCGCCGACGTTAACGCTGCGCCGGTTAGCCTTGCGGGAGTGGCCGTCGGCAGAAAGCGAATCGCGCTGCTCGGGGCCACCGGCTCCATCGGGCAGCAAGCCCTCGAGATCGTCGCCGAGCATCCCGACCTCGAGATCTGCGCGCTCGCGTCCGGCTCGCAGCCGCTCGACGAGCTCGAGCGGGCGCACGGCGTCGAGCACGTCCAGGTCGGCGGAGACCTGACGGAGCTCCTCGAGAGCGCGCAGCCCGACCTCGTCCTGAATGCGGTCGTGGGCTTTGCCGGCGTCGGGGCGACGTTGTGGGCACTCGAGCGGGGCGTGACGCTCGCGCTCGCGAACAAGGAGAGCCTCGTCGCGGCCGGCGAGCTCGCCCTGGACGCCTGGAAGCGGGGAGGAGGCGACCTGCTGCCGGTCGACAGCGAGCACTCGGCGGTCTTCCAGTGCCTCGAAGGCCGCCAGCCCGAGACCGTGGATTCGCTCGTTCTCACCGCCTCGGGTGGCCCCTTCCGAAACCGCCCGCACGCCGAGCTCGAATCAGTGACTGTGGAAGAGGCGCTCGCGCACCCGACCTGGTCGATGGGCCCGAAGATCACGATCGACTCGGCGACGCTCGCGAACAAGGGCCTCGAGCTGATCGAAGCCCACTTTCTCTTCGATATCCCCTACAACGAGATCGAAGTGGTCGTCCACCCGAGCTCGATCGTGCACGCCGTCGTTCGCTTCCGCGACGGCGCCGCGCTCGCGCACCTCGGCTACCCGGACATGCGCGTCCCGATCTCGTTCGCGCTCACGTATCCGGACCGCCGACCGACCCCGGTGCCGCAACTCGACCTCGCGTCCGGCGTGACACTCGAGTTCGAGGCCCCCGACGAGGCGCGCTTCCCGCTGCTCCGGCTTGCGCGCGAGGCGGGGGAGAAGGGCGGCACGTACGCGTGCGCCTTCAACGCGGCGAACGAGGTCGCCGTCGCCGCCTTCCTCGACGGCCGCCTCGGCTTCCTCGAGATCGCGCGCGTCGTGGAGGAGACGCTCGAGCGCGTCGACGGGGCACCCGCGGGTGACCTCGAGGGGCTCGTCGAGGCCGACGCGGACGCACGGCGACACGCCGAGGCGGGTATCAAGAACGCGGTGGTCTCGTGAGACGCGCGAGCGCTCGCGTGCGAGATGAGAGTCCCGTGCCGCGAGCGTCTCAGGGGCGGACCTCCCGGCGAGCCGCGGCCGGCCAGGGGCGCGCGTGAGCTTCTTCATCGCGATCGTCGGGCTCCTCCTCCTCATCCTCATCCACGAGGCGGGGCACTTCTTCGCCTCGCTCGCGGTGGGGCTCAGGCCGCGCCGGTTCTTCGTCGGCTTCCCGCCTGCGATCGCGAAGTTCAAGAGGAACGACATCGAGTACGCGGTCGGGGCGATCCCGCTCGGGGGCTTCGTGACCATCCCCGGCATGCACCGCCCGGTGCCGCACGACGCCGAGCGGCGGTTCCAGCGGGCGGTCGACGAGGCGCCCGGCCTGGCCGGGCCCCACGAGCGCGTGAAGCAGGCCCTCGCGAGCGGCGAGTTCGAGACCGTCGGCCCGGTGCTCGACGAATTCGAGCAGGCCGCCGCGGCGAAGCAGCTCTCCCCGGCCGCCGGGACCTCGGTGGAAAAGGGCCTCGACGAGCTCCGCGACGCGGTCGGGCCGTACGCGTACTGGAAGGCCGCGACGTGGAAGCGGTTCGTGGCCATCGCCGCCGGCCCCGCGGCCAACATCGTGCTCGCGATCGTCCTCTTCACGATCCTCTTCATGACCGGCAGCGGGAAGGCGACGTCGACCGTCGCCGAGGTCGCGCCGAGGTTCCAGAACGGCGTCACGACTCCCGCGTCGCAGATCGGCCTCAGGGCGGGCGACCGAGTCGTCGCGATCAACGGGAAACGCGTGAAGCCCGACGACATCGCCGACCGCATCGGCGACTCCGAGGGCCGCGCGCTCGTGGTCACGGTCGTCAGGGACGGCGAGGAGCTCATGCTCGGACCGGTGCAGCCGGTCGAGACGGACGCGGGCTACCGGCTCGGCTTCGGCCTCTCCGGCGAAGGGCTCCCGCCCCACGAGGCCGTGGCTCGCGCCTTCGAGGTCACCGGGATCATCACGAAGGAGATCGTCCTCGCGATCGGCGAGCTCGTGACCCCCGAGGGCCGCGAGCAGGTCTCGAGCCCGATCGGCATCACGCAGGCGTCCTCCGACGCGGTCGAGCGCGGGATCGAGAACTACATCCTCATCCTCGCGTTCATCTCGCTGTCGCTCGCGCTCCTGAACCTGCTTCCCCTGCTGCCGCTCGACGGCGGGCACCTCGTCTTCATCCTGATCGAGGGCGCGCGCGGGCGGTACCTGAAGCGCGAGATCTACGAGCGCGTGTCGTGGGTGGGAGTCGCCTTCGTGCTGCTGCTCTTCTTCGTCGGCTTGACGAACGACATCGGCAGGCTCTCGTAGCGCGGGGCGAGGCTAGCCTCGCCCCTACACTCTTTCCGTGGCCAGCGACGTGCAGATCGACGTCGGCGGCGTGCCCGTCGGTGGTGGCGCGCCGATCGCCGTGCAGTCGATGACGCTGACCAAGACGCACGACGTCAACGCGACGACCGCGCAGATCGCCGCACTCGCCTCGGCGGGCTGCGAGATCGTGCGGGTCGCCGTCCCGAAGAACGAGGATGCGGCCGCGCTGCCCCTGCTCGTGAAGCTGTCCCCGATCCCCGTCATCGCGGACATCCACTTCAACGCCTCGCTCGCGCTGAAGGCGATCGACGCAGGGGTCGCCGCAGTGCGCATCAACCCCGGGAACATCGGCGGGCCTGACAAGGTAGAGCAGGTTGTGAAAGCTGCAAAGGCGGCGCAGGTCCCGATGCGGATCGGCGCCAACAGTGGCTCGCTCCCGAAGCACCTGTCCGAGCTCGCCCAGCAGGACCAGGCCGAAGCCCTGGTCGCCGCCGCGCTCGAGGAGGTCGAGCTGCTCGAGAGACTCGACTATCGCGACTTCAAGATCTCGGTCAAGGCGACGCACGTGCCGACCATGATCCGCGCGTACCGGATGCTCGCGGGCAAGGTCCCGTACCCGCTGCACCTCGGCGTCACCGAGGCCGGGACCGAGTTCGCCGGCGGGATCAAGAGCGCGGTCGGCATCGGCTCGCTCCTCGCCGACGGGATCGGCGACACGCTGCGCGTCTCGCTGACCGCCGACCCGGTCAAGGAGGTCGAGGTCGCGTGGGAGATTCTGAAGGCGCTGGGCCTCCGGGAGCGGGGCCCTGTGATGATCGCCTGCCCCTCCTGCGGCCGCGACAACGTGGGCGTCGAGAACCTCGCCCGCGTCGTCGAGGAGCGCCTGCGCGCATACCCACAGGCGTTCGAGGTCGCGGTGATGGGCTGCGCGGTGAACGGGCCGGGCGAGGCGGGGGACGCGGACTTCGGGATCGCCGGAGGTCGCGACGTCGGCTTCATCTACGCGCACGGCCGCGTGCTCCGCAAAGTCGCCTCGGACATCCTCATCGACGAGCTCTTCCACGAGATCGATCGCTGGCTCGACGACGGCATGAAGCGTCCGAAGCGGCTGAAGATGGCGAAGCCGGCCGCGCTCGCGATGGCCGAGGCGAGCCTCATCCCGCTCGACTGATCCCCGGTTCGGGCGGCGTTCTCTAACCTCCCCGGTCATGGTCGCACGGCAGTCGCAGCTCTTCATCCCGACCCTGCGAGACGCGCCGGCCGACGCCGAGGCCGCGTCCCACAAGCTGCTCGTCCGCGGCGGCTACATCCGACAGGTCAGCGCCGGCGTCTGGACGTTCCTGCCGCTCGGGTGGCGTGTGCACCAGAAGGTCGTCCAGATCATCCGTGAGGAGATGGACGCGATCGGCGGTCAGGAGATGCTCATGCCCGTGCTGACGCCGCTCGAGCTCTGGCAGCACACGAAGCGCGACCACATCGAGGAGGTCTTCCGGCTCAAGGACCGCACCGGCCGCGACTACGTGCTCCCGCTGACCCACGAGGAGACGGTCACTTTCCACGCGAAGGAGATCTCCAGCTACCGCCAGCTCCCACAGCTCCTCTACCACTTCTCGATCAAGGAGCGCGACGAGCAGCGCTCGCGCGGCGGGCTCCTGCGGCTGCGGGAGTTCATCATGAAGGACGCGTACTCGTTCGATCGCGACGCGGCCGGCCTGGATGTTGCGTTCCGCAAGAACCTGGACGCCTACCACCGCATGTTCGAGCGGGCGGGGCTCGAGTTCTCGGCCGTCGAGGCGGAGTCCGGGATGATGGGCGGGAAGGAGTCGATCGACTTCCTCGCACCGTCGGGATCGGGCGAGAACACGCTCGTCACGTGCGAGAACGGCGACTATGCAGCCGATCTCGAGATCGCGCGCGGCGTTCCCCGCCCGGCAGAGCTCCCGAACGCGGAAGACGCCCCGAAGGAGATCGCTACGCCGGGCGCGACGACGATCGAGGCGCTCGCCGCGCAGCTCGGGATCGACGAGGCGGCGACCTCGAAGGCCATGCCGGTCGTGACGACCGAGGGGACGCTCGTGCTCGGGCTCGTCCGCGGCGACGACCGGCTCTCCGAGCCGAAGCTGGTCGGCGTACTCGAGACCGACTACCGCCCGGCGACGGACGAGGAGATCCGGAACGCGTTCGGGGCGGACGGGGGCTCGCTCGGGCCGATCGGCGTAGACGTCGAGGTCATCGCGGATGAGGCGCTCCGCGAGGGGCAGTACGTGGCCGGAGCGAATCGCGACGGGTGGCATCTGCTCGGCGTCGAGGCGGGCCGCGATTACGAGCCGCGCTTCGCCGACATCCGCGAGGCACGCGAAGGCGACCGCTGCCCGGTCTGCGGCGGAGCGCTTCGCTTCCAAACCGCGATCGAGGTCGGCCACATCTTCAAGTTCGAGGACCGCTACTCCAAGCCGCTCGGCGCGACCTTCCTCGACGAGGACGGGACCGAGAAGCCGCTGATCGGAGGGAGCTACGGGGTCGGCCCCGCGCGCGTGATGGCCGCCGCGGTCGAACAGCACCACGACGACAAGGGCATCGTCTGGCCGGCGTCGATCGCGCCGTACGACGTCCACGTTCTCTCTCTCGACGCCGGCTCGGACGAGATCCTGGCGCAGTCCGAGCAGGTCGCAGGGAAGCTCGGAGAGGCGGGTCTCGACGTCCTCCTCGACGACCGGGACGAGCGCCCCGGCGAGAAGTTCGCCGACGCCGACCTGATCGGCGCGCCTGCGCGGATCATCGTCGGCCGCAAGACCGCCGAGGACGGGATGGTCGACGCGCGCACGCGCGACGGGACCGTGGACGAGCGCATCCCGATCGGAGAAGTGCTGAAATGGGTAACGGACCGCTGATGGCGAAGCGCCGCAGATACAGCAACGAGCAGTTCGGCCCGACGATGGAGCGGTTGATGGCCGAGACGGGGACTACCTACCGGGGCCTCGCAGACAAGGCGAAGCTCTCCGCCGGGTACCTGAACCACATCGTGCACGGCAACCGGCCGGTGCCCTCGAACGACGTCATCGCGCGGATCGCGAAGGGGCTCGGAGTCGAGCCCGAGCACTTCCGCGAGTACCGAATCCGCGTGATCACCGAGAGGCTCGAGCAGTCGCCCGACCTCATCGACCGGCTGTACAACCGCCTGGCGTAGGACGCGTGAGGCGTGGGTCGCGCTTGTCGCCGCGCTCCCGCTCGGCTTCGTCCTCC
Source organism: uncultured Actinomycetes bacterium (assembly GCA_963765175.1). GTDB lineage: Bacteria > Actinomycetota > Thermoleophilia > Gaiellales > Gaiellaceae > GMQP-bins7. The sequence continues at coordinate 590,974 of CAVXUY010000009.1, forward strand.
TGCGGAGAAACCCGTGGCGAGCGGCCAAGGTGAGGCTGCCACGGGGCGTGGCGCAGCCTGCTGCCAGCGAGAATTCGGACCCGACCGCGCTACCTCGCAGGAGGTCCGGCGAACCGCGTGGCCGCATCAAGGCACCACTTCAGCGCTTGCGGCCAATTGCCGTAGCCGTCCTCGATCGTCACGTGCCCGGCGCCAGTCAAGACCTCGGCGTCGAGGCCGAGAGGCGCTGCGTAGAGCTGTATGGCGCCCTCCGGACAGTAGGGATCGTTGTCGCTGCACACGAGCCGTACCGGCCCGCGGCAGGAAGCTCTGAGCGCCTCGCGGTCGAGCTGATCGGGGATGAAAGGCTGGACCTGTTCCCAGAGCGCCGATGAGCTAGGGGGAGCAACGAGCAGAACGCGATCGACCACACCTGCGCCGTCGAGCTTGTTCGCATGTTGAATCCACAGCAGGACGGCCAGCGAGTGACAGACGACGGTCCGCTCGCCACTTCCGAGCTGGTCGAGCTCGGCGCGCAGAAGTTCGAGCCAGTCCTCGAGCCGCGGCGCATCGGGCTCGGGGAACTGCGGGTAAAGCACGATCTCGCCGCGGCCGCGTAGCTCCTCGGCCAACTGGTACTGCCAATGCTCGGGTGGGCGGCGATTCTCGACGCCATGCAGGATCAGGAATCGTCGCTGCATCCGCTCGCTCACAACGTGCTCGGCTTCCGAGTAGCGGCGGACTCAGCCGGCTGCCGCCGTGACCGGTGAGAGGCGACTCGCGAGCGGTTCCCGCAATGCCTAGAGGAGCACCAGCGTCGATCGTGGGCCGTCCGAGAGAGGTAGAGCATTCGACAATCGGGTGCATCGCACTCGCGCACGCGACTCTGCGCCGGGCCGGTCAGGACGTTGATCGCATCGACTGCGACGCGTCCCAGGATCCGCTCGACTGACGGCACGTCCGACCCTGCGAGCACGACGCCATCTCGCGAAAGCTGTACTCGAATCGAGGCAAGACGCGCAGCAGCCTCGTTGAGCGATGCCAATGCCGCAGCGTCGGGCGGCTGGCTGGCGAGGACAGCCCGGAAGACGCCGTTCAGGTCCTCCCGGAAAGAGCGAACTCGGTCGAGATCAACCTCCTCGAATGGCCCGCTGACGTCGAGCCCGACACCTGCAATCCAGGCCTGCAATTGCTCGAGGCCGGTCAACCGCTCCACCGGAGTGCCATAGCGGCGGCCGATGGTGGCGAGGAGGTCTAGCGAAAGGGCGCCAGCGTCGAAGCGGAGCCGCTGCACGAGCGGCCCGCCCGATCGGGTCTCGGTCAAGGCTCTGTCCGCCGGGATGAGCGAAGTCGGCGCATTTGGCACGTCGACATTGTAATGTCATATGACGTTACATTCGGTGGCACAGCTACCACGAGCGACCTAAGGAGTGGCCGTGATCCTCGTCTTCGACGTGTACGGAACGCTCCTCGACGTCGACTCCGCCGTACGTCGCCACGCCCAGCTGCTTGGCGCCGAGGCCGAAGCGCTGTCGCGACTCTGGCGCTCGAAGCAGCTCGAGTACACGTGGACGCGCTCGCTGATGCAGCGCTACGCCGACTTCTCGACCGTCACGGAGGAGGCGCTTGAGTACGCGCTCCGCAGGAGTGGACTCGAAGATCGCGAGTTCGCGTCGCTCCTTCGCACTGCGTATACCGAGCTCGAGCCATATCCCGATGCCGTCGGCGCGCTCGGCGAGCTGCATGCTCAGGGGCACACGCTCGCCGTTCTCTCAAACGCCACTCCGGCGATGCTCGAAGCTGGCCTTTCACACGCGCGCTTGCGCGAGCTCGTCGCCGAAATCTTCTCCGTCGACGAGCTTGGCGTGTACAAGCCGGCGCCCGAGGTCTATGGTCTGGCAGCCGAGCGCTTTGGTACCGCTCCCTCGCTGATCCGCTTCCACTCGGCGAACGCCTGGGATGTTGCCGGCGCCTATGCAGCTGGCCTTCAGGCGGTATGGATCAACCGCACCGGTAGTGCCGACGAGTATGGACTTCGCGGCTCAGTGATCGAGCTCGCGAGCCTGTCGGAACTCGCGGCGACCGTCCGGGATCAGGTGGTACCGCCGACGACGCCCATGCCGTAACCGCAACGGTTGCCCCTAGATCGGTTCGGGCTCCGCAGTGCGTGGTCCGCCGGCATCGCCGGTGTTGACGGTCACCCACCTCCACGGTGCAGCATTGCTGTATTGACGCGGCTGTGGTCTGTGCAGGCCCTTCGTGTTCAGCTCTTCGCGCTCGCGACCCGCCTCTGGGACACGCTCGGCGACGCGATCGCGGTCGGCCTCACCTGGCTCGGCGATGCGATCACAGTCGGGCGTCGCGAACCGGCCGATCGGGCTACCCCTCAGCCGACGCGCCCCCGTAGCTCAGTGGAGTGTCTAACCAGAACTCGCAGCCTGGGCGAGCGCGATCGCGCCGAGCACTCCGGCGCGATCGCCTAGACCGGGCCGGACGACGAAGTCGCCGATTGCCTCTCTCAGCTCGGGCGTGTCGAAGTAGCCGGCCAGCAGCTCTCGCAGGCGCCCCTGTACTCGGGAGATCAGGGTCGGATGCTTCATCACTCCGCCGCCGAGGATGATCCGCTCCGGCGACAGTGCGCAGATCACGTTCACCAGGCCGAGGGCGATGTACTTCGCCTCGAGCTGCCACGGCGCGTCGTCGTCGAGGTCCTGCGCGCCCTGACCCCACCTCTGGCGCATCGCCTCCCCGGACGCGAGCCCTTCGAAGCAGTCGCCGTGGTACGGGCAGGACCCGGGAAACGGGTCTGCGTCGCGATCGTGCGGGATCCGCATGTGTCCTAGCTCGGGATGCAGCAGGCCGTGAACGAGCCGACCGTCGACGACGACGCCGCCGCCGATGCCCGTTCCGACGGTGACGTAGCAGAAGCTGTCGAGACCGACCGCCGCTCCCCAGCGCTGCTCGCCGAGGGCCGCCGCGTTGACATCCGTGTCGAACGCTACGGGAACGTCGAGCGACTCCGCGAGCCTGCCGGCAAGGTCCGTCTGCGCCCACCCGGGCTTCGGCGTGGTCGTGATGAAGCCGAAGCTTCGTGAGGAGCGGCGTGGGTCGATCGGACCGAATGAGCCGACGCCGATCGCCTCGAGCGACCCGTTCGCCGCTAGGAACTCCACGGCGCGGGCGATCGTCTCGTCGGGCGCGGTCGTCGGGAACGTGGTCGCCTCCCGTATGTCGTCGGGGCTGTTTCCGACCGCGCAGACCCACTTCGAGCCGCCGGCCTCGATTCCGCCGTACAGCCGCGAGTCGTTGCTCAACCGACGACGACCGACTCCTGGCCGGCGCCTGACGACCGGCGGACGACGAGATCGGCGGGCAGCACGACGACGCGCCGGCGCTCGCGCACGCGCCCCGCGATGCGGTCGAGGAGCAGCTGCGCCGCGAGCGTTCCGAACGTCTCGGCCGGCTGAGCCATGACCGTCAGGAAGGGGTACAGGCGCGAGACGTGCTCGATGTCATCGAAGCACACGAGCGCCAGCTCTCCCGGGATGTCGATGCCGCGCTCGCGGGCCGCTTCGACGACCCCGACCGCGACGATGTTGTTTACCGCGAAGATCGCGGTCGGCGGCTGCTCGAGGTCGAAGAGGCGCAACGCGGCCCCGTAGCCACCGCGCGCGTCGACGGCGCTCGCCTCCACCACGTACTCCGCCGGCTGCTCGATCGCCGCCGCCTCGAGCGCGTCACGGTACCCCTGCAGTCGCTCTCGCGCCGTCGAGATCTCGGGTATCTCCGTGATCATCGCGATCCTCCGGTGCCCCTGCGCGACGAGATGCTCGACGAGGTGTCGCGCCCCCGCGACGCTGTCTCCCTGAACGAGGTCGGCTTCGAAGCCTGCGATCGAGCGGTCGATCAGGACATAGGGGATGTTGTTCCGCGTGAGGATCCGCAGGTGGGACTTCGAGCGGTCCGAGACCGGGGCCACGAGCACCCCCTCGACCTGGAACTCGACCATGTCCTCGAGGTATTCGCGCTCGCGTTCGAGCTCCGCTCGCGTGTCGCACAGGATCACGTGGTAGCCGGCCCTCCACGCAACGTCCTCCGCGGCTTGGACGATGAGCGTGAAGAACGGGTTCGCGAGATCCGGGACGAGGAGCGCGAGCGTGCCCGTCTTCCGTCGAATCAGCCCGCGGGCGAGCCGGTTCGGGACGTAGTGCAGCTCGACGACGGCCGCCTCCACCCGGCGACGCGTTTCGGCCTGCACGCGGGGGCTGTTGTTGATGACGCGCGAGACCGTCATGGGCGAGACGCCCGCTCGGGCAGCCACATCTCGAAGCGTGACTCTCATCGGTCGTTTTCTAACACGCGCACGCGTGTTATTGATACCACGTCTTGCCGACGATCGTAGGGCATCACCACCTTGACATCAATGTTTCGACCGTGTTATTAGTACGTCTGCGCGTGTGGTAGCGATATCACAAAGGAGCACGATTGCGTCCAGAAGGATGCGATGCGCTTGACTCGCAGGCTGCTGATGCGCCGAAGCCTCGTCCGCCGTGCCGCTTCGACCTCTCCCACGCCGCCGTGCAGACGCGTGCTCCAAAGCACTCGACTCGGATGCAACGAGAAGGAGGAGTTCAATGATCCGAGCACGATCTCAAGTAGGGCGTCTGACTCTGGCCCTTCTCCTTACAGGCGGGCTTATCGCGGCGCTCGCAGGCAGTGCGTCCAGCACACCTGCACAGAGCAAGACGATCAGGGTCGCGATCGTCGGCAATCCGCAGATGGAGGACATCGCCAAGCTGACCCCGTCGCTGTTCACGAAGAAGACCGGCATCAAGGTGAGGTACTCGATCCTCGAGGAGGGCAAGCTCCGCGAGATCGTGACCCGTGACGTCGGGTCCGGCGGCCGCCAGTTCGACGTGGTCATGATCGGGCCGTACGAGGCTCCGCAGTTCGGCGCCAGCGGCCTGCTCCAGAACCTCACGCCCCGCGCCAAGCGCGACGAGTCCTACAAGTACAGCGACCTCATCCCGGCGGTCCGGAACGCCCTCTCGGCGAACGGGAGGATGTACGCCTCGCCGTTCTATGCGGAGTCGTCCTTCGTCATGTACCGCAAGGACGTGATGAGGCGGAACGGAGTGAAGGTGCCGCCCCGGCCGACCTGGAATCAGATCGCCACGATCGCTCGCAAGATCGACTCCAACCGGATGGCCGGCATCTGCCTGCGCGGCAAGCCCGGCTGGGGCGACCTCGGGGCGTCGTTCACGACGGTGCTGAACACCTTCGGGGGCACTTGGTGGTCGGCCAAGGCCAACGGCGAGCCGGACAAGGCCCAGATCGACAAGCCCGCCTTCAAGGAGGCACTCGCCTTCTACGTGAACCTCGTCCGGAACGCGGGCGAGAGGGACGCGGCCAACGCGAGCTTCAACGAGTGCCTCGCGCAGTACCAGGACGGCAGGGTCGCGATGTGGTACGACGCGACCGTCGCTGCGGGCAGCCTGGAGGCAAGCGACAGTGCGGTCAGGGGCAAGAACGGGTACGCGCTCGCGCCGGTCAAGAAGACGAAGGCGTCGGGTTGGCTGTGGACCTGGGCGCTGGCGGTCCCCAGGGAGTCGCCCGATCCGGCCACGGCCTGGAAGTACATCTCCTGGGCGACAGGCCCGAGCTACATCAAGGCTGCGGGCTCGAGGATCTCGGGAGGATGGGCGGCGATCCCGCCGGGCACCCGGTTCTCTACCTACAAGATCCGGCAGTACAAGAGAGCCGCGAAGGCGTTCGCCGCGATCACGCTGGCGGCGATGAAAGCTGCCCCGATCAAGAACCCAGGTACGACCAAGCGTCCAGGCGTGCCCGGGGTGCAGTACGTCGGCATTCCAGAGTTCCAGGACGTCGGGAACCAGTGCACCGAGCAGTTCTCGAGCGTCATTGCGGGGCGAACGTCGATCGACGACGCCCTCGATGCCTGCCAGGAGATCGCATCACAGGCGATCCAGTAGGACAATCGGCGTTGTGACGAGCGCCACGGTCGGGAGAACGCCCTCCGTCGATCCATTCTCCCGGCCGTGGCGCCGTCGACTGCCGCTGCTGCCGGCGCTCGTCTTCGCGATCGTCGTCACGCAGATCCCGTTCGCTCTGAGCGTCTGGTACAGCCTCACGGACTGGTCGATCAGTCCACCGACGGAGCGTCGCTTCATCGGGCTCGACAACTACGAGACGCTCGTCAGCAACTCGTTCTTCCGCGAGGCGGCCTGGACGAGCGTGTGGATGACGGTCTCCACCGTCCTCATCTCGCTCGCGCTCGGCACGCTGCTCGCGGTGCTCCTAGACCGCCACTTCTTCGGGCAGGGGATCGTCCGCACCCTGCTCATCACGCCGTTTCTGATCATGCCGGTGGTCGCCGGCCTGATCTGGAAGAACCAGATGTTCAGCGGTCTCTACGGCATCCTCAACTGGGTGCTCGAGCGCCTCGGCTTCGAGAGCGTGGAGTTCGTCTCGAGGTATCCGCTGTGGTCGATCGTGACCGTGCTCGTGTGGCAGTGGACGCCGTTCATGATGTTGATCATGCTCGCGGGGCTGCAGAGCCAGCCCTCCGACGTGCTCGAGGCGGCGAAGGTCGACGGGGCGTCGGCCTTCGGCACTTTCCGTCAGCTCACGCTTCCCCATCTGCGCCGGTACATGGAGCTCTGCGCCCTGCTGGGCACGATCTACGTGGTCCAGGTCTTCGACTATGTCGACGTGATGACGGGCGGTGGGCCTGATTCCACGAACATCCCGTATTTCGTCTACCAGCGCTCGATCGGCGGGGGTTGGGACTTCGGGCTCGCCTCCGCGTACAGCATCGTGGTCGTCGTGGTCTCAATCGTCGTCGCGACGATCGCCTTGCGCGTGCTCTCGAGCCTGCTCCGAGACGAGGAGCGAGTCTGATGCGGCTGCGGCGACGGCGCGTCGGGACGCGGCTGGGAGTCGGCGAGCGCCGCTCCGTGCACGTTGTGCTCGGCCTGCTCGCCTGGCTCGCCGGACTGGTCTTCTTCTTCCCGGTCTTCTGGATGTTCCTGTCGTCCTTCAAGGAGGAGCAGGACGCAAACACCAGCCCGAAGCTCATCTTCTCGCCGACGCTCGACCGCTTCCGAGACGTGACGAGCAATCCCGAGGGCACGCTGTCGTTCGGCGAGGCCGCCACGAACTCGGTGATCGTCGTCCTCGCCAGCACGCTGATCGTGCTCGCGCTCGCGATTCCGGCCGCCTACGCGCTCGCGATCCGGCCCGTGCCGAGGTGGCGCGACGTGCTGTTCTTCTTCATCTCCACCAAGTTCCTCCCGATCGTCGCGTCGATCCTGCCGATCTGGGTCCTCGCGGAGCACTTCGACAAGCTCAACACGCGCACGGTCCTGATCGTCCTCTATACGGCCATCAACCTCCCGCTGGCGATCTGGATGCTGCGCTCGTTCTTCATGGAGATCCCGCGCGAGCTGATCGAAGCCGCTGACATCGACGGCGCGAAGCTGCGCGCGCAGTTGACGTCGATCATCCTGCCCATCGCGGCTCCCGGAATCGCCGCCACGGCGCTCCTCTGCGTCATCTTCGCCTGGAACGAGTACTTCTACGCGGTCCAGCTCAACCCGGCGGCCGGATCGACGGTGCCACAGTGGGTGACGACCAACATCAGCACACGCGGCAACTTCCTCGCCAAGCTGTCAGCGGCGTCCGTGCTCGCCTGCATCCCGGTCGTCCTGGCAGGCTGGCTCGCCCAGAAACGGATGATCCGCGGACTCTCGATGGGTGCGATCAAGTAACCCGTGGCGTCCGTCCGCTACGACTTCGCGACGCGCTTCTACCCCGGTACGCCCCGGCCGGCGGTGAACGAGCTCGACCTGGACGTCGAGGACGGCGAGCTACTCGTCCTCGTCGGCCCGTCCGGCTCGGGCAAGACGACGGCGCTTCGCATGCTGGCGGGTCTCGAGCCGCTCGACGGCGGGCGGGTTTGGATCGGAGAGCGCGACGTGACCGATGTCCATCCACGAGACCGCGACATCGCGATGGTCTTCCAGAACTACGCCCTCTACCCGCAGCTCGACGTCGCCCAGAACATGGGGTTCGCTCTCAAGCAACACGGCGTCCCGAGAGCGGAGCGGATGGAGCGAGTGCGCGGGGTTGCGAAGCTCCTCGACCTCGAGCCCTTCCTCGACCGCAGACCGAAGAACCTCTCCGGCGGACAGCGGCAGCGCGTGGCCATGGGGCGCGCGATCGTGCGCCAGCCTCAGGTCTACCTCATGGACGAGCCCCTCTCCAACCTCGACGCGAAGCTGCGCGTGCAGACACGTACGGAGCTCGCCGAACTGCAGACGCGCCTGGCTGTGACCACCGTGTACGTCACCCACGACCAGGTGGAGGCGATGACAATGGGTCACCGCGTCGCGGTGCTGCGAGACGGCGAGCTGCAGCAGTGTGACGCCCCGAGCACGCTCTACCGCGCGCCCGCGAACCTGTTCGTCGCCGGATTCATAGGCTCGCCGGCGATGAACCAGCTGTCCGTAGCCGCTACGACGCCGCTGCGGATCGCGGGGGCGAACGTGCACGTCGACGGGCGGCTGGACGGCGTCGTGGGCGACCAGATGGTCGTCGGGTTCCGCCCGGAGGCACTTCGGGTCGGCGCTGGCCCGATCTCAGGTCGCATCCGTGCGGTCGAGGATCTCGGATCGGAGGTCTTCGTCCACGCCTTGATCGAGCACGAGTTCGAGGACGCGACGCTCGTCGCGAGGACGCCGACGCCGTTCGACGGGCACATCGGCGACAACGTGTCGCTGACGTTGAGCGGGACGATGCACGTGTTCGATCCGGATGGTCCGCGGATCGCGACCGTTACGGCCTCAACCGAGCAGCGCTTCGACGGCGCCGATCGGGCCGTGGGAGGCGAGGCTGTGCGCTGACGCGGCAAACGTCTCGCGAAACCGCTCGCTGTCGCGCAACTCCGGGGGGAACACCGTGGTGAGGTCGAGGAACGCGGCCGGATCGTCCAGCGATCGCCTCGCGTAGCTCGTCGACTGCTCCGCGCTCGAGTCCGGCGCACGCTCGGCGGGCGGCGTCGTTGCCAGGTACCGGGCCCAACCCGCCAGGGCGAGCGCCGCGCACTCGACGGGTCCGTCACGTTCGAGCTGAGCCTCGATGGTTGGCACCACGAACGTTGGGACCTTCGCCGTGCCGTCGATGCAGATCCTCGCGATCTGATCGCGGATCCCCGTGCTCCCGAAGCGCGCGAGCACGGTGGTCGCGTACTCCTCGCGGGGATGCCCGGGGATCTCCTCCAGGGTCGGGATCGCCTCGTCGAAGAGGAACCGTTCCAGGAACCGCCGCAGCGGCGGGGTCGCGATCGCCTCGTCGACATAGACCACGCCGGCGAGAGCCGAGAGATACGCCATGCACGTGTGCGTCCCGTTGAGCAGGCGCAGCTTGTACTGCTCCCAATCGCCTACGCGGTCGCTGAAAAGCGCGCCGACCTCTTCGAAGCGCGGTCGACCCAGGGCGAACTCGTCTTCGAGCACCCACTGCCTGAAGGGCTCCGCGACGACGGGCCACCCGTCCTCGATGCCGACCGTTTCCCGGAGCCATGCCCTGTCGGCGTCCGTGGTCTGCGGCGTGATCCGGTCGACCATCGAGTTGGGGAAGGTGCACGTCGACTCGACCCAGCGTGCGAGCTCCACGTCGTGCGATTCGCACACCCGTAGCACCGCGGACCGCGCGACTCTGCCGTTGCCGGGGATGTTGTCGCAACTGAGGATCGTGAGCGCGGCGCCGGTCTGTGCCCGTCGGCGCGCCAGCCCACCCACAATCGCTTCGATGGTTGGATTCGGTCCCTCGAGCGAGTACCCGGACTCGGTGATCGTGAGCGAGAGGACCGCCGTCTCGGGATCGGCGATCCTCGCGGCGACCGACGATGGGTCGTCGATCGCGAGCACGTAGTCGACGATGCTGCCGACGACCTGCGGCCGCGGTTCTCCATCGCCTCTCTCGACGAGCGTGTACAGGTGATCCTGCGAACGCAGGACCACCTCCATCCGCCGGTCGGCATCGAGCACGCCTAGGCCGCGGATTCCCCAGTCGCTCCCCGTCGCGGCGAGCTCGTGCACATAGAGCGCGAGGTGCGCCCGGTGGAAGCCTCCGACGCCGAGATGGAGAATGCGCGGGCGCAGCTTCGAACGGTCGTAGCGAGGCACGGGAACACCTCGAACGGCAATCTCGCCGAGAGCACCCGGACGGAGATCGACTATGGGCCGTGTCACCGACGGACGCTATCACCGGTGAACCCAGCAGGCTTGGGTCTCAAGTAGCGTTGACGCTTCCACTTGCGCCAAGCTCGAAACACAGAGGGCCGGGAGACTGGAAGCAGCGAGCGCGAGCGCTCGGCTTCACGTTCGAGTCATGGGAGGCGGAGGCGGACGGGAGTTGCACCCGGAGCCCTACACCGGCGAGCGTTGGCAGTCGCCCGTCTCGCCGTTGAACTAGTCGGGGTGCCGAGATTTGAACTCGGGACCTTCGGTCCCCCAGACCGACGCGCTAACCAGGCTGCGCCACACCCCGTGGTCACACCGTGGTCACAACCCTAACTGTCCGATGCGGTCCGTGTTCGGTCGGATTAGTCCATGGTCACAGCTGGTCACAGATCGCTCGAAATCAGGCGCGCTGATCGATAGCTGCTTCGCGACGACTCGAAGGTCGCCCGCTGGATCGACTAACGAAGACCGATGAAGTCCTGACGCAGGCGCAACGCATGTAGCTCGGGACGGCCAGGCCGGCTCGGCACGAGTGGCCCAGGCGCAAAGGCTCGTTTGGTTCGGTAGCGTCGCGCCGATGCGGATTGCCGGCGTACGACTGGGAGCGCCTGTCGCTCGCCTGCTCTCGGAGATCCTCGAAAGTGGGGGCTATCCGGCAACCGCCGGCAAGATCGAGGACGCGATCAAGCGCCAGATCACGATCGAGGCACCGCTGACGCTGGAGGACTACGAGGCGATCTCCGCCGCGCTGGCTCACAATTGCCCCGCACCTCTGTACCGGCTCCGCACCGAGCTCCTCGAGGAGCTGCGACGCCTTCGCCGTATCACCGGCGGATAGACGAGCCCTCACGGCGCCTTCTCCGCGCTTCGCTGGAACCTCGCGCGGCAGGTCGGACACACGCCGCGGATCCACAGTGCACGTGGAGGCCGCCCGCCGTATGCTCGTGCCGTTCCCACCGCCAGAGAGGAGGCGCCTGTGCCGGTCGTTCTCGTAGTCGATGGTGTCACGCAGGAGCTGTACGAGGAGTCCGTACGGAAGCTCTCTCCCGACAAGGCCGCGCTCGAGTCACCCGCCGACTGGCCGGTTCCCGGCTTGCTCGCCCACATCGCGGGACAGGGCGAGAACGGCTTCCGCATCGTCGACGTCTGGGAGTCTCAGGAGGCGCTCGACACGTTCGCTGCGCATCTCATGCCCGTGCTCGCGGAGATCGGCATGGACGCGAAACCCGACATCTACCAAGCGCACACCTTCGTCTCGGCGTAGGCGGGCGGCGAGGGTACGGATGTCATCTCAGGGGTACCTGTTGGCGGACCAGCCCTCGGAGCTGGAGCGGCTACAGCTCCAGTCGCGCGTGTGGGAGCCGAGTGGCCGCCGACTTCTAGGCGAGATCGGCGAGGGTCGTGGAGCGCGCGTCCTCGACGTCGGCTGCGGTGCGATCGGCTGGCTGCGGCTGCTAAGCGAGTGGGTCGGCCCCGAAGGCGACGTGGTCGGGACCGACATCGACGACGCGCTGCTCGACGCCGCGCGACAGTTCGTGGACACCGAGGGCCTCGGCAACGTCGTGCTCGTGAAGGACGACCTCTTCGCGAGCCAGTTGGAGTCGTCCTCGTTCGATCTCGTCCACGCCAGATTCGAGATCGGGCCGCTCGGTCGCGGTCCGGAACAGATCTCTTCCCACCTTCGGCTGCTCCGTCCGGGAGGCACGGTGGTGCTGGAGGAGTGGGACGTGAGCCCGTGGCGCCTCAACCCTCGTGCACCTGCGCTGGAGAGGCTGATCGAGCTCATCGGGGAGGCCTTCGTGCGCTCTGGCGGAGACCCCCATGCCGGACGCGAGCTGCTCGAGCTGCTCCGCGGCTTCGAGATCGACGGAAACGTCAGGGCCGAGGTCGTGGCGCTGCCTCCGGGCCACCCCTATCTGCGAGTGCCGCTGCAGTTTGCGACCGCATTGCAAGAGCGGTTGCTGTCCTTGGTGACGGCCGACGAGCTGGAGCAGCTTCGAAACGATGGGGAGGCCGAGCTCGAGGAGCCCGGCCGCTGGGGCACCACATTCATGCTCGTGCAGTGCTGGGGCCGGCGCGCGGTGTAGCGGCCACTGACCTCAGCGAATTGGGATCAGGGACCCGGTTGGACGTGGAGCAGCCCACAAACGACGCGATCGCCGACCGCCTCTTGTCGTACTCCGCGCTGCTCGACCTCGCGGACGCGAGCCCCTACGCGGCGCGCGCGTACCGCCGTGCGGCCGAGATCGTGCGCACGACGCCGGCGCCAGTCGCCGAGCTCGTCCGCTCCGGACGCGTCCGCGAGCTTCGCGGAATCGGGCCCGGCATCGAACGGCGGCTACGCGAGCTCGTCGAGACGGGCGACATTGCGGAGCTGCGCGAGCTCGAGACCGAGCTGAACCCGGAGCTCGTCGGCCTCGGGCGACTGCTGGGGCTCAGCTCGCGCCGCGTGCTCGAGATCGGCAAGGCGCTCGGAGTCCGGACCGCGGACGAGTTTCGCGCCGCCGCGGGGGAGGGGAGATTGACCGGTGTCCCCGGCGTCGGCAAGAAGACGGAGTCGACGATCGTCGCCGCGCTCGCCGAGCCGCCGCGGGCGCGCCGCGGCCTCACGATCAACGACGCTCGGCCGCTCACGCAGGCGATCGCCGACGCGCTCGACGGCCACATGCGCGGGCGACCCGCGGCGCTACCGCGACCTCTCGTTCGACCTCGCGGTCGTCTGCGCCTCTGATGACCCCGAAGCCCGTCCTCGATGCGTTCGCGCGGCTCCCGCTGATCGTCGCGCTGGTCGAGCGCAAAGAGCGAAGCGCTGTAGGCGTCACCGTGGAAGGAGTGCCGATCGAGCTCACGGTCGCGTCCCCGCAACGTTTCGGCACCGAGCTCGTGCGTGCGACCGGCTCTGCCGAGTATCTCGCCTCTCTCGGTGAGCTACCGGACAGCACGACGGAGGAGGGGGTCTACGCCGCCCTGGGACGGTCCTGGATCCCGCCCGAGCTCCGCGAGGCGCCTCCGCGCGCGGTTCCCGATTCGCTCATCGAGCTCGGCGACATCCACGGCGACCTCCACTGTCACACGACGTGGTCGGACGGGAGGGCGAGCGTCCTGGAGATGGGCGAAGCGGCGCGCGACCGCGGCTACGAGTACCTCGCCATCTGCGACCACACGGTCGCGGTCACCGTCGTGCCCGGCCTGACGGCCGACGACGTGCGGCGCCAGGGGGAGGAGATCGAGCGCGCGAACGAGCAGCTCGCGCCGTTCCGCATCCTCCGCGGCATCGAGTGCGACATCCGGCCCGACGGGACACTCGACCTCGAGGACGAGGCGCTCGCCGAGCTCGAATGGGTACAGATCAGCCTCCACGCCGGACAGCGGCGCAGCGAACAGGAGCTCACGCGGATCGTCACCGAGGCGATGCGGAGCCCGCACGCGTCGGCGCTCAGCCACCCGAAGGGTCGCATGCTCAATCGCCGACCGGAGAACGCTCTCGACCTCGACGCCGTGTTCGCGGTTGCCGTGGAGACAGGCGTCGCGGTCGAGATCAACGGCCTGCCCGACCGCCTCGATCTCTCGGACCGCCATGCGGCCGACGCGCTCGCGGCCGGGGTCGACCTCGTCCTGAACTCGGACTCCCACTCGACGGGCGGCCTCGCCAGCCTCGAGTACGCGGTCGCGACCGCCCGCCGGGCCGCCACCCCGCGAGAGCGCGTGGTCAACGTGCGTCCTCGCAACGAGCTCCGGCCCCGGAAGTGAAGCGCTCCGTCGCCTGGCTCATCGACCGCATCAGTCGTCGTCAATTCGCGCCGGGCTTGCCGATCAGAACGAGCAGGAGCCCCGCCGATAGCACACGGCCGAAGTCCTCGTCGCGGAGCGCGATGCGGAGCGCACGGGCGACGCGAAGGGCCATGAGGACCGCCGAGAGCACGATCATCGGTTTCGGCCCGACGCGGCGCCCTCCTGCCGCGCGGGTTTGCACGGGCGAAGGTGCGGTCAAGCAGCTTCTGGAGGCGCGAGAGCGCGCCGTCCGTCTCGTAGACTCCTCCGACTTCTGCCAAAGTGCACCGACGTCCAGTAGAGGGAGGCAGGCATGGCCGTAGCACGCGTGACGGAGATCAGCTCGACGTCGACAACGAGCTTCGAGGATGCGATCAAGTCGGGCCTCGACCGCGCGAACGCGACGCTTCGCAACGTCAAGAGCGCCTGGATCAAGGAGCAGCATGTCCGTCTCGAGGGAGGCTCGATCACCACGTATCAGGTGAACATGCTCGTCACCTTCGTGCTCGACGAGTGACGCTGGTCAGTCCATCAGCGCGCGGATCGCCGTGCGGTCGAGCGGCTCGCCCGCCCGGATGAGCTCGGTGGCCGCGCCCACCCTGTCCCACACGTCCCAGAGGAGGAAACCGCGCGGCACGCCGTCCTCGGCGTAGCAGACGACGCCCTTGCGGTTCGGCTCGGCCCACTCGGCGACGGAGTCCAGGCGCGAGTCGACGTCGCCGACGGCCTCGTAGCCGAGGTCGAAGAGGTCGGAGTAGAAGAACGGGAGGTGCAGGTACGGCTCGCCCGCGCCGGCCATGTTCGCGCCGACGTGGCGGCCGTGGGTGTTCGCGTGGTCCTCGTGCTCGACGCGCCTCGAGCCTCCGAGCGCGGGTGCCGGGAAGCGAGCGACGTCTCCGGCCGCAAACGCGTTCCCGCCTCCGCCCGCGCGACCGAGCTCGTCGACCACGACGCCGTCGTCGATAGGAAGACCCGCAGCCTCGGCGAGGTCGGTGCGAGGCTCGATCCCGAGCCCGGCGACGACCGCGTCGCACTCGACGACGCGGCCGCTCTCGGTCGCCACGCGGAAACCGCCACCCTCGCGCGAGACGGAAGCGACCTTCTCCTCCGCAATCACGTCGACGCCCTGCTCGCGGTAGTAGTCGCTGACGAAGCGTGAGAGGTCCGCGGGGAAGAGCCGCGCGCCGATCCCGACCTCGGGGACGACGATCGACACCGTGCAGCCGTTCATCGCGAGCGCGGCGGCGATCTCCGAGCCGATGAATCCGCCGCCGATGACGCCCACGCGAACGCCGTCGCCTGCGCATACCGCGCAGCTGGTGGTAGTGATCGACCGTGCGGTAATAGACGACGCCGTCGTCCCAGGCCCCGACCCGTCTTGGCGTCCCGCCCGTCGCGATCAGGACCTGCTCGTACGAGTGGGTGTCACCCGCATCGTCGGTCGCGGTCCGCGCGTCGAGATCGAGCGAGGCGATCGATCGTCCCAGGTGGAGGTCGACTCCGAGGCTCGGCGTGCCGCGCCAAATCGTGCTCTCGTCCTTGCCCTTCCAGAGCGCCTTCGTCAGCGGCGGGCGCGCGTAGGGCTCGTGGTTCTCCTCGCCGAAGAGCCCGATCGAGCCGTGAGAGTCGTGGTCGCGGATCCCCCGGCACGCAGCGTCGCCGGTCATGCCGCCGCCCACGATCAGGTACCGGAAGTCCGCCACCGTCGAGGATCCTAGTGGCGAGAGGGCTTAATAGAGCGCACTCGCGAGCCGGCGGCGGTACGCAGTTGCGCGTGGATCGTCGTGGCCGAGGTCGTCGAAGATCGCCACTGCAAGCTCGCGAAGGCGCTCTCGCTCGTCGGTGTCAGCGAGGGGGACAGCGTCGAGGATCAGCTCGAGCGCGCGCTCGGGATCACCGGCTTCGAGCGCCGCCAGCACATCCGGGTAGTCGCCGTTTGCGCGGAGCTCTTCCAGCGCGCCCTCGATCTTGGGCGGCGCGAGCAGCTCGTCGAGGAAGGACGAGACCGCGGCCGCCGATTGCGCGCCGACGAACTCGGCGACGACCCGTCCCTCGCGGAAGCCCTTCACGGCGGGGATGCCCTGCACGCCGTGGGCCGCGGCCAGGCTCTGGTTCGCGTCCACGTCCACCTTCGCGAGCTCGACCTGGCCGTCGCGGGCACCGATCTCGCGCTCGAGGACCGGCGTGAGCGCGTGGCACGGGCCGCACCACTCCGCCCAGAAGTCGACGACGACGGGGACCTCGCGCGAGCGCTCGACCACGTCCTGCTCGAAGGTCTGTTCGGTGACGTCGGTCACGACCCGTTCAGGATGCCACCGCGACCACGTCGGCCGCGCAGCCCGCGAGGAGGGCGGCGCGTAGTTCGTCCTCCGCGACCCCGGCGAGCGACCGGTGCGTGAGGTCGATCTCGATCTCGGGCCACGACTCGATCCCGAGCGCACGCGCACCCTGCTCGCAGCCGAACCGGTACAGCTCCCCCGGCGCGAAGACGCCGCGCCGCCCGGTCTGGCGCCGCGCGATGCCCTCGAGCTCGCGCAGCTCCTCGAACGGGTCGATGCGGACGTTCGAGTCCGAGCCGATGCTGAGCGGGATCGCGCGTGTCCGGATCCGTTCGGCGGGGAGGAACCCGTCGCCGAGATCCGCCTCCGTCGTGGGGCACGCGCACACCGTCGCGCCGGACGAGGCGAGGAGGTCGAGCTCGGCCCCGTCGGCGTGCGTCCCGTGCACGACCGTGGTCCCCTCGCCGAGGCAGCCGGTGCGGGCCAAGAGCTCGACGGGGCGGCAGCCGTGCTCGGCGAGGCACTCCTCGATCTCCCGCGGTTGCTCGTCGGCATGAATGTGGAGCGGAAGGGACTCGGCGCGGGCGTACGCGGCGACTGCCTCGAGCCAGTCAGCGGGACAGGCGCGCACGGAGTGGGGAGCGATCCCGACCCGCAGCCCGCCCGCGCGCAGGATCTCGACTTCCGCGAGATACGCCGCGACCGACTCCTGCCTGAAGCGGGCGATCCCACCGCGCGCGTACGCGACGTGGAGGAGGGTGAGCTGGACCCCGGCGGCCGCAGCCGCCTCGGCCGCCGCCTTCGCCTCCGCGACGCCGAGGTAGTGGAACTCGCCGACGGCCGTGTATCCGGCCGCGAACATCTCGCGATACGTCGCTTCATAGGACGTGCGGACGAGCTTCGGAGTCTGCCTCTCCGCCTCGGCGAGCATGACCTCGCGCCACGCCCAGAAGTCGCCGCCGGCCGCGCGCCCGCGAAGCGCCCGCTGGAACGTGTGGCTGTGCGCGTTCACGAACCCGGGCAGCACGAGGCGGTCGGCCACGGGGCGACGCTACCAGGGCCGACATAGGCTTCTTGCGTGACCTGGATCGAGCTCCGGCGCCAACTCCCGAACGCGCTCACGATCCTGCGCTTCGCGGCGATCCCCGTCTTCGCGTGGCTCTACCTGGACGCCGGCGACGGCGCGGCGTGGGGGGCAGGGGTCTTCTTCGCGGGCGCCGCCTTCACCGACCAGCTGGACGGCTGGCTCGCGCGCCGCTGGCACGTCGAGTCGCGCTTCGGAAAGGTGGCCGACCCGCTCGCCGACCGGCTCATGATCGGGACTGCGGTCGTCCTCATGTGGGCGACCGGACGGCTGCCGGCGGTCGCGGCGATCGTCATTCTCGCCCGCGACCTCGTGCTCGTGCTCGGCTACAAGCTCGCTCGCTCCGCGCGGCTTCGAGCTCGACATCACGTTCCTGGGGAAGCTCGCTACGTGGGTCCTGTACGCGGCACTCGCCTTCCTCCTCGTCACCGAGGAGGGGACGACCTGGCCGCTCGTGCTCGTCTGGATCGGAATCGCCCTCGCGGTCGCCGCCGCGGCCCAGTACGTCGTCCGCGCGCGTTCTGCCTTGAGCCGCAGCTGAGCCGAGGGGGAGGGGAGCCCCCTCCCGCCTCGAAAGAAAGTCTCAAGCTGAGGTTGACCCCTCGGATCGCGTGCTGCTTTACTCCAGGCAGCCAACGAAAGGCGACGAATGGATCCACTTCCCGATTTCTCCACGCTGAACGACGACGACCTCCGGGTCATGATCCGCGAGCTCGAGAAGGAGGAGGACGAGATCTCCTTCCGGCGCCGCGTCCTTCACGGCCGCATCGACATCCTCAGGGCAGAGCTCGTCGCGCGGCTGCGCGAGCAGGTGAGCGCGGGCGAGGCCCAGCTCGCGGACGTCGAGCGCCTGAGCGAGATCCTCGCGGGGAAGGCCGCCCCGAGCACTGACGAAGGATGAGTCACGTCTACTGCCCGGAGTGCGGCTTTCAGAATCCGGAGACCGCAAACTACTGCTCCCGCTGCGGCGCGCTCCTCGTCGTCGAGACAGGCGTCGAGACGACCCTGAGCTTCGACGTGGACGAGGCGGCCGAGAACGGTGACTCGCTGCTGAACACGCTCGGGATCACGGGCCCCGCGCTCGTCGTACGCTCCGGCGGAGGCATCGCCGGCCAGCCGTTCCAGCCGGGGGAAGGGCGGACGCTGGTCGGCCGCTCACCGGAATGCGACATCTTCCTCGACGACGTGACCGTCTCGAGACGCCACGCGGAGATCGTGCGCGAGGGTGACGAGTTCACGATCCGCGACCTCGGCAGCCTGAACGGCACCTACGTCAACCGAAAGCGCATCGAGTCGACGGCGCTGGAGAACGACGACGAGGTCCAGATCGGCAAGTACCGACTGACGTTCCTCGCGCGATGAGCACGATCGCGGCGAGACGGCGCGGCAAGGGCGGTGCCGAGCCGGGTCTCCGGACGATCGGCTCGGTCTGCGAGGGGCTCCGCGAGGAGTTCCCGGACATCTCCGTCTCCAAGATCCGCTACCTCGAGGACCAGGGCCTCATCACGCCGAGCCGGACGCGCGGGGGATACCGGCTGTTCTCGCCCGACGACGTGGAGCGCCTCGCGACGATCCTCCGCCTCCAGCGCGACGAGTTCCTGCCCTTGCGCGTGATCCGCGAGGCGCTCGAGGGCCCTGGGACGACGCCCGAGCGCACACGGCGACGCAGCGGCGGGCTCGGGAGCCACGAGCCGGAGATCGACGCCGCCGAGCTCGGCGACCGGGCCGGCGTCCCGCCAGACTTCGTGCGAGAGCTCGAGGAGTACGGGGTCGTCCGATCGCGCGTCGAGAGCGGCGAGCGCCTCTACCGTGAGAGCGAGGCGGACGTCGCTGCGGCGTGTGCGCGGCTCGCCCGCTTCGGCATCGACGCCCGCCACCTGCGGACGTTTCTCACCGCGACGGGACGCCAGGCGGCGCTCGTCGAGCAGCTCGTCGCGCGCGGCCTGCGCGCCCGTAACCCGGAGCGGCGAAAGAGCGCGCTCGAGGATCTCGAGTCGCTGGCGCGCATCGCGCAGGAGCTCTCGTATCTTCTCTTCGTGCGCGATCTCCGCGCTGTGGTGGAGCGATCCGGATGAGCCTCGACCTGCGCGAGCGCGTCCGCGACGTCCCCGACTTCCCAACCGAGGGGATCATCTTCAAGGACCTGATGCCGCTGATCGCGGACCACGGTTACTTCGCGGAGACGATCCGCCGGCTGGCCGACTGGGCGCGACCGCGCGAGCCCGACCTCGTCCTCGGTGCGGAGGCCCGCGGCTTCATCTTCGGAGGCGCGCTCGCGTACGAGCTCGGCGCCGGCTTCATCGCCGCCCGCAAGCCCGGGAAGTTGCCGCGTGAGACCGTCGAAGCGACCTACGCGCTCGAGTACGGGACCGACAGCCTGCAGGTGCACCGCGACGCGATCACTTCCGGCGCACGGGTCATCGTCCTCGACGACGTCCTCGCGACCGGCGGCACTGCACGTGCGAAGGTCGAGCTCGTCGAGGAGCTCGGCGGGATCGTCGTCGGCGTGCTCTTCGTGATCGAGCTCGCGTTCCTCGAGGGCCGGCAGCGCCTCGAGGGCTACGACGTCCACTCGCTCATCCAGTACTAGGGCGAGACAAGCCTCGCCCCTACGGCCAGGGCAAACGCGCTCTCCGGCCAGTTTCGGCGTCCGGCTGGAGAGCTACAACGAGAAATGTGTACGACCCGTTGACGAGCACGTACTCCTTCACTTGTCCACGCGGGAGAGCGGGACGCGTCCCGCTCTCGTCCTTCCGCCACCTCGAGCGGCTGCCGGGCGCCGCGCATCCGGCCGTGTACCGCGTTCTCTTCGACTGCCGGTGCGGGGAGGGCCATCTCGGGCTCGTCTCCCACGACGACCTCGACTGGGCGCCGCTGGGCGTCGCCACGGAGATCTCCTACCGGAACCTGATGACCGACCACGACGACCCGCTCGCGATCGAGCTCACGGATCTCGCGGCGGCCAGGATCAGAGCGGGGGAGTGGCCGTGGAGCTTCTTCTGCCTGCACGAGGGGCGCCCGCGACCGATGACGCCTTCGGCGCTCACCCTGGTCGCACCCGGTGACGGGTCGTTCGGCATCGCCGTGCGTTGTCCCGCGTGCTCGGCGCTGTCCGTCAACCTCGTCACGCAGGAGCACGTCGACATCCCCTTCTGGAACGACACTCGTGTGGGGGTACTCGACCACGTGCTCCCGTCGAGTGCGGATCGAGTGCTCGAAGCCTTCCGCGCCGAGCTCCTGTCGGCCCGCTTCGACGAGAAGCGGCTCGACCTCGAGTTGTAAAGGATTACGCCCTTCACTCCCGTCAGGGATCGGAGGCGGACGCAGCGCGCCGATGGCAGTGTCATGAGAGCCGCCGCCCTCGAGAACGTCGAAACGACCGCCTCGTCCCGCCTTCTCGCCGACGTCGGAGCGCTCGACGCAGGCGAGACGGGCAAGCGGGCACCCGCGCAGGTCCGGCTCGAGGCCATCCTCGGCCGCGACTTCGCGGATCGTCTCGTACACGCGCTCAGCGATGAGCGTGGCCTGTCGCGCAAGACCGGAATCAGCTAGCGCCAGGCACCCGGACGGAGGGGAAATCCTGGAGGCCCAGCCTCCACGGTCGAGAGACCCCTGATTTCCGCAGTCCGCCTACGAATGCGGGCGTGGCTCGTCGGTGCCGCGCAGGCGAATGAGCAGGAAGATGCCGGCCGCCGCGACGAGCGAGAGGATGAATGCGACCCATCCGGAGACGTCCAGCAGGATCGCGCCGAGCCACATGACGAGGAAGAAGATGAAGGCCCAGAGGAAGGCCTGAACGCCCTTGTCGATGCTCGGCATGCGCAGGTGCATGGGCCGTCGATCCTATCCCGAAAGGAGCAGTGGAACGTGACCGAGCGAGCTGGCCGGAGGCCGGCTCCGCCGGCCGGGAGGCCTCACGGAACGAACTCGATGCCGGAGGACGAAGGAGGGGGTACGTGGGGGAACCATGGGTTCCCCCACGAAAAAATTCACCGAGCCGGTGGCGCTTTCGTCCACACAGCCCGCTGACCGTCCGCTTCCGCGTAGAGCCTTCGAGCTGCGCTTCGACCTAATCGCGCTCCGTGCTCGGTGCAGGCAGGACACTATGGGACGGGGTCGGGCTGGTCAAGACCGTGTTTCACCCGTTTGACGCAATTTGCGTCGTTTTCCTCCGGAGGGTCGTTTTCTGCCACGGCGCGTAGGATCTCGCCGTGCGCCGCTCGGTCGTCTACGCCGTCGCCGGGGCGGCGCTCGCGCTCGCGGCCGTGCTCACGCTCGCGGGCGTCGCGGACGATCCGGACGCGCTGACGAACGGCCAGGCGTTCGTCCTCGGCATCGTGCAAGGGCTCACCGAGCTCCTCCCGATCTCGTCCTCGGGGCACCTCATCCTCGTTCCGTGGGGCGCGGAGTGGACGTACCTCGAGGAGAACGACCGCTTCAACCAGACCTTCGACGTCGCGCTCCACCTGGGCACGCTCGTGGCGGTCGCGGCGTACTTCTGGCGGGACATCGTCCGCCTCGTGCGCGCTTGGCTACGAACACTCGGGCGACGCCGGATCGAGACCTCGGACGAGCGGATCGCGTGGTTCGTGCTCGTCGCCACGATCCCGGCGGGCGTCGCAGGCTTGCTCGGCGAGGATCTCATCGCCGACCACCTCGGCGAGCCGTGGCAAATCGCGATCTTGCTGGTGGCCGGGGCGCTCCTTCTCGCCTGGGCGGACCGCTTCCCGCAGGAGAAGGCGATGGGCGACCTCGGGCTCGGGCACGCGGTCGCGATGGGCTTCGCGCAGGCGCTCGCGCTCGCGCCCGGCGTCTCGCGCTCGGGGATCACGATCACGGCCGGACGGTTCATGGGGCTCGACCGCGACGGCGCCGCGCGCTTCTCGTTCCTGCTGCTGCTGCCGACCGTGCTCGGCGCGGTCGTGCTGAAGGGAGTGGGGGACGTGCTCCTCGGCGACCTTCCGGACGGCTGGGAAGGGCCGTTCCTGGTCGGCACGCTTGCCGCGCTCGGCAGCGGCCTCCTCGCGATCGACTGGTTGCTCGGTTACGTGCGCCGGCACACGTACGACGTCTTCGTCTGGTACCGGCTCGTCGTTGCGGCGCTCATCGCGCTCGCGATCCTCTCCGGAGTGCGGGACGCGAGCTTCTAGGGCGGGGGTGAGTACCTCGCGCCCGCGACGTGTTCTCAGAGCCCAACTTGACATAACGCAGGTTCTCGTGCGTTCGCATTCCGTTCGCGATTCGGGGGGCCGGAGGGGGCGACTGTCGCCGCCCCCTCCCCAGTGCCTCGTTCGCCCCTACGGTGACTTGCAGGACGCCGGCCGCTCGTCGGCTGGCCCCGTACACTGGCCGCTCTGACCAGCGCCGTTCCCGCCGTTTGTTGGCGGCGACGGGTTGCCAAAGGCGCCGCCAACAGTGAGCGCCATCACCACGCCTGCGAACATGCTCGCGAAGACCTTGCGTCGTGAGATCTTCATGCGCTCGCCCCCTTTCCGCTCCCAGGATTTGGCGTGCTCGGCTGAAGCCGCAACGGGCACGCGGAGAGCAGAGCCCGATTAGAACGCTTGACTGTGGCTGTGTCAAGATGCGATTTCTGTGGCGCCGCCTACGCGAGACGCCCGCGGCGCCGGCTGATCTGGGAGACAAGAAACGGCGAGGATCTCGTCTTGGCCGACCTCTGTGCGCGATGCGCGGTTCGCGCTGATGGGCTGCTCGATGCGTACGGCGGTCGAGACCGTGCCTCGATGCGGCTCACAGAGAGCGACGCAGCGGATGCTCCCGCCTTGCCGCGTGTCCGCAGTGCGTCGGGCGCACTCATACGCGGAGCCGTCTACGTACTGATCGCGCTGGCGGTGTTCCTCGTCGTGACACTGATCACCTCGCTCCGCTAAGACGAAGGCGATTCAGTACGAGCTCGAGGGCGGGCTGAACTAACTCGGCGGAGCACCTGAGCGGCAGCCACGAACCGCCCCGGTGGCGCGGGCGAGGGGCGGCGCGTGGCCGCCCCTCGTTGCGCCGCGAATCGCGCTTAAGGGGGGAGGCGATCCGCTACCCGCTGAACGGCTCCAAGAAGAAGCCGTTCGTCACGTCGAAGACCTCGATGTCGGTGAACTGCACCTCCATCGGCGGGCTGCAGTCAGGCGAGAACGTCGCCGTCAGCGTGATCTCGATGTCGGCCTTGCCGTTCTGCACCGGAGAGAAGGTCGTGGTCGAGACACTCGCCTTGTTGACCGCCCTTGGATGCTTCCCACCGTTGTTGATGCACAGGGCGGTGGCCGTCGTCAGGGTCTCGATCTGGGTCTCGTCACCGAGCCCGGCTTCCTTGCAGTTAATGGTCAGGGTGTTCCCCGATTGTGTCGCCGTACATGTACCCACCTGGTGTGGGCTTCCTGCCAGCGCGACCGTCGAGAGCGCCGCGACGGCACCAACGATCGCGGCCACAGCTACATACCTTGCCTTCAAACGCATCCTGTTTCCCTCCTAACACTGCATTGGGAACCACGCCTCGCGCCGTTCGAGCCGGCGCCGACGCAGACTTAAAGTGAGCCGCTAGCACCACCCCCTCTCGCGTGAGCGCCGCTCCGACGGGCGTGCCCATCCTCATCAGCACGTCGCCCCTCACAACAGATACTTCACGCTACGCCGTTACCCAGCCATCGACGTCAGAGGTTGGCAGTAATCGGGTACTGCGTTTGCCCTACAGCGATCGCATCAAAGCCGTCGCTGTCGAGGCCGCGACCGCGTCTGATGGTTGGAAATACTCAGTTCTGAATAACGGTTGCGCGGAACCGCACGTGCCATTCCAGAGCGCGGACCGCCTCACGCTCCCTCCTGGGGAGGGCATCGAGCAGCTGTCGCTGCATAATCCTCACGCCGACCACCGGTGCTCGTCGGCGGCAAACGCACTAGTTCGCAGGTTCTCGTGCGATCGTCTCCGGCCCGTCGTGCGCCGTTCATCGCATCCAGGAATAGCGACGGGCCTCCGAACTCCGAAAGAGGCCCGTCTAAGAGCCCTGCCTTGCCTGGCCCTGCCAAGCCGTGGCCTGCCAGGAAAAGTGGAGCAGGGACTCTCGGGGCGACTCTTCCCGCGCAGGCTGCTCGATGTCAAGGGTAAGAGCCTCGATGCGACCGCATTTTGCGAGAAACGCGCTAGTCCGCAGGTTCTTGTGCGTTCGGTCGGCTCGAGCCTCACGGTCAAGCCGTGACGTCTCGCGCGAGGGACACTTTCCCCTCCGCTCCACTCGGTATCGCCGAGTCGTCTCGACCTCAGTACATGCCGTCGGTCAGTCCAGCCAAGAACTAGCCGTACGTCCAGATCACTAAGAGATCGTTTCGTCTTGTATGTGTGTTGGTGAGCAAGAAATACGAGATCTACTCGGGCAGGCGCAGGGTTTCGATCCAGTACTCGGTCAGTCCGCTTCAAGCGGCGGTCGATTATGCGCGGAACTTCGGCAGCGCTGACAACGAGATCCAGAGGATCGGCGTGGACTGCGTCTCCTGGCGGGGCGCTCAGTTCAAGGCCGTGCTCGTTCCTGAACTAGATCCTGCGGCGTAAGACCAGAGCCTCCGACGTGCTGCGTGCTGGCACGCGGCGCGCTCGTCGGCCAGCTGGAGGGCCGCAACGGGCTGATCCCCCACACGGGCGATATGCCGACCGGTCCTGAGCGACGATGTTCACTGCATGGCTGCGGCTGCCGATCGCCATCTTGGCGACCTGTTCGAACGGGTGAGTCCCGAGCTCGTACTCGTCGACGCAGCCCTGGCCGAGGAGATGCGCCGGCGCCTAGACGTTCCGGACGACACGCTCGTACGCATCGCACGAATGCGGTTGTCCCTCCATGTCGCCGAGGTCGGGGTTGGCGAGGAGACGGAGGTGGAGGAGAATCCTCTCGCAGGGTGCGTCCCCCTTCCGGTGCCTGCGACCGACTTCGAGGTCGCGCAGCGCGACGTCGGGATCGACGACCTGATTGTGGTTCCCGAGAGCGACCCTCCGACCGTCGCCTCCGCATTCCTCGCGGCTCCGGATGAATGCGTCACGCGACGACTCGTCGCCGCGCCACAGGAGACCGTGGCACCGCGCGTTTCCGGGCTCGACCACCTGCTGGTTGTGCCGGCAGGAGATCGTGCTGAGCCGCGTGGGAGCTACCCCATGCTTCCCAGCCCGCCGAGCGATGCGGACGCCGAGGACGCGTCTGCGGTCGTCCTGCGCCAGATCCGCTACCGCACCGACCCGGAGACCCCGCCGAAGCGACGCCGGCGGCTCCTGAGCTTCGTCTCGCTCTTCGCCGCAGTCAGTTCGATGGCGATCTTCGCCGTTGACCTACAGCTCGGCATCTCCGAGCTGCCTGGCTGGCTTCCGAGCTGACACGGACCGGCCGGCGGGGTCGCCGAGCCAGCCAACCGCCGCCCCGTTTTCGACGTCTGACCGAGCCGCCCGTCCGAGGGATCCGCACGATTGACCCTAGACAGGAGTGGGTCGAGTGCGAGAGAGTAGGGAGCGGGGCACCCTCCGACGACCAGCGTCAGCGCCGCTTGAGCCAGATCGACATCGAGCATCTCGTCACGATCGAGGACATCCGGCAACTGCTCGAGCAATCCGAGCAGGTCGGCACCATCCGCGCGTCCGATCTCGCGGAGATCGCCGAGGCGTACGAGCTCACGGAGCTCGAGCAGGACTCGCTCCTACGCGAGCTCGACCAGCGCGCGATCGAGATCGTCGAGCAGCCGCCGCCGTCCGAGGTCGTCGCGGCGATCACGGCACCGGTCGAGACGACCACCGATGCACTCCAGCTCTTCCTGCGCGAGGCGGGCCGGCACCAGCTCCTGACCGCGGCGCAAGAGGTCGAGCTCGCGAAGCGCATCGAGCGCGGCGACATGGACGCGAAGGAGCGGATGATCCAGTCGAACCTCCGGCTCGTCGTCTCGATCGCGAAGAACTACCGCAACCAGGGCCTGCCGTTCCTCGACCTCATCCAGGAGGGCACACTCGGCCTCATCCGCGCCGTGGAGAAGTTCGACTGGCGCCGGGGGTTCAAGTTCTCGACGTATGCGACCTGGTGGATCCGCCAGGCGGTCGCGCGGGCGCTCGCGGACAAGGCGCGCACGATCCGCATGCCGGTGCACATCGTCGAGCGGCTGCAGAAGATCAACCGAGCCGACCGACTGCTGTGGACGCAACTCGGGCGAGAGCCCTCGCTCGACGAGATCGCCGACGAGGCGTCGCTCACGGTGCAGCAGGTGCTCGAGGTCCGCGCGGCCGCGCGCGCGTCGACGAGCCTCGACGCGCCGGTCGGGGACGGCGACGACGCGGTCTTCGGCGACTTCGTGGCCGGCGACGAGCCGCTTCCCGAGGACGCAGTCGAGCTCCATCTCCGGAGCGAGGCGCTGCGGAGCGCGCTCGACGCCCTACCCCAGCGCGAGCGCGAGGTCGTCGTCATGCGCTACGGGCTCGGGGGCTCGGAGCCGCAGACGCTCGAGGAGATCGGCAAGCGTCTCGGCCTGACCCGCGAGCGCGTGCGCCAGATCGAGCTCGAGTCGCTGCGCCGGCTCGCAGGGCTGCGCGAGCTCGAGTCCGTCGACGCCACCTAGAGGCGAGGGCGAGGCGAGCCTCGCCCCTACGACCCACAGGCGACCGCGATCTTGTAGGGGCGAGGCTTGCCTCGCCCTCTCGTGAGGAGTCACGACCGCAGATAGAGCTCGAGCCCGGGCGCGAGGCCGCGGAGCTCGCGGAGCGCGCGCGCCTCTAGCTGGCGGACGCGCTCGCGGGTAATGCCGAGGTTCGCCCCCACCTCCTCGAGCGTGCGCGGGCGTACCCCGTCGAGGCCGAAGCGCTCGATGACGACGCGGCGCTGGCGCGGCTGGAGCTTGGCGAGGGCCGCGAGCAGCTCCGTCGAGCGCGCGCGGTCGGCGGTCTCGAGCTCGGGCTGGTCGGCGCTCAGGTCCGGGATAAGGTCGGCGACGCTCGAGTCCCCGTCGCCGATCGGCGTCTCGAGGCTCACGGGGTCCTGGACGAGATCCAGGAGCTCCTGTACCCGCTCGGGCGCGATTCCACTCTCTACCGCGATCTCGTCTATCGACGGATCGCGGTTCAGCTTCTGCCCGAGGATCCGGCGCGCCTTCGTGACCTTGCGGACCTGGTCCGCGACATGGACCGGCAAGCGAATCGTCCGGCCCTGCTCGGCGAGCGCGCGCGAGACCGCCTGCTTGATCCACCAGGTCGCGTACGTCGAGAGCTTGAACCCAAGCTTGTAGTCGAACTTCTCGACCGCGCGGATCAGGCCGAGGTTCCCCTCCTGGATGAGGTCGAGGAGCGGGACGTCAGCGCGCGTGTAGTTCCGGGTGATCGACATCACGAGCCGGAGGTTCGACTCGATCAGGCGCCGCTTTGCCGCCTCGTCTCCCGCGTCCTTCCGGCGCGCGAGCTCGCGCTCCTCTCCCGCCGTCAGCAGGCGCCCGTCGCCGATCTGGCGGACGTAGAGCCTCAGGGGATCGTCGGGGCTCGGCCCCTGGAGATCGGGGCGCTCACGCGTCTCGGCCTCGTCGGTCTCGACGGACGGCGCCGCCTCGGCGCTGTCGAAGAGGTTCTCGGCGGCATTCCCTTCCACCGCGCATGTATCGGCCTCACAGTTGCCCCGCTTGAGGGAAGACAAGCCGATCAGGGGAACAAGTCAAGCCCATTAGGGGGGTCGCCGCGGCGCGTTTGTCGCGATGCTGAACCTGGAAAAAACAAACAGGTCGTCGCGCGCGGCGTCTACGTTCACTGTGCCGTCCGATCGACCGAGTCCAATAGCTGAATGTCAATAGCCGAATGTGTGGCATAGCCGGATACAGCCTCAGCCCTGACTCGCCTGTAGGGCGGACGCTGGCGGCACAGGCACTTCTTGCAGGAATCGCGGAGCGTGGCGCCGACGCCGTCGGATATGCCTCCCGCGGCGCCGGCCAGGGCATCACGGTCACGAAGCTGCGCGGCGGCGCGAGCGCGCTCCTCGACGAGATCGCCGTCCCGCAGGACGCAGTGCACGCTCTCATCCACGTCCGCGACTACACGAAGGGTCGCCCCGAGATCGTTGCGAACAACCACCCCATCCGGCACGGGGCGGTCGTTGGGATCCACAACGGCCTGATCGAGAACGACGACGAGCTCCTCGAGCGCTACGGGATCGAGCGCGAGGAGCCGGAGACGACGGTCGACTCCGAGGCGATCTTTGCCCTCATGGAGCTGCGGCAGAACGACCCACGCGGGCTCGCCGAGCTCTATGGGGCGCTCGCGACCGCGTGGCTCGACGAGCGCGACCCGAGCACGCTCTTCCTCGCGCGCGGCGTCGCGCGGCCGCTTTGGATCGGTCACGTCGACGGCGCTCTCTTCTTCGCGTCGACGCGGCGTGCGCTCGCGATCGTCGAGGCGGCGCTGCGGACGCGGCTCGCCGCCCGCGAGGTGCGCGAGGGACGGATGCTCGAGGTGCGCGACGGCAAGGTCGCCCGCGTACGCCGCTTCCGGCCCGACCGCAGCTACCGCGAGGACAAGCCGCGCACGCCGGTGCGCGCCCCGCAGGAGGCGGTCTTCTGCCTCCAGCGCCTCGCGACCATCACCCAAGCGGCCGCGTAGAGCTCCTACCCCAGCGACCCGTCGGGCGCGACCTCGACGCCTTCCTCGCGGAGGCGCTCGCGCACGAGATACTGAAACGCGGTCCAGGCGCCGCGCGGCACGTCGAGCAGGCGGTAGACCTGCCATTCGGAGAGAAGCGCGGAGTCCGCGCGGCGCGCATCCGCCCAGTCCGCCATCTTCGGCAGCCGTCCCAGCGTCTGCGCGAGTGTGACCCCCTGCTCGATTGCGCGCTCGAGCCGCTCCTCACCCTGTAGCACCTCGAACCCCGCCGCACGGAGCGCGTTCGCGAGCGAGCCGAACCGGTGCGTGTAGAGCGACGTCGACGGCAGCGAGCGACGGGCGTCGAGGTCACGCGCGACCGGCGTGCGGCCGACCTCCTCCCCCAGCTTGCGCAGCTGCTCGAGGAGCTCCTCGTCTGTCAGGAACCGCCGCGGGACCAGCCCTGCAGCACGCTTGGCGGCGTTCCACGTCCCGAAGTGCTCGATGACGGTCTGCGGATGGACGCGCGCCTCCGGATCCTGCGCGAACTCACGCATCGTCGGCGACCGCCCGAGCCTGCGTGCGGCCTCGCGCAGCTGGTCGAGGATCTCTTCGTCCGTGTAGCGACGGCGCAGGCCAGCGCGAAAGGCAGCGAGGTCCGCCTCGTCGATGCTGAGCTGCGGCCGGCCGGGCGTGCGCTTTCGGGCCATACCTGCAATAAGCTTAGAGTGTTCTGGCAAATCTGCAAGTAGTTCAGAGCAGACGTGTCTCTCCCCCGCTCCGGTAGCCTCGCCCGGCCATGGGTAACGCGCGCCTTCGGCTTGCCCCCTTCTTCTCGAGAGCGTGGGGAACCTCACGGTTCCCCACACCCCACCCCGCTCATGGGCCCGTAACGGCCCCATGAGCCTCCGGCTCGAGCTCGAGGCGCTGGCGGCGCGCGCGGTCGGCACCGCGTCGAGGGCGGCCGGGCGCGGCGGCGGGACGACGCTCCCGGGCAAGCTCCTCTGGAAGCTCGACCCCGGCGCCGTCGACGCGCTCGCAGTGCGGCTCCCGGCCGGAGTCGGCCTCGTGTCCGCGACGAACGGCAAGACAACGACGACCGCGATGGCGGCGCGGATCCTCGGCGTCGAGCACCGGCTGGCGTGGAACAACGCCGGGGCGAATCTCCTCTCGGGGATCGCGTCGGCGCTCGTTTCGGCGCGCGACGCCGAGCTCGGGCTGTTCGAGGTCGACGAGGGCGCGCTTCCAGAGGCGATCGCGAGGACGCAGCCTCGCGCGGTCTCGCTGGCGAACCTCTTCCGCGACCAGCTCGACCGCTACGGAGAGCTCGAGCTCGTCGCCGAGCGGTGGCGCGAGGCGGTGCGCGGACTGCCCACCCGCACGACCCTGGTGGTGAACGGCGACGACCCCGTGGTGGCGGATCTCGCCGACGGAAGGGCGAACGCGCTGCGCTTCGGCCTCGAGGATCCGCGACACGCACGGCAGGCGCTGCAGCATGCCGCGGACTCGAAGTACTGCGTGCGCTGCGGGACGCCGTACGAGTACGCGGCGGCGTACGTCGGCCACCTCGGCGCCTACCGGTGCCCGGCGTGCGGACATGCGCGCCCGCCGCTCGACGTCGTCGCCCGCGAGATCGAGCTGGACGGGCTGCATCGCTCACGCTTCCTCCTGGACGCGCCTGCGGGAAGCGTTCGCGTCGAGCTCCCCCTTCCAGGGCTCTACAACGTCTACAACGCGGTCGCCGCGGCGTCGCTCTCGTTCGCGCTGGGCGCTTCTCCCGCGACCGTGCGCACCGGGCTCGAGGACTTCAGCGCCGCCTTCGGCCGCTTCGAGCGGATCGGAACCGGCACGAAGACGATCATCGTGCTCCTGATCAAGAACCCGGCGGCGGCCAACGAGGCCCTGCGCACGCTCGAGACCGGGGTTCCGCCTGTCCTCGTCGTCGCGCTGAACGACGGGATCGCGGACGGACAGGACGTGTCCTGGATCTGGGACGTCGACTTCGAGCCGCTCCTCCCCCACGTCGGCCGCGTGATCGCGAGCGGCGACCGTGCCGCCGAGCTCGGGCTCCGGCTCGTCTACGGCGGGCTCCCCGAGGACCGGCTGGAGGTCATCCCGCCGATCGAGCAGGCGCTCGACCGGGGGCTCTCGCTGATCGAGGCCGGCACCGAGCTCGTCGTCCTCCCCACCTACACGGCGATGCTCGCGCTGCGCGGGATCCTCACGCGGCGGCGGCTCGTAAAGCCGTACTGGGACGGTGGCCGGCCGTGAGGATCCGCGTCGGGCACCTGTATCCGGACTACCTGAACATCTATGCCGATCGCGGGAACATCGCCGTGCTCGCGCGCCGCGCGGCGCTGCGCGGCCACGAGCTCGTCGTCGACGCGATCGGGCTCGGCGAGCCGTTGTCGCCGGGCGATCACGACCTCGTGTACGTCGGCGGCGGCCAGGATCGCGAGCAGGCGGCGATCGCCGTCGACCTCGCGGCGCGCGGTCAGGAGATCGCTGCGGCCGTCACCGGCGGAGCTGCGCTCCTCGCCGTCTGCGGTGGCTACCAGCTTCTCGGTCGCGGCTATCGCGGCCGCGACGGGTCGTTCATGCCGGGGGCCGGGATTTTTCCCCATGAGACGGTCGCGGGCGAAACGCGGATGATCGGCGACGTCCTGCTCGAGTGCGAGCTCGAGCCCGGAAACGTGCGCCTGCTGGCGGGGTTCGAGAACCACGCCGGGCGGACGTTGCTCGACCCCGGCGCCGAGCCTCTCGGCCGCGTCATCCATGGGTTCGGGAACGACGGTCGAGTCCGGGTTCGAGGGCTGTCGTCTCGGGCGCGCGCTCGGGACGTACCTCCACGGCCCGCTGCTGCCGCGGAACCCGTGGCTCGCGGATTGGCTGCTGGCCCAGGCGCTGGCGCATGCGGGCGACGAGGCCCCCGGGGTGCTCGCGCCGCTCGCGGACGAGCTCGAGACGGAGGCGTTTCGCGTGGCGGCGGACCGCGCTCGCGTGCGTGGCGGGCGAAGCTAAAAGTCCCGGAATGTCCGGGAATTCAGAGGGGCACCCCGGCCCACCACCCACTGCGAGCATAACGGGGAAATGCGAACGGGTGGGATACGGGAACGTGCCGAATGTGTGCCGATCGCGACCCTACGGCACCCACATCTCGCCTAGGTACACCGAGGGGTCTCCCGGCTGCCAGCGCCGGAGGAAGCGCTGGATCGGGGGGTGCAGCGCGACCGCGTCCAGCTCGCGAGGGAGGAATGCCCGGTGCCCGCGGACGGCCGTGTCCTGCGAGGCCACGTCCTCGAGCGTCCCGGAGACGTCTGCGGCGAAGATGACGTGAATCACGTGCTTCCGCCACGGGCCGACGCCGGGGGCGATGCTGTCGACCAAGGCGACCGGTCCCTCCAGCGGGACGTCCTCACCGATCCCCGGGAGCGCCGTCTCCTCGTCGAGCTCGCGCTGGAGCGCACTTAGCAGGCTCTCGCCGGTCCGCACGCCCCCGCCCGGGAGCAGCCAGACCTCCTTGTCGCCCTTCACGTGCCGGATGAGCAGGACGCGCCCCCGCCAGCGAAGGATCGCGGAGACCCGGACTCTCGGCTCGCCCAACCCGCTTACCCGGCCGACGACCCGAAGCCGCGGCCCCCGCGCTCGCTCACGGCCAGCTCGTCCGCCTCGACGAGGCGCACGGCCGGAACCGGCATCACGACGAGCTGCGCGACGCGCATCCCGGGCTCGATCGCGAACGGCTCCCGGACGTCGGTGTTCACGAGGACGACCTTGATCTCGCCCCGGTAGCCGGAGTCGATGAGCCCGGGCGAGTTGACGAGGCCGATCCCGTGCCGTGCCGCGAGGCCAGATCGAGGCTGCACGAACCCCGCGTACCCCTCGGGGATCTCGACCGCGATCCCGGTCGGCACGACCGCCCGCTCCCCCGGTTCGAGCGTGAACGCCTCGCATGCGGCGAGGTCGAGTCCGGCGTCCCCGTCGTACGCCTGGCTCGGCAGCGTCGCGTCGTCGCGAAGCCTGCGGACCGCGACCTCGATCACCGCTCCGCCACCTCACCCTCGGGCTCGCCGGCGACCAGGAACTGCGCGAAACGCGGGATCTCGCGACGCGGCAGACGCGCACGGATCCGGACGCCCTCGGGCGTGTCCCGGCGCTCAGCGATCGGCGCGCCGAGGTCATAGAGCTGCGCGAGGTAGCGCCCGTCTCCGTACGGGACGAGCAGGCGCACGTCCCAGAAGCGGTCGGAGAAGAGCTCCGCGATGCGCGTCTTCAGCTCCTCCATGCCCTCTCCGGAGGCCGCGGAGATCTGGAGCGCGCGCGGGTAGGCGTGCGACACACGCCTGCGCGCGAGCGGGTCGAGGAGGTCGACCTTGTTGAGCACGAGCTCAGCCGGGACGTCGTCTGCCCCGATCTCGACGAGGACGGCGTGTACGGCGTCGATCTGCTCGCGGAGCCGGTCCTCGGGGAGCGAAGCGTCGGCGACGTGCAGGACGAGATCGGCGACGAGGGTCTCCTCCAGCGTCGCGGCGAAGCCCTCGACGAGCTGCGTCGGAAGCCGGCGGATGAACCCGACCGTGTCGGTCACGAGGTAGCGCTTGCCGTCGTGCGTGAGCGAGCGCGTGGTGGGATCGAGAGTCTCGAACAGGCGGTCGTCGACGGGGGCGTCGGAACCGGTGAGCGCGTTCAGCAGCGTCGACTTGCCGACGTTCGTGTACCCGGCGAGCGCGATCGTCGGAGCCGCGGTGCGCTCGCGCTCCTTCCGGCGCGTGGCGCGCTGCGCGCTGAGCGCGCGAAGGCGGCGCTTGACGAGCGAGATCCGGGTACGCGCGAGGCGGCGGTCGGTCTCGAGCTGGCTCTCCCCCGGCCCCCTCGTGCCGACGCCGCCGCCGAGCCGCTCGAGGTGCTGCCACAACCCGCGCATCCGCGGCAGGTTGTACTCGAGCTGGGCGAGCTCGACCTGGAGCTTGCCGTCGGCGCTGCGTGCGTGCTGCGCGAAGATGTCGAGGATCAGCTGCGTCCGGTCGACCACGCGCGCCTGCAGCGCGTCCTCGAGCGAGCGCTGCTGCGTCGGGCTCAGCTCCTCGTCGACGAGGAGCACCTCTGCGGAAGCGGCCGAGTACGCATCCTTCAGCTCGCGCAGCTTGCCCTTCCCCACGAACGTGCGCGGGTCGGGGTGCGGGCGGTGCTGAACGATCTCCGCCACGGGCGCGACGCCGGCGGTGCGCGCGAGCTCGCGCAGCTCGGCGAGCTCCTCCTCGCCGTCGACACCCTTCGGGAATACCCCCACGACGAACCCGCGCTCCGGCTCCGCCCCGGGCGCCGGATCGGGCTGGCGTACGGTCACAGCCTGATTATTGCGGAGGGATGATCGAGGGGACGAAATCGCTGCCTCCGGGGCGCGAGCTGGCCGCGCCCCGACGTGCCAGATCGCGCATCCGGACACGCGAGATCGGCGCCTCGATCATCTAGGCTCACGCGGTGAACGGGCTCGCCGACCGCCTCGCCGCGCGGACGCTCGAGCTCGTCGACATTCCGTCCGAGAGCAGGCACGAGGCCGAGATCCGCGAGCATCTCCTCCGCCTCGTCCCGGCACCTCTGGCCGCCGAGTACGCGCACGACGACGCGTTCCTGTTCGTGCCGGAGCGCCGGCCGGGCGCGCAGCTCGTGGTCCTTGCGGGCCACTACGACACGGTTCCCGCGCAGGCGAACGTTCCAGGGCGGATCGTGGACGGCGCCGTCCACGGACTCGGTGCGAGCGACATGAAAGGCGGGGTCGCGGTCGCGGTCGAGCTCGTGCGCGCGCTCGCGGACGAGGCGCCGGGGCCGTACGACGTCGGCCTCCTCCTGTTCGGGCGCGAGGAGCTCCCCGCCCAGCACAACCCCCTCCCCGCGCTGTTCGAGAGCTCGAACACGGTGCGCGAGGTCGCGCTCGCGATCCTGCTCGAGCCGACGGACGGCCGCCTGCAGCTCGGATGCCTCGGCAACGTCGTCGCGAACCTCGTGTTCCACGGTACAAGCGGGCACGCTGCGCGGCCCTGGCTGGCCGACAACGCGATCGAGCACGCAGTGGAGGGACTCGCGCCGATCGTGTCTCTCGAGCGTCGCGAGGCGGTCGTGGGCGGCCTCACGTTCTACGAGGTCGTCACCGCGACTCGTCTCTCGGCGGGGATCGCGGACAACGTCGTGCCCGACCGCGCGACGGCCATGCTCAATCTCCGCTACCCGCCGGACCGGACGCCCGAGGAAGCCGAGGCCTACCTCGCCTCCCTCGTTCCCGCGGGCGCGACCCTCGAGATCGTCAGCCACGCGCCTCCGGGCGCCGTCGTCTCGGAGTCGCCGCTCGTGGAAGCGCTCCGGAGCGTCGGAGAGCTCGAGGTCGAGCCCAAGCAAGCGTGGACGAACGTCGCCGACTTCACGTCGCGGGGCATCGACGCCGTCAACTTCGGACCGGGACACACGGCATACGCTCACCGTCGCGACGAGCTCGTCGAGGTCGCCGCGCTCGTTCACGCGTACGAGACGCTCCGGCGCTTCCTGACCGGCCCGATCGGAGAAGATGACGCGTGATGGAGCTCGAGGCCCGAATCGACGAGCTCTGGGAGTCCGAGACGCTCGATCCCGAGCCGATCGAGGAGGCGATCGCGCTCCTCGATCGTGGCGAGGCGCGCGTCGCCGAGAAGCGCGACGGCGGCTGGGTCGTGAACGAGTGGGCGAAGAAGGCGATCCTCCTCTATTTCCGACTGCGCAAGGTCGAGCCGATCGAGGTCTCCGGCCTACATTTCGCGGACAAGATCCCGGTGAAGGCCGACTACGCGGAGCGTGGCGTGCGCGTCGTTCCGCCCGGCATCGCCCGCTACGGCTCGTTTCTCTCCGAGGGCGTCGTGCTCATGCCCGGCTTCGTGAACATCGGCGCCTGGGTAGGCCCTCGGACGATGGTCGACACGTGGGCGACGGTCGGGTCGTGCGCGCAGATCGGGGCGGACGTGCACCTCTCCGGCGGCGTCGGCATCGGCGGCGTGCTCGAGCCCCCGCAGGCCCGGCCGGTCATCGTCGAGGACGGCGCGTTCATCGGGTCGCGGGCAGCCGTGACGGAGGGAGTCGTAGTCGGCGAGGGCGCCGTCATCGCGCCGAATGTCTTCCTTACCGCATCGGTGCCGATCATCGATGTGACCGGCGCCGAGCCCGTCGAGCACCGCGGCTTCGTCCCGCCGCGCGCGGTGGTGCTCCCTGGGAGCCGGCCGAAGGCCTATCCCGCGGGCACCTTCCAGCTCGACTGCGCGCTGATCGTCGGCCAGCGCAGCGCGTCCACGGACCTCCGAACGTCGCTGAACGACGTTCTCCGCGAGTACGAGATCGCGTCGTGAAGGACCTCGTCGAGATTGCACTCTTCACCGACGACGTGGCGGCGGTGAAGGCGTTCTACGGGAGGCTGTTCGGCACGGCGCCCGAGGTCGAGTGGCCCGGAGGCGCGACCTTCGCCGCCGGCAAGGCGAAGCTGCTCGTGCACGAGCGCGGCGGCGAGGGACCGGACGGCGGGCCGCCCGAACGAGGACCATTTCGCGCTCGGCGTCGACTGACGTCGACGCCGCCGCTGCCGAGCTCGAGTCGCTCGGGCTCACGTTCCTCGTGGCGCCGCGGGAGTTCCCGTGGGGCCGCTCCGCGTACCTGCGCGACCCTGACGGCCGGCTCGTCGAGCTCAGCCAGGCGTCGTAATCTCGCCGCGGAAGATCTCGGCCGCCGGCCCACTCAGCACGGCGCGCCCCTCGCGCACGTCGACGACGAGCGTCCCGCCGGAGAGATGCACGCGCACCGGGCTCGTGCACCAGCCGTGGACGACCGCTGCGGCCGCCGCGGCGACCGCGCTCGAGCCGGAGGCGAGGGTCTCCCCCGCTCCGCGCTCCCAGACCGCGACGGTGAGGTCGTGCGGGCTGTCGACGCGTACGAGCTGGACGTTCGTGCGCTCGGGGAAGCGCTCGTGGCGCTCGATGAGCGGACCGAGCCGGCGCAGCTCGTCGCGCGAAGGCTCGCGCCTGACGACCGCATGCGGGTTCCCGACCGACACCGGCGTCAGCTCGAGCCGCTCGCCTTCGACAGTGAGCGCCTCGGGCCGGCCGACGTGTACGGCGCCGAGGTCGACCTCGACATCCGAGCCGTCGACACGGGCGGGGACGGTCCTGCCGCCGAGGTGGATGCGCGGGAAGGCGACGCCGCTCCGGCGCGCGAGCCACAGCGCGGCGATGCGGGCGCCGTTCCCGGAGAGCTCCGCCTGCGACCCGTCGGGGTTCCAGACGACGACGTCCGCCTCGGCGCCACGGACCTCCACGACCTCGAGGACGCCGTCCGCTCCGACGCCGTGATGCGGGTCGCAGAGATGCAGCGCGTCCGCCATGGTGAGGGCTGCTCCCGCCTCGGCTCGTTCGACGAGCACGTAGGTGTTACCGAGCGCGTGCCACTTCGAGAATCTCATCCACCACCTCGGTCGCTGGGCGGTCGGCGTCGATCATGACGATGCCGGGGATGCGCCGCATCCACTTCCGCTGGTACGCGGCGTAGCGGCGCGTCCGCACGACGAGCCTTTCGAGGGCGTCCTCCTCGGGCAGCTCGGCGAGCTCGCGGAGTCCGAGTGCTTTCTCGGCGGTGCGCGAGATGCCCCCTGCGAGCCCGGCACGCACCTCTTCGACGACACCCGCGGCGAGCATCGCCTCGGCGCGCGTGCGGATTCGCTCCTCGAGCTTGTCGGGCGGTACGTCGAGCCCGGCCACGAGCGTCGGCCTGCGCGTCTCGCCGGACCAGAGCCGGTCGTCGTCGGGAGCAAGCGACTCTCCGAGCTCCGCGAGCTCGAGCGCGCGCACGACCCGGCGCCGGTCGGTCGCGTGTACGGCCGCGGCGGCGCGCGGGTCGACCTCCTCGAGCCGGGCGTACGCGCCGCCGGGGTCGGCTTCGTACGCCGCGTCCCAACGTTCGCGGGCGCCGGGCGCGGGCGCCGGTGGCAGCCTCAGGTCGGCGAGCGCGGCGCGGAGGTAGAGGCCGGTGCCGCCGGCGACGACCACAGCGCCACGCCCGGCGACGAGCTCGTCGATCGCCTCGTGCGCGAGGCGGGCGTACTCGCCCACCGACATCTGCTCCGTCAGCTCCATGATCGCGACGAGCCGCGTGGGCGTCGCGGGCTGGTTCGTGAGGATCGGAAGGCCGCAGTAGACCTGCAACGCGTCGGCGGAGACGACCTCCGTGGAGAGCCGCTCGGCAAGCCCTTCCGCGACCGCAGACTTCCCGGAGGCGGTCGGCCCGAAGACCGCGAGGACCTCCGGCTTCACGGGTCGAGCAGGCGGGCGCGAACCGACGTGAGGGTCTCCTCCGACGCCCCTGCCTCGGACAGGTAGGCATCGATCCCGCCGTGGCGCGTCTCGAGCTCCTCGAGGACGCCCGTGATCGCCTCGGGCGGGCAGCGCGAGAGCAACTGCCGGAATTCCCGCTCCTCGTCGTCAGGCGCCTCGTCGATCCACGTCCCGACGTACGGCGCCCAGTTCCGCTCGCTCTCCGCGTAGTCGAGGCCGATCTCCTCGAGGCCGACTCCGGCGACCCGGAGCAGGAACGCCGCGACGAGCCCGGTGCGGTCGACGCCCCCCGCGCAGTGGACGACGACCGCGCCGTCCGGCGCCTGCCCGACGGCCGTGACCGCTGCGGCGAAGTTGCCCGGGAACGCCTCGACGAAGCCGGAGTAACCCGTGCGGCGCCTCAGCGCGGGATCGCCGAGCCGGCGCTGCCGCCGGTCGATCTCGGCGAAGGCACCGTCTCGCTCGCCGAGGAGCTCCACGTGCACCACCTCGACCGGCACCTCGCGTGCCTCGTCCTCGGCGAGCTCGTCGGCCCAGCGAAGATCGACGATCCGGGACACGCCGTGCCCGAGCAAGGCATCCCACCCGGCGTCGGTCAGGCCGCGCACGCTGTCGGCGCGCACGACTCGGCCGAAGCGCGTGACGGCGCCGTCCTCCGTCGGAAGCCCGCCAAGGTCGCGGACGTTGACGCAGCCGTCCCACGTGAGCACGCGCACGCGCGCTAGACGGCGACGGACGCGAGCTCGCGCCCGCGTAGCGTGGTCGAGGTCGACGCGTCGACAAGCACGTCGACGAGCTCGCCCGGCTGCGCGAAGCCGGCGAAGTTGACCGTGGTGTTCCGGCGCGTGCGACCGCGGAGGAGCGCCCCATCCGTGCGGCTCGCGCCCTCGACGAGCACCTCCTCGACGCGGCCGACACGCTCGGCGTTCCGCTCGGCGGCGATCCTCTGGACGACCTCGACCAGTCGCTCCAGCCGCTCGTGCTTGACCTCGTCGGGCACCTGATCGGGCAGCGTCGGCGGCCTCCGTCCCCGAGCGGGGCGAGAAGATGAACGTGTACGCGCTCTCGTAGCGCACCTCCTCCACCACCTCGAGGGTCTGCGCGAAGTCGTCGTCGGTCTCGCCTGGGAAGCCGACGATGATGTCGGTGCCGAGCGCGAGGTCGGGGATGGCCGCCCGCAGCTTGTCGACCAGCCGCAGGTAGCGCTCGCGGTCATACGTGCGCCGCATGCGCTTGAGAACGGTCGACGAGCCGGACTGCAGCGGCAGGTGTACCTGCTCGCAGACGGTTGCGCACTCCGCCATGGCCGCGATGACGGGCTCGCGGAAGTCTTTCGGGTGCGGGCTCGTGAAGCGGATGCGCTCGATCCCGTCCACGTCGTCGCAGGCGCGCAGGAGCTCGCCGAAGTCGGTGCGGAGCTCGGGCGCGAGGTCGCGGCCCCAGGAGTTGACGTTCTGGCCGAGCAGCGTGACCTCCTTGACGCCGTCGCGGGCGAGCGCGGTCACCTCGGCGACGATCTCTCCCGGCCGCCGGCTCTGTTCGCGCCCGCGGACGGCCGGGACGATGCAGTACGCGCAGACCGAGTTGCAGCCCATCGAGACCTGCACCCAGGCCTGGAACCGGCGCTCGCGATGGAGCGGAAGATCGGCCGCGAAGTGCTCGTGCGTGCCGAACTTCCCCCGCGGGACGGCGTACCCGCCGGCGGCGATCCACTCGCCGAGGTGCGGGATCGAGCCCGGCCCGAAGGCGACGTCCACGAACGGATAGCGCTCGAAGATGCGCTCGCGCTGGGCCTCCGCATAGCAGCCGCCGACCGCGATCACGAGGTCGGGGCGCTCCCGCTTGCGCGCGGCGGCGTTCCCGAGGTACGCCGCGAGCCGCGTGTCGGGCTTCTCGCGCACGGTGCAGGTGTTGAAGACGACGACGTCCGCGCTCTCCGGCGAGGTCGCCTCGCCGAGCCCGAGCGACTCGAGCATGCCCTTGATCCGCTCCGAGTCGTGAGCGTTCATCTGGCAGCCGAACGTGGTGACGTGGTAGCGCCTCATGAGGCAGGAATCGTAGCCCGGTCCGTCAGCGGGCCCAGTTCAGCTGGCCCAGTCAGCTAGCTCGCGGCGGCCGGGCTCGATGGCCCAGACGTCGCGCTGCTCGCTCACGAGGCCGTCAGCGTCGAAGCGCAGCAGCGAAGTTCCGGCGATCGACTCGACCGAGCCGTCGTCGGTCGTCATCACCGCCCACCAGTCGACGGCCGCGCGGCCGCCGCTGACGACGGGCTCACCGAAGCGGCACTCCGCCTCGGCCTGGTCCGAGAACGCCCAGGTCACGTAGTCGCGCGGAGCCTGGCGGTCCCGGAACGGGTGCGAGTAGAAGACCGCGCCATCCGCGTAGAGCGCGTCGATCGCCTCGACGTCCGCGGCCGGCCACGCGCGTTCCCAGACCTCCGCCCAGCGCCTCGCCGCGGACGCGGTATCCATCGGTGGCGCGAGGGCGAGGCAAGCCTCGCCCCTACTTCGCGA
The DNA here is from genome assembly GCA_963765175.1 of uncultured Actinomycetes bacterium. Lineage (GTDB taxonomy): Bacteria > Actinomycetota > Thermoleophilia > Gaiellales > Gaiellaceae > GMQP-bins7. The sequence goes on from CAVXUY010000009.1 coordinate 631,787, forward strand.
CCTCGACGGCGCGTGACTCGCGAATGACGATGACCTTGACCTGGCCCGGATACTCGAGCTGGTCCTCGATCTCGCGCGCAATCTCGTGGGAGAGGAGCACCGCGGCGTCGTCGTCGACCTCGCTCGGCTCGACGATGACACGGATCTCGCGGCCCGCCTGGAGCGCGTACGCCTTCGCGACGCCCGGCTTGGCAGTGGCGAGCTCCTCGAGCGCCTCCAGCCGGCGAATGTAGTTCTCGAGGCTCTCCCCGCGCGCGCCCGGCCGGGCGGCCGACACCGCGTCCGCGGCGATCAGGAGCACGGCCTCGACCGTCTGCGGCTGCACGTCGTAGTGGTGTGCCTCGATCGCGTGCACGACGCCGTCGGACTCGCCGTAGCGGCGGGCGAGCTGACCGGAGATGATCGCGTGCGCACCGTCGACCTCGTGGCTCATCGCCTTGCCCACGTCGTGGAGGAGCGCGGCGCGCTTCGTCGTCTTGACTCCAGCCTTGAGCTCTGCGGCCATGATCCCGCCGAGGTGCACGACCTCGAGTGTGTGCTTCAGAACGTTCTGCCCGTAGCTCGTGCGGTAGCGGAGCCGGCCGAGGATCTTGACCAGCTCCTCGTGCAGCTCACCGCAGTTCGCCTCGAAGACGGCCTGCTCGCCGGCCTGGCGGACGTGCTCGTCGAGCTCGGACTTCGAGTGGTAGTACATCTCCTCGATCCGCGCAGGATGGATGCGCCCGTCCTCGATCAGCTTGTCGAGCGTCAACCGCGCGACCTCGCGGCGCAGCGGGTCGAATGACGAGAGGACGACCGCATGCGGTGTGTCGTCGATGATGAAGTCGACGCCCGTCAGATGCTCGAGGGCGCGGATGTTGCGCCCCTCGCGACCGATGATGCGCCCCTTCAAATCATCCGAGGCGAGCTCGACGACGGTGACCGTCGCCTCTGCGGTGTGGCTCGCCGCGACGCGCTGCAGCGCATCGGCCACGAGCGCCCGGGCGCGCCGGCGGGAGTCGGCGCGCGCCTCCTCCTCCATCTGCCGGACGTCCCGCGCGAGCTCGTGGCGCACGAGGTCCTTCGAGCGCTCGAGCAGCTGCTGCTTCGCGTCGTGGACGGTCAGCCCCGACATCCGCTCGAGCTCCGCGACCGCGTCGTCCTTCGCCTCCTTGAGCTCCTCCTGGAGCGCCTTGACGTGCACCTCGCGGTCGCCGAGCCCCTGCTCGCGCCGTTCGGTCTCGGTGAGCTTCGCGTCGACCTCCGCCTCCTTCTGGAGCACGCGCTCCTCGATCTTCACGATCTGGATGCGCCGTCCCTGGACCTCGGATTCGATCTCGCTGCGGAGCTGGACGGCCTGCTCGCGGGCATCGACCTGCGCCTCGCGGCGGAGCGCCTCCGCCTCGCGCTGGGCGTCGGCGAGGATCCGGCGACGCTCGTCGGTGGCCTTGCGCACGCGCGAGCGCGAGAACGCGAACAGGAGCGCGGCGGCGAGAAGGGCTCCGACGAGGATTCCGATGAGCGCCGCGACGACCGTGAGCATGCAACCTCCGTGGAGGATTCGGTTGTCCGCGGCTGTGCCGCGGTCTGCTCACACCCCGGAACTCCGCCTGTGCTAGCCGGGCCGGCGGGCCGTCCGAACTGTCGTGCGCGGTTCAGCTCAGGAGGTGCCGCACCCTCCGCCTGCGGCCGTGAGGCGGCCGGTCGAGTCGGTCGTCGAGAGCTGGATCGAGTTCAACGCTTCGGGAAAGTATTCGGCTATTGCAGGAAGAATTCTTGGATGAAAGCGCAATCATCCTAGCTCGCGACCGCTCTCGGACGCAACGGCGCTCGCGACGACCTCGTCCGAGAACCCCTTGCCGAGCAGATAGCGCGCGGTCTTCGGTCCCGGGCCTCGGCGTTCGACGACGATGCGGGCGCGCTCGGCCTCGGGCGCGACGGTGAGGAGGGCATCGTCGGCGACGGCCGCATCGACGCCCGCGCGGGCAAGGGTCTGCCGGATGAGAGCGTCGCCTGCGCCGCGACTCGCGAGCTGGCGTGCTCGCGACTCTGCGTAGCGCGTGTCGTCAACGACCCCGGTGCGCACAAGGGCCTCGATCGCGTCGTCGCGCTCGGCCTCGTCGTATCCCCGTGCCCGCAGGCGCTCGTCGAGCTCACGCACGCTGAGGTCTCTGTGCCGCAGCGCGCGCAGCGCGGCCTCCTGCGCCGTCTCGATTTCGGCCATCCGCGGCGGCCTCAGCTCTCTGGACTCAGTTCCGTGGACTCAGCTCTGTCGACTCAGTTCTGTGGACTCAGCTCTGTGGACTCAGCTCTGTGGACTCAGCTCTGTCGACTCAGCTCTCGGCCGCGACGACCTCCTCGACCTCGACTTCGACCGCCTCCTCGGGCTGACCCCGTTCGGGCTGGGCCTGCGTCGGGAGGAGCCGCGCCGAGATCACCTGCTCCTCGGGCGCCTCCGCCTGGATGCGCGCGAGGATCTGCTGGACGAGGTCGGGGTTCTCGAGGAGGAAGTTCGATGCGTTCTGGCGGCCCTGGCCGAGCCGCTCGTCGCCGAAGCTGAAGTACGACCCCGCCTTCTGGACGATCTTCTTCTCGAGCGCGACGTCGAGCACGGTGCCCTCCCACGGGATCCCCTGCCCGTACACGATGTCGAACTCCGCCTGCTTGAACGGCGGTGCGACCTTGTTCTTCACAACCTTCACGCGCACCCGGTTCCCGAACGCCTCGGCGCCGTCCTTCAGCGTCTCGATGCGGCGAATGTCGAGGCGCACCGAGGAGTAGAACTTCAGCGCGCGGCCGCCCGGCGTCGTCTCCGGGTTCCCGAACATGACGCCGATCTTCTCCCGGAGCTGGTTCGTGAAGATGCAGATCGTGTCCGTGCGGTTGAGCGTGCCGGCGAGCTTGCGCAGCGCCTGGCTCATGAGCCGGGCCTGGAGCCCGACGTGGCTGTCGCCCATCTCGCCCTCGATCTCGGCCTTCGGCACGAGCGCGGCGACGGAGTCGATCGCGACGATGTCGAGCGCGCCGGAGCGGATCAGGAGCTCCGCGATCTCGAGCGCCTGCTCTCCCGTGTCCGGCTGCGAGACGAGGAGGTTGTCGATGTCGACGCCAATCCTGCGCGCGTATGCGGGATCCATCGCGTGCTCGGCGTCGATGAAGGCGCAGATGCCGCCGCGGCGCTGCGCCTCGGCCATGGCGTGATACACCAAAGTCGTCTTCCCAGAAGCTTCAGGGCCGAAGATCTCGATGATGCGGCCGCGCGGGAGGCCGCCGATGCCGAGCGCGAGGTCGAGCGCGAGCGAGCCGGTGGAGACGGCTCCGATCGCGACCTGAGGACGGTCGCTCATGCGCATGACGGCTCCTTTGCCGAACTGTCGCTCGATCTGGCCGAGCGTGACGTCGAGCGCTTCCTCTCGCTTCATGCGGTCAACCTCCTGCCTGTTCCCTCTCGCGTTCAGCCGCCGAGCGGGAACAATTCGAGTGCCTCGTAGCGCGCCCCGGTCCGGCGCAGACGTGAAAGGAAAGCAGCGGCGCCGGACGGAGCGAACGACCCGATTTCCGGCAGCGGCGGCTCGAGCCGGGGACGCTCCCGGAAGCGTATGACCGTGACGTGCGGGAGCCATGGCCGCCGCTCGCGCTCGTATACGCCGAGCGCCTCCAGTCGCACGTGCAGGCGCTCCGCGAGCCGTATGGCTTCCCCGGAAGGATCGGCGAGCACGAGCATGCCGACTGCGCGGGTCTCGCGGTAGCGCACGGGCTCGAGCGTGAAGGGGGAGCACTCGGCGGCGGACTCGCGCAACGCTCCGGCGATGCCGTCCAGCTCTCGGGCCGGCTGTGATCCGAGGAAGGCGAGCGTGACGTGGAAGCCGTCCACGCGGCGTCGTCCCTCGCCGGCGACATGGCGATCAACCCAGCTGTCGAGAACCGTCTGGATGTCTGCGCCGAGCTCGAGCGCGAGGAAGAGCCTGAGTCGTTCATTGCCCTCGACGGTACCGGCCTCGCTCACGCCTATGTGTGCCGACTTTCCAACAACCTGCGCACGAGATGAAGCGCCGCGGCCGTGGCGCGTCCTCGGATCATCTCTCGATCGCCGGGCAGCTCCGTGCGGCGCGCCTCCTCCCCGTCCGGGCCAACTGCGTGCACGAAGACGAGCCCGACGGGCTTCTCGTCCGTCCCGCCGCCCGGGCCCGCGACTCCCGTCACCGCGACGCCCACGTCCGCGCTCAGTCTTTCCCGGACGCCCGCGGCCATGGCTCGAGCCACCTCTGCGGAGACCGCGCCGTGCTCCGCCAGAAGGCTCGCCGGCACCCCGAGCTCGCGCTCCTTCACCTCGTCCGAGTACGCGACGACACCGCCGAGGTAGACGGCGCTCGACCCGGGAATCGCCGTCAGACGCGCGGAGACGAGCCCGCCCGTGCACGACTCCGCGGTCGCGAGCGTGAGCCCGCGCGCACGGCAGAGGTCGAGGACGATCTCGGCGATCGTCCGCCCGTCCTCGGCGAAGAGGTGCCGCCCGAGGGACGCTTTGAGCGCCTCCGCGATCTGCTCCGCCCGCTCCTCCCCATGCTGGTCGACCACCAGGTCGACGTGGATCTCGAACTCGCGCGCGCAGATCGTGGCCTCGACGCCGTCGCCGTCACCTCCCGCGTCCGCGAGCGCCTTGGCGACCGCGGACTCGGGCGTTCCGAAGAAGCGCAGCACCTGCCGACGGAGCGCCGGCGCCCGCTCCAGGACTCCGCGCACGATGTCGGTCTCGAGCGCGCGCGGCCACAGCCTGCGAAGCTCGCGTGGCGGGCCCGGCAGCACCACCACAGCGCACGAGCCCACCTCGAGGACGAGCCCCGGGGCCGTCCCCGCGAGCCCGAGCGACACAGCTCCCTCGGGCAGGGTCGCCTGCTTGCGGACGCCCGTCTCGAACTCGGAGTACGGCCTGCGCAGGCGCTCCGCCACCATCCGCGAGACCGCGCCAATCTCGACCTCCAGGCCATCGTCGACGCGCAGCTTCCTCCCGGCGGCCCGGGCGACCATCTCCACCGTGCGGTCGTCGTGCGTCGGCCCGAGACCGCCGGAGACGAGGCAGAGATCGGCCTCGAACCCCTCCCGGAGCGCCCGCTCGAGATCGTCGGGCAGGTCGCCGACGATCGTGATCCGCTTGGGCTCGAGGCCGAGCCGGAGCGCCTCCGAGGCGAGGAAGGAGCCGTTCTTGTCCTCGCGGTCCCCGCGGACCAGCTCGCTGCCCGTGACGACGATCGCCGCCCGCGGGCGGGTCACGAAGGCGCGGTGGCGATCCTGCGCGCGGTGACGACGAACGAGGTCCCGGCGGGGAGCTCCACCCGGCTTCCGTTCACCCGGACCAGGACGTTCTCGGGTTTCCTGAGCGCGAGCCGAAGGCCGCGTCCCGTGAACGTCTTCTTCTGGCCGCGCTCGAGCGTCCCGCTGTACAGCGGATCGCGCGTCGCGCGCGCGGGTCGGACCTCCATCCACGAGTCCCCCGCGTCGGCGCGCACGACGAGGTTCACGATGCGCGCGTTCGGACCGACGGCGGCTTTCGTTTGCTCGCCACCAGAGAGTCCTGGCGGGATCTCTTGCTCAGGGCCGCCGTACCTCGCGGCCACCACGAGCGCCGTGAGGATCGCGATCGCGACCAGCGCGACCAGCGCGATTCGCGTTTCGCGAACGGGCCGGTTGCGACGCTGCTGGACCGGCATCCGCCGCGTGCGGATGACCGGGTCTTCCTCGCCGACCGCGAAGCGGGAGTTGTACTCGTCGACGAAAGGCTGGCCGTCGAGGCCGAGCGCCTCGGCGTACGAGCGGAGGAAGCCCTTGACGTACGTCGGCGCCGGGAGGATGTCGAACTGCTCGTCCTCGAGGGCACGCAGGTACTTCGGCCGGATCTTCGTCCGCTCCTCGAGCGCCGCGAAGTCGAGCTCCTGGCGCATTCTGGCCTCGCGGAGGCTGGAGCCGATGTCGAACACCCGCGGGATTGTAGACGGTTGCCGGAGAGGCTTCTGAGCAGGGCTTTCCTAGTTCCGGCCGACGTACTCGAGCAGGCCGTAGACGGCGAGCGCCACGAGCGCGCTGGCTGCGAGGCAGAGCCCGACCACCCCGAGGATACGACCGACGCGGACGGTCGCCGGCAGCGGTGCCTCGGTGAGCCGGAGCGCTTGGCGGCGCCCATAGCGGCGAGCGAGCGCGAGCGCGACGAGCCCGAGGGCGGCCGCGACCGGGATGGCGAACCCGGCGTCGGTCAGCTCGTAGGAGTCGCTGAAGCGCGTGAGGTAGATCGCCAGCGGCAACGTCGCGACGGACGCGAGTCCGCTCAGCAGCACGCCCCACTCGGAGCCGTTCTCGTTGCCCCGTGCCACGCTTACTGCTTGACGTACGGCCTGCCGATGGCCGCGGGCGGGATCGAGCGGCCGATTACGCCTGCGACCGCGACGAGGGTAAGCGCGTACGGCATCGCTTCGAAGAGCACCGAGACGGACGTGGAGTACGTCTGCAGGCTCTGGGCGAGCGCGCTCGAGAAGCCGAACAGGAGACACGCGGCGGCGGCGCCGAAGGGTCTCCAGCTCCCGAAGATGAGCGCTGCGAGCGCGATGAACCCACGACCCGCGGTCATGTTCTGGTCGAACGTCTCGACGAACCCGAGCGAGAGGTAGGCACCGCCTGCGGCGGCGAGCATCCCGGAGAGGGTCACGGCTCCGTAGCGGATCGCGTACACGTTGATCCCGACTGTGTCCGCCGCACGCGGATGCTCGCCGACGGAGCGGATCCGGAGGCCGATCGGCGTCTTGAAGACGACGATCCAGACGATCACGACGAGCGCGAAGCCGGCCCAGATCATGACATTGAGATTCCCGAACACGTCGTCGAGGAAGTTCCCGATCACCGGGATGTCGTCGAAGAACCCGAGCGACACATTCGGGATCGAGGAGATACCCGTCGGCGTGCCCTCGTTGCCGTAGATCCGGATGAAGAGGTACGTCGTGAGCCCGAGCGCGATCAGGTTGATCGCCGTGCCCCCGACGATCTGGTCCGCGCGCAGCGTGATCGAGAAGAACGCGTGCAGCAGACCGAAGACGCCGCCTGCGGCGATCCCGATCGCAAGTCCGAGCGTCCAGTGATCGGTCACGTCCGCGCCATAGATCGCGAAGAACGCCCCGGTGAGCATCATCCCCTCGAGACCGATGTTCACGACGCCCGAGCGCTCGGAGAAGAGACCACCGAGGGAGGCGAAGAGGAGCGGGGTCGCGAACCGCAGCGCCGCGGCGAGGAGCGCGCCCCAGACGACGGCGCTCTCGAGGTTCTCGAGACTCGAGCGGGTCGCGAGGTACCCGATGGCGAGCCCGATCGCGCCGGCCGCGATCGCATAGCCGCCGATCCTGTGCTCGCCGCGGATCCAGGAGCCGATGCCGATCGTAAGAGCGAACAGGCCGATCACGGTCGGGACGATCGGGCTGCGGATCGTGACCGGAGGCAGCGCGGAGAACGCGGCGGCGATCCCGACGAGAACCCCCGCCCATGCGACGGCGCGCCAGCCCCGCGGGAGTCGGCCCAGGATGCGATTCACGTCGCCCCCACTTCCCGGCGGCTGCGCGCCCGCCTGAGCAGCAGGACGATGACGAACTGTGCGCCGACGAAGAGCACGACAAGCCCCTGGATGATGACGGCGAGACTCGAGGCGAGGTCCGGCGGGAAGATCTCGGGGTCGAGGTTCCGGGAGGCGGTCCCGGTTTCGAGCCCGGCGAAGAGGAGCGCGGCGAGGCCAACGCCGACCGCGGTGTTCCGTCCGAGCAGCGCGACGGCGATCCCCGTGAAGCCGATCGTCGCCCCCTGGATCTGCGTGACGTCGAGCCGGAACTGCCAGCCGACGATGTCAATGGCCCCCGCGAGTCCCGCGAAGAGCCCGGCTATCGCCATCGCGAGGAAGTAGTTCCGCGCGACGCTGATCCCGCCGTAGCGCGCGGCCTCCGGATTGAAGCCGACCGCGCGGACCTCGTAGCCCAGGGTCGTGCGGTTGAGCGTGAACGCGTAGACGACGAGGGAGACGAGAGCCACGAACATCCCGATGTGCAGCCCTTGAAGTAGCGGGTCGCCCCAGAAGACCGGCAGCTTGGCGTCTTCGGGAACGTCCGCGGACGACGGGAGCGCGTCGGACTCCCCGGTCTGGAACGGACCGCCGATCCCGAAGAGGTACGACGCGGACCAGATGACGATCCAGTTCAGCATGATCGTCGTGATGACCTCGTGGGCGCCGACGGTGCCCTTGAGGAAGCCGGCGATCCCTGCGACGAACGCCCCAGCGAGCATCCCGGCGAGGACGGTCACGACAATGAGAAGCGCACGCGGCAGGTCGACGAGATCGGGGAGCTCCGTCGCGACGATGATCGCGGCCGCCGAGCCCGCGAGGTACTGGCCCTGCCCGCCGATGTTGAAGAGCCCACAGCGGAAGGCGAACGCCACCGCGAGGCCGGCCAGCACGAGGCTCGTCCACAGGATGAGGGTCTGCTGGAGGTTCGCGGCCGCCAGAGACGTTATGTCGTCGGTGTTCCACGGAAACCAGACGCGCGTGTCCGAGAACGGAAGGCCGATGTCGTGAGCTGCCGACCTCGAAGAACCAGGACAGGCCGGAGCCGCGGAAGATCGCACGGTAGGTCTCGAGCGTGTCGCCGAGATTCCTCGTCGTCAGGAACACGACCACACCGCTGATGAGGAACGCGAGGACGACGGTGATGACCGGCGCGAGGACGACGGTCGAGCGCTCGAACCAGTCCGTGCGCGCGTCCGCGACGGGCTCGGACGGCGGCGGCGCGTCGACCTGCGTGACGGTCACGCCGCGATCTCGCCTTTCCCGCCGCCGGTCATCGCCACCCCGAGCTCTTCCTCGCTCGCCGACGGCGGGAACTCGCCGACGATCTCGCCCTCGTAGATAACGAGGATGCGGTCGGCGAGCGACAGGACCTCTTCGAGCTCGAGCGACACGAGGAGCACCGCGCGCCCCTCGTCGCGCTCCTCGACGAGCCGTCGATGCACGAACTCGATCGCGCCGACGTCGAGCCCGCGCGTCGGCTGAGCGGCGACGAGGACCCGTGGGTCGCGATCGATCTCGCGGGCGAGGATCACCTTCTGCTGGTTTCCTCCCGAGAGCGCGCCGCCGTGAGTTCGCGGTCCGCCGCCGCGGACGTCGAACTCGGCGATGAGCCGACGTGCGCGCTCGACGAGCCGCTTCGGGCTGAGCCACCCGAACCGCGAGTACGGCGGCTTGCGGAAGTCGTGCAGCCCGATGTTCTCGGCGAGCGTGAAGTCGAGGACGAGGCCGCGACGCTGCCTGTCCTCGGGAACGTGACCGACGCCGAGCTCGAAGTGCCGTTTCGCGTTCGCCGTCGTCACCTCGGTGCCGTCGACGATAACGCTGCCCGACTCCGGCCGCCGAAGGCCGGTGAGCGCGTCGACCAGCTCCGTCTGGCCGTTGCCGTCGACGCCGGCGATCGCGACGATCTCGCCGCCGCGGACGTCGAACGACACGTCGCGGACCTTCTCCAGATCACGGTCGTCCCGGACGTGCAGGTTCTCGACCACGAGGATCGGGTCGCCGGGCTGGCTTGCGCCCTTGTCGATCCGTAGAACGACATCGCGACCGACCATGCGCCGTGCCAACTCCTGCTCCGTCGCCCCCGCCGTCGGCAGTGTCTCGATCTTCTTCCCGCGACGCAGCACGGTGACCCGGTCGGCGATCTCGAGCACCTCGTTCAGCTTGTGGCTGATGAAGATGATCGACAGCCCCTCGCGCTGCAGGTTCCGCAGGATCGTGAATAGCTCGTCCGCCTCCTGGGGCGTGAGGACGCCCGTCGGCTCGTCGAGAATGAGGATGTCGGCCCTCCGGTACAGGGCCTTCAGGATCTCGACCCGCTGCTGTTGACCGACGGTGATGTCCTGAACGAGGGCATCGGGGTCGATCGCGAACCCGAATGTCGACGCCAGCTCGCTGACTCGCCGCCGCGCAGCGCCGTAGTCGAGCAGCACGCCCTCGCGTCGCGGCTCCTCCGCGAGCACGATGTTCTCGGCCACCGTCATGACCGGGATGAGCATGAAGTGCTGGTGCACCATCCCGATCCCGCGCCGGATCGCATCTCCCGGCGACGAGATCCGCACGGGCTCGCCGTTGATCCGGATCTCGCCCTCGTCCGGGCTGTACAGCCCGTAGAGGATGTTCATGAGGGTCGACTTGCCCGCCCCGTTCTCGCCGAGGAGGGCATGCGCCTCACCTCTGCGCAGGTCGAAGTCGACGTGGTCGTTGGCGAGGATCCCCGGGAACCGCTTCGTGATTCCCCGGAGCTCGAGGACGACTGGAGCCGCCGCACTCATGCGGCGCCGATTCTAGGGGGTGGGGACGCGCCCCACCCCCTGGAACCTTCGAGCTAGTTGACGGCCTTGAAGCGGATGATCGGCTTGACCGTGATCCTGCCGCGGCCGATCTGCCTGCCGATCGCGTTCGTCCTCGCGACCAGCAGCTTCGGCACGCGCTTGTTCACGGAGCCGAGTCCGACGCCGTCGTTCTTGAGGCTGTACAGGTAGTCGCGCTGCGACTTGAGCGTGCCCGCCTCGGCGAGCTTCGTGAGGTCCTCCACGGCGACGTCCACCTTCTTGAGGGCGCTCGTCAGCATGTGGCTACCGAGGTAGAGCTGGTCGGCATCGACACCGATGCCCCAGATCTTCGCCTGCTTGGCCGCGGAGAGGGCGCCGAGGCCACAACCGCCGGCCACCTGGAAGATCACCCTCGTGCCCTTCTGGATCTGGCCGAGCGCGGTCTCCTTGCACTTGGCCTGGTCGTTGAAGGTCGGATCGTTCGCGTAGTTCGCCAGCACGCGGATCTTCGGGTTCGCCTTCTTGGCGCCCTGGATGTAGCCGCTGATGAACTTCACGATCGCCGGCACGTTGTTCGCGCCGACCGCGCTGATGATCTGCGGTCCGCCCTGCCGCTTCAGCTGAAGGGCGGCGAGGTAGCCGACGAGGTAACCGGCGTGGTGCTCGGCGAAGACGAGGCCCGTCGCGTTCTTCGGCTTCTTCGCATAGAGCGCGTACGGCTGGTCCACTCCGATGAACTTCTGGTTCGGGAACCGCGGCGCGACAGCGTTGACCGCCGTGTAGTTGAGGAAGCCGACGGCGAAGATGGCGTTGTACCCGGCGCGCGCCGCAGCGAGCGCGTTCGGGATCCGCTCCGATTCCTTCTTCGTCTGGTATGCGCGGGTCTGGATGCCGAGTTCCTTGCCGACCGCGATCCGACCCTCGTTGGCGAGCTGGTTGAACGAGCGATCCTGCAGACTCCCGATGTCCGTGAAGATCGCCATCTTGAAGTCGTCCTGCTGGCCCTTTGCCGAACCGGCCGAGCCAACCGAGCTGATGACCAACGCCGCTACCGCAACAAGCGTGAGCACAGCGCTGATCGCCGTAATGCGTCCTTTCACGTGCCCTCCTTACCGATTAGCCTGCCGCCCAGGTTGGACGCTTGATCTAACCGCAAGTTGGGCAGGTTCTCAAGTGACCAATGACTCTTTTTACCGCAGCACTACACCCTGTGTAGCTCGCTCTCGTCCACGAGCACGCGCCGGGGTTTCGAGCCCTCGTAACCTGAGATGATCCCCCGCCTCTCGAGCATGTCGATCAGGCGTCCGGCGCGAGTGTAGCCAACGCGGAGCCGGCGCTGGAGGAGGGAGACCGATGCGGTCTGCGTCTGCACGACGACGTCGATCGCGCGGTCGAGCAGCGGATCCTCGTCGGGGTCGAACTCGCCATCTTCGTCGCCGTCCTCGACCGCGGCCTCCCGCGCCTCGAGCAGCGACTCGTCGAGCTCCTGGCCGCGCTGCGAGCGGCACTGCTCGACGACGAACGCGACCTCCTCCTCGCTCACGTAGGCGCCCTGAAGTCGCTGCAAACGGGAGGTTCCGAGTGGCTTGAAGAGCATGTCGCCCTGGCCGAGGAGGCTCTCGGCGCCGGCGGTGTCGAGGATGACGCGCGAGTCCGTCTGGCTCGAGACGGCAAAGGCGATGCGCGACGGCACGTTCGCCTTGATCATCCCGGTGATGACGTCCACGGAGGGCCGCTGCGTCGCCAGCACGAGGTGGATCCCGACCGCGCGCGACTTCTGCGCGAGCCGGATGACGCAGTCCTCGACCGCCTGCGGCGAGACCATCATCAGGTCCGCGAGCTCGTCGATGACGACGAGGAGGTACGGGAGCGTGTCCTCTCCCCGCGAGCGAAGCGCGCGATTCGCCTCCGGGAGGCTGCGCGCACGCACGAGCGACAGCCGCTCGTAGCGGCGCTCCATCTCCGCGACGACGTTCATCAGGACGGTCGCCGCCTCCTTCGGGCTCGAGACCACGGGCGTCAGCAGATGCGGGATCGACTCGTAGTAGCCGAGCTCGATCCGCTTCGGGTCGATGAGGATCATGCGCACGTCGTCCGGAGTGGCGCGCAGGAGCGCCGAGGTGAGGATCGTGTTGATGCAGCCCGACTTGCCCGACCCCGTCGTGCCCGCGATCAGCAGATGCGGCATGCGCGCGAGGTCGGTCCAGATCGCGTTTCCGGAGATGTCCTTTCCGAGCCAGACGGAGAGCGGGCTCGCGGTGGCGGGCAGCTCGTCGTAGATGTCACCGAGAGTGACGAGGCGCGGTGAGAGGTTCGGGACCTCGACGCCGACCGCCTGCTTGCCGGGGATCGGCGCGAGAATGCGTATCTCGGTCGTCGCGAGCGCGTACGAGAGGTCGTCCTTCAGCGCGGCGACCTTCGCCACCTTCGTCCCCGGCGCGAGCTGGAGCTCGTAGCGCGTCACGCGCGGGCCAGAGATCTGGCCGAGGACGGTCGCGTCGACGCCGAACTCGGCGAGCGTGCGAACGAGGAGATCGGCGATGCGCCCGTCCTGATCGCCGCTCTTCGCAGCGGCCGCGGGTGAGCGCTGCAGCAGCTTGCGGTCGGGCAGCCGGTACTCGACGTGCTCGGACGTGGTCTCGAAGACGCTCTCCACGCTTGCCGGCTCGATCTCGGCCCGCTCGGGGACCAGCGGCGCGTCGGTTACCGAGGCGAGCGACACGAGGTCCGGGTACGCCTCCGCCCCGTCGACGACGTGGCGCTCGTGCACGGGCTCGGGCCGCACGTACGGGTGCGAGCGCCTCCTCCGACTGCGTCTCGAGCGAGACCCAGTCGAACGCGCGCCGCGCCTCCGAGCCCGCACGGCGCACGACATGGCCGGTTCGACGGAGGATCGCGCCCGTCGACGCCCCGCTCACGAGCAATGCGCCGCCGAGCAGGATCGCGCCGCCGACGATCGCGGCTCCGGTGTCGCCGATGAGCCCGGCGGCGACGCCGCCGAGCGCCATGCCGACGAAGCCGCCGGAGTCGCGGCCGAGCAGGATCATCAGGCCGAGGAAGCTCACGCCCACTCCGAGCCGGAACGGCCGCACGTCGACGAGGTCGCTTCGCGCCAGCAGCAGGCCTCCGAGCAGGAGAAGAGCGACCGGAAGCACGTATGCCGCGCTGCCGATCGCGGAGTCGAGCGCGTCCGCCAGCCACGAGCCGACAGAGCCGCCGTCGAAGCCGAGGTAGAGGATCGCCGCGAGGACGAGGCCGAGCGCGGCCAGCGCGAGACCGAGCAGCTCGCTCTCGTGCTGCGACTTCGGGCGCTTCGTCGTCCGCTTCTTGACACGCGACGGCACGCGTGGCCGAAGCGGCCGCTTCTTCCTCCTGCGGCTCGCCATGAGCGCCGATTCGACGCCCGGCTACGTGCTCCTTCGGCGCGTCAGTCGCGAGAACGAGCCCTCGCCTCGGCGACGACGCGCTCGGCGTCGTCCCGATTCCCGTAGCCGAACGTCTCCACCTTCGCCTCCTCCAGGTCCTTGTACACCTGGAAGAAGTGCTCGATCTCGTTGCGGAGCTCGAGCCGGGATGTCGTGCACGTCGGCGACGCGCATCCACGCGGTGTCCTTGAGCGGCACGCAGATGATCTTCTCGTCCGGTCCCTTCTCGTCGCGCATGTGGAAGACGCCGACGACGCGGCCGCGGATGCGGCAGCCCGGGAAGGTCGGCTCGCCGACGAGCACCAACGCATCCAGGGGATCGCCGTCCCCGCCGAGCGTCCCCTCGATGAACCCGTAGTCGGCCGGGTACGCCATCGACGTGAAGAGCCGGCGGTCGAGGGCGATCTCGCCGAGCTCCTTGTCGAGCTCGTACTTGTTGCGTGAGCCCATCGGCACCTCGACGAACACGACCACCTCGGACACGCGCGGAGCCTAGATGATCGCCCAGTATCGTCCGCTACGGCCGTGGCCGCCGTCCGTGACAAGGTGCGCGAGTTCGCGCTCTCGCTGCCGGAGACGTTCCCCGACCGGCCGTGGGGCGAGGACGTCGTGAAGGTGCGCGGCAAGATCTTCGTCTTCCTCGGCGGGGAGGCGTCGAAGCGCATGACGGTGAAGCTCGACGAGTCGCACGCGCACGCGCTCTCGATCGAGGGCGCCGAGCGGACGGGCTACGGTCTCGGTGCGTCGGGCTGGGTCACGTGCCGCTTGCGTGCGGACGGGATCACGATCGCACTGCTGCGCGACTGGGTCGAGGAGAGCTACCGGATCGTCGCGCCGAAGCGGCTCGCCGCCGAGCTCGATCGACACGGACTAGTAGCCGCAAATACGCGGGAACTCCTCCGCTCACGCGAGCGCTTCGACATGTCCATATCGGACATGTCGCCGTAGACTCGCCGGCAAGCCAACTTCGGGTCGACCGAGGGGAGTTTCGCCGTGTCGTCAGTTCCGCCTGCGCTGGCTGCTGGTAGCTCGTCGCTCGTTCCGCTCGTCGTCCTCGCGCCGAACGCTGGGGCGGTGTCCACGACACTGGTGATCAACGAGGTCGACTACGACCAGCCGTCGCTCGACACGGCCGAGTTCCTCGAGCTGAAGAACGTCTCCGGCTCCGCGATCTCGCTGAACGGGTGGACGGTCGAGCTCTTCAACGGTGCCACGTCGCTCGTGTACCGGACGACCCCTCTCCCGGACGTGAGTCTCCCTGCGGGCGACTACTTCCTCGATCTGCTCGAATCCGGCGACGACGGCGAACTGCGATCTGGACGCCGGCCCCGACACGGACCTGATCCAGAACGGCGCTCCAGACGCGATCGGCTCCGCAACGCCGGAGCCCTGGTCGACGCCGTGAGCTACGACGACCGCCGCTCCATACACCGAGGGCTCTGGCGTGGGTCTCATCGACGACGCCAGCTCGACGACCGGCGGACTCTCGCTCTGCCCGGACGGCTCCGACACCGACCAGAACAACATCGACCTCGACCCGGCCGCGATGACCCCCGGCGCGACCAACAACTGCCCGCCCGCACCGGGAGCGGTCGTGATCAACGAGATCGACTACGACCAACCCAGCACCGACACGGCCGAGTTCGTGGCGCTGAAGAACGTGTCGACGTCGCCGACGAATCTCGACACCTTCACGCTCGACGATCGTGAACGGCGCGACGTCGCCGGCAACGATTGCCAGCAGCTTCGACCTCCCGAATGTCGTCCTCGCCGCCGGCGACTGCTTCGTCGTATGTGCGAACGCCGCGAACACCGCGAACTGCGATCACGACGTCACCCCGAACACCGACCTCATCCAGAACGGCGCGCCCGATGCCGTCGGTCTCCGCGAGAGCGGCAACCTCGTCGACGCGGTGAGCTACGAAGGGAACACGGCCGACGCCATACACCGAGGGCTCCGGGGCCGGTCTCGTCGACGCCGGCGTCACAGACGGCCGCTCCCGATGCGCGGACGGCGTCGACACGGACGTCAACGACGCCGACTTCCTGCTGCGCCCGATCACGCCGGGAGTGACGAACAACTGCCCGGCCCCGCCAGACCCGGTCGGGGCGTGCGGTGACCCGCGACGCTCATCTCCACGATCCAGGGCAACGGAGCGACGACTCCGATCGCCGGCCAGCAGCACACGATCGAAGGCGTCGTCGTCGGCGACTTCGACGGCCCCGGCGGCCTGAACGGCTTCTATCGTGCAGGAGCAGGACGCGGATCACGGCCCCGACCCTGCGACCTCGGACGGGCATCTTCGTCGCGGCCGGCGGCGCGAACTCTCGTCGTCGGCGGTCAGTCGTCCGTGTCACGCGGCACCGCGGCCGAGCGCTACCAGACGGCACTCTGCGGCGCGAACAGCAACAACGCGGCTCGCCGAGCGTCACAGGCATCGTCGCCTGCGGCGAGCGGCAACCCCGCGCCGACGACGACGGTCGTGCGATGCCTGCTCCGTCGCCGACCAACCTCCCGCGGCCTACGAGCGCTCGAGGGGATGCTCGTTCGGCTTCCGCAGTCGCTCGTCATCTCCGAGTACTTCAACTACGAGCCGCTTCGGCGAGATGGTGCTCGCGCTTCCGCTCGCCGGCGAGACGCGGCCCTTCACGCGGGACGGCGATCGACGAGCCCGGACGCACCGGCGCAGCAGCGCGAACGCTCGCGAACAGCCTCCGCCGGATCACGCTCGACGACGGTCTCGGCATCCAGAACCCCGACTTCACGTCCGGCACCCGAACGGCGACCCGCTTCTCGCTCGACGAACAGGTTCCGCGGCGGCGACACCGTGGCGGACACGGTCGGCGTGCTCGGGTTCGACTTCAACCTCTACCGCATCCAGCCGACCGGCGCCAGCCGAGTACACGTCGGTCAACCCGCGGCCGGACGACCGAGGACGTCGGCGGCAGCGTCCACGTCGCCGCGATGAACACGCTGAACTTCTTCCTCACGCTCGACACGACCGCAACACGAAACCGCTGCCCCGGACGACCAGTGCGGAGGCACCGCGAACCTCGAGTGCCGCGGCGCGGACGCCGACCAGCCGCTGGAGTTCACGCGCCAGCGGACAAGCTGCTGGCCGCCCTCTCGGGCCTCGAGAGCGGACGTCATCGGCTTCAACGAGCTCGAGAACACGCCGGCGTCGACCCGCTCGAGTGACCCGACGACGGCATCGTGCCGGGGCTGAACGCGATCCTCGGCGCCGGGGACGTACGACGCGATCGACACCGGCACGATCGGCACCGACGCGATCAAGGTCGGGCTGATCTACAAGCCCGACGTGGTCACGCCGGTCGGGGACTTCGAGATCCTCGACTCCACGGACGACCCGCGCTTCATCGACACCAAGAGCCGGCCGGTGCTCGCGCAGACGTTCGAGGTCAACGAAACCGGGCGCGCGCTTCACCGTTGCGGTGAACCACCTGAAGTCCAAGGGCTCCGACTGCAACGACGTCGGCGACCCGGATGCCGGCGACGGCCAGGGGAACTGCAACGGGACGCGGAAGCTCGCCGCTCAGGCACTCGTCGACTGGCTCGCCACCGACCCGACCGGGAGCGGCGACCCCGACTTCCTGATCATGGGCGACCTCAACTCGTACGCCAAGGAAGACCCGATCGACGCCGTCAAGGCGGGCGCCGACGACGTCCGCGGCACGGGCGACGACTACACCAACCTGATCGCAGTACCGAGGGCGACGTACGCCTACTCCTTCGTGTTCGACGGGCAGGCGGGCTACCTCGACCACGGCCTCTCCTCGCGCGCACCTGACCGCGCAGGTGCACGGGCGCGGCCGAGTGGCACATCAACGCCGACGAGCCGGACCTGCTCGACTACGACACGTCGTTCAAGCCGCCCGCGCAGGAGGCGATCTACGAGCCGAACGCCTATCCGCTCGTCCGACCACGACGCGCTCGTCGTCGGCCTCGGCGCGTGCGACGACGTCGACCCGACGCTCTCGGTGGACGTGCCGCTCCGACTGTCGCTGTGGCCGCCGAACCACAGGTACGTCACCGTGCAGGCCGACGTCGACTTCGACGACAACTTCGACACGAGCCCGACGCTGGAGCTCGTCTCGGTCATCTCGAGCGAGCCCGACAACGGCGATGACGACGGGAATACCGTCGACGACGTCGTCATCGTCGACCAGGACACGTTCAAGCTCCGCGCCGAGCGAAGCGAGTCCGGAACGGGTCGTGTCTACACGATCACCTATCGCGTCACCGACGACTGCGGGAACTCGACAACGGCGTCGGCGACAGTAGGAGTGCCTCTCGCGAGGTAGGGGCGAGATATATCTCGCCCCTACGGAGGCAGACTCGCGTCCACCTCCGCCGCGGTCGGCAGCGAGGGCTGCGCGCCGAACCGGGATGCTGCGAGCGCGCCCGCGGCGCAGGCGCGCTCGAGCGCCTCCTCGTACTCGAGTTCGTCGAGGAGCGACACGAGCAGGCAGGCGGTGAACGCGTCCCCGGCACCCGTCCCGTCGACGACCCGGACGCGAGGAGGCGTCGCGCGTGCGACCTCCTCTCCGTCCTCGAGCAGGTATGCGCCCTCCGCCCCGAGCGTCACGGCCACGAGGCCGTCACGGCGCGCGAGCGAGTCGAGCTCGAGCCGGTTGACGACGGTCAGGTCCGCGTCGACGGGGACGGGCCGCGCGGGCGCCGCGTTCAGGCAGAAGACGCCGCTGCAGCCCTCCCAGGCCGCGAGCAGCGCCTCGTCCGGGATCTCGAGCTGGCAGAGCACCGCGTCGTGCTCGGGAAGCGCGACCTCGTGCAGCGCCGCGTTCGCGCCCGGCGCGACGACGATCTCGGTCTCCCCCGCTCCGTCGACGTAGACGAGCGCGACGCCGGTCGGCTCGTCCAGCACGACGAGGTCGAGCGTGACATCCGCCTCTCGCAGTCCCGCGAGCGCCTCCTCGGCGAACGAGTCGCGTCCGACGGCGCCGATCATCGTCACCTCCGCCCCGAGCCGCGCGCACGCGACGGCCTGGTTCGCGCCCTTGCCGCCCGGCACGCGCGCGAGCGTCGCGCCGGACACCGTCTCGCCCGGCCGCGGCAGCCGCTCGCAGCGTGCGACGAGGTCGAGGTTGATCGATCCGACGACGGTGATGCGCGGCGCTGCCATGACCCCTCAGGCTAGATGGCTGATGTCGCGAGATCGCCTCCCCGAGGCGTGAACTGGCCGCTCGGGGGCGCGGCGGAGAGCGGCGGCGAGGCTCGAAGCCTCGAGGTCGCTCTCCGGACGCGAAGCGCACGTCCAGCGGGAAACGCGAAGCGGCTTCCCGGCGGGCGGAAGCGGCCCCGACGCGTCAGATCGCGCACCGGGCGCGCGAGATCGCGGCATCAGCCATCTATAGTCGGAGCGTGGCCGAGCTCAACGCCATCGGCATCGTCGTGTCGGACATGGCGCGGTCGATCCGCTTCTACCGCCTGCTCGGGCTCGACGTCCCGGAGACGCCGGACGAGGGCCACCTCGAGGCGACGCTCGCGGGCGGCGCGCGTCTCATGCTCGACTCCGAGCAGACCATCCGCAGCTTCCGTCCCGACTGGGAGCGCGAGGTCGGCAACCAGCTCGCGCTCGCGTTCCAGTGCGCGAGCCCGGCCGAGGTGGACGAGCTCTACGCGCAGGTCGTGGACGCAGGGTTCCAGGGCGAGAAGGCCCCCTGGGACGCGTTCTGGGGCCAGCGCTACGCGCAGCTGCTCGACCCCGACGGCAACCCGATCGACCTCTACGCCGCGCTGACGTAGGGGCCGGGCTTGCCCGGCCCGGGCGAGGCAAGCCTCGCCCCTACGCGGCGAGCGCGCGCAGGTCGTCCACGGTCGAGCCGAGCAGCGTGTCGCGGAGGTCGAAGAGACCTGCCCACAGCGACGAGCGGTCCGGGATGGCGCCGATGCTGGCGGCGGCGGCGAGGCCTTCGAGAGCGCGCACGAGCACGGCGAGCTCGAGATAGACCGCTGCGACGCGGTCCGGGCTCGCGCGGACGCCCGCCCGGTCGAGGACCGGTCGCCACTCGACGAGCTCGGCGGCGCCGGGCCCGCCGTACCAGGAGCGGCCTTCAGCGAGCTCCGGCTCGAGCTCGAGCAGATAGCGCGAAAGCGGGCTCTCGAGGCCGGCGATCGCCGTCTCGACCCGGTCCGCGGCTCGCCGCAACGCCGCCTCGCGGGCGCCGGCGGTGGCGGGCATCGCGTCGCCGCGTCCCCAGCGCTCGAGCAGCCGGCAGAAGGAGAGCGCCGCTACCTCGCACGCGCGCAGCTGGTGGATGAGCCGCGCCGCGGTCGGCCCGGTAGCGGCGTTGCACTCGATGACCGCGTCCCAGCCCGCCATGTCAGACCTCGATCACGACCGGGAGAACCATCGGTCGCCGTCGCGTGCGGTCGTACACGATCTGGCCGACCGCGTCGTGGATGTGCTCCTGCAGGAGCTTGATCTCGGTCGCGTGCTCGGCCGCGAGCGAGCGCACGACCCGGTCGGCCTCCGCGCGCAGCTCCTCCAGCAGCTCCTCGGACTCGGCGAAACCCACGCGAGATGAGCTCCGGCGGCGCGATCTCGCCCCCGTCCGACGACGCGAGCGTCGTCACGACGATGAGCACACCGTCGTCGGCCAGCCGGCGCCGGTCGCGGAGCGCGACGTCCTGCACGTCGCCCACGCGGAGCCCGTCCACGAAGGTCACTCCCGCCTCGACCTTGTCGACGAGCCGGGCGCCGCCGCGCGCCAGCTCTACCACGGAGCCGTTCTCGGCGAGGATGATCCGGTCCTCCGGGACGCCGGCCTCGCGCGCGAGCTTCGCGTGCGCCGCGAGCATCCGGTATTCGCCGTGGATCGGCATCGCGTAGCGCGGGCGCAGGAGCGAGAGCATCGTCCGCAGCTCCTCCTGGCAGGCGTGGCCGGATACGTGAACGGGTGCGATCTCCTCATGTAGGACCTCCGCGCCCGCGCGCGCAAGCTGATTGATCGAGTCGTGCACGCGGAGCTCGTTTCCCGGCACCGGCTTCGCGGAGATGATCACGGTGTCGCCCGGCTCGACTGCGAGCGTCGGGTGGTCGCCGTAGGCCACGCGCGTGAGCGCCGACATCGGCTCGCCCTGGCTCCCGGTGCAGAGCGCGAGCACGTCGCCGGGCGGCAGGAGTCGCGGCCTCGCCCGGGCGAGAGGATCTCGCGCCTCGGGGATGTCGACGTAGCCGAGGTTCCGCGCGATGTTCAGGTTCTTCCGCATCGAGCGACCGACGACGGTGATCTTGCGACCGCACTCGATCGCGACGTCGGCGGCCTGCTGCATCCGGTGGATGTTGGAGGCGAAGCTGGCGACGAGAATTCGGCCCGCTACGCAGGGGAAAGAGCGTGCGGAAGGCCTCGCCGACGAGGCGCTCGGAGCCGGTCGAGCCGGGACGCTCGGCGTTCGTCGAGTCTCCGAGGAGAAGGTCGACGCCGCGGTTCCCAACCTCGGCGAGCTTGCCGACGTCGGTGCGCAGGCCGTCGACCGGCGTGTGGTCGAGCTTCCAGTCGCCGGTGTGGACGACGCGTCCGGCCCCTGTCTCGAGCACGAGCGCGACCGAGTCCGGGATCGAATGCGCGACGCGGATCAGCTCGAGCCGGAACGGGCCGAGCTCGAGCGGCTCGTCCTCCGGCCCCGCCTCGAGGAGCTCCGCGGCCTGGCCGACGCCGTGCTCGTCGAGCTTCGACTGGATCAGCCCGAGCGTCAGGCGCGTGGCGACGATCGTCTGCGACCTCGACCTCGCGGAGCAGATACGGAAGGCCGCCGACGTGGTCCTCGTGCCCGTGCGTGAGCACGACCGCGCGGACGCGACGCCCGAGCAGGTACCCGACGTCCGGCAGCAGGAGGTCGACCCCGAGGTGCTCGTCGCGTGGGAACGCGAGCCCCGCGTCGACGACCAGCAGCTCGCCCGCCGTCTCGTACACGGTCATGTTCTTGCCCACCTCGCCGAGGCCGCCGAGCGGGATGATGCGGAGCGTGTCGCTCATCCGGTGAGTGTATGCGCCTCTGCGGGAGGTCAGGCGTGGGCCGGCTGGAGCAGGCCGAGACGCTCGAGACAGCCGCGCACGGCCTCGCGCTCCTCGGCGGTCGCCTCGACGAGCGGCAGGCGAAGACCCCCGACGTCGTGCCCGAGAAGGTGCAGCGCCGCCTTGATCGCGATCGGGTTCGGAGCGACGCGGAGAAGCTCGATCGAGGGGCGCAGCTCCTCGTCGAGCGCGCGAGCGCCCTCGACGTCACCGCTGCGGAAGAGCCTGACCATCTCCTTCACCTGCGGCCCGACGACGTGCGTGTGCACGCACACACCCCCGAGCCCGCCGATCTCGACGAACGGGAGGACGATGTCGTCGTCGCCCGCGTACAGGTCGAGCCCGAGCTCGACGATGTGCCGTGCCTGCTCGATGTCCGCGTTCGCCTGCTTGACCGCCCGCACGGTCGGGATCTCGGCGAGCTGCGTCATCGCTTCCGGCTCGAGGTTGAGCACGACTCGACCGGGAATGTTGTAGACCATGATCGGGCGGTCGGAGACGGCCGCGATCGCCTGGAAGTGCGCAACGATCCCGCGCACCGGCGGCTTGCTGTAGTAGGGCGTGACGATGAGAAACGCGTCGACGCCGATCTCGTGCGTCCGCTTCGTGAGGTGCACCGAGTGCTCGGTCGAGTACGTGCCGGTGCCGGCCACGACCGACGCGCGATCCCCGACCTCGTCGACCGCGGCCTCATAGAGCGCGAAGCGCTCGTCGTCGGAGAGCGTCGGGCCCTCGCCGGTCGTCCCGGTGACGACGAGGCCGTCCGACCCGTTCTCGACCAGATGCGACGCGAGCGCCCGGAAGCGCTCGATGTCGACCGATCCGTCCGCCTTGAACGGCGTGACGATCGCGGTCAGGATCTCGCCGAGCACTCCGGGCATATTACGCCCCGGACGCGCTGACGAAGCTCTCGCGGGTCGCGTCGTCGAGGAAGACGAAGCGGACCTCGTCGAAGCGGTCCGCGAGCTCGCGCACCGCACCCACCGCGACGGGCGCCGCCAGCTCGACCGGATAGCCGTAGATCCCGGTGGACAGCGCCGGAAAGGCCACTGTTCGGCAGCCGAGCTCCTCCGCCACCTCGAGCGACCGGCGATACGCCGAGGCGAGGAGCTCCGCCTCACCTGCGTCTCCCCCACGCCACCTCGGCCCGACCGCATGGATCACGTGACGCGCCGGCAGGCGCCCTGCGCCGGTCGCCTTCGCGTCGCCGGTCGCGCACCCGCCGAGCCGCGCGCACTCCTCGAAGATCTCGTCGCCGCCCGCACGGCGGATCGCGCCGCAGACGCCGCCTCCCGGCGCGAGCTCCTCGTTCGCCGCGTTCACGATCGCGTCCACCTCCTGCGCCGTGAGGTCGCCGACGACGAAGGTGACGCTCACAGGAGCGCGTCGAGCCCGATCGTGAGGCCGGGCGGGAGATCGCGCACCTTCTCGAGCGCGAGCAGCACGCCCGGGACGAAGGCCTCGCGCGAGATCGTGTCGTGGCGGATCGTGAGCGTCTCGCCCGGCCCGCCGAAGATCACCTCCTGGTGCGCGACGAGCCCCGGCAGCCGCACGGAGTGGATCGCCGGGTCGGTGCCCATGCGTGCCGCGGTGGCCTTCGCCGTGCCCGACGGCGCATCGCGCTTCGCCTCGTTGTGGAGCTCGATGATCTCCGCCCGGGGAAGCACGCGCGCGGCCTCCTCGGCGAAGCGCATCATCAGCACCGCGCCCTGCGTGAAGTTCGGCGCGAAGAAGCAGGGAACGCCCGCCGCCTCCGCCGCCGCGCCGACGGCCTCGGTGTCGAAGCCCGACGTCCCGATCACCACCGGAACGCCCGCTGCGAGACAGCGCTCCGCATTCGCGACGACGGCGTCCGGGCGCGTGAAGTCGACCGCGGCGTCGCACCCCTCGGGCCCGGCCGCGCGCGCGTCCACGACCTCGTGCCCGGCAGCCTCGAGACCCGGCGCGAGCACCGAGCCCACCTTCCCGCCGATGCCGAAGAGGGCGACCCTCACGCTGCCTCGAGCAGCGAGGGGTTCACGCGCTCGACGGCTTCGCGGAAGCGGCTCTCGTCGGGGCCGATTCCCGCAGCGGAGAGCTTCCCGACCGCGAGCAGCTCGCCGGCGAGCGCCGCGACGTCGTCCCCGGTCACGCCCTCGAGCCGGCGCACGATCTCCTCCACGCTGAGCAGCGGCGTGTCCGTCACGAGCGCCTTGCCGAGCCGGGTCATCCGGTTCGACGTCGACTCGAGCGAGAGCAGGAGCCGGCCCTTGAGGTTCTCCTTCGCGCGGGCGAGCTCCTCGCTCGTGACGTTCCCCGAAGCGACGTCGTTCGAGCTCCGCGACCGCGATCTCGAGGCAGGACGCAAGGTTCTCCGCGCGTGTCCCCACGTACAGACCAGTCTGGCCGGCGTCCGCGTACTGCGCCGAGTAGCTGTACACCGAGTACGCCATGCCGCGCTTCTCGCGGATCTCCTGAAAGAGTCGCGACGAGGCCGAGCCGCCGAGGATCGCATCCAGGACCGACGCCGCGAACCGCCGCTCGTCGCCGCGTGCGATCCCGGGCGCGCTCAGGCACGCGTGGTACTGCTCGGTGTCCTTGCGCAGGAACTGGAGGCCGGGCGAAGGCATGCGCCGCAGGGGCTTGCGCACGGGAAGCCCCACGCGCGCCGTCGCTCCGTTACGCCGCTCCTCGAGCAGCTCGACGAGGCGCTCGTGCTTCACGTTCCCGGCCGCCGCGAGGACGATCCGCTCTCCCGAGTACGCGCGATGGTGGTACGCGGAGAGCGCGCGCCGTGACACCGTCGAGATGACCTCCGCGCGGCCGATCACGGGCCGCCCCAGCGGGTGGGAGCCGAAGACCGCCCGTGCCGCGAGGTCGTGGACGAGGTCGTGCGGCGTGTCCTCGACCATCGCGATCTCCTCGAGCACGACCTCGCGCTCGGAGTCCACGTCCTCGAACGCGGGCCGGTAGAGCATGTCGGCCATGACGTCGAGCGCGGTGTCGAGCCGCACGTCGGGGACGCGTGCGTAGACGACGGTCGTCTCCCGCGACGTCGCGGCGTTGAGCTCGCCCCCGAGCTCGTCGAAGATCTCCGCGATCTCCTGCGCCGAGTACCGCGCCGAGCCCTTGAAGAGCAGGTGCTCGATGAAATGGGACACGCCCGCGCGCGTGTCGGGCTCGTCGCGCGATCCGGCGCCGACCCAGAAGCCCGAGGGCGACGGAACGCACGCCCGGGACGCGCTCGGAGATGACGCGCTCGCCGGTCGCGAGCTCGGTCAGCTGGTGCTTCGACACGCGCCGGATCGTACTCGGATCCGCGGGTTTACATCTGGCGCTTACTATCAAGGATTCCAGTGAGGGTAACGGGGCGGAAATTCTCACCTGAGGGGGTGGTCTTCTATGAACAAAGCGTTCCTCGTAGGCGTCTTGACTCTGGTACTCCTCGTTCCATCCGCTATCGCCGGCTCACAGCGGACCCAGGCATCGGTCCTCTGCGTCGAACTCACAGGCGATGCGGAAACTCGCCGCGACGTCAAGCTCCGCAACGGGAGCAAATGCGCGGCCGGGGAGCGGAAGATCGATCTTCCGCGTGGGCTGCGTGGCCCCGCCGGCCCGCAGGGCGCACGCGGCCCCGCCGGCCCGCAGGGCGCACGCGGCCCCGCAGGGCCTCAAGGATCAGCCGGCCCAGCGGCCCTGCGGGAGCGACCGGACCCGCAGGCCCAGCAGGCCCTCGTTGGCCCGGCAAGGTCCGCAGGGCCCGCCGGGTCTGCCTGCGGTCACCTACACCGATATCACCGCCTTCGGCGGCGATTTCGAGCCCACGAATCCGAGCGTGAGCATGACGCCCGAGCTGCGCCGAATTCGGCCCCTACGATGACGGCGGAGCAGATGGAGGCTCGGTGTTCTACGGCGGTCTCAATGGCATGAGCCTGGGCGACATCGTGAACCTCGTCTACACCGCTAGCTTCTCGTCCGACACCGACACCGGGGGCGTCGGCGCCCCGTACCTGCGGGTGTTCCTAGAGGGGGATACGCACGATGTCATCTTCTCTCCGAACACGCAGCCCTTCCCGTTGATCACGGAAGACGTGCTCCACCAGTGGGACGTGACCGAAGGGACTGTTCGCTACGACGACGACGCGGGGGCTGGCCCCGACTCGCCCTGGCAAGTGATCGCGGCTGAGCACGCCGACGAGGTCATCTCGGGCATCTACGTCACGGTGGGCTTCTCCGCAGGCACGGACCTGACCGGATGCCTGCGAACTCTAGGCGTCAACGAGAACGTGTTCCTGTTGGGCAGCTAAGCAGAACCACACCGGTCAGCGAGGTCGTCCAGCCCCTGCCGTTTAGGGGCGGACGGCCTTGCCTGTCCGACACTCGAGGCTCGATCGAGCCTCTTCAGCAGTCCAAGAGCAGGTGCTCGATGAAGCGGGACACACCCGCCCGCGTGTCGGGATCGTACTCGGATCCGCGCGTTGACATCTGGCGCTCACTCTCTAGGATGGCACCGGGGAGTAGCGGGGAGGCAACTCTCACCCTGAAGGGGGTGGTTTTGCCGTGAACAAGGCGTTCCTCGTGGGCGTTTTGACACTGGTGCTCCTGGTTCCATCCGCGATCGCGGGTTCGCAGCGGACCCAGGCGTCGGTCCTCTGTGTCGAACTCGTAGGCAATGCGGAGACGCGCCGCGACGTCAAGCTCCGCAACGGGAGCAAGTGCGCGGCAGGGGAGCAAAAGCTGAACATCCAGGGTCCGCGCGGGACCCAAGGGCCACGCGGCCCCGCCGGCCCGCAGGGCGCACGCGGCCCCGCTGGGCCGCAAGGAGCAGCCGGCCCAGCCGGTCCTGCCGGGCCAGCCGGCCAAGCCGGGCCTGCCGGTCCAGCCAGGGTCAGGCCCACCGGGGCCAGCGGGTCAGGATGCCGCCGAGGAGTATGGCGTCGCGGCCGTGATGATTCAGCGTGGCGCAGCCCCGGCAGAACCAGTGCTCTGGGGGTTCTTCTCGACCGAGATCGGCTCACCGGTCGGCGACACGACGGGCGGGTCGTTCCGCTTCACGTGCACCGTGGCGCACGTCAACTGCACGGTGACCATCCGCGCTTGGGTGATCTCGGACACCAGCACCGACCTCGCACTGTTCCACCCGCGGATCCTGTTGACCCGCGGAGGGAACGAGGTCATCGAAGGGCCTGAGCTCTACTGCGAGTACGGCGACGGCCCGTTCCAGTTCATTCCCCGCGAGTCGTTCCCATCGGACCCGTTGGAACCCCGTGACGATCTGCCGTTCAACATCGGCTCGACGGCGGACTGCGGCGGACCGGCGGAGGATCCCGGCCCGGAGGATGTCACGGAAGATCGTCGTGCCGTCAGGCTTCTACGACGTCTTCACGACGTTCGGCTTCGGGGGGACCGAGGTTGAACTTCCCCCCAATCCGTAGGACGACACTCGCCGCCGCTAGGGCGGACACGACGAGGGGCCGCCTTACGGCGGCCCCTCGGTCGTCGGGGAGGAGGTGAGAGGGAGGCCCCGTCTCCGGGGCAGAGGCGGTCGCCGTAATCGGCCTGATGCCGACGCCCTAGGGTCGAACTGGTCGTTCTGGAAAACCCGCAACAAGCGGACGCTCCGGGCGACTTCGAACAGTTCCCTAACAGACGCGCAGGACCCAGCCACTAGAGTGCCGCCCGACGTTAGGCGCATGCAGAGGGGCATCGCTCAAATCGGAGGCGCGACCGCGCGCCCACTCCTCGTTGCTGTACGCACACCAGCGGGCGTCCATCCGACGCCCGCGCGATCCTTCGAGAGGTCTCAACATGCCGAATAGGAAGTTCCTCGCCGTCGTGGTCCTCGTCGTTCTCGCCCTCGCCGCACTCCGCCTGAAGCGGTCGCCCGGCGAGCCGCCGGAGGAGCTCGAGCCCGGAACGGCTACTGACGAAAACGCTGCAATCGGCGAGGAATCCCTCGATCGAGGGCCGAAATTCGCGTCCCCGCGCGAGGGTGGGCCCGCACGGCTCCGGTGCCGATTCCTCGTACACCAAGCGGGCGTCATGAGAACGTCCGCGCAACCGCCAGGAGAATCGCCGTGCCAAGAAAATCAGCCGCAGTTCTCGCCCTCGCCGTCGTTGCCCTGGTCGCCTTGATCGTCCTACCGGCGGCGTTCGCCGGGAAGGGCGGCAACGGCCCGAGCGGCGGAGGCGGAGGCGGCAAGCCGAACGGGGACGGGGGCAGCCTGTCCCTCGTGATGGTCGTCGACAACAACGGCAACGGCGCGCCGAACCACGGCGACACCGTCACTTTCGACGTCACGACGACCGCCGATCGCCCGTTCGTGAGCGTTCACTGCTACCAGGGTGGCGCGTTGGTAATGGGTGCCTCCGCCGGATTCTACGAGGGCTACCCCTGGTCGAAGAACTTCGGCCTCTGGACGACCTCGTGGACCAGCGGCGGCGCGGACTGCACTGCCCAGCTGTACACCACCAGGGACGGCAGCCGGATAACGACGCTGGCGACGCTCGCCTTCCACACCGCCGACTAGTTCGTCTGGCGTTCGGCTCGAGCGCCGGAAGGAGAGAGGCCCCGGCTCGAAGAGCCGGGGCCTCTCGTTACGATCGATCGAGCGCCTTACGGAGTGGGAGTGTCGTCGATCGTGATGTTCGTCGTTTCGCAGGACGGGGCCGGATCATCGAGGTTGTCATCGACGTATGTGACAAGCCACGAGTACGGTCCGGAACCTGCCTCAACAACGACCACAGTCGTGTTCGACGTCTCGGCCGTTTGCGGTGAGGCACCGCTGACCGCCACCTGCTCCGCAGGGATGACGACGGTGTCGTCGCCGCCAGCGCCGCAATCGCTCCCCGTGAAGAGGGTGAACGTTGCCGTGCCGCTGAGGGCCGTGTCCCCGGTGATGGTTGCCGTGTCGTTCGGCAGCCAATCCTGGGCCGTCGAGAGGCTCGACGTGCCGGTGACGGTGACATCCTCATCCGTGTCGGTGCAGTCGTCGTTGAACACGCCCGTGCTGTTCGTGTTCGGCGCGTCGCCCGAGTAGCTGGCCTTCCAGCTGTAGTCGCCGGGCTCGTTCGGCGTGAAGCTGACCGGATACGGCCCGTCACCGCTGACGGTCACAGTCTGCGGGTTTAGCTCAGTGGGATCGTCACTCGTGGCCAGCGTCGAGCAGTCGCTCGACTTCACGAGCGTGAAGGTGAGCGTGCCGTCCGCCGGGTCTCCGAGCGGTCCACCGATGATCGGGTCACCAGGCTGGCTCGCCGTCCCGGTGAGCGTCCCGATATCGGTGACCGGGCTCCCGAGGACGACGTCGGCACCAGCGACGGTGTCTATGGTCGGTGTCACGGGCGTCACCTTGAAGCATTCGCCCACAGAGGCGTCCTCGGAGCCCGGGACACCCGCTTCTTCGTCGCCCGAGTACTCCGCACGCCAGCAGTAGCGTCCTGCCGACGTGACCGTCACGTCGTCCGAGACCACTTGGGCGGTCCCAAGCGTTCCGGTCACCGTCTCCGTAGAGACCTCGGTGCCGTCGGTCGCGCACAGCGCGTTGGTGTAGTCGTCGTCAGCCAGGGGCGCCGGGCCGCACAGGAAGAACGTGACGCTCCCGCCGAAGTCGGAGACACCGGTGACCGTGATGTCCGCCGTGTCGGAGACGGTCGCCGAGCCGGTGCCGATCGACACTTCGCCGTCCGAGCCGGCACTCGGCGTCGTGACCACGCCCGACTCGCAGGACTCGAGCTCACCGGCCACGAAGTCCTTCAGCTGAGCGTTGGGCTCATTGGAGCTGCGGGTCTGGACGATGAAGTTCGTGAAGCACTTCTCCGCCAATCCGAGCCCCTCGAGGTCGATGCCGCCCTCGAAGAACAGACCGGGCAGCCAGACGTTGGCCGCTCCGCTGCTCGACTGGAACGCCCACGGCGAGTCCGTGTTGACGAGGTTCGCCGTCGCGCAGAACTCGGAGCCGGCGTTGGGGAAGGACGGATGGATCGGCGGGCCGACACAGTCGGCGGGGGTCGTCGCCGAGCCTGCCAGGAACTGGAGCGACCCTGTGGTGTCATCTCCAACCCACTCGAAGACGATCACCGCCGAGTTCGCGCCGCTCGCCTGGAAGTCGGCGACGAGCAGGAGATCTCCGTCCACGTGCTCCCCGCTGAACGTGCCGCCGGCGATCGGGGCGACGCCGCCCTGGAGGAACCAGACACCGAACGTCGCCGTGCCCTGGGTTGCGAAGCGGTCTCCGCCGAAGTAGAGGAGGTTCTCAGTCCGGGCGCCGAAGGCGTGCCGGAGCTCATCCTTGGGTGGCGAGGATCCGTTCTTGTGTCTCCACTGCGTGACGCTGTTGATGTCCTTCGAGCCGCCGGTGGTGTAGATGGTTTCCTGGCCGAGCTCGGTCACGAAGCTGGACGAGTCGGCGGTCGTGTTACCCGTGCAAGCCCCAATACCGGGCCCGGGAACCCCCGGCGGATTGGTGGCTCCGGGCGCACAGACGTTCTGCCAGTCCTCAGCGCCGAGTGTCGGATTGGTCGCCGTGTAGCCGTCCCGGTCCATCTGGATCAATCGATCCGGGTGGTCGTGGATCGCCTGCGCGCCCGCGACGTAGAAGAGCCCGAAAGCGAAGGCCGCGACGAGCGGGACGAACACTGTCCACCGCCGCCGCGGGCTCCCCGAGGGCCCGAGAATTTGCTGAGTCATCTGATCTCCCTCTGAACAGCGACGCCGCCCCTCGTGGGCGCCACCGCAGTCCCCGATCGTTGTTCAGAGATGGTTCCGCGGCGCCAGACGATTGGCTAGATGCGGTCGCCGTATTCGGCCTGCTGCCGACGCCCTAGGCCAATTGCTTGATTTCTGCGCGCTCTTGGAGGATGATGCTGGTCAAGTATCGGGGAATCGGAGCGGGGATTGGATGGTGGGGATGAATGACTGCGGCTTGATCGCCGTCGTTGACGGCGACGAGGGTACCCGCGCGGCGGCGGCGCATATCGCCTCGCGCCTGGAATACGAGATCTGTGCGGTCGAGTCGGCAGAGGCGCTCTTCGAGAGCCTGGACCGATCTCCGGCGCTCGCGATCGTCGAGGTCGACCTGCCCGGTCTGTCGAGCGGGCTGGAGCTCCTGCGTGAGCTCCACGAACGGTTCGACGACGATCTTCCGGTGATACTCGTCTCCGCCGACCGGACGACGTCGCTCGATTGCGTCGCCGGCCTGATGCTCGGTGCCGACGACTACCTCGCGAAGCCGGTCGACCCCGACGAGCTCCTCGCTCGCGTCCGGCGTTCATTACGCAGGTCCGGTGCGCACACGGGCAACGGCCACGGAAACGGTGGCGGCAATGGCAAGGCGGAGCGGACCCCACGGGTCAACCTCAGCCCCCGCGAGCGCGAGATCCTCACGCTCCTCGCGGACGGGCAAACTCAGGGCCAGATCGCTAGCGAGCTCTACCTCAGCCCGAAGACGGTCTCGACGCACATCCAGCACCTGCTCTCGAAGCTCGGTGTCCACAGCCGGGCGCAAGCAGTCGCCGCCGCGTTCAAGCTCGGGCTCGTCGCACCGGAAGTCGAGGGCCACGGGCTGGACGACGGCGACTGGCTGGACCAGAGCATCGCAACAGCCTTGACGTAACCGGGGCGACTCGCGCCGCCCGGGTTCCGTCTCCTACGAGCGCTCGCGCGATCTCCCGCGGTCGCGGCCACCGCGGCGGTCGCCGCGCGGCCGCTCCTCGCGCTCCTCGCGCGGCGGCGCGTTCTTCGCCCGCTCGATCAGCTCCTCGGGCATGACGAGCCCGCGGATCGCCGGGAAGTCACCCTCCGCGAGCTACGTCGTCCTGGCCGTCGATGCCGCGGCAACGTGTCCGCGCCGTCCGACACCGTGACCTTCCAGGGCTGAGACGTGAAGCGGGGGGCTCGCGCCCCCCGCTTCGGACGTTCAGAAGCCTGGCAGGCTAGATGACGTCACCGTCGCAGTGGCCAGGCCCGATGAGGCCGTTGTTGTAGTCGTCCAGCGTCTTGGCAGCGTTGAGGACCGCGGTCTTCGTCGGCCCCGTCGTGTTCGTGTTCGGGTTCTTGGTGGGGAAGTACGTCTCGGCGTACGTAATCGCCGCGTCAACCCCAGCCGTGGTCGACGCACCCGCGAGGATGTTCAGCTTCGCGGCGATGTAGGCGTGCGCCAGGATGTAGTAGGGGTTGCCCTGCGGCGCAGTCCAGAGCGCCTGGTACCACGTCTTCCCACTGATGAAGAACTGCTTGTTGGGGCCGAGACCGCCGGGCAGGAGGTCCCAGGTGGCGTCCGGATGCGCCGCCGGCCCGTAGATCGAGTGCGTCTTCCAGTACCCCGGAGTCAGCGTGCAGCCCTCGGTCGTCTCGCAGTGCCGCGTGATCCACACGGTCGAGTCCGACGTCTCGTCGAGGCCGTCGTCCGTCGAGAGCCGTGCGGTGTTCTCGATCACATTGTCACCGCACTCGAGCGGATGGTCCTCGGTGTTGAACGTGACCGTGTACGTGAGCACGGCGTTTTCGCAGACCTCGACCTGGTCGTCGTCCTCGCCGTCGTAGAGGTCGTTCTGGTCGATGAACTCGGCCTCGAAGTCGTCGTCCGTGATGAGGACGCAGTCGTCCTCGACGGTTGACGGGGCTCCGAAGGTGACCCCGGCGGTTGCCGTGTTGCCGTCAACGTCGCCGCTCGTCAAAGCGGTCGCCGTGTTCGTGCGGCTCGAGCCGTCCGGAAGCGCCGAGCTATAGGTGCAGACCAGCTCTCCGCCGGCCGCCAGAACGTACGGGAAGGTGACGCCGCAGTTGGCTGTGACTGCGCCGAATCCCGAGATCGAGTCGGAGACGCTCGTGATTGTCGCGCTCAGAGGTGTGTTGTTCTCGATCGTGATCGTCCCGGACACGGCCCAGTCGCTGTCCGTTCCATCGTCCTTCGTGATCGTCGCGGCGTACTCGACGTCGATCGGCTGATTCTCCTGGACCTCGAGGGGGTCTGTCTCGCTCGAGCCCGAGTCGTTCGACTTCACGATCGTCCAGTCGAAGTCCCGCGTGAACGTCGTCACCGCGGTCTTTTCGACGTCGAGTTCGAACCGCCAGCAGAACGTGATGTGGCTGATGCTGTCCGACACTGGGCTATAGAGGCCCGTGTCGCCGAGTGACTGCGGGATGTACACGTACCCGTTCGATCCCGGTCCAGGCCTTGACGATCACGGCACCGATGCCGAACGTCGAGGACCAGTCGAACGAGTTGCCGACGACGTTGTCGAGGGTGATCGTCCCGTAGTCCCCGACCGGGTAGTTGCCGTCCGCAGGCGGGTCGATCTTGAAACTACCGGTATACGTGATTCCCGTTATCGCGCTGGCGGCCGCGCACTCAGCTTCCGCTCCACCGGGAACGTTCGGCAGCTCGAAGTCGGGATCGTTCGTCGTCGCTCGCGCCGGATCCACGCCGCTCGCGAGCGACCAGGCGACGAGCGCGGTAAGCACCACCATGAGAACTGTTACGAGCGACACGCGTGTCGCTCTCCTTGTCATATCCATTGTTTCCTCCCCTGGCGCTCTGAGCTCAGAGCGCGTCGCATGAACAGTCCGTGCGGATGAGGAGTCCCCACCCCCTTCAGACGACGCTGCCCAGCGCAGGAAGCCGTCCGCCGCAGTTCGTCGGAGCATGAGTCACAACGGGGGGTCCGACCAGTGGCGGATGCAGTAACCGACGTGATGTGGCCGCCCTAGGGCCCGAGTACTCGGTTCTGTCATTCCCAGTCCTCCCACCAGTTGAGCGGCAAGAGGAGACTCGGAGCTTCCCGCGGCCGTATGAACTA
>CAVXUY010000010.1:0-137381 GCA_963765175.1 uncultured Actinomycetes bacterium
CGTACAGGCTGAAGGCGGCGAGTGTACGGGCGCGACGAGCTATCGCCCGTCAGGCGGACACGGCGATCGTCCGCCTCGAGACGGCGCTGGCGGGCGGAGGTGGACACTCGCGAGCTCGCCGCCGAGCGCCTGATCAACGCGGCGCAGCAGGAGGCGGAACTGCGCCTGGCGCTGGAGCGGGAGGTGCGCGAATTCTTTGAGCTGTCGCCGCTCTCGAGGAGCAGGTAAGGGCAACCCTGAGCGGCGAGCCGTCAGCCTGACGTGTTCTCGGCGGCCCGGCCGCGAAGTTGCCGAAGACGCTCGTCGTCGGGACGGAGGGCGGCCGCGCGCTCGAGGAACGACGCGAACGCGGTCCGGGGCCTTCGATCCCGAGGAGCGACTCTGCCGCCCAGCAGTAGATGCCGGCCACCGCCGCGTCGCGTTCCGGCTGCAGCTCGAGGTCTGAGGGCGATGAACCTTCGAGCGCGGTGATTTTCTCGGCGGAGAAGCGCTCGTAGAGCTCGGCGGTGCGCGACATGCTCTTTTCGCTCAACCGGGTGGCGCCGAGGACGGCCGTCGAACGTAGGATCTCGTGGTCCGAGAGGCGCAACCAGAGCTCGAAGTCCTGGCACATCGTCAGGGAAGGATCCCCGCGAAGCTCGCCACCACAGCGCTCGCGGTGGAAGTAGCTGGTCGACATCGGTGGAACGAGCTCGCACCGCATCACTGCTCGCAGGTCGTACGGCTCGGGGACGAACGAGCCACCTGCCGACCGTCCGAGTCGATCATCGTCTACAGCGCCGTAGAAGCACGGCTGCCGTCGGGTGTCGGCGGAAGGCCTCGTCGACCGCCTCGAGCGCGCCGGGCAGCATCAGATTGTCGGCATCGAGCGTGCCGACGATCTCGCCACGGCAGCGCGGGAACGCACGGTTGTAGGCGTCGCCGAGCCCGCCGTCGGGCTCGGATCTGAAGCTCGACGTCGGGGAGGCGAAGGTCGGCCAGACTCCGCCGTGCCGTCCGTCGAAGCAGCATCCTGGATCACGACCTCGTAGTCGTCGAATGCCTGTGCCGCGAGCGAGGCGATCGCCTCCCGAACGAACGGCATCCCGTTCTTCGTGAACAGGACGATCGAGAAGCGCGGTGTACGGCGGCGGAGCTTACGGGCGAGCGGCATGGCTGGGAACCTGCGGATCGATGGGAGTCCGACCGGATCGGACTCTGGCACATTCCTCGGCCGCGACGGCCGCGCGCCTGACGTCGCGTACGCTGGCAGGCCGTGCCCTGGACGACCTCCTGACGCGAGTCCAATGACGAGCGGGTTCGACTGGTCGCCTTCGTTCGGTGAGACGAGACGATCGTCTCCTACAGCCAGAACGCGGAGGACGTTCGGCTCTGGCGGGTCTTTCGGGCGGTCGAGAACGGCTTCTACGTCGATGTCGGCGCGGCCGACCCCGAGGTCGATTCGGTCACGCATCTTTTCTACGAGCGGGGGTGGTCGGGGATCAACGTAGAGCCGAGCCCGTGCTTCGAGCCGCTGAGCGAGGCCCGCCCCCGCGACGTGAACCTTCGGGTCGCGATCGGCGGCGAGACCGAGGGGCGGTGCCTTCTTCCTGACGTATCCCTACCTAGGCCGTCGACGCTCGACCCGTCGGTCCACGAGAGCTTCCCGCAGGCGATCGAGCGCATCGAGCAAACCGCCGTTCCCACGCGCCTCGATGCGATTCTCCGAGAGCACGCGGCCGACCGCACGATCCACTTCCTCAAGGTCGACGTCGAAGGAGCGGAGCGTGAGGTTCTTGCTGTCTTCGGACTGGGCCTGCGTTTCGACCGATCGTCGTCGTCGTCGAGGCGATCGAGTCGTGGAGCACGAACTCGACTCACGGGGCGCTGGGAGACCTTCTCCTGGATGCGGGCTACCGGTTCGCCGCGTTCGACGGCATCAACCGCTTCTACGTCGATTCGCGCACCAGCACCTAATCCCAGTCCTCGCGTATCCCATCTCTGCCCTGGACAACTTCGTGACGCCCGCTGTCCGCACTCCGAGGCCAAGCTCCGATCAGGCGCTCTGGGACAGCTGACGAGGAAGACGGGCGAGTCCGAGAGTCTGCGCCGGAGCGCTCGTCGAGCGGAGTGCCGAGTTCGCGCAGGCGAGTCACTGCGCTCGATGTCGTGCACGCTTCACGAACCTGGCGCGCCGGCCGGATCGTTCGCGAAGCGGCGCGTCCCGTTCTCCGCTCTCGTGGACTCGGTTCGGTTAAGGGGGCGCTCCCGGTGAGCCTCGGCAGCTGGGGCGCAGCTCGGCAAGAGATCCGAGCTCGACGCGTCTCACTCTCCCGCTGGCTCTTCGCCTCGGCCGCCCTCTGTGACGGTGCTCGACCTTGGCGTACAGGCGTTCACCGGCGTCTTCCCGGCCACCCCGGGGACGAGCATGCTAGCGAAGGCCCGCTCGAACTCATGCGGTGCGCGTCCCGCACGGCGCTGCAGCTCGCCCACAGCTACGAGCCCATCGAGATGTACGGGCCACAGCTACTGGTACCTGTCCGGGCTCAACCGCTCGATGGTGCGGCATCTCGAACGCAAGGCGCGGGGCTCTGGAGGTGCTCGTGGATGTCTGGCCCCCGGAGACGTCGTGCTCGACATCTGTAGCAACGACGGGACACTGCTTGGTTACGCGACGAGCCCGCTTCGGCCGCATCGGGATCGACCCGACGGCGGCCAGATTCGCCGAGCGCATGCCCCTTGACACGCCGGAGATCATGCGTCCTGCGCTGTGGACGGCCTGGGCGGCTGAGTACGCGACTCGCGGCCGCGGCCGCCACCGCGCACGGCTTCGACGGTGGCCGCGACCGCGTATACGAGACCGCTCGCGAGCACGAGACTCCCCGCCTCAAGCAGCGAGAACAGCGTCGCTTGAGCTGCACCGACGTCCGCCTGCCCGAGCAGCAACACGAAGCCTCCTTCACGCACGCCGAGTCCGCCGACTGAAATCGGGATGAGCATGGCGACGAGGACGACGGCGTGGCACATGGCCACCAGCGAAAAGGAGAGCTCCAGCCCGATCGCCTCGCCCATTGCTGATAGAGCGAACACGACGATCACTTGGTAGGCCAAGCCGAGGGCTAGGACAGAGAGACCAGCTTCGGAGATGCGCGCCGATTCGGATGGTCGCCCAGGCTTCGCGGATCGTCACGATTACCCGACGAGGAAGTCGGTGCATGATCGGTCGCACACCAGCGGCTACGAGTGCGGCGGCTGAAAAGGCTATGGCCAGGCTGGCCGTGAGCCACGCGAACACGACGACGACCGAGCTCGGCACAGCGTCCGAATCGACAACGAGGGCGATCCAACCGAGCACGACGAGACAGACGAGTGCGATGACCTTGTCGACAATCGTCGTGTCGCCGCCTGCACCAGGCGCCCTGGTCCTACCTACGAGCCATGCACGAAGCGCATCGCCGCCGACGGTCGTCGGCAGGATGAGGTTCAGGACAAGGACTCCCCAAAACACCTTGGCGGCTCTCAGCTTGACACATCAATTTCTGCCCCCTTGAGCAGCACTCTCCATCGAGCCGCTCCGAGGACTACCGCGATACCCAAGAGGACAAGTCCAGCGATGAACCACCTTCCATCGCCGTCGTCGACGGCGTGCGCCATCTCGCCCACGTCGACGTACACGAGCAATGCGCCGAGCAGTGCGATAGACACGACGACTCGGAGCCAGAGAAAGCTGCGCCGGCGAAGAACGTCGGACACTGAGCCATGTTATCGGCGGCCCTAGAACGAACCGGAGTGGGGTGCCGATGGCCGTGATGTCCCGTCATGGCGTGTGCGAAGTCTTCACCTCACGGCTACGCAGCATCATCCCGTGTTCGACCTGTTCCAGCCTTGGAGTGGCACGGTCGATGGTGGGTGGAGCGTGAACTTCCTTGGAGTTCGAACGCGCGAAGCGTTCACGGCTGGCATGCCGGGGTCAGCCGCTCCAACGCCGACGAGTCGAGACGGACTACCCGCCGTTTGACGAGGAGTACTTCGAGTGGATCGATGTTCTCGAGGCGGTGGTCGGGGCCGCTGGCACGTTCTCGATGATCGAGCTCGGCGCAGGGTGGGGACGGTGGTTGATGAACGCCGCGGCAGCGGCTCGACAACGGGTCGCCTGCCGTTTCGACTCGTCGGCGTTGAGGCCGAGCCAACGCACTACCGTTGGATGCAGCAGCACTTCAGGGACAACTCGGTAAGCCCGGGTCGCTCACGCTGATCGGGCGGCTGTCGCGGCGAAGCATGGCCGGGTCGGTTTCACGTCGGGGACCCGAGCGCTTGGTACGGCCAAGCGATCGAGCACTCCAGGCGGCCGACTCGCCGCGCATCGCGTCCTCAAACGGGTTCGAGCATGGCTCCTTTCGACGATCCCCGCAACGAGCGCGGATCGTTGACGTCCGCGCCGTGACCCTCGCATCGATCCTCCGGACCTCGATCGCGTGGATCTCATCGACCTCGACGTTCAAGGCGTCGAGGCGGACGTCTCGAATCTGCCGAAGCCTTCTCGCGCGCGTCAAACGTGTTCAGTCGGCACACACAGCGGGGACAACGAGAACGGTCCGCACGCTATTCGGGCGGCTCGGCTGGAAGAAGCTGAACGACTACCCGTGCGGCGCGGAACGAGACACCATGGGGTCTGATCAGCTTCCAGGACGGCGTCCAGACGTGGGTCAACCCCGCTCGCCGCAAGCGCCAAGAGCTCGATCGACCTGAGCTCGAACTCGGAACGTCCCCTCGCGATCGTTGTCGATGTAAAGCGCGAGCCGGTGCGTCGTCGGCGGAACCTGCAGGTACACGGTGCCGGACGGCCCGTCTTTCGGCAGAGCGAGCGTCGAAGGAGGCAGCCCGCGCCCCGAGGTCGAGCACGCAGATCCCGAGCCTGCCCTCCGAGACCCGAGCGCGCAGCTTGAGCCAGCGACGCTGCCGACTGTCCCCGGGCAACGGCACCGTCAAGACCTGCGCGTACTGCTGCCTCGGCGTCGCGAGCCGCAAGAACTCGGCCGACCTCGTTTCGGATCACTCGGATGGAGAGGCAGCCGCCGGAACGCGACCACGGTCGGGAACCGGCACCGTCGGGCCGGGCGGCGAGTATAGCGCGTTTTCGGCCTGCACCTGCGCGCCACGACTGTCACGTCGTCGTGTCCCGTCGCGAGTCGCCAACGCCGGAGGAAGTCATGGACGTTCTCCTGCATGGCGGCGAGAGTGACCTCCTCGCGGATCGTCGCAGCTCCGTCGAAGCAGGGTCGGATCACCTGTGGTAGTAACGCGCGACGAGCTACAGGTGCGACACCATCGTCTTCTTCGAATCCGTCTGGTGGATACGTGGTTCCGGGTAGTGGGGTAAGCAGCTGCCACGGGACGAGGTACTGCGTTGCCGGGACGTAGTCGAGCGGCAGATCGCGACGGAGAAGACGTGCGTCCCGCGGCGACAGGTCGGAAGCGTAGACCCGTCGACCGCGAAAGGCGTACCCCTCGATCGGGGCTCCTCGCGCCCGAGAGCAGTAGATACCCATCAATGTCTCGTGGTGTGCAACGGCGATCTCCGAAGTAGAAGCCGCGAATGCGGAGCAGGCCCTTCGCGTACCACTGGGGGATGGCCTGCCGCTGCCTGTTGAACGTGGCCCAGCTGTCATAGCGGGCTTCGGCGATCGCGTCGAACTCGTTCAGGTACGCCCGAAGATTCACTTCGAGAGATCCCGAATCGGATCGAATTCCAGGGTGAAATAGTGAACGTCGCGCGCCTCCGTCATGTACCAAAGCCCAAGGTCGTTCGTCCCGACGAGCGCGTTCGGCGGCAGCATCGCGGACCCGCCGCGCGCGCGATCTCCATGTCCCGATGCAGGGAGTCCAATTCCGGTCACCTCCGGCTCTGAGGGTCGCTGGGCTCGAGGAGCACGGCTCCCGCGACACCAGCAATCCCGACAGATGCCACGGTCGGACGAAAGCGCGTTGCGGTGATGCCGAACCTGCTCAGTGCCGCACCGAGGACGAGAAACGCCGCGTAAGCGACGCTCGCGAAGAAGAGGAGGAACTCGGGCGTGTAGTAGTAGAGCGACTTGCCGCGCGCGTAGAAGAGGAGGAACAGGAGGTACGGCGCGCTAGCAAGGGCGATACCACGGTCTCTCGGCGGAGTGCAAGGAAGGGCGTCGTCGACGAAGACGACCGGAACCCGTGTTGCAGGAACGGGCCGCGAGGAAACCGAGGAACTCCCCGCCGGTCGACGACTCCGCGAGGCCTCGGTACTGTTCACGCGCCTGGTCGAAGCCCGCAAGCCAGTCGTTCCCCCCGCTCGTTGGCGAGCCGGGCGAACGCCGTGATTTCGTCCCAGTGGGGGACAGGTAGAGCGCGGCGTATGGGACGAGCACGAGGCGCGCTGCCGACCACGAGCGCAGCGAGTGCCGGTCGAGCCCGTCCGAAGGCCCAGCGAGGCACGACCCAGAGAGCGTATACCGCGACCGCGGCAAGGCTCGCCGAGGCCGGGTAGTGGAGCGCGCTCGACAGGCCGATCAGCGCCGCGCCAAGTCCGAGCCGCCTCCAGTCCCAGTTGGCGAGCCGGCCCGTCTCGAGCGCCACGAGACCGGCGAACCACGCGGCGGCTTGATGGAGATCCGGCCGGATGAAGCTGGCGGCGCCCAGACGACGAGCCGGCGAATGCTGCGAAGAGGAAAGCGAACCTGGCGGAAACCGAGAAGCGCGAACTCACGACCAGGAACCGCAGTCAAGCGCCAGCCACGCAAGGAACGGGAGGACGAGGCGGCCTCGACGGAGGCCTGTGAGTCGCATGAGCCACGCGAGGACCAGGTAGTGCGTGGGGGGATGCACGATCGTCGGCTCGAACATCCCGTAGATCGGGATAGCTGACATGTCTCCGGTCTCGGAGGTACGTATGGACTGGGTTGAACAGCCCGAGATCGTCGAGATTTGGTTCGTGTTCCGTAAACCAGAGTCCGATGACCGAGGCGACCGTTACGACGACCGCGGCCGGCAACGAGCGCGAGAGCGATGCGCTAGGTCGGCCGTTCGGCCGCTCCTGCTCACTGCGGTCGGCGGATCTCGTCCAGGAGCTTCCTGGCAGAGTCGTGCGAGACGTCACTCTGCGAGCGAGTATTCGGCGGCTCGGCGCCGCGTGTCGAGCTGCGACCGTCGCCTCCCGACGGCGAATCCGGAGACGTGGTACCGCAACGAGATTTCGAAGACCGCCACCGCAGCCTTCACGAGATCGATGATGCGCAGCTTCGATAGACCTTCGTTCCGGCCGATATAAGTCGTGCTGATCTCACGGACACGAAGACCCGCCGTGAGCCAAATCGCGAGAGCCTCCGAGAGGTAGTCGGGCTCGTATAACGCATCTTGGTCCCAGCCAGGAGCCTCGCGGCGCCTCGCGCGTGTAGAAGCGGAAGCCGTTGCTGTAATCCTTCACCGCGCGACTAGGAAGCACCAGACGGCCGCACTACAGGCACGGCTGACGAACGTCGGCCGACGCGGTCGGTTTGTAATCCTGCTTCCCGGTCACGAACTTCGATGCGATCACGAGTCGGTGTAGGGCCACTCCGCAACAAGCTCGACGCCGGTGCGAGCTCTTCGGGCCGGTGGGACAGATCGCCGTCCATCTCGACGAAGACGTCGCATGAAGTGTGGTCGAGTCCCCAGTCGAGAGCTGCGAGCAAGGCGCCTCCCCGCTGCGAGCCTCGCCGGGTCTTAGTTCGATAGATGACGTGAAGGCTTCGGGCGTTTTTTCCCGCGCTCGCGCAGAAGGTCGATCGTGCCGTCGCGACTGCCGTCGTCGACAACGCAAACGACATACGGCTGCCCGCCTAGCGAAGCGATCGATTTGTCGAGGAGCGGCACGATGTTCTCGGCTTCGTTCAACACTGGCAGCGAGACGAAGACGCCGCCACGACGATTGACAGGTGGGTTGGTCACACGTGTCGCCTCGCGACTCTGCAGGAGGGCGCAGATCAGGACGTGCCGGTTAACGCCGCGATCGGGGAGCTGCGCGAGGCCGTGACGGCCTTTACGAGACGTCCGCCGGCAACCGAGCGGAACGAGAGCGGCCGCGTGCTGACGTGATCGCCCGTAGGTGCGTTCGTTCGATGAGCGCCCCGAGTCCGTCGATCGTGAAGTACTGGACGTGCTCCGGAGGGAACAAGCGCTCGAAGATACGCCTCGGACGACTTTGGGTCATCGCGCTACCGGCTCACCCATGCGATAGATCCCCGAGCGCCAGTTTGGCGTCTCGATATAAACCAGCCCATCAGGTGCGAGGCGCGACGCAATGCTTTCGAGCAAGTCATCCGGGCCGTTCGACATGCTCGATCACGTCGATCACCGTCGTGAGCGCGAACCCGTCGAAGTCCTCGGGAGCGTCGGCGAGATCGCGGCGAAGACGGTGACGCCGCGACGACTCGCAACGCTCGGCCGCGCGCCTGGAGACGTCGACGCCGAACGGCTCGATACCCGCCGTTTCCTGAGCCGCGAGCACGAAGTCACCCGTATCGCAACCGACATCGAGCATCCGGCGACCCAAGAGATACCCGTCCCCACGGACCATGCTGACGAGGTCGCACACGCGCCGAACGCGCCTCTCTGTGTCGGCCTGGACACCCCGCCGCGATTCAAAGTACGTCTTGCCGAAGTAGGCCGACGAGTCATGGATTGCTCGCAGCTGCTGGGCGGATAGGCGAGGAAGCACGGTCTGTGTGTCGCAACGGTTGCACGCCGCGAGCGCTACTGCGCCGAGCTGCCGGGGCATTCCGACGCTCCCACCACAAGCCACGCAAACTGGTGG
Organism: uncultured Actinomycetes bacterium; assembly: GCA_963765175.1. Taxonomy (GTDB): domain Bacteria; phylum Actinomycetota; class Thermoleophilia; order Gaiellales; family Gaiellaceae; genus GMQP-bins7. The sequence goes on from CAVXUY010000010.1 coordinate 8,804, forward strand.
CTCCGCGGGCTTGGAGGAGAGACGTGTTGTCGGTGTGGGCTCGATAGGATCGCCCGCAGCAGGTTCCGAATGCGACCACGACGTTCAGACGGGCGGCCGTAAGACTAGTCGCTCGTATCGGTGGCCAAGCACGGAGTCGTGCGACCTGGCTTCCCGACGACGTCCTACCCTCGTCGTTTCACTGCTCACCGGCGACAATCGCGTAGTCTCCCTACGTTGGCGGTTCGGGAGGTGGGCAAGCCCCTCGGTCTGCCACGATTCGCAAAACGCATGGCCCAGAGCTTCACGAACAAGTCCGTCGCCGACGTGCAGCGGTACTGGGACGCGCGGCCCTGCAACATCCGCCACTCGACGAAGCCGGTCGGGTCGAAGGAGTACTTCGACGAGGTCGAGGCGCGCAAGTACCTCGTCGAGCCGCACATTCCCGCGCTTCGCCGAGTTCGAGCGCTGGAACGGCAAGCGCGTGCTCGAGGTGGGCTGCGGCATCGGCACCGACTCGATCAACTTCGCCCGCGCCGGCGCGCAGCTGACGGCGGTCGAGCTCTCGAGCGAGTCGCTCCGCATCGCGCGAGCAGCGCGCCGAGGTGATGGGCGTCGCCGACCGGATCCGGTTCGTCCAGGCGAACGCCGAGGAGCTGACGTCGGCTGCTCGACGAGCGAGCCGTACGACCTCGTCTACTCGTTCGGCGTCGTCCACCACACGCCGCATCCGGAGCGGGCGCTCGCGGAGATCCGCGCGCTCACGGCGCCGGGCGGCACGCTGAAGCTGATGGTCTACCACCGGCGCTCGTGGAAGGTCTTCTGGATCGTCGCCGCGCAGGGGCGCGGGCGCTTCTGGAAGACGGACGAGCTCGTCGCGGAGCACTCCGAGGCGCAGACCGGCTGCCCGGTCACGTTCACGTACACGCGCCGCGGAGGGCGCGAGCTCGTCGAGCGCGCGCGGCTTCCGCGTCCAGGACGTCGACGTCGACCACGTCTTCCCGTACCGGATCCGCGACTACGTCGAGTACCGGTACGTGAAGGAGCCGTACTTCCGCTGGATGCCCGAGCCGCTGTTCCGCGCCTTCGAGCGCCGGTTCGGCTGGCACCTGCTCATCACCGCGGAAGCGCCGCGCAGCCTGATGCGGGTCGCCGTCGTCGGACTCGGGAAGCTCGGCGCGCCGCTCGCCGCCGTGCTCGCGAGCAAGGGCAACGACGTCCTCGGCATCGACGTCAACCCCGAGGCCGTGCGGCTGCTGAACGAGGGGCTCGCGCCGGTCGAGGAGCCCGGGCTGCAGGACGCTCGTCTCCGGCCTCGCGCGACCGGCTCAGCGCGACGACCGACCTCGCCGCCGCGGCCGACGCGGACGTGACGATCCTGCTCGTCCCGACTCCGTCGGACGAGCGCGGAGCGTTCTCGAACGAGTACGTCCTCGCGGCGATCGAGGAGGTCGGCCGCGGGCTCGCGCGGGCGCGACGACTACCACGTCGTCGTCGTCGGCGAGCACGGTCATGCCCGGCTCGTGCGACGGCGAGATCCGCGCCGGCGCTCGAGCGCGCGTCGGGCCGCCGCGTCGGCGAGACGCTCGGCCTCTGCTACAGCCCCGAGTTCATCGCGCTCGGGAACGTCATCCGCGACATGCTCGAGCCGGACATGGTGCTGATCGGCGAGTCGGACTCGCGTGCCGGCGACGTGCTCGAGCGGCTGTACGCGGGCGTCTGCGAGAACGATCCGCCGTTCCGGCGGATGAGCCTCGTGAACGCCGAGCTGACGAAGATCGCCGTCAACACGTACGTGACGATGAAGATCTCGTACGCGAACACGCTCGCCGACATGTGCGAGCGGCTTCCGGGCGCCGACGTCGAGGTCGTCACGGACGCGCTCGGGCTCGACACGCGGATCGGGCGCAAGTACCTGCGCGGCGCGATCGCCTACGGCGGCCCGTGCTTCCCCCGCGACAACAAGGCGTTCGCCGTGCTCGCCCGCGACCTCGGCGCCGAGGCGCTGCTCGCCGAGGCGACCGACGCGGTCAACGTCGCCCAGACCGATCGGCTCGCGCGCGTCGTCCAGTCGCGGCTCGAGGACGGCGACGCCGTCGGGATCCTCGGGCTCGCCTACAAGCCGCGACACCGGCGTGATCGAGGAGAGCCCCGGCGTCGCGCTCGCGCGGCTGCTCGGGAGCGCCGGGCTACGAGGTCCACGTCTACGACCCGGTCGCCACGGAGGCTGCGCTGCGACGCGCTCGGCGGGCTCGCGCAGGGCGCCGCGTCCGTCGCCGAGCTGCTCGAGCGAGTCCGACGTGGTCGTGATCGCCACGCCGTGGCCGGAGTTCGCCGAGCTTCCGGTCGACGCGCTCGGCGGAAGGGTAGACGACGGTCGTGATCGACTGCTGGCGGCTGCTGCCCGACGACGCCTACGGTGACGCGGTCGAGATCGTGCGGCTCGGCCGCGCCGCTCGAGCAGCCGAGCCCGGTCTGAGCGCGTCCAGAGGAGGATGACCGTGGCAGGCAAGCATCTCGCGGACCGACCCGATCCTCGTCGCCGGCGCCGGCGGATTCATCGGCGGCTGGCTCGTGCGCTACCTGCAGGAGAACGGCTTCACCGAACCTCCGCGCGGTCGACATCAAGCCGCTCGACGAGTGGCACCAGGTGCTCCCGGACGTCGACAACCGCGTCGCCGACCTCCGCTCGCTCGAGGCGTGCCGGGACGCCGTCCGCGGCGTCGCGCACGTCTACAACCTCGCCTGCGACATGGGCGGCATGGGCTTCATCGAGGCGAACAGGGCCGCGTGCATGATCTCCGTCCTGATCAACACGCACCTGCTGATGGCCGGCAAGGACGAGGGCGTCAAGCGGCACTTCTTCTCCTCGTCGGCGTGCATCTACAACGTCGACCTCCAGCAGCGACTCCGACGTGACCGCGCTGCGCGAGGAGGACGCCTACCCGGCGCTGCCCGAGGACGGCTACGGCTGGGAGAAGCTCTTCTCCGAGCGCATGTGCCGCAACTTCCACGACGACTTCGGCATCGAGACGCGCGTCGCCCGCTACCACAACGTCTACGGGCCGCACGGGACGTACGACGGCGGCCGCGAGAAGGCGCCGGCCGCGATCTGCCGCAAGGTCGCCGACGGCGAAGCTCGCCGGGCGACGACGAGATCGAGATCTGGGGCGACGGCGAGCAGACGCGCAGCTTCATGTACATCGACGACTGCCTGCTCGGGACGACGCAGATCATGGAGAGCGACATCCTCGACCCGATCAACCTCGGCTCGTCCGAGCTCGTGACGATCAACCAGCTCGTCGACATCGTCGAGGAGATCGCCGGGCGTGCAGCTGAAGCGCCGCTACAACCTCGACGCGCCGAAGGGCGTCCGCGGGCGGAACTCCGACAACACGCTCATCCTCGAGCGCCTCGGCTGGGAGCCGAGCACGCCGCTCGCGGTCGGGCTGGAGAAGACGTACGCCTGGATCTACGACGAGCTGGCGGCATCGCGCGCGCCGCTCGTCGAGCCGTCGCATCGGGCTGATGCTCGCGCGACGCGCGCGCGGCAGCGCCCGTGATCTCGGTCATCGTCTACGGCCGGAACGACGCGCACGGCTACAACCTCCACCGCCGCGCCGCGCTGAGCCTGAACTGCATCGCCGAGGTCCTCACCGACCCCGACGACGAGATCGTCTTCGTCGACTACAACACGCCCGACGAGCTGCCGACGTTCGTCGAGGCGCTCGCGGACACGCTGACCGACCGCTGCCTCGAGCTGCTCCGCGTGCTTCGCGTCCCGGCCGCGATCCACGAGGAGCGCTTCGGCGCGCGCACGCACCTGCCGGCGGTCGAGCCGGTCGCGCGAAACGCCGGCAGTGCGCCGCGCGAACCCGTCGAACCGCTGGCTGCTCTCGACGAACACCGACATGATCTTCGTGCCGCTCGTCGGACCGGAGCCTGAGCGAGATCTGCGGCGAGCTCCCCGACGGGTTCTACGGTCTGCCGCGGTTCGAGCTTCCGGAGTGGCTCTGGGAGCGGCTGCCGAGGAGCGATCCGCGGCGGGCGATGGCCGAGGTCGCGCGGCTCGGCCCGGCGCCTGCGCCTCGACGAGCCGACGCTGAGCAACGAGTGGATCCGCTTCGACGCGCCCGGCGACTTCCAGCTCGTCCTCCGCGAGGACTTCCTCGCGATCGACGGGTTCGACGAGGAGATGCTCCTCGGCTACCACGTCGACTCGAACCTCAGCCGGCGGATGCTCCTGCACCGCGGCTCGATCGAGAGCCTCGAAGAGCAGCTCGCCGGCTACCACTGCAACCACAACCGCGACGCCGACCGTCTACCACGGCGCCGGAAGGTCGCGAACGATCTCGCCGCTTCTTCGTCGCGGTCGAGCGCGCCGACCTGCCGGAGCAGCGACGACACGTGGGGCCTTGCCGACGTCGAGCTCGAGGAGGTCCCGGTTCGCGAGCGAACCGGGACCGGCATTCGGCGACGCGCTGGTCGCGGTCGTGCCCGCCGAGCGTCGGGCCCTCGCGTGCCGTCCGACGCGGCGCGCGTGCCCGTTCGAGCTCACGTACGACTCCGGTCACGTCCTGCCGTTCGTCGCCGACTCGCTCGCTGTCTCGCCGCCCGACGCGGCCGTCGGCTACCTCGGCGCGAACCCGGTTCTCGAGCGGATGCTCGCGACGCTCGTCGGCGAGCTCGGGTTCGGCCGCCCGCTCGCAGTCGCCGACGTTCGACGACCCGAGCTCGGTCGAGGAGCTCGCGCGCACGGCCGACGTGCTCGTCGTCGACCTCGGCGTCGACGCGTCGCTCGTCGACTCCGAGCGATCGGCACGGCCGGCGACGACCAGCCGGCGCAGCTTCCCGCCGAGGCTCGACCTCGCGCCTCGACGCGCTCGATCGACTCGTGGAGCTCGAGCGCGCGCGCCTCGAGCCGGGCGAGCACCCGCGGCGGTTCGTGCTCGTCCACAGCTGGACGCGTGTTCTGGGACGCGTACGTCCTCGCGAACTTCGACTGCAGCCACACGACGGCTCACTCCCGCGTCCGGCGCGCGACCGTCAGGCTCGTCCCGCTCGCACGACGACGCGACGCGGGCGGCGATCGAGCGCGAGAGGCGGCTCGACTCGCTGGTCCGCGCGGAGCGCGTCATGGCGGCGACGCCTGCCGATTCGCGCTCGCGAGACGGTGCGCATCGCCGAGCTACGCGACTACGGCGGGTTCGGAGACGGCTGGTCCTATCCCGACGAGGAAGGCATCTGGACGGACGGAGCTCGCGTCCGAGCTGGCGCTCGCGCTCGACGGCATGGGCGAGGGGGACTGCGTGCTCGCGCTGTCGATCGGAAGCATCTGTGTCGCGCGCGACGGGACGCTCACCGTGAAGGCGCTCGCGAACGGCGAGCTCACCGCCGACCGCGACTTCCGCTACGGCGACCCCGAGTGGCAGATCGAGCTCCCCGCGAGCGTGCGCGCGGACGGCGTCGTCGACCTCACGTTCGAGATCGACGAGCCGACGACGCCGGTCGCGCTCGGCTGGTCGGCCGAGGACGAGCGCCTGCTCGGCATCAACCTGCGCAGCGTGACGCTCGACGAGCTCGACCGCACCGTGCGAACCGGCGAGCGGGTCATGTTCAGCGAGGGTTCGGGCGCGGAGCGGCTCCTGGGAAGTGGCTGGTCGCAGCTCGAGCCGACGGGCGTCTGGACCGACGGCGAGACTGCGTCGCTCGTGCTCCGGCCGGCCGACGTCGCGGGGGACGCGGAGCTCGTGCTCGCGATCGAGCCGTTCGTCACGCCGAAGCACCGAGAGCTGGGGCTCGACATCTCCACGGGCGGCCGGGAGCTCGTTCGTCACGTCTTCCGCCACGGCCGGCCGCCGCTCCGGCAAACACGCGCCCGCCTCGGGCTCGGTCCGGAGCACCATCTCGTGCGAGTCCCGCTGCCGGCGTCTGCCCGTGACGAGACCGGGCGCGTGGTCCTCGACCTCCGCGTCGACAACCCAGCGAGCCCGAAGGAGCTCGCGCTGAGCGAGGATGATCGCCGTCTCGGAGTCCAGCTGCGGTGGCTGGTCGTCGAGCCGAGCCCGACGTGACGCCTTACGTCTCGCTCGTCGCCGTCGGCCAGAACGCCGACTACGGCGGGCAAGCTTCGTCGCCTCGCATGGCGTCCCAGAACTTCGTCCACAGTCCTCTTCGAGTCGAAGTGGGGCCGGTTGGACTAGCATCGCCACCGGAGTCGCCGGGAGATGACGGAGCAGCCGCCCATCGACGTCGAGCAGCTCGTGGACGAGCTGAAGGAGCGCGCCGACCGCGAGCGTGCCGTAGGCGGCTACCCCGACGTCGACACGGTCGCGGCAGAGGAGCTCTCGGTCGACGACGGCTTCGACCTCGGCGCCGGTGAGGGCCACGTCCGCTTCCGACCCGAGCTCGGCTACTCGACGAAGCCGGTGGTCGGGCCCGTGCTCACGCGGATCAAGAAGCTCAACCTCCGCCTGCTCGGGCACGTGCTCGACGATCTCGCGAAGCAGGCCGACGCGGCGGTCACGCGACTCGGGTCCGCGCTCGCGTTCGAAACGACAACAAGGCAGTCGTCGGACGACCGGCTGGCGCGCGCCCTGAAGGCGGAGACCGAGGCTCGGGCGGCGTTGGAGCGGGAGGTGGGCTCGCTGGCCGAGCGGGTGGCGGCGCTGGAAGCCGGCAGCGTGCGTCCGCCGGCTCCGCCCGAGCGCTGAAGCGCCGCGGTCGCCGCCAGGACGTTCGGGCGCTCGTTGCCGTGTGCGAGACTTCGGAGCGATGCCGTCGCCGGGCCTCGTGATCTCGCCTTGAGCGCGGAGAGACCCGCACGCGAGGCGGCGAAGGGCCTCGCCGTCTGGGTCGCGAGGGCGCTCGGCTGGCCGGTAAGGCGCTAATTCGACCCCCGCTTCGACGACCTCATGCGGGTCGTTGTCGCGGACACGAACGCCGCGAACGACACCGCGGCGCTGACCGGAGTTGCACTCGACAACGTGCTCGCGGAGGTCGAGGCGGTGAGAGGCGGGTCGACGAGGTGGCCGCGAAGCTCCTCGTCGATCCCGTGGCGTCGCGCTCGGTCTGATCCGCGTCGAGCCGCTCAGTCCTGGGCCAGGCCCCGGGAGCGGATCGCCGACTCGACCCGGGCGTCGCGCAGCAGCAGGTCGAGCGACGGCCGCGGCTGGGCGACCGCGAAGATCTGGTACGCGAAGAAGCGCTTCCAGAGCCGGTTGCCGATGCGGTTGATCGCGATGAGCGCTCGAGCGGGCCCGCCGTCTCCGAGCGCGAGCGGGAACGGGGCGGGGACACCGCGGATCCGGTCGATGCGGAAGCCCGCGCCCTCCAGCACGCGCCGCAGCGTCGAGAACGTGAAGAGCCGCGTGTGCGTCAGGTCGAGGATCCCGCGCTTGCCGTAGTTGAACTGGCCGGCGAGCAGGAGCAGCCTCGTCATCCCGAACGCGACGTTCCCCGTGCTGATCACAAGGGTTCGCGTCGGGGTTCAGGGACAGGCCCTCGTACAGCTGCTCGAGGAAGCGCTCGGGCTCGTGCAGGTGCTCGATGACGTCCAGCAGGAGGACGTAGTCGAAGTCCTCGAGCTCGAGGTCGGGAAGCCCGTCGTTGAGGTCGTGCAGGTGGAACTCGTCGAGCTCGACGCCGTCCGCGAGCGGGAAGAGGTCGACGCCCACCACGTGGCACCCACGCTCCCGCAGCGCGGCGCTGACCGCGCCGCCGGCGCACCCGAGGTCGAGGACGCGCGAGCCGGGCCGGACGGTCGCGACCGCCAGCGTGTGCGGGCTCTCGTACCCGAGCTTGGGCTCGTACTGGTCGTTGTCGCTGCGCCCGACGTCGAACTTGCGCTCGTACAGGAGGCCGAGGTCCTGCGCGCGCGCCTTCAGCGTCGTGCGCGCCACGTCCGCGGCGTACTTCATGCCGTTGACGTGGCAGATCTCGTCGCCGTAGTACGTCGGGATCGGCACCTCGCTGATCCGCTTCCCGGCGTAGAGGAGCTGGATGATGATCTCGGTGTCGAAGTGGAAGTCGTTCGTGTTCAGGTCGAACGGGATCGCGCGGAGCGCCTGCGTCGAGTACACGCGGTAGCCGGAGTGGAACTCGCTGAGGTGCGTCCCGAGCAGCTGGTTCTGGAAGCGGCTCAGGATCTGGTTCCCGACGAACTTGTAGAGCGGCATGCCGCCGCCGAGGGCGCCTCCCTTGGTCATCATCCGGGAGCCGAGCACGGCGTCGGCCTCGCCGTCGCGGAGCGGGCGTACGAGATCGGCGAGGCACTCCGGCGCGTACTGCCCGTCGCCGTGGACGAGCGCGACGTAGTCGAAGCCCTCCTGGATCGCGTAGTGGAACCCGAGCTTCTGGTTGCCGCCGTAGCCCTGGTTCACCGGGTTGAAGAGGACGTGGAGCGGGAAGGCGAGCATGTCCGCCTTCCTGACCATCTCGCTCCGGTCGAAGGTGGCGTCCTGCGATGAGTCGTCGATGACGAGCGTCTCGACGTCGTACTCGAGGAGCAGGTCGGCCGGGATGCGGCCGAGGACGTCCTCGATCGTCTTCTCGGCGTTGTACGCGACGATGAAGACGAGCAGCCGCGGCCGCTCGCTCGCCTCGAGCGCGGTGTCGTCTCGCATCGCTTCGGCGTTCGCGGTCATGGCGAGCCTTCGGCGAGCCGGCAGCGAGGCGTCCGCCTCGCGCTCCCCGGGTAGTACGTCGAACGCGCCACGGCCGAAGCATGCCCAAACCACGGCGCTCCGGGCCGCGGCTACGATCGGCTCCGGCCGTGGTTGACGTGAAGCCAGGACGGGGACGATGACGACGAACGTGAGCGAGGCCGTCGAGCCGGTCGAGGCGCCGCACGCCTGGCCGGTGAGCGACCGCACCGCGTTCTGGATCGCGCAGCTCGCCCCGTTCGTGCTCGCGCTGGCGGTGTACCTCGTCGCGTACTTCGTGATGGACCCGTCCCCGACGGGCGACGAGCCCCACTACCTGATGGCCGCGCAGAGCCTCGCCTACGACGGCGACGTCGACCTGACGAACGACTACTCCGACCGGGGGCGCAGCGTCCAGGCGTCGGGCATGTTCCCGCTCTCGACGTACGGGCACGCCGCGGACTTCCGGGACACCGGCCAGCTGCGGCTGCTGCGCGGCGTCGGCATGGCGACGCTCATCGCGCCCGCGGTCGCCATCGGCGGCACGACCGGCGCGCAGATCCTGATGGTGCTGATCGCGGCGCTTCTCGCGGATCAGCTCTTCCGCCTGCTGCGCGACCTCGGGCTCCGCCGGAGCTACGGCGTGCTCGCCTGGGCCGCGGTCGTCCTCTGCTACCCGCTGCTCGTGTTCTCGAGCCAGGTCTACCCGGAGGTCCCCGGCGCCCTGCTCCTCGTGGTCGTCCTGCGGATCGCGGTGAGATGGGCTTCGGTGCCTCTCGCCCTGGCGCTCGGCTCGGTGGCGGCCGGCCTGCTCGTGTGGCTGCAGGTCCGCTTCGCGCTGCTCTCGCTCGGGGCCTTCCTCGGGCTCGTCGCCGCCGCCTGTCACGCACGGGTGACGGCGGGGCCGACGCCGACGCCTCGCCCGGGCGTCTGCGCCGGGCCGGACACGAGCTCGCGCGGCACGCGCGCGTCCTGTGGCGGGACTGGCGCAGCGTCACGGTGCCCGTGGTGCTCCCGTACGCGCTCCTCGGCGGGCTGCTCCTCCTCACCTCGCACTACCTGTACGGGACGTTCAACCCGATGAAGCCGTACGCCCGCTTCTACACCCACGAGATCGGCGCGGCGGGCTGGGCGTTCGTCTACGAGTTCGCGCTCCCGGGTCTGCTCAACCCCGCACACGGGTGGATACCGTACGCCCCGGTGCACTGGCTCGGGCTCGCGGCTCTCGGGTGCCTCGTCCTGCGCTGGCGCTGGGCGGCCGCCGGGTGCGTCGCAATCGCCGCCGCGTACATCCTGGTCATCGCCAGCGCCGGGATCCCGCCCGGCTGGGAGTTCCCGGCGCGCTACCTGGTCTCGATCGTCCCGCTCATCGCCGTCCCGATCGCGCTCGTGCTCCGCGAGGTGCGGGCGGCGATGTTCGTCTTCGTCCCGCTCTTCGCGCTCTCGCTGTTGTTCGTCGTCTCGGCCGTCGCCCAGCCGCTGCGCCTTCTCCCGTTGGACGACAAGTCGCGCGTGGTCGGGGCGCGGGCGACATCGGACCTGTTCCCGATCACCAATCCGTGGCTGTTCCAGTACCCGACGTCGCTCGTCGTCCCTCCCGGCGAGTACGGGCCCTCGACCGGAGCGGTGGAGGACGGGATCGCCGTCGCCCACCCCGAGGACGGCCCCGGCAGCCTCATCTTCGGGCCGTACCAGACCATGCGGCGCGGCGACTACCGTGCGACGTTCCCGCTGGCCGCGAGCGGGGCGCCGCCGGACTCGATCGTCGCGGCCGTCGACATCCTCAGCTCACCCCCGGTCGAGGTCCTCGCGAGCCGCCCGGTGACCGCAGGCCAGCTCGACCCTCGCCGCATGACCGAGATCCCGCTCGAATTCTCGAACTCGAGGGGCGGCCAGCTCGAGACGCGCGTCCACTACGTCGGGGTCGGGACCGTGCGCGCGGGGACGATCCGCGTGTCTCCCGTGGACGTCACGGCGGCCCCGTCGGGCCGTCTGCCGGACTGGCCGACCGCGTTCGCGTGGGTCCTCGGGACGGTCGCCGCGGGCTGGGTGCTGGTCGTCGCGATGAAGCGAGCCCGACGGCGCGCAGCGCCGAGCGGCGTCGTCTAGACGCGCTCGGGCGTCGCGGAGGGGTCGTTCGGCACGGAGGCGGGCGTCGCCCGCCGCCCGCGGACGGACTCGATCCCCATCGCCAGCAGGAACAGTGTCCCGCCCCCGAGCGTGATCGCTCCCGCGTACAGCAGCGAGATCGACGTCGCCTGCGCGGCGCCGATGTCCGCCTGCGCGAGGACGAGCACGAACCCGCCTTCGCGCACGCCGAGGCCTCCGACGGAGATCGGGATGAGCATCGCGACGAGGACGATTGCCGCGGACACGGCGGCCAGCGGGAAGGGGAGCTCCACCCCGACCGTCCTCGCCACGAGCACGAGCGTGAGCACGGTCAGCACCTGGAAGGCGAGCCCCAACGTGACGTACTCGGCGATCAGCCTCGGCGAGCTCCCCCAGGCGCGGAGCGCCCTCCAGGCCTCCCGGATCATGACGACGACCCGCTCCGGGAGCCGGTGCAGGATCGGCCGCACGCCCGCGGCCACCAGGCCGGCCACCACGAGCACCACGACCAGGCCGGCGGTCAGCCAGGCGAACACGCCGACGATCGAGCCGCGGCACGCCGTCCGGGTCGAGGGCGAGGGTCACCCAGGCGAGGAGGACGAGGCAGACGAGCGAGCCGATCTTGTCGACGATCGTGGACGCGGCCGCGCTCACCAGTCGGCCGCTCTCCTTCCCCACGACCCAGGCGCGAACCGCGTCGCCGCCCACGGACGTGGGGAGGACGATGTTCAGGACGAGTGATGCCCCGAACGCCCGGGCCGCACGGATGCGGGTCACCCGGATGTGCGCTCCCTCGAGCAGCACCCGCCAGCGAACGGCGCCAGTGGCCGCGGCCGCCGTCATGAGACCGATCGCCGCGACGAACCAGCCCCACTGCCCGTCGCGCACCGCCTCCCGCACCTCGCCGATGTCTGCGTACGCGAGGACGACCCCGAGCAGGAGCACGGAGACGAGGATTCGGAGCAGAAGGCTGCCGCGCCGGCGAAGGACGTCAGGCACCGAGCCATGCTAGCGACCTGTCGCCGTCGGACTAGGCGCTCGTGGCGTACCCTTCGCCGCCGCCGTGACCGACGTCCACCAGCTCCTCTCCGCCGCCGCCCCGCACGACGCCACGACCGAGCTTGCATTCAGGTGGCGCGACCTGCTCCGCGAGTGGGGTCACGAGAGCGAGATCGTCGCCGAGTGGGTGCATCCCGATCTGATGAGCAGCGTGCGACGGCTCGATCGGGCGGGCAAGAGCCTCGTCACGGAGAGCCCCGTCGCTCTCCACTACACGATCTGGAGCGGCGCGGCGGACGTCGCGCTCCGAGCGGACGGGCCGCTCGCCCTCTGCTACCACAACATCACGCCCGGGGACCTGATGCGGGCGTGGAACCCGGAGCTGGCGGCGCTCTGCGACCGCGGACGGGACGCGCTGGCCGGGTTCCAGGGCAGCGTGGCCGCGCTCCTCGCCGACTCGACCTTCAACGCCGTCGACCTGCGCGAGGCAGGTCTCGGCGAGGCGACGGTGATCCCGCTGCTCTTCGACCTCACTCCACGCGTGCCGCGGCGCGAGCCGAACGCCGAGCCGATTGTTCTCAGCGTGGGCCGGGTCGTCCCGAACAAGCGCCTCGAGCAGCTGGTCAAGGCGTTCACCCTCTTCCAGCGCCGCCACGCGCCGGATGCGTCGCTCGTGCTCGTCGGCCCGTACGGTGGGTTCGAGCGCTACCAGCGCGCGCTGAGCGGGCTCGTCGCGCGGCTCGGCGCCCGCCGGGTGCTCTTCACCGGGCAGATCTCGCTGGAGGCGCGCGACGCCTGGTACCGGCGCGCGGACGCGTACGTGTCCCTCTCGGTGCACGAGGGGTTCTGCGTCCCGCTGATCGAGGCGCTCGCGCACGGTGTGCCCGTGATCGCGAACGACGCGGGCGCGATGCCCGAGACGGTCGGCGGCGCGGGGCTAGTCGTGGACGGGGCCGACCTCGCGCTCGTCGCGGAGGCTATGCACGAGCTCACGTCGTCCCGCTCGACGCGCGCCGGGCTCGCGGAGGCGGCGGACCGGAGACTCGCCGAGCTCCGCCCCGAGGCGCTCGCCCCGCGCATCCGCGCCGCGCTGTCGCCGCTGCTCGAGAGCGCCTAACAGGCGAAGGCAGGCGGAGTCCGTTTCCGGGATGGTTTGCCGACCGCTACGCCGGGCGGTCGCAGCGCTCGTAGAGCCGAAACGTGCCGGACTCGCGACGGAGGCAGAAGTCGTCGCGGACGATCTCGTTCGGCTCGTTCGACCCGTACGTGCTCGACTCGTTGGGCTCGGACCAGCCGTCCCAGTCGCTGGTGAGAATGAGCCAGTCCGCGGCGCGGATCTCGTCGGCGAAACCCGAGCCGGGCCGAGTCGCGGTCCCAGGATTCATCTCCATGTAGTACGAGGCCGGCTCGAGCTTGGGCAGCAGGTAGTAGATGAAGGTCGGGCCGTAGTTGAGCCGTCGGAGGTCGAGCGGGCCGACGAAGATCGACTCGCCGGGCCGCGAGAGGCGCTGGGCGTCGGCGATGACGTCGCGCATCGTCTGTGTGTGCTCGGACTCGGCGGTGGGGAAGGAGCGCCCGGCGTTCTCGATCTGCGCCGGGTGGCTGACGGTCCAGGTCTCGAGGTGGCTCTGGCGGTAGACCAGCGCGATGGTCGCAGCGCCCACCACTGCGACACAGACTGCACGTCCCACCGCATCGGGGATGAGCCGCCTCATGCCGAACAGGGCGAGGGCCGGGAGCAAGCTCAGGGGCACGATCGCCGCAGGGCGGATGTGGGGGAGGTCCGCGCGTGAGAGCACGTAGGGAACGAGCCCGAGCGTGAAGAGCCCCGCGGAGAGGAGTATCCGACCCGCGAGGTCGTCGCGCCGGCGCCAGGTGAGCAGGACGCCAAGGGCGACGAACCCGACGGCGATCCCGACCTCGGTCACGAGCAGGGTCCCGCCCTGCTCGGACGGCCCCGGCACGGGAAGCGTTCGACCCTCGCCGCTCGCGCGGAGGTCGCCCACGAAACGCGCGATCCGGTCCCAGCCCACGAGGATCAGGTACGGCACGTAGAGCCCCGCCATGCCCAGGAACCCTCCCGCGTACCACCACCGGTTCCGCCCGTGCACGTAGAGGAACAGCGGCAGTGCCGAGGCGACGATCGCGGGGCCAAAGTCGAACCGCATGAGGACCGCGACTCCTGCCGCGAGACCCGCGCCGAGGCACAGCCACCGTTGGGACCGCTCGGCGACCCCCGCGGCGATCACGGCGAGGGCGACTCCGACCAGCGCGAACGCAATCGCGCCGTACGTCGACCATGCCCAGACCCCCTCCTCGGCCATGATCGCGGTGGAGACGATCCCCGCGAGCACACCCGAGGCGAGGCCGGCGAGCCGCCACGCGACGAAGAAGAGCGCCACGACGACGAGCACGCGATAGAGGAGCCCGACCGCGCGTTCGGTCTCGACGCTGTAGCCGAAGATCTCGAATGCAGCGGCCACGAGATAGGGATTGCCCGGGCCGTAGAACGTGAGGAAGTCACGGTGGGGCAGCGCTCCCTCGAGGACGCGGTCGGCATACGCGAGGATCGATCCCTCTTCCATGATCCACCCGGGGCCGATCGTCTGCGGGTGGAGGCGGTACAGGGCGGCTGCCGCGACGGCCATGGCGACGCCCAGCGTCAGGAGCAGGTCGATCGGGTCGATCCGGCTGTCCGGCGCCGGCTCGGCTGAGCCCGACTGCCTGGGGGTCACGCCCGCGGGTCGCCCTGGTGCACTGCTCGCGTCGGACGGCAAGGCGGCGTGATCGTACACGGCGCCCTCCGGGGCTCTAGGCTGCGGCGGTCTCCGCCGGCAGCTCGCGGCAGATCCTCATCGCCGACTCCACAACCGCCGCGCGGCGGCGGCTCGCGTGCCGGGCGCTCGTGCCACACGAGGCCGATGATCCGCGGGTCGATGCGGCCCGAGGGCGATGCTCCGTCCGCCGCGCTGCCACGAGCCGCGACTCGACCGCATCAATCGCGGAGGCCGGTCTGCGGCAGCAAGACGGCCTTCGGGCCGCCCAGGCGCCTCAACGACGCCCAGCCTCACGAGACGCTCGATTCGATCAGTGCGGCCGCGCCGTGCTTCCTCCTGCCGCTTTCACATCAGGCCTAGAACCCCACGAGGCCGGCACCGTGCGGCCGACCAGACGCGTCAACTACGCCGATACCCCGTCAGGCTGCGGCGAGTCCGCAGCCCACCAAGATTGATTGCTTGGCATCCAGCGTCTCGCTACTTTCGGAATCTTCTGCTTCACCGACGGCGTCCAACGTACAGCGTCTGCTGTCCGAACAGCAACCAGAGCGGTCGGAATGCGAGGTACGCTCGGACGAGCGTCCGGCTTTGGGGGATCCGACTCTTCGTGGTGTAAGGCAGGAACCGCTTGATCAATCGCTCAGTCTCGAATCCGGAGAGCTGTGCCGCTTCTACGAGGCTGCGCTCTGTCAACGCCACCTTGTGGTCGATGAAGTCCCAGTACGCCGCTCCCGTTAGGCGGATATTTGGCTGGAGCACGATCATCAGGGCGCCCTGTCTGAGTACCTTGGCCACGGCCCCCAGTTGCTCAAGCACCGCGTCCGCCGATGGCAGGTGCTCCAGGTAGTTGCTCATGAAAACTACGTCGAAGTGGTCTGGCGGAAGCAGAGTCCGCGACGGCGAGCCCGTCGCACTGAACGAAGCGGACCGTGTTCGGGAGGTAGATCGAAACGTCACGAAGGTCACAGGCCCACTTCTCGGCGGCTTCTATGTTGCGGATGAAGTCGCCGCGATCGCATCCGAGATCGAGCACTGTGGCGTCCGGCGTGACGAAGCGTTGGAGAAAGCGCGCGACTTCCTTCCAGAGAGCATCCTTCCGGGCTGCTTCCGAGTCGCTGAACCGTTCGTCGTAGACGCGTTCTAGTTGCTCCTCGACGTTCGGTGTCTTCGTCATGCCCGTCGGGGCTGCACTCGTAGCTCATCGATCCCGCGGGTCACTAGCAAGACAGACGAGCGACGCATCAACATGCTGCGACAGCCGGTCGGCTCAGGAGCGAGCATCTGTGGAGGGCGCCACGCTCGACACCTGCTGCTCGTCCCGAGATGGCTGCGTCGCAGGCGCGGATCGCGTCGAGCGGTGATAGTCGCCGCGGCTGAGATGGCGCTCGAGAAGGACGTACAGGACGATGAATAGGTAGCGGCTACCCATTTCCTGGAGCCCGAGCTTCGACGTCCCGTGGGTTCGATTCGTCCATGAGATCGGCACGACCCGCGAAGCTGTGGCCGCGGACGACGGCCTTCAGCGGCATCTCGACAGTGAGGTTGAAGTGATTCGAGAGCAGAGGCTGGATCGTCTCGATGACCTCGCGCCGGTACGCCTTGAAGGCGTTTGTCGTGTCGTTGTAACCGTGGCGGAAGAGCATGCGTATGAACACGTTCGCGGCGCGATTGAGGATGAGCTTGAAGCGTGGGTACTCGCGTACCTTCGCGCCTTTGACGAATCGCGAGCCGAACGCGCAGTCGTATCCCTCTTCGAGTACGCGGTAGTAGTGGACCAGGTCGCCGGGCGAGTCCGAGCCGTCGGCCATGACGATCGCGACGGCGTCACCCGTGAACGTGTCGAGGCCGGCGCGAACCGCGAACCCGAATCCCCGCGGGTAATGCGACCGCGTGCAGCGAATGCGCGGGTTGTCGCCGGCGGCTCGCGTTACTGCATCCGACGTTCCGTCGGTGCTCGCGTCGTCGACGACCACGAGCTCGTAGTCGATGCCCTCCGCGTCGAGCGCTTCGACGAGCCCACCGATGGTCTTCCCGATCGAGCCGGCCTCGTTCCGAGCTGGGACGACGACCGACAGTTTCATGCGGCGACAACCCATGCGTCGACGTTCTGCTCGTAGATCTCGCGAAGTGTGTCCTCGATCCCTCGGGTGAGCTTCCAGTCGGGGTAGTCACGCCGGAACTCGCTCAGGTCGCTGATCCACCAGCGGTGGTCGCCGATCCGCGGCGCGTCGCCCAGGTCCCAGTCGAGCTCGCGCCCTGCGATCGTCTGGCACAGATCGATCGCCTCGAGCATCGAGCAGTTGCTCTCCCTGCCGCCGCCGATGTTGTAGACGGCCGCGGCCCGCGGCTCGGCGTGGAACGCAGCGAATGCTCGGACGAGATCGACGCTGTGGATGTTGTCCCTGACCTGCTTGCCGCCGTAGCCGTAGACGGTGTAGTGCTCACCCGTGACGGTGCAGCGCATCAGGTAGGAGAGAAACCCGTGGAGCCGCGCGCCGGCGTGGTTCGGCCCGGTCAGACAGCCGCCGCGGAAACAGACCGTGGGCATCTCGAAGTAGCGGCCGTACTCCTGGACGAGAAGATCGGCAGCTGCCTTCGAGGCGCCGAACAGCGAATGGAGGCACGTGTCGATCGGCATCGAGGTCGGAATCCCACTGAAGTACTCGTGCTCTTCGGGTAGCTCGAGACGCGACTCGAGCTCGATCAGCGGGAGGAAGTTGGGACGATCGCCGTAGACCTTGTTCGTCGAGGTGAAGACGAAGGTCGCATCGGGCCTGTGCCGCCGTGTCGCCTCGAGCAGATTGAGCGTGCCGTTCGCGTTGACCGTGAAGTCGGTCTGCGGATCCGATGCAGCCCAGTCGTGCGACGGTTGCGCTGCCGCATGAATCACGAGCTCGAGGCTGGTCGCGTGCTCCTCGAACAGGCGCTCGACTCCGTCGGAATCTCTGATGTCGAGGTCGAACGAGCGGAAGGTGTCGTAGGTCTCGAGCAGCCGACGCGTCTGCGACTTCGTCGAGGCGGTCGGCCCGAAGAACTCAGCCCGCATGTCGTTCTCGATGCCGAGGACGTCGTAGCCGGCCTCGGTGAAATAGGCGACCGCCTCTGACCCGATCAGACCCCCGGAGCCGGTCACGACGACCGCTGGCATGAGACCTCCATCCTCAATCGAGGGCGTCCCGGAGCGCTGCTTCGTTCGCAGCGATCCACCTCGCTGTGTCCTCGAGAATCGATAGCGGCCCCTTGCGTGGCCGCCAGGCAGTGTAGGCGAAGAGAGCGGTGCAATCCGAGATGTAGAGCGGCACGTCGCCCGGTCGATCCTGTGCTGTGGGGGCAACGGCCACGCGCCTCTCGGTGATGGACTGGCAGAGATCGGTCAGCTCGAGCAAGGACAACGAGAACTCGCGTCCACCCCCGACGTTGAAGACGGTCCCACTCCAACGATCCGGCTCGCGGAGCTGCTGGTCGATCAGCTCAACGAGATCGTCGACGTGGAGGACGTCGCGCACCTGCTTGCCGCTCCCGCCGAAACCGATGTAACTGAGTGGCCGATCGAAGTGATGCGCCAGCATCCAGAATGTGAGAACACCCTGATCGACTTTTCCCATTTGCCAGGGACCGGCGATGACTCCGCAACGATTGACCGCAGCGCGAACACCGAACGCCTCGACGTACTCGGCAATGAGCAGCTCGGCAGCAAGCTTCGTCGCGCCGTAGAGGGTTCTTGCGCCGTGGAGCGGGAAGCTCTCGGCGATTCCCACCCCGAGGCTCCGTCGAATGGCTGGTCGTCGCCGAGTTCGAAGCGCGCCGGAGTTTCAATGAGATTCAGTGCGCACAACGCCGCCACCGGATAGACACGACTCGTCGAGAGGAACACGAGCTGGGCGCCTCGGCGACGACATAGCTCCAGGCAGTTGAGCGCTCCCTGGAGGTTCGTTCCGGTGAGGTAGTCGAGGCCACCGTCCAGGCCAGCGAGAGCCGAGGGCTCCGCCGATGCCTCGATCACGGCGTCCACGTCTTCTACGGCGAACAGGTCCTCGCGGTCGCGGACGTCGCCGTGGACGAATCGGACCCCTGAGTCGCGCAACCGCGGAAGGTTCAGCTCGGAGCCACGCCGGCGAAGGTTGTCGAGTGCGACGAGTTCCCAGTCGGGATGCAGTTCGCCCATGCGGACGCAGACGTTGGCGCCGACAAAACCTGCGCCGCCGGTAACGAGGACGCGCATCGCGGCGACGCTAGCAGCCACTCGCCTCGGGCATCCGCCCGCGAACGCGCGCCCTCTGTGTTCGCGACACGGGGCTTCAATGTCACCTGAGCGGTAGTGCGCACAGCGGCCTCGCTGTGTCGGAATCGAACATCACAAGGTGCGTCGCTGGTCCGTCTGCCGAGCGCGCATACGCCACCAAGCCACTGTTGTCTTCCGAACTTCCTCCGGCTGCCTTCACATCAGGCCGGTAAAAGCCAACGAGCCCGACACCAGCGGGCTGCCCGGACACGTCGACAACACCGATCCCGCGCGACGCCGTTGTGTTCGACGGCGCGTTGATCCACCCATCCAGGCGTATCCCTTGGCGGACCGGGCGTGTCGCATCGACCGCACCCCGGCAGGAGGCCAACGAAGAGAGTGCACGAATGGGTCGCCGCGCGTCGTCCAGCGCCTCGTGCACTCCGCTGCGCCATGGGCCGCGGCCCTCGGCGCGGAGCCATTCAAGCCGCGAAAAGGCTAGTTGCGGCTCATGTCCGGGATAACTGGCCATTACGGCGATGTCATCTCGCACGCCCGCTACATGCGCTGCAAGCATCGGCTCACTGCGAGTGCGCAGATGATTCAAGATCGCGTCAGAGGGAGCTGCGGTCACACTCCAAAACAGCGCCACAGCGAGCAACGTCATTACGTACGCAAGCCCCCTCAGACTGTTTCCGAGAGCACGCGAACCAGCAGAGGGTCTCGCTTTTCGCGCAACGAAAGGAGCCATGCCTGCGGCAACGCCTGCCCAAAAGACCCCTACGGCTATCGAGTAGCGGCTGCCGAGCGCTAGCGTAATTCCGAAGTCGAGCCTTCCCAGCGCCGTCAGCGTGGCACTCACAAGCACAAACGTCGCGACCGCAGCTCCCCACGTCATCGGCAATTGATCTTCGCGTTCCCGACTTCGGAGTGTGGCCAACACAAGAAACGCGAGTAAGGCAACCCCAACGACTCCCAAGACCTGCGCCGCAGTGAGCCCGAGTGCGCCGGCGGGAGCACCCAAGAACGTTGCGATGTATCGCGCCATGCCGATCGGATCCGCGAGGCTCTCCCGATACGACGAGTGGCCGGCAACCGACTCGTACTGCCAAAGGTACGAGGCTACGAAGAGGCCACCTGCGAGCGACACGATCCCAATCACACGTTTTCCGACTCGCCTGAGCAGCAACACGGCGATGATGATTGGCCAGACTACGAGGCCGTTCGCCAGAGAGTAGGTCGCAGCACCGCCAAGGCCGATGATCGCGGTGAGGCAGAGCAGATGCACGAGTCGCGGCGTCGTCCTTCGCAGCGGTGCAACTCCCTGAACTGCGAGCGTGATCGCGGCTACCGCGAACAGGTATGCCTGCACGAAACTGACCTGGAAGGGCCAAGTCAGATTTTCCCATCCAGCCGGACTCAAGGTCATCGTGATCGCAAACGCCAAGAATCCAAGCGTGACCGTTCTGTCGCGCCAAACGGCCGCAAAGGGCCACGTCAGGATTACGGCCAGCAGAATGCAGGACGTGACGATCGTGCCCAAGAGGAAGATCAATGTGCCGTCGAGCGCGAAGTATTCGAGTCCGAACTGGAGCCGCAACAGCGGGATCCGATGCTCGTTGTGCTGTGCCCAAAGGTCGCGCAGATGAAGATCTCCATCGGCAGCCGACCGTAGAGTTGCGAGAGCGTCCCACATGTCGCCGAACGGCATCGGCGTGTAGGCCGACCGCTGGACATGAATGGCGTACACGACAATGCTTCCGATGACGACGAGAAAAGCCAGCGAGCAGATGACGCGAGTGGCAAACTGGAGTGACGAGTCTCCGCGTCCATGACTCCGAGCGTCAGCGCTCGTTTCCGCTCGCACAGCAGCTGTGAGAGGGTCGGATGGGTCGGAAGGAGTCCAAGCGTGACGCACGGATGACTTATGGATTGCGGTCACCGAGAAGTATCTTCATCACGAGTGATCCGCCGACATACGCCTCTGCATACTGAGCAGCAGTCGTTTCGTTCCGGGTGAAGCTGTTCTAGGCGGCGGCGGGTTCGATCTCGAGCTCGCTGCAGACCATGTTCGCGGACTCGACGAACGCCTGCGCGGCGGGGCTCGTGTGCCGGTCGGCGTGCCACACGAGGCCGATGATCCTCGGGTCGATGCGGCCCTGGAGGTCGATCACGTCCACGTTCGGGTCGTCCGTCTCGACCGTGAGGAGCGGGGTGATCGCGACCCCGACGCCGGCGCCGACGAGGCCCTGCACCGTCCCGTTGTTGTCGGAGCGAAAGACGATGTTCGGCGGCCGGCCCGCGGCCGCGAGCCGCGACTCGACCTCGTCCATCGCAGAGCACTGGTTGAAGCCGATGATCGGGTGGAGACCGATCTCCTTCAGCGTCGGCGCGCGCTTCAGGCCGGCGAGCGGCGAGCCGGAGGGCACGACGAGGACATATGGGTCGCGCAGCAGCTCGACCGACTCGTACGGCCCCGGGGGGCAGGGCAGCGTCCAGAACGTGAGGTCGAGCTCGCCGCGTTCGACCATCTCCATGAGCTCGCTCTCGTCCGCGGACTCGCGCAGGAGCACCTCGACGCCGGGATGCGAGACCGAGAAACGGCGCAGGAGCGTCGGGAGGATGCGGACGCCGACGCTCTGGAACGTCCCGACGCGCAGGCGTCCGGCGTCGCCCGCCTCGAGCGCGTTCATGTCCGCCTTCGCGGCGAGCAGCCGAGCCTGGATCGCGTCCGCGTGCCGCAGAAGTACATGCCCGGCCTGGGTCAGCGAGACCGGCCTCGGGCCGCCGGGGCGCTCGAGGAGGCGCAGCCCCACGATGCGCTCGAGCGTCGCGATCTGCTGCGAGATCGCCGACTGCGTGTAGCCGAGCTTCTCCGCGGCCCTCCCGAACGAGCCCTCGTCCGCGATCGCCTTGAGGGCGACCAGGTGCCGCAGATCGAGGCCGAGCCAGCGATCAGCTTCCATGATCGAAGGGTACCAGCCCAGCAGCCGCGCTAATCGAGCCGTTCGGCACATCGGCGCTACGCTCCCCCTATGAGCACGATCGATCTCCGCCGCCTGCACCTCCGTCCGGGTGAGGTCCGCGACGAGCGCGTCGACGTCGAGCTACAGCCGTTCCTGCTCGGGGGCCAGCGCTACGAGCTCCACCCCGAGACCGTCCCCGTCGACGTGCAGATCACGCGGGCCTCGGGCGCGACCGTGTTCGACCTCCGGCTGCACGCACACCTCGTCGGGCCGTGCATGCGCTGCCTCGGGTTCGCGGAGCTCGAGGTCGACTCGCGTGCGCGCGAGTTCCATGACTCCGACGCGCCGCCCGCCGACGATCTCCGCTCGGACTACGTCACCGACGACGAGCTGAAGGTCGGCGACTGGGCGCGCGACGTGATCGCGCTCGCCGTGCCGGAGCAGATCCTGTGCCGCGACGAATGTGCCGGGCTCTGCCCCTACTGCGGCAAGGACCTGAACGTCGAGCCGCACGAGCACGTCGACCGCCAGCTCGATCCCCGCTGGGCGGCGCTCGAGAGCCTCCGCGACCAGCTGTAGGGGCGAGGCTCGCCTCGCCCGCAAGCGCTACCGGCGGACGAGGGCGAGGCAAGCCTCGCCCCTACGGTTCGGCGTTCGTTAGCGGTTGGCCGTGCGCACCTGGACGAGACGGAAGCCCGCGATGCCCGCGAGCAAGGACTCACCCTGGCGGTACGCCTGGATGTAGAACTGGACGTTGTAGCCCGTCCGAACGCGGAAGTTCTGGTTCGGAGTGAAGTGGAGGGTCGCCCAGCCGTCGTTGCCCGTCAGCTTCGTGTCGCCGCTCGTCACCCGCGGCGTCGCGCGCATGAAGACGTTGACGCCGTTGACGAGCAGGCCGCGTGTGTCCTTGACGAGCACCCGCGCGGTGATCACCTGGTTCCGGCTCGTCACGACGTTGGGGGAGAAGTGGATGTCGGAGACGACGAGCCGCTCCTCGCGCGGCACCTGCGAGGCCGGGATCGACACCACGTTGCCCGCTCCCACCTGGACGGTGGCGTTGGACGTCGCCGAGGCGGAGCCCGCGGAGTTACGCGCGGTCACGCGCACGCGGAGCGTCCGGGCGACGTCCGCACCCGATGCCGTGTACGTGATGGCGGTAGCGCCGAGGATGGTGACGCAGCCTTCGGCCTGAGCGTTGCAGCGCAGCCACTGGTACGTGAACGTCGGCGCCGGCGTGCCCTTCCACCTGCCGCGGTTTGCCGTGAGCGTGAGGCCGTTGGCGGGCGTTCCGGAGATGGTCGGCCGAGCGGTGTTGCTCGGCCGAACGGGTGCCTGGGCAAGCGAGTCCGCGGCCAGCACGGTCGCGAAGGCGGCTCCTACCGTCGCAACCGCTGCTGCCACGGCCAAGGCCACGGAGTGCGGACGGCGCAAGATGTCCTGGTGTCTCATGGGGGCTCCTTTCGCGGGATTCCTCCCCGCTTCTGCGTAGCACCCCGTGCGTGGACGCGGTCCCTCCCGCGTAAGACCTCTAACCGAAGACTTACGGAAGGCTCACAGAGAAGCCGAAGGCCGGGCTCTCGCCCGGCCTTCGCGCTCGAGGTTGCCGTCGAAGCTAGGCGTTCGACGTCCGGACCTGGACGAGGCGGTAACCGGCGACGCCCGCGAGCACGGGGTCGCCCTCACGGAACGCCTTGATGAAGAACTGGACGTTGTACCCCGTCCGAATCCGCATGTTCTCGTTCGGCGTGAGCTGCATCGTCGCGACACCGTCGTCGCCAGTGACCTTCGTGTCGCCGGTCGTGACCCGCGGCGTTGCACGCATGAAGACGCGGGCGTCGCGGATCAGCAGGCCGCGGGTGTCCTTGATGGTCACCGTCGCGGTGATGACCTGATTCCGGCTCGTCACGGGGTTGGGCGAGAAGCGAATGTTGGAAACGATCAGCCGCTCGTCGTTCGGAACGCTCGAGACCGGGACCGAGCGCGCGGTGCCCTGCTGCACGAGGGCAGTCTGGCTCGACGTCGCCGTGTCCATGCCCTGGGCGTTCCGCCCGGTGACCCGCACCCGAAGCGTCCGGCCGACGTCGTTGCCGGCGACCGTGTAGGTGTCTTCGGTGGCGCCGCTGATGTCCGCACAGGCCTGACCCCCCGGGTTACAGCGCCGCCACTGGAACGTGAACGTGATCGGCTGCGTCCCGGTCCACGTGCCCCGGTTCGCCGTCAGCCGCGAGCCGTTCGTCGCCGACCCGGTAATGGTCGGCGGTGCCGTGTTGTCGGGAGCGCCCGTCTGTGCCTGCGAGCTCGCCGCGAACACAGCCGCAAAGACGACGCCGAGGAGGGCAACCACGGTCGCGACGCCGAGAATCGCCAGATACGCACGCTGTACGTTGTTGTGAGTGATGGTCTCTCTCATGGCTAGAGGCTCCTTCCGCAGTAGCTCAGCCTTCGGGTACCCGGGCGGCGGGAACGCAACACGCCCTGAGGGGGCCCTAACGAAACGCTTACCAGGGCTTTTTGTGGTTTTGGCCGGGCGGCAAACGGGGGTAGGATTCGCCGCGGCGCGGTGACGCGCCGACCTATGACGGACTGACCCGACTCCACGTTCCTGCGCGCCGGCTCCGGCGCGTCGTCCTTCGGCAGGAGGTTCGTCGATGCGGGTCCAGCTCACCGGCGTCTCGAAGCACTTCGGCGCCCAGAAGGTCCTCGACCGGGTCACGCTCACCGTCGGGTCGCACGCCCGGTTCGGGCTCGTCGGGCCGAACGGCTCGGGGAAGTCGACGCTGCTCCGCCTGCTCGCCGGCGTCGAGGAGCCCGATGCCGGGAGCATCTCGCGCGCCCCGGTGACGCTGACCGCCGGCTATCTGCCCCAGGAACGAGACGTGCGTGGGGGTGAGACCCTGCTCGATTCTCTCGCACGACGGACCGGCGTCGCCGCGGCCGAGCGCGAGCTCGAGGATGCCGCGCAGGCGCTCGCGCGGCGCGAGCCTGCCGAGAGCCGGTACGCCGCGGCGCTCGAGCGGTTCCTCGCGCTCGGGGGAGGCGACTTCGAAGCGCGCGTCCGCGCCACCTGCGCCGAGCTCGGGCTCGCCGTCGAGCTCGAACGGCCCTCAGCGGTGCTCTCTGGCGGGGAGGCAGCCCGTGCAGCGCTCGCCTCGATCCTCCTCTCGCGCTTCGATCTGCTCCTGCTCGACGAGCCGACGAACGACCTGGATTTCGAAGGCCTCGACCGGCTCGAGCGGTTCCTCGAAGGCTACGAGGGAGCGCTCGTCGTCGTGTCCCACGACCGCGCGTTCCTCGACCGGACGGTGACGCGTATCGTCTCGGTCGAGCCCGAGACCGGGACCACCCGCGAGTGGGCTGGTGGGTTCAGCGACTACGAGCGGAGGCGGAACGAGGAGCGGGCGACCGCCTACGCGCGCTACGAGGAAGCCGAGGAGCGGCGGCGCACGCTCGCGGAGCTGCTCAACCGGCGTCGCACGGAAGCGCGCGGCAAAGGTGACTCGCTCGGGAAGGCGACGGGAGGCGCTGACCGGCGGGCGACGCACGCGCTCTCCACGAAGGTGCGGCAGGCAGAGCGCCTGCTGGGCCGGAACGAGCTACCGGAGAAGCCGTTCGAGCCCTGGGAGCTCCGGCTCTCGTTCGGTCGCGCGGCTCGGGCGAGCGATCGCGTGCTCACGCTCGAGGGCGCCGTCGCGGAGCGGGGCGCGTTCCGGCTCGGGCCGATCGACCTCGACCTGACGCCCGGCGAGCGCCTGTCGGTCAGCGGGCCGAACGGCAGCGGGAAGACGACGCTGCTCGAGATGCTTCTCGGCGCCGTCCCACTCGTAGCCGGGAGGCGCACCGTCGGCGCGAGAACCGTGGTCGGCGTACTCGGGCAGGGCCGCGAGGCATACGCGTCGGACGCGCCGCTCCTCTACGAGTTCCGCGCCTGCACGGGGCTCGCGGCGGAGGATGCGCGGACGCTGCTCGCCAAGTTCGGGCTCGGCGCCGATCACGTCGGCCGTCCCTGCTCGAGCCTCTCGCCCGGCGAGCGGACGCGCGCCCATCTCGCGGAGCTGCAGGCGCGCGCCGTGAACCTCCTCGTCCTCGACGAGCCGACGAACCACCTCGACCTCGAGGCCGTCGAGCAGCTCGAAGGAGCGCTTCTCGCGTTCGAGGGCACGATGGTCGTCGTCTCCCACGATCGCCGCTTCCTCGAGACGCTCGCGCCCGGCCGGACGATCGCATTGTCGTAGGAGGGCCTGGCGAAACAGGTCTGTGCCGCCGGGGGAGCGCTGCTCGCCGCGATGCCGCGTCCTCAGTCGCGCCCGTATCTCATTCGATACGGGCGCTCCCTGCGTCCTTGCCTCGCGACGAGCAGCGGCACCCCGACGACGAGCCCTATTCCGCCAAGCCCTCCTCGCTATACTCGGCAGCCGTTTATGGCCGTTCCGAAGCGAAAGACGTCGAAGGCGAGGCGCGACAAGCGCCGCGCGCAGCACGGGATCTCCGTCCCGCGCGTCCAGCTCTGCCCGAACTGCAGGCAGCCGAAGCGCTCGCATCGCGTGTGCCCGAACTGCAAGACGTACAAGGGCCGGGACGTCGAGCCGATCCGGATCCAAGCTCCCTAGACTCTCGATCGATGCCCGTCCGCGTCGCCGTCGACGCGCTGGGAGGCGACCACGGCGCCGAGGAGATCGTCGCGGGCGCGCTCGCGGCTGCGTCCTCCGAGATCCAGCCGCTCGTGTTCGGGCCTGCCGGGCTCGACACGCACGGGCTGGCGCTGGTCGAGACCACCGAGGTCGTCGAGATGGACGACCATCCCGTCGAGGCCGTCCGCGCGAAGCCCGACTCGTCCCTCGTTCGCGCCGCGCAGGCCGTTGCGGCTGGGGACGCAGACACGGTCGTCTCGGCCGGCTCCACGGGCGCCATGCTGGCCGCGTCGCTGCTCCACATTCGGCGGCTCGCCGGCGTCCACCGTCCCGCGATCGCGGTCGTCCTGCCCGCGCGGCAGCGCCCGAGCGTCCTCATCGACGCGGGCGCGAACGCCGACGCACGGCCCGAGCACCTGCTCCAGTTCGCGCACATGGGCGCGGTCTTCGCGCACGAGATCCTCGGCGCCGTCGAGCCCGAGGTGCGGCTGCTGTCGATCGGCGAGGAGGACGAGAAGGGAAACCAGCTCACGCTGGAGGCGAACGAGCTTCTGCGCGCAAGCTCGCTCCCGTTCGCCGGCAACACCGAGAGCCGGCGGCTGCTCGAGGGCGACTGCGACGTCGTCGTCACCGACGGCTTCACGGGGAACATCGCGCTCAAGGCCCTCGAGGGAACGATCAGGAGCATCCTCCAGTCCCTGCGCGCCGAGCTCGAGTCGACACCGCGAGGGCGGCTCGGCGGTCTCCTCATCCGTCCCGCGGCCAGACGCATCCGAGACCGCCTCGACCCGGAGACATATGGCGGCGCCTACCTCCTCGGGCTGCGCGGTCTCGTCGTCATCGCGCACGGCTCGAGCTCGCGCGTCGCGATCGCGAACGCGATCCGACTCGCCGCCCGCGGCGTGGAGCACCAGGTCGTGGCCCGTCTCGAGGAGCAATTGCCACCGGGCGTGTTAGCATCGGCGCGCTCGACGACCCCGATGGCAGAGAAGTGAGGTTTTCAAGTGGCACACTCGCGTGAGGAGATTCTCGAGCAGGTCAAAGGCGCACTTTCCGAGAAGCTCGGCATCGAGGAGAGCGAGATCACCGAGGACGCGTCCTTCGAGGGTGATCTCGGCGCGGACTCGCTCGACCTGGTCGAGGTCGTCATGGACCTCGAGGAGCAATTCGGGCTGAGGATCCCCGATGACGACGCCCGCGAGCTCACGACCGTCGGCAAGGCGATCGACTACGTCATCGCGCACCAGGAGTAGCGGCACGGAGGAGACCACCGGCGGGCCGCAAGAGCTCGGCCGGCTCATCGCCGAGCTGCCGGCGGCGCGGCTGGAGCAGGCCTTCACGCACGCCTCCTGGGCGGGCGACCGCGCCTCGTCGTACGAGCGGCTCGAGTTCCTGGGCGACAGCGTCCTCGAGCTCGCGATCGCGAGAACTGTGTTCGACCGCTTTCCGGATGCCACGGAGGGGCGGCTCGCGAAGATCCGGGCGCACGTCGTCTCTCGACAGAGCTGTGCAGCTGTGGCCAAGGAGCTCGACCTCGGGGCGCGTCTCCTCGGGTTCGCAGGCGACATCCCCGCGGACGAGCTCCAGCGCATCTCGCGTAGCCGAAACGTGCTCGCGGCGGTGCTCGAGGCGGCGATCGCGGCGCTCTATCTCGAGCACGGCTTCGAGCAGATCGAGCCCGCGATCGTGGCGGCGTTCGAGGAGAAGATCGAGTACGCGCGCTCGAGCCACGTCGACTACAAGACCGAATTGCAGGAAGCCTTGGCGCGTTCGGGGAAGCAGGTTCACTACACGGTGCTCGAGGTCGAAGGCCCTCCTCACGACCGCCGCTTCGTGTGCGCGGCGCACGTCGCCGGAGTTCAGCTCGGCGTGGGGCGTGGGTCGACGAAGAAGGCCGCCGAGCAGGAAGCCGCGAGCGAGGCGCTCGACGAGCTCGGCGTGGTGCCGGAGCAGCTGTAGGGGCGAGGCTTGCCTCGCCCGCGCCAGCGGATTCTCCGTCGAGGGCGAGATGAATCTCGCCCCTACGGGACCGTCCGCGGCGGTTTGTAGGGGCGAGGCTTGCCTCGCCCGCGCCAGCGGATTCTCCGTCGAGGGCGAGATGAATCTCGCCCCTACGGGACCGTCCGCGGCGGTTTGTAGGGGCGAGGCTTGCCTCGCCCGCGCCAGCGGATTCTCCGTCGAGGGCGAGCTGTCTCGCCTAGGGACCGTCCGCGGCGGTTGTAGGGGCGAGGCTTGCCTCGCCCGCGCCAGCGGATTCTCCGTCGAGGGCGAGCTGAATCTCGCCCTCTACGGGACCGTCCGCGGCGGTCGATAGCGTGCCGTCTCGGTGCACCTGAAGTCACTCCGCATCCGCGGCTTCAAGTCGTTCCCCGACGCCCTTGAGATCGCGCTCGAGCCGGGCGTGGCCGTGGTCGTCGGTCCGAACGGGTCGGGGAAGTCGAACATCGCCGACGCCGTCGTCTGGGCGGCCGGCTCGTTGACGCCGTCGGAGCTCCGAGCGGAGCGGCCCGACGACGTCCTCTTCGCGGGCGGCGGCGACCGAAAGCCGGCCGACCACTGCGAAGTCGAGCTCGTCTTCGACAACGAGGACGGCGTCTGGCCGGAGCTCGACTTCAGCGAGGTCTCGATCGCGCGCCGCTTCGTCCGCGGCGCCGAGGGCCAGTACCTCGTGAACCGGGCTTCCGTCCGTCGTACGGATCTCGTGGAGCTGCTCGCTGACGTCGGCCTCGGGTCCGCAATGCACTCGATCGTGGGGCAGGGCAAGGTCGAGCAGGTGCTCGCCTCGAAGCCGGAGGACCGGCGCGCGTTCGTCGAAGAAGCCGCCGGTCTCGGGAAGTTCAAGCGGCGCCGGCATCGCGCGGAGCTGAAGCTCGCGCGCGTCGCGCTCCAGGTGGAGCGCGCTCTCGACGTCGAGGCGGAGGTGAAAAAGCGCCTTCGCCCGCTCGCGCTCCAGGCGACGGCGGCGGAGCGCGCGGAGAAGCTCGGCGCCGAAGTCGCCTCGCTGCGCGCACGGATCGCACAGCTCGATCTCGGCGACGGCGAGCGCCGGCGCGCGGAGGCCGAGAACCGCCGTGAGGCAGCCGCGCTCTCGCGGCGTGGCTCGCAGTCGCGGCTGGAAGGGCTCCTCGCCGACCGCGCCCGCGCCGAGGACGAGCTCTCGGATGCTGCCGGCCGCCGTGAAGCTGCGCTCGCCGCGCAGTACCGGCTGCAGGGAGGCTGCGACCGCTTGTCTCTCCGAGGCGAATCCGCGACGGCGCTTCGCGAGCGGCTCGACGCAGAGCTCTCGTCGCTCGCTCCGTCGGCGGCCGGGGCCGTCGACGTCGCCGGCCTCGAGCGCACGGCCGCCGAGACCGCTGCCGCCGCACGCCGCGCGGCCGCCGAGCGCGACGCGCTCGCCGAGCAGGCTCGCCTCGCGGCCGAGCGCCTGCGCTCGGTCGAGCGAGTCCTCGCCGAGCAGGAAGGTCTTCCGCCCGCGGCGCGGGCGCTCGCCGAGCACGGCGCCAAGCTCGTGCTCGGGGAGCTCGACGTCGAGCCCGGCGCCGAGCGCGCCGTCGCGGCCGCGCTGCGCGGTCGTGCCTCTGCCGTGCTCGCGGACGATCCGGAGGAAGCCCTCGCGCTGCTCGAGCGCGCGCGGGCCGAGGGCCTCGGCAGCCTCACCGTCTTCGCCGGCGCCGACCCGCAGGCGCTCGTCGGCGAGCTCCCGGTCGTCCCGCGCAGCCGCTTGCTCGACGCACGCGTCCCGTCGGTAACGCCCGAGGGTTTCGGCTACGACCCCGACCGCCGCGAGCTCTGGTTCGCGGGCGAGACGGCAGAGGCCGTGATGCTCGAGCTCGAGGCACGGCGACGCGAGGTCGCGGCCGAGGCCGCGGATCTCGAGCGCAGGGCGGACGAGGCCGCTCGTGTCGCGGAGGAGGTCGCCGCCACAGCCCAGGCGGCCCAGGCGGCGTTCGGCGGCGTGCCGCGCGGCCTGTCCCTCGACCGCGAGCTGCTCGAGCGCATCGCTTCCGCCGCGAAGCGACTTACCGACGGGATCGACGCAGCGCTCGAGACCAGCGCGCGCTTCGACGCTCCTCTCAGAGCCCGTGTCGATGCGGGCGCGCTGAAGGCGAAGGATCTCGGCGACGAGCTCCGGCGGCTCGGCGCGGCCGAGGTCGCGCTCAGGCAAGAGCTGGACGAGGCGACCGAGCGCACGACCGCGGCTGAGATCGAGCTCGCGCGCATCGAGGCCGAGACCGGAGAGGCGCGCCGTCGCCTCGAGGCCGCCGACGCGGAGCCGGCCGAGGGTGACGACCGCGACGAGCTCGCCGCGCGCGCCGAGCGGCTCGAGACGCGCCGCGCAACGCTCGGGCAGGTGAACCCGCTCGCGCGGGAGGAGTACGAGGCGGAGAAGGAGCGGCTCACCGACCTCCAGGTTCAGCGCCAGGATCTCGAGCGGAGCCTCGAAGAGCTGGAGCGCCTGCGGTCGGAGCTGTCGGAGACCGTCGAGCGCCGCTTCGAGGAGACGTTCTCTGCCGTTGCGCGCCATTTCGAGGAGGTCGCGACGACGCTCTTCCCGGGCGGCGAGGGCCGCCTGCGCCTCGTCGAGGCCGAGACCGACGACGGCGAGCCCGGGGTCGAGGTCGAGCTCCGGCCCGCCGGAAAGCGGATCACGCGGCTGTCGCTGCTGTCAGGCGGCGAGAAGGCGCTCGGCGCGATCTCCTTCCTGTTCGCGCTCTTCCTCGCGCGTCCGTGCGCGTTCTACCTCCTCGACGAGGTCGAGGCCGCGCTCGACGACACGAACATCGCACGCTTCGTGGAGCTCCTCCGCCGCTACTCCGACCGAGCGCAGTTCGTCGTGGTCACGCACCAGAAGCGGACGATGGAGGCGGCGGACGTGCTCTACGGCGTGACGATGGGCCCCGACGGCGTGTCGCAGGTCGTCTCGCGCCGGCTCCCGCGGCCGGCAGAGCACACCGCCGAGCACGCTGCAGCATGAGGCGGGTGTCAGGCTCGTAGGGGCGAGGCTTGCCTCGCCCTCGTCTGTCGATCCGCACGCGAAGGGCGAGGCAAGCCTCGCCCCTACAAGGTGATGGACCGGGAGCGTAAGCTCGCGCGCGTGTCGCGAACCTGGGCAGAGCTCCTCGGGGACGAGGCGGGCCCGGCCGACGAGCCCGAGCGCGCGGGCTTCTTCGGCCGCATGCGCGACTCGCTCGCCAAGAGCCGCCGCGCGCTCACGGAGCAGATCGCGACCGCGGCGTTCGACCCGGGCGACGACGAGTCCTGGGAGCGGCTCGAGGAAGCGCTGATCCGCAGCGACGTCGGTGTGCCTGCTACCGCCGAGCTGGTGCGGCGCCTGGAAGCTCGCGGCGAGCTGAGCCCCTTCGAGGACGCGCTCGCGGACGAGGTCGAGGCGCTCTTCGGCGCCCCGCCGACGCTCGCGCTCGACGGCTCACCGACGGTGATCCTCGTCGTCGGCGTCAACGGGACGGGCAAGACGACGACGATCGGGAAGCTCGCCTCGAAGCTGCGCGAGCACGGCCATTCGGTGCTCGTCGGCGCCGCGGACACGTTTCGGGCGGCTGCCGAGGAGCAGCTCGAGATCTGGGCCCAGCGCGCCGGCGCCGACTTCGTCGGCTCACCGCGCGGCGCCGACCCCGCGGCCGTCGCATACGACGCGGTCGAGGCCGCCCGCGCCCGCGGACACGACGTCGTGATCGTCGACACCGCCGGGCGGCTGCACACACAGACGAACCTCATGGCCGAGCTCGAGAAGCTCCGGCGCGTGATCGCCGGTCGCATCGAGGGAGCGCCGCACGAGACGCTCCTCGTCGTCGACGCGACGACCGGCCAGAACGCGCTCCAGCAGGCGCGTCTCTTCGGCGAGGCGGTCGGCGTGACGGGCGTCGCGCTGACGAAGCTCGACGGCAGTGCGCGCGGCGGTGTCGCGATCGCGATCGCGGTCGAGCTGGCGCTTCCGGTGAAGCTCGTCGGAGTCGGCGAGACCGTCGACGACCTGCGTCCGTTCGACGCGCGCGACTATGCACGCGCGCTCGTAGTCTCCGGTTAGCAGCTGGCTATTGCAGCCGTCCACCAAGATGCCTAGTCTGTGTACAGGAACCCCTGCTGCGACAAGGGGAAGGAGGACTGGGGAATGGCTGTCGCGATGTTGATGCACTGGGATGGGGTACGACCGGACCAGTACGACGCCTTGATGGCGCGGCTCGAGCTGGACTCGAATCCCGCCGCGGGTGAGATCCTCCACCTAGCGACCTTTACGGGCGAGGGTCTTCAGGTGTACGAGGTGTGGCGCACCGAGCAAGCCTTCAACGGCTTCCTCGAGCACCGGATGCTGCCCGTGGCCGAGGAACTGGGCTTCGGCCCGGGACCCGACTACGAGCTCGTCCCGCTTCACCACATGTATGCCGCCGATCCGGACATGATCGACCGGATCGGGGTGATGTCCGTCCCGGCTGCGGTCGCCAGCTGGGTGGCGTAGTGCGCGTCGGCGCGGTGTCCGCCGCGCCGATGCGTCGTTAGGATCGGCCCGCGATGGAGGATCGCGAGACCACGCTCGCGTTCGGTCCCGTGGGGCTGGCGGGGCTCGGGCTGTTGCTCCTCGGAATCCTCAGGCGCAGCCGCTTCATCGCCCTCCTCGGGCTCGGTGCCGTCGTCGCCGATGTCACCGTCGCCGAGCTCGGCGGCTTCAAGGCGCTGAACGAGACGCGGTCGACGAAAGTCGCCTAGACCGAAAGCTAGGACCTTGTCCGGTGGTGATGACGCCGCCGCGGCTCTCGCCCGCGGACCGCCGTTTCCCAGTCGGTTGCGAACGTGAACGGCTCGACCTCGAGGAGCGGGCGCGGCGCTGTCAGCTGCGCATGTTGCGGGTAACCGAGCGAGAGCACGTACTCCCGGAGGTCCTTCAACAGATGTTCACGGCTATAGGCGCCGCTCCAGATCCGATCGATGTTCGCTTCGATGAAGCGGCATCCCCAGTAGGTGAAGACACCGTGGGTGCGCCCGTCCAGCGTGTCTTCGGCAGCGGGCTGCCCTTCCTCGGTGGCGGCCCAGAGGACGTTCCGGTCGCCGAAGCACTCGCACTCGACGAAGGCGTGGTAGGAGAGATCCGCCTCACCCTCCGCACGGGCGGCGATGTCGAACGGCGGTACGAGGAACCTGACGTCGTCTCGGTCGGTTCCCCAGAAGCAGCAATCGACGAACGCCTCTAGAAGGACGCCCTCAGGGATCTCCGCGAACAGGGCGTCCAGGTCGTCGTCGATGATGAACGTGCCGCGGTCCCAGTCCATGTCGTAGGGGCAGATGACCTCGTCGAGGTAGTCCGTGAGCTCGTCCCCGTCGCGGTCCCGGATCTGCGATCCGTGTCCTGAGAAGTAGAAGACGATCATGTCCCCCTCCTCGGACGCCTCGGACGCGACGCGCAGGCGATGGAGGATGTTCTCCTTCGTCGCGCGGTGGTTGACCACGACCCGGATGTCCTCGTTCGGCACGCCGAGGTACGTCTTCAAGACGTGCCGGACCAGCGCGACGTCGTTCACGCAGCCGGCGAGGGGAGGCACGTCCGGTCGTTCGTAGACGTCGACCCCGACCAAGACCGATCTGATCCTGCCCAAGCAGCTCCCTCCAGGTTGTCCCGCCAGGATCGATCGTGGCACTTGACACTCGCGCTGTCCAGGTCTATGCCATCGGAGACATGTCCTGTCTGCGGTGCGGATTTGAAAGCCCTGCCGGGTTCCGGTTCTGCGGAGCGTGCGGTGCCCGACTCTCGAGCGCCGAGCTCGGCGTCCGCGAGGACGAGCGCAAGATCATCTCGGCTCTCTTTTGCGACGTCGTCGAGTCGACCGCCCGGGCGGAGCGCGTCGACCCGGAGGACGTGCGTGCCGTGCTCGCCCCGTACTACGAGGGCGTCCGCCGACACATCGTCCGCTACGGCGGGACGATGGAGAAGTTCATCGGTGACGCGGTGTGCGCACTCTTCGGCGCCCCTCGGGCCTACGGGGACGATCCTGAGCGGGCGGCGCGCGCCGCGCTGGCGATACGTGACTGGGTAGCCGAAGTCAACGAGGCCGACCCACGGCTCGACCTTCATCTCAGGCTCGGCGTGGCGACGGGCGACGCGGTCGTGGCGCTGGGCGCACGCTGGGAAGAGGGCGAGGCGATGGCCTGGGGTGACGTCATGAACACCGCCGCACGGCTTCAGTCCGCGGCGCCCGTAGATGCGATCCTCGTCGACGAGCGCACGTATAGCGCGACGCGGCATACCATCGACTTCGGCGAGGCGCTGCCCGTGCAGGCGAAGGGCAAGGACGAGCCGGTCCTCGTCTGGCAGGCGATCGCCTCTCGCACCCGGTTCGGCGTGGACCTCAGGCAAATGGGTCGCGAACCGTTGATCGGGCGAGCTCATGAGTTCGAGGTCTTGCGGGCGTCACTCGACCGAGTGGGCGAGCGCCGAACGGCGGAGCTCGTGGCCATCGTCGGCGAGTCCGGTATCGGCAAGAGCAGGCTCGCGTTCGAGCTGTTCCGCTGGGTGGAGGAGCAGCCTCCGCTCGTCCGGTGGCGGCAAGCAGGCTCGTCGCCCTATGGCGACGCCTTCACCTTCGGCACGCTGGGCGCGATCGTCAAGGCGCAGGCCGGGATCCTCGAGACCGACCGAGCTGCAGTCGCAAGGGAGAAGCTCACTCGTATGGTGCGCGACGTCGTCCCTGCGGAGGACGCCGCACGGATCGAGGGCCATCTGCGAGCGCTCGTCGGGCTCGAAGAGTCGGCGCTCACACTCGGCGACGAGCGTCAGGCCGCCTTCGTCTCGTGGCGGCGGTTTCTCGAGTCGGTGGCGCGGACCAACACGCTCGTTCTCGTGTTCGAAGATGTGCAATGGGCGGACGGCGGCCTCCTCGATTTCATCGAGCATCTCCTCGACTGGTCGAGTGACGCTCCGATCCTCGTCATCTGCACCGCTCGCCCCGAGCTCGCCGAGCACCGACCCGACTGGTGGACGCGTGAGACCGTCACGGCAATCGAGCTCTCGCCCTTGTCGAACGACGAGATCGGCGAGCTCGTGTCCCATCTTGCCCCGGAGCACGTCCTCGAGGCGGCGCGAGGCGCCGTCGTCGGCGCCGCCGCGGGAAACCCGCTGTTCGCCGTCGAGTTCGTCCGCATGCTCGTGGACCAGCCTGCCCAGGCTCCGACCGCCGCGTCCGTCCAAGCCATCATCGCCGCGCGTATCGACGCGCTGCCGGCCGAGGACAAGCTGTTGCTCCAGAACGCCGCGGTCGTCGGTCGCGCGCTCTGGCCCGGAGTGCTCGCGCGCGTCGGAGAGCTGCCGAGGAAGCTCGTCGACCAACGCCTTCGCGAGCTCGTCCAGAAGGAGTTCCTGACGCGCGTCACGCCGTCATCTGTGGAAGGCGAGGCCGAGTTCACATTCCGGCACGAACTGGTTCGCGACGAGGCGTACCGGCAGATCCCTCGCCTTCGCAAGGCGGACATCCACCGACGAACGGCCGAGTGGCTCGAGTCGTTGAGCCCGGACCGGGCGTCCGACCGCGCCGAGATGCTCGCTCTCCACTACCAGTCCGCATACGCGAATGCCGTCGCGGCGAACGCCGACACGACCGGTCTCGTCGACGCCACCCGGCTCTCGCTGCGGAATGCGGGAGACCGTGCTTTCGCGCTCAACGCCTTCGAGGCCGCGGACCGGCACTATCGCGAAGCAATGGAGCTGTGGCCGGACGGCGACCCTGAGCGGCACGCCTTGCTCCTGCGACTCGCAAAGGCGAGCTACTACACCGAGCCGGAGGAGGCGTACGTCCAAGTGCAGGACGCGGAAGCCGGCCTGCTTGAGCTCGATGATCGGGAGTCCGCGGCCGATGCCGCCCTGCTCCAGGCGAACCTCGCGCACCTGATGGGCCTAGCGCAGGAGACGGTGTTCGACCATGCGTACCGGGGGCTCGCCCTCGTCGAAGGACTCGAGCCGTCGCGCGTGAAGGCCGAAGTGCTCCTCGACGTCGCGGTCTTCATGACGCTCACCACCGACCACGAACGGGCGATCGAGCTCGCCACCGAAGCTCGCCGCAACGCCGAGACCCTGGAGCTTCGGGAGCTGGAGGCGCGTGCGCTTGCCGCCATCGGAGCCGCTCGGGGGTTGTCCGGCGACCCGGGCGGGCGGGAGGACCTCGAGCAGAGCATCGCGATCATCGAGGAGATCGACTCGCCTCTCGGCTCCCACCATTGCGGCATGCTGGCCGATCTCGAGTGCAGCCTCGGCCACCTCGAGAGCTGCTTCGAGCTCCAGGCGAGGGCGCGCCGGCACGCGGAGCGCTTCGGCCATGCCGCTCACATCAGGTGGCTCACTGCTGAGCGCGTCGCCGAGTGCTACTGGAGGGGAAGCTGGGACGAGGCGATGGCATTTGCCGACGAGTTCCTACGCGAGGCGGAAGCGGGCTCCGGTCACTTCATGGAGCCGTACTGCCACGCGACGCGCGCGCGGATCCGTCTGGCACGCGGCGAGCTCGCCGACGCGCTCGACGACTCGAGCAAGGCGCTCAACAGGGCTCGTGGGTCTGAGCAACCGCAGATGCTGTGCCCCGCCTTGGCCGTTCGCGCCAGGGCCCTCATCGCCTCCGGGGCGCGTGACGAGGCGGTTCAGGTCGTCGACGAGCTATTGGCGCTCTGGGTCGACAAGCTGACTGTCATCCCCGCGTCGGCCTGGGTCGTCGATCTTGCCTGGGCACTCGAGGACCTCGGTCTCGGAGGAGAGCTTCAGGCGGTTGCCGAGCGCGTACGTGCTCGAACCGCCTGGCTCGAGGCCGCTACCGCGTGCGCGTCGAGACAGTTCGACGACGCAGCACGCATCCTGGCGGAGATCGGGTCGATCCCCGACGAAGCGTTCGCCCGGCTACGGTCGGCTCAGGCGCGAGCGGGGTCCGGGCTCGACACCGACGCACAAAGTGACTTCGAGCGCGCGCGGGCATTCTTTGACGAAGCCGGTGCGAGCGAGTACCTCCGCGAGGCGGACGAGGTCTTCGTGGGATGACGCGTCTTGTAACGCATCGTGCAAGACCATAGACTCAGCATGTCCGGGGACTTACTAGGGGGCGAACGAAAGTGTCCAACGGCGAGGATTGGGAGCCAGACGATGAGTTCCGCCGTCGCCCGTTCGGGGCGCGACCGTTCGGGGCGCGACCGTTCGGGGCGCGGCCGTTCGGCGCGCGACTCTACGAAGTAGATCCGTTCGGCGCCCGACCCTTCAGCGCGAAGCCGTTCAGCGCGAAGCCGTTCAGCGCGAAGCCGTTCGGCGCGAAGCCGTTCGGCGCGAAGCCGTTTGGCGCGAAGCCGTTCGGCGCGAAGCCGTTCGGCGCGAAGCCGTTCGGCGCCCGACTCGACGGTCCTGACGACGGCGGTCCCTTCGATCTCGAGGAGTGGGGTGGGGACATCGCCGAGCTCATCTGCGAGCGCTCGGCCGTCATGCGACTGGGCGCGACGATCGTCTTCGGCGACGCCGAGCTCCAGATTCCAGTCTCCGATCCGGCGGCCGGCTTCCGAGCGCCGGGAGCAGCCGGGCCTGCGACCGCACCGACTACGCCAGTCGTCCTGCGCCCGGGCGAGTGGAGGCTCCAGGCCTCGGTTGCCCTTGCGATCGGCCTCGCAGCGGGAATAGCAGCCAATCCGGGGCTCGTGTGGACCGTCAAGGCCGACTTGGCCGAGGCCCTGGCTCGCGGGGCGGACGCGGCGTTCCTCGGCACTGCCGCCGGGGGACCAAAAGGCATCAGCGCCCTCGTCTCGATCACCGGCCCTGCGACCGGCGCCGGACAGGTCCTGCAGAGGCTGCGCGGTCTCGCAAGCGCAGCTCGTGCCGCGCACCCGACAGCAACCCCAGGGTGGATACTCCACCCGGACGCTCTGACGACCATCGCGGAGTTCCTGACTGCGAATGGCTTGGTGCAGGCGCCTACAGCGGGTCGAGCCGTCGATACGTTCTCGCTCCTGAGTTACGACGGCTGTGGCGGCGGCATGCTCGTCGGCTACCCATTCGTGACGTCGGAAGCAGCCAAGGCCGGGAATCAGAACCAGGTGTACTTCTCCACGGACTGGGACGAGGCGTGGATCGGACTAGACCCGTCGTTCGTCACCGTCGAAGCCTCGGCGGGAGGGCCGGGACCCGCGGCGGCGGCGCCAGGCCAGGTCACGATCACGGCGTCGATGCAACTCGACTTCGCTTTGCGTCGCGCGGTTCGGTCCACGCCGACGGGACCCGTGCACGCATTCGCTTGGATGGCCGCCTGACGCCGTCGGTGCGGTCGGCTCAGGCCCGGTAAACGCCCGGTTGGGCACACGCAGCGGATCTACACGGCGCCGACCGTGTTCGACACCGTCACGGACAAGCTCCAGGCAACCGGGGCGATGAACGAGACGCGCTCGGCGCCGCGCTCAGCCGACGGATCCTGACGCTGTCCTCGCGCGTGGACGTCAGTCGTCCGGGGTCCCGCTGAGGAAGACGCTGTAGATCTTCACGTTCGGGTTCCCCACGAGCACCCGCAGGCGGGTGATCTCGAACCACTGCTCCTCGCCTGGCGGGAGGTCGGCGGCCGCGGCCTTCGCAGCGCGCTGTACCGCGAGATGGAAATCTCGCCAGTCGCTGAGATCCTTCCTGTCCGACCTTCCCTCGTACGACCTGCCCGGCTCGCGCAGATTGATCTGACCGAGCTCCTCGTACTCTTCGTCGTGTCCGTTGGTCGACATCGCCCCTCCTCCTTATCATCCGCAGATCAGGGCAACACTAGTCCGCGATCGTCCCGTGTACAACCGGCGTCGTCAGCCCGTCGACGCCGATCCGGGCGCCCTCGCGACCGAGCTCGGCCACCCGCTCTTCGCCACCCAGCCGACTGACGAGCACCGGCAGATAGCGGTCGAGCACGGGACGCTCGAAGCGGTTCGGGGGCGCGTCACCGCGGAGCCGGCTCGCCGCGCCGAACAGCCGGGCGGCGTCCTGGTACCGCTCTCTCGCGGCGGCGCAGCCGCCGAGGACGACGAGGCACTCGGCACGGCTGCGGTCGCTCCCGAGCTCGGTGTAGACCGCCAGGCACGCGAGGATCCTTCGCTCCGCCTCGTCCGCGTCGCCCGTGTGGAGGTCGAGCTCGGCCAGCATGAAGTCCGCCGCGGTCCGATGGAGGACGTCGCCGACGGCGAGTGCGATCGTCTGCGTCTCCTCGAAGGCCGCCCGCGCCCGCTCGATCTCGCCGTTCTCGAACGCGGCGATCCCGAGGTTGTATGTGGAGTTGGCGATGCTCAGTGGATCGTCGAGCGTGCGGCGAAGGGCGAGCGCCTCCTCGTGCGCCGCGAGTGCGTGGAAGTGGTCTCCGCGGGCCGAGAAGACGTCGGCGAGGTAGTTGAGTTGACCGGAGATGGTCGCCGCGTCGCCGGTCTCGCGTGCGACGGCGAGCGCCTCCGAGCACAGCTTCTCGGCCCGCTCGGGATTGCCCTGCTGGAGCGCGATCCAGCCAAGCTCGCCGAGCACGAACGCAGTATCGCGCGGCCGGTCGAGCTCGCGGAACAGCTCCAGTGCCGCTTCGAGATCCGGCACCTCGGCGTCGAGGTCGTCCTGCGCGGCCGCCTGGCGCGCCGACCACCAGAGCGCGTTCGCCAGCAGCTCGGGCGGGATGTCCTGCGCTTCGTCGAGCGCGCGGGCGAGCCAGCGCCGCGCCTCGGCGATGTGGCCGTGCGCCCGCCAGAAGCGCCCGAGCGCGGTCACCGCTCGCAGAGCGTCCTCGACGCGTCTCTCGGAGAGCGCCCAGTCCAGGGCCGCGCGGATGTTGTCCAGCTCGAGCTCGAGCCGCTCGAACCATGCGGCTTGATCCGGCCCCTCGAGCTCGTCCTCAGCCTCCTTCGCGAGCCCGAGGAACCGCTCGCCGTGCCGCAGCCGCAGCTCGTCTAGCCGCCCCGAGTCCGCGAGCCGCGAGACCGCGTGCTCGCGAACGGTGTCGAGCATTGACACGCGCACGTCCCCGTCGGCGACGTCGCTGCGCAGGAGGCTCCAGGCGACGAGCGCCTCCAGGTCGGAGAGCAGCCCTGAGCTGGAGTCGAGGAGCGCCCGCAGGTCGGTGAGCGAGCACCCGCCGGCGAAGACTGACAGCGTCTCGTGCAGCTCTCGCTGGCGGTCGCTCAGCAGGTCGTAGCTCCACTCGAGCGTCGCACGCAGTGTGCGCTGGCGCTCGGGCAGGTCGACGGGGCCTTCCATCTCGAGCGCGAGGCCCTCGCCGAGTGCCTCGAGGACGTGCGCAGGTGGGAGCACCACCAACCGGGAGGCGACGAGCTCGATCGCGAGCGGCAGCCCGTCGAGGCGCCGGCAGATCTCCTCGATCGACCGCATCGTGTCCGCGCGGAGCACGATGCCGCGGGCGGACGCGAGCTCGGTGAAGAGCTCGGACGCGTCGTGGACGGGGAGCGGGGCGAGTGGCGTCACGTGCTCGGCTGAGAGACGCAGCGGCACGCGGCTCGTTGCGAGCACCTTCACGTCGGGCGCGGCGTCGAGCAGCCCGCGAACATCGCTCGCGGCGCCGGGCAGGTGCTCGAGGTTGTCGAGGAGTATCAGCGCGCCGGTCTCGGCGAGCGCCTCGCCGACGCTCTCGAGCAGGCTACGCCCGGGAGACTCCCGCACGCCGACCGCACGCGCGATCGCTGCCGGGACGTGCTCCGGGTTCGAGATCGGCGCCAGCCCGACGAGGTGGACGGGCCGGTGCACCGCGGCGGCTCCTGCGACCTCGAGCGCGAGCCGGCTCTTCCCCGCCCCGCCAGGCCCCGTGATGGTCACCAGCCGCACATCTGGGCGGGTGAGGAGGCTCTGGACGGCGGCGAGGTCGGCCGCGCGGCCTATCAGCCGGTGGTGGAGTGTCGGCAACGTTGCCCCGGCGAGGGTGCGCAGCGGCGGGAAGTCCGCGGCGAGGCCGTCGCCCACGAGCTGGAAGAGGGCCTGCGGCTCGGGAACGTCCTTCAGTCGGTGGCGGCCGAGCGGCTTGAACGTCACGGTGGGCACCGGTTGCTCACCCGTGAGCTCTCGCGTCGCCTGCGAGACGACGATCTGGTCGCCGTGGCCCGCGCCGCAGATCCGCGCCGCGACGTGGACGTCGAGGCCCACGTAGCCCTCGTCGCCGAGCTCGGGCTCGCCGGTGTGGATGCCGATCCGCACGCGCACGACGCCTTCCGGCGGCCATACCTCGGCGCCGATCGCGCGCTGAAGGTCGACCGCTGCGGCGACCGCGTCGCGGGCGCCCGAGAAAGCGAGGAACGCGCCGTCTCCGGCCCAGTCGACCTCGTGGCCGTTCCAGCGTCCAGCTGACTCGCGTATCAGCTCCCGCAGGCGGGCACGGACCGCTCCGTAGTGCTCGCCGAGCGAGTGCAGGAGCCGCGTCGAGCCCTCGATGTCGGCGAAGAGGAGCGTGACGGTGCCGACCGGAAGGCGCGCGTTGCTCTGCGTCGGGGACTCCCCACCCACGGACATGGCCCGAGTGTACGAGCCTTTAGCCCACGTCTCTACACTGGCCCCGCTGTGTTCGACACGCTCTCAGACAAGCTTCAGGCGACGCTCGGCGGCCTCGGCCGCGGTCGGCTCGACGAGGAGTCGGTCTCGAAGGCGATGCGCGAGATCCGCCTCGCGCTGCTCGAGGCCGACGTCGACTTCGAGGTGGCCAAGAGCTTCACGCAGTCGGTGAAGGAGC
This sequence comes from uncultured Actinomycetes bacterium, assembly GCA_963765175.1. GTDB lineage: Bacteria > Actinomycetota > Thermoleophilia > Gaiellales > Gaiellaceae > GMQP-bins7. Next base: position 50,827 of record CAVXUY010000010.1, read on the forward strand.
GTTCGCTCGGGGCCGACGTGACCAAGAGCCTCACGCCCGGCCAGGAGGTCGTGAAGATCGTCCACGAGGAGCTCACGACTCTCATGGGCTCGGGCGACTCGCGGCTGGCGTTCGGCCGCCCGCCCACGGTGATCCTGCTCGCAGGCCTCCAGGGCTCGGGGAAGACCACCGCGGCCGCCAAGCTCGCGCTTCTCCTGCGCAAGGAGGGCAAGCGGCCGGGGCTCGTCGCTGCCGATCTCCAGCGCCCGGCCGCCGTCGAGCAGCTGAAGCAGCTCGGGCGCCAGATCCAGATCCCCGTCTACGCCCTGGAGCCGGAGGACCCGGTCGCGGCCGCTCGCGAGGGGCTCGACGCTGCGCGCAAGGACGGCCTCGACACGGTGATCCTCGACACCGCCGGCCGGTTGCACATCGACGGAGAGCTGATGGACGAGCTCGCGCGCGTCCGCGACGCGACAAAGCCCGCGAACGTCCTCCTCGTGCTCGATGCCATGACCGGTCAGGAGGCGGTCAACGTCGCGGTGGCCTTCCAGGAGCGAATCGCGTTCGACGGTGTCGTCCTCACGAAGCTCGACGGCGACGCGCGCGGCGGCGCCGCACTCTCCGTGCGCGCGGTCACCGGCCGCCCGGTGAAGCTCGCGTCGGTGGGAGAGAAGCTCGACCAGCTCGAGTACTTCCACCCCGACCGCATGGCCTCGCGGATCCTCGGCATGGGCGACGTGCTCACCCTGATCGAGAAGGCCGAGGCCGCGGTCGAGCTCGACGAGCAGGAGGACATGGAGCGCCGCATCCGGGCGGGCGAGTTCACGTTCGACGACTTCCTCGCGAGCTACCGCATGCTCAGGCGCATGGGCCCGGTGCAGGGCGTCCTCAAGCTCGTCCCGGGCCTCGGCAAGCAGCTCCAGGGCGTGGACGTCGACGAGAAGCAGCTTGCGCGAGTGGAGGCGATCGTCCTCTCGATGACGCCGCAGGAGCGCGCGCTGCCCCACGTGATCAACCCCGGTCGGCGCCGCCGGATCGCGGCCGGGAGCGGCACCACGATCGACGAGGTGAACAAGCTCATGGCCGCCCGCAAGCAGATGGCGAAGATGATGAAGCAGATGGGGAAGGGCAAGATGCCCGCGCTCCCCGGCATGCCGCCGCCCGGCGGACGCTGAGCGCGGGGAAACCCATGGTTCCCCGCGAGCCCCCTCCTTCTGCTGCGTCGCGACGAGTGGCGCGTCGTCACGCCTCCCGGCGGGCGAAGCCCGCCTCCGGCTCGCTCGTTGCGGCTGTTCCGGTCGGAAACCGACTCGGCGGCCGACCGGTGCGAGGAGCTCGAGCAGGACGTATCCCGACTGCGCTCTCCGGAAACGGGCACAATTGCCCGTCCACACGAAACACTTCTAAGGAGAAGGATGGCTGTACGGATCAGGCTGACGCGGGTCGGCTCGAAGAAGAACCCGATCTACCGCGTCGTCGTCGCCGACTCGCGCTCGCCGCGGGACGGCCGCTTCATCGAGATCATCGGGCGCTACAACCCGCAGACGGACCCGTCGACGATCGAGCTCGACGAGGCCAAGGTCAAGGATTGGATCGCGAAGGGCGCCCAGCCCAGCGCGCCGGTCACCCGGCTGATGAGGGCTGCCGGCATCAGCAGTGGCTGAGCTCCTCGAATGGGTCGCGCGCCGGCTCGTGGACGAGCCGGACGCCGTCCGCGTCGAGACCGAGGAGCGGGAGGACGCGATCGTCTTCCATCTCTATGTCGCGGAGGCCGATGTCGGGAAGGTGATCGGGCGCCAGGGCCGCATGGCGCGCGCGCTCCGGAGCATCGTCCGCGCCGCGGGCGCCCGCGCGGACGAGCGCTATCTCCTCGAGATTGCCGGCTGAGTCCGAACAGGACCTCGTCCTCGTCGGGCGCGTCGGCCGCCCGCACGGCCTCGACGGTGCGTTCGTCGTCGAGCACGCGAGCGAGGACCCGAGCCGCTTCGCCGTCGGCGCGACGCTCGTCGTCGAGGGTGAGCCGGCGACCGTCGTCCTCTCGCGCCGCGTGGGGCGAGGCCGGCCCGCGATCAAGCTCGACCGGCGCGTCGAGCGCGGCGCCGAGCTGCACGTGCCGCGCGCAGACCTCTCGCCGCCCGATGAGGGGTCGTACTACGTCGCCGACCTCGTCGGCCTCGAGGCGCTGGAGGAAGGGGGCACGCGCCTCGGCGTCGTCGCCGACGTCCTCCCCGGCGTCGCGAACGACGTGCTCGAGCTCGACACCGGAATCTTGCTGCCGCTCGTCGAGGAGTGCGTGCTGGAGGTCGACCTCGAGGGCCGCCGGGTTCTCGTCGCGCCTGGTTTCGCAGGCGACCGGTAACCTCGTTTTCGCCGTGCGTATCGACGTCTTCACGCTGATTCCGGAGGCCTTCGCGTGGGTCCCCGGGCGCCGTCCCGTGGCCGCCGTGCTGGGGTCGGAGCTCGACCTCCGGATCTTCAACTATCGCGACACGACCCCGCTCACCGCCGGTCAAGTCGACGACGAGCCGTACGGCGGCGGGCCGGGGATGGTGCTGCGTGTGGACGTCGTCGCGACTGCGTTCGACGCCGTCTACGGCGGCGTGCCCGACCATCGCGTCGTCGCGCTGACCCCGGCCGGGCGACAGCTCGACCAGGAGCTCGTCGAGGAGCTCGTCGAGGAGCCCGAGCTCACCCTCCTCTCCGCGCGCTTCGAGGGCTTCGACCAGCGCATCCTCGACCACCTGTGCACGGACGCGGTCTCGATCGGGCCGTACGTCCTCTCGGGTGGCGAGATCCCGGCGCTCGCGGTCCTCGACGCCGTGGTGAGGCGGCTTCCCGGCGCGCTCACCGAGGGCTCCGGGGAGGTCGAGAGCTTCTCCCACGCGTTGGACGGCGGGATCGAGTACCCGCACTACACGCGTCCGGCGGAGTTCCGCGGCTGGTCGGTGCCCGAGGTGCTGCTCTCGGGCGACCACGCCCGCATCGAGGGCTGGCGCCGCGAGCGCGTGCGGAGCGTGACGTGAGCAACGCGCGCCATCGGCTTGCGTTCGTGGGGGAAACCATGTTTCCCCATGCCTTTGCGCGACGGGAACTCGCACGAGCGAGTTCCTGTCTTGCGAGAGAAGCGCGTGCCCCCTTCTTCTCGAAAGCGTGGGGAACCTCCCGGTTCCCCACACCCCTCCCCGCTCATGAGCTAAGGACATGCTCATGAGCGGTCTCGAGGAGCGAGACCGCGTGGCCGGGGCGGAGGCGACGACCGAGCCGGAGCTCGACGGCCGCCGGCAGGCGGCTCCGCCCTTCTCGTGGCCCGTCGCCGAGCGCACCGAGGCGCCGCGAATCGCGCCTCCCGCACCTCCTTTCTCCTTCCCGATCCCCGAGGAGGAGAAGCACGAGTTCCACCATCCGCTGGACCGCGTCACCGGCAGGCTCCCGCGGCGGGTCCGGATCGTGGTCGACTGGGTCGTCACGATCGTCGGCGCGGTCGCGATCGTGCTCGCGATCAAGGCCTGGGTCGTCAACCCGTACCGGATCCCCTCGTCGTCGATGGAGTCGACCCTGCACTGCGCGCGCCCGGCTGCGGGCTGCGAGTCGCGGTTCTCCGACCGGGTGCTCGCGAACCGCTTCATCTACCGCTTCACCGACCCCGGGCGCGGCGACGTGGTCGTCTTCGAGACCCCGCCGCAGGCGCGCGCGAAGTGCGGGGCGGGAGGGACGTTCGTGAAGCGCATCATCGGGCTCCCAGGCGAGACGGTGCAGATCAGGCTGCGACGCGGCTCCGCCTACGTCTACATCGACGGCCGCCCGCTCCAGGAGCCGTACATCGAGCCGGACCGCCGCGACATCGGGCCGGAGGAGCGCTTCCGCGTTCCGCAGGGCAACTACTTCGTGATGGGCGACAACCGCTCGCAGTCGTGCGACTCGCGGGTCTGGGGCTCGGTGCCCAAGGAGAACCTGATCGGGCCGGTCTTCATGACCTACTGGCCGCCGAACCGGATCTCGTTCTTCTAGCCTCTGGCCCGCCCGATGGAGGACGTGCCTGACGCGCCGAAGCCGGTTCCGCCGCCCGCGCCACCCTTCTCCTGGGAGGCAACCGAGCCGAGGCACGCGCGGCACCACCCGCTCGACCGCGTAACGGGGCGGTTGCCGCGGCCGGTGCGGATCGTGGTCGACTGGCTCGTCACGATCGCGGTCGCGGTCGCGATCGTGCTCGCGATCAAGGCCTGGGTCGTGAACCCGTACCGGATCCCGACGCCCTCGATGGAGCCGACGCTCCACTGCGCCCGCCCGACCGCCCTCTGCGAGGGCCGGTTCTCGGACCGAGTGCTCGCGAACCGCTTCATCTACCGGTTCACCGACCCGAAACGCGGTGACGAGGTCGTCTTCGAGACGCCGCCGGCCGCGGCGGAGCAGTGCCCGCCGGGCGGGACGTTCGTGAAACGGATCATCGGGCTTCCCGGCGAAACGGTGCAGATCAGGCTCCAGCGAGGAGTCCCGTACGTCTACATCGACGGGCAGCGGCTGGACGAGCCGTATCTCGAGGACGATCGCCGAGGTACGGCCGAGCCGTCGACCTATGACGTGCCGGAGGGCCACTACTTCGTGATGGGCGACAATCGCCCGCACTCGTGCGACTCCCGGGAGTGGGGCTCGGTGCCGAAGGAGAACCTGATCGGCCCGGTCTTCATGATCTACTGGCCCCCGAACCGCATCTCCTTCCACTAGCCGCTCGAGCGGCCTTCGAACGCCGCCTCGTCGAGGCTCCATCCGCTAGCATTCTCGCCCGGCCGCCGGCCGCTCCTTCCGATGAACGCGACGATCGAGAGCCTCGAGCAGCGCAACATGCGCACGGACCTGCCTCAGTTCAAGGCGGGCGACACCGTGCGGGTCCACTTCAAGGTCATCGAGGGTCAGCGCCAGCGCATCCAGGTGTTCGAGGGCATCGTGATCAAGCGGCAGGGCTCCGCCTTCCGCGAGACCTTCACCGTCCGCAAGCAGTCGTTCGGCGTCGGCGTCGAGCGCACCTTCCCCCTTCACTCGCCGAAGATCGAGAAGCTCGAGGTGGTCTCGATCGGCGACGTGCGACGCGCAAAGCTCTACTACTTGCGCAAGAGAGTGGGGAAGAAGGCGCGCGTCCGCGAGCTCCGACAGAGCTAGATCGGCGAGGCCGCAACCTCGCGCGCCCGGACGCACTATCCGGCGCGTCGAGGCCGCTTCCGCCTGCTGGGAAGCCGCAAAACGGCTTCCCAGCAGGCGTGCGCTTCGCCTCCGGGGTGCGGCCCCGAGGCTTCAAGCCTCGCCGCCGCACCCCGGAGGCACCCTCGAGCGGCCGGCTCGCGCCCCGGGCGGGCGATCTCGCTGCCTCGCCGATCCAGCGTCTATCCTCGACCGGTGGGTCGAGCTCCTTTCGGAACAGTCGCCGATGCCGCGATCCGGCGCTGGACGCTACGACGCTGCGTCCTCAGTCGCGCCCATACGTCGAGTATGGGCGCTCCCTGCGTCCTTGCCTCGCGGCGTCCATCATCCGGCTCGCGACGAGCGACCGTCCCGAAATGAGCTCTCGCTCCTCCGGCCAGCGGCTCCTCGCACACGATCGGAAGCTCGGTGTCCGCTACGTCGCGGGCGCGGACGAGGCCGGGCGCGGGTCTCTCGCGGGCCCTCTGGTGGTCGCCGGTGTGCTGCTCGACTACGAGCGTCTCCGCGAGCATCGCGTGCGTCCGCTGTCGCTGTTGAACGACTCGAAGCAGCTCACGCACGAGGAGCGCGAGGCGCTCTTCCATGGGGTCGTCGGCTGCGCGAGCCAGATCAGCGTGCGCTTCGTGTCCCACGGTGAGATCGACCGCTCCGGGCTTCACCGCTCGAACCTCGCGTGCCTCCGCGCCGTGCTCGCCGATCTGCATCCACCGGCCGAGGCGTGTCTCGTCGACGGCTTCCGGCTCGGTCCGAGCGCTCCTCCGCACCGGGCGATCGTCGACGGCGACTGCCGGAGCGCCGCGATCGCGGCCGCGTCGATCGTCGCGAAGGTCGTGCGCGACCGCGTGATGCGGCGGCTCGACGCGCTGTACCCGCGCTACGGGTTCATGTCGCACGTCGGCTACATCACGCCCGCGCATTCGGCGGCGGTGCGGGCGTTCGGGCCGTCCGACGTCCACCGCCGGTCGTTCCAGGCGCGCTGTTACGAAGACGCGGCTGCGTGAATCGCGGCGAGCGCCGCGCGCTGCTTCATTACCGACTGCGCGGGTATCGGTTGCTCGACGCGAACGCGCGAGTCGCCGGCTACGAGCTCGATCTCGTCCTGCGGCGCGGCCGGCGGGTGGTGGTGGCCGAGGTGAAGGAGAAAGGCGGCGCAGCTTTCGGGCATCCGCTCGAGATGGTCGACGCCGAGAAGAAACGGCGCGTCCGCGTCGGGGCGACCGCATGGCTTGCGGCGCATCCGGAGGTCGCGGGGCTCGAGGTCGTGCTCGAGGCGGTGGCCGTGCAGGGGCGGCGCGTCGAGAGGGTGCCGCTCGATTAGAGGAGCCCGGCCGCGCGGTCCGAACTCCGCACCGTGGCTCCGACGCAGGCTGCCCTCTACGACGAGCTCTCGTCCGGCGACCTCCACCTGTCGTGGTCCGAGAAGGAGCTGCCGGAGCGCGAGCGGACGAAGCACGTGCATCGGCTGCACCCCTACCTCGGCAAGTTCATCCCCCAGCTCGTCGACGCGCTGCTCGGCCGTTACGTGCGGCGCGGCGGTCGCGTGCTCGACCCCTTCGCGGGCTCCGGGACGACCCTCGTGCAGTCGCTCGAATCGGGCTACGACGCCGTCGGCGTCGACGTCGCCGCGTTCAACTGCCTTCTGATGCGCGTGAAGACCGCGCGTTACGACGCCTTCGCGCTCGAGAAGGAGCTGCGCGACGCCCTCTCGCACCGCGGGCGCTCCGCCGACCGGCCGCGAGGCTACCTCGCCGAGTGGTACGCGCCGCGGGCCGCCGCCGAGCTCCTCCACTTTCGCACGCTGCTCGAGGAGTACGAGCACGCCGACGTCCTCCGAGTCGTGCTCGCGCGCGCGGCCCGCTCGGCGCGGCGTACGACTCACTTCGACCTCGAGTTCCCGCAGGCGCCTCAGCGCGCGCCGTACTGGTGCCACAAGCACCGCCGCACGTGCCGCCCGGTGGAGGAGGCCGACAAGTTCCTGGGCCGCTACCTGCTCGACACGCTCGACCGCATCAAGGCGTTCCAGCGCGTGCGCGACCGGAAACGGGCGGCCGAGGTCGTCCACGGCGATGCGCGCAACGTCGCGCTCCCGGGCCAGTTCGATGCGGTTCTCACGTCCCCGCCCTATCCGGGCCTCATCGATTACCACGAGCAGCACCGGTACGCGTACGAGCTTCTCGGGCTCGACGACCGCCGCGAGCGCGAGCTCGGCGCCGCAGCGCGCGGGACGAGCAGGGCGGCGGTCGAGGAGTACGTGTCGGGGATCTCCGGCGTCTTTCGTCGCTGCGCCGAGTCGCTCGGGCCCGGCGCCCCCGTGCTGGTCGTCGTGAACGACCGCCGGGAGCTGTACCCGGAGATCCTCGAGCGAAGCGGGCTCCGACTCGTCGAGCGCCTGGAGAGACACGTCAACCGGCGCACGGGGCGACGGGCGGGCGAGTACTTCGAGTCGATCCTGGTCGCGCAGAAGTCGTAACGCCCTCGGTTCGAAGTTTCGACTCCGACCGCCTCGAGCCGCCGTAGCCTCGAGAGGGTGCTCGCTCGCGCGGTGACCCACGCGCTCGTGGGCCTCGAGCCCCGGAAGGTCGAGGTCGAGGCGCACCTGCAGCTCGGCGTGCCCGGGTTCGCGATCGTGGGAATGGCCGACCGCGCGTGCCAGGAAGCGAAGCACCGGGTTCGGAGCGGCGTCCTGTCGGCCGCGCTCGAGTGGCCGCTGAACCGGCGGATCACGGTGAACCTGGCTCCGGCCGCGCTGCGCAAGGAGGGCTCGGGCTTCGACCTTCCCATCTCGCTCGCCGTGCTCGCCGCCACGCGGCAGCTTCCGCCGGAGCGGCTCGCGCAGCACTCGGCCGTCGGTGAGCTCGGGCTGGACGGGCGCATCCGGCCGGTCGCGGGAACGCTCGCGGTCGCGGAAGGCGCTCGGCTGGCCGGTCTCGAGCGCGTCGTCTGCGCCGCCGAGTCCGCGCCTGAAGCAGCGCTCGCGGGCGTCGAGCCCATTCCGGTCGAGCACCTCGGGGAGGCGGTCGCGTACCTCCGCGGCGAGATCGACGCGCCGCCGTTCGCCCCGCTCTCCGACGAGGAGCTCGAGTCGCCGAGCGTGTCGGACCTGGCCGAGGTACGCGGGCAGGAGCGGGCTCGCCGTGCGCTCGAGATAGCAGCGGCGGGATCGCACAATCTCCTTCTCCAAGGGCCGCCCGGCACGGGCAAGACGATGCTCGCACGCCGGCTGCCCGGGATCCTGCCGCCCCTCGGTCGTCAGGAGTCGCTCGAGGTGACGCGCATCCATTCGGTCTGCGGGCTGCTTCCTCCGAGCCGCCCGCTGATCACGGTCCCGCCGTTCCGGGCACCGCACCACGGAGCGTCGGCGCCGGCCGTCGTCGGTGGCGGCACAGGCCCGCGCCCGGGCGAAGTCTCGCTTGCGCATCGCGGCGTCTTGCTGCTGGACGAGCTGCCCGAGTTCCCGCGCTCGGTGCTCGAGGCGCTGCGGCAGCCGCTCGAGGACGGTGTCGTCGCCGTGGCGCGCGTTGGCGGCTCGGCGCTCTTCCCCGCCCGCTTCCAGCTCGTGGGAACGATGAACATGTGCCCCTGCGGCGCGCGTGGCGATCCGGCGGTCGAGTGCCGGTGCAGCCCGCAGCGGCTCGCGGCGTATCGGGAGAAGCTCTCGCGTGCCCTGCTCGACCGCTTCGACCTTGCGGTCGCCATGCCGCGGCCGCGTGCCGCCGAGCTCGCAGCGCCTCCAGGCGAGGAGTCTGCGCCGGTCCGGGCCCGCGTCGAGGCTGCGCGCGGGCGCTTGGCCACCGCGATGCCGCGGCGCACCGAGGCGGCCTCAGAGCTCCTGTCGAATGCCGTCGAGCGCCTGCCGCTCTCGGGCCGCGGGCGGGTGCGCGTCGCGCGCGTCGCGCGCACGATCGCCGCACTGGCAGGTGCGGCCGACGTCGAGCCGGCGCACGTCGCCGAGGCCCTCTCCTACCGGATGCCAGCGTCGTGACCGAGATCCGGCGCCTGCGGCGGCGCGATCCGGCGTTTCCCGGTCTGCTCGGCGCGATCCACGATCCGCCGCCGGGGCTCTTCCTGCGAGGGTCCGCTGCCGAGGAGCTGTTCGAGCGTCCGGCGGTCGCGGTCGTCGGAGCGCGGTCGTGCTCGGCCTACGGCCGGTCGGTAGCGCGTTCGCTCGGGCGCGAGCTCGCCGCGGGTGGGCTGGTCGTGGTCAGCGGGATGGCACGCGGGATCGACGGCGAGGCGCACCGCGGAGCGCTCGAGGCGGGGGAGACCATCGCCGTCCTCGGCTGCGGCATCGACCGCGACTATCCGGCTGCGCACGCGGAGCTCGCGCGCAAGATCTGCGAGCACGGACTTGTCGTCTCGGAGTACGAGCCCGGAGTCGAGCCCGCCCCGTGGCGCTTCCCGGCGCGCAACCGGATCATCGCTGGGCTCTGCCAGGCGACGGTCGTCGTCGAGGCGCGCGAGCGGAGCGGCGCCCTCATCACCGCGGATTTCGCACTCGAGGAGGGTCGCGAGGTGCTCGCGGTTCCGGGCGAGATCACGTCTGCGCTCTCAGCCGGGACGAACGCGCTCCTCCGGCTGGGCGCGACCCCGGCCACGAGCGCGGGTGACGTGCTCGAAAGCTTCGGCATCGAGCCGGCCGAGCCCGATTTGGCGCCGCTCGGCGAGGCCGCTGCGAAGCTGCTCGAGCACCTGCGTGACGCCGCGCTGACCGCGGACGAGCTCGTGCGGTCGGCCGGCGTCGACCCCGCCGAGGCGTCGGCGGCGCTCATGGAGCTCGAGCTCGCGCGCAGGGTCGCGCTCGAGGACGGGGTGTACCGTGCCGCCGTCTAGGGTGATACGACCGCGGTGAGCGCCGACTCGGCCGTCGCCCAGCCGCTTGCGTTGGTCGCCGTCACCGTGACCTTGATCCTCGATCCGGCGTCGGCCGTCGTCAGCGCGTACGTCTGAGACGTCGCGACCGGGTTGCCCGAGCAGGTCGCACCGCTCGCATCGCAGCGCCGCCACGCGAAGCTGAACGTCGAGGCCCCCGTCCACGCACCGACGTCGGCCGTGAGCGTCTGGCCGACGGACGTCGTCCCCGAGATGGTCGGAGGCGTGCTGTTCGTCGGCGCTCCCGGGCCGGGGGCGACGCCCTGCGTCGCGTCGGAGGTCGTGGAGCCCGATCCGTGACGGTTCGTCGCAGTCACGTGCGAGCGGATCGTGTACCCCTGGTCTCCCGCGACGAGCGTGTACGTCGGCCCGGTCGCGCCCGGGATCGGTGCGCAGGCCGTGCTGTTCGAGCCGACATCGCAGCGGCTCCAGCCGTACGCGAAGCTGCCGGGAGCGTTCCTCCACGAGCCCTGAGAGGTCGTGAGGGTCCCACCGACCATTGCCGTGCCCGAGATCGCGGGCAACGATGTTGCGACCGGACGGAGACCGGTGAGCATCCGCTGCGCGGCTGCTCGCAGCAGAATGCCCGCGTGGGAGGCGCTGAGCTTCGCTCTCGGGACGCCCATCGCGCCCACGGTCGCGACCACGCGGTTGACGCGCACGAACGTGACCAGGAACCGAATCTCGCCGGCGCGCGTCCCGATCTTGATCGTGCCGCTGAGCGCCTGCTCACCCGCGCGAACTCTCGAGGGCATGCCGATCCGAACGTACGTTGCCTTGAGACCGTCCCGCCTGAAGCTCTTCCTGAGGTCGTCCGGATCGAGGAGGGCGAACACGAGCGGAGCGAACGTCATGTACTGCCTCGCCTCTGCGACGTTCCGCATCAGGTCGACGTCGCTCTCGAGGAACAGCAGCTGCTTCCCGGCGACCCGGGCCGTGCCCGGCCGGTACAGCCGCGCATACGACGCGATGACGCCCTCACTCGGCCTGACATAGCCCTGTCGTTGCACGCGCGCCTGCGGGCCGAGATCGCTCGGGGCGAGCGCCATCGACGCCAGGTCCGGAATCCCGCGCGGAGGCGTGACGGACGCGCTGCTCTTTCCCTCAAGCGCAGCCGAGGCCGGGCTTGCGAGCAGGAGACCGCACCCGAGGGCTCCGATCAGCGCGAGCCGGGTGGATTGGCGGCGAATCGTCCGAGTCGAGCGCATGAGCGGGAGAGTGTATGTCGGTTGTCAAGAAACGCTCAATTCGGCGCCGGGCTAGGATCGCGTGCCGTGCCGAGCACGTCGTACTGGCTCGCCGAGCCGCACGATCCGCCGCCGTCACGCCGCCTCGACGGCGCGCCCGACGTCGCGGTCGTCGGCGGCGGCATCACGGGCTGCTCGTGCGCGCTCGCACTCGCGGAGGCGGGCTTGCTGGTCCGCCTGTACGAGGCGCGCGAGATCGCGGGCGGCGCCAGCGGGCGCAACGGCGGCTTCGCGCTCCGCGGCGGCGCGGCTCCGTATCCGGTCATGGTCGAATCCATCGGGCGCGACGCGGCGGCCGGGCTCTGGCGCTGGACCGAGGACTCCGTCGACGCGCTCGCGTTCGCCGGCGGCGATGCCTTCCGGCGAACCGGGAGCCTGCGCCTTGCGGCTGACGACGAGGAGTGCGAAGAGCTCGAGGCTGAATACGAGGCGCTGCGCGAGGACGGCTTCGTTGTGGAGTGGCGGGACGACCTCCCGCAGCCGCTCTCGGCCCTGTATCCGGCCGCGATCTTCCATCCGCCCGACGGAGTGCTCCAGCCCGCTCGACTGGTGCGGGAGCTCGCGGCGCGCGCGGCGGAGGCCGGTGTCGAGATCCGCGAGCATGCGCGGCTCGGCTTGCGCGAGGAGACGGAGGCGGAGACCGTCGTGGTCGCGACGGACGGGTACCCGAGCGGGCTCCTCGGCGAGCTCGAAGGGCTGATCGTCCCGACGCGCGGGCAGGTGCTGGCGACCGAGCCGGTGCCCGAGCGGCTCTTCGAGATCCCGCACTACGGCCGCCACGGCTTCGACTACTGGCATCAGGCGTCTGACGGACGCATCGTTGCGGGCGGCTTCCGCGACGTCTCGCTTCAGGACGAGTTCACGGACGAAGAGGTGACCACGCCGGTCGTGCAGGAGGCGCTCGAGTCCTTCGTCGAGTCGCTTCTCGGTCGGCGCGTCGCCGTGGCGCACCGGTGGGCGGGGATCTTCGGGATGGTCTTCGACTTCCTCCCGGTCGTGGGGCGTGTTCCGGGCGAGGACGGGCTGTGGGTCGCCGGGGGCTACTCCGGACACGGAAACGTGCTCGGATTCGCGTGCGGCAGGCTCATCGCGCGCGCAATCCTCGGAGACCGCGACCCGCTTCTCGACCTCTTCGAGCCGCAGCGACTCTTGGTCGCATGAGACCGAACGGGCGCGTGCGCTGTTCTCGTCGAACGAGCGGTAACCAGTCTCTTGCCGGATGGCAACCGCGCCGCCTCGACCCGGCGTCGGAGAATGTCGACCTCTCGGAGGCGTACGCCAAACCGCTCGTTCCCGAGGTTCTGGAAGCCGCGGATGTCGCCGTGACAATGGGTCGCAGCGTGGGGGCGGTCACGATCCCGGACGGCGTCCGTCACGAGGACTGGCGCGTGGGCGACCCGACCGGCGCCCCCGTCGAGGAGGTGCGCCGCGTGCGCGACGACATCGACCGTCGCGTCCAGGCGCTGCTCGCCGAGATCGAAGCCGGCTAGAAGCCGAGGAGGCGGAAACTCGTCGGTGGGCGGGCGCCGGTCGTCGTCCCAGTGGCGGTCAGGCCGCCTCGGCCACCCAATGCATCGGGTCGCCGGCGCCGAGGTCGTCGACCCCCGCATCAACGAGGGCGCCGCAGACGAGCGTCCGTCGGTGTGCCGCAAAGGTGAGCACGTGAGCGATCATCCCGCCATAGGTGAAGACCCTCGGGGGGTCGCAGACAACATCGACGAAGGTTTCATCAAGGCGGTCCTCGCGGATGACCTCGGCGACACGCGTCACGAAGTCCGGCCCGCAGTCGGCTAGTCGGGCCCGCATACGCCCGACGGTCGCCTCGTCCTCTGTCGTGAAGTCGTACGCTCGGCCGTCGGCTGCTGCGTTCCACTGGTCCAGCTGGCCTACGAGCCGCGAAAGCTGCGAGCGGAGCGTGGGTCGATCGTCGATTCCTTCGACGGAGATCTCGATGGTCTTGTCCAGAACGTCGTCTGACAGCCGGTCGGCTCGGTCGAGCATCTCGCCTACGAGCCAGATGTGGTGCTCGACCATGCGGTCCAGGAGCTCCATGGCAGTGACCTTTCGTCGGGCCGGGACGCGAAGGCCTCCCGGCGGATGGAAGTGAATGTGGCTGAGTGCTTCGATCTGGAACCGTGCGGGACGGCGACGCCACTCGGACGGTGTTCGCCCGTACGCTCGACTGAACGCACGTGTGAACGCCTCGTGTGATGAGTAGCCGGCTTCGAGAGCGACCCCGATGATCGTGTCGTCGCTCACCAGCAGGCGGTACGCCGCTCGCTCGAGAAGGATTCGGCGGCGGAAAGCCACGGGCGATTCCCCAGCGACGCCCGCCACGACTCGGTCGAAGTGGTGCCGGGACAGGTGGACGCGCGACGCCAACGCCTCGCCCGTTGCCTCGTGGTCGTCGAGCGTGGAGGCGAGGATGTCGACGAAGCGGGAGAACGTATCGGTTGCCACGCTCATGCGGCCATTGTCTCGCTGCGTGGTGCCAGCCGCTTGATCGCGCTTGCTGTTCGTACCGTTAAGACTCCGGGAGCGGCAGCCGGCGCTCAGTCCAGCGGCAACGCGGGGAGATCCGACGCCTGTGCGTTCGCGAAGGCGGCCCTCGCGACTGCGAGGTCCTGGATTGCGAGCCCAGTCGAGTCGAAGAGGGTCACCTCCTGGTCGTCACGACGTCCTTCGGCCGCGCCGATGAGCACGGCTCCGAGGTCCGTGACTTGGTCGCGCGTCACCTTGCCCGCGTCGACGGCCGCGGCGAGCTCGCCGCCGTGGCTTGCCTGCTCCCAGTCGTCGCAGAAGAGGCGGGCACGCGAGAGCTCCTCGAGCGCGACCTCCGCTTTTCCGGGGCCGTCCGCGCCCATGAGCGACACGTGCTGGCCCGGTAGCAGCGCTCCGTCGCCGTACAGCACCGCGTAGCCGGGCGTCACGGTCGCGACGACGTCGCACGCGAGCGCTTCTTCCGCGCTTTGCGCGACCTGCGCTCCGAGCTCCTCGGCGACAGCGCGACGTCGCGCCTCGTCCACGTCCCACACCAGCGGCGTCCGGGCGAAGGCGCCGAACATACGCACGGTCTCGGCGCCGTTCACGCCGGCCCCGACAACCGCCCACGAGGAGGCATCCTCGCGAGCGAGCGTGTCGGCCGCGATGACCGCCGCCGCCGCGGTACGGAGCGCCGTCACAGCGCCCGCGTCGAGCACCGCGAGCAGGCGTCCGTCGTCCGCGTCCGAGAGCAACACGAGCCCCGTCACCGTCGGGAGCCCGCGCGCGGGATTTCCAGGAAACGAGGTCACCCACTTGAGCAGCGCGTGCCCGCCGCCGAGCGCGGGCATCGCGCGGAAGTCTCCTGCCGGGTAGTTCGTCACGTAGACCTTTGCCGGCATCGACCATTCGCCGCGCGTGTGTGCGACGAAAGCGTCGCGCACCGCGTCGTACGCCTCCCGCGGGGAGACGGCGGCCCGAACGTCCGCCGCACGGAAGACCGGGATCACGCGCGCACCCTACTGCGGCGCCGTGCGGTCGCCGTCATGCCCGGGCACTCGAAGCGCCGGGCCGCGAATCGCGAGCGTGCGGCCTCGAATGGGAGCGGCCTTTGCTTGACGAGCCCATCCCACATTCTCTAGGATAATTCATCAAGTGATGAATTTGCAGGAAGCAGCCATCTCGATCCGTGGTCTGCATGTCGTGCGCGGCGGGCGCGACGTGCTCCCGGGAATCGATCTCGACGTCGAGCGGGGCTCGGTCACCGGGCTCCTCGGGCCCAGCGGGAGCGGCAAGACGACGCTCATTCGCTCCATCGTCGGCGTGCAGATCGTCGAGGGTGGCGACCTCACCGTGCTCGGGCGGCCGGCCGGTGCGGCGGAGCTGCGCCGTCACGTCGGTTACGTGACGCAGGCTCCAGCGGTCTACACCGACCTCACCGTGCGCGAGAACCTGACGTACTTCGCGCGCATCGTCTCGGTCGGCCGCCCACGAGTCGACGAGGTGCTCGAGCGCGTCGGGCTCGCGGACCACGCGGGACAGCCCGGCGGCTCGCTGTCCGGCGGCGAGATCGCGCGAGTCTCGCTCGCGACCGCGCTCCTGCACCAGCCCGAGCTTCTGCTCCTCGACGAGCCGACGGTCGGGCTCGACCCGGTGCTCCGGCGCGACCTGTGGGACTTCTTCCGCGAGCTCGCCGCCGGCGGCACGACGCTGCTCGTGTCGAGCCACGTCATGGACGAGGCCGAGCGCTGCGACCGGCTCGTCTTGCTCCGGCAGGGCCGGATCCTCGCAGACGAGTCGCCGCCGGAGCTCCTCGCGCGCACGGGTGCCGACAATCTCGACGACGCGTTCCTCCGACTGGTCCAGGAGGGCCGCTGATGCCCGGTCGCGCGACCGTGGCAACGGCCGCACGCGTCCTCGCGCAACTCCGCCGCGACCCGCGGACGCTTGCGCTGCTGATCGTCGTCCCGTGCGTCCTGGTCTTTCTCGTCGATCAGCTGCTCGTCGACCAGCCGCAGGTCTTCCAGCGCGTCGGCGTGCCGCTGCTCGGGCTTTTCCCGCTCATCTCCATGTTCCTCGTCACCTCGATCACGATGCTGCGGGAGCGCACGACTGGGACGCTCGAGCGGCTGCTCACGCTTCCGCTGGCGAAGCTCGACCTGCTGCTCGGTTACGGGATCGCATTCGCCGCGTTCGCCGCCGTGCAGGCGACGATCGTCTCGCTCGTCGGCTTCGGGCTGCTGGGCCTGGAGTCGGGGCACTCGACGGCGCTCGTCGTGGCGCTCGCGGTCGCGAACGCCGTGCTGGGAATGGCACTCGGATTGTTCTTGAGCGCGTTCGCCCGGACCGAGTTCCAGGCGGTGCAGTTCATGCCGGCGTTCATCGTCCCGCAGATCCTCCTCTGCGGGCTGCTCGTCCCCCGCGAGGACATGGCCGACTGGCTGTGGTGGATCTCGGCGTTCCTGCCGTTCACGTATGCGTACGACGCGCTCGCGCGCGCGGCGTCGGACGACCCACTCGGCGCCCGCTTCTGGTTCGACGTCGCAGTCGTCGTCGGCGCGACGCTGCTCTCGCTCGCCCTCGGCGCGGCGACCCTGCGTCGCCGTACCCCCTGAACGTCAGGCGGCCTTGACCGCGGCGATGAGCTTCAGCACCGACTCCTTCGCGTCGCCGAAGAGCATCGTCGTCTTCGGGTCGAGGTAGAGCTCGTTGTCGATGCCCGCGAAGCCCGGGTTCATCGAGCGCTTGAGAACGACGATGCTCGCCGCCTTGTCCACGTCGAGGATCGGCATCCCGTAGATCGGGCTTCCCGGGTCGCTGCGCGCGGCCGGGTTCGTGACGTCGTTCGCACCGATGACGAGCACGACGTCGGTCTGGGGAAACTCGGGGTTGATCTCGTCCATCTCGAACAGCTGCGGATATGGGACGTTCGCCTCGGCGAGGAGGACGTTCATGTGGCCCGGCATACGGCCTGCGACCGGGTGGATCGCGTACTTGACCTCGACTCCCTGGTCCTCGAGCACGTCCGCGAGCTGGCGTACGTCGTGCTGGGCCTGCGCGACTGCCATCCCGTAACCCGGCGCGACGATCACCTTGCGCGCGAAGGAGAGCTGTACCGCGACGTCCTCGGGCGTGGTCGCGCGCACCGTTCGGCCGTCGTCGGTCGCGCGGCCGGCGGCCGCACCCGTCTGCACCCGCCCGAACGCGCCGAAGAGGACGTTCGCGATCGAGCGGTTCATCGCTTTCGCCATCAGCAGCGTCAGCAGCGTTCCGGCGGCGCCGACGAGCATCCCCGAGACGATGAGCACGGTCGAGTCGAGGACGAAGCCGGTCGCCGAGGCGGCGAGGCCCGTGAACGCGTTCAGGAGCGAGATCACGACGGGCATGTCCGCGCCGCCGATGGGGAGCACGAACATGACACCGAAGAGCAGCGCGAGCGCGACGAGGGTGTAGAGGATCCACTGCTCCTCCACTCCGGCGATGGCCGCGACGCCGAGCGCCGACGCCGCGACGAGCACCGCGATGTTGACGATGTTCTGGGCGGGAAAGACGATGGGCCGGCCGCTGACGAGCTCCTGCAGCTTCGCGAACGCGACCACCGAGCCCGCGAACGAGATCGAGCCGATGAGCGCGGAGAGGACGATCGAAGTCGTCTCGTCCCAGACCGGGTCCGCGGCCACATGCCATTCGGAGAGCGCGACCAGCGCGGCCGCGCCGCCTCCGAGCCCGTTGAAGATTGCGACCATCTGCGGCATCGCCGTCATGCGCACGGTTCGCGCGCCGACGACGCCGACGACGCTCCCGACCACCAGCCCGGTGACCATGAGCGCCCAGTTCTCCAGCCCCTCGATCAGGAGCGTCGTCGCGATCGCGACCAGCATTCCCGCGCCGCCGATCCAGTTCCCCTTGCGTGCGTGCCTCGGCGACGAGAGGAACTTCAGCGATACGACGAAGCAGGCGATCGTGACGAGGTAGAGGAGGCCGAGGACGTCGGGATCGGAGATCACTCGTGCTGGTCCTTCTTCTGGCGCGGCTCCGGCCGTCGCTTGAACATCCCGAGCATCCGGTCGGTGACGAACCAGCCGCCGACGACGTTCGCGGTTGCGAGGACGAGAGCCGCGAAGCCCACGACCTTCGTGAACGTGTCGTCCGCGCCGCCGAGGACGAGGATCGCGCCCACGATCACGATGCCGTGGATGAAGTTCGCGCCCGACATGAGCGGCGTGTGCAGCATCGTCGGCACCTTCGCGATGACCTCGAAGCCGAGGAACGCGGCGAGGACGAGGATCGTCAGCTCGACAACAAGAGGAAGCTCGCTCACGTCCCTGGCCGCCTCTGGCTCCTGCCCGGCGGAGCCGGGCTCCGCCAAAGGCGGCCAGGAACGTGAGGAGTCATGTCTTCTCCCTCGTGACGCAGGCGCCGGCCGTGATCTCGTCCTCCCAGTCGAGGCTCAATACACCGGCGGGAGCAAGGTGCTGGAGCAGCGCCGCGACGTTGCGCGAGTAGAGCTGGCTCGCATGGAAGGCCATCAGCGAGGGCAGGTTCGTCGTGCCGTCGATCGTGACCCCGCCGTGGTCGACGACCTCGCCGGGACGCGTCAGCTCGCAGTTGCCTCCCGTCTCGGCGGCGACGTCCACCACCACGGAGCCCGGCCGCATGCGCTCGACGGCCGACGCCGGGATGAGCTTCGGCGCGGGCCGCCCGGGGACGGCCGCGGTGGTGACGACGACGTCGAAGTCTGGGATACGCTCCTCGAGCGCGGCCTGCTGCTGCGCCTGCTGCTCGGGTGTGAGCTCCGCTGCATAGCCACCAGCCGTTTCCTCCGCCCTGACGCCGAGCTCGAGGAACGAAGCGCCGAGGCTCTCGACCTGCTCCTGCACCGCCGGGCGGACGTCGAAGGCCGAGACGACGGCGCCGAGCCGGCGCGCGGTCGCGATCGCCTGCAGGCCGGCGACGCCGGCGCCGATCACGAGTGCGCGCACCGGAGCGATCGTGCCGGCCGCGGTCATGAGCATCGGGAACAGCTTCGGGACGCGGTCGGCGGCGAGCAGGACGGCCTTGTAGCCGGAGACGGTGGCCTGGGACGAGAGCGCGTCCA
This sequence comes from uncultured Actinomycetes bacterium, assembly GCA_963765175.1. Classification (GTDB taxonomy): domain Bacteria; phylum Actinomycetota; class Thermoleophilia; order Gaiellales; family Gaiellaceae; genus GMQP-bins7. The sequence continues at coordinate 69,694 of CAVXUY010000010.1, forward strand.
TCGGCTGCGCGCGGGTGATGCGCGGGATCGACTCCATCGCGAACGCGACGACTCCCCGCTCGCGCAGGCGGGCGATGCCGTCTGCGTCGGCCAGTGGGTTCAGGAAGCCGATGAGGACCGTTCCGGACGCGAGCTTGCCGACGTCGTCGGGGGATGGCGGAGCGACCCGGACGACTCCTTCGGCGTCCCCCGGGAGCGCCTGCGCGTCAATGAGCTCGGCGCCCGCGTCGGCGTAGTCGTCGTCCGGGAATCCGGCTGCCGCGCCCGCTCCGCGCTCGACCCGGATGGCGAAGCCGTCATCCCGCAGCTTGGAAACGGTCTCGGGGACGAGCGCGACTCGATGCTCGCCGGGAGCAGTCTCCCTCGGAACTGCGACTCGCATGCGGGTGTGACTCTAAGCGGCGGCACGGCGTGTGCGTCGCGGGAAGGCCGCCTTGCGTCGTCACTCCCGAGTCGCCGGCCTCGGGGGCGTCGGTCCTTCCTTTCGTTGTCGAAGTCGTGTCGAACTCGTCACCCATGCGCGAGCGAGTCGCCGATAGCCTGTCTTCAGGGACACGGGAGTGCCCCTGGGGGTGCGTGGAGGCAACTCGGAAGTGCGTGGAATGAAGCCGCCCGCCTGGCCGCGCGGGCCTCGTGCCTCGCTACATCGACCGCCAGATGTCGAGCTTCGTCTTCGTTCGCCGGATGACCTCGTCCGTGAACGCGCTGGTGCCGTGGTGGCCGCCGAGGTCGGCGGTGCGGACGCCCTCGGCCACGGCCTCCAGGCACGCCTCGCGGATCGCGCGCCCCGCGTCCTGAAGCTCTTCCTCCTCCGCGTGGGTGAGGAGTGCCGCGCCGGCGAGGATCATGGCCATCGGGTTCGCGACGTCCTTCCCCTCGAGCGCGGGCGCCGTCCCGTGCGCTGCTTCGGCGATGAGCGCGCTCGGCACGTAGTCGTCGCCGAACGCGACCAGCAGCGACTCCGAGCCCGCGATCGATCCAAAGAGCGGGAGCACGAGATCGGAGAGGATGTCGCCGTCGCGGTTGAGCGCCGGAATGACCATCGGAGCACCGCTCGAGGAGATCAGCAGCGCGAACGTCGCGTCGATGAGCTGCGGCTCGTACTGGATGTCCGGGTGGCGCGCGGCCGCCTCGTCCATCTCCTCCTTCAGCATTCCCTCGTAGATCGGGCTCACGGTGTACTTGGGGCCGCCGAAGACCTTTGCACCCATCCGTCCCGCCTGGCGGAACGAGAATTCGGCGACGGCGTGGCAGATCCCGCGCTCGATTCTCTCGGTGCGGAACGCGACCTCCTGGTCGCCTTCGCCCTCCCGCCATTCCTTCGCCCCGTACGCGTCTCCGACCGCCATGCGCACGACCGAGATCGGCGCGTGCACGCCTCCGAGCGGGACGACGCCTGGGATCCGTCTGCCGGTTCGGACGATGACCTTGCCGCCGATCTCCTCACGCAGGAGGCGGTTCGGAGAGCCGACGTCGCCGGCCTTCTCCGGCGTGATCGTCGCGGCCTTCAGACCGTACCCGTGCTCCTTCACCGCGACCGCGGCCTGGTGCACGACGCCGTTCTCCGTCGCGCGTCGCGACTCGAGCGAGAGATCGAAGCGCGGGAACTCGAGCTCGACTCCGATCACGTCCGGGGCGAGCGCGCGCAATGCCTCTTCGAGAAGCTCCTGGCCGGTCTGGTCGCCTTCGAGCACGACGATCGTCTTCATGTCGCGATCGTACTCGCCGCTCACGTGTCAGATCGTGACTAGAAACACACAGAGATTGGAGTTGCATTTGGCGGGCGATCTTTTCTAGGCTTCGATTTCAGTTCGTAATCGAGGCACTAGGAGGAAATCGTGGCGCGAAAGACGATTCTCGTGTGCGACAAATGCTCGCGGGAAGTGGCCGAGGGGAAAGGCGCGATCATGCGCCTCAACTACACGGATGCGAGGCGCGGCTCGAAGCAAGCCGATCTCTGCGACGATTGCGCCGGCCAAATGCCCGGCCACGCGGTCGCGCGCCGTGGCAGGCGGCCGAAGGCGGCCGCATAGCACCAAGAGGGGGTCAGGCCTGCGCGGTCTGACCCCTTTTCTCGCTCTTTGCACGGACCCGCTCCCGGGCGTACGAAATTGCGTCGGAGGGCAGGACTACGATGAAGCATGGCCCTCTCGCTGGTCGTGGGGCCGGCGCATGCCGGCAAAGTCGCCCTGCTCCTCGAGCGCTTTCTGGGCGTGCTCGACCGCGATCCCTGGCTGATCGTCCCGAACCGTGCCGACGTCGAGCGGGTCGAGCGCGACCTGCTCCTGCGCCGGCCCGCGCTCCTCGCCGGCCGCATCGGCACGTTCGACGATCTCTTCGAGCACATTGCGGCCGGTGACCCTGGTCGGCGCGAGCTCCTGACCGACGCGCAGCGGACGCTCGTCGCCCGCCGCGTGGTTTCGCGCGCAGAGCTCGACGCGCTCTCGGCCTCGGCAACATCTGGAGGCTTCGCGGACGTTCTGCTCGGCACGCTCGGCGAGCTCGAGTCCGCGCTCGTCGACCCGGATGACGTCGAGGGCGATCTCGGTCGGCTCGCACGTGCGTATCGACAGGAGCTCGACCGGCTCGGCGCGTGGGACCGCGACGGCCTACGACGCGCCGCCGCCGAGCGGCTGCAGAGCGAACTCGGAGCCTGGGACGGCGCGCCGGTGCTCGCGTACGGCTTCGAGGACCTGACCGCGGCCGAGTGGGCGCTCGTCGAGGCACTGGGCGCGCGGACCGAGGTCACGGTCTCGATCCCATACGAGCCGGGTCGTCCCGCGTTCTCGGCGCTCGAGCGGACCGTCCGCGATCTCGCCGGGCTGGCCGAGGGCGCGATCGAGGAGCTGCCGCCCGCGACCGACCTACCCGTGGCAGCCTCCTTGACACGAATCGAGCGCGAGCTCTTCGCCGACTCGCCCTCGCCGGAGATCCCGCTCGACGGCTCGGTGCACTTCCTCGAGGGTTCTGGTGTCCGCGGCACTGCGGAGCTCGTCGCCGCCGAGATCCTCGCGCTCGTCCGCTCGGGCACGCCGCCCGAGCGGATCGGCGTCGTCTGCGAGTCGGTCGAGCGCTGGCGTGCGCCGCTCGAGACCGTGCTCGGCCCGCTTGGAATCCCGTACGCGATCGAGCAGCGGGCACGGCTCGGCGAGACGTCCCTCGGGGGTGCGCTTCTCGCGCTCCTCCGATTCGACTGGCTTGGTGGCGGCCGCGCCGAGCTGTTCTCCTTCCTCCGTTCTCCGTTCTCCGGCCTCGAGCGCCGGTCCGTCGACTACGTCGAGGGCCGCCTACGAGGGCGCGCGGTCGTGGACCCCGCTCGCGTCGAGGAGGAGACCGAGAAGCTGCGTGGCGCGCCGATCCCGGCGCTCGCCGAGCTCCGGGCTCACGAGCATCCGGCTGCGTCAGTGCGTGCGCTGCTCCGTCTGCTCGTTCGCAACGCCTGGGGGCTCGACGCCCCGCCCACCGCCGACGACGCGCGCGGGGACGCGCGCGCGTACCAGGCCGTAGGCGAGACGCTCGACGGTCTCGAGTCGTTCGAGCGCCGCGAGGGAACGCCGCTTGTCCGCGAGGACGTGGTGGCCGCGCTCGAGCGCGCGACGGTGCGACCGACGGCACAGGGAGAGGCCGGCCGCGTGGCGGTGCTCGACTATGCGCGGGCACGGACGCGGACGTTCGACGCCGTCGTCCTGCTCGGCCTCGAGGAGGGCGGCCTGCCGCGGCGGGATCGCCCCTCTCCGCTGCTCGACGACGACGCGCGCCGCGCGCTCGGATCGCGACTGGAACGGACGGACTCCGTGGCCCGTGACCGCTATCTCTTCTACACCGCGTGCACGCGTGCGACCCGGCGGCTCGTGCTCGTGCGAGAGGCGGCGAGCGACGAAGGCGCACCGCGCGAGCCGAGCCCGTTCTGGGACGACGTGCGCGCGCTCTTCGCCCGGGACGACGTCGGCCGCGCGACGCGACGGCGCCCGCTGTCCAGCCTCACCTGGCCCCTCGAAGCCGCGCCGAGCGAGCGGGAGCGCCTCCGCGCCGTCGCTCGTCTCGCAGCCGACGACGAAGGCGCCGCCGCGGCGCTGGCCGCCGCCAACGGCTGGTCACGTCGGTTCGACCGCGCGCGTGCTGCGTTCGACCGGCGCACAGCGCTGGCGAACCCCGCCGTCGTCGAGCCGATGTCGAACAGGACTACCTTCTCCGCGACCGAGCTCGAGCGCTTCGCCGACTGCTCGTCCGCGTGGCTCGTCGAGCGCGTGATCGATCCGAAGACGATCGACGCGGAGCCGGACGCGATGCTCCGGGGCCAGGTCGTGCATACGGCGCTGAACCGGTTCTACGCGGCGGCTCCTCGCGAGCTCGACGCAGAGCGCGTGACCCCGGAGAATCTGGACGCAGCCCTTGCCCTTGTCCGCCGCTGCCTCGACGACGCGCTCGAGTCCGGAGTGCGCCTCGACCTGACGCCGCTCCAGGCCGCCGAGCTTCGCCAGACGCTCATCGCCGACCTCGACGGCTTCGTGCGGGACGAGGCGGCGTCGGAAATGACCTTCGTCCCGCGCCGGCTCGAGGTCGCGTTCGGCTCCGAGCGCGCAGCGCCGGAGCTGCAGCGTGGGCTCGAGCTCCCGGGCGGGATCCGGCTCTCGGGAAAGATCGACCGGATCGACGTCGACCCGTGGAGCGCGCGCGGGATCGTGCAGGACTACAAGTCGGGCAAGGGCGCTCACTCCGCGCGCGACATCGACCGCGAGCTGCGCCTGCAGATCCCGCTCTACGTGCTTGCGCTGCGTGACCTCGTCGGAGTCGAGCCGCTCGGCGGCGTGTACCGCGCGCTCTCCGGACGGCGGGCGACACGCGGGATGCTGCGCGAGTCGGCTCGCGAGGATCTCCCGGGGTTCGAGAAGAACGACTACCTCGAAGAGGACGAGTTCTGGGCGCAGGTCGAGAACGCCCGTGAGCGCGCCGCGACGAACGCACAGCGGATCCGGGCTGGGGATGTGAAGCACGATCCGAAGGGCGACGGATGCCCTGCGTGGTGTGACCTCTGGCCGATCTGCCGAGTGCCGCGCGCATGACCGTTCTCGAGACCAGGAGCGGTCTGAACGACGAGCAGCTCGCGGCCGTCGAGGCGACCGGAACCGTGTTCGTGTCCGCGGGCGCGGGCACCGGCAAGACGTCCGTGCTCGTGGAGCGCTACGTGCGAGCGGTCTGCGAGCGCGGCCTCGACATCGAGTCGATCCTCGTCATCACGTACACGCGCAAGGCCGCGGGCGAGCTCCGCTCGAGGATCCGGGCGGCGCTCATCCAGCGTGGGCGGCACGACCTCGCTCGCGAGCTCGACGCGGCGTGGATATCGACCATCCACGGCTTCTGCAACCGGCTGCTGAAGGCGCACCCGTTTGCGGTCGGCCTCGACCCGCGCTTCCGCGAGCTCGAGGACTCTGGCGCAGCGGTGCTCCGCGGCGAGGCGTTCGAGCGTGCGCTCGCGGAGTTCTGCTCCGGCGGCGTAGGCTCGACGGAGCCGCCCGAGAGCGGAGGTGCCGGCTTTGCCGGTGCCGGAGCGGGAACAGGCGTAGGCTCGACGGAGCCGCCCGAGAGCGGAGGTGCCGGCTTTGCCGGTGCCGGAGCGGGAACAGCCGAGGAGGAGCGGCTGCGCCTGCTCGCGACGTACCGAGCGGACGGGCTCCGGCGCATGCTCACCGGTGTCTACGAGACGTTGCGCTCGGCGGGGCGCGACCTCGTGCTCGAGCTCGGAGAGCGCCCGGCGCTCGGAGAGGCGATTGCGAGCTTCCGTGCGGAGGCCGCCGCGCTCGCCGGCGACCCGTCGGCGACGGCGAACCAGCGGCGCGCAGCGGAGGAGGCGATGCGGAGCGTGGGCGAGGCCGCGGCCCCGGAGCGGGTCGTCGACCTCTCCGCGCTGCAGTGCCGTGGCTCCCGCGCCGCGTCGTACGAGCACGCGCGGCAAGCAGTCGAGCGCGCGGCGCTCGAGGAGCTCGCGGCGCATGACCGCGCACTCCTCCAGGAGCTGCTCGAGCGCTTCGCGGCGGAGTACGCGGCCGCCAAGCGGCGCGAGTCTGCCGTCGACTTCGAGGATCTCCAGCTCACAGCGCGCGATCTTCTCCGTGACAGCGAGGCCGTGCGCGACGCAATCAGGCTGCGCTTCCGCATGGTGATGGTGGACGAGTTCCAGGACACGAACCGGCTGCAGTGCGAGCTCGTCGACCTCGTCTCGCACCCCGAGGAGACGGAGGTCTTCACGGTCGGCGACGAGTTTCAGTCGATCTACGGCTTCCGGCACGCGGACGTCGAGGTCTTCCGGGAGCGCCGCGAGCGGGCGTCGCAGCTCCTGACGCTCCGCAGCAACTATCGCTCGAGGCCGCAGGTGCTCGCGGCCGTGAACTACCTCTTCGCTGGCGCCTTCGGGGAGGAGTACCAGCCGCTCGCGGCGTCGGCCGAGTTCGCCGACCCGGTGTTCGGCCACCCGGTGGAGCTCCTCGTCACGGACAAGTCGAGCTACCGCGACGCCCCGGAGCACTGGCGCACCGGAGAGGCGCGCGCGATCGCAGCACGCGTGCGCGAGCTCGTCGATTCGGGGGAGGCGCTCCCGGGCGAGATCGTCGTCCTCTTCGCCGCCGGGACGGACGCCGAGCGCTATGAGGAGGCGCTTCGCCGCGAGCAGCTCCCGACGTACCGGGCGACAGGGCGCGGCTACTTCGGCCAGCAGCAGGTCGTCGACCTGCTCGCGTACCTGCGGCTGCTGCACAACCGCTACGACGACGTCGCGCTCGCGACCGTCCTCGCGTCGCCGTTCGTCGGCGTCTCCAACGACACGCTCGTGCTCATCCGGCGGAACGCGCAGCGTCGGCCGCTGTTCACAGCGCTCGAGAAGGGCATCGAGGAGGGTCTCATGGAGGCAGACGAGCGGCTGCTGCGCGCATTCCGGCAGCGCTACGAGCGGCTCGTGCGCGCCTCGTCTCGTGTCGGTCTCGAGCGACTCTGCGAGCAGGTCCTCGCCGAGCACGACTACGACCTCGCGGTGCTCGCGCGCTGGGACGGCACGCGCCGATTTGCGAACCTGCGCAAGCTCGGGCGCCTCGCGCGGCAGTACGAGGCGATCCGCGGACGCGACCTCGCGGGCTTCGTCCGCTTCGTCCGGGAGCAGGACGCGCTCGGGGCGAAGGAGCTCGAGGCAGTCGCCGAGGAGGAGGGGGCGGATGCCGTCCGCCTGCTCACGATCCACGCGGCGAAGGGGCTCGAGTTCAAGGTCGTGATCGTGGCCGACGCAGGGCGGGACATCGGCGGGCCGCGGAGCGGCGACGAGATCGTCGCGCTCTCGGACGGTCGGTTCGGGTTCCGCATGGTGCACCCGACGCGTGGCGACCGCCGGCCGGTATTCGGGTTCGAGGCGGTGCGCGAGGAGGAGAAGCGGCAGGAGCACGCCGAGCGTCTGCGCCTCTACTACGTCGCGATGACCCGCGCTATCGACCGGCTCGTCGTTTCCGGCGCGATCGACGCGGGGCGTGCGAGCGACCGCGAGACCCCGATCGGGTGGGTGCTCGATCGACTCGAGGCGGGCGAGGACGTCACATCCTCAGGGACGGAGCCGCGCGAGCTCGAGCGGGGGGAAGCGCGCTTCCTGCTCCGCGTCGATCGGGCTGTGGAAACGCCTGACGAGGCGCCGGAGCCGATTTCGTCGCCGGTCGAGGAGGGCCCGGCGCAGCTCGCGCTCTTCGGCGACCTGCCGACGGGCCGGCTGCCCATGGGGCTCGAGCTGCCCTCCCTGCAGCCGATCCCCGAGCCGCCGCTGCACGACGTCCGGCGCCTGTCGTACAGCGCGCTCTCGCTCTTCGAGCGCTGCCCGTATCGCTACTTCGCCGAGCGCGTGCTCGGGCTGCGGCCGGTCGCGCCGCAACGGAACGGCGACTCACGCTCGACGTCCGAGCCGAGCGGTCTCGCCGGAAATGAGATCGGGGACGCGGTGCATCGACTGCTCGAGGAGATTCCGCTGACCGAGCCAGCGCCGCAGGACCGTGCGGCGCTCGACGAGGCCGTGCGTGCCTGGTACCCGACCGCGAGCGAGGCCGAGCTCGACCGGATCGCCGAGCTCGTCGACGCGTACTGCGCGTCGGAGCTTGCGCGCCGCATCGCGGGGCTCGAGGGGGCGCAGCCGGAGAGGCCGTTCGCGTTCGAGCACGACGGCGTCCTCCTGCACGGCCGGCTCGACGTCCTCTGGCGCAGTGCTGGGAAGGCACTCGTTCTCGACTACAAGAGCAACGTCCTCGAAGGCGCCGAGCCTGCCGAGGTGGTCGAGACGGAGTACCGCGTGCAGCGGCTCGTGTACGCGCTCGCGTGCCTGCGCGACGGCGCGGACGAGGTCGAGGTCGTGTACCAGTTCCTCGAGCGTCCCGACGCGCCGGTCTCGACCACGCTCACGGCGGCGGACACGCCTGCGCTCGAGGCCGAGCTCTCGGAGGCGATCGCGCGTATCCGCGCCGGTGCGTTCCCGCCGCGCCCGTCGGAGCTCACGTGTGCCGACTGTCCGGCGCTCGACCTCGTCTGCGCAGGGCCGAGACTGCCTTTCGCTGGATACGGCTAGCCTCGACGGCGTGCGCGTCGCGGCGCTCTACGACATCCACGGGAATCTGCCGGCGCTCGAGGCGGTTCTCGCGGAGGTCGAGAGCGAGGGCGTCCAGCGGATCGTGGTCGGAGGGGACGTGCTCTGGGGGCCGTTTCAGTCGGAGTGCCTCGACGCGCTCCGCCGCCGGGACGCCGTGTTCGTCTCCGGGAACTGCGAGCGCGACGTCCTCACCGCGTCCGACGAGAGCTCGGCGTGGTGCCGCGACCAACTGACTGCCGGCGAGCTCGACTTCGTCGCGGGGTGGCCGGCGAGGGTCGAGCTCGAGCTCGACGGGCTCGGCAGCGTCGTCTTCTGCCATGCGACGCCGCGTTCCGACACCGAGAACCTGACTCGCTCGACGCCGGAGACGGACGCCAGGAAGGCACTGGGCGCCGTCGACGCGCGCGTCGTCGTCGGCGGGCACACGCACGTCCAGTACGTCCGTCAGCTTTCCGGCGGGCCGACGCTCGTGAACGCCGGGAGCGTCGGGCTGCCGTATCAGGGCGAGCACGGCGCGTTCTGGGCGCTGCTCGGGCCGGACGTCGCGCTGAGACGGACGCCGTACGCGGTGGACGCCGCCCTCGAATCGCTCGCGAGCTCGGGCTTTCCCTCCGTGCTCGAGATCTTCCAAGACCCGGTCCGGGGCACGGCGCGTGCCGAGTCGGCGACCGCATACTTCGCGGAGAAGCGTGGCGGATAGCGACGGGTCGTGCGCCGCCCACGTATTGGCACAGATCCGCCACACACGCGCGAGCGCAACGCCGGTAGCGTGCGTGTAGGGACACGGGAGTGCCCCTGGGGGTCGTTGGGCCGTTGGGTTGGTCGGGGCGGGCGGTAGCCTCACGGCTGTGAGCGTCGCGGTTCTGAGCGACATCCACGGCAACATGCCTGCGCTCGAGGCCGTCCTCGCCGACGTCGACCGAGCGGGCGTCGACGCCGTCCTCGTCGCCGGCGACGTAATCGGCGGCACCTTTCCCGCGGAGGTCTTCGATCGCCTGGCGAGCCTGCCCGACGTCCGGATCGTCCGCGGGAACGCCGACCGCTTCGTGCTCGAGGGAACCGACGAGTTCGGCGAGGACTGGGACGCCGAGCGCGAGCGCATGGGCGCCGCAAGGCTCGACGGCCGTCACGTCCTGGCCGCTGACGCACGAGTTGGAGATCGACGGGCTCGGCCGGACGCTCGTCTGCCACGCTGTCCCGACTGCGGACGAGCCCATCTTCACGCGGATCACGCCGGACGAGGACGTTGCGGCGCTCCTGGGCGACGTCGACGCCGACCTCCTCGTCGTCGGCCACACGCACATGCAGTTCGACCGTCGCCTGCCGAGCGGGCTGCGGATCGTGAACGGCGGCAGCGTGGGCATGCCGTACGAAGGGCGCCGCGGCGCGTTCTGGGCGGTTCTCGGGCCGGAGGTCGAGCTGCGGCACACGGAGTACGACGTCGAGGCTGCGATCGCGCTGATGAAAGCGAAAGGAGCGCCGAGGCCCGAGGCGCAGCTGAACCAGCTGCTCGAGCCGCCGAGCTCGGAGGAGACGACGCGGTTCTTCGAGAGCCAGCGTGGCACGTAGGGTCGCGGCGCTGTACGACGTCGAGGGCAACCTGTCGGCTCTCGACGCGGTGCTCGGCGAGGTCGCGAGCGAAGGCGTGGACGTGGTGGTCTGCGGCGGCGACCTCGTCGTCGGGCCTTCACCCGTCGCGGTGTTCGACCGTCTCGCAGACGTGCGCGACGTCCGGTACGTGCGTGGGAACGCCGATCGCATGGTCCTGCACGGGACCGACGAGTACGGGACCGACTGGGGCGCGTACCGCGATCGCCTCGGCGAGGCTCGGCTGGCCGCGGTCGCATCGTGGCCACTCACCGTCGCACTCGAGATCGACGGTATCGGCCGGGCGCTCTTTTGCCACGCGACGCCGACGGCGGACGACCCGATCTACACGCGCTCGACGCCGGACGATGACCTGGCCGCCCTGCTCGGGGACGTCGAGGCGGAACTTCTCGTCGTCGGTCATACACATGTGCAGTTCGACCGCCGCCTCCCGGACGGGCGGCGAGTCGTCAACGCCGGCAGCGTCGGGATCCCGTTCGAGCGGCCGCCGGGCGCGTACTGGGCGCTGTTGGGACCGGGAGTCGAGCTCAGACGCACTGAGTACGACGTCGAGGCGGCCGTGTCGGCCATGCAGAGCGCCGGCGGGGCGACCGAGGAGTACCTGGCCGAGCTGCTCGAGCCGCCCGACGGGGACGAGACGACCGCGCGTTTCGAGGCCGTGCGCCGTGGCGCGTAGCTACGTACACGAGGCGCGGCGGCGCGGGCTCGGGCGCCGACGCGAGCGGATCGGGCCGATCATCGAGCGGCTCGCCGAGGAGCACGCCGATGCGGAGATCGCGCTCAGGTTCCGCTCCGATCTCGAGCTTCTGGTGTCCGTGATGCTCTCGGCGCAGACGACGGACACGAATGTGAACCGGGTGACCGAGCGGCTGTTCGAGAAGTACCGGAAGCCCGAGGACTATCTCGCCGTCCCGCAGGAGGAGCTGGAGCGGGACATCTACGCGACCGGCTTCTTCCGCCAGAAGACGAAGGCGATCCGGGGAACCATGCGAGTGCTGATCGAGGAGTTCGACGGCGTCGTCCCTGGGACGCTGGAGGAGCTCATGCGCCTGCCCGGCGTCGCGCGCAAGACCGCGAACGTCGTCGCGTCCGAGCTCGGCCACGCGCAGGGGATCGTCGTCGACACGCACGTCCGCCGCCTCTCCCAGCGACTCGGGCTCACGCGCCGGGAGGATCCGGTCAAGATCGAGCGCGACCTCCAGAAGATCGTGCCGCGCGCGGACTGGCCGCGCTTCCCGCACCTGCTGATCTGGCACGGCCGGCGCGTCTGCGACGCACGCCGGCCGCGCTGCGAAGACTGTGTGCTCGAGGACCTCTGCCCGTCGAGCCGGCTGGCGGCGGCCGGCGCAGACGTCGTCAGATCCAGCGCCGCCAGCGGTAGAGCGCGAGCTGGACGATCGTCGACGAGACGATGAGCGCACTCGAGACGCCGATCGACCAGTACGGCTCGTCGAATGCGGAGGCGAAGTTCTGGCCGTAGTAGCCGACGATGAGCGACGGTACGAGGACGAGGGACGCGATCACCGTTAGCTTCTTGGCGACCTCGCCCTGGCTCTCCGCGACCTTCAACTGGTGGTGGTCGCGGACGCCGCCGAGGAGCTCGCGCGCGATGTCGAGCTCCTCGGCGACCCGCACGAGCGCCTCGGTCGTGTCCATGAAGAGCAGCTCGACGTCCGTTGGGAAGAGCGCGTGGTCGCCGACCTCGACCCGGCCGTCCACGATGCGCCTGACGGCGGCACGCGTCGCGGACACCATCTTCCGGCTGTGCAGGAGCTCGTGGCGGAGGGCGGAGATGCGCTGCCGCACCTCGCTCGACGGCCAATCGTCGATCCCGTCCTCGAGCTCCTCGATCTCCCCGTACACCTCGTCCAACGAGGACACATAGCTGTCGGCGATGTCGTCGACGAGCCGGTGGACAAGGATGCCGGCAGGCGCTCCTTCGTCGCTTGCCGGCCCGAGGCCCGAGAGATCGAACGGATCGCCGCCGCCGACGGGGCTCTTGCGCACGGAGACGACGAGGGACGTGGTCGCGACCAGCCCGACCTCGAGGTAGTCGAGGCGGTTCTCGTCCGTCAGCGGGCGCGCGGCCACGAACAGCCCGAAGACGTATGCGCCGTGGCTCTCGATCACCGGCCGGACGGCGACATCCTCCCCCGGGCGCGCCGCGAGCACTTCGACCACCTCGGGGTCGACCTGCGCAGGGAGGGAAGCGAGCAGCTCCTCGGGCGTCGGGTCGACGAGGTCGATCCACCGCGGGTCCACAGTCGGCGACAGTAGCGCCGAGGACGGTCGGAGTCTGGGCGGTCCGCGCTCTAAGCGGAGGTGGCAGCGATCTCGGAGGGCTCGGACACGGGGCCTTGCGCCTCCTGATGCTGCTGGTCCTCGAGGAACCGCTGTGCGTCGAGCGCGGCCATCGTCCCCGAGCCGGCGGCCGTCACCGCCTGGCGATACGTGTGATCCTGCACGTCGCCGGCCGCGAACACGCCGGGGATGTTCGTCCGCGTCGAGCGAGGCTCGGTGACGAGGTACCCCTGGTCGTCGTGGTCGATCCAGTCGAGGAAGAGCGCCGTCGTCGGGTCGTGCCCGATCGCGACGAAGATCCCGTCCGCGGCGAGCTCGCTCGTCTCGCCCGTCTCTACATTGCGGACGCGGACGCCCGTAACGTGCCCCTGGTCGCTGCCGAGCACCTCCTCCACGACGCGAGTCGAGCACGAACTCGACCTTCTCGTTCGCGTGGGCGCGGTCGACCATGATCGGAGACGCGCGGAACTCGGATCGCCGGTGGACGATGATCACCTTGCCCGCGAAGCGGCTGAGGAAGGTCGCCTCCTCCATCGCCGAGTCGCCGCCGCCGACGACGACCACGACCTTGTCGCGGAAGAATGCCCCGTCGCAGGTCGCGCAGTACGAGACGCCGCGGCCCTGCAGCGTCTGCTCGGACGGGAGCCCGAGCTGCCGCGCGCTTGCTCCGGTCGCGACGATCACGGCGTTCGCACGGTGCACGACGTCACCGACGTAGACCCGGAACGGCCGCTCCGAGAAGTCGACACGCGTGACGTCGTCGGTGATGAAGTGCGCCCCGAAGCGCTCGGCCTGACGCCGGAAGTCGGCCATCATCGCCGGCCCTAGGACACCGTCCGCGTACCCAGGGTAGTTCTCGACGTCGCTCGTGATCATGAGCTGTCCGCCCCAGTTGAACCCCTCGATCACGAGCGGGTTCAGGTTGGCGCGGGCGGTGTACAGCGCTGCAGTGAACCCTGCTGGGCCACCGCCGATGATGATCACGTCACGTACGTCGTTCAAATTGAAGAAACCCTCCCTCGAAAATTTGGCCCCGCGACGCGGGGCATGAAACAGAGAACGCTCCGCAGCGGTGTCGTGTTCCCATAGTGCCCTATGCAGCGTCTGCGCCGGCCGCGAGCGCGGGCTTGTCGGTCGCTGATTCCGCGTCGACGAGCTCTGCCGCCGCGAGCGGCCGTGCCTGGCGCTGGATCGGCTGGAGCTCCGGTGCCTCGACTCCGGTGATCCCGTGCTGCTCGAACCGGCGGGCCTGCGGGAGCACCTGCCGTTCGAGCGAGCCGACGAACTCGTTGTGGGCCTTCACTGCTCCGTCGAGTGACCTACCCAGTCGCCCGACGTGCGCACCCATCGTCGAGAGCCGCTTGTACAGCTCGCGCCCGAGCGCGCTCACCTCGCGCGCGCTCTCCGCGACCGTCTCCTGCTGCCACGTCATGGCGACGGTGCGGAGCATGGCGATCAGCGTGCTCGGCGACGCGAGGATGACGTTCGAGCTCCAGGCGTATTCCTGGACCCCCGGATCCTTCTCGTGCGCGACGCGGAGGTACGACTCGTCGGGGAGGAACATCACGACGAAGTCGGGCGAAGGCTCGAACTGGCGCCAGTACCCCTTGGCCGAGAGCTTCGTGACGTGCTCGCGGACCTGACGGGCGTGGTTCGCGAGGTGGAGCTCCCGCTCCGCGTCGTCCGAGGTCTCGAACGCGTCGAGGTACGCCGCCAGCGGCGCCTTCGCGTCGACGACCACGTGCTTGCCGCCCGGGATACGGACGACCAGGTCGGGCCGCAGAGTGCTCTCCTCGGTCGACGTGGTTGCCTGGGCGACGAAGTCGCAGTGCTCGATCATCCCGGCGTACTCGACGACGTTCCGCAGCTGCGCCTCGCCCCAGCGCCCGCGCACGTGCGGCGTGCGCAGCGCATTCGTGAGGTTCCCGGCCCGCTCGGAGAGCGTCGAGACCTGCGCTTGGAGGTTGCCGTACGCCTCCTGTCGGACCCGCTCGACGCCCTGAAGCTGCTGGTCCATCTTCTCGAGCGAGTCCTTCAGCGGCCGCACGTACCCCGATAGCTTCGAGTCCGCAAGCTCGAAGAACCGCGCGCTGTTCGCGTCGAGCGCCTCCGAGGAGATCGCCTTGACGGCTACCTCCAGGCGCTTGTCGAGCGCGCTCCGCTCCGCGTCGAGCGCGGCCTCGGCTCCCGCGAGCTCCCGCTCGAGCGCGATCACGTCCTCGACCCGGCGCCGCCGCTCGGCGAGGGCGGGCCGCAGGCAGGCGTAGACGCCGAGCGCTCCGATTGCGAGCCCGAGAGCGAGACCGAGTACGAGTGCGCTGACCATCGGGTCGAAGAACGGTAGAGACCGGTGCGGACGGCGCTCTGCGCAACCGCCGCGCAACCCGGGACCAGTCAGGATCGCTGCTACATTCGCCCGCGGCAATGGCCGACAAGCCGCGTGTAAAGGCGCCCAAGCAGCGCTCGACTCCTAAGGCCGCCGATCCCGGTCGGACGAGGCGCATGCTCATGTTCGGCGCAGCAGGACTTGCGGCGCTGGCGGTCGTTCTCGTGCTCGCCGCGCTGAGCCTCGGAGGCGGGAAGCCGAGCGATAGCGACGCCCGGAGCGCGCTCACCGAGGCCGGCTGCACCTTCCGCGCCGCGCCGGCCCTCCCGGGCGACCACTCGGTCCAGCAGCCCGGCGACACGGTGAAGTCGTGGAACACGGATCCGCCTACGACCGGCCCGCATTACGCCATTCCCGCGATCTTCGGGATCTACGACCAGCCGCTCGAGCTCGCGCGCGTCGTCCACAACCTCGAGCACGGCGGCATCTTCATCCTCTATGGCGACGACGTCCCCGAGGCGACCGTGGATCAGCTCCGCTCGTTCTATGACGCCCACCAGACGGGGACGGTGATGGCGCCGCTTCCGAAGCTCGGGAAGCAGTTCGCGCTCGGGGCGTGGGTGTCGGACGGCGAGGGCGGAAACGGGTACCTCGCGAAGTGCGAGAAGTTCGACGAGGACGGCGTCTCGACGTTCTTCCGCGCCTTCCAGTTCCAGGGCCCCGAGCGCTTCGAGCCGGGCCAGCTCCAACCCGGGATGTAGCGGTCTACACTCGTTCGGCCGGGGTGGCGGAACGGGTGAGACGCGCCCGCCTTAAAAGCGGGTGTCCCCTAGTGGGGCGTGCGGGTTCGAGTCCCGCCCCCGGCATGACGACTCTGCAGGGTCAGGCTCGATACTGACCCCTATTCAGTCTTCGGGCCCCCTGCGCAGCTTCCCCTCCGTCAGCCGGGGCCCGACCTGAGGCCGGGCCCCGCTTCCTGTACGTAACTACGGTTTCGGCTTGAACGACAGGTTGAGGTTCGACGAGACGCCGAAGATGCCGCCGCCAACCGTGTAGATGCGGCCGCCGTGTGCGACGACCCCCATCTCGGCACGCGGTGACGGCATCGCGGCCTCCGTCGTCCACGAGTCCGCGCTGACCTTGTACGCCTCGTGAGTCGCGAGCTGCACGCCGTTCCAGCCGCCGATGACGTGGACCGTGTTGCCCTTTCGAGCGGCTCCGTACATGGCCGCCCGTGCCGTCGGCATGTCGGCCGGCTCGGTGCTCCACGTGTCCGTGACGGGATCGTAGACGTCGACCTCGTCCAGCACCGTGAGAGAGTCGACGCATCCGCCGAACACGTAGATCTTGCCGCCGTGAGCGACCGCCGCGAGGTCGGAACGGATGCTCGGCAGGGATGCGACCGTGCTCCACGTGTCGGTTTCGATGTCGTAGCGCTCGACGGTCGCGAGAGCGCCACCCGAGCACGGTGTCCCGCCGGTGCGGCCTCCGATCGCGTAGATCGCGTCACCGACGACGGCAACCCCCAGACCCCCTCGTCCGGTGGGCATGTCCGCGAGCGAGGTCCACGTGTCCGTGGCCGGCTCGTAGCGGTCGAGATCGTCGATTGCCGGTCGCCCTCCGACCGCATAGAAGAAGCCGCCGTGGCTTGCCGCGGCACCCTCCGAGCGGACTGGACCGGGTCCCGGGGTGCCGAAGCTCCAGCTGTCGGAGTCGATGTCGTAGATCCGGGTGAGTTGCGTGTCGCCGCCGGAGAATCCGTAGGCAGCGACGATCTGGTTGCCGACGACGGCCGTCTGCAATCCCTCGGTCGGCGCCGGCAGCGGGGCGAGCGTGCTCCAGGTGCCTGCACCCGATGCAGCTGTCGTTGTTATCGCGGTCGCGAGCGCCGCGGCCGCAAGGACGAGATGTCGTACACGTAGTCGTGTGAGTCGCGACATGTCCTTCCTTCCCCCTTTCGGATGGCACGTCCAGCTGCTCGGCCGAAGACGCGTCCCGTGCGGACCCCGTCGTGTCCCACCCCCTTCTCTGTGTCGAGCGTCGCGAGTCCGCCTCCGGCACGGCGCCTTCGACTCGACGCGGACCACGATACGAGAGCCTGCGGCCCCGACACAACCCCCCAACCGGTGAACAGCGGATAGCCCATTTGGGAGGGACAGCGACTCGCGCGTGACTCGCCGCTACACTCCGCCGGCCGTGGCGAGCCCGCCGGAAGCGCTTGCCCATGCCCATCTCGAGTGGGACACACCGCTCTACCGCATGGCTGTCGCGCAGTTCGACCAGGCGGTCCCCGTCGCGGACATTCCCGACGACATCGCCGAGCGTCTGCGCTACCCCGAACGCTCGATCATCGTCAGCGTCCCCGTGCGCATGGACGACGGCCGCCGCGTCGTGTTCCCCGGCTACCGCGTCCAGCACTCGAGCATCATGGGCCCGACGAAGGGCGGGATCCGCTACGACCTCGAGGTCTCGCTCGGCGAGTGCGCCGCGCTCGCGATGTGGATGACCTGGAAGTGCGCGCTCCTCCGCCTGCCGTACGGCGGCGCGAAGGGCGGCGTGCGGTGCAATGTCCGCGAGCTTTCTCTCGCCGAGGTCGAGCGCCTGACACGCCGCTTCACGTCGGAGCTCCTGCCGTTCATCGGGCCGCAGGAGGACATCCCTGCTCCGGACATGGCCACGAACGAGCAGACGATGGCCTGGATGATGGACACGTACTCGATGCAGCGCGGCTATGCGGTACCCGAGATCGTGACCGGGAAGCCGATCTCGATCGGCGGCTCGGTGTTCCGGCACGAGGCGACGGGAGCGGGCGTGGTCATGGTCGTCGTGCGGGCCTGCAACCGGCTCGGCTGGCGGATCGACGAGCAGCGCTGCGTCGTCCAGGGGTTCGGGAACGTCGGCGGCATCGCCGCGGCCGAGCTGCACGCTCTCGGAGCGAAGGTCATCGCTGTCTCGGACATGTCCGGCGGCGTGTACTCCGAGGACGGTCTCGACATCCCGGAAGTGCTAGAGCACGTGGGCACGCACAGGCTGCTCGAAGGGTGTCCGCTCGGCGCGCCGCTCACGAACGAGGAGCTGCTCGAGCTCGACTGCGACGTCCTCGTGCTCGCGGCCCGCGAGGACCAGATCACCGCCGAGAACGCCCCGCGCGTGCGTGCGCGCATGATCGCGGAGGGCGCGAACGGGCCGACATCGCTCGAGGCCGACGCGATCCTCGCCGAGCGCGGCATCCTGGTGCTGCCGGACATCCTCACGAACGCGGGCGGCGTGACCGTGTCGTACTTCGAGTGGGTGCAGGATCTCGGCAGGCTCTTCTGGACGCGCGACGAGATCAGAGCGAAGCTCGCCGAGAAGCTCTCGGACGCGTTCGACCGCGTGTGGGACCTCGCCGAGGAGCGCGGCGTGTCGCTGAGGACGGCCGCCTTGTGCTCGGGGATTCGGGAGGTCTCGGCGGCGCTCGAGGCGCGGGGGATCTTCCCGTGAGCGAAGGCGTCGTCCGCGACGCGATGGTCTCGCAGCCCGGCCACCTGCCGGCTGACGCGAGCGCGCAGGCCGCTGGTGAGCTGCTCCAGCCTCCGGAGGTCCGCGCCGTGTATGTCACCGAGGGCGACCGGCTCGTGGGGGTCATAACGCGGAAGACCCTCGTGCGCGAGGTCGTCGCCACGGGCCTGGACCCGCGCACGACGAGGCTCGGCGACATCGCCGAGCCGCCGGACAACACGATCGCGCCAGACAGGCCGCTCGAGGAGGCGTTCCGCTTCCTGGAGGCCGAGGACCTCGAGCGCGTCCCCGTCGTCGACGAGGACGGGCGACTCGTCGGAGTGCTCTCGCGGAGCGTCCTCCTGCGCCGCCTCGCCGAGGACGAGGTTCCGGACGAGGACGACGAGCCGCCGGAGCTTCCGCCCGCGGCGTAGACGCTGCGAAGATCCGGGTCATGCAGGTCTGTACGAACTGTGGCACGGAGAACCCGGACCACGCGCGCTTCTGCCTCGCGTGCGGAAACGCGCTCGACGCTCCCGTCGCGGTCGGCGAGGAGCGCAAGGTCGTCTCCATCCTGTTCGTCGATCTCGGTTCACCGACCGCGCCGACCGCGCGGACCCCGAGGACGTCCCCGCGACGCTGCGGCCGTATCACGAGCGCGTCAAAGCCGACATCGAGCGCTTCGGAGGGACGGTCGAGAAGTTCATCGGCGACGCGGTGATGGCGGTCTTCGGGGCGCCCGTCGCGCACGAGGATCGGTCGTCGAGCGTGCGTATGCCCTCCACGGGCTCGGCCGCTGCGGCGACGAGGAGGGCGGCCCGCGAGGCGGCGGCGATCTTCGAGCGACTCGGCGCCGCGCCGTTCAGCGCCGTGGCGCGGGCGGCGTAGTAGGGGCGAGGCTTGCCTCGCCCTCTCTAACAGCAGGTGTAGGCGCCCGGAGGCGCGGCACCCTCTTCGGGCTCCGGCAGCTCCGCGGCCGCGAGCGCGGCGCCATGCAGGATGTCGCGCTCCGAGACCTCGATCTCGGCGAGGCCGTACGCGTCCAGGATCTGGCGCAGCACGACGAGGCCCGCGACGATCACCGGCGCGCGACCGGGCTCGATTCCGGGCACGCGCTCGCGCTCGGCAGTCGTCATGCGGGCGAGGCGCTCCAGCTGCTCGTCGACCGATGCGCGCGGGATCCGATGGCCGTGCGTCCGCTGCGGGTCGTACTCCTCGTCTCCGAGGTCGAGGGTCGCGAGCGTCGTCACCGTCCCCGCGACGCCGATCGCGGCGCGCGGCTCGTACGGCGGCAGGAGCGAGCGGACGTAGGCCGACGCCGCGGCCAGCTCGCTGGGAGTCGGAGGGTCGGAGGCGAGGAAGCGCTCGGTCACGCGCACGCACCCGACGTCGAGGCTCACCGCGGACGGCGAGACGCCGTCCGCGGCCAGCACCAGCTCGGTCGACCCCCCTCCGATGTCGACGACGACCGTGTCGTCGAGTGACCCGTCACGCCCGGCCGCGACGCCGCGGAGCATCAACGCGGCTTCCTCGTCGCCGTCGAGCAGGCGGGTCGCGAAGCCGTAGCTCCACTCGATCTCGCCGAGGAAGGCCTCGCCGTTCTCGGCGTCCCTGACGGCACTGGTGCCGATCGCGAGCGTCCGCTCCGCGCCGTGAGCCTCGAGCTCCCGACGGTACTCCGCGAGCGTGTTCCGGACGCGCGCGATCGGGACGGGGAGGAGCCGGCGCCGCTCGTCGACGCCTTCACCCAGGCGTGTGATCGTCAAGAGCCTCACGACCTCGTCGAGGCGTTCCTCGCCGTCGACGTCAGCGACGAGGAGCCGGGTCGAGTTCGTCCCGAGGTCGACCGCTGCGACGCGTGGCACCTGGCTAGACCGGCAAGAAGGCTCGGAGCCAGCGCGTTCGCGCCTTCGCCCGCTCGACGGCGTCGAGGAGGATCTGAAGCTCGGCGCGCGACCTGCGCAACCGCTCGAGCGCTGCCTCGAGCTCCTTGCTCGCGGTCTCCGCCTCGGCCAGCAGGCGCTCGGTGCGAGCCGAGCGCTCCTCGAACCGGGCGACCTCCTCGCCGAGGACCCCGCCTGTCGTCTTCGCGTGCCGCCGCAGCTCGAAGCCGCGCACGACGCAGAACGCGGCCGCACCGATCACGACCGCAAGGCCGACGAGGAAGGAAGCGAGGACCACATCCCGATCGTAGCCGTCCGTCCCGCTGGAGCTCGATCCCGATCCGGATCCAATCGGCACGTTTTGTATCCACAATTGAGGGTATTGGGTGAACAGCTCGCAGAGTCATGGTGCACGCTTGCGTATTTAGGATCCGAAACGCTATGGTCTCGGACACAATCGGGGAAAGGGGAGGAGCAGCCATGAGCAGGATCGGGGGAAACGGACACGACAGATGGGCCGGCATCGAGCGTCCGTACACGGATTCCGACGTCGAGAAGCTGCGCGGGAGGTTCCACGTCGAGCACACGCTCGCGCGCCTCGGCGCCGAGCGGCTGTGGAAGCTCCTCCATTCCGAGCCGTACGTCGCGGCGCTCGGCGCGATGACCGGCGCGCAGGCCGTGCAGATGGTGAAAGCTGGTCTCGAGGCGATCTACCTCTCCGGCTGGCAGGTCGCGGCCGACGCGAATCTCTCCGGGCACACGTATCCGGACCAGAGCCTCTATCCAGTGTCGAGCGCGCCCGCGCTCGTGAAGCGGCTGAACAACGCGCTCCTGCGCGCCGACCAGATCGACGCCGCCGAGGGCAAGAACGGCACCTACTGGCTCGCGCCGATCGTCGCCGATGCGGAGGCCGGCTTCGGCGGGCCGCTGAACGCGTTCGAGCTCATGAAGTCGTTCATCGAGGCCGGCGCGGCCGGCGTCCACTTCGAAGACCAGCTCTCGTCGGAGAAGAAGTGCGGGCATCTCGGCGGCAAGGTGCTCGTCCCCACGAGCCAGTTCGTCCGCACGCTCGTCTCCGCGCGGCTCGCGGCCGACGTGCTCGGCGTGCCGACGATCCTCGTCGCGCGCACCGACGCCCTCTCCGCGACGCTCGTGACGAGCGACGTCGACGAGCGCGACCGCGAGTTCCTCACCGGCGAGCGCACGCCCGAGGGCTTCTTCCGCGTCACGCCGGGGATCGAGGCGCCGATCGCCCGCGCGCTCGCGTACGCGCCGTATGCCGACCTCATCTGGTGCGAGACCTCGACGCCAGATCTCGACGAGGCCGCGCAGTTCGCCGCGGCCGTGCACGCGCAGTACCCGGGCAAGCTCCTCGCGTACAACTGCTCGCCCTCCTTCAACTGGAAGAAGCACCTGGACGACAGGACGATCGCGTCGTTCCAGCAGCAGCTCGCGGACCTGGGCTACAAGTTCCAGTTCGTGACGCTCGCGGGCTTCCACGCGCTCAACGCCTCGATGTTCGATCTCGCGCGCGGGTATGCGGGTGAGGGCATGAGCGCATACGTTCGACTCCAGGAGCAGGAGTTCGCCGCGGAGGAGCACGGGTACACGGCGACGCGCCACCAGCGCGAGGTCGGTGCGGGCTACTTCGACGCGGTGCTCGAGGCGATCACGGGCGGCCAGAGCTCCACGCTCGCGCTCAAGGGCTCGACCGAGGAAGCCCAGTTCGAGGCAGCGCCGACTGCATGAGCACCGCGCGCCTGCGGCTTGCGTTCGCGGGGGAAACCATGTTTCCCGATCTCTTTCCGCGATCGGACTTCGCGCTAGCGAATTCCGATCTTGCGAGAGAAGCGCGTACCCCCTTCTTCCTGGGAGCGTGGGGAACCTCCCGGTTCCCCACACCCCTCCCCACTCACGGGACGGTCAGCGCCCCATGAGCACCCCCGCCCTGACTCCGGGAGTCTCTCTCCACGCCCCGGACGAAGGCGGAGTGCTCACGCCGGAGGCGCTCGACCTCGTCGCCGCGCTCGAGCGCGAGCTCGGCGACAGGCGAGAGCAGCTGCTCCTCGCGCGTGTGGCACGCGAGGAGCGGCTTCTCGCCGGAGAGCTCCCCGACTTCCTCGAGGAGACGCGCGACGTGCGGGAAGGCGACTGGCGCGTCGCTCCCGTCCCGGCCGACCTCCAGGACCGCCGCGTCGAGATCACGGGCCCGGCCGGCGACCGCAAGATGGTCATCAACGCCTTCAACTCGGGCGCGAAGATCTACATGGCCGACTTCGAGGACGCGAACTCGCCGACCTGGGAGAACGTCGTCGGCGGCCAGCAGAACCTCACCGACGCGATCGAGCGGACGATCTCGGTCGAGACGCCGGACAAGAGCTATGCGCTGAAGGACGAGGTCGCGGTGCTCGTCGTGCGGCCGCGCGGCTGGCATCTGCTGGAGCGGCACGTCGAGATCGACGGGCGGCCCGTGTCGGCGAGCCTGTTCGACTTCGGCGTCTACCTGCAGCGAAACGCGGAGCGCCTGCTCGCACACGGCTCGGGACCGTACTTCTACCTCCCCAAGCTCGAGAGCCACCTCGAGGCGCGGCTCTGGAACGACGCGTTCCGCCTCGCGCAGGACCACCTCGGCCTGCCGCAGGGGACGATCAAGGCCACGGTCCTGATCGAGACGATCCTGGCGTCGTTCGAGATGGACGAGATCCTCTACGAGCTCCGCGAGCACTCGGCGGGCTTGAACGCCGGCCGCTGGGACTACATCTTCTCCGCGATCAAGAAGTTCCGCGAGCGCCCCGAGTTCGTGCTCCCCGACCGCGCGCAGGTGACGATGGCGGTCCCGTTCATGCGCTCGTACACGGAGCTGCTCGTCCGCACGTGCCACCGTCGCGGCGCGCATGCGATCGGCGGCATGGCTGCGTTCATCCCGAGCCGGCGCGATCGCGAGGTCAACGAGATCGCCCTCGCGCGCGTGCGCGAGGACAAGGAGCGTGAGTCGGGCGACGGGTTCGACGGGACCTGGGTGGCGCACCCGGATCTCGTTCCGGTGGCGATGGAGGTCTTCGACGCGGTTCTCGGCGAGCGCCCGAACCAGCTCGAGCGCCTGCGCGAGGACGTGTCGGTCGAGGGGGGAGACCTCCTGAACCTCGCTGCCACTCCCGGCGAGATCACCGACGAGGGTCTCCGCGCGAACGTCTCCGTCGGCATCCGCTACATCGCCGCCTGGCTCTCCGGCGTCGGCGCGGCCGCGATCGACAACCTCATGGAGGACGCCGCGACCGCGGAGATCTCCCGTTCGCAGGTGTGGCAGTGGGTAAGGCACGGCCGCTTCACGCGCGAGGACGTGGAGCGCGTGATCGCCGAGGTGTCGGGCGAGCTTCCGGACGAGCCGGTCTACGCGGAAGCCCGCGCGCTCTTCGAGCGGCTCGCGCTCGCCGACGAGTTCACGGAGTTCCTCACGCTCCCCGCGTACGACCGCCTGCTTGCCCTTGGGGAGCATTGACGTGAGAGCCACCGACACAGCGGCCGCGAAGCGGACGCCTTTAGGGGTCTTGCGCGATCGGAATCTGCGCGAGCAGATTCCGATCTGCGCCTAGAAATGTCGGACGGGACGAAGGCCGACGACCTCGCGCTCGCGCTCGAGGAGGCGATCGTCTCGGGCGAGATCCCGCCGGGCAGCGTTCTCCGCCAGGAGCACCTGTCCGAGCAGTTCCAGGTCTCGAGGACGCCGGTGCGCGAGGCGCTGAGGCGGCTTGCGGCGCTCGGCCTCGTCACCTTCGAGCCGAACCGCGGCGTCCGCGTGCGCATGCTCGTGCTCGACGAGCTGCGCGAGGCGTTTCTCGTGCGTGCCGAGCTCGAGAGCCTCGCGACCGAGATCGCGACGCCGAAGATGTCCTCGGAAGACCTCGCGCGGCTCGAGGAGGCCGAGCACCGCTTCCACGAGATCACGCTCGAGCTCGTGGAGATGGCACACGCGGGGCGTCAGGATCTCGACGTCGCGCGCGAGTGGCTGCATCGCAACCACGCGTTCCACGACGTGATCTACGCGGCGGCGAGCGTGCCGCTGATCGAGCGGATGGCGAAGGCCGCGCGGCGCACGTTCCTCGTGAAGCCCGTCTGGGCGACCGGCGCCGATCTCGATGAGCTGTACCGCAAGAACGACCTCCAGCACCGCGCGATCCGCGAGGCGATCGCCGCGCAGAGCCCGCAGGGCGCGCGCGTGCTTGCACGCGAGCACGTGCTCTCGTCGGGCCGGCTGCTCGAGGCGATCCTGGACAAGGTCGCGGCGCAGACGCGCGAGCCCACCGACGCCGGAATCAGGCTGTAGTCCGGCCTCGGTTGTGCGGCGAGGCGTTCCAACCTGAGACTGGGTTCCACACGCACCGGCGTCGTACTGTTGCCGGATGCACGTTGGCGCTGAACGTCTCGCGCTGGCCGCGTTCGTCGCCGAATCGGTGCTCGCAGGCGGGAACGCCGTGGGCGTCCGGTTCAGCAATCGCGAGCTGGATCCGCTCTGGGGAGCCGGGCTTCGGTTCACGCTCGCGGCACTGCTGCTCGGCTCCGTAGTGGCTGTGATGAGGCTCGAGGTTCCACGCGGACGAGCCCTGGCGGGTGCGATGGTCTTCGGGGCGCTGATGTTCGGAGCGAGCTTCGGCCTCGCGTATTACGCCCTCGTTCAGATCCACGCGGGACTCGGACAGACGCTGCTCGCGCTCGTCCCGCTAGCGACCTTGCTGCTCGCCGTCGTGCAGCGACAGGAGCGGTTGCGCGCAGCGGCGGTTACAGGGACGCTCCTCTCAGTCGTGGGCATCGGGCTGATCTCGGGGTTGTCGGAGCGCGAGTCGGTGCCGCTGCTCTCCTTGCTCGCGATGCTGGGCGCAGTGTTCTGCTTCGCGCAGGCGACGGTGCTCGTACGCCACTTCCCGCCCGTGAATCCGGTGACGCTGAACGCCGTCGCCATGGGCACCGGAGCGGTCGTGCTCGTCGCCCTGTCGCTGCTGGTCGGCGAAGACATCGTCGTACCCGAGCGGGCCGCGACGTGGCTCGCGCTTGCATACATGGTCGTGATCGGCTCGGGGGTGGTCTTCGTGCTGTACGTGGTCGTCATCCGGCTCTGGAGCGCGTCGCGAGCGGCATATGGCTTCGTGGTCACCCCGGTTGTGACCGTCCTGCTGTCCGCCTGGCTCGATGACGAGCCCATCACACTCGCGCTGGTCTTCGGTGGCGTTCTGGTTCTCGCCGGTGTGTACATCGGTGCGCTTCGACCGGCGGCAGGTCCCGGGCCGGCTCCGGCAGTTGCCGACGAGCCGGCCTAACGAGCCAGCGTGACCTTCGAGAGCCCCCGCGGCACGTCGGGGTCGAGGCCCTTCGCGCGCGCGAGCGCCCACGCGAAGAGCTGGCCCGGGACGACCGAGAGGAGCGGCGCCAGGAGCGGAGAGGGCGCGTCGGGCACCGGGAGCGCGTAGGGCGCACCGACGACCGCCGCGGCGGCGTTTCCGCTCGCGATCACCGTGGCGCCCGCGTTCTGGGCGCGGGCGGCCGCCTCGAGCGCTGCGGGAAGCGTCTCGTCGTCGGTCGCGATCACCCACACGGGGAAGAGCGGGTCGAGCGCTGCCACCGGTCCGTGCGCGAGGCCGGTCGCCGTCAGCGGCTCCGCCGCCACCCGGCAGGTCTCCAGGAGCTTGAGCGCGATCTCGCGCGCCGTCGCGAACTCCGCGCCTCTGCCCACGACGAACATGCGTCCCGCGAACGAGAAGGAGACGGCGACGTTCGTGATTCGCTCCTGAACCGCGGGGACGAGAGCGCTCATCGCCTCCGCGACCGTGCGCAGCTCCTCTGCGAAGCGCGCTCCCTCGCCTGCCGTGTGCGCGGCGAGGAGCCCCAGCGCCGCGACCTGGTTCATGTACGTCTTCGTCGCCGCGACCGCTTGCTCGGGGCCTGCACGGAGCGGCAGCACGGCGTCGGCCGCGCTCGCAAGGGCGGACTCTGCGTCGTTCGTGATCGCGACCGTGAAGGCGCCGTTTCCCCGAGCGCGCTCGACGTAGCGGACGACGTCGGGCGTCCGTCCGGACTGCGAGAGCGCGAGCACGGTCGAGCCCGCCATGTCGAGCTCGGCGCCGTAGTAGACGGTCAGCGAGATCGAGTCGCGGAGCGCGGTCCAGCCGGGCAGCAGCCCGAACGCGTACACGCCGTACGAGGCAGCGTTGTCGGAAGAGCCGTGCCCCACCATGCGGATCGTGGTCGCACGCCGTTCCAGGATCTCGCCGGCTACCTGCTCGAAGTCGGCGCGCTGGGCGAGCAGGCGCAGCAGCGCGGCCGGCTGCTCGTGGATCTCGGCGAGGAAGCGCGAGCCTGCTTCAGCCGGTGGGGAGTCGGCTCCGCGTGGGCCTCAGCTGACGACACGCTCACGCCCGTCCACCAGGACGCGGTCGATCTCGAGCTCGTCGGTCAGGACGACGACGTCGGCCGGAAGCCCGACCGCGAGACGCCCTACCGCCGGAAGCCGCAGCACGCGCGCGGGCACCTCTGTGGCTGCCGACACCGCTTCGGCGAGCGACGCGCCGAGCGCGTGCAGGTTGCGAACCGCCTCGATCATCGTGAGCGTGCTGCCGGCGAGCTCTCCACCCGGCCCGCGCGCGACTCCGTCCCGAGTCTCGATCGCGAGGCCGTTCAGCTTGTAGGCGCCGTCCGTCAGCCGCGCGCCGGCCATCGCGTCCGTGACGAGAGCGACCCTTCCGGCGGCAGCGCGCCAGGCGACGGTCGCCGTCTCGGGCGCGAGATGCACGCCGTCGAGGATGAGCTGCACGATGACGTCGTCGCGGGCCAGGGCGGCGCCTGCGATCCCGGGGTCGCGGTGCCCGAAGGGGCGCATCGCATTGAAGAGGTGCGTGACGGTGCGGACGCCGAGGTCGAACGCGGCATTCGCCTGCTCGGCCGTCGCATTGGAGTGGCCGCAGGAGACAGCGATCTCCCGGCGCAGAAGCGTCTCGACCAGCGCGTCGGCGCCGGACAGCTCCGGCGCGAGCGTCACCAGCCGGACCGGCCCCGCATCGAGCAGTCGCTCGAGGAGCCGCACGTTCGGGTCCCTGCGCGCGGCAATCGGGTGGATCCCGAGACGCACGGGGGAGATGAACGGCCCTTCGAGGTGGACGCCGAGGATGCGGGGCCCGTCCGAGCCGGCAGGCACCTCGCGGAGGGCGGCGAGGAGCTGCTCTTCGGGCGCTGTCACGAACGTGGGGAGGTAAGCGGTGACGCCGGTGTCGAGGAGAGCCTCGCCCGCGCGACGGTAGCCCTCGGCGTCGGTCTCGAAGAAGTCGACGCCGGCGAAGCCGTTGACCTGGAGATCGACGAAGCCGGGGACGGCGACGCCCCGGCCGTTGGACGAGACGAGCCCGTAGCCCGCGATTCGGCCGTCGACGATCTCGACGTCGCCCTGCACGAAGTGGCCGTCGACGAGCGCGGCCTCGACGCCGAGCTTCATCCCTCGACCGCCTGCCTGATGCTCTGCCCGGCCCTTTCGAGGCGCGCGCGGGCCTCGCCGGCGCCGACCCCGGCGAGGAGGGAGACGATCGCGACCCGCGCCTCGCCGTCGGCCGCGGCCAGGGCGCCATCGACCTCGTCGTCCGGCGCGCCGGTCGCGGTGCGGACGATCCGGCGGACGCGTGCGCGCAGCTTCTCGTTCGTGGCGACGACGTCGACCATGAGGTTGCCGTAGGTCTTTCCGAGCCGGATCATCGAGATCGTCGAGAGCATGTTGAGGACGAGCTTCTGCGCGGTCCCGGCCTTGAGCCGCGTCGAGCCGGCGAGGAACTCGGGGCCGACGAGGACGACGATCGGATGCTCGACGACCGCCTCGAGCTCGGACTCCGGCACCGAGACGACGCATGCGGTCGCTGCTCCCACCGCGACCGCAGCTTCGAGGGCTGCGACGACGTAGGGCGTGCGGCCGCTCGCGCTGATGCCGACGACGACGTCCTCGGGGCGAGGCTCGAGCGCGGCGACTTCCCTCCGTCCTGCGGCGCGGTCGTCCTCGGCCGCCACCTGCTCGAGGGCGGACGCGTCGGCGCCGCCCGCAACGACGGCGACGACCTGCCCGGGCGCCGCTGCGAACGTCGACTCGCACTCCGCCGCATCGAGGGCGGCGATCCGGCCCGAGGATCCTGCTCCTACGTAGATCAGTCGTCCGCCGCGGCGGAGGGACTCTGCAATGACCTCGATCACGACGACGATCTGGCCCGTCGCCTCGGCCACGGCCGCCGGAACGGTCTCGTCCTCCGCGTTCATCAGCCCGACGAGCTCCACTGTCGAGCTGAGGTCGTAGTCGGCTCCGGGCTCCCGCGCGGCTTCCGTCGCGAGCACGTCGAAGCGGGATTCGTCGACAGAAGAGGCCATTGGTCCCGCAGTCTACGCATGTACCGTGCAGGTGGTCAATACCAATTGACGTTGAAATGTGGTATCGGTATAGCCTTACGCGCCATGGGCGAGATCGAACTCCAGAACGTGACCAAGGTGTTCTCCGGCGACGTCGTCGCGCTCGACGACGTGTCGCTGCGCATCGAGGACGGGGAGTTCATCGCGCTCGTCGGCCCCTCCGGCTGCGGGAAGTCGACGCTGCTCCGCGCACTCGCCGGGCTCGAGGAGGTCACGGACGGGATGATCTCGATCGACGGTCGCGACGTCACCGATCTCGCGCCGCGACACCGGGACATCGCGATGGTGTTCCAGAGCTACGCGCTCTACCCGCACATGACCGTCCGCCAGAATCTCGGCTACGGGCTTCGCGGTCCGGCGCACCGCGAAGGACGAGGTCCGGAAGCGGGTCGAGGAGGTCGCCACCATGCTCGGCCTCGACGAGCTGCTCGAGCGCAAGCCGGCGCAGCTCTCGGGCGGGCAGCGGCAGCGGGTCGCGATGGGCCGCGCGATCGTCCGCACGCCGAAGGCGTTCCTCATGGACGAGCCGCTATCGAACCTCGATGCGAAGCTCCGCGTCGGCATGCGCGCGTCGCTCGCGCAGCTCCACCGGCAGCTGGGGACGACGACCGTCTACGTCACGCACGACCAGGTCGAGGCGATGACGCTCGGTCAGCGCGTCGCCGTGATGCGTGACGGCCGGATCCTGCAGGTGGACGTGCCCCAGCGCCTGTACGAGCAGCCGCGAGACGTGTTCGTGGCGGCGTTCATCGGCTCGCCCGCGATGAACCTCGTCGACGCGACGATCGACGGCGACGAGCTGCGATTCGGCCAGTTCCGCGTGCCGCTCGATCCCGATCGTCGCCCGGCTGCAGCACGTTCGGGCTCGAAGGTCGTGCTCGGGATCCGGCCGGAGAGCTTCGAGGACGCGGCCTTCGCACCCGTCGAGCTGCCGACGATCGACGTCGACGTTCTCGTGGTCGAGGAGCTCGGGTCCGACGCGCACGTGTTCTTCCCGATCGACGCGCCGCGGATCACACCCGAGACGATCGAGGCGGAAGGCGAGGACGCGGCGCAGCTCGTTGCGGACGAGGTCGTGCTCCTGAACGCGCGCGTGGATCCGCGAACGGCCGCGCGTGTCGGCGCAGGGCTCAGCATCGCGGTCGATCCCGCCCGCTTCCACTACTTCGATCCCGAGACGGGGGCGAGCCTGCTCGAATCTCCGCTCCCGAGCCAGACAGCACGGAACCGGTCTCCGTCGCGCACCAGACGTAACCGCGTCTGCACGTCTGGTATTGACCACCCGCCCACGTACGTTAGGATTGGTTCCTTCGTGACCAAGCAGAGCCAGACCCGCGATCTCGTGCTCGATCTCGTCGAGCAGCTCGAGGTGGGCGAGGCGATCCCGTCCGAACGGCAGCTCAGCACCGATCTCGGCGTCTCACGCCTGACCGTGCAGGGCGGCGCTGGACGATCTCGCGCGTGAGGGTTATCTCGTGCGCCGCCGCGGCGCCGGCACCTTCGTCAGCGAGCCGAAGATCGCGCAGGAGCTGACGATGACGTCCTTCACAGACGACATGCAGAGCCGCGGAATGCGCCCGGCGAGCCGCACGCTCGAGCTTCGCATCGCGCCGGCCGGAGCCCGTCTCGGCCGCATCCTGCACGTGTCCCCGTCAGAGCCGATCGTGATTGCGAGCCGGTTGCGGCTCGCAGACGGGGAGACGATGGCGATCGAGACGCTGCACGTCCGAGAGCGGCACGTGCCGGGCCTGACCGCAGCAGAGCTCGAGGAGAGGTCCTTCTACGAGCTCCTGAGCGACCGCTACGGGATCGAGATCGTCGGCGGCACGCAGACGATCGAGCCGACCGTGACCGACGAGGAGGAGTCCGAGGCGCTCGGCGTCCCGCTCCACTCGCCGGCGTTCCGCTTCGAACGCGTCACGCAATCGGAAGCGGGCGAGACAGTCGAGTTCGTCGAGTCGATCTACCGTGGCGACCGCTATCGGCTCGTTACCACCCTGGGGCGACCGCAGGAACGCCGTCGTCGGCGGACCACTCGCGTCGCCGAGGGCGATGGTCGGGCAGCCTAGGCTCGCGCCGACCTCGTCCTGGTACTTACCACCACTGAACGACGTAAGTTAGTTGTGATTTCGCTTGGAGACGCGCTTTCCGGCGAGGAAACGTCTCGAAGTGAGTCTTGACAGCGAGGCGAGTTTATGGAAGCCTGCCCCTGATGGCAGATTGGTACAAACCACTTGGGCAGTCCCGGACCCGCCTGCCACGCGAAGGAATGCGAGGAGCTCCGGCGCCCAGGCCTCCACGGGAGATGCGCATGAACGTACGTCATTTCGCTGCGGCCTCACTGGTAGTCGTTCTCGCCGTCCTCGGTGTCGGCGCGACCGGTGCCTCTGGCGGCCAAGCAGCGGACACCCTCACCGTCTGGCTTCAGGTCGACGCGCAGACCGGGTGGCCAGAGGTGGTCGCAGCCGCGAACGCCCAGTTCGAGGCCGCGAACCCGGGCTGGAACGTCGACGTCCAGTACCAGACCTGGGGCACGCACCTTCAGAAGTTCGACGCCACGCTCGCCGGCAACACCGCGCCGGACGTCATCGAGATGGGGAACACCGAGATGACGAAGTACATGGCTGCCGGGGCGTTCCAGGACCTCACGGCCGAGAAGGGTCCTTCCCGAACTCGGGAAGCTGGCTCGCGGGCCTCGCCGCCTCGGGCCGCTTCCAGGGCAAGCTATACGGCGTCCCCTACTACGCCGGGTCGCGCGTGGTCACGTATCGGAAGGATCTCTTCCAGCGCGCCGGCATCAAGAAGCTGCCGGCGAGCCTCGCCCAGTTCACCGCCGCTGCCAAGAAGCTCGGCGTGCGGCACAAGAGCAAGGCGTTCTCGCCGGTGTACATCGCGGGCACGGACTGGTACGTCGCGATGAGCTTCGTCTACGACCACGGTGGACAGATCGCCGCGTTCCGTAACGGCAAGTGGGTCGGCACGCTCGACCAGCCTAAGGCGCTCGCCGGGCTGGCCGCGTACAAGGCCTTCTACAACGCGGCCTCCCGCGCCCAGAGGACGACCATCGAGACGCGGCCGAACCCGTATGACGTGTATGCGAAGGGCAACGCGGCATCGATGATCGGCCCCGGCTGGTTCAGCTGCTGCGTCGGCGACAAGTACAAGGCGGCGACGGGGCAGTTCGTGATGCCGAGCCGCACCGCGGGTCAGCCGATGCCCGGCTTCCTCGGCGGCTCCGACCTCGCCGTGCCGGTGGGCGCCGATAAGGGCAAGGCGGCGGCCTGGATCCGCGCGTTTACCGACAACGCGTCGATGACCGCGCTCCGCGCGAAGGGGAACATCCCGAACACAACGAGCCTCCTCGGCTCGAGCGTCAACGAGCGAGCGGCCAAGCGCAGCTGGTTCGTCCCGACCGCGAAG
Source organism: uncultured Actinomycetes bacterium (assembly GCA_963765175.1). Taxonomy (GTDB): domain Bacteria; phylum Actinomycetota; class Thermoleophilia; order Gaiellales; family Gaiellaceae; genus GMQP-bins7. The sequence continues at coordinate 101,744 of CAVXUY010000010.1, forward strand.
CACTGGGTCAACGTGGAGAATGGGAACATCCTCCGCACGATGCTGGCCCGGATTCTGACCAACAAGAACACGATCAAGCAGGCGGCTGAGATCGCCAGCGACAACATCAGCTTCACGCTGAACCAGACGTAGGCACCGACGCCGAGGCCGAGGAACTCGTTGACGAGCAGCCAGGTCCCGGACGCAACAGCGGTCACCGCCGAGCTCGGAGGAATCCGGGCTCGGCGTGGCCGTTTCTCACGGGCCCGAGTCCTGCGAGCGACGGTTCCGTACCTCCTCCTCCTTCCGGTCGCGGTCGTCATCGGCGCGATCCTCGGCTACCCGCTGTACAGGCTCGTCACGCTGTCCTTCCAGCAGTACGGGCTCGCCGAGCTGATCCAGCGGAAGGGCGCATGGATCGGGCTCGACAACTACGAGTCCGTACTCCGCGACGAGATCTTCTGGAACGTGTTGCTGCGGACGGTGACTCTTCACGGCCGCGAACGTCGGGCTCACGATCGTGCTCGGGACGCTCATCGCTCTGCTGCTCGTGCGCGTCTCGACTTGGGTGCGAGTGCTCCTGAGCACGGGCCTCGTTCTCGTCTGGGCGATGCCGGCCGTCGTCGCCGTGCAGGTCTTCATCTGGATGACGAACTTCGAGAGCGGCGTGCTCAACTACATGTTCGCGCAGGTCGGTCTCACCGCCGAGCAGCACGACTGGTACGGGACGCCGTTCGCGCAGCTCGCGATGGTGACGGTCCTGATCGTGTGGGGTGCGATCCCGTTCGTGGCCATCACCGTCTACGCGGGCCTCGCGCAGGTGCCACGCGAGCTGGTCGAGGCCGCCGAGATCGACGGCGCGGGCCCGTTCAGGGTCTTCCGGGACGTGACGTTCCCGATCCTGAAGCCGATCCTGCTCATCCTCACGAGCCTCTCGATCATCTGGGACTTCGCCGTGTTCACGCAGCCGTACCTGCTCATCGGCCCCGAGCGGCTCGACCAGACGAACTACCTCATGGGCGTGTACGTGTTCATCGAGGGGTACGCGCGCTCCGACTTCGGGCGCGGCGCAGCGATCTCGCATGTTGATGGTCGTGATGCGTCGCCTTGCTGAGCGTTCCCTACGTGCGCCGGATGGCGCGGGCCGAGGGGGCGGCGTGAGCCGCCGTCGCCGGCGTCGCGTCCAACGCGCGGCATGGAACGCCGTCGGGCTCGCGATCTTCGTCGTCATGCTGCTTCCCGGTCTTCTGGATGGTCTCCACGGCGTTCAAGCCCGATGCGGAGATCGATGGCATCACCCCGACCTGGTTCTCGACCTCGCCGACGCTGGACAACTTCCGCGACGCGATCGATCCCGACGCTCCATCCCGGATTCTGGGATGCCGTCAAGAACAGCCTCCTGATCGTCGGCGTGACCGTCGTGCTCTCCATAGTCCTCGCGTTCCTCGCAGCGGTCGCGCTCGCGAAGTACCGCTTCACCGGCCGCAAGCTCTTCGCGGTCGCGATGATCGGGATCCTCATGCTCCCGGCTGCGGGTCTCATCATCCCGCTCTACGTCGTGCTCGCCCGCTACGGGCTGACGAACCAGGAGGACCCGTTCCCGCGCGGCGCGATCACCGGCGTCGTGCTCACGTTCATGGTCTTCCTGCTGCCGTTTGCCGTCTGGACGCTCCGCGGCTTCATCATGGGCATCCCGCGCGAGCTCGAGGAGGCGGCGATGGTCGACGGCTCGAGCCGCCTCGGTGCGTTCCTCCGCATCCTGCTCCCGCTCGTCGCTCCCGGCCTCGTTGCGACCTCGGTCTTCGTCTTCATCACGGCCTGGAACGAGTACATCTTCGCCAACGTCATCCTCTCCGACCAGGGGAACCACACGCTCACGATCTGGCTCGCGGCCTTCACGGGCGGCAGCCGGAACGTTGACTACGGCGCGCTCATGGCGGCGTCGACGCTGACCGCGATCCCCGTCGTGATCTTCTTCCTCCTCGTGCAGCGGAAGATCGCGTTCGGGCTGACCGCCGGCTCCGTCAAGGGATGAGCACCGTTCGCCTCCGGCGAACGGTCGTGGGGGAAACCATGTTTCCCCGACGTGCCCCCTTCTTCTGGAAAGCGTGGGGAACCTTCCGGTTCCCCACACCCCTCCCCGCTCATGGGCGGACCGAGGTCGGCCCATGAGTCTCGAGCGCGAGGCGCTCGCGTGCATCCTGCCCGGGTTCGAAGGGCCCGTCGCTCCGGACTGGGTGCGGCGGAGGCTTGCCGAGGGGCTCGGCGGGGTCGTGCTCTTCGGCTGGAACGTGGAGAGCCCGGACGCAGCTGCGCTCGCTGACGGCGGTCGCTGCGCTCCGAGGGCGAGCTGCTCGTCGGGATCGACGAGGAGGGCGGCGACGTGACGCGGCTGGAGGTCGCGACCGGGAGCTCGTATCCCGGGAACGCCGCGCTGGGCGCCGTCGACGACATTGGCCTGACCGAGCGCGTCGCGGCGTCGATCGGGGCGGATCTCGCCGAGGTCGGCGTGAACCTGAACCTCGCGCCGGTCGCGGACGTGAACACGAATCCGCTGAATCCCGTGATCGGCATCCGCTCGTTCGGCGCAGACGACGAGCTCGTGGCGCGGCACGTCGCCGCCTCGGTGCGCGGGCTCCAGGGCGCCGGCGTCGCAGCGTGCGCGAAGCACTTCCCAGGCCACGGCGACACCTCCGAGGACTCCCACCACGAGCTGCCGGTCGTCGAATCGCTCGAGGATGCGGCGCTCGCGCCGTTCCGCGCGGCGATCGGCGCGGACGTGCAGTCGATCATGACCGCGCACATCGTCGTCCGCTCGCTCGGCGAGACGCCGGCGACGATGAGCCGGGCGGTCCTCCACGACCTCCTCCGCGACGAGCTCGGCTACGACGGCCTCGTGTTGACGGACGCCCTCGAGATGAAGGCGATCTCGGCGACGGTCGGTGTCGAGGAAGGCGCGGTGCAGGCGATCGCGGCCGGCGCCGATGCGCTCTGCCTCGGTCACGACCTCTTCGACGAGTCGGTCGTCGCGGTGCGCGACGCGCTCGTCGGGGCTGCGCGCTCCGGCCGGCTACCGGAGTCGCGCCTCGCCGAGGCCGCCGCGCGCGTTCGCCGGGCAGCCTCCTGGGCCTCGCGCGACGACGCCGGGAAACGCGTCGCGCGGGAGGTCGGACGCGACGCGGCCGAGCGGGCGCTGCGCATCGCCGGCGACACGCGCTCGACGCGCCGCCCCTCGTCGTCGAGCTCGAGCCGGAGCCGGGCATGGCCGCGGGCCTGCTGCACGAGACGCCCGGAGAGTGGTTCCGCAACGTCGTCCCGGAGGCGGAGCTGGTCCGCTCGGCGGACGCTGCGCGCGAGCGCGCGAATGGGCGCCCGCTCGTGATCGTGACCCGCGACGCGCACCGTCACGAGTGGGCGCGCCGCGCGATCGAGGAGCTCGTCGCGCGATCTCCGCAGACGGTCGTCGTGGAGCTCGGCCTCCCGTACTGGCACCCGAGCTCGGGCGGGTTCGTCGCGACCTACGGTGCGGGCCGCGTGAACGTGGAGGCCGCTGCGGGCGCGCTATACTCGGAGCCGCGACGCGGGGTGGAGCAGTCTGGTAGCTCGCCGGGCTCATAACCCGGAGGTCGCAGGTTCAAATCCCGCCCCCGCTACTGCAAAAGCCCCGTAAAGCGGGGCTTTTGTTCTGGGTCCATGAGTCGAGGCTCACTCTTGCTCCTGCGTACCAGCGGATCTGCCCGCGTCACGAGTGATCCGCACGCCGGGGCTGCTCTCTTGGCAAGACCGACACCCGGCCGTCACCGCCTCGACGCGACTGCTTTTCCTATGCTCAAGAACGGCGTACACTCGATCGTGCGGGACATCACAAGTCGAGAGAGGGGGCCGCGTAATGCCGGTATCAGACGACTTCACGAAGCTCAAGGGGCAGGTCGAGACCGCGGACCGAAGCATCAAGGAGGCAGCCGCGCGAGGCACGGATGAGTTGAAGGCCATGGTCGAGCAGGCGCGCCTGAGCGCCGACACACACGCGGCCGAGTTGCGGTCGAAGTCGGAAGCGGCTGCCGACGAGGCCGAACGTCACTGGCAAGAGGTCCAAAGTGATTGGGCCAAGCACGTCAAGCGCATCCGCGGGCGCATCGACGCAAAGAAGGCCGAGCTCGACGCGAACGCCGCCGAGCGCGACGCCGAGTGGGCCGAGGCCGACGCGATCGACGCAGTTGAGTTTGCGTCAGCCGCGATCGAGGAGGCCGAGTACGCGGTGCTCGACGCTGTGCTCGCGAGGAAAGATGCGGATGTGATGGCGGCGGCCACCTAGCCGCGCCGTAGTAATCCCCCGCGCCGTTGGCCGGGTGGGCATCCTGAATGACCTGTCGTTCGGGTGACGCGGGCTTACGCGGACGGGGCTTTCCGCTGAGGTAATGACGAGGCCACTGGCGTGCCGGCTGCTTCGCGGTGCGTCTGTGCGTGAATCGCAGGCCATTCACGGGCCGGCTGCTTGCCGGTGCGCCTGCGCGTGGATCGCCTTCGTCAGCTCGAGGATCTGGCTCGAAAGGTCGAGGAGCTCCCGATTCTGCTTGTCCTCTTCCTGAACGGTCTGCCACTCGAGATCGGCGATCGCGCGGCGTCGTGCGTCGGCCCGGTTCTGACTGATCATCACGAACGTCGACAGGAAGATCGCCTCCAGGGAGACGATCATCGTCAGAAGGCCGTACGGGTATCCCTCGACGCCGAAGATGATCCACGCACCAAACCAGAGGAGGTGCAGGTACACGAATGCCATCGAGCCGGCAAAAGTCGTGATGCGGTCGGCGATCCGATTCTGCGTGCTCTCCGCCCGCTCGCGCGCGTGCTCGAGGAGTGCAGGGTTGTGTAGTGGCAGCTGAGACAGCCGCTCGACGAGAACGGATTGCTCCATTGCGTGCCTCCAAAGTCGGTTGGAACGCAGCCTAAGATCTCGCGGCGCATCCCTGCTTCGGTCGCGAAGGGTCAGGAAAGCTCTCGAAGGCGTCAGAATGACTCCCCGGATGGAGTCGGCGGCCGACGACGCTCGAGTTCTCGCACGCCAGGTGGAAGACCTGCGTTCCCAGCAGCGCGCGCTGAGCGGCGTGCTCAGAGCAATGGCCCGCGCTGAAGGGCTGCAGCCGGTGCTCGACGAGGTCCTCGAGGCGGCCAAGCGGCTCTGCGATGCCGAGCACGCCCAGCTCTACTTGGCCGAGGGCGACCTCTTCGTCATCGTCTCCACAGATCGCAGCGCTGAACCCGCATACGACCACTCGGCTCGGCATCCACACGCGAAGGATCGGACGAGCGTGACCGGCCGCGTGGCACTCACCGGCCAGACCGTGCAAATCCCGGATGTTCTTGACGATGCTGAGTACTCGGATGGCGCCCAGCAGATCGTCCGTTACCGGGCCTTACTCGGTGTTCCGATCCTGCTCGAAGGGGAGCTGATCGGCGTGATCAACGTCGGTCGCGACCGTCCTGGTGTATTCGCGGACCACCACGTGGAACTCGTCGAGACATTCGCCGACCAGGCCGCGATCGCGATCGCGAACGCGCGGGCATTCCAGGCGATCGAGCGGCAGCGCACCGAGCTTTCCCGGTTCGTCTCGCCCCAGATCGCCGAGCTGATCTCCTCGCACGACGGAGAGCTGCTGCTCGCGGGGCACCGCGCCTACATTTCTTGCCTATTCTGCGATCTTCGCGGCTTCACCGCCTTCGCAGACACGGCTGCACCCGAGGAACACTTCGAGGTGCTGCGGGCCTATCACCAGCTGATCGGCGAGCTGCTTCCCGCCTATAGCGGGACGCTCGAGCACTTTGCCGGTGACGGAGTGATGGTCTTCTTCAACGATCCAGTCGCCGTCACCGATCACGAGCTGCAGGCGATTCGTTTCGCGCTCGCTGCTCAGGAACGCTTCGGCGAGCTCGCGCACGATTGGCTGAAGCGCGGCATCGACCTGGCGCTTGGCATCGGAATCGAAGCCGGGCACGCGACACTCGGCCGGATCGGCTTCGAAGGTCGCTACGACTACGGGGCCTTGGGGTCGGTCACGAGCCTCGCCTTCCGGCTGAGCACGAGCGCGGCGGGCGGCCAGATCCTGATCGGCCAGCGCGCCTTCGCGGCTGCGGACGACTCGCTCGAGGCTTCGCCGGTCGGCGAGCTGGAGTTGAAGGGGTTCGGGCGCGCGATCCCCGCATACGAAGTTCGCGGACTTCGCTCGCGCGGCGGCTGAAGTCGCCGCATTCGGCGACTCCCGAACACGCAAGAAATCACTCGGACCTGTAGCTGTCATGGATCGATGCGCGGCCTAGCTCCGTGTAACGGGATGGTGCGTCGGTCTTTGGTTTCTGTGCGAGGAGGCGTACTCTGGTGGAGCCACCGACGAGGACGCTGTCTCGTCCGGGAGCCGCCTACCAGCACCATCGAGGCTGGCTGATGTTGCCCCTGGCTCTCGTCAAGAGGCTGCCAGAACTCGTCGATTCCGACAGAAAGGAGCTCTTCATGAGCGAGCCGGGCACTCCCACTGTCGTTCTCGTTCACGGCGGTTTCGTGGACGGGTCTGGCTGGCAGGGTGTTTACGAGCATCTGACCAAGGACGGCTACGACGTCAGTGTCGTCCAAAACCCGACGGTGTCGCACGCCGACGATGTTGCCGTCACCAAGCGCGCCATCGACGCGCAGAGCGAACCTGTCATCCTCGTCGGCCACTCATACGGCGGGGCGGTCATCACCGAGGCGGGAAACCATCCCAAAGTTGAGGCGCTCGTCTACATCGCGGCCTTCGCACCGGACAAGGGCGAGTCGGTCAATACCCTGATCGCGGATCCGCCGCCCGGTGCACCCGTGCCGCCGATTCTGCCGCCGCAGGACGGGTTTCTGTTCCTCGACCGCGAGAAGTTCCACGCGTCATTCGCGGGCGACCTGAGCGCCGAGCAGGCTGCGTTCATGGCCGATTCGCAGGTCCCGTGGGGCGTTGACGCCCTGAGCGGCACGATCAGCGAGCCTGCCTGGCGGAGCAAGCCAAGCTGGTATCTCGTGGCGACCGACGACCGGATGATCCCGCCTCCGGCCCAGCGTGCGATGTCAGAGCGGGCGGGTTCGACCGTGATCGAAGTTGCAGGCAGCCATTCGATTTACGTGTCGCAGCCAGCAGCTGTGGCTGACTTCATCAAGGCAGCGGTCAACGCGACGATGCCCGCCGCGGTCGGCGCGTAGCGTTTTTCGAGGTGGAGAAGCACAGCTAGGCGGAGCTGGCAGCACTCTTCGGGTCGGGGGTTATAGCCGTGGCCCCGACCCGAGTGTGTGGTCGCCAGCTCGAGGGACATGCCCGAACACTGGCTCGCCCCGCTGAATTTCTCACTAGCCGCTTGCGATTCAGGATCGCGAGGGAGTGGGTCGCCGAGAACAAACGCTTGTGGAGCGCTTCCGAGCCGGAGGAAGAACTGATCGCTCAGCGGCGTCTTGTCTTATGGTGGCGTTGAACGCTTACAGCCGAGAGCGACTCGCGTATCTCCTGCGGCTCCTGCGACCGGCGCCGCAGCCTTGGGTAACGAAGGCCCAGTCGACGATCCTCGAGATGCTGGCCCGGGATCGGGCTGCCGCGGACGCGACACCCTTGACGGAGACTCAGCTGGCAGAGCTCGGGCACGCGCTCGAGCGCGACCCCGCTTTCCGCCGGTCGTTCGACACCGACCCGGTCGCAGCGGCCGAGGCAGCCGGGTGGTCTGACCTCGCTCGAGGGCTCGAGCGGGAGATGCGTGGACTGGTGGCACTCGCCGAACGAATTGCGGCAGACGAACCCTTCCGCGCTGAGCTCGGCAGGGACCCGCGACGCGTGCTCGTCGCCGCCGGTGTTCCTTCAGCCAGCGCCGAGCCGTTACGTCAAGCGCTCGAGGGATCAGGCGCCGGCTCGATGGTGTCCGATGTCGTCGCACACCAGCATGAGCAGCTGCCGCTGACGCCGCGGCTCATCAGCACGCTGCTGCGTAGCAGTGCCTTTGTCGAGCACATTCGCAATGTCGCAGGCTCGCGTTCTGCCGACACTGAAACCCAATAACGCGAGGTCGCGGGCTCAGACCTGCTCGACCCACTCGACGTTGTAGCGCGGCCCGGCATCCAGCATCCGCGCGATCATCGCCTCGTCGGCAGGCGGGGGAGCCATGTCGAACTCGCCCGGTCGGACGCGCTCGAAGACCTCGCGAAACCAGCCCTCCATTCCGGCGGGCGTATAGATCGTGTACATGAGCGCATTACCCTCGCCGACGTTTCGGTAGCTGTGGGTAGTGCCCTTGGGCACGAAGATCGCCTCGCCCGCCGATACGACGTGCGTCTTTTCGGCAGCGTTGAACTCGATCGACCCCTCGTAGAGGAAGAAGAGCTCGTCCTCTGCAAGGTGGCGGTGCGGCGGCGGTCCTCCACCCGGTCCAACAAGGCAGTCGAACGCAAACATGGAGTCGCCCGACTCGGCGCCTGTGACGTGGAAGACGTATCGGTCGCCAGGGCCCCAGTACGCCTCCCCGCTGGTCGTGCCGTGAATGGGCGATCGCGCGCGGGCGGTCATGTGCCTGCCTCCTCTCTCGTGTCCACCGCGTTGAATCTGCAAGCACCGTAGACACGCGGTCGCCGATCCGCTACCAGGGCCAGGGCGTTATGGCGCGCTCGCGTGAGCCGGAGCCCGGTCAACTCCCGGTGGGCTCCGCGACATAAAGCCGCCAGAGATCTGGGACCCCCTTGAGCTCCCGCTCTCCTCGATCGGTGAACGAGAAGCCGCTTCCCGCGACAAGGTCCTTGACAGTTTGCGAGACGACGACCTCGCGGGGGCCGGCGACGCCGACGAGACGTGCGCCGATCGTGACCGCCAGGCCGCCGGGCTTTCTGTCGATGATCTCGCACTCGCCGATGTGCACTCCGGCTCGCGTCTCGATGCCGAGGTCAGCGACATGCTCGGCGACATCGTGGGCACAGCGGATGGCGCGCGCAGGTCCCGTGAAACTGGCGAAGAAGCCGTCGCCGGCGGTGTCGTGCTCGGTGCCGCCCCACTGGGAGAGCGCTTCTCGCACCAGCGAGTGATGAGCGAGCAGTAGCTGCCTCCAGCGGCGGTCTCCGAGCTCCGCTTGCTTTCGCGTCGAATCGACGATGTCCGTGAAGAGCACTGTGGCCAGCACAGTCGAGACGGCTTGCTGCCGCTCGACACCGGCCAGCCCGCGAATGATCTCGATCACGATCTCGCGCTGGAGCCCTGAGCGACCGGAGAGCACGTGCACTTTGGCATTGGGCATCAGAGAGGCAACGTGCTGGGCTTCCTCCACTTCGGTCGTTGCGTCACCTTCCCCGATGACGAGTGCCGTCGGCGCGTGCACGCTTGGGAGGATTTCCCGGACGTCGGTCTGCCACAAGATCTGCGTCAGCGCCTCGGCGACGTCGGGACTCACAGTGTTCCGGGTGACGCGCGCGTAGCGCCGCATGACCTCATCGTCCACCGTGAGTGTGTGCCGTTCACCGTCCGGGATGCCGGCGCGCTGGGCGGCGCGGGACAGGGCTAGCTCGCGGGCGTAGTCCGTCGTTCCCCAGCCCGCTGCCTGCTCGAGAGCCGCCTCGAAAGCCTCACGTCCTTGCCCCCATGGGTAGTCGGGAGCCCATGCGAGCCGTGCGCGCGGGTAGTTCCAGAAGAGCCCGGACGTCCGGTCCGGAAACGTGGCAGCGAACAGCGCGTGCATCGCGCCGGTGGACGCTGCTGCACCCAGCACGGGCGCGTCCGAGCCGACCTCGTCGAGCACGGCGAGCAGGTCGGCCGCCCGGGTCTCGAGGTTTGGGGGCGGAACATTGCGCGTCGAGGCACCGCTTCCGCGCCGGTCGTGGATGATCAGGCGCGCGAACTCAGTGGTGTCCACGAGCCACTGACCCCAGTCCGGCTCGTCCCAGATCAGGTCGACGTTGCCTGCGAAGGCGTGGAAGTCCAATGCAACGTCGACGGGACCCGACCCAACGACCTGGTAGGCGATGTACACGTCGTCGGCCGTCTTCACGTATCGCGTCTCGTGAGTCACTCTGTCACCGTCGATTTGGCACGGCGCCCAAGCTCGAGTTGTGTCGAGCGAAGCACGCTCGTCGGTCTTGTTCGAGGGCTAGGCCAGGCCGGAACACTCGAATGACCCTAACCAAGCTGCATCTGAGTGCTCAACGCGACGAACGGTCACGACTGCCCCAGACGCTCGACGCGATCGCCCACATTGACTCGGACGAACGCTACGCTCCTGTCGTGGATCCGGCGACGAGATAGCGGTCCGACGCGGCGACCGCCGCGCGTGATTGGCGCAGGCGCCGAGGCTGCTTTCGAGGCGGCCTCGGACGCTGCGTGCCACCGCTACGACTTGGAGGCACACGAAATGACTCGTCAGAACCTGTTCTCCGACGTATGGGACGGAGACGACGAAGAAGCCAGGACTCGACATCGAATCTTCTGGCGGCCGGACGACGCCACGATGGGGGCAACGCTGTACGAACTGGCCCCCGGCGCGCCTGATCCGCGGACGCATATGCACTTCGGAACCGAAGAGATGTTCTTCGTCCTGAGTGGTCGTCCAGTCTTCCGGAACCAACACGGCGAAGAGCAGATGGCTCCGGGCGACTTCGTCTTCTGCCCCGAGGGACGTGCCGGACTACACGCGTTCAGCAACCCCGCGGAAGAACCCGCTCAGATCCTCGCGATCAGTGCCGGGAGCTTCCCGGACGTCGTCGCCTATCCCGAACAGGGATATGCATGGGTGGCGACTCGCGATCCCGATCCCGAGCAACTCGCGAGAGGCGGCGACCCCGGCATCATCGCTCGCTTCGAGATCCCGATCGAGTAGATCGTTCGGCCGTTCATCGGCCGTCGTTCGACACGAGTAAGAGGCCGCGAGAGCGGCCTCTTACTCTTACTTCCATCGGTTCCAGGAGAGGGAGCAAGCGGACTAGAACCCGGGCTCGGGGTGACTCTGGACCCTTTGACGTTGAGTGCTGACGGTGCCTTAGCATCGGCCAATACCTAGCGGAAGGAGGCGGCCTCGTGCCCGGACCATTCGTCGTCAAGACAGTGTCGAGGATCCATCCCGGCAAGGCTGGGGTGGCTTTACGCGGCTCTCTGAAACTGAAGCGACCGCGGCTGGGTAGGACGCGGCCCAAAGTGAAGCCGAGTCGACGAGATGATCAGGAGTTCGCCAACGAGCTCCACTCCTCGAGACGGCGCTCGATGAGTGCCGCCCGCTCGGCGGCGTCAGTGCTTTCCAGCACAGCCCTATCACCGGGGTCGGCACGGAGGTACATCCCGGAGGTCCGCGCCGCCTGCAAGGAGTCGGCGCCGACCAAGCGCGTCGTCCAGTAGCCGCTGGCGCGATCGACGCTCTCGAGCTTGATCTCGCCGGTTCCCTCGAGCTCGGGAGCGTCCGGATGACGGGGTCGTTCGCCCTTCCAGAAGTAGAGGATGCCGGCCGGGTCGACTCGTTCCTTTGACGCCTCACTCCAGTAGCGCGAGGACAGCGTGCCGTCGGCCTGCCATGCCCGTCCAGCGACCTCGAGCGCGCCGGCGCGATCACGGCTGATCGTCAGAAGCGAAACCGCAGACGGCTCGAGCTCCGTCCTCTCGGTGAGCGACAGTTGCCACCAGTCACCCTCCAGGCGTCCGATTCGGCCTTCCGCGGTGATCGCGTTCCGCAGTTTCTGGTTGATCTGGCGCACGATTGCCGGCGTGGTGTCGGGGTCGTACCTGATCGCAGTCAGACCGAGCAGGTCGGAGGGCAGCTTGGCGCCGTTCGCGTGGAGGATGAACGTGCGGCGGATGCCGAGCGCACCTCCGAACAGGCCGGCTTCGAAGACCACGTTGTCGCGCGGTGAGGCCTCTCCGGGTTCTGCGTCAGGCGACGCGCCTCTCGTCGTCCAGTCGTCCTGAGCGAAGACGAACGCGGCGAAATCGACCTCGCGGGTGAGCTCGACAAGCCGGTCGAGAGTCGAGACGCCCGGGTTGAAGACCGTCGTCCACGGGTCGACGTCGGCGATGTCCTGAAGGCCCCGGGTGAGCGCCTGTAGCAGCCTCTCCTGCTGCCCGGACGACCCGAGGAAGACTCGCGGCTTCATCAGGAGCCTAGGCTACTGCTCGGCGCGCTGCTCAGATCCCACCAGCCTCTCCGTCCTCGCTTACGGACCTACTTGACGTCGGCCTCGAGCTTGTGCTCGAGCTCACGGAGCCGCCGACCCAGCGGCATCTTCGAGGCCCTGTCGGTGTGCAGGGTGTCCAGCGCACAGGCCAGGAAGCATGCCGCGCCCAGCGATGTGTTCCAGTTGGCCGCCGCCTGGTCGAGCATCGACCCGGTCGACGGAACGACGTAGCCGGCGACAGCCGAGATTCCGAAGAAGATGCATCCGAGCAGGTTGACTGCCGGCTGCCACCATCCCGCGCCGCCGCGCACCGGCAACCATCCATGACGCGCCGAGGCGCGGTAGGCGATCGCGCCCGAGACGAGGAAGCAGATCGACCCGCGCCAATCGGGCCGCCAGACGAGCTCGTTGTACATAGAGCTCGTCAAGGCGGTGTGCATCGCTTCGTACGTCGTGACGTTGAAGAACAGCGTGCCCGCGGATTGGATGAGAGCGGCCCACCACGCCGCGCGTCCGCCGCCGTGCGAGTGCCGTTCGCGCCACGCGAGCCAGCTCTGTAGCCCTCCGCCGGCCGTGAACAGGATCGAGCCGACGAAGAAGGTTATGGCGTCAGCCGACTCACCGACCAGCTGCACATAGCCGGGGAACGGGCCAATCAGGAAGCACGTCGACCCAAGAGCAAAACAGATGGCCATCCAACGCTCGCGACTCATGACGCGACTCTCGAACACGCCTCATCACCGATTGCCCGGTAACCGATGGAGCAACGCCAACCCGTTGAAGCCCGAGAGTCGCGGAGGGCTTCGGTCTTCATCCACGCACCCTGCCGCCGCCGTCTTCGGCCGTCAATTCCCGCCCTGCGAAACCATGTGAAGGTCCGGTTCGAGGGACCCTCTCGGCGTAGGAAGTCGGGCTCGACCGCGCATCCGAGTGAGCGCGGGCTCACTGCCGCGGGCCCCAACGGCGCGATGGGATACTCCGTTCCCTTCCGACGAAAGTGAGACCGTGAGCCTCAAGCACCCGAAAGGCCCTGCGAACCGCACAGGCGATGACGCAGTTGAACCGCTCTTCACTCTCGAGACCGGCACCGTATCCCGCCACGAGCTGCCCGCCGGGGAGATGGCGCCGGATCTTGCCTACCAGATCATCCACGACGAGTTGATGCTCGACGGGAACGCGCGCCTCAACGTGGCGACGTTCGTGAGCACGTGGATGGAGCCCCAGGCCGAGAAGCTCATGGCCGAGTGCTTCGACAAGAACATGATCGACAAGGACGAGTACCCCCAGACGGCGGAGCTCGAGATGCGCTGCGTGAACATTCTGAGCGGGCTGTGGCACGCACCCGACAAGGGCGACGCAACGGGATGCTCCACGACCGGCTCGAGTGAGGCGGCGATGCTCGGCGGCCTTGCACTCAAGCGGCGCTGGCAGAAGAAGCGAGCAGCCGACGGGAAGGCGGCTGACAAGCCGAACCTCGTCATGGGAATCAACGTCCAGGTGTGCTGGGAGAAGCTCGCGAACTACTGGGACGTCGAGATGCGACTCGTGCCGATGGAGGGCGACCGCTTCAACTTGTCGGCCGAGGAAGCAGTGAAGCTTTGCGATGAGAACACGATCGGCGTCATCGCGATCCTGGGCTCGACCTTCGACGGCTCTTACGAGCCGGTGAAAGAGATCTGCGACGCGCTCGATGCCTTCGAGAAGGACACGGGCATCGACGTCCCCGTCCACGTCGACGGCGCCTCCGGGGCGATGATCGCACCGTTCGTCGATCCCGATCTCGAGTGGGACTTCCAGCTCCCTCGGGTAGCGTCGATCAACACATCCGGGCACAAGTACGGACTCGTCTACCCGGGTGTCGGCTGGATCGTGTGGCGCGACGCCGAGGCGCTACCGGAGGACCTGATCTTCTGGGTCAACTACCTCGGCGACAACATGCCGACCTTCGCGCTGAACTTCTCGCGACCCGGCTCCCAGGTCGTCGCGCAGTACTACAACTTCCTCCGACTCGGCTTCGACGGCTACCGCCGCGTCCAGTCGTACGCCCGCGACGTCGCCACGCGCCTCTCGGCGCAGATCGCGGAGCTAGGCCCCTTCGAGCTCCTGACGAGAGGAGACGAGCTGCCGGTCTTCGCCTTCACGCTGAAGGACGAGGTCGAGAACTACACGGTGTTCGATGTCTCGAACGCGATGCGTGAGCGCGGCTGGCAGCTTCCGGCATACACGTTCCCGGAGAACCGCACCGACCTCGCCGCCTTGCGCGTGGTCGTCAGGCGTGGGTTCACGCACGACATGGCCGACATGCTCATCCACGACCTCGAGCGGCAGCTGCCGCGCCTGCAGAAGCAGCCGGCTCCCGTTCATGACGAGGTCAGCGGTTCGGCTTTCGCTCACTAGCCAGAGTCCCTCGCCTACCGTTCGAGCGCTCGACGTACCTCAGACGTAGCCCTTGCGAGCGAGCCACCGCAGCGAGAAGAACCCCCAGATGGGAGGCAGGTAGAAGGTGCAGAGCGAGCCGCTGCGTGAGTGCGATTGCGAAAGGCAGTGGACTCATCGACACCCATCGCGATCAGGCCGGCTGAGAGAGCCGCCTCGGCGGCCCTGCGCGTGGGGGCACGACCTTGGAACGCACTTTCGGCACGCTCAGGACGATCACCGCGCTCACGACGAGCGCTACGGCGATCCCTGCGAGGAGCCGAGTATCGGGCCCCGCGTCATGGAATTGACTCGTGTCCATGGGCCCGCGGCATTCAAGAGACATCGCACCTGCCGCGAGGCGCCGGATCGAATCCGTCAGTTGTCGAGGATCGTGACGTCGAGCCGGCGGAGCCGCTCCGGGTCGGCGAGGATGTCGATTGTCACGATCTTTCGGTTCCTCACCGTGACGGCCCCGACCGAGTACAGCTCTCCGTCGAGGGTCGCTACGCCTCCGGGGGCGCCGTTGACGAGCGCCCTCCGCATGTCCAGGCCCAGAGCCGTCACGTAGCCGGTGGCCTGGCTCGCGACCTCCACCGCCCCGCGGACCTGTCTGAAGCCACCTTCGGGCCCGAGGTCCACGCGCAGCACGACGTCCGGGTCGAGCACCTGGAGCAGCCCCTCGAAGTCGCCGTCGCGCGTGGCGGCCAGAAACGCATCGACGACCTCGCGCTGCGTGTTGAGGTCCGCATCGGGGACGGTGTTCTCGCGCTGGATGCGTCGGCGCGCCCGGCTGGCGAGCTGGCGGGTGGCCTCGGGGGAGCGGTCGACGATCGGCGCGATCTCGTCGAAGGGGACGGCGAAGATGTCGTGGAGCACGAACGCGAGCCGCTCGGCGGGGCTGAGTGTCTCGAGCACCACGAGCAGCGCCAGTCCGACCGAGTCCGCGAGCAGCGCCTCGTGCTCCGGGTCGGTCCCCTCCGCGAGGTCGACGATCGGATCGGGCATGTGCACGCCGAGCGGGTCCTCGCGCCGCACCTTGCGCGAGCGGAGCATGTTCAGCGAGATGCGCGCGACCACGGTGGTCAGCCAGCCGCCGAGGTTCTCCACCTCGGCCGCGTCCGTGCGGCTGAGGCGCAGCCAGGCTTCCTGGACGGCGTCGTCGGCCTCGCTCAGCGAGCCGAGCATCCGGTACGCGACCCCGCGCAGATGGGGGCGCTGCTCCTCGAACTGCTCCGCGAGCCATGCCTGCTCGGTCATTGGTCACGTCCTCCGTCGCGAGAGGTCATAGCAATAAGACCCGCGAACCGCCGCGGATGTGACAGCTCAGCGGCTTAGGCGACAGGACAGCGGTCGGGGCCGATCGCGGCGGCCCACACGATGGCTAGCGCGACCAGGGTCGCGAACCACACGGCGGGAATGGCGGCCGCCGCGCGCCGGTTGTCCGAGATCTCGGCGTACACGATCCCGACGAGCACCAGGAGCCAGCCGAACGCCATGATGCTTGCGAAGCCCGCGAGGTACGTGTCCCCGTCGGTGCGCGTGACGCCGAAGCCTCCGAGGCAGCCCCACTCGACGTCGAAGGCTGAGGGCACGACTCCGAAGACGAGAATCCCGGCGGCGGGGGCCAGCACGATCAGCTCAACGACGCTCAGCCACCCCGGCAGGTGCGACGGTCGGCGCTTGAACACCTCGGGTCCCTGTACTCAGCGCTTACCGTAGCCCCGGGCCTGCGGCCGGCCGCGCTCACGCCGGCGGAGCCGCTATCCTCCACCGTCCGTGGTCGGGGTCGTCGAGACGCTTTCCAGCTGGGACGGCGCCGTGTCCGCGCTCGGTGAGGACGTGCGCTGGGCTCCGCTGACGTTCGTCTTCCTGCTCGCGTCAGCCTGGTTCGTGAAGTGGCCCCTGATCGTTGCGGTCGGGTGTGCGTGCGACGCGAAGCGGAAGTGCCTGCCGCAGGCGACCGCGGCCGCCGCGCTCGCCGTCGGGACCGCGGCGCTGCTCGTGACGCTGCTCAAGGAGCTGTTCGACCGCGCGCGGCCCCCGGTCGCGAATCCCGGGCTCGACCCCATCGGCATCGTCCCCGCAGACGCGTCCTTCCCGTCCGGGCACGCTGCGACCGCCTTCGCCGCCGCCGTCGCCGTCGCGCTCATCTATCCGAGACTCGGCCGGCCGCTGCTCGCGCTCGCGGTGGTCGTCGCCCTGTCGCGGGTCTATCTCGGCATGCACTACCTGCTCGACATCACGGCCGGAACCATGCTCGGCATCGCCGTCGGCATCGCCGCGGCGTGGGTCGTCAAAGCGGCTGCACGAGCGCCCAGAGGACGCGCAGCGAGTCCCGTCCGCTCCTGAACGAGCTCCGCTCACTCTCGTAGATCGCGGGGATCGGGACCCAGGCGACGGGTAGCTCCGTCCGCAGCACCTCGCGGAGATGCCGCGTCTCGGCCTCGTAGCCGCCGTCTGGGAGGAGATCGAGCGCGCGGCCGCGTATCAGCCGCATGCCGTTCTGCGTGTCCCGGACCTCGCGACCGGTGACGAGCTGGAAGAGCCGTCGCGTCGTGCGGTTGGCGAGCCGACGGTGGTACGGCATCCCGCGCAGGTCGCCGAAGCGGTCGCCGACCACGAGCTCCGCGTCGCCGGCCGACGCGAGGAAGGCCGGAATCGCATCGGGAGGATGCTGGCCGTCGGCGTCCACGACCACGACGGCGCCGGCGTGGTCGCGGGCACGCCCGACGCCCGCGCGCACGGCTGAGCCCTTCCCGCCGCGCTCGGGCAGCCGCACGAGCTCCACGCGGTCGTGGGTCGCGAAGGTCTCGAGCTCTCGCGCGATCGCGGCATCCGAGCCGTCGTCGACGAGCACGAGTCGGTCGAGGTGCTCGAGTGTCTCCGCGACGAGCGCGGGGGAGGGAACATGGTTGTACGAGGGCATCACCGCCACGACGGGGGAATCCTCGTCGTACGGCTCTGCGGTGGCCACGGCGCCGGCGCGGCCGCCGATCCGGTCCACCAGCTCGGCGACGATCAGGGCGCTGGCGATCCCGAGCAGCGTCCCTGCGAGCACGTCGATCGGGAAGTGCGCGCCGAACACGACGCGCGTGACTGCGACGGTCGCGAGGTAGGCGAAGAGGACCCAGCGCAGCCGAGGGAACACCAGCGCCATCGAGGCTGCGAGAGCGGCGGTGATCGCCATGTGCCCACTCGGGAACGAGTTCAGGTGCGCCCAGGTGTGCGCGCCGAGGTCGAGCTCGAGGACCTCCTCCGGGCGGGGACGGTCGTAGACCGCGTAGAGCGCCTCGAGCAGCACGAGTGCAACGAACGCCGAACCGAGGACGCGTCCGATCACTCCCGGAATGCGGCGCGCCGACGAGATCGTGGCCGCCGCGACCGCCAGGCTGAGGAGCAGGACGTAGTTGCGCGTGTGCGGGTCGAGGACCTCCCATACCTCCTCCGGCACGGGCCCGAGGTCGTGGAGGACGCCGAAGAGCCACGAATCCAGGCGCTGCAGCTCCGTGTTCGCCACGAGCAGGCCGAGGACGGGGATCGTCGCCAGCATCGCGATCGCGGCGCGCCCGCGGCCGCGGATGCTCGGGACGCCCACGAGCGGAGCAAGAGCGGCTAGCGTGGCGGCTCCTCCGAGCACGAAGAGCGAACGGTAGCTCCCCGTGGCCGCGACCGTCCAACCGGCTGCCGGAAGCGCGATCGTCGAGGCGATCGCCCGCACGGAGAAGTACATGGCCGTGTAGCCGCCCGCCTCGCCTTCCGGGATCAGCCTCGAGAAGAGCGGGAAGCCGAGCGTCGTCACGAGCCCGAAGCCGGTGGCACCGATGGCCAGCGCGACGCCGACGACCGGAAGGCTCGTGGATGCCGCGACGCCGAGGAAGCCGCCGCCGAGGAGGAGGACTCCGACGACGAGCAGCGGCTGGTGCAGGGTCGGCCGGCGGACCCGGCCCGCCGCGACGATCGCGGCGCCGGTGGCGAGGCCGAAGCCTGCGAGCCAGAGCGACGCGACGCCCGGCTCGAGCGCGAGTACGTCCTCGGCGTAGAGCAGGAAGAAGGCCGGCAGCGCCGCGTACCCGAGCACCCAGAGGATCTGCGCGAGCAGGAAGGCGCCGACACCGGGGCGCCGGATCGCGTGCAGGTAATAGGTCGCGGTGTGCGACCGGCTCGGTGATTCGGTTGCGTCGAGAGCATGAGGCTCTCGGACGCGGGCGATCGTCGGAATCGCGAGGAGCGGAACGAGGATCGCCGAGAGGGCGAAGGGCGCCCAGGGCGCGATCTCGAAGAGGAGGCCGCCCACCGCCAGCCCGACGAGACCGCCGGCGAGCAGGGCGAGCTCCTGCGCGCTCGTCGCGCGGGCGCGCCCGGACTCGTCGAACGTCTCCGGCACGAGCGCGCGGTGCGCGGTGGTCAGCGCGTTCAGGCCCGTGTAGACGACCGCGGCGAAAAGGGCGAGCACCAGGTACGAGGTCGAGAACCCGAACGCCATCGCGGCAAGGCCGCCTGCCGTGACGACGCTGCCGCCGACGATGAACGGGAGCCGGCGGCCGCGTCCCCGGCGCTCCAGGCGGTCGCTCCACATCCCCGTGACGAGCGGCACCGACATGCCTGCGGCGGCATTGACGAGCATGACCATCCCGATCAGCTGGGGCGCGTCGTCGATCCGCTCGAGGAGGAGCGGCAGGTAGGTCGTCGTCACCGCGCGACCGAGACCGGCGGCCAGCGCGGCTGCGGCGAACGCGACGATGTACGGGGTGCGCAACCGCCGGAGCGGACGGTGCGACCCGAAGCTGAGTGCCACCGAGGTCATGCGGCCCTCCCGACGAGCTCGAGCGCGTTCGGCAGGGCCGTCAGCTCGACGGTGCCCGTGCCGAGATTGGTCGTATCGGCGATGACGGGGGAGACGCCGCGCGTCGAGATACGGACGGTCTCGGCGCGGAAGGCCCGGACGCCGTCACGATCGAGGTGCGTACCGCGGCGAAGGCTCGCTGCCAGGGGGAACAGCGAGCGCCGGCCGGTGCCCTCGAGCGCGACGACGTCGAGGAGCCCGTCGGCCGGGTCCGCGGAGGGAGCGACACGGAGACCCGGCCCGAAGAGCGGCATGTTCACG
Organism: uncultured Actinomycetes bacterium; assembly: GCA_963765175.1. GTDB lineage: Bacteria > Actinomycetota > Thermoleophilia > Gaiellales > Gaiellaceae > GMQP-bins7. Next base: position 121,381 of record CAVXUY010000010.1, read on the forward strand.
ACGAAGAGCTGCGCCAGGCGCATCAGCTCGCATGACCCGTCGAGCCCGACCGCCATCGTGATCGGCTCGAAGCGCGCGAGCGCGCCGAGGCCGGCGCGGATCCCGGCTGCGGTATCGGCCGAGTTCGTCGCGTGGTACTGCGAGCGCGCGAGCGCGTGGAAGCCGACGCTCACGCCCTCGACGGCGAGATACGTGCGGCCGCCGGCCCGGGCGGCGATCGCGTCGATCGGGCGGGCCCGACCCTCGACGGCGAGTCGTGCGGCCGCATCGAGGTCGAAGGGCACCCCAAGGCTGCGCGCGACGTTGTTCGCGCGGCCGCCGGGGATCAGCGCGAGCTCCGGCTTGGGGCCGGGCGCGTTCGCGGCCGCGTGCAGCGAGCCGTCGCCGCCGAGCAGGACGACCCGGCGCTCGGCGGTCGCGAGCACGACCTCGAGCTCCTCCAGCGACGTCGTGACGAGGGACTCGACGCGCGCTCCGGCGGAGCGCAGCAACCGGGCCGAGTCGGCGACGAGCTCCGGCCTCCGGCCGAGCCCGCTCGCGTTCCCGTTGGCGACCAGCAGCAGGTGCGGAGAGAGCGATCTGGGCGGGCGCGGCGCGCGGCCGTTCGTGAGGGGCGCGAGAGGCCTCGGAGCGAGCACTGGAGCGGCGATGGAACTCATGCACCAGACCTTTTCATTCGCCGTTTCCAGCGGTAATAGGGAGTTCCCCCAACTTTGGGTGCGGTTTTCCCTACCTTTGCCGAGGCGGTAGCTTTCGGGCCGATGGAGCACGTCGACCTCGGCGCCAGCGGCCTCCGCGTGTCACGCGTCGGTCTCGGGTGCAACAACTTCGGCGGTCGGATCGGCTTCGAGGAGACGCAGGCAGTCGTCTCGGCGGCTCTCGATGCCGGGATCACGTTCTTCGACACGGCCGAGTCGTACGGCGGCGGGGGAGGCAGCGAGCGCTTTCTCGGGGAGCTGCTCGAGGGCCGGCGCGAACAGGTCGTCATCGCGACGAAGTTCGCCTGGGCGGCGGACGCGGGCGGCGGAAGCGCCGAGAAGGTCCGTCAGGCGATCGCCGGCTCGCTCGAGCGGCTACGGACGGACTACGTCGACCTGTACTACCTGCACCGCCCCGACTCGAAGACGTCGATCGGCGAGACGCTTCGCGCGCTCGACGCTCTCGTACAGGAGGGGACTGTCAGGGCGATCGGGTGCTCGAACTTCTCCGCCGAGCAGCTCGCCGAGGCCGATCGAGTGGCGCGCGAGCTCGGCACCGCGCGCTTCACCGTCCTCCAGAACCAGTACAGCCTGCTCGTGCGCGGCGACGACAAGGACGTGCTCCCCGTCTGCCGCGACCTCGGCGTCGGCTATGTCCCGTATTTCCCGCTCGCCAGCGGGCTCCTCACGGGCAAGTATCGGCGCGGGGAGTCGGCGCCGGAGGGAACGCGCCTTCACGGGCGCGAGATCGAGGACGAGCGCCTCGCCCGCGTCGAGCGGCTCACGGCGTACGCGGACGAGCGCGGGCACACGATTCTCGAGCTCGCGATCTCGGCGCTCGCGTCGACCCCGGGCATCACCTCGATCATCGCGGGCGCGACGAAGCCCGCGCAGGTGCGCGCAAATGCAGCGGCTGCGGACGGTTGGAGGCTCGACGCCGACGAGCTCGCGGCGCTCGCGTCCGTGTAGCCGCCGGAATCGTTACGGATCCTTTACAGGCAGCAAAGAGAACCCACACGGCGATCGGCGATCACTAGTCCTGTAACCCGGCATAGATCGAGAGGAGCAGCACTGATGTTGAAGGTTCGTTTCGTTGCGGCAACGGTTGCAGTCGTGGTCGGTGGCCTTGGTACCGGCGTGGCGTTTGCCGGTGGGCCCCCTGCCGAGCACCCCGGTGCCAAGGGCAAGGCGGCGGTTTGCAATCGGCTCGACGCGATGATCGAGGCGAAGCAGAACGCGGGCAACCGGCTCGAGAAGGTGGCTGTGAGGATCCAGGCGAGGATCGACAGCGGCGACCTCACGGACGAGCAGGAGGCGCGCGCCGGGAAGCACCTCGAGCGCGTGAACGCGCTGATCGTCAAGCTCGACAAGCGCGTCGATCGGCTGCAGGCAGCGGTCGAGAAGCTCTGCGCCTGATCTGCATCGCCTGACCGGATACTGAGACCCCCGGGCCGGATGCAGCGCGGCTCCGGGGGTCACCGGTCCCCGTCTCTAGTCTGAGTCTGAGTCCTGGTCGTCCGGCCTCTCGTCGTCGGACTCGTCGCCGAGGACGGAGAAGTCACGGTCGAGATGCACGTCGACCTGGCTTCCATCCGAGAGCGTGACCTCGACCTCGTAGAAGCCCTCTTCGTCCCCGACCTCGGTCTCGGTGACGCGGCCGCCGTTGGTATGGGCGAGTGCTGCGGCCGAGGCACGCTGGAGCGCGGGGCCTTCGATCGGCTTCTCGTCGTCTCGGCCCCCCGCGCCGACCGCGATCCCGGCTGCGATCGCCGCCACGGCGAGGATGACCACGACGACCACAACGATTCTCTTCATCGCGTACCTCCGTCTTCGCCGTTCACTGTGCCCGACGGTACGCGCCCGAGATGAGACAACGGTGAGAGCTTCGGCTCTCATCCGACTCTCATCTGAGCGGCGACAATCAGTGGGAGATGCGCATCCTGGTGGTCGAGGACGAGCTGAAGATGGCGAGCCTCCTGCACCGCGGCCTCGTCGAGGAGGGGCACGCCGTGGACCTCGCCCGCACGGGAGACGACGCCGTCTGGATGGCGGAGGCGGCGGAGTACGACGCGATCGTGCTCGACCTGATGCTCCCCGGGATCGACGGCTTCGAGGTGTGCCGGCGCGTTCGCGAGAACGGCGTGTGGGCGCCCGTGCTCATGCTCACCGCACGAGACGCGGTCGAGGATCGCGTCGCTGGGCTCGACGCGGGCGCGGATGACTACCTGGCGAAGCCGTTCGCGTTCGCCGAGCTCCTCGCCCGGCTCCGCGCGCTCGTGCGCCGCGGCGCCGCGGAGCGCCCCGCGCTTCTCGAGGTCGACGACCTGCGCCTCGATCCGGCCATCCACAAGGCGTGGCGGGGCGAGGCCGAGATCCACCTCTCCGCGAAGGAGTTCGCGCTGCTCGAGACGTTCATGCGGCGGCCGGGGCAGGTGCTCTCGCGCTACCAGCTGCTCGAGCACGCCTGGGACTACGCGTACGAGAACCGCTCGAACGTCGTCGACGTCTACGTGCGCTACCTGCGCGGGAAGATCGATCGCCCGTTCGGCCGGCACTCGCTCGAGACCGTCCGCGGGGTCGGCTACCGGCTTCGGCAGGACGGAGCATGAGCGGTATTCCGATTCGCGTCCGGCTCGCGCTCGGCTTCGCGCTCGCGATGGCGATCGTCTTGGTCGCGGTCGGAGCGCTCCTGTACGTACGGCTCGGCAGCTCGTTGCTCGAGCAGGTGGACGACAACCTCGAGACGCTGGGTGCCGGAGTCACACCGCTCGCGTCCTCGGGCGGTGACCTCGACACGCTCAACTCCGACGACGAGACGGTCGTACAGCTCCTCGGCCCCGGCGGTCGCGTGCGAGGTTTCGCCGAGCCGCTGGTGACCCCCGAGGAGGCCGGCCGGGCGACGGACAGCCCGTACTTCCTCACGCGCAATTCACCTGCGGGCGTCGGCGGAGACGAGGTGCGGCTGCGCCTGAGCGCCATCGAGCTCGACGGCGGGTCCGCCACACTCGTTGTCGGCGGTTCGCTCGAGGACCGACACGAGGCGCTTGAAGGCCTCCTCGCGCAGTTCCTCGTGGTCGGCCCGCTGGCGCTCCTCCTGACCTCGATCGGCGGGTACTTCCTCGCCGGCGCGGCGTTGCGGCCGGTCGAGGCGATGCGGCAGCGCGCGGCCGAGATCTCCAGCGACCGCGCCGACCGCAGGCTTCCGCTACCGCCGGCGCGGGACGAGATCCACCGTCTCGGCGAGACCCTGAACGACATGCTCGACCGCCTCGAGGAGGGGCTCGCGCGCGAGCGCCGCTTCGTCGCCGACGCGAGCCACGAGCTGCGCACGCCGCTCGCGTCGCTCCGGACCGAGCTCGAGCTCGCACTGCGACGGCCGCGCTCGCAGGAAGAGCTCACCTTCGCGCTCCACTCGGCGGCCGAGGAGGTCGAGCGGCTCGTGCGGCTGGCCGAAGACTTGCTCGTGCTCGCGCGCGCCGACGACGGCCGGCTTCCGCTGCGGCTGGAGCGCCACTCGGTGCGCGAGGTGCTGGATGCGGTCGCCGGCCGCTTCGACTCGCGTGCGGCAGCGTCGGGCCGCGCGCTCGAGGTCGTCGTGCAAGAGGACTCCACTTTCACGGGCGACCGCCTGCGGCTCGAGCAGGCGCTCGGCAACCTCGTCGACAACGCACTCCGGCACGGCTCTGGCACCGATCTCGCTTGTGTCGACGCCGGGCAACGGCGTCGTCAAGCTGCGCGTCACCGACCAGGGCGGCGGCTTCCCTCCCGACTTCCTGCCGTACGCGTTCGAGCGGTTCAGCCGCGCTGATGTCGCGCGCGGGGGCGCCGGGACCGGCCTCGGGCTCGCGATCGTCGAGGCGATCGCGCGCGCTCACGGCGGGAGCGCACGCGTGGAGAGCCGGGACGGCGGCGGCGCGGAGATCGTCGTCTCGATCGCCGTCGCCGGTCCGCCTGCGAGATAGGAGGGAGGAGCGGCGTGCAGCCGCTCCTCCCACCGATGGATTACCTGCGCAGGCTCGAGCCCTGGAACTCGCCGTGCCCACGTGCGTTGCCGTTGTCGGTGCCCTCGATCGCCGATGTCGTCTGCGCGAACGTCAGCGTCGCATGGGCTGAGGCGTCCGACATCTCGTCGAGCGCCGGGTTGCTGTTGTTGTCGAACGTGTCGCAGGCCTGGTGGTAGCACGGGTCGAGTGCGAGACCCGCCGTGCCGCCGTAGACCGCAGCCTGCTCGGCCGTCTTGATCTCCTCGGCGCCCGTGAACAGGCCGCCGGCCGGGATCCCGACGTTGATGAACGCGTCGTAGTCCGAGCGCCCGTCGAATGCCGTCGGCTCCACCGGCAGGCCGAGCGAGGCGAAGTAGTCGAGGAAGACGTCCTCGACCGCGCCCGACCCGGCCGAGCCGAGAGAGTCGGTGTCGGACGCATCGCCGTCGTACACGAACCGGACGTAGTTCGGCGAGCCGACCATGTCGAAGTTCAGGTTGACGGCGATGTCCTTCTGCTGCTTCTTCGAGAGCTGGTCGACGTAGAACTGCGAGCCGAACAGCCCCTGCTCCTCGGCGCCCCACCATGCGAACCGCACCTGGTTGCGCGGCGCTATCCCCAGCTCGGCCATCTGCAGCGCGATCTCGAGGTTCATGGCCGAGCCCGAGCCGTTGTCGTTGATGCCCGGGCCCTCCGGGACGGAGTCGAGGTGCGCGCCGACGACGACCACCCGATCGGTGCGACCGGTCATCGTGTCGGCGATGAGGTTCTTCGTCAGCCGGATCTCCGACGTCGCGGTGACCGCGACGCGGACGACGACAGGCTCGGTGCCTTGTGTCAGCGCATACAGGTCCGCGCCGACCGGGAACGACGTGCCGATGACGGGCAGCGTCGTCGCGTCGATCGTTCCGAGCGTCCCGAAGAGCGTCGTCTGACGGTCGGGCTGGCCGTCGGTGCCTTCGTTGAAGATCACGACGGCGTCGTAGCCCGCGTCCTCGGCGTTCGCGGCCTTGACCGAGAAGTCGCACGTTCCGCGCTGGACGAGCGCGACCTGGTCCTCGGTAGTGGACGCCTCCGTGAAGTCGGCCGGATCACAACCGCTCGCCGACGTGCTCGCCACCGGGCCGGGCGGTATGACGATGCCGGCCGCAGGGACGAGCTCGCCCGTCACGTTCCCGCTGCCCGAGAACGTCATCGTCGCGAACTGGTCGTTCTCGACGTACGTCACGGCGTTCGGCGAGAGCTGCTCGAACTCCGGCGGAGCGGTCTCGTCGAAGAACGGGAACTCGAACTCCTGCACAGAGGTCTCGAAATACCCGGTCGCGTCGAGCTGCGCCTTGACGTATGCAAGCGACTGGTCGTAGCCCGGTGTCCCTGAGACCCGTGTGTCGGCGTTCGCCGAGGCGATTTCCTGGAGCTCCTGCTGATGAGCGCGAATCCCCGTCACCGTGACCTCGGACCGGAGTGTCGCGGAGTCCGTCGGAGTCGCCGACGGAACTGCCTGCGCGACCACCAGCGCGAACGACGCAACGGCGAGCAGGGCAAGAGACCTTGCCTTTCCATGCATAGAGATGTCCCCCTCTCGCTGGTTCTGACTGCGCGGACCACGGTAGCCACCCGGTCCGGGCGCGCGTCGCAGCACTCTCATGGAGCACTCATCCGGCGCTCGTACGCTGGGCGGAGATCCAACGAGGAGGCGGTCATGAGGCGATTGGCGGTGCTGTTGGTCCTGGCCGCGGTCGCGGCGGGTTGCGGCGGCTCGAGCGAGACGGCCCTTCCGCAGGGCAGCGAGCCGGTCGAGCTAGACCCCGCCGACTTCACCTCCGAGATCGACAACCCGTGGATGCCGTTCGCGGTCGGCGCGAAGTGGGTCTACCGCGAAACCGACCAGGAAGGCGCGGAGCAGAAGGTCGAGGTCACCGTGCTCGACGAGACGCGGGCGATCATGGGCATCGAAGCGCGAGTCGTCCACGACGTCGTCACCGAGGACGGCCAGCTCGTGGAGGACACGTTCGACTGGTACGCGCAGGACGCGGACGGGAACGTCTGGTACTTCGGCGAGGACACGAAGGAGTTCGAGGACGGAAAGGTGGCGACGACCGCGGGCTCGTGGGAAGCGGGTGTCGACGGAGCCCAGCCCGGGATCCTCGTCCCCGCCGACCCCGAGGACGGCATGACCTACCGGCAGGAGTACTACGCCGGCGAGGCCGAGGACATGGCCGAGGTGCTCAGCCTGGACGAGAAGGTGGAGGTGCCGTTCGGGAGCTACGACGGCGTGCTCATGACGAAGGAGTGGACGCCGCTCGAGCCGGACATCCTCGAGCACAAGTTCTACGCGAACGGCGTGGGCGTGGTGCTTGCGCTCGCGATCTCCGGCGGCTCGGATCGCGAGGAGCTGGTCTCGTACACGGAGCCGTAGGCGCTGCTGCGAGAGTAGGGCGGTGCTCCTCGACGAGATCGCGCAGACGTCCTTCACCGTCGCCTCGACCTCGTCCCGGCTAGCGAAGATCGCGCGGCTCGCGGAGTGCCTCGGGCAGGCAGGCCCAGACGAGGTCGGCATCGCCGTCAAGTACCTCTCGGGCGTGCTCCCGCAGGGCACGGTCGGCGTCGGCTGGGCGGCGCTGAAGGAGCTTCCGCCTCCCGCACTAGGCCCGACGCTCGAGCTGCTCGAGGTCGACGAGGCGATCTCTCGCATCGAAGCTGTCTCGGGATCCGGCTCGCAGGCGCGGCGGCGCGAGGAGCTCGCGGCGCTCTTCGGCCGCGCGACCGAGGAGGAGCAGCGCTTCCTCGTCGCGCTCTTCCTCGGCGAGCTCCGGCAGGGCGCGCTCGAAGGGGTCATGTCTGCGGCGGTCGCGAAGGCAGCGGGCGTCCCGGCCGACGACGTGCGCCGGGCGGCGATGCTCGCCGGAGACCTCGCAGACGTCGCGGTCGCCGCGGTGCGGGACGGCGTGCATGGGCTCGAGCGCTTCACGCTGACGCCGCTCCGCCCCGTGCAACCGATGCTCGCGCAGACCGCGAGCGACCTCGAGGACGCTTTCGTCCGTATCCGGCCGGCCGGGGTGGAGTGGAAGCTCGACGGCGCTCGGATCCAGGTGCACCGCTCGGGAAACGAGGTACGCGCGTTCACGCGGAACCTGGCCGACATCACGGATCGCGTACCGGAGATCGTCGAGGCGGTCTCGAAGCTCCCGCTCGAGGCGGTCGTCCTCGACGGCGAGGCGATCGCGCTCGGCCCCGACGAGCGCCCGCTCCCGTTCCAGGTGACGATGAGCCGTTTCGGGAGCAAGGTCAACGTCGCGGAGCTGCGCAAGACGGTCCCGCTGTCGCCGTACTTCTTCGACGTCCTCCACCTCGACGGGGAGGACCTGCTCGACCGGCCTGCGGGGGAGCGTCTGGCCGCGCTCTCGGAGCGAATCCCCGCCGACCTCGGCGTTCCTCGGATCGAGACGGCCGACCCGGCCGAGGCGCAGCGGTTCCTCGACGATGCCCTCGCCCACGGCCACGAAGGCGTGATGGTCAAGTCGCTCGACGCACCCTATGAAGCCGGGCGGCGCGGCCTCGGCTGGCTGAAGGTGAAGGTTGCGCACACGCTCGACCTCGTCGTACTCGCCGCGGAGTGGGGGCACGGGCGGCGCCAGGGCAAGCTCTCGAACCTCCACCTCGGCGCCCGCGATCCCGAGACGGGTGGCTTCGTCATGCTCGGCAAGACCTTCAAGGGCCTGACCGACGAGATGCTCGCGTGGCAGACCGAGCGTTTCCGCGAGCTCGAGAGCGGGAGCGACGGCCAGGTCGTGCACGTCCGCCCCGAGCTGGTGGTCGAGATCGCGTTCGACGGCGTGCAGACGAGCTCGCGCTATCCGGGCGGAGTGGCGCTCCGCTTCGCGCGCGTCAAGGGCTACCGTCCGGACAAGCGGCCCGAGGAGGCAGACACGATCGACACCGTGCGGGCGATCCACACCGGGTCCTGACACGGCCACCCCCACCTGGCCGCATCAGGCGCCTAGTGGAGCAGACTGCGGCCCCGGAGTCAATCGCTTCCGGAGTTGGCCGAGCCGTGGTCGACATGAGACGATGGTTCGGCGATGGCGGGGATCGTGGACGACGGGGCGCTCGAGGGCTTGCGCGCGGAGCAGCGCGGGGAGGTGCTCGCCCCCGGAGACGAGGCCTACGACGAGGCCTGCGCGCTCTGGAACGGGATGTTCGATCGGCGCCCGGCCGCGATCGTGCGGGTCGAGGACGTCGACGATGTGGTCGCCGCGGTCCGACTCGCGCGCGAGCACGGGCTGACGGTCACCGCGCGCGGCGGCGGGCACGGGGTCGCCGGCAACGCGCTCTCGGACGGCGGTCTCGTCGTCGATCTCTTGCGGCTCAAGGACGTCACGGTCGACCCCGACGCGCGTACGGCGCGCGCGGGAGGCGGCGCCACGCTCGGCGACCTGGACGCCGCGACGCAGGCCCACCGCCTCGCGACACCGCTCGGCGTCGTCTCGAAGACCGGGATCGCGGGCCTCACGCTGTCGGGCGGCATCGGCTGGCTCCGCCGTAAGTTCGGGCTTGCCGCCGACAACCTCGTCTTGCTCGAGGTCGTGACCGCGGACGGCGAAGTGCGCACCGCTAGCGAGACGGAGAACGCCGAGCTCTTCTGGGCGCTCCGCGGAGGCGGGGGCAGCTTCGGCGTGGTGACCGCGCTCGAGTACCGCCTGCATCCGATCGGGCCGGACGTCATGGTCGCCTTCGTCCTCTACCCGGGCGAGCGCGCGACCGAGATCCTGCGCGCGGTCGACGAGTACACGGCCTCCGCTCCTGAGGAAGTGAGCCCGGTCGCGTTTCTCGGCAACGTGCCGCACGGAGACCCGTTCCCGCCCGAGATCCGCGGCCTGCCGTACGCCGCGGTCGCCGCCGTATACGCAGGTGACGCTGTCGAAGGTGAGCTGGCGCTTCAGCCCCTGCGCGAGCTCGGCGACCCGCTCGCCGACCTGAGCGGCGTCCTTCCCTACGTGGAGGCGCAGGGGCTCCTCGACGAGGACTACCCGGACGGCTGGCGCTACTACTGGAAGTCGGCCGATCTCGACGAGCTCGCGGACGAGGCGCTCGAGCGGCTTGCGGCGCACGCGGCGACAGCGCCCTCGCACCATTCGACGATCGACGTCTGGTACCACGGCGGCGCGATGGGCCGCGTCGGTGCCGAAGACACGGCGTTCGGCAGGCGCGCGCCCTACCTGATCGGCGTCGAGGCGAACTGGGAGCCCGGCGACTCCGACGACGAGAACGTCGCCTGGGCGCGGGCGGCGGTCGACGATCTGCGTCCCTACTCCACGGGCGGCGCGTACCTCAACTTCCCAGGGCTCTTCGAGGAGGGCGACGAGCTGCTGCGCGCGTCCTACGGCGAGCGCAACTTCGAGCGTCTCGTCGCGCTGAAGCGGGAGCTCGACCCGGAGAACGTCATCGGAGGGGCCGGAGGGATCGAGGCGTAGACTCGCCTCGAATCGCGATGCTCACGGGAGGTTGCAGATGACGAACTACGGGACGCTCAGGCTGTGGGCGGCGTTCCTCACGATCGTCGGGATTCTCGGCGTCTTGGCCGCGGGGATCGGGACGGTGATCTGGGCGATCGAGGTCGAGGGCTTCTGGCAGACGATCGGTGTGATCCTCATCGGCGGGCCGGTGGCGATCTTCCTCGCCACGCTGCCGATCGCACTCTCCCAGGCGTTGCGCGCGCTCGCGGACGTCGGGGACACCGTCAGCGCTCGCTAACCGGCCGACGTGGCGGACCTCGTCTACAAGAGCCTCGAGACGCCGGACGACGTCATCGAGTTCCCGAACATCAGGGCTCGCGTCGTCGAGCTCGGCGATCTCACGGTCGCCGAGCTGGTCTCGCAGCCGGGCTGGCGCTGGTCCGTCGACATGAAGCCGACCGTGGGCGGCGAGTGGTGCCAGGCGCGCCACCTCGGCGTCATCGTCTCGGGCCGGCTCGGCGTCGCGCTCTCCGACGGCACGAAGGCGGAGTTCGGGCCGGGAGACGTGTTCGACATCCCTGCCGGCCACGACGGCTACACGGTCGGCGACGAGCCGTGCGTGCAGATCGAGTGGGGCGGGATCCGGACCTGGGCGGGATTCCCGACGGGCATCCGCAGCCGCGTCCTCGCCACGCTCCTCTTCACCGATCTCGTCGACTCGACCGCGATCGCGGCCCGCCTCGGCGATGCGCGCTGGCGCGAGCTTCTCTCGGATCACCTCGAGGCCGCGCGGGTCGAGCTCGAGCGCTTCGGCGGGCGCGAGGTGAAGACGACCGGTGACGGCCTGCTCGCGACCTTCGACGGCCCGGCCCGCGCCCTGCACTGTGCCGCCGCGATCCGGCGCGCGGCGAACCGGGCGGAGCTGCACGTCCGCGCGGGAGTGCACGTCGGCGAGGTCGAGCTCGTCGGCCAGGACGTCCGCGGCGTGGCCGTGCACGAGGCGGCCCGGATCATGGGGGCGGCAGGCGAGGACGAGATCCTCGTCTCGGACCTCACCCGCGTGCTCGCCGCAGGCGCGGGCGTCGCCTTCGAGGATCGCGGCCAGGAGGCGCTCAAGGGCCTCGACGGCGAGTGGCGGCTCTCCCGGGTTGTCCTCGATTCCGCGCCGGCAGACTCATGACCGGGTCGGAGCCAGACACGCGTCCGCTGATCGTCGCCGTCGAGCCCGACGCAGCGTCGCTCGCGCGGATCACAGGAGAACTGGCGCGCTATCAGCGCGACTACCAGGTCGTCTGCAGCCCTTCCCCGGAGGCTGCTCTCACTCAGCTCACAGAGCTGCGCGAGCAGGGCGCGCGCGTCGCCGTCGTCCTGGCCGCGCGCTGTTCCGAGGGCGGCCTCCGCGGCGAGGAGCTGCTCGAGCGTGTCAGCTCGCTTCATCCGCACGCGAAGCGCGGCCTGCTGATCCCGTTCGGGGGCTGGGGCGACGAGGACACGACGGAGGCGATCCGGAAGGCGATGGCGCACGGCCACATCGACTACTACGTGCTCGAGCCGTGGAACGAGCCGGACGAGCTCTTCCATCGCACCGTGTCCGAGTTCCTGCACGAGTGGCGCCGCGCCAACGCCGAGGGCCGTCGCGAGTTGACGGTCGTGGCCGATCGCTGGTCGAAGCGGGGGTACGAGCTCCGGAACCTGCTCACGCGGAACGGCGTCCCGCACGCATTCCACGCGAGCGACTCCGAGGAGGGCCGCCGACTCCTCGGGGAGTGCGGTCACCCGGGCTCGGAGGAGCCGGTCGTGCTGAGGCCGGACGGGGTCGCGCTGCTCGACCCCACGAACAAGGAGCTCGCCGCGGAGGGATACCAGGTGCCGACCGAGGTTCGCGACACGGGCGGCTACGACGTCGCGATCGTCGGCGCCGGGCCTGCCGGGCTCGCGGCGGCCGTGTACGCGTCGTCGGAGGGACTGCGCGCGCTCGTCGTGGAGCGTGAGTCGATCGGGGGCCAGGCGGGATCGAGCGCGCGGATCCGGAACTACCTCGGGTTCCAGCGCGGGGTCTCGGGAGGCGAGCTCGCGACCCGCGCGTACCAGCAGGCCTGGGTCTTCGGGACGACGTTCCTGCTCATGCGCGAGGTCTTGGGGCTCAGGGTCGCGGACGGTGCTCACGTCCTGACGATCGGCGACGAGGAGGTCGAGGCCGCGAGCGTGGTCCTCGCGACCGGCGTGTCGTGGCGCAAGCTCGGCCTGCCAGGGCTCGAGCGCTTCCACGGGCAGGGGATGTACTACGGCTACTCGGCCGCGGACGCGCTCCCGTATGCGGGCGCGCGGGTGTTCGTCATCGGCGCCGGGAACTCCGGCGGGCAGGCCGCGGCGCATCTGAGCCGATACGCGGAGAAGGTCACGATCGTCTGCCGGCGCGAGCGCATCACGGACACGATGTCGCGGTATCTCATCGACGAGATACAGGCGGCCGGGGTCGAGGTGCTGCAGTCGATGCAGATCGTCGACGCGGACGGCGACGAGCGTCTGGAGCAGGTCACGCTACGCGACGCGCGCGGCATCGAGCAGACCGCCGAAGCGAGCGCGGTCTTCGCCTTGATCGGCGCGGAGCCTCGGGTCGGCTGGCTGCCTGACGAGATCGAGCGCGACGAGCGCGGCTTCGTCCACACCGGCGGCAGCGAGCGCATGTTCGAGACGTCGGCGCCCGGGGTGTTCGCGATCGGTGACGTGCGCGCGGGCTCCGTGAAGCGCGTCGCCTCGGCCGTCGGCGAGGGGTCGGTCGTGATCCACGAGGTGCACCGCTACCTCGACGAGGTACGCGCCCGAGCGGGCGCAGGCTCGCGTTAGTAGCTAGTCGGTGTCGTTGGTGAGCTCGTCGCAGGCGGGCGTCTCTTGGAGCGCCGTCTCGAGCTCGCCGCTCGCGTCGCCGTCCTCGATCGCCTGGAGCGTCGATTGGAGCGCGGTCGCCATCGCTGCCACCGAACTGCCGATCTCCGCGATAGCTCCGGCCGCGCCGGTCAGGCCCTCGGCGTCGTCGACTGCTTCCTCGAGCTCGGCCTTCTCCTCCTCGACGGTGTCCGAGAGTTCCTCGACCGAGTTCTCGACCGCCTGGCCCGACTCCGTGTCCGGGCCGCCGAGATCTCGCAGCTCTTCGACGAACGCGTCGGTCGCATCGGATGCCTCATTGGCCGCATCCTGGAGGTCCTCCGTCGAGGACGACGCGGAGAGACCATCGGCGATCTGGTCGAGCTCGTCCTGCCAGTCGGTCACCGTGGTGCAGAAGTCCTCGGCCCAGGCGTCCGTCGGGGAGGTCTCCTCGTCGTCGCTGCCGCATCCGGCGGCGACGAGCGCGAGGGCGGCGAGCACGATTGCGAACGCGGCGAGGGCGTGCCGTCCCATGCGGGGGAAGACTAGCGTCGTCGGGCGGCGAACGCGGACTGGAGCGGGACGAGCGTCCAGCACAGGAGCTCGCGGCAGCGGTGCGCGAGCGAGCCTCGCTCGTCGGTCGTTGCGACGTGGAGCCGGCCTTCGAAGCCGCGAAGCGCCGCCCGGACGAGGGCCTCGGCCCGCCCCCCGTGCCAGCCGGACGTCACGAGCACGATCTCCCTGACCCCCAGCTCGCGGGCCGAGCGCGCGAGCGCGACGGCGTTGTCGTACGTCGAGCGCGCGTGCGGGTCGAGCAGGATCCGCGCCGAGACGCCGCGCCAGGCTCCCGCCATCAGCTCGGTTTCGACCGGGCGGCCCGAGAAGAGCACCGCGTCGACCGGAGTCGCCTCGGCGGCGGCGTACGCGAGCCGCAGCGCGCATGCAGGATGCAGCTCGCTGCCACGCCAGCTGGAGCATCCGAACACCGCGACGAGCCGGCTCACTTGCGACCTCGCAGCCCGCGCCAGGCTCCGTACAGCGCCAGCGTCCCGGCGACGGTGACGACGAGCTTGAACGCACGCTTGCCGCGGAGCTTCGACTCCCCGCTCGCGCGCTCCCGCATGTGCACCGGAACCTCGAGCACGCGCAGCCGTGCCCGCTCGAGACGGAGCAGCGACTCGACTTCCGGCGCGCCGCTCTCGTACGGCTCCGCGAGCACGGGCATCGCGGCCGCGTTCACCGCGTACATCCCGCTCGTCGCGTCGAGGAACGGGCGCCCGAGCGCTGTGCGCATGCTGCGCCGCAGCACCGCCGTGCCGAAGCGGCGGCTGCGAGAGGGCACGTACCGGTACGCCTCGTAGCCGTTCCCGATCGCGAAGCGGGAGCCGACCGCGACGTCGCACTCGTTCGCCTGCACGAGCGCGAGCAGTCGTCCGAGCTCGTCGACCGGATGCTGCCCGTCCGCGTCGACGCGACCCGCGAACGCGTACTGCTGGTCGTGCGCGTACCGGTAGCCGGCCGCCACGCCAACCCGCAGCCCGCGGTTCACTCCGAGCGAGAGCACGTCGGCGCCGTGCACGCGGGCGACGTCGGCGGTGGCGTCCGTCGAGCCGTCATCGACCACGAGCACGTCGACGTCCGGGAGCGTCTCGCGGAGCTCGTCGAGCACGGCGGGAAGGTTCTCCTCCTCGTTCAGGGCGGGGATGAAGACGACAGTGTCAGACATGCGGAGCCGTGTTGGTAGCGGCCGCGAAGCGGACGCCTTTAGGGATCTTCGCGCGGCCGGAATCCGCACTCGCGGATTCCGGTCTTGCGCACGAACAGAGTGGCGTGCGCGAACGGTCTGCGGTGTTGCGTCTAGATGACATTGTGCTCGGGGCGCGGAGCGTGGAGCGCGAAGCGCTCGGCCGAGAGCGGGGACACGTCGACGAAGGGCTCGCGGCGCTGGACGAGGTCGCGCACGATCTCGCCGACGGCGGGCGCCTGCATGAATCCGTGGCCCGAGAACCCAGTCGCGTACAGGAAGCGCTCGACGTGCGACGCCTCGCCGACCAGGCCGTTGTGGTCGGGCGACACCTCGTAGTAGCCCTTCCAGCCGTGTGCGATGCCCATGTCCAGGAAGGCCGGCGCGCGCCGGGCAGCGACCTCGGTCACGTGCTCGAGCCAGTCCGGGTCGGTCGGCGCGTCGAAGCCCGGCTGCTGGTCGCGGTCTGCCATCCCGATCAGGAGCCCCGGTCCCTCGCGGTGGAAGTAGAAGCCCGTCGTGAAGTCAACGGTCAGAGGAACGAGCTGCGGGAGATCGGGGACGGGCGCCGTGGTGACGACCTCGCGGAACACCGGCTCCACGGACAGCTCGATGCCGGCGGTGCGGGCGAGCTGTGGCGACCAGACGCCCGCCGCGCACACGACCGTGCCGGTCTCGATCGTTCCCGCGTCCGTCTCGACGCCGGTCACGACGCCGTCCTCGACCTCGACCGCCGTCGCCGCGCAGCCGGTGACGACCGTCGCGCCGTGCTCGCGGGCGCCCGCGGCGTAGCCCTGCGCGACGGCCTCGGGGCTCGCGTGGCCGTCGATCGGGCAGTAGGTCGCGGCCAGCACGCCGTCGAGGCCCGCGAGCGGGGACAGGCGCGCCGCCTCCTCGACGTCGATCACGCGGCTCGGGACGCCGAGCTCGTTCTGGAGCGCCACGCTCTGCTCGAAGATCGCGACGTCCTCCTCGCGGTCGAGCAGGAAGAGGTAGCCCACCTGCGCGAAGTCGATCTCTCCTCCCGGCCGCTCGGCGAAGCTCTCGAACGCCTTCACTCCCCGAAGGCCGATCGCGATGTTGAGCGGGTCCGAGAACTGCGTG
The DNA here is from genome assembly GCA_963765175.1 of uncultured Actinomycetes bacterium. Classification (GTDB taxonomy): domain Bacteria; phylum Actinomycetota; class Thermoleophilia; order Gaiellales; family Gaiellaceae; genus GMQP-bins7. The sequence goes on from CAVXUY010000010.1 coordinate 137,231, forward strand.
CGGACGCCTCCCGCGGCCCGGCTCGTCGAGCCGGAGGAGAGCGCGTCCCGCTCGAGCAGCGTCACGCCGACGCCGGCCTCGGCGAGATGGAAGGCGATGCTCGTGCCGACGGCGCCGCCGCCGACGACGACGACTTCGGCGCGCTTCGGGA
>CAVXUY010000011.1:0-76549 GCA_963765175.1 uncultured Actinomycetes bacterium
CGAGCGCTCGCGCTCCCGCGATCTCCCGCGGTCGCGGCCTCCGCGGCGGTCGCCGCGCGGCCGCTCCTCGCGCTCCTCGCGCGGCGGCGCGTTCTTCGCCCGCTCGATGAGCTCCTCGGGCATGACGAGCCCGCCGTTCTCGTGCTTCGCGACGAGCTTGAGCCCGATGCGGCCGCGGTCCTTGTCGACCTCCTGCACGAGCACGTCGAGCACGTCGCCCCGCGTGATCACGTCCTCGATGTGGCCGACCCGGCCGGGGCCGACGTTCGAGACGTGGAGCAGGCCGTCCGTGCCCTTCTTCAGCTCGACGAAGGCGCCGAACTGCGTCGTCTTCACGACCTTGCCCGTGTAGGAGTCGCCGACCTCGGGCTCCTTCGTGATCCCGTTGATCGCGTCGATCGCGGCCTCGGCCTTCTCGCCCTCGGTCGCGTACACGAGGATCGTGCCGTCCTCCTCGATGTCGATCTGCACGTCGTAGTCGGCCTCGAGCGCGCGGATGGTCTCGCCGCCCTTGCCGATGACCATGCCGATCTTCTCGGGGTCGATCTTCACCGTCGAGATGCGCGGCGCGTGGCCCGGCATCTCGCTCCGCGGCTCCGGCAGCACCTCGAGCATCTTGTCGAGGATGGCCGCACGCGCGTCCTTCGCCTGCAGGAGCGCCGAGCGCATGATCTCCTGCGTGACGCCGGTGATCTTGATGTCCATCTGGAGGCCGGTGATCCCGTCCCGCGTCCCCGCGACCTTGAAGTCCATGTCGCCGAGGTGGTCCTCCGCCCCCTGGATGTCGGTGAGGATGGCGTAGTCGTCGCCCTCCTTGACGAGGCCCATCGCGATGCCCGACACCGGCGCCTTGATCGGCACCCCGGCGTCCATCAGCGCGAGCGTCGAGCCGCACACCGACCCCATCGACGAGGAGCCGTTCGACTCGAGCGTCTCCGAGACGATGCGGATCGTGTACGGGAACTCGTCCAGCGCCGGAAGGATCGGCTCGAGCGAGCGCTGCGCGAGCGCGCCGTGGCCGATGTCGCGCCGCTTCGGCCCGCGCATGAAGCCCGTCTCCCCGACCGAGTAGGGCGGGAAGTTGTAGTGGTGCATGAACCGGCGGTTCTGCTCGCGGGAGAGGTCGTCGATCTTCTGCCCCTCCTTCGCAGTCCCGAGCGTGAGCAGGCTCATGATCTGGGTCTGCCCCCGCGTGAAGAGCCCCGACCCGTGCGCGCGCGGGCTGACGCCCACCTCGCACTCGATCGGGCGGATCTCCTCCGCGGTGCGGCCGTCCGGACGCCGCTTGTCGACCGCGATCTTCTTGCGGACGAGATCCTTGTAGACGGCCTCGGCCGCGCGCTTGATGTTCTGGCGCGTCTGCGAGTCCTTCACCTGGGGCTCGCCCTCGGCCGGCGCCGGGCCGACCGGGAACGGCAGCTCGATCGTCTCGATGATCCGCTCGTAGAGCAGGTCGCGCTTCGCGGACTTGAGCTCCTTCGTGTCCTGCTCCGCGTCCGTCAGCTCCTTCAGGTCGGCGAGGAACTGCTCCCGCAAGCGGGCCCTCGACGGCCTGGAGCCGCAGCTTCTCGAAGATCGCGGAGAACGCCGCGCGGATCTGCGTTCGCCGGATGACGTCGTCCTCGGTGGTCGACATGGAGATCGGCGGCGCGAGCTCGGCGACGAGCTCGTCGACGACCGAGGCCGCTTCGCGGAGGCCGTGCTCGGCGATCGCGGCGCGAACCGCGTCGCCGTGAGCCTCCTCCAGCTCGGCCGTGAGCTCGACGTCGACCCACTTCGGCTTGCCGGCCTGCTCGCGCAGGTCCTCGAGCGCCTCGCAGATCTTCCTGATCTCCGCGTGCGCGAGCTCGAGCGCCTCCAGGATCGTGTCCTCCGGGATCTCGTCCGCGCCCGCCTCGACCATCGTCAGCGCGTCCTTCGTGCCGACGACGATGAGGTCGAGCGTCGACTCCTCGAGATCCTCGAGCGACGGGTTGATCACGAGCCGGCCCTCGATCCGCCCGACGCGCACGGCGCCGATCGGGCCGAGGAACGGCAGGTGCGAGATCATCAGCGCGGCCGACGCGCCGTTGATGCAGAGGATGTCGTGCGGCGTAATGAGATCCGCGGAGAGGACGGTGCAGATGACCTGCACCTCGTTGCGGAAGCCCTTCGGCCAGAGCGGCCTGATCGGCCGGTCGATCATGCGGGCGGTGAGCGTCGCGCGCTCGCTCGCGCGTCCCTCCCGCTTGAAGAAACCGCCGGGGATCTTCCCGGCGGCGTACATCCGCTCCTCGACGTCGACCGTGAGCGGGAAGAAGTCCGCGTCCGGCCGTGCGTCCGGCCGTCCGACGGCCGTCGCGAGGATCATCGTGTCGCCCGAGCGGACGGCGACCGCGCCGTCGGCCTGCTTGGCGAGCTTGCCCGTCTCGAAGACGATCTCCTGACCGCCCACGTCGACGGAAACGGTCGCGGTGCGACCGGTAAGTGTGCTGCTCATGTGAGGTATCCCTTCACCTTTCGTTGTGTTCGGAAGGTGGAGGTTTGAGTCAGCCCTGGCGCCCGTTGCCCGGCGCCGGAGCTCGCTCAAACTTCCACCTTCCCTCGGCAGGAGCCCTACCTTCTCAGACCGAGCTCCTGAATGAGGGCCCGGTAGCCCTCGATGTCCTTTCTTTGAAGGTAGTCGAGAAACCGACGCCGCCGGCCGACGAGCTTCAGAAGGCCGCGTCGGGAGTAGTGATCCTTCGGATGGGTGCGCAGGTGCTCGGTGAGATCGTTGATCCTCCGCGTGAGGAGGGCGATCTGCACCTGCGGCGACCCGGTGTCGGCGGGACCGGAACCGTGCTTCTCGATGACTTCCAGCTTCACTTCCTTTGTGAGGTCATACAACTCCTCTCGTAGAACGACTCCGCCGTCCCCGCTCCGCGTGAAGGAAGTTGCACGCCGGAGCCGCGACCGCGGTCTCGCGGGATGGTACCTGCCGGGTGGCCCTCGCGCCCTACGATCTGCCCGTGCGAGCGGGCGTTGCAGCTGGTCATCCGGCGACTGCCGAGGTCGGGGCGGAGATCCTCGCGGACGGCGGCACCGCGGCGGACGCCGTCGTTGCGATGGGCCTCGCGTCGTGCGTCGCCGAGTCGGTCATGAGCGGGCTCCTCGCGGGTTGCCACGCGATCGCCTTCGACGGATCCAGGGTGTCGAACCTGGACGGCTTCGCCGCGGTGCCGGCCGAGCGCGCCGACATGCTCGAGGTGCCGGTGCCGTTCGGCGACGAGGTGGTCGTGTACGAGATCGGCGCGGCCTCGTGCGCGATCCCGGGCCTCCCGGCCGCGCTCGGGGAGCTCTGGGAACGGCTCGGGCGCCTGCCCTGGAAGCATCTGGTAGAGCCGGCGATCCGTCTTGCTCGCGACGGCGTCCCGCTCCCGGAGATGCACCACCGCTCGCTCGACATGCTCGCGCCCGTTCTCTCGCTGGAACGCGGCGAGGCACTCTTCACACGGGACGGGCGCGTACTGCAACCCGGCGAGCTCCTCGTGCAGCCGGGGCTCACGGAGTGCCTGGAGGCGCTCGCGGACGAGGGCTCCGTGAGCGTCTACCGCGGCACGCTCGCCGAGGAGCTGCTCAGGGTCGACGGGGTCGTGCTGACCGCAGCCGAGCTGCGCGAGTACCGCGCGGTCTGGTCGGATCCCGTGCTCGTCGAGTACCGCGGGCGGCGCGTGGCCACGCGCGGCGGCCTCTCCGGTGTCCCCGAGCTGCTCCCCCGGCTCCCGACGCTGGCCGGGCTGTCGGAGACGGACCGCGCGCTCGCGCTCGTCGGGGCGCTCGAGACGGCCGACGACGGCGGCGAGCACACGACGAACATGGTCGCGGTCGACTCGCACGGCCGCGCGTGCGTCCTCACGCACTCCCTCGGCGTCGGGGCCGGCGTCTGGATCCCGGGCTTCGACGTCCAGCTCAACAACCTGCTCGGCGAGTCGGACATCGCGTTCGGCGAGCCCGCGCCCGGCGATCATCTGCAAAGCCGGATGGCGCCTGCGCTCGTCTTCGACGTCAGACGGCCTCGAGCTCGCGATCGGATCGGCGGGCGCGACGCGCCTGCGGACGGCGCTCTCGACCGTCCTCGGCGGCATCCTCGACGAGGGCCTCGACGCCGAGGAGGCGGTCGCACGCCCTCGCCTCCACCCCACGCCCGAGCTGGTCGATGCCGAGCCGGGTGTCGACGAGCAGGCGCTCGAGGAGCTGGAAGCGCGCGGCCGCACGGTCCGCCGTTGGGACCGGATCCACCATTACTTCGGCGGCGTCAGCTGCGTCGGCCGTGCGGGCGCGGCGGGAGACCCACGCCGAAGCGGCGCCGCGATCTTCTTGTAGGGGCGACGCTTGCGTCGCCCTCGCCGACCACGGGCACACGAGGGCGAGGCAAGCCTCGCCCCTACTTCAAGCAGCAGCCCGTCGATCCTCTTCGACGCGAGGCGCATCCCGACGAGCCCCATCGTCAACAGGTACGCGACGTTGAGGAGCTGCATGGCCTCTGGCGTCCCCGTCGCGAGCGTCCGGATCAGCTCGATCCCGTGGTACAGCGGCAGCACTCGGACGACCCACTCGATCGCCTCGGGGTACACCGAGATCGGATAGAAGGTCGCGGAGAAGAGGAACATGGGCAGGATCAGCAGCTGGAGCAGCTCGAAGTCCTTCCAGTCCCGCAGCCACGTGATCGCCGCGATGCCCGCCCCCGCGAAGCCGAAGCCGATGACGAAGCACGCTGGCAGCACGAGCAGGCCCCACCACGACTCGACGAGGCCGAGCGCGACGATGACGATCAGGAACGCCGCGGAGTAGAGCATCGAGCGAACGACCGCCCACAGCGTCTCGCCCACTGCGACGTCCTTCGGGCTCACCGGCGTCGCGAGCATCGCGTCGTAGACCTTGCCGTAGCGCAGCTTCCAGAAGACGTTCGTCGCGTCGTAGAACGCGCCGTTCATCGCCGACGCCGCCAGCAGCGCCGGCGCGACGAACGCGGCGTACTCGAGCGTGTCTCCCTGGTACGTGATCGTCCCGATGAACGACTCGAGCGGGTAGACGAAGAAGAAGAGGTAGAAGAGCGGCTCGAAGAATCCGGAGAAGAGGATCATCCACGTGCGCCGGTAGACGAGGATGTTCCGCTCGATGATGAGGAGGCCGCCGATCCAAGGCCTCGCGTCGGCGGCGATCGGGGCGCGGACGACGTAGTCGGTCACAGGACCAGCCTCCGGCGGTAGGTCACGTGCGCCGCGGCGAGCCCCGCGCCGATGTACGCCAGGAGGACTCCCAGGTTCCCGAGCGCCGGCAGCAGCTCCACGGTGCCGAGCGTGAGCGAGCGGCAGAGCTCGACGCCGTGGTAGAGCGGCGTGAAGTACGCAATGACCTCGAGCGGCCTCGGCAGCTCCTCGACCGGGAAGAACGTTCCCGAGAACAGGAACATGGGCAGGATCACGAACCGGAAGATCGCGATGAACGACACCTCCGTCTCCGTGTGTGCCGCCCACGCCGCTAGCGGGACAGGAGAACGCGAGGCCGACCAGCATCCCCACCGGGATCGCGAGGATCGCGAGCGGCGACTCAACCGCGCCGAAGGCAGTGATGACGACGAGGTAGATCGCGGACGTGCTGAGCAAGCGCAGCGCGAAGTACGCCTGGTGGCCGACGACGATGTCCGTCACGCGCAGCGGCGTCGCGAGCATCGCGTGGTACTGGCGGTCCCACTTGATGGCGGCGAAGACAGGGAACGCCGCCTCGAACGTGGCGAGCTGCATCGCCGTCCCGGCGAGCAGGCCGGGCGCGACGAACTCGAGGAACGAGATCCCGCCCTCGAGCTCGGCCGAGCGGTCGACGAAGACGCCCAGCCCGACGCCGAGCGCAAGCAGGTAGACGACCGGCGTGACCACGCTCGTGACCGCGGTGCCGCGCCAGACGCGCCGGTACTGCGTGAAGAAGAACTCGAGCGGACGGAGTGCGAGCGCGACCGAGCTCATAGGCCGGTCTCCGGCCTATGGGCGGGGAGGGGTGTGGGGAACCGGGAGGTTCCCCACGCTCTCAGGAAGAAGGGGGCACGCGCTCCTCTCGCAAGATCGGAATTCGCTAGCGCGAATTCCGATCGCGGACAGACATGGGGAAACATGGTTTCCCCCACGAACGCAAGCCGAAGGCGCGCGTTGCTCATTCGATCAGGCTCCGGCCGGTGAGGTGCAGGAACACGTCCTCGAGCGAGCTTCTGCGGACGAGAACGGTGTCGGGCACGAGCCCCCGCTCGTGCAGCGTGTGCGCGGCCGCGTCGCCGTCGTCCGTGTACAGCAGCACGCGATCCGGCAGCGACTCGACGCGCGAGACGCGCCCGTCCGTCCAGTGGGTGAAGTCCTCCGGGCGGTTCGACTCGAACCGCAGCTCGACGACCTCGCGCGTCGAGTAGCGCTCGATCAGCTCGCGCGGCGAGCCCTCGGCGACGATCTTGCCCTTGTCCATGACGACGAGCCGGTCGCAGAGCTGCTCGGCCTCGTCCATGTAGTGCGTCGTCAGGACGAGCGTGACGCCCGACTGCTTCAGCCGGTAGAGGCGGTCCCAGACGACGTGACGCGCCTGCGGGTCGAGGCCGGTCGTCGGCTCGTCGAGGAGCATGACGTCGGGGTCGTTGACGAGCGAGCGCGCGATCGTGAGGCGCCGCTTCATCCCGCCCGAGAGCGGCTCGACCTTGTCGGTGGCGCGCTCCGTGAGCTGGACGAACTCGAGCAGCTCGTCCGCGCGCTTGCGGAGCTCCTTGCGGGGCAGCCCGAAGTAGCGCCCGTAGATGACGATGTTCTCGCGCACGGTCAGCTCCATGTCGAGCGTGTCGAGCTGCGGCACGACGCCGAGCCGGCCACGGATCTCGACGCCGTCCTTCGCCGGGTCGAGCCCGAACACGCGCAGCGTCCCGTCCGTCACCGGCGAGACGCAGCCGATCATCCGCATCGTCGACGTCTTCCCGGCCCCGTTCGGGCCGAGGAAGCCGAAGGCCTCCCCGCGCTGGAGGTCGAAGTCGATCGCGTCCACCGCCCTGAGCTCGCCGAACTGCTTCACGAGCCCGCGAGCGTGAATCAGCGCCTGCCCGCCGTTCGTCGCCACCGTCCGAAAGCTAGTCGAACCACCTCAGGCTACGGAGTGCGCTTCCCGGCTGTTCACAACCGATGCCGTGCCGCACGGGACCTGTCCGAAACGGACAGTAGGTTCCCACGCGTGCGCCTCATCGTCGCCCGCTGCGAGGTCGTCTACACCGGCCGGCTGTCCGCGTTCCTTCCCGAGTCCACGCGGCTCGTGCTGGTGAAGGCGGACGGGTCCGTGCTCGTCCACGCCGACGCGGGCGGGTACAAGCCTTTGAACTGGATGACGCCGCCAACGGTGATCGAGGAGGAGCCGGGCCTCCTCGTCGTGCGCAAGCGCGCGGGCAGGTCGGAGGACCGCCTGGAGATCCGCCTCCTCGAGGTCTTGAGCGACGTCGAGCAGGAGATGGGCGAGGCGGCCCCGCTCGAGAAGGACGGCGTCGAGGCGCACCTGCAGGAGCTCCTTGCCGGGAATCCCGGCGCGCTCGGCGAGCCGCTGCGCCTCGTGCGGCGGGAGTGGCCGACCGACGTCGGCCCGGTCGACCTCATGTGCCGCGACGAGGACGGAGGCTGGGTCGCCGTGGAGATCAAGCGCATCGCCACGATCGAGGCGGTGGAGCAGCTCGGCCGCTACCTCGAGCGCATCCGCCTCGATCCAGCGCGTGCCGACTGCCGCGGCGTGCTCGCGGCGCAGCGCGTCAAGCCGCAGGCCGCGACGCTGGCCGAAGCGCGAGACATCCGCTGCGTCGAGGTCGATCTCGAGATCCTCCGCGGCGAGCGCGAGCCCGAGCTGACGCTCTTCGGCACCTGACGCGCTATGGCTTTGTCGGACGGCCGCCGGGTAGGCCGCGGTTCACGCGTCCGGGCGCAAGGGGTAGTCGACCACGATTGCCTTCCCGTTCGTGAGGGCCTTCACGGCATGCCGGACGTTCGGCGGCACGATTGCGGCTACGCCCGGGCCTGCGATTCGCACGTCGCCGCCGACATCGATCTCCAACTCGCCCTCGACGACCTGCCACACCTCTTCCTGAGGATGGGAGTGCTCGTGGACCGTAGAGCCCGCTGTGAACTCGTAGTGGGCGAAGGTCATGCTGGGTGAATCGAAGAACCGACCGAACCATCCGGGCTTCCGCTCCACCACGCCCAATGTGCTCGTGTCGACGAAGGGCATGGCGCGCTAGTTCAGCTCCCTGGGAACGACGAACGAGACCAGGCGCGCGCCGCCCGGCTCGAGCTCCGACCAGCTCGTGACATCCGCCTCGAGTGTCGCGAACGCGCCGGTGGGGTCGCGGAGCGCGTAATCGTCCCAGGACGACTTCGCATGCCGGAGCAGATACAGACGCCTCACTTCACGCAAGTGTCGCAATCTCACTAGCTGCAAAGTGATCGCGGCCATTACCGAGCGACAGGACGCAGCGCTGAGCGAGTCGCTTCGACGTCGCGGCCGATCTGCTCCACGAGCTCGGCCTCCGACTGGAACACGGCCTCGTCACGCAGCCGCTCCCAGAGCTCCACGACCAGGCGCTTGCCGTAGAGGTCGCCCTCGAAGTCGAGCAGGTACGGCTCGATGCGGCGCTCGGTGCCGCCGTAGTGCGGGTTCGTGCCGATCGAGACCGCCGCCCGATGGCCGAGCGCCTCGCCCGCGTAGATCCCGTAAAGGGGAACCGCGAGGTCGGGCTCGAGCAGGAGGTTCGCGGTCGGGTACCCGAGCGTGCCGCCACGCTGGTGACCGGCGACGACGATGCCGTCGAGCTCGAAAGGCCGGCCGAGCATCGAGGCCGCGCCGCCGACATCGCCCTCGCCGAGCGCGGCGCGGATCGCGGTCGAGGACACGCCTGGGACGTGCTCCGGTACGACGACCGTGAATCCGAGTCGCTCGAGGAGCGCAAGATCGCCCGAGCGGCGGACACCGAAGCGGAAGTCCTCCCCCGCGACGACGGCAACCGTCCCGATCGCGCGCAGGTAGCGCTCCGCGAACTCCTCGGGCTCGAGCCGCTGGAGCTCCTGGGTGAATGCAGCGACGAGCGTGTCCGAGATGCCGGCCTCGTCGAGCAGCTCGAGACGGCGCTCGAGCGTGGTCAGGAGGTCGACCCTGTTCCCGAGAGCGATCCGCGGGTGCGGGTCGAACGTGATCACCGTGGGAGCCAGTCCGGTCTCCTTCGTCGCCGCGAGCACGGCTCGATGGCCGCGATGGATCCCGTCGAAGCTCCCGATCGCGACCGCACGCGGCCTCCGCTCGAGCTGCTCGGTGCTGCGCGCGATGTTCACGTGCCGAGCCTCGCCAGCGCTTCCTCGGGCGGGATGAACCGCTCCGCGTCGGCCTCGTCGATCGAGAAGGGCCCGATCTCGGTGCGCCGGAGCGTACGGCAGTGGCCGCCGAGGGCCTCGGCGATCGCGCGCACGTACGTCCCCGAGGAGACGAGGAGGTCGAGCCGCGCGACCCCGTCGTCGTAGCCGTCGAGAGAGAGCTCGCGCACGGTCATCCGCCGAACGGGCATCTCGACCGCAACGCCGCGGCGATGGAGCTTGTACGCGCGCTCCCCGCCGATCTTCACGGCCGACGCGGCCGGGATCGGCAGCTCCACCACGCCGCGAAGCCCCGCGAGCCGCTCCTGGAGCTCGTCGCCGGCAGGCGACTCGTGCTCCTCGACGACCTCGCCCTCGGGATCCCCCGTCGAGGTCCGCGCCGTGAGGTCGATCTCGGTCAGGTACCGCTTGTCGAGCCCGACGAAGCGCCCCTGCAACCGCGTCGCCGCGCCCGAGAGCAGCAGGAGCAGCCCGCTCGCGAACGGGTCGAGCGTCCCCGCGTGCCCGGTCCGCGCCCCGGTACGCCGACGTGTCGCCGCGACGATGTCGAACGAGGTCGGGCCGGCGGGCTTGTCGACGAGCAGGATCCCGCTAGGCGAAAGTGCGCGCGGCGGCATCCTCGAACTCCTCGACGATGAACTTCTTGAGCTCCTCGAGGGAGAGCTCGCTCGAGAACCCCGCGGCCTGCCGGTGGCCGCCTCCGCCGCTCTTTCGGGCGATCACGGAGACGTCGATCTCGTCCACGGACGCGCGCAGCGAGACGCGATGGCGCGGCCCGTTCCCCGACGGCGGCTGGCGGATGAGCGCGGCCACCATCGCGCCCTCGACCGCGCGCAGGTAGTCGATGATCCCCTCCGAGTACGGCTCGACCGCGCCTACCTCCGCGAAGTCGTCCTTGCGGAGGTGCGAGATCACGAGCCGGCCGCCCGAGTGCACCTCCGCCCGGTCGAGCGCGCGCGCGAGCAGCTTCAGCTTCGCGAACTGCACCGACTCGTACACGGTCTGGAACACCTTGTGCCAGTCCGCGCCCGCCTCGATCAGGTCGGCGGCGAGCCGGAGGGACTTCGGGCTCGTGTTCGCGTACTGGAAGCGCCCCGTGTCCGTGACGAGCGCGACATAGAGCGGCTCCGCGATCTCGGGCGTGATCTCGACGCCGAGCTCGCGGAAGACGTCCGCGAGGATCTCGCCCGTCGAGGACGCGTCCGGGACGACGAGGTTGACGTCTCCGAAGCGCGTGTTGTCGTGGTGGTGGTCGATGTCGACCGTCAACGGCGCCTCGGCGAGGAGCGACGGGTCCGGCCCGAGGCGTTCCTCCTTCGCGCAGTCGACGGCGACGAGCACCCGCTCGGCGTGGTCGGCCGGAGGCTCGCGGTGGACGCCGTCCAGAGCGAGGAACGTGTACTCGCCCGGAAGCGGCGCCTGCCCGGGGACGAACATCGCGCTCTCCTTCCCGAGCTGCTGGAGCGCGAGGTGCGTCGCGAGCAGCGAGCCGAGCGCGTCGCCGTCCGGGTTCTCGTGGGACGCGACGAGGAAGTTGTCGCGCTCGCGGAGGGCGGCCACGACCGCCTGCATGTCACTCTGGGTCATCCGGGCGATCCTCGGGTGCGAGATCGTCGATCAACTTTCCGAGGCGCACGCCCCGTTCGACCGTGGGATCGTATTCGAAGGTGAGAACCGGGGTCCGCCGGAGCTGGAGCTCACGCGCGACTTGCGACTGGAGCACGCCGCGAGCCGCCTCCAGCCCCTCGAGGGTCCGCTCCTGATCGCTCTCCGACCCGAAGACGCTCACGTAGACCGTCGCATAGGCGAAGTCCTTCGACGCCTTCACCCCCGTCACGGTCACGAACCCGATGCGCGGGTCCTTGAGCGATCGGCAGGGCGTCCGAGAGCACCTGCCGGATCGCCTCGTCGACTCTGCGGCCGCGGCCGCTACTCACCCGGGACCACCACCTCCCGCTCGGCCCGCATGAGCTCGTACTCCTGCGCCCCGAGATAACGAACGACGGCGTCGAGCAGCTCCTGCAGCTCCTTGTGCCCGCTCGAGGCGCACACGACGGTGAGCGCTGCACGCTGCCAGAGCTCCTGGTGGTCGACCTCCGCCACGGAGGCCCCGAAGCGCTCGCGCAGCTGGGCCTTCGCCGACTTCACGTGCTTGCGCTTTCCCTTCAGCGACCCCGACTCCGGGAAGTGCAGCTCGACGGAGAGGATGCCCACGTACCCGGTCGCCATTGCCTGGGCATCGTAGGGGCGAGGCTTGCTTCGCCCGCCGGGCGACCCGAGGGTCGCGCCTACGACGCGTCTTCGTCGGCCGGGGCCGAGGCGGCGACCGGCGCCGGCTCGTCGAGGTCGGTGCGCTCCACCTCGCGGGTCTCGAACACCTCGAGGATGTCGCCCTCTTTCACGTCGTTGAAGTTCTCGAGCAGGATCCCGCACTCGAAGCCCTCGGCCACCTCGCGAACGTCGTCCTTGAAGCGCTTCAGCTGCGCGATCGTGGTCTCGATGATGACCGTCCCGTCGCGCACCACGCGCACCCGGCCGCCACGGCGGACGACGCCCGTGGTGACCATGCAGCCCGCGATCGTGCCGAGCCGCGAGACCTTGAAGAGCGCGCGCACCTCCGCTTCGCCGAGCGTCTCCTCGGTCTGCACCGGCGAGAGCATCCCGACGAGCGCCTGCTCGATGTCGTCGGTGAGCTGGTAGATGACGCGGTACGTACGGATGTCGACGCCCTCGCGCTCGGCGAGCTGGCGCGCATCCGCGCTCGGGCGCACGTTGAAGCCGATCACGAGCGCGTCGGAGGCCGACGCGAGGTTGACGTCGTTCTCGGTGATGCCGCCGACGCCTGTGTGGATCACGTTGACGCGCACCTCGCTGTGCTGGATCTTCTGCAGCTCGCCGAGGAGCGCCTCGACCGAGCCCTGGACGTCGCCCTTCAGCACGATGTTCAGGTCCTGGATCTCGCCCGCGAGGAGGTCCTGGTGCAGCGTCTCGAGCGAGACACGGCGGCGCGGGCGCTGCGCGAGCTGCTCGCGGCGGAGCCGCTCCGCGCGCATGTTCGCGAGGTGCTTCGCCTGGCGCTCGTGCTCGACGACGCGGACGAACTCGCCCGCGCCGGGCGGATGATCGAAGCCGAGGACCTCGACCGGATCGCCGGGCTTCGCCTCCTTGACCTTGTCTCCGCGGTAGTCGTTGAGTGCGCGCACCTTGCCGGCGGCGTCGCCGGCGACCACCGCGTCGCCGACGCGCAGCGTTCCCCGGTGGACGAGCACGGTCGCGACCGGGCCGCGACCGACGTCGAGCCGGGACTCGATCACGACGCCCGAGGCCTCCGCGCCCGCGTTCGCGCGCAGGTCGAGCTCGGCGTCCGCGACGAGGAGGATCCTCTCGAGCAGGTCCTCGAGGTTCGTCCGCTGCTTCGCCGACACCTCCGAGAACTGGGTCGTTCCGCCCCACTCCTCCGGCTGCAGCCCTTCCGTCGCGAGCTCGCTGCGGACGCGGTCGGCGTTCGCGTCCGGCACGTCGATCTTGTTCACCGCGACCACGATCGGCACCTCGGCCGCGCGCGCGTGCGAGATCGACTCCTTCGTCTGCGGCATGACGCCGTCGTCGGCCGCGACGACGAGCACCGCGATGTCCGTGACCTTCGCGCCGCGGGCGCGCATTGCGGTGAAGGCCTCATGGCCGGGCGTGTCGAGGAAGGTGATCTTCCGGCCGTCGACGTCGGCCTGGTACGCGCCGATGTGCTGCGTGATCCCGCCGGCCTCGGTCTCGACGACCGACGCCTCGCGGATCGCGTCGAGGAGCGTCGTCTTGCCGTGGTCGACGTGCCCCATGATCGTCACCACCGGCGGCCGCGGGACGAGATCCTCCTCCGCGTCCTCGTACTCCGTCGGCTCGAGCTCCTCCTCGGCGGCGTGCTTGATCGTGACCTCGCGCTTCACCTCGGTCGCGATCAGCTCGACCTCCTCGTCCGACAGAGACTGCGTCGCGGTGCGCATCTGGCCGAGCCCCATGAGGATCTTGATCAGCTCCCCCATCGGGACGCCGAGCGCCTGCGAGAGGTCCTTGACCGTGACCCCGGACTCGACGGTCACGGGGCCGGTCGGCTGCGCTACCGGCTGCTGCTGGCGCGGAGGCGCGCCGCTGCCCGAGCGGTCACGCGGCTGGCGGCCTTCCCTGCTGCGGGCGCCGCCGCCCTCGATGACCACGCGCCGCTTCCGCCCCGCCGATCCTCCGCGGGGCCGGATCGGGCGGTTCGGTCTATTCCGTCCGTCGGCCATCAGGCGTCAAGTGTAGAGACCGTCGAAGGAGCTCAGGGCCCGTCCTGCCGGAGCTCGTCCTCAGACGCGTTGCCCTCCGCGGTCTCGGCGCTCTCGGGCTCCGAGACGACGCCAACCGCGTCGGATGCGACCTCCTCGGCCTCCGCGATCTCGACCTCGGCCTCGAGAGCCTCGGACACCGCCTCCAGCGCGACCTCCTCGGCTTCTGCGATCGCCGCCTCCGCCACGGCCTCGGAGTGGGCCTCCACGGCCTCGGTCTCTTCTACGGGCTCGCCCTCGCCGAGCTCGCCGTCGCCGTTCGTCGCGGCCGGCTCGGCGGTCGCGAGCGCCTGATGCGCGGGGACGCCGCAGTACTTCGAGCCTGGAAGCGCGGCGTTCGGGCAGCGCTTGCCGTTCGAGAGGATCGCGCCGCAGCGGCCCGAGTACTCCTCGTTGTCGGCGTCGCCCGCGAACGCGGCCTCGGCCTCGGCCTGCGCGAACTCCGACTCCGACTGGATGTCGATCTTCCAGCCGCAGAGCCGCGTCGCGAGCCGCGCGTTCAGCCCTTCCTTGCCGATCGCGAGCGCGAGCTGGTCGTCGGGGACGATGACGGTCGCTTCCTTCGTCTCGTCGTCGATGTAGACCTCGCGCACGCGTGCGGGCGAGAGCGCCTTCGCGACGAAGCGGGCGGGCTCGGTGTTCCACGGGATGATGTCGATCTTCTCGCCGCGGAGCTCGGACACGACCATGCGCACGCGCGAGCCGCGCGGCCCGACACACGCGCCGACCGGGTCGACGCCCTGCATGTGCGACTCGACCGCGATCTTCGAGCGGTAGCCCGGCTCGCGGGCGACGCCCCTGATCTCCACGAGGCCGTCGGCGATCTCGGGAACCTCGAGCTCGAAGAGCGCGCGGATGAGCTCCGAATCGCGCCGCGAGAGGATCACCTGCGGGCCCTTCGTCCCCGAGCGGACCTCGGCGATCACGGCCTTGATCCGCGAGCCCTGCTCGTACCGCTCGCCGTCCACCTGCTCCGAGCGCGGAAGCAGCGCCTCGACGCGCCCGAGGTCGACGAGCACGTTGTTCCGGTCGCCGGCCTGCTGGACGATGCCGGTCACGACCTCGCCTTGCCGGTCGACGTACTCCTCGTACATGATCGCGCGCTCGGCCTCGCGAATCCGCTGCTGAATGACCTGCTTCGCGGTCTGCGCGGCGATGCGGCCGAAGTTCTCGGGCGTGACGTCCGTGCGCACGATCTGGTCCGGCGGAACCTGCGCCCAGTCGAGGTCGAGGTCCTCGTCCGCGACGAGGGTGTGCTGGCGCTCGCCCGTCTCCTCCTCGATCCGCTCGAGCTCGGTGATGCGCGCCTCGCGCGCATCCTCCACGAGCCGGACCTCGATGTCCTCCGGGATCTCGATGCCGTACACGCGGAACTCGCCGTCGCCGTCGAGCTTGACCTCGGCGTGCCGGGTCGACTCGGGCGTCTTCTTGTACGCGGCTAGCAGCGCGTCCTCGAGCGCCGAGATGAGGATGCCCTCCTCGATCCCCTTCTCACGCTCGATCGCATGGATTCCCTCGATGATCTCCTGGCTCATGTCTACCCCTCGTCGATCAGGTTGGCCCTGACGATGGACTCGTACGGGATGTGAAGCTCGTCACCGGCGGCCGCAAGCGTGACGGCGCTGTCCGCGGCCTCGACGACCTCGCCCTTGAAGCGGTTCTTGCCGCCCTCGAGCGCGCGATCGGTGCGCACGGAGACGCGCCTGCCGATCGCGCTTTCGAAATGTCCCGGCTTCCGCAACGGGCGCTCGGGCCCCGGTGAGGACACGTCGATCGTGTAATCCGCACGGTACGCGTCGAGCAGGTGCGTGACCCGCGCGCAGAGCGCGTGGTCGACGCCCTCCGGATGGTCGACGTACACGCAGAAGCGGCTCGGGGACAGGAGCTCGACGGCGAGCACCTCGACCCCGGGCACACCGCGCTCGACCGCGGGCGCGATCTCGTCCTGCAGGGTCTTCTCTCGCGTGAAAGTCGTCGTCATGTGCCCCCTCAAAACAAATGGGCGCCGCGCGCCCATTTCGTGAAGCCGGTGAAATGTGGTGTGCGAAGGATAGCACCGGTGATGCGAGCCACCCGGGCGAGACGTCCGCCCATTGCGATCAGCCGGTGGCGACGAGCGCGACGCCCGCGACCACGAGCACCGCTCCCACGACGCGAACTGCGCCGACCCGTTCCCGGAGCACAACGGCAGCGAGCGCGACCGCGAACAGGATGCTCGTCTCGCGCACGGCGGCGACGGCGGCCGCAGGCGCGAGCGAGAGCGCGGCGAGCACGAGCGCGTACGCGCCGAACGAGCAGACTGCGGCCGCGACCGTCGCGACCCCGGCCTCGGCGCGCAGTGCGGCGTGACGGCGTCCGGCCAGCTGCCAGCCGACCGCCGCCAGCGCGACAGGCAGGAGGACGAGCTCGAGGTAGGCGATCGGCGAGGCGTGCTCGATCCCCTCCTTGTCGACCAGCGTGTAGCCGGCGATCGTCGCCGCGATCGCGAGCGCGAGGACGAGGCCCGGCGTGTCCACGGGCCGCCGTACGCCACGGACGAGGACGACGCCGAGCCCGACGAGGAGCACTCCCAGCGCGCCCCATACGCCGAGCGCAGAGCCCGTCACCGTCGCTCCGACCAGGACGAGCACGGGCGCGACCCCGCGCGACACCGGGTAGACGAGGCTGAGGTCCGACCGGCCGTACGCGGCCGTCAGGAGGAAGAAGTACGCGAGCTCGAGCGCCGCCGAGGCCGCGATCCAAGGCGCCGCAGCGGCCTCGACATCCCAGGTCAAAACGGCGACGGGCGCGAAGAAGACGACGGAGAGCCCGAGCGCGACGGTCGTCGCCGCGCGCACGTCGCCTGCGCGCGCGAGCAGGACGTTCCACGCGGCGTGCAGCGCGGCCGCAGCGAGCGCAAGCGCGAACGCCGAGCCCGACACTAGCCGTCGAGCACGATCGTCACCGGGCCGTCGTTCACAAGCGACACTTCCATGCGCGCACCGAAGACGCCACGCGCGACCTTCACTCCACCTCGCTCGAGAGCGGCGCAGAAGTGCTCATAGAGCGGCTCTGCGACGTCGGGCGGCGCCGCACCGGTGAAGCTGGGGCGGTTGCCCTTGCGGGTGTCCGCGATCAGCGTGAACTGGCTGACAACGAGGACCTCCCCACCCGTGTCGACGAGCGAGCGGTCGAAGCGGCCGTCCTCGTTCTCGAAGATCCGCAGCCGCGCAACCTTCTCGGCGAGGCGCTGAGCCGCCGCCAGGTCATCGCCCTGCGCGATGCCAAGCAGGATCGCCAACCCGTGCCCGCACGCGCCTACGACCTCGCCGTCGACCGCGACCGACGCTTCGGAGACGCGTTGCAACACAGCTCGCACGAACGGAATTCTCGCCGGCGTTAAGGGAATTCGCGAGGCGTCCGATAAACGAACACAAATGATGGGGGTACGCTCGTAATGGAAGCCGCACGGGTACCTTGGCCAGCACTCGGCGTTCTGCTCGTTCGCGACGCGCTCGTCACGGTCGAACAGCTCGAGGAGGTCCTCGAGGAACGTCAAGACAGCCGCGAAAGTCGCCTTTCGAGCCACCGCCTCGGCGAGGCTCTCGTGGAGCGCGGCTACGTGACGCGGGAACAGGTCGCGAGGCTCGTCGCGGAGCAGCACGAGCTGCCGTTCATCGACCTCACCGAGCCCGACGCGATGGTGCCGCTCGCGGGCCAGCTCCCGGAGGAGCTCGCGCGCCGCCTCTCGGCACTCCCGATCCGGATCTTCCCAGACGGCTCGCTGCTCGTCGTCGTCGCCGATCCCACGACGCCCGGCGTCTACGACGAGATCCGCCACGCGGCCAGCGTGCCCATCCGCCTCGCGGTCGCAGCCCCGGACCTGATCGAGGTCGCGATCGAGGACGCATACGCGGACCAGCGCTTCCGATCCGCGGAGGTCGTCGACGCCACCGACACTCTCGAGGCCCGCGATGAGGAGAGCGCCGGCTCCGAGACCGGGCTCTACCTCGCGGGCGTTCCGGAGGGCCCCGAGCCGCAGGTCACGAGCGGGCAGCACGAGCGCGGCTGGCGTGTCCTCGGGTCGCTGCTCCTCCGCGACGGCCTCGTCAACGAGCTCGAGCTCGAGACCGCGCTCGCTCAGCAGCGGCTTTCGAGCACCAGGCGGCTGGGCGAGATTCTCATTCAGCGCGGCGCGGTGACGGAGACTCAGGTGGCCCGTGCACTCGCGGAGCAGCACGAGCTGCCGTTCGTGGACCTCGCCGAGCACGAGCTCGACCTCGTTGCCGCAGCGCGCCTTCCCATTGCCGTCGCACGCGAGTACCGGGTGCTCCCGGTCTCGCACCTCCCCGGCGGCGGCTCGCTCCTCGTCGTTACCGCCGACCCGGCGAGAGCCGTCCAGTCTGACGAGCTGCGGGCCGCGCTCGACTGCCCGTTCCAGCTAGCCGTCGGTGCGGCGGGGGAGATCGACGCTGCGCTCGAGGTTGTCGAGCGCGCGGGGCAGGTCCTCGCATCAGTGCCGGAGCCCGATCCGAAGCCGGACCCGGAGTCGGTACCGGAGCAGCACTCAGAGGCGGTGGCGGAGCCGGCGCTCGCGCTCCAGCCCGACCTCCAGCCCGAGTGGCCGGCGTTCCCGGACCTGCCCGCCGAGACGGAGATGGAGTCGGAGATCGGCCTGGAGACCGAGGCGGAGACCGAGTTCGTCGCGCAAGCGGCCGACGAGACCGTCGAAACGGAGATGGAGTCCGACGTCGGCCCGAGGCCGAGGTGGAGACCGAGGTCGTCGCGCAAGCGGCCGACGAGACCGTCGAAACGGAGATGGAGTCCGACATCGGCCCCGAGGCCGAGATGGAGACCGAGGTCGTCGCGCAAGCGACCGACGAGACCGTCGAAACGGAGATGGAGTCCGACATCGGCCCCGAGGCCGAGATGGAGACCGAGGTCGTCGCGCAAGCGGCCGACGAGACCGTCGAAACGGAGATGGAGTCCGACATCGGCCCCGAGGCCGAGATGGAGACCGAGGTCGTCGCGCAAGCGGCCGACGAGACCGTCGAAACGGACATGGAGTCCGACATCGGCGCCGAGACCGAGATGGAGACCGAGGTCGTCGCGCAAGCGACCGACGAGACCGTCGAAACGGAGATGGAGTCCGACGTCGGCCCCGAGGCCGAGATGGAGACCGAGGTCGTCGCGCAAGCGGCCGACGAGACCGTCGAAACGGAGATGGAGTCCGACATCGGCCCCGAGACCGAGATGGACACCGCCGTCGTCGCGCAAACGGATTTGGATGACGAAGCCGGAGCGGAGGCTGAGGCCGAGATCGGCACCGAGACCGAAGTCGAGGTGGCGACAGTCGGCCGAGTTGCCGGCCGGCGAGGTCGAGGCTGACGACGAGGTCGCGTTTGAGCTCCCGGCGGTCGAAGCCGCGCCGGACCAGGAGCCGGCGATCCTGGAGGGGATCGAGTCCGCACTCGCGCTCGGCGCGACCGCAGTCCACGTCGTCGCCCGCCGGGACGCGATCGTCGTCCACGGCCGGATCGACGGTCGCCTCACCGAGGTGTCGTCGATCCCGATCGCGGAGCCTGCGGTGACGACCGCGCTCAACGAGTTGTCCGAGCCCCGCCGTGTGTCGTTCGTCCTCGGAGAGCGCACGGTCGAGCTCAGCCCGACGGTGCTTCCGACGACGCAGGGCACTCGCATCACCTTCCGCCTCGTCGAGAACGGCGAACCCGAGGAGTCGCTGGACGAGCTACTCGGCCCTCCTGGTGACGCGCACCACGTACTGAACGCCCTCAGCCGGCGCAACGGCCTGGTCGTGCTCTGTTCGCCTACGTCCTCCGAGCGCCGCGCCCTGCTGCTCTCGGCGCTGCCCGAGCTGGTCGCGCCCGGCCGAACCGTGCTCTCGATCGAGGACTCGGTCGAGCATCTCGTCCACGGAGTCGAGCAGGTCGACGTCGATCCGCGCGCCGGCGTGACCTTCGCAACGGGACTGCACACGATCCTCCGCTCCGACGCCGACGTCGCCGCGGTCGGCGAGCTGACCGATCCGGAGACCGTCCGGCTTGCGACGCGCGGAGCTCTCGGAAGCTGCCTCGTCGTCACGACGCTCGCCGCGGGCAGCGCCAGCGAGGCGGCCCGCCGCCTTCTCGAGCTCGGGGCCGAGCATGAGTCGCTCGCGGAGGCGCTCGCGTGCATCGCGGCGAGCCGCCGCGTGCGCGGGATCTGCCTCGAGTGCCGGACGTCCTCGTACGCAACCCTTGACGAGCTGAGCGTCCTCGGCCGACCGCCGGAGGAAAGCGGACGCCGGCTGCTCGCACGGGCCAGCGGGTGCGCTGCGTGCGACGGCACCGGGTACAACGGCTGGCTACGTGTATCGGAGTCGCTACCACTGACGGACGACGTACGACACGCCGTCGCGGCGGGCGCTCGCCGAGAGGAGATCGAGCGTGTAGCGGCCGAAGCCGGTATGCGCACGGTCGCGGACGCAGCCGTCGAGCTCTGCCTGGAAGGCATGACGACCGCATCTGAGGTCGCGCGGCTCCTCGGCGTCGCCAGCTGAGCCTCGGGCTCCTGCTCACGGACGGCGCCGGGATCGTCCGGTACGTGACGATTCAGTAGGCGGCCGTCGAACTCTGGCTCGAAGGCGTGACCACGCCGGCGAGGCTCGCCGCGTGGCCGGCGACTGGAACGTCTAGAAGTCGGGCAGCCAGCCTTCGCGGTACGTGCAGCGCCTCGATCCGGGAAAGCTGACGTACGCCTCGGCGGACTTCGTGGTCTCCTTCCGCACGCCGGCACCATGCGCGAGCGCGACCTCGTCGACGAGGTACACGATGCCCTTCCGCCCTCCGCGCGCGCCGACGGCGAGCACGACCGAGGGGCCGTCCCCGGCGCCGGTGAGCACATGGGCCGTCCCGCCGGGGCAGTGGAAGTAGTCCCACGCCCGGAGCGGCCGTTCCTCGCCCTCGACGATCAGGAGACACGCGCCCGCGAGCACGAGGAATCCCTCCTGGTGGTTCTCGCGGTGGTAGATCGACATCGGCTCGCCCGGTTGCAGGATGTTGAGGTTGATGCCGAACTGCCGGAACGGCCGCTTGCCCTCGAAGTCGCAGGCTGCGCCGAGCGGGCCGTAGTCGCGCCAGCGCGCCTCGCGCGCGTTGACGACGAACCAGCCCTCGCCGTCGTAGACGAGGCCGTGTTTCGTCGTGCGGAGCGACGGCTCGGGCACGCGCGGGCGAGGCAAGCCTCGCCCCTACAGCGATTCCGCGCCGGAGGCAGGACGCGGCCGCAGCGAGCGCGCGAGCTTGAAGTGCGGCTTGGCCTCCTCGCTCCGTCCCTGCTTCGCGAGTGCGCGGCCGAGCGCACGGTGCGCGAACTCGTCGTCCGGAGAGAGATCCACGAGCGCCTGAAACTCCGCCTCGGCCTCCGCCCAGCGTCCGAGTCGGAAATAGGCGATCCCGAGCGCCTCGCGGATCGAGCGCGACGCGGGCTCACGGCGCTTCGCCCGCTCGAGCGAGACCGTCGCCTGCGCGGGTCGCCCGCTTCGCAGGTGCGTGCGTCCCTTCTGAAAGAGCTCATAGGTGTCGGTCACAGCTGCCAGCCTCGTCGGAACGAGCGCAGCGACACGAACCCGCGAAAGCGCGCCCAGAGCGAGAGCTGGTCGCGGGCGCGCCGGAGCACTGCACGAAGCTCGGTTCGTGCGTTCTGCGCGCCCTGCTCGACGTCGCCCGGTCGCCCGAACCGCCCCCGCGCAGCGACATCCGCATAGAGCCGTGCGTCGACGCCGAGCTCCTCGTAGACCGCGCGCTGCAAGTCGTCGAGCGTCGCGCAGGCCGGTAGTGCGATGCCCTGGTCGCGCAGATAGTCCTCGAGCTCCCGCCGGCTTGCCGTCGCCGCTCGACGGGGATCCCGCGTGAGGTACCGGACCCGGCGCAGAGCCGCCTTCCCCAGCCCGACGAGCGTGACCCAGAGCGCTCCGAGGCCGATCGCGACGGCGAAGAACGAGCGGCCGCGGCTCTCGGCTCCCGTCTGCCCGCGCAGGATGTCGGCGCTGTCCGGGACCGGCCGCTCGAGCAGTGCCGTCCCGCTCAGGTCGCCCCGCCCGAGCGCCTCGACGACAGCCTCCGAGTTCGAGGCAAACGAGTAATCGCCCCCGAAGGTGCCACGCCCGGGCGTCGGGTCGAACGGCACCCAGCCATAGCCTCGGAACCAGACCTCGACCCAAGCATGCGCATCGTGGTCGGTGACGGTCCACGTCTTGCCGTCGTACGTCCCGCTCGTGAACCCGACCGCGACCCGCGCCGGGACCCCGAGCATTCGGAGCATCACCGCCATCGCCCCCGCGTAGTGCTGGCAGTAGCCGGCCTTGGTCAGGGTGACGAACGAGACGAGCGGCGGCCCGCCGACGTCCGGCGGCTGCTCGACGTAGCGGAAGCCGCCCTTCTGCCGGAACCACGCCTCGAGCGCGAGGACGGCCTCGTACGGGCTCCGCGGCGCGCCGACGACCCGCCGCGCGACCTGGTAGAGGCGCCGGTACGGGACGAAGTACGAGTACGACGGGTCGTTGAACAGCGATCGCACGGCGGCCTCGCGCCCCGCCCGGCCGAACTGCGGGAACTCCCTGCCGCCGATGTCGAGGTAGGGCAGCGCGTCGATCGGATAGCGGGGCTGCGAGCGCGCGAGGGCCCTGGGAGCGGGATCCGGTGCGTAGCTCCAGACCCGGTACCGCTGCCCGTCCCCGAGCGCGTTGAGAACGCTGAGACCGCCGCTGGCGAGCCTGAAGACCGCGCCCAGCCTGCGCGAGTCGATCGCGACCGGAGTCCCCGCGGCGGCGAGGTGCTCGTCGACGAGCGCGCGCACCTCGATCTCCTGCTCGAGCCGGTTGTCCCGATTCCTCGCGCGCGCCGGGGTCAGCGCGTCAGGCGGCATCTGCACGACGTCGTCGTCGAGCCGCGAGCTCACGGACGGATCCTCGAACCAGTGGTCCTGGGTGAAGAGGTCGAGCGTCGACGTGCGCCAGTACGTCGCGTTCTCAGGCCCTTTCACGCTCAGGACGACGGTCTTCGTGGGCGGGAAGCTGATGCCGTCGTAGTTCGAGTCCCAAGCGAACCTGACGCCCGTCGCGCGCGCCGACACCCCGTAGAGATCCCAGTTCTCCCAATCGAGCGCGGCCTCGCGCGCGATCGTCGTCGCGGCCGAAGCCCAGGCCGCGCCCAGGACGACGAGCGCGGTCGCCGCGACTCCCGCGGCCAGCGCGCGACCTGAGCGGACGCGCAGGACGAGCGGGATCGAGAGGGCGGCCGCCAGGGCGAGCGCCCCGATCGCGACCGAGCCTCCGTCGACGAGTGTCGCCGGCCAGCCCACTCCAACGACGGTCACCGCGGCCGCGCCGACGGGTCGTGACGACGCGGCGAGGAGCGCGACGCCGAGGACGAACGCGAAGATCGCCGCCAGCACGAGCCCGTGCATCCCCGGATTGGCCCCGGGCTGGAAAGGCAGCACGACCCGGTAGAAGTCGGCGATCCCGACGCCGATCTCATCGCCGAGGGGGACGAGCACCCGTTCGTCGCGAAACGGCAGCAGCTCCCACGACTTCGCGGCGAAAGCGATCCAGGAAGCTCCCACGGCCGCCCCCGCGACCGCGAGCCAGCGGGGCCATCCTGGCGGGACGAGTGCGGGAGCAAGCCCGAGCGCGACGACCGCGAGCGCCTCCCCGACGCGCGCCGGCTCCTCGATCCGGAGCCAGGAGAGGGCGATCGCGAAGGTCGGCAGGAGGCTCGCGGCGAGGGTCCTCCTACGCATATGCGCCCACCTCCTCCGGCGTGAAGGTGCCGAGGGCTCCCGCGAGATCCTCACCGCAGCGAACAGCCGTCACTGGAATCCCCGCGCCGGAAAGCCTCAGCGGCCCCGTCGCAGCGCGCGTCGGTCGTCCCGCGTAACTCGGCGCGTCCACCCAGACCACGGCGACGAGCCGCCGTCCCGCGAGCGCCAGGACGGCGTCGACGGTGACGGCGTCGAGATTTGCGGTGACGACCACGAGCTCACCCGCGCTTGCCGCAGGCGTCTGAGCGCCCCGGAGCCAGCGTCCCACGCCGTTCGCCGCATCGGCCTCGGCCGCGGCGAGCACGCCTAGTGCGGCCGTGAAATCGCCTTCGAGGGAGCGGACGGGCTGAACGGCCGCGTCCGACCCGGTTGTCACGAGGACTGCCCGCCTGCCGCGGGTGACGTATGCGCGGAGCACGGAGCCTGCGGCGCGGACGGCGGCGTCGAAGCTCGAGTCGGGCGGCTCGCCCGCGACCGCCGCGGGATCGCAGTCGAGGACCACCGCGACGGCGTCGTGCGGCGTGTCCTCGAGCTCCTTGACCATCAGCTGGCCCCGGCGCGCGGTCGTCGGCCAGTGGACGCGGCGCAGGGACTCCCCCTGCGTGTACTCGCGCACCGAGTGGAAGTCGAAGCCCGCAGGTCGCCGCAGCAGCCGTCGGCGTCCGTTCCCGCCGAAGCGACCGGCGTCGCAGAAGAGCGTGCGGAGCTCGACGAGGCGCGGGTAGACGACGAGCGTCTCGCCGGTCCCGTCGACGGGCAGCGTGACCGACTCGAGCCCGAGGAGGTCTCCGAGCACGAGCTTCGCATCGGAGATCGCGTACCGGCCACGCGGCAGCCGGCCGAGCTCGAGCGTGCACGCGCTGCGGCGCCCGCGACCCATCAGGGGCGCCTCGAACGACCCGTACCGACCGAGGACGCCGCGGACGACGACTGATGCGGCCGGCACGCGGGACGCGCGGCGGATCCCGATGCGCATACGGACCCGGTCGCCCTCGGTCACGGATGCGGGAGCCGGATTGAACGCGACCAGGACCGGGCTGCGGACGAGACCGGCCCAGACGCGAGAGGCACCGGCGGCGAGGAGGAGCCCTACTCCCGCGACTCCGAGCGGGCGCGATCCGAAGGCGAGGGCCGCGGCGGTGACGCCGAGCCCGAGCAGGAACGCGCCTCCGAGCCTCATGCCGGAGCGGGAGTCCGGTCGAGGGCCTCCTGTACCACCTCCGCGCCGGCGACGCCCGCCGCTCTCGCTTCCGGCGCGACGATCAACCGGTGCTCGAGCACCGGGACCGCGACCGCCTGCACGTCCTCCGGGAGGACGTAGTCGCGGCCGCGCGCGACCGCACGCGCCTTCGCCATGCGCAGCAGCGCGATTCCGGCACGGGGGCTGGCGCCGAGCGCGAGCCGCGGGCTCTCGCGGGTGTGATGGAGGAGCGCAACGACGTACTTGCCGACGCTCTCCTCGACGTAGACGCTGCGCGCCGCATCGATCGCGGCGAGGACGTCGTCGCGGTCGGCGACGGCGTCGAGATGGTCGAGAGGGGGATCGGTCGTCTGCTCGGCGAGCATCCGCGCCTCCTCCGCGAGCGGCGGGTAGCCGAGCGAGAGCCGCGCCGTGAAGCGGTCGAGCTGCGCCTCCGGGAGCGGGTACGTGCCCTCGTACTCGATGGGGTTCTGGGTGGCAACGACCAGGAACGGCAGCTCGAGCGGATACGTCATCCCGTCGACGGTCACCTGGCACTCCTGCATCGCCTCGAGCAGCGCCGACTGGGTCTTCGGCGACGCGCGGTTGATCTCGTCGACGAGCAGGACGTGCGTGAACACCGGCCCGGGCCTGAACTCGAACTCGTTCGTCTTCTGGCTGAACATGTTCACGCCGGTCACGTCCGTCGGAAGCAGGTCCGGCGTGAACTGAAGGCGCGAGAACGAGAGGTGGAGCGACCGGGCGAGCGACTTCGCGAGCACCGTCTTTCCCACTCCTGGGAAGTCCTCGATGATGAGGTGCCCTTCGGCGAGAAGGCCGAGGACGCAGAACTCGAGCGTGTCGCGCGGCGCGCGGACGGCGAGCTCGAGGTTCGCGATCACGCGGTCGACCACGCGTGAGGCATCGGCCGGAGACGTCGCCTGACGAGCCGGACTGGACTCGGTCATCGGTTCGAGAGTAGCCGCTCTACTTCGTCCAAAACCGCCGCCGCGATCTCCCGCTTGGTGGCCTTCGGCAGGCTCCGCTCGCCGTCCTTCGAGACGACGACGACCTCGTTCTCCTCGGTGTCGAACCCGATGTCCGACCTGCTCACATCGTTGTAGACGATGAGATCGGCCTGTTTGGCTACTCGTTTCGCTCTTGCGCGCTCGAGCCCCTCCCCCGCGCCGTCTGCGGCGAAGCCGACGAGCACCTGACCCGGCCGCCGCGAGGCGCCGAGCCCGGCGAGGACGTCCGCCGTCGGCTCGAGCTCGACGGTCCAGGTGCTCGTCGTCCTTCGGGCGCTTCCCGGGGAGCGAAGCGGCGGGAGCGTAGTCGGCGACCGCGGCCGCCATGACGATCACTTCCGCATCGGCCCGCGCCAGCGCCTCGCGCTCGAGGTCGGCGGCGGTCGGCGTCTCCACGACCTTGACGCCGGCGGGCGGCGGGACGGCGAGGTTCGCCGCGAGAAGCGTGACGTCCGCCCCGCGCTCGAGCGCCTCCTCGGCGAGCGCGACGCCCATCTTGCCCGAGGAGCGGTTTCCCACGTAGCGGACGGCGTCGAGCGGCTCGCGCGTGCCGCCCGCGGAGATGACGACGCTCCGGCCGGCGAACGCCCCCGTCGGCGTCGCCTCGCCGAGGAGCTCCGCGATCCGCGCCGCGATCGCCTCGGGCTCGACCATGCGCCCTGCCCCGACCTCACCCTCGGCGAGCTCGCCCTCCGCCGGGCCGAGGATCTCGACGCCCCGCTCGCGCAGGAGCGCGGCATTCGCCTGGGTCGCGGGGTGCTCCCACATGCGGACGTTCATGGCCGGCGCAACGAGCACCGGTCCCTCGTGGGCGAGCACCGCCTCGGTGAGGACGTCGTCGGCGAGCCCATGTGCGAGCCGCGCGAGCGTGTTCGCCGTCAACGGCGCGATGACGAGGAGATCGGCACGCTCGAGGTGCGGGTACGGGCCTTGCGGGGACTTGCGCGCGAGCGCGTAGAAGGTCTCGGCCGTCACGAACCGCGCCGCGCCGGCAGTGACCACCGGGAGCACGTCGTGACCCGCCCGCACGAGCAGGCGGACGAGCGTGCACGCCTTGTAGGCCGCAATCCCCCCGGTCACTCCGAGCAGGATGCGCGCCAATTCGGCCTCTCCCGTTTAGCTCTGCCTATTAGCTGGGGCTTTGGAAGGTGATCTTGCCGCCCGCGATCTCTTCCATCGCCATCGTCAGGTAGTTCTTCGAGCGGGACTCGATCAGGGGCGGCGGGGCCTCGTCGAAGCCGATGCCCTCCCCGAGCTGATGGTGGTAGTTGTTGATCTGCCGGGCGCGCTTCGCGGCCACGATGACGAGCGCGTAGCGCGAATCCTGGGTTCTGTCGAGCAGCGAGTCGAGTCGTGGATAGATCATGGGCGGCTCATGGTACCTGCGGCTTCCAACTCGCACTCGACGATCGCCGCCAGCGCCGCGGTCGCGCGCTCGAGGTCGTCGTTTCGCACCATGTACCGGAAGCGATGCGCCTGCTCGAGCTGAGTCCGCGCGAGCACGATCCGGTCTTCGATCTCGCCGGTGCTCTCCGTCGCCCGCTCGCGCAGCCGGCGCTCGAGCTCGGGCACGTCCGCCGCGATGAAGATGGTGACGCTGCCGGGGACCTCGGCCTGGACCTTGAGCGCACCGTCGAGCTCGAGCTCGAGGACGCAGATCCGTCCCTCGTCGGCGATCCGCTCGATCTCGGACCTGAGCGTCCCGTACCGGTGCCCCGACACATAGGCGACCCACTCGAGAAACTCGCCGGCGTCCTCTTTGCGACTGAACTCGTCGTCCGTCAGGAACCAGTACTCGCGTCCGTCGACCTCGCCCGGGCGCTGCGGCCGGGTCGTCGCCGAGACCGCGACCTCGATCCCGGGCACGCGGTCGAGCAGTCCCTTGATCAACGTGCCCTTGCCGGCGCCGGAGGGCCCGGTGACCACGAAGACGGGCCGCGTCGACACAGTCGAACCCTACTAGGAGGCTTGGGGAGAGTTGCGCTCCCGCGGCGGCATAGCGCTTGTTTCGCCAACGGCCGCTACTAGGGGAAGCGGCGCCCCGGCGACCGCGAGACGGACGCCTTCAGGGTTCTCGGTGACCGAGGATACGCCCGCGCGACCCTCGATCTGCGCACGAAGTTACGACCGGTGGTTGAAGAGCTCGACGAGCTCGGTCCGCTGGCGCTCGGAGAGTCCGCCGACGGTCTTCGACTGGCTGATGCGGCACTGGTTCAGGAGCCGCGCAGCCTTCACGCGCCCGAACTTCGGCACCGCCATGAGCATGTCGAACACCTTCGCCGTCGACACGAACTCGGGCGGATCGAGGAGGATCGACTCGATGTGGACCCGCCCTGCTTTCAGGTCTCTCTTGAGCTTTGCGCGTCGGACTCGGACGTCGTTCGCTCGCTGAAGGGCCTCCATCCGCTGGTCGAGGGAGCGGGCCGGCGCCTGGGCGTGCGTCTTCGACGTGACCATGAGCCGCACGAGTCTACCAAGATGGGGATTGTGGTCAAGCGGTAATGTTTTGGCCGATTTGCAGGTATTTTAGCGTTGTCTATCCAGTCTACTGGATCAACGAGGTCCGGGTTTCGGGCGCGACCTCGCAAATCTCGGTTGCCGACGCGTACCCGTGCGCCGTCGCCTCGGCATGGAGCTCCGCGCGCACGCGAGCCGGCGCCCGAGGGTCCGAGAAGAGGACCGTTCCGAGCGCCAGAGCGGTCGCTCCGGCCGCCAGAAAGTCCACTCCGTCGCGTCCGGAAGCGACCCCGCCCATGCCGACGATGGGGAGCTCGACGGCGCTACGGCAGGCGTAGATGCAGGCGAGCGCGATGGGCCGGAGCGCCGGTCCCGACGCTCCTCCCGTCCCGCGCGCGAGGCGTGGGCGGAGCGTGTGCGGGTCGAGCGCGAGCCCCTTGAGCGTATTGACGAGGGAGAGACCGTCCGCGCCGGCCTCTGCGACGGCCTGGGCGCTCGCGGCGACGTCCGGGAGAGCCGGCGAGAGCTTCGCGTAGAGCGGCTTGCCGGTCGCGCCGCGCGCCGCGGCGGTCAGCTCGGCGGCTGTCTCGGGCGCCTCGTCGACGTTCGGGCACGAGAGGTTCAGCTCGAGCGTGTCGACATCCGGGAGTTGGTCGAGGCGCTCGCACACGAGCGCGTAGTCGGCGGCCGAGAAGCCCCCGACAGAGACCCACAACGGGACGCCGAGCTCGCGCAGGCGCGGGTAGCTGTCGGCGACCCACGCGTCGATGCCCGGGTTCTGGAGGCCGATCGAGTTCAGCATCCACTCGTCCGTCTCGGCGATCCGCGGAGGCGGGTTCCCCTCCCGCGGAAGCGGCGTGACCGTCTTCGTCACGAACGCATCCAGGCTCTGCGCCACGCCCGGCGCAGTCAACGCGTCCAGGCACCCGCTCGCATTCAGGATCGGGACGCCTGCGCTCACGCCGCGAGCGCCTGTGGACGACTCGTCACGCTCTTGTTGCACGTCTCACCGTTCCCGGCGGACATGTCGAGGGACTGTCCCCAAATTTGTTCACCGTGCTCCTTGTGCAACTGACCTTATCACCGGGCCGTCTATGCAAATACGGACGTAGCTTCCGGAAAGCTTCACAACGCAGCCGTAGCATGCGCCGTAGCCGCAAGCCATCGGCGCCTCCCAGGCGAGCTGCGCGCCGGGGACGCGGGCGCGCACGGCCTCGAGCATCGGCTCGGGGCCGCAGGCCAGCACGTCGCCGGGATCGGTGGGCAGCAGATCGATGACGAGCGTGGGCTCGACGGCAACCTCGGCGCCGGGAACGAGGATCGCCGCCTCCGCGTGGCGCTCACTGCGGAACCCGAGCAGCGCCGGGACGTCCCCGAGCGCCTCCCGGACGTACGGCATCGGAGCGATCCCGATGCCGCCTGCGACGAGCAGCGGCCGCGCGACGTCGAGATCGAAGCCGTTCCCGAGCGGCCCGAGAACGTGAATCGCGTCGCCGGAGCGCAGGGCGCTGAGCGCGCGTGTCCCCGGCCCGATCGGCTCCATGAGGAACCCGAGCTCGCCCGCGGGCGCCTGGCAGAGGCTCATCGGGCGGGGGAGCAGCCTCCCCGGGCTCTCGAGCATGAAGAACTGGCCGGGGATTCCCGGCTCGAGCCCGCCGCGATCGAGGCGGAGCAGCGTGTACGGCCCCACCTGCTCGGTCCCGAGGACGCGCAGCAGCTCCCGGCGCGCTGCTCGCCCACCGAGCACGAGCTCTTCGCGAGCCAGCGCGGTCTGACTCGCCGCGGTCACGCCTCGATCCCGATCCGCTCCTGGAGCGACAGCGCCGACTCCGCGCGCGCGTTCGCGATCGCGTGCACCGCCGCGGCAGCGCCCGAGATCGTCGTCACGCACGGCACGCGGGCGACGAGCGCGGCCTCGCGGATCAGATAGCCGTCCGCGCGGGCGCCGCTTCCCTGCGGCGTGTTGATGACGAGGTCGCAGCGACCGCGCCCCACGAGGTCGACGACCGTCGCCTCGTCGTCGACCGCATCCGCGACCTTCGCGACGTCCCCGATCTCGAGGCCTGCGGCGCGCAGGGTTCGCGCGGTTCCCTCGGTCGCGACGAGCTCGAAGCCGAGGCCTGCGAGCGCCGCCGCCACCGCGACCGCGGCCGGCTTGTCCTCGTCGCGGACGGAGAGGAAGGCCGTCCCGGAGGTCGGGAGCGGGCGCCCCGCAGCGCGCTCCGCCTTCGCGAGCGCCGTCGGAAGGTCGGCCGCGCTGGCCATGACCTCGCCCGTCGAGCGCATCTCGGGACCGAGCACCGGGTCTGCGCCCGGAAAGCGCGCGAACGGCAGCACGGCGGCCTTCACGCTGACCTGCGCGGGACGGGGCGTCGGAAGGTCGAGCTCCCGCAGCTTCTCGCCCGCCGCCAGCCGGCAGGCGGCCGCGACGAGGTTCACGCCGATCGCCTTGCTCGCGAAGGGGACCGTGCGCGAGGCCCGGGGGTTCGCCTCGAGGACGTACGCGATGCCGTCGGCGATCGCGAGTTGCACGTTGAGGAGCCCGACGACACCGAGGGCCGGCCCGAGCCGCTTCACGACGTGCTCGACCTCGAGCGCCGCGGCGAGGGTGAGCGAAGGCGCCGGAAGAACGCAGGCCGAGTCGCCGGAGTGGATTCCGGCCTCCTCGACGTGCTGCATGACGGCGGCGATGTACACCTCCTCGCCGTCGCAGAGGACGTCCACGTCGAGCTCGATCGCGTTCTCCACGAAACGGTCGAGCAAGACTGTTCTCTGCGCAAGACCGGAATCGGCTGACGCGCCGACTCCGGTCGCGTCCAGGCGTGGCCCACGAACGGCCGCCATCGCGTCCTCGAGCTGCGGCTCGTCGTAGCAGATGCGCATCGCGCGGCCCCCGAGCACGTACGACGGCCTCACGAGCACCGGAAAGCCGATCGCCTCCGCGGCGGCCAGCGCCTCGTCCGCGTTCGACGCGATCGCCCACGGCGGGCAGTGCACGCCCAGCTCCTCGACGAGCGAGCCGAACCGCTCGCGGTCCTCCGCGAGGTCGATCGCCTCGTGCGGCGTGCCGAGGATGCGATAGCCGGCCTCCTCGATGTGACGCGCGAGCCGGAGCGGCGTTTGCCCGCCGAACTGCGTCACGACGCCGACGGGCCGCTCGCGGTCGCATACCGCGAGCACCTCCTCCGGCGACAGGGGCTCGAAGTACAGGCGATCGGACGTGTCGTAGTCCGTCGAGACGGTCTCGGGGTTGCAGTTGACCATGATCGCCTCGTACCCGAGCTCGCGGAACGTCTGCGCGGCGTGAACGCAGCAGTAGTCGAACTCGATGCCCTGCCCGATGCGGTTCGGGCCGGAGCCGATGATCACGACCCGCGGCTTCTCACCGCCGGGCGGGTCTTCGTCCTCCTCGCCCCACGTCGAGTAGAAGTAGTTCGAGCCCGCCTCGACCTCACCCGCGCACGAGTCGACGCGCCGGAACGCGGGCAGCACGCCCTCCTCGTGCCGACGGAGCCGAACCTCGACGCCCGTGAGCCCCCACGCGGCGCCGATCGAGTCGTCCCCCCAACCCGCGCGCTTGGCGCGAAGCAGGTCGCCGGAGCGCAGCTCACGCTGCGCGTCAGCGATCTGCTCTCGAAACCACGGATGGAGATCGGCGGGCAGGTCGTGGTCTTCGAGGCTCGCCCACGGCGTGGGCGAGCCCTCGTCGAGCTCACGCGAGCCGAACGCCTTCAGGAACGCCTCCGTGAAGGTCCTGCCGATGCCCATCGCCTCGCCGACGGACTTCATCTGCGTGCCGAGTCGCTGGTCCGCGCCCGGGAACTTCTCGAAGGCGAAACGCGGGAACTTCACGACCACGTAGTCGAGCGTCGGCTCGAAGCTCGCAGGTGTCGTCTTGGTCAGGTCGTTCGGGATCTCGTCGA
This sequence comes from uncultured Actinomycetes bacterium, assembly GCA_963765175.1. Taxonomy (GTDB): domain Bacteria; phylum Actinomycetota; class Thermoleophilia; order Gaiellales; family Gaiellaceae; genus GMQP-bins7. Next base: position 32,095 of record CAVXUY010000011.1, read on the forward strand.
GCGTGTAGCCGACCGCCAGCTTCGCCGCGACCTTCGCGATCGGGTAGCCGGTGGCCTTCGACGCCAGCGCCGAGGAGCGCGAGACGCGCGGGTTCATCTCGATGACACGGAGCTCGCCGGTCTCGCGATTCCGCGCGAACTGGATGTTCGAGCCGCCGGTCTCGACGCCGACCGCGCGGATCACGGCCGCCGCAGCGTCGCGGAGCTCCTGGTACGCCTCGTCGGAGAGCGTCATCTGCGGCGCGACCGTCACCGAGTCGCCGGTGTGGACGCCCATCGGGTCGAGGTTCTCGATCGAGCAGACGACGACGACGTTGTCCGCCCGATCACGGATCACCTCGAGCTCGAACTCGTCCCAGCCGCGCACCGACTCCTCCACCAGGACCTGCCCGATCGGCGACTCCGCCAGGCCACGTTCCACCTGGCGGTGCAACGTGGCTAGGTCCTCCGCGAAGCCTCCACCGTGCCCGCCGAGCGTGAACGCAGGACGGACCACGGCAGGCACCTGCAGCGCATCGACCTCGTTCACCGCGGTCACGATCAGCGACGACGGGACGCGCAGGCCGCAGGACTCGACCGCGTACTTGAACTCCTCGCGGTCCTCCGCGCGGCGGATCACCTCGACCGGCGCGCCGATCAGCTCCACGCCGAAGTCCTCGAGCACGCCTGCCTCCGAGAGCGCGATCGCGAGGTTCAGCGCCGTCTGCCCGCCGAGCGTCGGCAGGAGCGCGTCCGGGCGCTCGCGCTCGAGAACCGAGGCGACGCTTTCGAGATCGAGCGGCTCGATGTACGTCCGATCTGCGAAGCCGGGGTCGGTCATGATCGTCGCCGGATTCGAGTTCACGACGATCGTCCGATAGCCGTCCTCGCGCAGCACCTTCAGCGCCTGGCAGCCCGCGTAGTCGAACTCGCACGCCTGGCCGATGACGATCGGGCCCGAGCCGATGACGCAGATGCTGTGGAGGTCGCGTCTCGCCGGCATCAGGAGCGCAGGCCCTCGACCCAGGTCTCCAGGATCGGCCACGCGTCGTGCGGGCCCGGCCCGGCTTCGGGATGGAACTGGACGGAGCGCGCGCGGAGCTCCGGGAAGTCGAAGCCCTCGACGGTGCCGTCGTAGAGGGAGACGTGCGTGGCCTCGGTGGCGTCGGACGGCTCGACCGCGAACCCGTGGTTCTGGCTCGTCACGAGCACGCGACCCGTGCGCCGGTCGAGAACGGGGTGGTTCGCGCCGCGGTGGCCGAACGGGAGCTTGAAGGTCTTGTGCCCGGTGGCGAGGCCGAGCAGCTGATGCCCGAGGCAGATTCCCAGGATCGGCGTACGTCCGAGCAGGCCGCGCACCGCCTCCACCTCGGCCTCGAGCGGCTCGGGATCGCCCGGGCCGTTCGAGAGCACGACGCCGTCGAAGCCGGCGAGCTCGTCGGGCTCGGCTGAGTGCGGGAAGACCGTCACCGCGGCGCCGGCTGCGGCCAGGCGACGCGCAATCGAGCGCTTCGTCCCGTAGTCGACGAGCGCGACCCTGGGCCCCGCGGAGTCGCCGAGCGTGTACGGCTCCTTCGTCGAGACGGCTGCGACGAGCGCCTGACCCTCCATGAGCGGCTGCGCGCGGACCTGCTCCAGCGCTTCTTCGACGGGAAGCGCCGCCTCGTCCGCGACGACCGCGGCGCGCATCGCGCCCGTGTCGCGCAGCCGCAGAACGAGCGCACGCGTGTCGATCTCCTCCAAGGCCACGAGGTCGTGCGAACGAAGCCACTCGGCCCATTCGCTCCCGCCGAGGCGCCGCATGAGCACCGCCTTCGCGTGCGGGCGGTCGGACTCGCCGCGCTCGTCGGCGACGCCGTAGTTTCCGACCATCGGCGCCGTGAAGCAGACGAGCTGCTCGGCGTAGCTCGGATCGGTGACGGTCTCCTGGTAGCCGCTCATGGCGGTCGTGAAGACCGCCTCGCCGAAGGCGGCGCCGGTCGCTGCGACCGAGCGCCCGCGATAGACCGTGCCGTCCTCGAGCAGGAGATATCCGGCGCTCATGCCGCGAAGACCTCACGCCCGTCGGCGATCGTGCGGACGACGCGGCCGCGCAGCGTCTCGCCGAGGAGCCACGAGTTCGCGGAGAGGGACCGGAACCCGTCCTCCGTGACCTCCCACTCCGCGTCGAGGTCGAGGACGACGAGGTTCGCCCGCTCTCCGACCTCGATCCGCGGCTCGGGCAGGCCGAAGACGCGTGCTGGGCCGGCGGACATGCGCTCGAGCAGCGTCTCGAGGCTCAGCTCGCCGGGGCCGACGAGGTGCGTGTGGAGCGCTGCGAACGCCGTCTCGAGGCCGGTGACCCCGAACGGCGCCTCCTCGAACGGGACGTCCTTCTCGTGCCGCGCGTGCGGGGCGTGGTCGGTCGCGACGATGCCGAGCGTCCCGTCGCGCAGAGCTTCGATGAGCGCGCGGCGGTCGTCCTCGGCCCGCAAAGGGGGATTCATCTTGACGTTCGGGTCGAGCGAGCGGACCGCCTCGTCGGTGAGCACGAGATGGTGCGGAGTGACCTCACCGGAAGCGCGCACACCCTCCGCCTGCGCACGTCTCAGGGCATCGACGGACTCACGGGCCGAGACGTGCATCACGTGCAATGGGCGATCCTCGACGCCGGCGAGCGCGAGGTCGCGCGCCACCATGACGCTCTCCGCCTGCGACGGGTACGGGCCGATGCCGAGCTCCGCCGAGACGACGCCCTCATGGGCGTGGCCGCCGCGGGAGAGCGACGGCTCCTCGCAGTGGAGCGCCAGCGGGCGCTGCGCGAGGCTGCTGTACTGGAGCGCGCGCCGGAGGAGCCCTGCGGAGACGACGGGCAGCCCGTCGTCCGTGAACGCGGCAGCTCCGGCACCCGCGAGCTCCGCCAGCTCGGCGAGCTCCTCACCGCGCTGCCCCTTGCTGATCGCGGCCATGAAGCCGGTCGGAACGACTGCCTCGGCGCGCGCCCGCTCGACGAGCGCGCCGAGCACGGCCGCGGAGTCCACGACCGGGTCGGTGTTCGGCATCGCGAGGATCGCGCAGTACCCGCCCGCCGCGGCCGCACGTGTGCCGGACGCGAGCGTCTCCTCGTCCTCGCGGCCGGGAGTCCGCAGGTGGACGTGTGGGTCGACGAACGCGGGCGCGACCACGGCGCGACTCGAGCCTGACGGCTCGATTCGCGTTATGACGCCCTCCTCCACCGTGACCGCCAGGCACTCGTCGATCCGCTGCACCGGAGCCACGACGCGACCCTCGACCGTCAGCGAATCGCCGCGGCCGTTCCGGCAGAAGAGCATCAGGCGACCGCCTCGGCGACGCGAGCCGGCACCGGCGCGACCGTCATCACGTCGTACAGAACCGCCATCCGCACGACGAGCCCGGCGCGTACCTGGTCGCCGACGAGCGCTGCGTCGGAGTCCGCGACGCGCGCGTCGATCTCGATCCCGCGGTTCATCGGCCCTGGGTGCATGACGACCTGGCCCGCCCGCACGCGCCCGGGCGTGATCCCGTACAGCGCGGAGTACTCGCGGAGCGACGGCACGAACGCCTCCCCGGCCTCCATGCGCTCCTTCTGCATGCGCAGGACGTAGATCACGTCCGCTTCCGCCACGTCTGCGATCTCCGTCGAGGTCTCGCAGCCGAGCGCCTCGATCCCGCGCGGCAGCAGCGTCGGCGGCGCGACGAGCGTCGAGCGGGCGCCGACGAGCGCGAGCGCCTGCACGAGAGAGCGCGCGACGCGCGAGTGCAGGACGTCGCCGACGATCGCGACGTGGAGGCCCTCGAGCCTGCCGAGCGCATCCTCCATCGCATACAGGTCGAGCAGCGCCTGGGTCGGATGCTGGTGCTTGCCGTCACCGGCGTTGACCACGTGCGCCTGCGTCGCCTGCGCGACGAGCTTCGGCGCGCCGATCGACGGGTGGCGGACGACGATGACGTCGGGGTCGTACGCAGAGAGCGTCGTCGCCGTGTCCTTCAGGGACTCGCCCTTGTCGGCCGAGGAGCCGGCCGAGCGGAGCGACATGGTGTCGGCCGAAAGCCGTTTGGCCGCGAGCTCGAAGCTCGCGAGCGTGCGCGTGGAAGACTCGTAGAAGAGGTTCACGACCGTCCTTCCGCGCAGCGTCGGCAGCTTCTTCACCTCGCGATCGAGCGAGGCGGCGAGGCTGCGGGCGGTCGCGAGGATCCGCTCGACGTCGTCGCGCGAGAGGTCGGCCACCGACAGGAGGTGGCGGCGTGGCGCAGCGGGCGCGCGGAGCTCAGACATCGCCGTCCTCGCTCTCGCCGACGAGCAGGACGCCGTCGACCTCGTCCACCTCGACCAGCTCGACCTGGATCCGCTCACCGCGGGCGGTCGGGAGGTTCTTGCCCACGTAGTCGGGGCGGATCGGGAGCTCGCGGTGGCCGCGGTCGACGAGAACGGCCAGCTGCACGCGCGCCGGACGGCCGAACTCGAGCAGCGCATCGATCGCGGCGCGGATCGTGCGGCCCGTGTACAGCACGTCGTCCACGAGCACGACCGTCTTCCCCTCGAGCGGGAACGGGATGCTCGTCGCCCGCACGACCGGCTGGCGGCCGGGCGGGCGTCCGCCGTCGCGGACGTGGACGTCGTCGCGATGGAAAGTGATGTCGAGCGCGCCGAGCGGCAGCTCGACGCCGGTTCGCTCGGCGACGAGCGCGCGCAGGCGGGCGGCGAGCGGGACGCCACGGGTCTGGATGCCGACGAGGGCGACGCGGTCGAGGTCCTCGTTGCCCTCGATCAGCTCGTGGGAGATGCGCGCGAGCGAGCGGGCGATCGTCTCGGCGTCGAGGAGCTGCTTCGGGCGCTCGGAGGCGCGGTCCGGGACGTGCGTCGTCATCTCGCTCCTTTCCGGCCTCGCTGGACCGGGTTAAAGGGTCGGGAGCCACTATAGCCCGCGCGCGCGACGCCGCCCGCGGACCAGGCGAGCCGTGCCTTACGACTCGGTGTCTTCTTCTTCGAGCTCGGTCAGCACCTCGATGGCGTCTCGCGCGTCCTCGACCTCGGACTCCGAGACGAGCACCTTGAGCGGCGGGTCGTCGAGCGCCTCGGGATCGTGCTCGACGGCCGGCTCGAGCTGCGACTCGATCCCTGCGGCCGAGAGCAGCTCCTGGAGCTCCTCCGCCTCGGCGACGTCGCCTGCCACCGCCACCTGAACGAGCCTCGTCACACCTCCTCGGACCCTACAACAGCCCTGCGCGTGCGTGCGCCCGAGCGGACGAGCTCCGGTGCGCCGCGCTCGGGGAAGGGGATCTCGATGACGTCGAAGTCGCGCGGCACGACCGTGTCTGCGAAGAGCTCGCGCGCCTCCTCGACCACCTGGTGCCCGAAGTAGCGCGTCGAGACGTGCGTGAGCGCGAGCATGCGGACTCCCGCCTCGCGTGCGGCGAGCGCCGCTTCGCCCGCGGTCGAATGCAGCGTCTCCCGCGCGCGCTCGCGCTCGTCCGCCAGGAACGTCGCCTCGTGGACGAGGACGTCGGCGCCGGCCGCCGCGTCGACCACCGTGGCCGTGGGCGCCGTGTCGCCGGAGAGCACCAGCTTCCTGCCTGCCCTCGGCGGCCCGAGCACGTCCTCCGGCCTCACTTCGCGGCCGTCCGGCAGGGCGACGGGCTGGCCACCCTGGAGCCGGCCGCGCTCCGGTCCGTCGGGCACGCCCAGGCGACCCGCTGCCTCGACGTCGAAGCGGCCTGGACGCTCGAGCTCGACCAGCGCATACCCGACCGCGGAGACGCCGTGATGAACCGCGAAGGTCTCGAGCATGTAGCCGTCGCGCTCGAGGACGGCGCCGGGATCCAGCTCGACGACCGCGACGGGATACGTGAGCCGCCCGAAGATGCGCCGCAGGCTCTTGAGGAGCTCGTCGAGCCCGCGCGGGCCGTACAGCGTGAGCGGCAGCTCCCGGCCACGGAGCGCGAACGTCTTCAGCATCCCGGGCAGGCCGAGGTAGTGATCCGCGTGGAAGTGCGTGAGGAAGACCTCCTCGAGCTCGACGAGCCCGACGTCGGAGCGCAGAAGCTGGCGCTGCGTGCCCTCGGCGCAGTCGAACAAGAGCTTGTCGCCGCCTCGCCGCACGAGCGTAGCCGGGAGCCCGCGCTGCGCGGTCGGCGTGGACCCGGACGTCCCGAGGAAGACGACGTCGAGGTCCACGGCGGCCGATTCTACTCCGCGAGACTCTCAATCTCCCCTGCACCGAGGCCCGTATTCTCCGGCAGGCTCCCGCCCGACGAGCGCCGTCACGTCCGGCTCCTCAGCCTGACGCGTCCGGGAAGGCGAGGTCCGTGTAGACCATCTCGCCCTTGAACTTCCGAACATCGGGATCCCACGGGAAGAAGATCGCGTTCCGCCACTCGAGCCGCTCGCCGGTGGGCTCGTGGTCGAGCCAGCGACCCTCGTGCGTCCCGGTGACGCTCGCCTCCTCGCATACGCCCTGCGGCCCGATCACGATGTACTCGAGGTCGAAGTGAATGTCCGGAAACGCGGTCAGGAGCTCGGTGTAGAAGCGCGCCGCGCCCTCGTGGCCCTCCCAGCGGGCACCGGTGCCGAGAACCTCGTACACGCAGTCCTCGGTCAGGGTCGAGATGAGGCCCGGCAGGTCGCGATTGTCCTCGGCGATCGAGTGGGTCTTCCAGAGCTCACGGATCTCCGTGTACTCGTCCGCGTCTACCGGGCGGCGGAGAAGCTCGAGGATGCGCTCGCTGGCCATGAAGCTCCTTTCAGAGGCGGGTAGCGAGTCATACCACGCGCTCCGTCACGACCTCATGCCTCACGATCTCTGCCCTACGGGAGTGCGAGACGCTGTCCCGGCACGATCGTCGCTCCCTCGAGCTCGTTCAGCTCCTGGATCCTCCAGACGCCCTCCCGTGGATCACCTGCGAGGCGCGAGACGGCGATGGACCAGAGCGTGTCACCGCTCTTGACGCGGTAGTGCGTCGGGCGCGCGCCCGCGCCGGTGTCGCGGGCGAAGACCGCCCAGAGCAGGCCGGCGACGAGCACCACGATGACGATCCGTCCGAACACGTGTTCTATACTGCACGAACATGTGTTCGCTTGTCAAGCCGCCGCCTCGGACCGCGCCAGGATCGCGTCGAGCAGGTAACCGGCGCCGAAGCGCACGGGGTCGTCCGTCGGCAGGCCCGCGGCCGCCGCCTCGGCCTCGATGACGCCGCGCGCCTCGTCGTCGGACGCGATCTCGGCCGTGTTGAGCGCGAGGCATGCCACCTTCGCTGGCCTGCGGGGAAGGGCGATCCGCTCGTGCAGCTCCACGAGCTCCCGGAGCGGCGGGATCGGATGGCCCGGCGAGTCCTCGATCTCGGTCGCGCCTGCCCGGTGGCAGAGGACGAAGAGGTGCGGCGCGGCGCCGTGGACGAGCCCGAGCGTCACGCCCGAGTAGAGCGGGTGGATTAGCGATCCCTGGCCCTCGACGAAGAGGAGCTTCCCGCCTCGCTCGGCCCCCTCGACCACGAGCCGCTCCGCTGCGCCTGCGAGGAAGTCCGCGATGACGGCGTCCACCGCTATCCCCCAGCCCGCGATCGCGATCCCGGTCTGTCCGGTCGGGACGAACACGGATGCGAGCCCGCGGCGGCGTGCCTCGAGGTCGAGCTCGACCGCGACCGTCTTCTTCCCGATCGCGCAGTCGGAGCCGACCGTGAGGACGATGGTCGCGTCGACCTCGAGGTTTGCGCCCGTGGGCACGTTCAGGCCCTCCGGCGGCTTGCGCAGGTCGCGGAGCGTGGCGCCGTGCTTGCTCCCGAGCTCGACCAGCTCCGGATCGTCGGAGACGAACTCGTGCAGTCCGCTCTCGACGTCCAGGCCATGCGCGAGCGAGTCCTTCAGGAGCTGGCGCCAGGCGGGCGGAAACCGCCCGCCCGTGGTCGCGACGCCGACGACCGCGACCGTCGGCGCGTAGGCGAGCGCGTCCTCGACCGAGCCGACGATCGGTATCCCCTCGTGCGTGTCGCCCGCGCGCGCGGAGTCGAGGATCGCGACGACCGGATCAGGTCCGTAGCGGATGATCCCGCGCATCGTCTTCCCGTGGTGCGGGTCGTGCGAGTACCCCTCGCCGAGAATCAGGATGCGCCGCTCGGCCATCTACAACCGCCCAGCGGCGCGGAGCACGCTCACCGCCTGCTCGGTCAGGACCACGTTCGCGGCGGCTCCCCAGTCGACGGCCTCGATGTTCCCGTCCGCCGACCCCGGGCGCTTCCACCACCGCCCCTGCGTGCGCCACGTGCCGTCGGAGAGTCGCTTCGACTCGAGAAGAGCCAGCGCGTCGGCCGCGCGCCGATCGCCGAGCGCATCCGCGGCCTGGAGTGTGCGGAGCCCTGCGAGCAGGTCGTAGTGCCAGTACGCGGGAAAGCGCAGCTTCAGGAACACGGGATGCGCCGGCTCGCCCGTGCGGTGCGAGAACAAGTCGACCAACGAGAGCAGCCGCCAGAACGCGCCGCGCCACTTCTCATGCGCGTGGACGCCGTAATCCCGCGAGAGCCCGTCGACGAGGGCGTCACGCACGGGGCGCGACGCCGAGCCCAGGCGACTCGGACGGGATCTGGACACCATCCGCGAACGTTATGCCCGGCCAGGGGTCCTCCCGCAGGAGCAGGTTCCCGTCGAGGTCGACGTGGTCGCAGAGCGGCGCGACGCAGCAGCCCGCCGCCGTGCTCAGACCCGACTCGACCATGCACCCGAGCATCACGCCGAGCCCGAGCGCGCGCGCCGCGTGCGCCATCCGGATCGCCTCGCGGATCCCGCCCGACTTCGAGAGCTTGATGTTGATCCCGTGCGCGATCTCCGCGCACGACGCGACGTCGGACAGCGTGTGGCAGTCCTCGTCGACGTAGATCGGGATTGGCGAGCGCTCACGGAGCACCCGCCCGCCCTCGTCGCCGGCCGGGAGCGGCTGCTCGCAGTACTCGACCCCGAACTCCCGAAGCTCGGGCAAAGAAGCCAGCGCCTCGTCGAGCGACCACCACTCGTTGACGTCCACCTGCAGCGGCAGCTCCGTCACTCCGCGGACCGCGCGCACTCGCTCGACGTCGAGCCCGTCGCCGCCTCCGAGCTTGAGCTTGAGGCGCTGGAACGAGGGCGCCGCCTTCGCGGCGCGCCGCGCCATGTCGTCCGGGTCCCCGAGCCAGACCGTCCACGAGGTCGGTGGGCCTGTGCGCGGGAGCCCGAGGAGCCGGAACACAGGTGCCCCGAGGAGCTTTCCCTGCAGATCGTGCAGCGCTCCGTCGAGCGCCGCCTTCGCCGCCTGCTCGCCGGTGGTCTCTCCCAGCCTCGCGCCGACCTCCTCGAGTGCGAACGGGTCCTCTCCGAGCAGCCCCGCGTGCTCGTCGACGAACGCCTTCGCCGACTCGCCGGACTCGCGATAGCGCTCGATCGGAGCGCCTTCGCCGTAGCCGGTCACGCCGTCGTGCCTCAGCGCGACTTGCAGGACGTCCGCATAGTCGGAGGCCTCGCGCGCGATGACGAAGGTCTCGGCGAGCTCCAGCCGGACGATGCGGGCCTCGACCTCCACGCCAGGAGCCTACGGCGTCGAGATCGAGGCGGCGTGCGCAATGACGTCCACCTCGTCCTGGCCGGACACGAGGCGTAAGACTCGGCGCGGAGGCCGACAAGCCGTCGGCGGTAAACTGCGCTCGCGCGCTCGTAGCTCAGGGGATAGAGCGCTCGCCTCCGGAGCGAGAGGTCGCAGGTTCGATTCCTGCCGGGCGCATAGACAGCCGGTTCGGGCCACGTCGGGCCAGGTGAGTCTCGCTCGAAAGCTGACACAGGGTCGCGTCAGGAAATGCCGCCCCAGCTCGCCGTGCGCAGGCTCTCCGAGCCTGATCTCTGGCCGAGAGCAAATCCTGCAGGAAGCGTCGTGCCTGATGCGATTGCCGTCGCGACGCGCTCGGCCATCGGCGGGCCGAGCTTCAGCCCGTGACCCGATCCTCCGCCGACGATCCAGACGCTTGGATCGTCGGGATGCGGAGCGTCTCGCCACCTGAGGACGCACGCGGATCCCCGGGCTCGAACTGATCGACGAGTGTCACGCTGCCGCCGCTTCGCGCGAGCCACCAAGCGAGTGAGCCGCCGAACGTACCTGCTCCAACGATGACGACTTCCATCAGCCGCCGACAGAAACCGGGCCGAGCGGGCTGTCACTCCTCACGGGACACTCCCGCACACTCGCGCATCTCGGGGTCCTCTTTCCAGACCCGAGAACGACTGGACGGACGCGCCCGTTCGGGCGGATGATCACTCTGCGTGCGCGACGACCTCCCGACCGGCACCGTCACCCTGCTCTTCGCGGACATCGAGGGCTCGACGCGGCTCCTGAACTCGCTCCGAGGCGGCTTCGCGCCGGTACGCGCCCGCCTGCGGGAGCTCGTCCGCGAGGCGGCTTCGACCCACGACGGCGGCGAGGTCGACTGGGCCGGGGACGGCGTCTTCCTCGCCTTTGCCCGCGCGCGGGAGGCCGTGCTCGCCGCGACGCAGATCCAGCGCGCTCTGGAGCAGGAGGCGTGGCCGCCGGACGGCGTCGTGCGTCTACGGATCGGGATCCATACGGGCGAGCCCGACCTCGGGGACGAGGGCTACATCGGGATGGACGTCGTCGTCGCTTCCAGGATCTGTGCCGGCGCCCACGGCGGTCAGGTCGTCGTCTCGAGGTCGACCCGCGACGTCGTCGGCGACGCCGATCCCGAGCTCTCGTTCCGCCCGCTGGGGAGCCACCGGCTGAAGGACGTCCCCGGCTCCGAGCAGCTCTTCCAACTCGTCGCTGCCGGGCTGCAGGAGGGGTTCGCGCCGCTGCGCACGCTCGGCGGCTTGGCGCTGCCCGCGCTCCACCACCGCCTGGTCGGGCGCCGCCATGACCTGACCTCCACCCTGTCGCTGTTGGCGCGCGCGGACGTGCGGCTCGTCACGATCACCGGACCCGGCGGCGCCGGCAAGAGCCGGCTTGCGCTCGAGGTCGCCGCGCTGAGCGCGATCGAGCGGCCGGTGCACCTCGTCGGCCTCGCCCCCGTGTCCGATCCCGAGTTCGTCCCGGCCACGATCGCCCATGTGCTCGGCGTGCGCGACGCCGACGGCAGGCCGGTCCTCGAGGGCGTCGCCGAGACTCTCGCGGGCACGGGCGCCCTGCTCTTCCTCGACAACTTCGAGCACCTGACCGCTGCGGCCGGGTACATCTCCACGCTTCTCCACCGCGCACCGGACCTCGACCTGTTGATCACGAGCCGCGCGCCGCTCCGCCTCTCCGGCGAGCACGTCGTGCCGCTCCGGCCACTGTCCGTCTACGACGCCTCGACCCTCTTCTCCGAGCTCGCCGCGGCGCGCGGGGTGATCCTGCGCGAGGACGTGCTGCCCGCGGTGCGGGAGATCTGCCGGCGCCTGGACGGGCTCCCGCTCGCCATCGAGCTCGTCGCCGCGCGGCTCGTCGTCCTCCCGCCCGCGCAGCTCCTGCTCGCGCTGGACGAGGGGCTCACGCTCGACATGGAGGGTCCGGTCGACCTACCCGCCCGGCAGCGCACGCTGCGCGCGACGATCGACTGGAGCTACAGCCTCTTGAGCGAGAGCCAACAGGAGCTGCACCAGACGCTCGCCGTCTTCACCGGAGGCTGCTCCTTCGACGACGCGCGTGCGCTGTCCGGCTCACCGACATTCCTATCCGACCTCGAGGGGCTGGTGACCGGGAGCCTCCTTCGGAGCGACGTCTCCGAGGGCGAGGTGCGGCTGTTCATGCTCGAGACCGTGCGCGCGGACGCGCTCGCGCGGCTTGCCTCTGACGGGAAGCTCGACGACCTGCGGCGCCGCCACGCGGAACGCTTCCTCGAGCGCGCGACCGCCGCGGAGGCCGAGCTCGCCGGACCTGACCAGGCGCAGTGGTACCAGCGCCTCGAACACGAGCTCGACAACCTGCGGGCGGCGCTCGACTGGCTACTCGGTGCCGGCCGCGTGGCGGACGCGCTTCGTGCCATCTCCGCGCTCGAGCGCTTCTGGCGTGCACATGCGCACGTCGGCGAGGCGCGACGCTGGCTCGCCCTTGCACTGGCGCTCGCACATGACGTGCCGGCCGACGTGCGAGCGGCGGGCCTGAGAACGGCAGCCCACCAAGCTGCTGCGCAGAGTGACTGGGAGGCCGCCGGAACGATGCTCGAGGAGGCGCGAGACATGTACCACGCAAGCGGCCAGGCCGTCGAGGAAGTGCGTGTCCTCGCATACCTGAGCTTCGTGGCACTGAGGCGCGACGAGATCGAGCGAGCGGAGCAGGTCGCGCAGGAGGCCGTGTCGATCGCGGCCGACCTCGACGATGACAAGGCGGCGTCGGCAGCGCTGACTGCGCTCGGCGACGTCGATTCGGCCCGAGGCGAGCACGAGCTGGCGGTGACCCGATACGAGGAAGCCGTTGTCCTTCGCAGGCGGCTCGGCGACCCGCTTCTGGTCTTGGACGCCGTCTACAACCTCGGGCTCACCGCGTACCACGGCGGCGACCTCACGCGCGCACGCCGGGAGTTCGACGACGCGCTGCGACAGGCGCGAGACCTCGGCGAGGCCGCGTTCATAGCGGCAGCCCAGCTCTTGCTCGCCGAGATCGCGCTCGTTGACGGCGAGGTCGAGGACGCCGCGACCCGCGCGCGTGAGAGCCGCGACGTCTACACGGAGCTCGGGGATGACCGGTCGCGGGCTCGATGTCTGGTGGTCCTGGCGGCAACCGCGGTGGCACAGGGCTCCTATGCGGCGGCGGCCCGCATGCTCGGCGCCGCGGACGCTGCCCGCGGTGACGAGGCCCCGGACGAGTACGAAGCGCCCGTCTTGGAGCGCTTCCTGCCGGAGCTCGAGGCACACCTCGGAGCAGACGAGGTGAAAGCCTTCGCGGCCGAGGGACGAGCGCTCGACTAGGACGGCTTCGGAAGCGATCGTCTCTCCCAAGCCTTGACGCGCCGATCACGGCGATTAGCCTCTACGGCCTGCTTGAGCGGCTCCTGGGCACGGAGTACTCGACCCCGTCGCTCCATCGGTCGATCTCGGATCTGACGGGGCTACTCGACGACCGATCCCGCAGGGGGCGCCATCGTCCTCGGTGGGGACCTCAACGCCTCTCCTGTCAGATGGGGCAACGTGCGTCGGGTGCTGTTCGACCGGATCAAGGACTTCGGCCTTGAGTGCTGCCCCGACTACGAAGAGCGGCCGACGCCGACGCACCGAACGGTGGAGATTGACTACGTGTTCGTAAGCCGCGAGCTCATCCCACAAGTCACGGCGGAGTCCGTTGTCGACACAGGCGAGTTGAGCGATCACCATGCTCTCGTCGTCGAGGTCGACGTCGCGGCCTAACCGTGCCACGTGGCGTGCCACGACCCCACGATTTTGCAGCGATTCGTCACCGAGATCGAGCCTCGGAGCGAGAAAGTGCCCATGAGCAGGCAGGTTCGATTCCTGCCGGGCGCATGATCGGTTGGCGAGCTCAACTCCGCGAGAATGCGCTGACGTGGCCTCGTACGAAGTGAACGAGCGCGCCGTGGCGCGCGCCCGGCAGCTCATCGGGAGCCGGCAGTACGTCCTCGAGAGCGACTGGGGAGACGTCCAGCCTCGAGCCGCGGACGAGAACGCCTTTCTCGAATCCCACTCCTGGGACGAGTACGCGGAGTGGCATCTCGGGCTCACGCAGGGTGCGACGGACGAGACGAAGGCGCGGTACGCGTTCGTCTACGGAGATTTCCGGCGCATCCACCGCTCAGGCGTGATCGCGTGCCACTACCGCGCAGCGGAGTGGCGGCACAAGGAGATCGAGTTGGCTGCGCACGAACTGCTGCAGCTCCTCGACAGCACGCGCGCCTGACCGTCTCCCGATATCGGCTTCGTCCTCGCTTACTCAGAGCCGGGTAGCCACGGCGTTCCGTGCTCCGGCCGTCGCGCGCAGCTCGGGCTCGGCGGTCGGCACCGCGCGGTAGACCGCCCCACGCCACGCGGCGGCGTCCGCGCCGAGCCTGACGACCTCGGCGTCCACGCAGCCGAGAGCCCGGAGGTAGTCATGCAGCGCCTCGTGCGCCGTCGTCGCTACCTGGAGCGCGACGCGCCGGCCGCCCGACCGAACTTCGAAGTTGTTTCGCACCGCTCTCCCCAATCCCCACGGAGGCGTCGCCGCCCCTGCAGTCCCAGTCTCCCACACACCCACACCCAGCGGTCACGTCGAAGCCGAAGCCCCTCCCGCAGCCCAGTCCGCGACCGTCCTCATACGATGACGTCATCTGAACGAGACGTCAAGGGAGCGGCGTTCGCCCAGGCGGTAGTCGCGAAACGCCTACAGCGCCTGTTCGCTACTGAAAGAGGAGGAGCAGCGCGTCTGTGGGCGCGTAGTCGTCGGTCAGGACCGGCACGTCGTCCGTGGGGATGACCGCGTCGTGCCGGTCGAGGATCGGCTTGCGGAGATCCGGCACGAGCGGGCTGCGCTGCCGGAAGACGGCCCACCGCTCGGCGACCGTCGCCGGCTGCGGCGCCGCCTTGTCCGTCGCGACGAGGATGAGATTCCGGAACGCCTCGTCGCCCTGGTCGCCTTCGAGGATCGTGGGATGGACGAGGACGGTCGGGAACACGCTCTGGTACGTCTTGTAGATCGCGCGGAAGAGGCGCGAGCCACGTCCCGCGATCGCGCCGATTGCGTTCATCACGACGACGCCGCCCGGTTCGAGGCGCGAGCGCGCGAGCTCGAGGAACTCCTGCGTGACGAGGTGGGCGGGGATCGCATCCGCGAAGAACGCGTCGATGACGATCACGTCGTAACGCGCGGCCTCGTTCGCGAGGAACCGCCGCCCGTCCCCGACCTCGACCCGATGCCGTGGGCTGCGAGGGAGCGCGAACCAGCGGTACGCGGCGTCGACGACCGCGGAGTCGAGCTCGACGGTCGTCAGTCGCGCACGCGGGAGCGCGCGCAGCATGCGCTTCTGCGACGAGCCGGCTCCGAGCCCGATGAAGAGGACGTCGCGGGCGGCCTCGTTGTATGCGAAGCCGAGGTGGAAGAGGTCCGTGTAGCGGAAGCGCGTGCGGTAGGGATCGCCGATGTACATCGCGCTCTGCAGCGAATTGTCGAAACGCAGGTAGCGCGTGTCCTCGTCCTCGACCACCGCCAGCCGGTGGTAGCGCGTGTCCTCGGCGTGCACGAGCCGCAGGCTCGGGTCCTCGACTCCGTTCGACGGGTTACGCGGATCGCGGTAGCTCTGCCCGCGCTCGCGGAAGATCGGCGACCAGTTGCGACTCTCCGCCACGGACAGCTGGCCGGTGCGGTCGGTGCCGACGGCGAAGGCTGCGACGCCGGCCAACGTCGCGGCGCCGGCTGCCACAAGGGCCCACCGCGGCGCCCCGGTCGCGAGCGCGAGGAAGGCTGAGGTCGCGAGGAGCACCGCCGCGCCGAGCACCAGCAGCTGCTCGGTGCCGAAGAGCGGGATCAGCCAGAACGCCGTCGCGAACGTGCCGACGATGCTTCCCGCGGTCGAGATCGCGAACGTGCGACCGGCCGTCGCGCCCGACCTCTCCACGGACGTCGCCTGCAGCCGGACCGCGATCGGCCCGACCGCGGACAGGACGAGGCTCGGGGGGCCGAAGAGCACGAGCGCGCACAGGAGCGGATCGAGCCGCGGCCCCGGATCCCACTCGAGCACGGCCTCGATCACCGCCGAGTCGACGACCGGGATCAGCCCGACGATCACGCCGCCGAGCGCGATCGTCGCGACGAGGAGCAGCGGCACCGGCCGCCGATCCCCGGCCACGCCGCCGAGCCAGTAGCCGGCGGCGAGGCCGGCCAGGATCACGCCGATGATCGCGCCCCAGACGAAGAGCGAATTCCCGAAGTACGGCGCGAGCACGCGGCTCGCGGCGATCTCGACGCCCAGCAGCACCGCGCCGGACAGGAAGACCGCGGTGAGGACCGCCCAGCCGTTGCCGGGCCGGACGGAACTGCTGGTCACTGTCTCTCCCACGCGCGAAGACAGTACCTCCACATGTCGCACGCCGAAGCGCGGCGCAAGCGTGCAGACTCCCGCCCCCGGAGACCGCCGAGGCGTCCACAGCTGGGACCGCTCGGGACTAGTCCCTCACACAACCAGACAACCTCTTTTGCTCTTGGCTAGAGGAGCGCGCGCAAGGCCTCGATGAGCCGCTCGACGTCCTCCTCGTCGTTGTAGGGGCCGATCGAGGCGCGGAGGAAGCAGCGCCCGTCCCACTCGTACACCGGCGCCTCGATGCCGTGCTCCCCGAACAACCGCCGCCAGAGCTCGGCCGTATCACAGCGCGGGAGCTCGACGGCACGCATGTACGGCGCAGGCGCCCCCGGAAGCCGACGCAGGCCGAGCGCGGCGAGACGTTCCTCGGCGAGGTCCGCGACCGCGCGCTGGCGCTCGGCGTCGAAGGTCGCGTGCACCTCGATCGCCTTCGGCACGGTGAGGTAGGCGGCCGGGTCGCGCGTTCCCGCCCAGCCGTGCCGCTCCGCGAAGTCGGCGTCGTCCCGCCAGCCCCAGCTCACGACGAGCGGCTCGACCCACTCCTGGTGCTCCGGCCGCACCCACAGGAACCCCGCGCCCTTTGGGGCGCAGATCCACTTGTGGCAGTTTCCCGCGTACACGTCCGCGCCGATCGCCTCGACGTCGAGCGGGAGCTGGCCCGGCGCGTGCGCGCCGTCGACGATCGCGAGCACGCCGGCGGCGCGTGCGCCTGCGCAGATCTCCTCGACCGGGAAGACGAGCGCCGTCGCCGAGGTGACGTGCGACACCGAGACCGCCCGCGTCCGCGGCCCGATCCGCTCGACGATCTCCTCCGGCTCGCTCACGACGAGCGTCGCCCCTGCGAACTCCCACGTCATCGAGATCGCGCCGTACTCGTGCGCGGTCGTGAGCACCTCGTCGCCCGGCTCGAGCTCGAGCGAGCGGATGACGGCGTTGAGTCCCGAGGTCGCGTTCGGGACGAAGGCGAGATCGTCGGCCCGCACGCCGAGGAACGCCGCGAGCGCCGCGCGCGCCTCGGCCATCCGCCCCGGCCGTTCGGGATCGCCCCAGAACCACTTCGCGGCCTT
Source organism: uncultured Actinomycetes bacterium (assembly GCA_963765175.1). Lineage (GTDB taxonomy): Bacteria > Actinomycetota > Thermoleophilia > Gaiellales > Gaiellaceae > GMQP-bins7. Next base: position 49,143 of record CAVXUY010000011.1, read on the forward strand.
GCGCGTGAAGAAGTCCGTCGGACCAGCCTCGAGCTCGCGCTGGATGCGCTGATACTCGTCGAAGACCTCGACTGGGCACGCGCCGAAGCTCCCGTGGTTGAGCTGCACGATGTCCGGATCGAGGAGGAACCCGTCGCGCATCGGCGCGGTTAGTGTCTCACGGTGCGCCGCGTTCTAAGGACGTACTTCCCGCCGCTCCCGCGCTCGGTGACGACCCTCCAGGTCGGCGGGCTCGTGAACTCCTTCGGGAACGGGATCACGCTTCCGTTCCTCTTCATCTACCTGCACAACGTACGCGGGATCGGGCTTGGCGTGGTCGGGCTGGTCGTCGGCTCGCACGCGGTCGCGAGCATCGTCGCCGGGCCTGTATTCGGCGTGCTCATCGACCGCTTCGGCGGGCGGCGGCTGCTCGCGACGGCGCTCGCGATCCTCGCCGGCGGCTACGCCCTGTACCCGTTCGTGCACGAGGCGTGGCAGGGGTTCGCCGTCGCGATGATCACGGGCGTCGGGGTCGGCGGCTTCTGGCCTTCGCAGTCGACGCTCATCGCCGGCCTCACCGCGCCGGCGGAGCGCCCGGCGGCGTTCGCGATGCAGCGGGTCGTGATGAACCTCGGCATCGGCCTCGGTGCGCTCGCGGGCGGCCTCATCGCCACGACCGAGTCACCAGGCTCGTTCACGGTCCTCTTCCTGTTGAACTCGGTCACCTTTGTCGTGTACGCGGGCGTGATGCTGGCGCTGGTGCCCTCACCCGCTACCGGGCGCCGCGCTTCCGGCGCAGCCGAGCGCCCGGGTTCGTACCGCGACGTACTGAGGCACCGACCCTTCGTCGCCGTGATCGGGCTCAACGCGCTGTTCATCTTCGCGGGCTTCTCGGGCTTCGAGCTGCTACCGGTGTACGCGAAGAACGAGGCCGCGGTCTCGGAGACGCAGATCGGGCTCGTCTTCCTCGTGAACACGATCGTGATCGTGCTCCTCCAGCTTCCGATCGCCCGTTTCGCGCAGGGCAGACGTCGGATGCCGGCGCTCGGGCTACTCGGGCTGCTGTGGGCGTGCGCGTGGCTCATCGTGCCGATCGCCGGTTCGGAGACCGCGACGAAGGCGACGCTCCTGCTCATCGGCGCCATGACAATCTTCGCCGTCGGCGAGTGCCTGCACGGCGCGGTGCAGGCCCCGCTCGTGACGGATCTCGCGGAGCCACGCTTGCTCGGGCGCTACATGGCCCTGTCGGCGCTGTCTTGGCAACTCGGGTTCGCGCTCGGGCCTGCAGTAGGCGGCTTCGTGCTCGACTTCTCGCCGAGCGGGGTCTGGCTGGGTGCCGCGGCGTTCTGCGCGATCGGCGGCGTGCTCGCGTTCTTCGTCGAGTCGACGCTTCCCGACCGTGCTCGGCGGACCCCGACACCCGCGCCGGCCTCTGCCTAGCCCAGGGTGTCGTGGAGTCCGGGTCGCGCGCCCCGCGGCGGGCACGCCGAATACGAACCCGCTGCATCTCGATATAGGTGGCGCCGCGGAAAACCAGATCGGAGATGGCAAAGCAGTCTCAGGCCGGAGGGCGATTCACTCGCCCGGAGGCGTCCACCGGCTCGGCTCGATCCCAGAGGCTGAAGGAGGGGGCTCGTGGGGGAACCATGGGTTCCCCCACGATCAGCTCGCGGGAGGCTCCGGAGCTAGAATCGCGAACATGGCTCCGACCCTGGACGACCCCCTGAGTACCGATGCCGAGCCTGCCCCGCATCCGGCGACTCCGTTCGGCCCGCGCCACGGGTCAGGTCGTCCCGCGCCCGGCGCCGGTCGTACACGAGCTCACCGCTAACGGCCTCACCTGGGTCAACGTCGTCGCGCCGGACGTGGAGACGGCGCAGATGCTCGCCGAGCGTTTCGGCTGGCACCCGCTCGACGTCGAGGACATCGTCTCGAAGCGCCAGCGCCCGAAGGTCGACGACTACGAAGACGAGGGCTACCTCTTCGGCGTGCTCCACTTCCCGGTCTTCGACCAGTCGGTGCAGCGGCTGAACGCGGCGGAGCTCGACCTCTTCATCGGGCACGACTACGTCGTCACGATCCCGAATCGCGAGCTGCACCCGGTCACGCGCCTCTTCCGCCGTTGCGGGGAGGACGAGCACTTCCGCGACCAGCTCTTCGCGCGCGGCTCCGGGCGGCTCCTGTACGAGATCCTCGACGACCTCTTCGACTACTGCTTCCCGATCCTCGACAAGATCGCGCACAAGCTCGACGTGATCGAGGACGAGATGTTCGAGGGCGCGTCCCAGGAGGTCGTCCGCGACATCTCCAACGTGAAGCAGGAGATCATCTCGTACCGCAAGATCGTGAAGCCCGAGCGCTCGACGCTGCGGGTGCTCGAGCGTCGCGTGGAGGGCTTCCTCCCGGAGGAGCTCGAGCTCTACTTCGACGACATCGTGGACGCGGCCGAGCGCATCTGGGACCTCCTCGACAACTACAAGGAGGTCGTCGAGGGCCTCGAGTCCACGAACGAGTCGGTCATCTCGCACCGCCAGAACGACGTCCTGCGGCTCCTCACCGTGTTCACCGTCATCGTCCTGCCGCTGACGCTGGTCACGGGCATCTTCGGCATGAACGTGGCCTTCCCGGGCGAGGGCACGCGGGCGGCGTTCTGGGCGGTCGTCGCGACCCTCGTCGCCATGCTCCTGGTGATGGTCGGGTTCTTCCGCTGGAAGCGCTGGCTCTGAGTTGCCGCAGGCGCGGCTCGAGGACTCCGGCGCAGGTCTGGCACCAGCGAGCGAGGGCTGGTTCGTCGTGAACGTGCGCGACGCCGAGTGGTGGACGTCGCATGACACCGGAAAGCGGTCGCGCGGATCGAGGTGCAGCTTCGAGAACGAGGAGGAGCACGAGTTCCCGCAGCTCGGTGTGTGCATTCACGTCCTGGAGCCGGGCGAGCCGAACGGCCTCTACCATGCCGAGTCGGACCAGGAGGCATTCCTCGTGCTGTCCGGAGAGTGCATGCTGCTCGTCGAGGATGAGGAGCGGCTGCTCCGCCAGTGGGACTTCTTCCACAGTCCCCCAGGGACGGAGCACATCTTCGTGGGCGCCGGCGACGGGCCGTGCGCGATCCTGATGGCCGGCGCACGGGCGTCTGACGACTGGTGGGTGCGCTACCCGGTGTCGGAGCTCGCGGCTCGCTATGGCGCGAGCGCCCAGGAGGAGACTTCCGACCAGACGCAGGCGTACGTCGGTTTCGAGTGGTTCAAGCGAGAGCGGCCCTCGTACTGGGAGCGCCTGCCCTGGGCTCGAGCCTAGAAGCGGCCGGGCCGGGTGCCCCGCCGCACAGGGACCCGGCCCATCTGCCCTGTTCCCCGCCCTACAACAGAATTCGAAGCGCGGTGTCCGCGGGGCAGCCACGGTCCGCAAGGCCGGTCGCCCTGTGCAGATCCACCTCGACATGAGAGGCGAGCACGAGCGCCGAGCCGATGTCATACCCGGAGCGAACCAGCTCCTCGAAGCGCCAGCGCAGGATCGCTTCTGCTTCGGACTCGTCGATTAGTTCGAACTGGGCCGCAGTCATTGCGCCACTCCCTCTTCTGTCGACTTTCGAGTTCACAGTTGACCGTCATCGGCGTGATGCCGCGCCCTCTTGAGGTCCTGAAATGACAGGCCGAAGGTCCGGTTGCGAGTACTGGCCGTCCCCCGGCCGGGGGATGACCAACGCGGTCGGGTGTCGACGGCGGCGCCATGGCGCCAGACGACGACGGGCCGGCCGTTCGACCTCCGAGCCCTCGGCGCCCGCACAGGCTGCCGTGGCGACGAGCACGCGCGCGCGCATCGCGACTGCGGCGGTCGCTGCGTTAGGAGCTCTCAGACGGGCGGAAGCTCGTCGATGCCGGCGCGAGCCTCACGATCCTTGCGATCGACTCTCCAGGCGAAGAACAGGAGGCCGCCGCACACGATCACGAGCGCAGCGCCGAGGCCCACACGAGTCCAGATGTCGGAGAAGATCACGATCGCGACGATTCCCGCAGCCAGTAGCAGGATCCCGGCGCCGGCGAGCTTGAATCCGTAACTCCACATGGGCGCGAGTCTACGGTAGAAACCCTGGCGTGACCAGGCCTCTCTGGGCGCCGTGGCGGCTCGAGTACATCGTTCAGGCCGACGAGCTCCGCGGCTGCGTCTTCTGCGCGGAGGGCGCCGGCGAGCTACCCGAGGCGGAGTCGCTGCTCGTCCACCGCAGCGAGCACGCGGCCGCGATCCTGAACAAGTACCCGTACTCGTCCGGGCACCTCATGGCAGCGCCGCTTCGGCATGTCGGCGCTCTCGGCGAGCTGTCCGCCGAGGAGGCGCTCGCGCTCCATCGACTCGCCGTCGCCGGCCTCGAGGCGCTCACGGCACTCTACGCGCCGGACGGCTTCAACCTCGGCTGGAATCTAGGACGCGCCGCGGGCGCCGGAATCGCAGACCATGTGCACCTGCACGTCGTGCCACGCTGGTCGGGCGACACGAACTTCATGCCGGTGCTCGCGGACGTGAAGGTGCTTCCGGAGCACCTGCTCGAGACGCGCGACCGACTACGCGCTGTGTGGCCTATGAAGACTTGAGGCGGGCGATCGCGCGCCAGGCGGTCGAGGTCATCGTGTCCCAGTCGTAGAGGCTGACGCCGATCGTCGCGCCGTCGTCGTCCACGGCCGCGACGAAGCCCGCGAGCTCCTCGCTACCCATGCGGTCCGCCACGCCTCCGGCGACGTGGATCGGGACTTCGGGGTTACGCGTGAGCTTGCGGACGAGCCGGAGCGAGCGCGTGACATAGCCGTACGTGGCTTCGAACCCTCGGAAGGAGCTGCCCGTGTAGATCATCGGGGCGATCGCGTCGACCTCCTTCGCGAGCCCCGCCCACGGGAAGCGCGGCCAACGCGACGGACGGCGCTCGAGGGCTCGCGGGTCGATGGGCACGATCGCGAGCGGCATCTCTCCCGAGACCGTCCGCACCGCGCGGGTCAGCGCGACCGCGCGCTGCGAGCGCACCGTGGCGTTCCTGAGTGAGGTGCCCTCGATGTTGAGCGCGATCCCGTCGAAGGCGCCGCCGGTCGGCGTCCTGAACGACAGCATCGCGAGACCGCGTCGAATGTCGAGCGTGTGCTTGAGGTGCCCCGGCAAGTACCACGCGACCGCGCGAACACCACGAGCGTGCAGCGCATCCACGAAGCGGCCCAGCTCCTTCGGCCTGACGACGTCCGTCCGCGCGTTGTAGTTCGCGGTCTCGACCCAGACGGTCTCGATGCCGCGGGCGGCCATGAGCGATGCCGAGCGCTCCGGTGATCTGAATACGCCCCCGTCGTAGATGTCCACCCACGTGCCGAGCCCGCCGAAGACCGTCGCGTCCGCCTGCTTCGCGGCGGGCGCCGAGACGGCCCCGGCCGATGCGACGACGAACGTGAGTGCGAGGACTGCGGCGAGCGCGCGCACGCCCGAGACGGTACCGCGAGTCTGTGAAGCGCGTGTCAACGCGAAGCTAGAATCGAGTGTCGCGCGGACGTAGCTCAGTTGGTAGAGCACTGGCTTCCCAAGCCAGGTGTCGTGGGTTCGAGTCCCATCGTCCGCTCTCAATAAGACTCCTGCAAAGCTCGCGTTTTCGAAGCAGGGCACTCTGCGAAGTCACACGATCTGTGGCCAGCATGTGGCCAAAACGCGGGCGTTATGCTCATCAGTCGGTGCCACAGCTTCCGCTTCCAGGGCTTTGGAGCGTGCGTCTGTATGTCTGGCTCATTTTCCTAGGCCCTGTCCTGTTGGTGGGTGCAAGCGTCGTACTCCTCGTGGTTGGACTCGCGAATGACAGTGAGGGAGTTTCAACGGTCGGCGCCGTTGGGATCGTCGCCGGCCTGGTGATTTCCCGAATGAAAGGGCCGTTCGAACTTGGAGCGAGCGGGATCAAGGGCACCCTGGACGACGAATTGATCGCGGAGATAGTTAGGCGCGGACTCGAAGAGGGCTATCCACCTGAGAAGGTGGGCGAACTTGTCGCTGAGGCTCTGCCGATGCAGGCAAGCACCACTGACCAGGGGACTGCGGTCGGAACGGACATCATCTCCAACGCCATCGAGGAATCGAAGCGTCGGCTTGCGCGGGGTCTGGCAGAGCAGCAACTCGGTCGTGGACTGCTCCACGAACGCGAGATCAAAGGCATCCTCGATCGAGCGGCCCTGGAGAACGGATGGACTGTGGCCACGAACGTCGTGACCGCGTTCGGGGGCCGTCGCATGGTTGCCGACTTCGTCGTCTCGGCCGGGGACAAGAAAGTGGTCGTCGAAGCTGTTCCCGCCACGCCCACACGGTTTGGTGTCAAGCCGGGATTCACGGCTCAACTCGCGAAATCACTCGAAGCTGATGCGTCGCTGATCGTCATCCCCGACGGCATACCGCCGCCGCCATCGACGGAAGAAGTGATAACGATCGGCCGTCTTCGTGAGCGCTTGGCCGAGCTGCTCCAGTAGTCGTAGTCCAGAACGCGTCGAGCCGCTGCCTCGCGGCGTCGGCGCTCGACTTGAGCAGGTGCGCGTATACCCGCTCGAGCATGGTCACGCTCGTTCCGCCGTAGAGCGCCACGTCCGAGGGCGGGACGCCGGCGGCGAGCGCCCATGAGAGCCCCGAGTGTCGGAGCGTGTACGGGGTCACGTCCGCAGCGAGCCCGGCGGCGTCACGGGCCGGGTTGAACTCGCGACGCCGGAAGTTCCGAAGGTCGTACGGGCTCCCTGACGGGCCTGGGAACAAGAGGCGGGTGTCGAGCCGCGGCGGCAGCTCGGCGAGCGTCTGCTTCGCCCTCAGCGGCAGCGGGACGACCCTGAGCGAACGCCTCGTCTTGCCGGACGCCTTCGTGCCGCCTTCGGCGTCGAGAGTGCGACGAATGTGGAGCTCGTCACCGACGACATCGCCACGCTCGAGCGCCAGCAACTCCGACGGGCGCAGGTAGCACCAGGCGCCAACGATCACGGCCGTGCCGTAAACGACGTCGAGCTCGCCGGCGAGGTTGTCGATCTCAACGGGTTCCAGTGCCGCCCGCTCGGTGACGTCGGGGGCCGGGTTGCGTCCGGTCGCCTTCGCCGGGTTGCGGGCGAGGCACTCCCACGCGACCGCAGCATCGAGCACTTGCCGAAGCGCCCTGACGACCGAGTACCGGAACCGGGCCGGCAGGGTCGCCTCCCAGGCGGCGATCTCCCCCGCTCGCAGGTCGACGAGCTTCGTGTCGCCGAACTCGGTGAGCGCACGGGCGAGCCGGAACTGCAGCGTCCGCACCGTCACGGGCGCGACCTGTGCCTCGTAGCGGGCGATGTACCGGTCGGAGAACTCGCGAAGCGTCAGCGGCTCGTCGACGAGCCCGCCGCGCATCCTGACGAGCTCGACGTCGCGGAACCAGGTGCGCGCCTTGGACGGCGACGAGAATCCCGCCTGCCGCCGGCGCTGTCCGGTCTCATCGATCCAGCGGATGCCGAAACCCTTTGACGACGTCCTGTAGACGGAGCCGCGTTGCTCAGCTGGCACTGGAACGCTCCCGCGCGTGATACTCATCGTGAAGGCTCGAACGACCAGGGCCATATCCGTGCGCAGCGAGCATGTCTGCGAGGGAGCCGTACTGCAATGCCGCGAGCATGCTCTCTGCCCTCCGATCGTGTCCTGCCGAAAAGAAGGATCGGGCTGCCACCTCGGTGCCGCAACCGCACCAGCACTCACCCATGGGTAGAACTCGCTCCCAGGTTCGCTGCTTCATTTGCATTTTCTCCCTTCCCGGGTTGTGTGTCCGGGACTATATCCCGGGATGCTATCCCCGGTCAAGAGGGAACATTCGGCACGATCCTGCAGCCACGTCTCGAGCTTCGACTCGCTGAAGCGGAGCACGTTCGAGGCCAGCCGGTAGCCGCCGGGGAGCTTCCCCGAGCGATGCCAGCGAAGCACCGTCTCGACGCTCACGTCGAGGAGCTCGGCCACATCGCGAGCGCGGAGGTACCGCTCGCTCACGCCGCCGGCGCCTCCTCGAGCTGCTTCAGCAGCTTGCCGAGTCTGCGCTCCTGTGCCAGCGCCTCCTCATGGGCCTTTCCGAGCCTCTGCCGCAGCAGCCGCCGTTCCCGGTCCGGCCAAGTGTCGGCGATCTCGGGAAGAGCACGACGAGGCCCGGGACGGGGGACGCCCCAGGCGATCGCAGCCCGGGCGAGCTCAAGGTAATGCGCACGCTCCGCGCTCGACGCGGCGGCCCAGGTGCCGACGTCGACCGTGTCTGCGAGATGCTCCGCGAGCTCGTGCTCCTGTGCGTACACCCACAGGATGCGGTCGGGGGCACTCATGTTCATGCTCCTTCCTGCCGGTCCTTGCCGGCGTCGAGGATGAAGCGATGGCCGAGCTCGGCCTGGCGGTACTCGGCCTCGGTGATGAGCTCGCGACGAAGCGCGTCGGCCAGGTGCTCGAGGAACCCCGGATCGCCCAGGATCGGCCGCGCGGGGTGCGTCGGCGTAGGTGCGTCTCCCTTACGGGACCGACGCACCGACGCACCTACGCCTACGGTCGCGCCCCGCGTGGGCGACGCAGGTGCGTCGGAAGGTGCGTCGGCCGTCCGACGCACTTCCTCGAGATCGACGGGACGGGCGGGGTCGTCCCGGTGCCAGAGCTCGAACCCTCTGCCCTTCCCGAGGTTCACGAGCACCCCATCCTCGAGCATCCAGTCGCGCCGCTGGCGCAGGAAGCTGCCTTCGCCGGTGACGCCCTTCTCGACGTCGTTCATCGAGCAGCCGCCGTGGGCGAGCACGAACGCGGCGATCTCCTCCCAGACGCGCTCGGGCCGCGACGGCCCCTCCTCCTCGAGCTCGAAGCTCTCGCCGTCGTTCCACACGAGTGCGCTCGTGGTCCCGTGCAGCGACGAGCTCCATTTCGCCTTCTGCCAGAACACGCGTGTCTCACCGTGGTTGCGCGCCTGGACGTGGACGAGCAGGTCAGGGATGCCCTCCCAGGCGCCCGACACCTGGCCTGCGCGGTTCTCGTGGTGCAGGACGGTGATCGAGACGTGGCGCGCAGCACGGCGCTGGACGTCCTCGAGGTGGGCAACGAACGCGCGCACGTCGTCCGGCGTGCCGCCGCCTTCCATCCCGAGCCGGTTGAGCGGGCCGACGATGACGAGATCGAGATCGTCGTTCGTGATCGCGTCCGCGAGCTCGAGGCGGTGCAGCTCGAGGCGCATGTCGAACGAGCCCCACGGCCGATCGAGCACACGGAAGTTGCCCTCAGGGAAGCGGCCGCGCCACAGCGCGAGCTTGCGCTCGAGCTTGCGCCGGAACTCCTCCTGCGGCCCCTCGTTCTCGATCCAGCCGATACGCAGCGGCCGCGTCGGAACAGCGAGCCCGTCGAGCCACGACTCGCCGGCGGCGAAGTGCATCGAGGCGTCGAGCTTGAGCGTCGTCTTACCGGCGCCACCGTTGCCGTACACGAGCACGAGCCCTGTCGCCGGGAAGATCGTCGAGCCCGTGCTGTCGACGACGATGGGCTCGGCCTGCGGCACCGGATGGGCGACGAACTGCTCACCGGTCACGAATCTGACGACGGGCTCGCTGAAGGGGATCTCCTCGAGCGAAGTGCTCATGCCGAGCCTCCGGCAATGTGACCGGCAGTCACACTGGTGAGCGGCGGCGCCTCGCGCCCATACCCGTACGCCGGCCACAGCTTGTGCTGGTCCGGCCACATGAACCAGCAGCGGAAGCAGGCCGGGAAGTAGAGATGGTTGCGCAGCGCGACCTGGTACTCGCGCTCGTCGAGCTCGCGGAACCGCTCGCAGACGTGACAGCGGCTCACCACGTCGCACCCTCGAGGCGCCGGTTGATCCGCCAGACGTCGCCGGCGTACAGGAGCAACATGATGTGCGCCCAGCAGAGCAGGCACATCCAGACGGTCGCCTGCAGGCCGCCGAATCCCTGGACGACGTTCGGCGCTTGGGATCCGCAACGCGGGCAGCAGGGCGCTTTCACAGCGCCGACCTCGCCCGGGCTACGGGATCAGGTTCTCGTGGCCGGTCGGGTGCGCGTGCCTGCCGCGGCGAACGCCGCCGACGCCCGCGAGGACGGCCGTGCGGGCGGGAGCGCAGGATCGCGATCGTCGTGCGCGGGCGGATGATCCGCCACACCTTCGCCATCTGGCACGCCTGCTGCTCGGTGCTCCCCCATGAGGCCGGCGGGTTCCAGTCCGGGCGCAGCTCGCGGATCGCGGCATTGTGCCGCTCGACCGCGTCGGCAACCGCCCGCTCGAGGGGCGTCATCGAACTGGAGGGGCGTCGTGATAGCGCAATGCACCGACCACTCTAGGAAGGCGGTCGGACGTACCGCCTAGAACGGGAACGACCCGCTTACGCGGGCCGCTCGCCGGCATTGTCACCACCTACGACGTGGTCAGCCTATCGGGTGTGTCGGTCGGCGCTGGTGCTAGGGCCTCCTGCGAGAGCCCCCAGGTTCTCAGGGGAATGCGAGGCGGCTCGCAAAAATCGAGGGGCGGCCCGCCGAAACCCGGCCGCCCGCGACGTGCCCCTTTGGGGGATATGCGAAACGGGCGTACGCGAATAGCGTGGCGGCGAACTGCGGCTATGCCCGCTGGCGGCCCCCTTCCCTAAGGAAGAGATGGCTGTCAGCCTCAACGGAAAGGAAGTCCTTGATGCGCAAAGTTGTTCTTGCAGCGTTGGTCGTCGCGTGCGCTGTGCTTGTGGTCGCTCCGGCCGGTCCGGCGGCCAACGGTGGAAACTCGGAGAACGCGAAGCGGTGTCAGAAGGGCGGCTACGAAGACTGGGTGCGCGCCGACCAGACGCCGTTCGCGAATGTGGGCGAGTGCGTCAGCTACGCGGCCCAGGGCGGCACCCTGACCCCGCCCACGCCCCCCATGGATCGCGCGTTCTGCGCGCCGGCGGGCCCAGCGACCTTGGGGCAGTGCTCCGTTCCAGGGGTGTTGGACTTCGACTTCGACGCCAGCAGCGGTCCGCTCGGTGAAAGCCCGACGGGCACGTTTGTCTTCGAGTCCCTACCCAACCGTGTCGAAGGAAACGTCACTTGCCTGCAGGTGACGGGCAACGGCGCCTCGGTCGGCGGCATCATCACCGCCGGGATCAACGTCGGGACGGGGTTCACGTGGACCGTGACGGACAACACGCCAGCCTCACCTGACCAGATCAGGATTGACGAGATAGCTACTCCCCCGGCGGCCAACACGCCCAATTGCGGGTTCGTGAGCGGCTCCAATTTCGCCGTGACCGGCGACATCGTCGTCGAAGACAGCTAAGCAGCCACACCGGGTAGCGAATCGATGAGGAGGGCGGGCTTCGACGGCCGCCCTACTCCATCCAGCGCGGAATGCATCGCGCAGGTCGCGCTCATCGCCACTCGAACCACCGGCGCGACCACCGTCGCGGTTGCCCGGTGACGTCATCGGGCGGCCCCCAGTAGATGTGGTTCTCGGGGTCGTCCGGGGGAACGACGACGACGCGCCTTGGGCGCACGCTCTGGGTGGACACCACTCGCGGCCTCCGACGTCCGTTCGTAGCCCTGTTGCAGCGCGCGTGCGAGGGGCCGAGATAGCCGGCCCGGTCGTCGGAGTGGTCGAGGTCCCAGGCCTCCTCGCGGTCGATCGGATAGCCGCAGCGGGCACAGGTGGCGGTCCCGGCTGCCACCTGGCGGGCGACGCGAGCTCGCGCCTGCTGATGTTTCCAGCCGTAGCCGCGAGCGGTCGTGTTCTGGCCTTCACCCGTCACAGCGGCTTCTCCTCGGCTCAGGGGGGGTAAATCTCCTGACGGGGACGGGGATCAGGCCCCTACTCAAAGATCGCCTACTCGGCCGGTTCGACCCCGACGAGCTTGAGCTTGACCTGGTAGGTCAAGCCGCCGGGCTCGTCCTCGTCGCGTGACGTGCGCGTTGCGAACCCCTTGCTGGCCGCACGGGCAACGACGACGAGCCGAATGTCGCGAGCCAAGCTGACCCCCTCGAGCAGCTCCAGCGCAGAGTCGTCGAGGCGGTCGAGCTCGACGGCGCCGGTCATGCTGAGGACGAGCCGGTCGGCGACGATTCCGTCGAGCTTCGGTAGAGCCATCGGCGGCGCCGGCTGCGTTGCCATCTCGCCCACTGTGCCAGACCCTCAGCGGCGGGGCTTGCGCTCGATCGGCACGGCCGACGGTTCGTTGGCGCCGCCGCCGCCCTTCATCCCCTTGCGGATGACCAGCGTCCCGGTCGACGGGTAGGCCTCCCCGTTCGTGGGCGTGGTCGCGAACGTCTTCACGGGTGCGGCGGACTTGATCGTGGGCATGTCTCCTCCTCTCACTCGTCTCGCATCTGTTGGGCCAACTCAGGCACGTCGATGGGCAACGCACCTCGTGCTATCTCGTTCAGCTTCTCGCGCTGCTCGCGTGCCCACGCTTGGTAGCGCTCGTCGTCCTGCCACATCGCCTCCTGCTCGGGCGATGCCGTGGCGACCCCGAGCTCCTGGCGCTGCTCGGGCGTCAGCCTGGTGGCGATCGTGTTGGCGTCGGCCTTGAGCGCGTCGAGGACGGCGGCGGCGGTGAGCTGGCGGTTGATGCCCAGCGTCTCTATCACCGGCTTCATCAGGCCGAGCGCGAGGTTCACCTCGACGCCGACGGGCGCCGCAGCCGTCGGGCTCGGGTACATCCGCGCCCAGCGTGCGGTGCTGCTCGCCGCCAACAGCGTGTCGCGTAGCCCGTGCACGGCGTCGACGGCTGCGAGGTACTCCTCGAGCGCCCGCTCGACGTCCTTCTCGGCGTCCCTGACGAGCGAGCCCCGGCGCTTCTCGACGTAGGCGACCTTCCGCTCGAGCTCCAGCGCGCGTAGCTCGTCGAGGGCGGCGTGCCGCGCGGACATGTCCACGATCTCGGCGTCGAGCGCGGCGGCTTCCGGCTCGGGCCGCTCGCCGTCTTGGCCGTCGGCCATCCACCGGGCGAGCGCTTGGTGGTACCGCTCGTCCGCGCCCTGGCGGCGGTCGTGCAGCTCGGCGAGCCGCGCAATGAGTTCCTGCTGCTCGAGGTCGAGGCGGTCGAGCCGTTCGTCGATCTCGAGGAGGCCTGGCCAGCGGTTCCGGCGCGGCGAGAGCCTGGCGAGCACGGAGCGCTCCTGGCCGGCGAGTCGCTGGAAGTCGACGTTGTCCCGCGGGTCGAGGGTGGGCAGGGCGTCTAGCGCCTTCCTCGCGGCCTTCTGCGCGACGGCCGCGCTGCCGAGGGCGATGTCGGCGGCCTCCTCGGCGGCCAGTCGCTCGTCGCGAGCCGTCATCGGCCCGCGCGGTCCTTCCCGTCCGCTGACGCTGACGTCCGCTCGGTGCTGGGCGCGGGTTCGGGAGGTCTGAGGTGGGCGATGAGCACACGCCGCACGACGGCGCTCGTCGACCTGTCTTCCTGCCGTGCGCGTTCCTTCAGGGCGGCGGCGAGGTCAGAGGGGATGACTGCGGAAATCTTCGTCACGGTGCCGCCTATCGGCTCGTCGACCTCAAACGAATGGGCAGGCACGATCACCCGAAATCGGGTTTGACCTCGCGCGCTCCCGCGGCCAGAGTGATCACGTGGTGACTCGTGTCACCGTCCTGACAACCGTTGCGATCGTCGCCGGGGTCTCGGCCGTGCCGGGCGCGACGGGGTCGGAGGCCAGCCAACGCGCTTCCGAACGGGTGGGAATCCATGACGTCGCCGACGAGGTGCGGACCGTCCACACGATCAGGCAGGGCGAGCCGTTCCACTTCGCGGTGGACGACGGCCGCGTCGCGTGGGTGCGAAGCGTCCCACCGTCCGCGGCAGGCAGGTTCAGTGTGGAGATCCTCGACCTAAGGCGGAGGAAGAGGACCGTGATCGCGCGGATACCCGAGCAAATACCACGGACGACGTATGACAACGTGCAGGCCCTCGCTTTGGGTGGAAGCGATGTGGCGGTCAACGTGGTGGAGTGTGATTACAGAGCCTGCGGGACGTCGGTGCTCTGGCGCGCATCGACCGGATCCGGCGGGTTCCGCGCAGTCGGCTCGGCACTCACCCCGCTCGCCGGAGGCGGCGGCATGATCGTCTATTCGAACGTTCGCGGTGAGTTGCGGCGTATTGCAAACGGCCGCGACGAGCGGATCACGACCGCGGGGTGGGTGGACCACCTCGCTGCGGCGCACGGGCTGGTGGCGATTGCCAAGCCGCGGTCGCTCTATACGACGTACGTCTCGATTCTGCGCGCCGGGGACGGCAAGCTTCTTCGCCGCTTCTTGGTCGCGGGGGAGTTCTTCCACCTCGCCATCTCACCTTCCTTCGTTGCCATGCTCGTGAGGCACGACGGTCGCCTGGTCATCAAGGTTCACGACGCCGACACCGGGGCTCACCGAGTCACGGTTCCGATCGGGAGGGACGCGGGCGGCCCGGATGTGCTGACGATCAGCGGTTCCCGAGTGTTGTTCTCGCTGTCCGAGCCGAACGGCGCTGCGATCCGACAGCTCGATGTGAAGACCGGCCGGCAGTCCACCGTGGTCCCGCTCCGCCGCCGCCTGGGCTGGCTCTTCGGCCCCTGGGTGAGCGGGAGAGATCTCCTGTGGGCCGAGCGGCGCACCAACAGCGTGGCCGTGTCCATTCGGGCGCTGAAACTGGGATAGCGAGGGCCCTAGTAGCAGCTCATCTCCACGATCTTGGCGGTCTGGGCTGCACCCTTGAACGATTCGAATCCCAGCTTTGCGACCTGCCCGGCGCTGAGATACGAAGCCGTGTCGTTCGACCAATCGATCGCGCTGCCCGACTTGTCCTGGATTTGGACTTCGACATACAAGTCCTCGCACGCGGAGCGCGTCTTCACGTTGAGTCTCCAGCGATACCCGCCATACGTGTAACTGCCTCGCGTCCACTTGAAGGCGATGTCACTGTTGCCGCTGAACGGGCTGTAGTCCTTCCCTGCCCAAGACACAGCCTGGGCGTAGGGGTCGGCTGCCTTTTGCATCGCACGGCTCTTTCTCAGGGCCTTCGCTCGTGCCGCACGCGCTCCCTTCGGTGTCTTACCGAAGTACGGATTTCCTGGACACAGGCCGTACTTAGTCTCCACCTTCTCGCACCACCACCCGTAGGAATCCTTGATACGCGTGTCGCCGTGTGCCTCTGTTTCGCCGCTGCCGCTGCCACTTCCCCCGCAGCCTGAGAGAACAAGAAGAGCCAGTGCGACGACCAACCCTGTGAGCAGGCCCTTCACGACTCACCGTGCTCAGTTGGGCTTTTTCGTGTAGAGCGACGCTTGGGCTGCTCTTCGAACCGCTGGATTGCCGCGTTGAGCGTCGCGGCGACTACGTCACCGCTTTCAAGCTGAAAGAGCGGCGTTGTTTGGCGGTTGGAGGACCGAAGGCGAATCCCGTCACTGAACACGTCCATCCCCATCAGCTTTGAGTACGGGAACTCGATGGACTTCGCGTTGCCGAGGAAAACCGCACGAGTGGATGAGACGGAGAAGGCGCCGCGGTCGGCTACTTGCCACTCAGTCCCAACCACGACCGAGCGTCCGCGGGTCCGACCAGTGCTGTAGCGGACTCCTTTGGCGACACGGAAGCTGACCCCGCCGTACCCACCTTGGTACTCGCGGATCGCGACCTCTTTCATCAGCGAGGCGATCGTCTCGAGGTGCACGACCTCCTCCCCCTTCGTCATCAGGTGCGGACTCTCAATCTCGGAGAGCCGGCCATCGTTCGCCCGGGCCACAGCAAGGCGGAAGAAGAGGTCCCGGAAGCCGCTCTCCAACGTCGCCTGGTCGATCTCCATTGCGTCCGCAAGGTCGCCAAACGCGAGCTCTTCCTGCACGCTCAAGATGTCGTCCGCCAGGGCGGCTTCGCACGCCCCGCGAAATGCGTTGTTGCGGCTCGTTGCCCACCGCTCCTTCAACTGGTCGCGTTCCCGATCGCTCAGTGCGGCCGACTCAACCTGCCCTCGGAGAGCAGTCATCGCTTCGCGCGCTTGCGCAGCGTCGCTTCTTTTGATCCGTGGGAGCAGATCCTCAAAGGCCGCCTGCACGGCAGCCGCGGCTTGCTTCTCGTCGGACGAACGCCAAAGCTTCATATGCCCTTCTTCCTTTCGTTCTAGGTTCCCACCCGCCCGGCCGATCGGGGACGGGGTTGGAGCAAGAAGCATGCGCTTCCCCTACCTCGCCCGGCAGGACCCAAGTGGGTCAATTCCTAGAGGCAGCGCGAGGGTCTCGACGCTGGCCGTGAAGGCCGAGTGAAGCAGCGGTGAAGCAAGCGCGAAGAGGCGCGAGCTACCGCTAGGCGTCGAACGCGACCTTCACGAGCGCGGCGACACGCGAAGGCTCAGGGAGCACGACGAGCTCAAGGACCCGGACGAGTCGGCCATCCTCGTCCGCGAGCAGGTCGCCAGGCCCGAGCGTCCAGCCGGCGGGCACCTCGACCAGGCCGCGGTCGTCGCCGGTCGAGTCGTGCAGGCGGACGCTGACGAGCTCGAACTCCACAATCGAAGCGTGACGGCTCGAGAGGCGGCTGTCGAGATAGCCGCGAGGGACAGGCCCGTGGCAGCGCGGTGGCAGCGGACCGCTCAGACGACGAGGGAAATGTTCGCGGTGAACACTTTCCTTGAGGCGGCCCGGCCGACCGTGCTCCGTCAGCCAGTTCTCCCATGCACGGCCAGCCCGGCCGCGTCGGGACCGTAACCGGTCGGGGTCTCCATGTGCGTCACTCGCCGTCCGTGGCCAAAGCATGGCCAAAACGATCCGAGAACAGCTCACGTAGCCATGCGGGCTCGAGGTGCGCGCGACGCGCTCAAAGCCGCATGGTTGAGCGCGTTAGTCGCCGTCCGTCGTCGCGTGCCATGACCGCCTGACTGGCTTCCCAAGCCAGGTGTCGTGGGTTCGAGTCCCATCGTCCGCTCTCACGATTCATCCGGGTTTGGGGCCCTACAGCGCCTCGCTCGCAGCCTCGGCAGTGCCCCACAAGTGCCCCAACGCTCGCGCCGGACGTTCATACGGGCGAGCGTCGCGGTCTCGGAGCCGCGGATCAGGTGCCCGTAGGTGCGGTCGAGAGTCGCGAGCGACGTGCCCATGTAGCGCGCGACCGCGAGCGCGGGGTCGCCCGTCGCGAGCAGGGTTCGAAGCGTACGTGTGCCGCAGCGCGTACGGCGTCCGGTTTACGCCATGGCGCGTGTATCGAGGAGGTACGCGGAGACCCGATCCCGAGCTCGCGAGCTACCTTCGGATCGAAGAGCGCCAGCTTGAGGCCGGCTGGTTGAACTAGTCCAAGAGCTGATGCGCGTCTCGGCTCATGGCAGCCGATCGGCCAGCTCCTCGATCTCGGGTGCTAGCTCGCCCTCAGGCCGTCCGGGAAAGAAAGCTTCGCGTAGCTGCTTTGCGGAACTGATCTGGGCTTCGCTCAGCTCACCGAACGAGCCCTTGGCCGCAATGCCAGCCCTGACTTGGTAGAGCGCAAGTGGCGACACGGTTCGAATCGGTACTCCTTCGATCGTAACCGGTGGCTGCGCGAAGGTGTCGTCCGGAAGCCGCACTTGGTAGCCCACGAGCGGTTCCGTGGCCGAGGACGCCGCCCACGAGTTGCATGATCTACCGCTCGACCGCGAGCCCGGACCCGCGGACGTGTCACCCAACGGAAGAAATACGAGGACGGCGGTAACCAGTCGCACTCGAGTCGGCCGAGATCGCCGGACGACCCACTCGCGATCGTCGGCCAGGTCCCTGCGCGCTGCGGCCACCGAATAGACCCAAACGTGTCCTAGCGGGCGAGGCGAGTGCAGGACACAGTCTCACTACGGATGGAGGGGGAAACGCCTGCCTCTCCCTCCATCCTCTAACTGGGCTCGTTCGGCCGCTTCCGAAAGGGGACACGCTGCGGCACTGAGGACAGGACGCGCACGGGGGTGGCTGACGGCAGTCGACTCCTGGTCCGTGCGAGCTCGCTTCGTGTTCCCTCTCTGGCGTAGGGTTGCTGTAACTCGACCAGGAGGTTCCGATGGCACTCGCACGGGTCGTTTCCTTCGAAGGGGTCAACAAGGAACGGATGAACGAAATGAGACGCGAGATGGAGGGGACCGAGCGGCCCGAGGGGGTTCCCGCGACGGAGATCATCGTGCTCCACGACGCCGAGTCGGAGAAGTCGCTCGCGATCGTGTTCTTCGAGAACGAGGACGACTACAGGACTGGGGACGAAGCCCTCAATGCGATGCCGGCAACCGACACGCCGGGACGCCGAACGTCCGTCACGAAGTACGACGTCACGGCACGTATGACGAGCTAGCCGGCTCACCAGATCCTCGAGCTCAGATCCCACGGCGGTGCCTCGGTGGCGCGGCCGAACGCAGCGACGCCGATCGCGGCGAGGCACCGTGAGGCGCGCCGCGTGGTCATCATCGGCAACGATCGCACACGAGTACGAAGACGTCCACGCCGCGGCCGAGCAGCCAGACGCGGCGACGTCGGCGGCAATCGTTCACCCCCTAGGAAATCGCCTGGGTGTAGTACGTTCGGCCGACCCAGTCCGACACCTCCACGAAGGGAGTCGACATGCCCAGAGTCGTCATCACCCATCCCGTCGAGGACATCGACCGTTGGCTGCAGGGCAAGGCACAGCGGGCCGCTGCCATCGAATCCGGGACCGGCAGCAACGTGACCGACTACACCGCCGCTGACGGAAGCAACAACGTCGCCCTCACCGCCGACGTTGCCGATCTTGCGGCCTTGCAGGGAATGCTGGCGTCGCCGCCGCCCGACGTCCAGGCCGCGATGCAAGCGCACGGGGTCGTGCAACCGATCACAGCCTACGTCGAGGCTTAGTCACAACGGAACCTCTTGAGCTCAGGGCTTCCGCGCGCCGGAGACCGACACTGTTTGCCAGGGAAGCCAGTGCGCCCAGCCCCAGGCCCGCTTTCGCGCCTTGCCGCTCTCAGCGAAGGCGGGCGCCGGGGCTCACCTTGGGCACCTGGGGGCTACTGCCAGGCGCTCACGACCGTTGCGACGACGAGCAGCTTCACAAGCCAGTCGCCGGCGTGGATGCACGCTCGCGGCGCCCCGCCGGAAAGGGCAACATCGACCGGCGTCCCGAGGGCAGAAGCCCCCTTTGCCCCCGCGTCAGCCGGTGGCGTGAGCACCGGAATCGAGGGTTGTGCGCGGGACTCGCATCGATAAGACGGCGACGTAGACAAGAAGTCATCGGACGCACTGCCGAACGGTGGCCCACACGTGGCCCGAATGTCTGAGCGCGCGCTTAGCTGCGGGCGTCGTGCTCGAGACGTTCTGCCACGGTACGGAGCACCTTGAGCGCGATCCGCGGCGTCGTCTCGACGACTCGTCGGAATGTGCGATCGCTGATCACGAGCAGGCGGACGGGCGAGGTCGCCGTTACCGTCGCCGTCCGCGGCTTGTACGTGAGGATCGCTATCTCGCCGAACCAGTCTCCGGGACCGAGGTCGGCCAGCTTCCGAGCGCCGCGCCTGACGGCGACCGCACCCTCGACGAGGATGAAGAACTCGCGACCGCGGCTGCCCTCCTCCGTCAGCCTGTCGCCCTCCGGTGCCTCACGCTCGTCCGCGTTCAACGCAATCTCGACGAGCTCGGCCCGCGTACATTCCGCGAAGAGCGGAATCCGCTTGAAGAGCTCGACCTTCTCGTTCTTGCTAAGAGGCACGCGGCGATCCTACGCCGCGCGGCGTAGGTATCTCTTGGCATCGTGCGAAGGCGAAGCTCAGCTGCGGTGGTTGCCGTCCTGGTGCTCGGAGGTGTCGCCTGCTTCTGGGTTGCGTTCCTCGTCGCGGCGGCGCTCGAGCCCGGCTACACGCACCGGCGCGACTACGTCAGCACGCTTGCCGCACGCGGCGCCGAACACGCCGAGCTGGCGATGTTCGCGATCGTCGCGGCTGCGGTTTCGATGCTGTTTACGTCGGTTCTCGTGCGACACGTCTCGCGCCTGGCCGCTGTCGCCATCGGGCTCGCGGGCGTCGGCTTCGTCGTCGCCGCCTTCACGCGCCTCGAGTGCCCGGGCGGCGCGGCCGGGTGCGGCCTCGGCGGGCGCTTCGAGGTCTCGGGGTCGACCGAGATCGGCCACTGGACCGCGACGACGGTCTCCACGATCCTCCTGGTCGCAGGCATCGGGCTGTCCGGCATTGCGCTGATCCGGCGCGGGCACAGGATCGCGGGCGTGGCCTCACTCGCCGCAGCCGGCGTCACCGCCGGTGCGTTCCTGGCGACGGGCGGCGAGAACCCGGGAGTCATGCAGCGGATCGGGATCGTCGTAGGGACCGGCTGGCTCGCGGCATTCGCGCTCGGGGCTCTCGTTTCTCGTGGTAGTCGAGCCCGAGACGACGGCAACCGATAGCCGTCTCTACTCAGCAGCCGAAGCCGTCGCCGTCGGGGTCGAGGTGGTGCGGGTCGTTGCCGCCGACAAGTCTCACCGGAAGCGGGATGCCCATGTCGACCAGATCGCCGCAGTCGAGGTCGGGAGGCGCCGGCGGGATGCAGACGTCCTGATAGCTCCCGTCGCACTGCACCGTGGCGGGAGGCGTGAAGACTGGCTGGGACGTGCTCTCGCCCGCTCCCCGGACGACGCCATCGACTTTGCCCGCAAGGAACAACATCGCGATGATGACGAGCAGCGCGCCGAGAGCGATGAGCAACTCGTACTCGACCAGCCCCTGTCCGGCCTGCGCGCGCCTGCGTCGGACGTCGCTGCGCACATGCTCCGGCGTGGAGGGCGCTGCGGACATCGAAGAACGGCTCGCAACAGCGTCGTCGTACCATCCGCCGACGTGTCCGGAACGCCGCTCTCGACGCCGCTGTCGCACGCGCTCGTCGCGTACACGATCGAGCTCGACAACGAGTTCGAGCGCCGGTTCGCGGAGACCGGCATTGGGCGCCGGTTCGGGATCTCCCTGGTCATGTGGTCGAACTTCCTTCGCTTCGTCGGCGACGACGGGATCAGCGTCGGCGAGCTCCCGACCGTCGCCGGGCTGCCCAAGAACAAGATGCTCTCCAAGGTCGGAGGAATGGAGCGCTGGGGCTACGTGTTCGTCGGGGTCGCGACGGACGACCGCCCGCCGTCGACGAAGCGGGAGGGCTGGGGCAGCGGCCGGGCTCTCCGTGGCGACTGGATCGTCCGTCCCACCGAGGCCGGTCGGAAGGCGCTCGAGGTCTGGCCGCAGGTGCGCGACCTCATCGAGCGCCGCTGGGAGGAGCGGTTCGGGACGGACGTGATCGACGAGCTCAGGGGATCGCTCGCCGCTCTCAGCGGGCAGATCGACGTCGAGCTGCCCGAGTACCTCCCGATCGTGGGCAGCGCGAACGGGATGCGGACTGAAATCGAGCCGCGCAAACCGCGAGACCCGACGTTGGCAGAAGGCGGCCCAAGCACCCACCTGTCCCCGCTCCTTCCCCAGGTCCTGGTCGCCTACACATTAGACCTCGAGCGAGAATCCGAACAAGGGTTGCCCCTGAGCGCGAACTTCCTGCGCGTCCTCGACGAGACGGGGATGGACGTTCGCGACGTCCCGCTCGCGGCCGGCGTGTCGCCCGAGGCGACGGCCATGGCGGTCAAGTACCTGACGAAGACGGGCGACGTCGTCGTCGAGGCGAAGGTCGCGCGGCTCACTCCGAAGGGCCTCGAGGCGCAGAAGGCCGCGCCGGTCCTCCATGCCGAGGTCGAGAAGCACTGGGAAGCGCGGTTCGGCGCGGACGCCGTCCGCCGGCTCCGGACGGCGCTACGACGCGTCCTCGACCAGCGCGAAGCCCTCTCTCACGGGCTCGAGCCGCCACTCGGCGGCTGGCGCGCGAGCAAGCGTTACGCGGAGCAGACGCAGGCGGTCGTCGCCGACCCGCTCGGGCGGCTGCCGCATTTCCCGATGGTGCTCCACCGCGGCGGCTGGCCGGACGGGAGCTGAGGCGCGTCCCGGCGGGGAATACGATCCGGTCATGGCGGTCCGAGCCGCGCGGATCGTGTACGTCGGCCACGCGACGGTTCTCGTCGACCTGGACGGCGTGCGCCTGCTCACCGATCCGGTCCTACGCCCGAGGCTGATGCACCTCCGCCGGGTGGGAAAGGCCGACACGAGCGTGCTCCGCGGCGTCGACGCGGTCCTCGTCTCACACGCGCACTTCGACCACCTCGATCTTCCCTCGCTCGAGCGGCTCGGGCGCGAGCTGCCCGTGATCGCGCCGCGCGGCGCAGGCGCGTTGCTTCGCCGGAGGGGGTTCCGGGCGGTGACGGAGCTCCAGGCCGGCGAGGAGCTTCACATCGGTGAGCTCTCGATCCGGGGCACGCCTGCGGTCCATCCCCCGGAGCGGATGCCGTTCGGTCTGAAGGCCGACCCGATGGGATACCGCATCGCCGGCTCGCGCTCGGTGTACTTCGCCGGAGACACCGAGCGCTTCGACGGGATGGCCGAGCTCGGCCCGGTCGACGTCGCCCTCCTTCCGATCGCGGGCTGGGGCCCCACGCTCGGCCCCGGTCACATGGATCCGCGGGAGGCGGCCGAGGCGGCGAGGGACGTACGGGCGACCACGGCGATCCCGATTCACTGGGGGACGCTGGCCCCGATACACAAGGCGTGGCTCGGCAACCCCGAGGAGATCGAGCAGCCGGCCGAGGAGTTCGTCGAGCACCTACGCCGGGTCGCGCCCGAGATCGAGGCCCGGGTCCTCCGCCCCGGCGAGGAGACGCTGCTCTGAGACACCGGCGCTCTCCGAGGCGGCTTCGCGCTCGGTGATCACGAAGCCGAGGGCGAACCCGAGGACCGTGACGAGCGCGACGGCGCGTCCGGCGTGCTCGAACGCCTCCGGCATCATCGTGCTCGCGAGCATGGCGAGGATCGCGCCCGCGGCGAAGGCGAGCGAGAACGCGATCAGGTTCTGCTGCGACTCGTCCAGGAGGGCGAAGGCGAGCAGGGCGGCGGCGGCGCACACGACCGACACGAGCAGCCAGAGCCCGAGGATCCACCGTGCCGAGTAGCCGGACTTGCGAAGCCCGCTCGACGCCGACAGCCCCTCCGGGAGGTTCGAGAGGAACACCGCCACCACGAACGCACCCCCGATCGTGTTGCCCTCGATGAGGGTGACGCCGATCGCAGCCGACTCGGGGATGCCGTCGAGGACGACGCCGAGGACCAACGCGAGCGGGTTTCCCTCCGACTGCTCGCCTCCGGAGCTCATGCGCTCGCCCGCGCCGTACCGCCCGAGCAGCGCGTCCCCGGCGTAAAAGATGACGCCGCCGGCGAGGAGGCCGACTCCGAGCACGAAGCCGTTCGCGCGCTCGAACGCGTCCAGGGCGAGGTCGACCGAGAGCACTGCAATGAGCACGCCTGCGCCGAAGCCCATGATCAGCCCGATCGTGCGCTGCGAGAGGTCGTACCGGATGGCGACGAGCCCGCCAATGACGAGCGAAGAGCTCGCGACCAGCGACCAGAACGCGGCCTCGAGCATCAGAGCGAGGACACGGCTTGCAGCACGACCCACGCGCCAATCGGGTTGTCGGCGACGTCGCCGGGCGGCTCTGTCACGCGGTGACCGGCTGCTCCAGCTCCGCCGACCACTCCCCGGCGACCGCCAGCGAGTTCATCCGCGCGCGGTGGACGAAGGCGGCCTGCGCGGCCTCCGCGTTGGCGGGGTCGCCGGCCCAGGCGGCGAGCGCCGACGCCTGGAGTGCGCGTCCGTACGAGAACGAGAGCACCCACGGCCCGCCGATGCGGTTGATCGCGTTCAGGTTCTCGGTCGCCTGCACCTCGGACTGGCCTCCGGAGAGGAAGACGATGCCCGGGACGGCCGCGGGGACGACACCGCGGAAGCACGCGATAGTCGCCTCCGCAATCCGCTCCGTGGAGGCCTGGTCCGGGGAGCCCTTGCCCGCGATGACCATGTTCGGCTTGAGCAGCGTCCCCTCGAGGTCGAGCGCGAGGTCGTAGAGCGCGTCGAACGTCTCGTGCAGCGTGCGCGTGGTCACCTCCCAGCAGACCTCGAGCGAGTTGTCGGCGTCCATGAGCACCTCGGGCTCGACGATCGGCACGAGGCCGGCCTCCTGGCAGAGCGCCGCATAGCGTGCGAGTGCGTGCGCGTTGGCGAGCAGGCACGCGTCAGTCGGGATGCCGTCGCCGATCGTGATCACCGCGCGCCACTTGGCGAAGCGCGCACCGAGCTCGCGGTACTCCTCGAGGCGGCCGCGGAGGCCGTCGAGGCCCTCGGTCACCTTCTCGCCGGGGAAAAGCGCCATGTCGTGCGCGCCCGTGTCCACCTTGATCCCGGGGATGACGCCCTTCGAGGCGAGCAGCTCGGGGAACGGCGTGCCGTCGTCGGACGACTGGCGGATGGTCTCGTCGTAGAGGATCACGCCTCCGATGGACTCCTCCATCCCGGGCGCAGCGAAGAGGAGCTGGCGGAAGAAGCGGCGGTTCTCCTCGGTCGACTCGACGCCGATGGAGTCGAGTCGCTTCGTCATCGTCCCCGTGCTCTCGTCCGCCGCGAGGATGCCTTTGTGGTCGGCGACGATCGCGCGAGCGGTCTCGTGCAGCTGGGACGTCATGTGCGTGCTCCTTTCGTCAAGGCCTGGATCTTCGAAAGCGGGTGCGAGGCGGCGATGCGGCGGACCGTGCCCGAGCGCGAACGCATGACGATCGACTCCGTCTCGACGTGGTCGCGGACGACGCGGACGCCGCTCAGCAGCGCTCCGGTCGTGACCCCGGTCGCGGCGACGAAGACGTCGTCGCCTCGCACTAGGTCGTCGGCGGTCAGGACGCGATCGATGTCGAACCCGGCCGCGACCAGACTGGCGCGCTCGTCGTCGTTCCGCGGCCAGAGCTTGCCCTGCATCGCACCGCCGAGGCACTTGATCGCGGCCGCGGAGATGACGCCCTCCGGCGTCCCGCCGATGCCCATCAGCAGGTCGATGCCGCGCACCGACTGCGCCGCGGCCATCGCGGGCGCGACGTCGCCGTCGCGAATGAGGTTCACGCGCGCGCCGGCTTCGCGCAACTCGGCGATGAGGTCTTCGTGGCGGTCGCGCTCGAGGACGACGACCGTGAGGTCGTTCACGTCGACGCGCTTCGCCTCGGCGACGCGCTCGAGGTTCTCGGTCGGCGTCGCCTCGATGTCGATCGCGTCCGCGGCCTCAGGCCCGACCGCGATCTTGTCCATGTACATCGCGGCGCCGGGAAAGAACATCGTCCCCCGCTCGGCGACCGCGATGACGGCGATCGCGTTCGGCATTCCGAGCGCTGTGAGGCGGGTGCCCTCGAGCGGGTCGACGGCGACGTCGACCTCGGGGCCCGTGCCGTCCCCGACCTCCTCGCCGTTGAAGAGCATCGGCGCGTGATCCTTCTCGCCCTCGCCGATGACGACGATGCCGCGCATCGACACGGTGTCGAGCATGAGCCGCATCGCGTCGACCGCGGCCTGGTCGGCGGCCTCCTTGTCGCCGCGCCCGATCCAGCGTGAGGCGAAGGTGGCGGCGGACTCGGTGACGCGGACGAGCTCGAGCGCGAGGTTCCGATCGGGAGGGATCGCACCCACACGCAGCATGCTAACGCCGTCTGGGCGAAGGGCGACCCAAGGGTCGCCCCTACGAACTTGATCTCCGCGCCCGGGTTCCCGTAGGGGCGAGGCTTGCCTCGCCCTCGCTACATCCGTTCGGGCGCTTCGACCCCGATCAGGTCGAGCGAGCGCGCGACGACGAGCTGGGTCGCGCGCACGAGCGCGAGCCGGAACGCCTGCTGCTCGGACTCGAGCACGCGGTGGTGGTGGTAGAAGCGGTGGAAGTCGTCGGCGACCCGGATCGCGTAGGTCGGGATCGCGTGCGGCCCGCGGCGCTCGGCAGCCTCTGCGGCGACCTCGGGGAACTCGAGCAGCCGCTTGACGAGGTCGCGCTCCTCGGGCGCGAGCGGAGCCGAGAGCACGACATCGAGCTCGGCGTCCTCGGCGTTGCGGAGGATCCCGGCGATCCGGGCGTGCGCGTACTGCACGTAGTAGACCGGGTTCTTCTGCGTCTGCTGCTTCGCGAGGTCGACGTCGAGCTCGATCGTCTGGTCATGGCCGCGTGAGACGAGGTACCAGCGCGCGGCGTCGACGCCGATCGTGTCGAGGAGCTCGTCGAGGAAGACGACGTCCCCGCGCCGCTTCGAGATCTTCTTCGCCTCGCCACCCTCGATGAGGTGGACGAGCTGGTACAGGAGCACCTCGACGCGCTCGGGGTCCTCGCCGAGCATGCGCGCGATCGCCGCGTACCAGTTGCGCGTGCCGTGGTGGTCGGCGCCGAGGACGTAGATCGCCCGGTCGAACCCGCGGTCGAGCTTGTCCGCGAGGTAGACCACGTCCGCCGCGCGATACGTGGGCGTGCGCGTCTCGGAGCGGAGGAGGACGCGGTCCTGCTCGTCTCCGTACGCGGACGAGCGCGCCCAGAGCGCGCCGCCCTCCTCGTACGTGTCGAGCCGCGGGAGGAACTCCGGCAGGCGCTCCTCGAGCTCGCGCTGCTTCGCCCACGTGTCGAAGTGGATGCGGAAGCGCTCGAGCGTGTTCTCGATCTGCGCGAGCATCGGCGGGACCGGATCGCCGCGGAGAGCCGCGAGGTCCGCCACGTAGGCGCCGTGGTACCCGTCCTCGGGAGGCTCCTCCCCACGTCGGATCGCCTCGACCGACGCGTAGAAGCGCTCCATCTGCGCGCCCGCGTCGTTGTAGTAGTACTCGCGCTCGACCTCGTGGCCGGCGAGCTCGAGGAGCCGCGCAACCGAGTCGCCGTACGCCCCGTTTCGCGCGTGGGCGACCGTGATCGGCCCGGTCGGGTTCGCGGAGACCATCTCCACCTGGATCCGCTTCCGCTCGGCGGCGGTGCCGGCGCCGAAGGAGTCGCCGGCTTCGAGGATCTCGCCGAGCGCGCCGGCGATCCAGGCGTCCGACACATGCAGGTTGACGAAGCCCGGGCCCGCAGCCTCCGCCGACGCCGCCAGCCCGCGCTCGACGGCTTCCGCCGCGATCTCGGCCGCGAGCTCGCGCGGGGATCTCGCACGCGTCGCCGCAAGCCGGAGTGCGACGTTCGTCGCGTAGTCGCCGTGCTCGGATTCGGAGGGGCGCTCGAGCTCGACCTCGGCGCCCGGCGACCTCGGCGAGCGCAGCGGTGAGCGTCGAGACGGGATCCTGGACAGCCACGACGCCCAATCGTAGGTACGCGATGACCGAAGGCGGTGCTCTACTGGTCACCTGAACGTGGTCAAGGAGGAAGCCTCGCTTGCCGAAGATAAGACGCACTCACACGATCAGCCGGGGGGCACGAACGAGATCGGGACGAAAGCGAACGCTTTGGAGATGACGTGGTCGCAACGCACCGGGGCGTCCTCGGCCGCGGATCTGCACTTCGGCCAACAAAAACAGAACTTCTGGCTAGTGACAAACGTGCGAGCTTTCACCACAATCCGACGGGCAGCCTTGATGGGATCGGGACTTCGT
>CAVXUY010000012.1:0-81692 GCA_963765175.1 uncultured Actinomycetes bacterium
GGGCGATCTCGTCCGCGTAGATCAGCCGCTGCTCCCACAGAGGAGGTGAGTCCGGGTCTGCGAGATCCGCCGGGTCGCCCTTCAGGCGCTCCCACTCCTCCACCGTGACCCGCCAGTCGGCGTTGGCTCCTGGAGTGCGCAGGGGCAGGTCTTCGGGCGCCTCGAGCTCCGCGACCCACGCCGCCTCGAAGAAGTTGCGGCCGAAGCCGCGGACGGCGAGCTCCTCCGTTGCGACCGTCTCCCAGCCGAGATCGGTCGGGATCTGCGGGTCTCGGCGCTGCAAGCGCGCTACGACGACCCGGTGCATCCGGATCCAGGCGTTGTAGTCGTCGATCGAGGGTGCGAGCTCGACCAGTGAAGGCCCGCTGCCCGGCGGCGGCTCGCGGACTCCGATCGGCCCGCTCACGACGACGCGGACGTGTCGGACGTCGGTGCGGCTCACGCTCGTCGTCCGCTCGGGCGTCAGCTGGACGAAGTCGCACTGCATGGGGGCCGAGAGATGGCAGCCGGGGATGCTGTCCGGCTGGTAGCGGGCGACCGCGAGGCGTACGAAGGGCCAGAACGTGCTTCCGGGGTCGATCGCGACGTCCACGTACCACATCCGGCGCGCCGCGCTGTATTGCGGCTCGTAGCCGAGCACGACGACCTGCTGGCCGCCGAGCCCACCGAGCGGGAGTGTCGCCGGCGGCACGATGGGAAGCGCGTCTCCGGGGCGGTCGTCGACGCCGAAGGTGCGCAGCAGGTTGTCGAGCTCGAGGAACATCGCGCGACGCGTGACCGGCGCGCTCAGCCAGACCGGGTCGGCGCCCCACTGGCTGACCGGGAACCGCATCGCCTGCATGTCGTTCCCGCCGGGAGCGAGTAGCACGCCGAGAAGCTCGCCCTCTCCGGACGAGTACCACGGCCGCTCGAGGTAGATCCTGACTCCGGCGCGGCGCTTGCGGCGGGTCGCGACGGGCTGCTCGGGCTCGGTGCCGGTCTCCCAGCGGAACAGCGGGAGCACGGAGTGGACAACAGGCGCAGCCGGGCGCGCCGAGCTCGGAACCGAGAGGGTGATCTCGGAGCCGACGACGCTCTGGCCGTCGTCGACAGGCTTCCCGGGCTCCGGGGGCGCGGGCGCCAGCGTCTCCGGATCGAAGTACTCGCGGAAGCGGGTGGAGGCGCGGAAGCGATAGTGAATCGCGTGGTGACGGGTGTCGCCGAGACGCTGGATCGCCTGGTGGAACCAGACCGGCCCGGCTCCGGGGATGGGGACCTGGACGTCCTTGCCGCCGTAGAGGACCGCGAGATCCTCGCTCTCGCGAATCGGGGTGGTGAAGGCGATCGCCTGCGTGGTCTGCGTATCCGGCGCGGGGAGGCTCGTGTCGTCGATCGGGTCGGTCCAGTGGGCCTCGGCCGTGAGCTGCTCCGTGCTCGGGCCGTGGACGTCGACGGCGCCGAGGAGGAACGCGTCCGTTGCCCCCTCGGCGGAGCGCATCGCGACGACCGCCGTCGGCCGCGGAACCTCGAGCGGGCGCGGCACCGCGTGCACGAGCGTGACCTCCTCGAACGGGGTCAGCGCCCAGAGCCACCCGTCCGCGGCCGCCTCGGCGACGTCCTCGTTCGACCGGATGACGGCGGGCAGGCTCCGCCAGGGGCCGAAGAGGTCGAGCTCTGCGCGATGGAGCGAGGAGGCGAGGCGGAAGCGCTGTACGTCCCCGGCGGGAAGGCCGATGCGCACCACGTGCTCGTCGAGCTCGCCCGACAGCACGTCTGAGCCTGCGAGCACGAGCCGGAACGGACGGAGCGCCGGCCAGTCGCCGAGGAAGCGGGTCGTGAAGCCCTCGGTTCCGAACGGGAAGAGGATGACCCGGTCGCGGCCCGCTTCCTGGAAGACGAACGAGACACCTCGGGCGAGGACGTCCGGCAGGTAGGGAAGGACAAGCGCGTCGATGTCGTGGGCGACGTACTGGCCGGGCGCCGGGGGCTCACCCCCGAGGGGCAGCGACTTCAGCGTCGAGGCGGGCACGGTCGGGTCCGCGACGAGGGCGATCCCCTGCTGGGGGTCGCTGAGGCTCGGATTGTCGAGCCTCGGCACTTCCTCGTCGAAGAACGTCCCCGCCTCGCGAATCGCGACCGCGAGCAGCTTCGCCTGAGCCTGTGGGTCGTTCGAGCCGATCGCCTCGTCGAAAGCGCCGTGGAGCTCGGCCTCGCTCTGGCTCGTCTTCGGGGGAGCGAGATGGCGCTCGCTCGCCCCCCGGTAGCCGAGAGCACCGTGGCCGGCGGCGTAGGAGGCGGGCGGCTCGACCGTGATCTCGAGCGTGTCGAGATCCTGGGTGACGCCCGAGCGGACGACGAGCTGGCGCAGCGACTCACCTGCGCTGAAGCGGTGCCTCGCCACCACGGCGGGCGGCTGCACGGGATCCCAGCGGAGGAACGGCTTGAGCGGCGAGATGAGGTCGAGAAGCTCCGCCGGCTCGACTCCGACGAGTTCGGGGAGCGCGATCGCGTGTGCGAGGTGCTCCGGGTTGCGGACGGCAGTGTCCGCGATGAACGGCTGTGTCTCGTCGACCGCCGCGTCGGCGAACGCGCGGGCGACGAGCGACGCGCGATCGACTTCTGCGTCGGGCCGTGCCCGCGCGCGCGACAGCGTCTCCGCGCGGCGGGTGCGCATGCGGCTGAGCACGAGTCGCTCGATCCCGGCGTCCGCGAGGTCGGGGAGCTCGACGGGCGCGGGCTCCTCGGGCTCCGCCCTCACCTCGAACCGGCGGCGCAGGAGTCCCGCTGCCGTCTCGGCACGAAGCGTCGGGATGAGGAGCTCGCCGGGAAGGGCCGCAGGAGCGTTGGCGAGCGACGCGGCGACCGCGGCGACCGTAGGCGGGGCGGGGCTGGGCACTTTCCCGATGTCGTGGCTCCGGCTCGAGCCCGCGAGGTTGACCGACCACGCGCGAAACGCGTAGGAGCGCCCGTAGCGCAGGCGGGGCAGGCTGCCGTCTTCGACTACTGACTTGACGATCAGCGGCGTCGCAGGATCGGGATCCGCGTCCTGGTCCTCGAGGAGCTCCTTCCCGTTCTCGCTCCGGATCCGCTTGCCCGGCTTCGCGGCGCTCAGGCTCCAGCCCTCCCAGCCGAACACCGACTCGTGCACGTGCACCGGGCTCTTGTCGACGCCAGGAGTCTCCGTCGCGTTCGTCCCCTGCATGAAGCCCTCCTCGAGGAGGTCCGAGACCACCTCGCCCTGGTTCACGACCTCGGCGTCGATGCGCCTCGCGTGGAGGGTGAACCACGACTTCGCTGTGTCGTCCCACACCTCGACCCGCAGCCCGTGCACGACGTCCTCAGTGTCGAGGAGCGGCGCTCCGCCGCCGCTGACGGCGGAGACGAGCGTGGCCTGGTGATCGAGACGTTCCTGCGTCTCGACGGCCTTCTTGTTTCTGACGACGGTGAAGCCGAGTGAGCGGAGCGCGGTCGGGGCGGCGTGGATCGGATCGCCGTTCTGCTCGATTGCGAGCAGGCGCGGGATCGTCCAGACATAGCGGTCGAGCTTGAGCGCGCTCCCGTCGGGGTCCATGTCGAGGAGCTCGAAGAGCTCGGCGTCTCCTATGCGCAGGCGCTCCTCCTCCCACTCCTCAGTCCGCGAGACGGTGACGAGGTCGTCTCCCGCGACCTGGCAGCGCGTGCGCGTCGTGCGACACGCGGTCTCGTCTCCCTGCGGGACGATGCGTGCGGAGAGCCACTGGCTCTGGCTCAGCCGGTTGGGGTCGTCCACGACGAGGTCGACGACGAGCCCGAGCCGGCGTTGCAGGGCCGGGTGGTCGCCGACGAGCGAGCAACGCTCGTGGAAGTCGGGCTTCGGCTTCGGAAGCTTGGCCGGCTTCGGCGCCGGGTCCGGCGGTCGCTCGTGGTACTTGCGCTTCGACTCCGGCCGCTCGTAGAAGCGACGGGCCCGGTGCATCTGCAGGGCGAGTCGCATGAGCGGGTTCTCCTGCGACTCGACCATGCCTTCGAGCTCCGGGAGAGCGATCGACTGCCCGCTCTCACCGATGCGCGCGTCGAGCATCCGCGTGATCACCGATTCGTCGTACTCGCGGCGGCCCATGGCCCCGACGCCCATCTGGCCCATCAGCCGGGTGAGCGGATGGACACTCGGCACGGGTGGCGAGGTGGGGTCGGCGAACATCGCGACCAGGTGGAGGAGCTTCGCGGAGTCGTGCAGCTCCCCCGCGCGGAACGTCCGCCAATGGCGTGCGGAGAAGTCGACATTCTGCTGTCCGCGGACCGGCGTGGCGGGCGGGAAGACCTTGTCCCAGAAGTCGGCATCGACGTCGGCGAGATGCGGCTGTGCGGCGATCGTCCCGATCTGGTCGAAGAGCTCGATCGTCGCGTCGCTTTCGACGAGCTTCGCCCAGTGCGGGAAGTGCGTGAAGTCCTTGAGCTTCCCCTCGGCTCCGTTCGGAGTCAGACGGGGCGAGACGAAGAGCGAGACGTGGTAGTCCGCGCCGGCGCCGACGGAGTGGGGTAGGGCGACGACACTGAAGAGCTCGCTAGTCATGTCTCACGCTCCCGCGAACGCCACGCAGTACTTGGACCAGGCCGGCGCGGTGCCGTTCGGGAGCACCATCACGTCGGCGAAGCTCGGATCGCCCACGGATCCGGCGAAGCGGCGCTCGGCCGAGATCTTGACCGAGGTCGAGAAGCAGAACACCTCGACCTTCACCGTGATCTGCGCGCGGCCGACCATCTTCCCAGTGTCGAACTCGTACATGAGCTCGAGGTAGAGCTCGATCGACGCGGAGATCAGCCCGAGGACGTCGACCTCGCCGCGCAGCCGGAAATACCCGCTGAGGGAGCCCTCGTCCCCCTCGAGCCGCATGTAGATCCCGAGCATCGCCGAGATCGAGCCGGAGGCGACCCCGAAGTCGACTGCGAGAATCGCGCCTGCCTCGAGGCCGAGCTCGAGGACGTCGAGCCCGTCCGGCGACAGGCGGATGAGGAACCAGCCGCCGCCGCCGATGAACGCCACTGCGAGCGTGAACGGCCGCTCACGGGTGCAGAAGTTGAAGCCGACCGTGACCGACTTGCCCAGGAACGGCACCTGGACGTCTGCGCCGAGCGACATGTTCGAGAGGTTGAAAACGCCGACCGAGACGTTCGGAAGTGCGAGGGTGAAGCCCGCGGAGAGCCCCTCGGGCGTGACGTCGAGGAACGGCGGGTCGGAGAACCCGTCGAACGGGATGAGCTCCCGAAGGGTGTCGATGAACCCGAGGAAGCCGAGGAACTCGAGCTTCCCGAGGACGACGTCGACGTCCGGCTTCGCCTTGTTGCCGCCGTGGAAGGAGAGGTGATCGAACTTGAAACGGACGAGCGGCTCGCCGGGCAGGAGGGTGAGCGTGAAGTCCTTGAGCTCGGCGAGGACGTCGACCCGCATCTCGTCCTTCGCCGCGCGGCCCTCGACGGCGAGGACGAGGGCGCGCTCAGGAAGGTCGAGGATCGGTGGATCCGGCGGCTCCGGCCACGGCTTGAGCTTCGGCACCCACTCGTACCGGAACCGCGCCTGGACGTCGCCGCTCGCGAGCCCGTTTACGAAGCGGAAGACGTCCGCGACGAGATCGGTCGCATCCGCGAGCTCCCGGAGCGTCTTCGCGAGGGCCAGGAGCTGGTCGTGGATGAGCGGCGGGAGCATCGGTGCGACGTCGTTCATCTCGTCGGTCGCATGGCGGAGCGCATCCAGCGGTGTGCCGAGCGCGGCCGCGACCTGCGCCTCGGTCTTGCCCGGCAGGGTCGCGAGCGCATTCGCCAGGCCGTCGACCGCGCTCTTGACCTGCGCCTCGACCTGCTGCGCCTTGGCGATTGCCTGCTGCGCTTGCTGCTTGAGCTCGGCGACGTTCCTCAGGTCGGCCCGGTCCTTGAGCGCATTGGCCTCGTTCACGGCGTCCCCGACCGCCTTCTTCGCACGCTCGAGGTCCGCGCGGAAGCCGTCGATCCGCTCGAGCGCCTCGGATACGACGTCGGGCGCGTCGTTCAGACCGCCGAGCTCGAGCAGATCGACGAGCTCGACGAGGCCGAAGAGCTTGGGCAGTGCGCTCCCAAGGAACTGATCGGGCCTGAAGTTCCCCTTTGCCGTCTCGACGACGTCGCCGACCGTCCCCTTCACGCGAGAGAGTCCCGCGATCTCGAGGTTGGGCTCGAGAAAGCCGCCCGCCTTGTCGCTCCCTGCTGCGGCGCCCTGACCGAAGGCCAGCTTCGCCGGCGTCACGAGCTCCGCCCAGACCTCGGCGATGTTGTTCGGGCCGCCGAACCCGCCGCCCGGGCCGCTTGTCGGGGCGTACACGTCGCTGTACTTGATCGTGACCGGGCCGATCGGGGAGAGCTTCTGGACGGCCGGCAGCTCGACCGAGGCGTCGAGCAACTCCGGCTCCGCGCTCACCTCGCTCGGCTTGCCGTCGAAGTGGAGCGAGACGGTCGCGACCATCGTGTCGCCGCCCTTCCCGACCTCGGCGAACGCGATGTCCTGTCCATCGGCGGCGACGATGTCGATGCCGCTCGAGTGGTAGAGGTTGACGACCTCCTGGAGGTCCGGGTAGCCGGCGGGGACCCAGACGAGCGGCGTCACGAGCCGGACCGGCCGGCGCTCCTTGTCGGCGTTGTGGAGCAACCACTGGAACGGCCCGTCCTCGACGTGCGGGATGAACGGCTTGCTCGGGTTGGCGGGCTCGGCGAGCGTGGGCGTGACGAGCGGCGTGACCCCGACGTCGAGGAACGGCAGTCTGCGCTTCGAGAGCGGCCAGCTCCGGAGCGGCTCGCCCACCACGAGGAACTTCCGCTGGTACAGGCCGGCGACCGAAGGAGCGGCGTCCTTCATCTTCCGCTCGGTGAGCTTGACGAGCGTCGTCTTGTGCCCGAACGGGAAGAGGTAGCCCGGGTACACGACGCGTACGAACTGGTCGCGGCCCATCGGCGCGACGTGATCCCAGAGCAGGATCGAGCGGATGTTCGCGAACGAGTACGGGTCGGTCTCCCACTCGCCGTGCAGGTCGAGCCACGCCCCGAGGGCGGAAAGCCAGAGACCCTCGACGTCGACCGGATCAGGTGGGATCGGCTTACGGTTCTTGTCCAGCCAGGTCTCCGCGCTCTGACGAACCAGCATGTGCCGGTCCCCTGGATCGAGTGAGCTGCGGAACGGCTTCTCGACCGCGCCCGGCCACTTGAGGCTCTGCCAGTTCGGGAAGACGACACCGCCCTGGGCGTCCTCGAAGAGCTCAGGGCTCTCTCGATCCCGTGCCCACAGCGCCCGGACGACCCGTTGTGAATCCGTCCGCTCGTGGACGGAAACCTTCTTGTCCACCTCGACGCGGACTCCGAGCCGCGTGTGCCACAGCTCGATGCGGTGCGGCGCGCCCTCGGCGGCGACCGGCGCCGGCGAGTGCGTCCAGCCGCCTCGCTCGCTCGGTGAGATGACGAGCCGGTACGGCGCCTCGATCGCCGTCTCGAACTGGCGTGGAGGCCGGCTGAACGTCGGCCGTGGACGTGGTCGGACGACGATGTCGGGACGAACGAGCCCCGCGCGCCCGAGCAGTGCGGGGACGCTGAAGGTCTCGCCGGCGATCGTCACCTCACCGGGGGCGCCGCTTTCCTCGAGCTCGAGCCCTGCGACGGACGTGCCGCCGCGGGTGGCGAGCAACGATCGAGCCTTCCGCATGTCTCGAGCCAGGGCGGACAACCCGGAGGCGGTCGTCGGGTCGGGGACTTCGAGGCCGCGCGGCGCCGGAGAGACGACGAGGCCTCCGGCAGCGGCCGTCGCGATGAGCCCTCCGGGAAGGTGGAGGACGGCGCCGTCGACAGGGATCCGCACTCGTCCGGCACGAGGCTTCGCGAGCGGGTGTACGAGCAGCTCGAGGCGGCCGAGCGCCTCGAGAATGCCGGCGGTGCTGAACGGGACCGTGTCTCCCTCGGGCAGCTCCAGGACAAGACGGCTCGTCCGCGCGGGACGGGCGTCGATGGGGAGCGTGGGCCGGGCGGCCTCCCCGTCGACGGGACGGGTGTCCAGCTTCTGCAGCTTGTTCGGATCGAGGGGTGGCGGCGGGGACGTGTCGACACGGATCGGGGCAGCCACTTCGTAGATCGCCTTCTCGGCGACGTGCTGGAAAGCGAGCCGGACGACTAGCCGCCCGGTCTTCCCCTGCTTCGGCCGGATCGCGGGTTTTGCTCCCCCGACGAGCTCGACGTCGAAGCCCTCGAGGGTCAGAGCGACCAAGTCGGAGGGCCGGACGAGGTCGACGACGAGATCGGGCTCGAGCGCGGCCGGGACGATCTCGACCGCTCCGGGGGCAAGTCGCCAGCCGGCCGCAAACCGAGCGCGGTCGACGGTCAGGACCCGGGCTCGCGGCGCGCGACGGCTGCCGGCCATCAGGCGGACACGCCGCTCGGATCAAGCGTTGAGTGCGCCGCAGCAACGATGAGCCCGCGCGATCGCACGTTGTCTCTCCCCTCGTTGCAGCACGCGCAAGCCTCGCATACCGCCGAGCCACGTTCAAGCGCTCGACAGAGGTAGCCCATCTTGGCTACACGGGTCGACCGGCCGGCGACCTCGCCCCGGACCTCGAGGTCAGCGCGGCCCTACCGCAGCTGATACGGGTGCCGTCCGAGTCGGCGATTCGAGTCCGTCTAGCTCCTACTTCGAGGAAAGCGGCGACCAGACGGCGACGGCAATGGCTTGCCAGAGTCTCAACTCGAGCGCGACTGTAGCGCGTGTTTCTCAATTCTCTCCACAGCGGATCAGCGGACCACTCGTTAGTGGCCATTTAGAGCCAGATGCCCGATGTGCAGGCCGCCATGTTCTCGAGACGATCAATCTCTGAGTTTTTCAGGCGTCATTCGTCCGGTACGAACTACGTCGGGCCCGGGACGGTGAGCGCACGGCCCATGGATCCGCCTCGCTGTGCGCCGGATGTCGCCGTCATGACGACCGCATCCCGATTCGCAGGGCCGAGCAGCTCGGGCTGAGTGGACGAAGCGCCACCCGCTCGGCGAATCCCTGGTCCGGGCCTTCGGACAGGGCTCGTCGCTTTGGGGTGCCAGCCTGGACAACCGACCACGCTGGTGATCCTGGCGCGGGATGTGCGCGGGATGGCGTTGTTGTCGACCCGGAAATCCCTGCAAATCGGGCACTGCACTCGACGACAACAAGGTGTCCTCCGGTCTGGTCGGCCGGTCGCACAACCTTGCGGGAATTTGCGGCTACAAGCGGGTTTCTCCGCCGTCAGCCCGGTTCGTACACACGTAGGTGAGGCGCGATCTCGCCTGCGGAGACAACAAAAACCTGCCCATTTGCAGGTATTTATGGAGCGTACCGGGATCGAACCGGTGACCTCCGGCTTGCAAATTCTGTCCAGGGTAGTCAGCCGTGGTCATCGCGTGTCGACGTGAGGCGGTATGCGACTGGGACTATCGCGTGCGTCACGAGGCACCGGCGATGGTCAGCCTGATCTGACACAAATCTGACACGCAAAGGCGCTCAAGCGAGAGGACGCTCGCACACCTAGGCGTACTCGTGCTTTTCGACCATTTCGAGGATCCGCGCCTCTGGCGTTCCGAGCTTCGCCGGCGCCTTGTCGCCTGACGGCCAGACATCGGTCTTCAGGATCGTGAGGAAGGTGTCCGCTTCCTGCGCGCTGTCGAAGTCCAGGTCGAGCATGACGTGCTTGTCGTCGTCGACGGGACGGAAGATTCGGTAGCGCCGCACGCCCGATTCCTGCCGTCCAGCCGCGTCCCGTCCGAACGCCTCTCGCCACAGGTTGTAGTCACGAACGTCCAGCTCTTACGTGCAGAGTCGCCATCTGCGGCCTCCTGAGAATAATACCCGCATCAGATATTCAATATCCTAAACGAGTAATGATTACTGCGCTAGTATACACAAGTGCCCAAAGCCGTCAAGCAGACCCGTGCTTACGACTCGCCGCGCCGGAGGGAGCAGGCAGCGGCAACGCGCCGGGTGATTCTCGATGCGGCCCAACTCCTGTTCGAGCGTGACGGATACGCCGCTACTTCGGTGCCGGCAATCGCGGCAGAAGCGGGGGTTGCCCTCAAGACCGTGTATGTCGCGTTCGAAACGAAGGCGAATCTTCTGAGCGCTCTCTGGGAAGCGCGTTTGGGCGCACGAGCAAGCGGTTCAACTCCTCGAGCGCGAGTGGTACCGCAACCTCGTGGCTGAATCCGATCCGGAGAGAAAGCTCCGTCTGTTGGCGATCCAGTCGCGTGAGGTGAAGACTCGCTCCGGCGCCTGCTCGAGGTCATCCGAAATGCGGCGTCCGTCGATGTCGAGATTGCTTCACTCTGGACCGGCATCCAGGCGAAGTTGCTTGAGGTTCAGCGTTCAGTCGTCGAACAGCTCGCAGAGGTGCGCGCACTTTCTCCCGGCCTCGACGTCGCCGCAGCTACCGACGTTCTCTGGACGATCAACCACCCAACCGTCTGGCATCTCCTCGTGCGTGAACGTGGTTGGACAGCGGAGGAATACAACGGTGGCTCGGTAACGCCTTCAGTTCGCAGCTGCTTCGAGCCGGACAGACATCGGCAACCACGAAGCGCTAAACGCCAGGCGCCGGGAATCGCTGCACTCAAGCGACATTCCTGATCACTGGCACAGCGCGCGATTCTCTCCCCGGAGTGACCGCGACTGGACGCCACGCCGCCTCGGGCGGATGATCGCCTCGTGCGAAACGACCTTCCTACCGGCACCGTCACGTTCCTCTTCACGGACGTCGAGGGCTCGACGCGGCTCTTGCGCGCGCTCGGCGAGGAGGTCTACGCAGCCGTTCTCGCCGAGCACCGTGAGATCGTCCGCTCGGCGTGCAACGGGGAAGGCGGAGTCGAGGTCGACACGCAGGGGGACGCCTTCTTCTTCGCGTTTCCGACCGCGCCCGGCGCTCTCGCAGCTGCGGCTGCGCTGACGGACTTGCTCGCGCCTGGTCAGATCCACGTGCGCGTCGGCCTCCACACGGGGACGCCGCTCGTGACCGACGAGGGGTACGTCGGCGACGATGTCCACCGAGCTGCGCGGATCGCAGCCGTCGGCCACGGGGGGCAGGTGCTCGTCTCGGCCTCCACGGCACAGCTCGTCGAGCTCGAGCTGAAGGATCTCGGCGAGCACCGGCTGAAAGACCTCTCTGCGCCGGAGCGCGTTTACCAGCTCGGAGACGGCAGCTTTCCGGCGCTCAAATCCCTGTACCGCACGAATCTGCCCTTCCCGGCGACGCCCTTCCTCGGCAGGGAGCGCGAGCTCTCCGAGGTCGTCGAGCTGCTCTCGGCGGCCGCTGCTCGTCTGCTCACCCTCACCGGGCCTGGTGGGACAGGGAAGACCCGGCTCGCACTGCAGGCCGCCGCCCTCGCCGCTGACGCCTATCCCGACGGCGTCTGGTGGATCCCGCTTGCGCCGCTTCGCGACCCGGCGCTGGTGCTCAGGCAGACCGCGCGGACGCTCGACGTGATCGAGCAGCCCGACCGCCCGCTCGAGGACGTCCTCGCCGAGATGCTGACCGGCAAGCGGATGCTTCTCCTCCTCGACAATGCCGAGCATCTGCTCCCCGATGCTGCTGCGGCGATCGCGGCGCTACGAGACCTCGACGGCCCAAGGCTCGTGGTCACGAGCCGTGAGCGGCTCCGGCTCTCGGGCGAGCACGTGTATCCGGTCCCGCAGCTGACTGCTCCGGAAGGTCTCGACCTCTTCACCGCCCGCGTCGCTGCCCTCGACCCGGCCTTCCAGGCGAGCCCTGCCGTCCAGGAGCTGTGCGAGCGCCTCGACAACCTCCCGCTCGCGCTCGAGCTCGCAGCAGCTCGGTGCGCCGTCCTGACACCCGCGCAGATCCTCGACCGGCTGGGCGACCGCCTCGACCTGCTGAAGGGCGGCCGGGACGCCGACCCCCGGCAGCAGACCCTCCGTGCCACGATCGCCTGGTCCTCGGGACTGCTCGATCCGGACGAGCGCGACGTCTTCGCACGCTTCGCGGTCTTCGCGGGCAGCGCGACGCTGGATGCGGTCGAGAACGTCTGCGCGACCGACGTCGAGACGCTCGGGTCGCTTGTTGACAAGAGC
Organism: uncultured Actinomycetes bacterium; assembly: GCA_963765175.1. Lineage (GTDB taxonomy): Bacteria > Actinomycetota > Thermoleophilia > Gaiellales > Gaiellaceae > GMQP-bins7. Next base: position 12,071 of record CAVXUY010000012.1, read on the forward strand.
TTGATCACGCGCGACAGCGACCGCTACCGGATGCTCGAGACGATCCGCGAGTACGGAGTCGAGCAACTCGACGACGCACAGCGCGCCGAGGTGATCGAGCTCCACGGAGCGTACTACGAGCGGCTCGCCCACGACGCAGAGGCGGGACTTCGAGGGCCGGACACCGCCGCCTGGCTCGCCACCGTCGAGCAAGAGCTGCCGAACCTGAGGGCCGCGATGGCGCGCGCCCTCGAGCGCGAGCTCGGAGGCAGAGCAGCGCACATCTCCGCGGGAGTCTTTCGTTACTGGCAGGCTCGCAGCAGCGCCACGGAGGGCCGCGACTGGATCGAGAGCGCGCTTGCCGCGGAGGGCGTCACGGAATCCGACCGGGCGGTCGGATTCCTCTCGTCCGCGCAGCTCGCCTTCTTCCAGGGTGACCTCGCCGTCGCGCAGGAGCACTTCCGGCAGGCATCGGAAGCCGCTGCTGCAGCCGGGCTCGCGGCGGTCGAGGCCTCGGCTCTTGCCTATCTCGCCTGGGTCGTCATCGAGCGGGGCGAACGCGAGGCGGCCGGGGCGTCCCTGGAGCGCAGCGTGGCACTTCTGCGCGAGCTCTCCGACCCGTGGGAGCGCTCGGAGGTGCTCCTGCCGCTGTCTGCGACCGAGCTCGAACTCAGCACGAGAAGTGCGCTCGGCGAGGAGGTTCTTCGGCTCAAGCGAGAGACCGGTGACGTCATCAGCGTCTCTGACAGCGTCAACAACCTCGGCTGGGACGCCCTTCTTGCCGGAGAGCCCGACCGCGCGATCGCCAAGCTGGAGGAAGCGGCGGCAATCGCGCGAGAGCTGGACGACACGTTTCGGCTCTCGCTGGCCGTCGGCAATCTCGGCCTGGCGGCGGTGATGCAAGAGCGGTACCTCGACGCACGAGAGCTCCTCCTGAAGGCGCTTCGGCTCTCCATCCGGCGAGGTGACCGCCGGGTCGGGTCCGAGGCCGTGCACGGTCTCGCCGCCGCCGCGGCCGGTCTCGGAGACGACGAGCTGTGCGTGCGCCTCGACCGGATCCAGCGAGAGCTCTGTGCCGCGGCCGGCATCGTCCAGTGGACCCAAGTGAGCGAGCGGCTCCACAGCCGAGTGCAGCTCGCACACGACCGTCTCGGGGCCGAGCAGGTCGCCGCCGTCGAGGCCGAACGCCGTGAGTCGACGCTGGATGCGGCGCTCGAGCTCGTGGAGGCCGGTCCGAGGGCGAGCGTCGCGTCGGCGAACGAGTAGATCCAGTCACGCTTCTGCCAGCGATCCGCCGTCCCGATCGTTGTGTTGGAGAGGACGACCCACTTGTAGGTCACCGCGGGCCATATGCACTGCGGCGCGCCTTACATGGTGCGCGGCCGCCACGGCTCGTGCTCGTGCGTGAGCCAGACGAGCTCGGGGTCGAGCGCAAGGACCCGCTGCCGGCCTTCGGTGGGCGGCTCGTCGAACTCGCCGAACCACACCGCCACGTCGCCGCCGACGATGACCGGGCGCCCGCCAGTCTCGACGACGACCATCTGCATGCCGGGTGTGTGGCCCGGCGCCGGGACGAGTCGGAGCCCCGGGAGCAGCTCGTGCTCGCCGTCGACCGGCACGTAGCGCACGCCGGGCGCCTCGACCCACTCGCGAATGGTGTAGTCGTCCTTGCTGCGCGCGTCCTCGAAGCTCCCGACGCTGGACATAGATCGGCTTGCCGGCGAAGAGGTGGTTGCCGCCGCAGTGGTCGGCGTGCAGGTGTGTGTTGACGACGATGTCGATGCCGGTGAGATCGAAGTCCTGCTCGCTCAGCGGACGGAGGCGGGGATCCATGTCGGCCATCGCCGGGTGCAGCTCCGTCATGCCGGTGTCGACCAGCACGCGCGCATCGGGATGGTCGATGACGTGCACGTAGACCGGCATCCGCTCGCCCTCGACGGAAAGGTCGGCAACGAAGACTGGCGTGATGGTGATCGAGGTAGGGGCGTTCATCGTGTGCTGACTACGGCGGTGGTGGTTGATATGTGAGTCATGAGGATCTCCTTTACCGGCTACTGCTGACGCGCAGCCGGCCGCACTGCATCGTGCGCTGGCTGAGCAGCTCGTTCAGTCGTTGGCCAGTAGAGCAGTGAGCCCGGGGACGTGAAGGAGAGCAACTTCCGGTCGGATCGCTGCTTGACGGGGTGGGGTGCATGGATGGACTCAGGCGTGCAGGGTGGGCCGGTAGATCAGCTCTTGGATGTTGCCGTCGAGCGTTCGGCTCTCGAGCAGCTCGAGGTCGAAGTCGGCCGCACCCTGAAAGATCGGGTCATCTCCGGTCTGGCCGGTGATCACAGGGAAGAGCGTCACCTGGACACGGTCGACCAGTCCGGCGGCCATCAGCGCCCGGTTCATCGACAGGCTGCCGTGCGAGCGCAACGGCACCTGGAGACTCCTCCTTGAGCCGGGCGACGACGTCGACGGCGTCACCGCTCACGACGGTCGCGTCCGGCCAGTCGAGGGGTCCTTCCAGCGTGTTCGACACCACCGTTGTCGGCAGGCTCCTCATCCGCGTGACCCATCGGTCACGCACCTCGGACTCCTCGGTGCTCGAGGCCAGCATCCGCGCGAACTCCCGATAGGTGTTGGCTCCGAAGACCATCCGCTGCTCCGCGCCGTGGGTAGGCTCGTTACACCTTCCTATTACGCGTGCGCGCGCGGAAGGCGCCGGGCTCACAGCTGGTAGCGCCGGGGGAGCGCGCAGATTCTCACGCCCGCAAGATTCACATAGGCGCGTGGAGATCTCGACGACCGGGTATGTCCGGCTAGCGGTTAGACCGCTTGACACGGCTCCGTAGACTCGCTCGGACATGTCTGTTCCGGGCCACCCGGGCACGAGGCTGCCCAGCGGCACCGTCACCCTGCTCTTCGCGGACATCGAGGGCTCGACGCGGCTCCTGAACTCGCTCCGAGGCGGCTTCGCGCCGCTACGCGCCCGCCTGCGGGAGCTCGTCCGCGAGGCGGCTTCAACCCACGGCGGCGGCGAGGTCGACTGGGCCGGTGACGGCGTCTTCCTCGCCTTTTCCCGCGCGCGGGAGGCCGTGCTCGCCGCGACGCAGATCCAGCGCGCCCTGGGGCAGGAGGCGTGGCCGCCGGACGGCGTCGTGCGCCTACGGATCGGGATCCACACGGGCGAGCCCGACCTCGGGGAGGAGGGCTACATCGGGATGGACGTCGTCGTCGCCTCCAGGATCTGCGCCGCCGCCCACGGCGGTCAGGTCGTCGTCTCGAGGTCGACCCGCGACGTCGTCGGTGACGCCGATCCCGAGCTCTCGTTCCGCCCGCTTGGGAGCCACCGGCTGAAGGACGTCCCCGGCTCCGAGCAGGTCTTCCAACTCGTCGCCGCCGGGCTGCAGGAGGGGTTCGCGCCGCTGCGCACGCTCGGCGGCTCAGCGCTGCCCGCGGTCCACCACCGCCTGGTCGGCCGCCGCCAGGACCTGACCTCCACCCTGTCGCTGTTGGCGCGCGCGGACGTGCGGCTCGTCACGATCATCGGACCCGGCGGCGCCGGCAAGAGCCGGCTCGCGCTCGAGGTCGCCGCGCTGAGCGCGGTCGAGCGGCCGGTGCACCTCGTCGGCCTCGCCCCCGTGTCCGATCCCGAGCTCGTCCCGGCCACGATCGCCCATGTGCTCGGCGTGCGCGATGCCGACGGCACGCCGGTCCTCGAGGGCGTCGCCGAGACGCTCGCGGGCACGGGCGCCCTGCTCTTCCTCGACAACTTCGAGCACCTGACCCCTGCGGCCGGGTACATCTCCACGCTTCTCCACCGCGCGCCGGACTTCGACCTGTTGATCACGAGCCGCGCGCCGCTCCGCCTCTCCGGCGAGCACGTCGTCCCGCTCCGGCCGCTGTCCGTCTACGACGCCTCGACCCTCTTCTCCGAGCTCGCCGCGGCGCGCGGGGTGATCCTGCACGAGGACGTACTGCCCGCGGTACGGGAGATCTGCCGACGCCTGGACGGGCTCCCGCTCGCCATCGAGCTCGTCGCCGCCCGGCTCGCCGTCCTCCCGCCCGCGCAGCTCCTGCTCGCGCTGGACGAGGGGCTCACGCTCGACATGGAGGGTCCGGTCGACCTCCCCGCCCGGCAGCGCACGCTGCGCGCGACGATCGACTGGAGCTACAGCCTCTTGAGCGAGAGCCAACAGGAGCTGCACCAGACGCTCGCCGTCTTCACCGGAGGCTGCTCCTTCGACGACGCGCGTGCGTTGTCCGGCTCCCCGACCTTCCTCTCCGACCTCGAGGGGCTCGTGACCGGGAGCCTCCTTCGGAGCGACGTCTCCGATGGCGAGGTGCGGCTGTTCATGCTCGAGACCGTGCGCGCGGACGCGCTCGCGCGGCTTGCCTCTGACGGGAAGCTCGAGGACCTGCGGCGCCGGCACGCGGAGCGCTTCCTCGAGCGCGCGACCGCCGCGGAGGCCGAGCTCGCCGGGCCTGACCAGGCGCAGTGGTACGAGCGCCTCGAGCACGAGCTCGATAACCTGCGGGCGGCGCTCGACTGGCTACTCGGTGCCGGCCGCGTCGCGGACGCGCTTCGTGCCATCTCCGCGCTCGAGCGCTTCTGGCGTGCACATGCGCACGTCGGCGAGGCGCGACGCTGGCTCGCCCTGGCCCTGGCGCTCGCACATGACGTGCCGGCCGACGTGCGAGCGGCGGGCCTGAGAACGGCAGCCCACCAAGCTGCTGCGCAGAGTGACTGGGAGGCCGCCGGAACGATGCTCGAGGAGGCGCGAGACATGTACCACGCAAGCGGCCAGGCCGTCGAGGAAGTGCGCGTCCTCGCATACCTGAGCTTCGTGGCACTGAGGCGCGACGAGATCGAGCGAGCGGAGCAGGTCGCGCAGGAGGCCGTGTCGATCGCGGCCGACCTCGACGATGACAAGGCCGCGTCGGCAGCGCTGACTGCGCTCGGCGACGTCCATTCGGCCCGAGGCGAGCACGAGCTGGCGGTGACCCGATACGAGGAAGCCATTGTCCTTCGCAGGCGGCTCGGCGACCCGCTTCTGGTCTTGGACGCCGTCTACAACCTCGGGCTCACCGCGTACCACGGCGGCGACCTCACGCGCGCACGCCGGGAGTTCGACGACGCGCTGGGACAGGCGCGAGACCTCGACGAGGCCGCGTTCATAGCGGCAGCCCAGCTCTTGCTCGCCGAGATCGCGCTCGTTGACGGCGAGGTCGAGGACGCCGCGACCCGTGCGCGTGAGAGCCGCGACCTCTACACGGAGCTCGGGGACGACCGGTCGCGGGCTCGATGTCTGGTGGTCCTGGCGGCAACCGCGGTGGCACAGGGCTCCTATGCTGCGGCGGCCCGCATGCTCGGCGCCGCAGACGCTGCCCGCGGTGACGAGGCTCCGGACGAGTACGAAGCGCCCGTCTTGGAGCGCTTCCTGCCGGAGCTCGAGGCACACCTCGGAGCAGACGAGGTGAAAGCCTTTGCGGCCGAGGGACGAGCGCTCGACTAGGACAGCTTCGGAAGCGATCGTCTCTCCCAAGCCTTGACGCGCCGATCACGGCGATTAGCCTCTACGGCCTGCTTGAGCGGCTCCTGGGCACGGAGTACTCGACCCCGTCGCTCCATCGGTCGATCTCGGATCTGACGGGGCTACTCGACGACCGATCCCGCAGGGGGCGCATCGTCCTCGGTGGGGACCTCAACGCCTCTCCTGTCAGATGGGGCAACGTGCGTCGGGTGCTGTTCGACCGGATCAAGGACTTCGGCCTTGAGTGCTGCCCCGACTACGAAGAGCGGCCGACGCCGACGCACCGAACGGTGGAGATTGACTACGTGTTCGTAAGCCGCGAGCTCATCCCACAAGTCACGGCGGAGTCCGTTGTCGACACAGGCGAGTTGAGCGATCACCATGCCCTCGTCGTCGAGGTCGACCTCGCGGCCTAACCGTGCCACGTGGCGTGCCACGACCCCACGATTTTGCAGCGATTCGTCACCGAGATCGAGCCTCGGAGCGAGAAAATGCCTCTGAGCAGGCAGGTTCGATTCCTGCCGGGCGCATGATCGGTTGGCGAGCTCAACTCCGCGAGAATGCGCTGACGTGGCCTCGTACGAAGTGAACGAGCGCGCCGTGGCGCGCGCCCGGCAGCTCATCGAGAGCCGGCAGTACGTCCTCGAGAGCGACTGGGGAGACGTCCAGCCTCGAGCCGCGGACGAGAACGCCTTTCTCGAATCCCACTCCTGGGACGAGTACGCGGAGTGGCATCTCGGGCTCACACAGGGTGCGACGGACGAGACGAAGGCGCGGTACGCGTTCGTCTACGGAGATTTCCGGCGCATCCACCGCTCAGGCGTCATCGCGTGCCACTACCGCGCGGCGGAGTGGCGGCACAAGGAGATCGAGCTGGCTGCGCACGAATTGCTGCAGCTCCTCGACAGCACGCGCGCCTGACCGTCTCCCGATATCGGCTTCGTCCTCGCTTACTCAGAGCCGGGTAGCCACGGCGCTCCGTGCTCCGGAGGCCACGCGCAGCTCGGGCTCGGCGGTCGGCACCGCGCGGTAGACCGCCCCACGCCACGCGGCGGCGTCCGCGCCGAGCCTGACGACCTCGGCGTCCACGCAGCCGAGAGCCCGGAGGTAGTCATGCAGCGCCTCGTGCGCCGTCGTCGCTACCTGGAGCGCGACGCGCCGGCCGCCCGACCGAACTTCGAAGTTGTTTCGCACCGCTCATCCCCAATCCCCACGGAGGCGTCGCCGCCCCTGCAGTCCCAGTCTCCCACACACCCACACCCAGCGGTCACGTCGAAGCCGAAGCCCCTCCCGCAGCCCAGTCCGCGACCGTCCTCATACGATGACGTCATCTGAACGAGACGTCAAGGGAGCGGCGTTCGCCCAGGCGGTAGTCGCGAAACGCCTACAGCGCCTGTTCGCTACTGAAAGAGGAGGAGCAGCGCGTCTGTGGGCGCGTAGTCGTCGGTCAGGACCGGCACGTCGTCCGTGGGGATGACCGCGTCGTGCCGGTCGAGGATCGGCTTGCGGAGATCCGGCACGAGCGGGCTGCGCTGCCGGAAGACGGCCCACCGCTCGGCGACCGTCGCCGGCTGCGGCGCCGCCTTGTCCGTCGCGACGAGGATGAGGTTCCGGAACGCCTCGTCGCCCTGGTCGCCTTCGAGGATCGTGGGATGGACGAGGACGGTCGGGAACACGCTCTGGTACGTCTTGTAGATCGCGCGGAAGAGGCGCGAGCCACGTCCCGCGATCGCGCCGATTGCGTTCATCACGACGACGCCGCCCGGTTCGAGGCGCGAGCGCGCGAGCTCGAGGAACTCCTGCGTGACGAGGTGGGCGGGGATCGCATCCGCGAAGAACGCGTCGATGACGATCACGTCGTAACGCGCGGCCTCGTTCGCGAGGAACCGCCGCCCGTCCCCGACCTCGACCCGATGCCGCGGGCTGCGAGGGAGCGCGAACCAGCGGTACGCGGCTTCGACGACCGCGGAGTCGAGCTCGACGGTCGTCAGTCGCGCGCGCGGGAGCGCGCGCAGCATGCGCTTCTGCGACGAGCCGGCGCCGAGCCCGATGAAGAGGACGTCGCGGGCGGCCCCGTCGTACGCGAAGCCGAGGTGGAAGAGGTCGGTGTAGCGGAAGCGCGTGCGGTAGGGATCGTCGATGTACATCGCGCTCTGCAGCGAGTTGTCGAAACGCAGGTAGCGGGTGTCCTCGTCCTCGACCACCGCCAGCCGGTGGTAGCGCGTGTCCTCGGCGTGCACGAGCCGCAGGCTCGGGTCCTCGACTCCGTTCGACGGGTTGCGCGGATCGCGGTAGCTCTGCCCGCGCTCGCGGAAGATCGGCGACCAGTTGCGACTCTCCGCCACGGACAGCTGGCCGGTGCGGTCGGTGCCGACGGCGAAGGCTGCGACGCCGGCCAACGTCGCGGCGCCGGCTGCCACAAGGGCCCAACGCGGCGCCCCGGTCGCGAGCGCGAGGAAGGCTGAGGTCGCGAGGAGCACCGCCGCACCGAGCACCAGCAGCTGCTCGGTGCCGAAGAGCGGGATCAGCCAGAACGCCGTCGCGAACGTGCCGACGATGCTTCCCGCGGTCGAGATCGCGAACGTGCGACCGGCGGTCGCGCCCGACCTCTCCACGGACGTCGCCTGCAGCCGGACCGCGATCGGCCCGACCGCGGACAGGACGAGGCTCGGCGGGCCGAAGAGCACGAGCGCGCACAGGAGCGGATCGAGCCTCGGTCCCGGATCCCACTCGAGCACGGCCTCGATCACCGCCGAGTCGACGACCGGGATCAGCCCGACGATCACGCCGCCGAGCGCGATCGTCGCGACGAGGAGCAGCGGCACCGGCCGCCGATCCCCGGCCACGCCGCCGAGCCAGTAGCCGGCAGCGAGGCCGGCCAGGATCACGCCGATGATCGCGCCCCAGACGAAGAGCGAATTCCCGAAGTACGGCGCGAGCACGCGGCTCGCTGCGATCTCGACGCCCAGCAGCACCGCGCCGGACAGGAAGACCGCGGTGAGGACCGCCCAGCCGTTGCCGAGCCGCACGGAGCTGCTGGTCACTGTCTCTCCCACGCGCGAAGACAGTACCTCCACATGTCGCACGCCGAAGCGCGGCGCAAGCGTGCAGACTCCCGCCCCGGAGACCGCCGAGGCGTCCACAGCTGGGACCGCTCGGGACTAGTCCCTCACACAACCAGACAACCTTTTTACTCTTGGCTAGAGGAGCGCGCGCAAGGCCTCGATGAGCCGCTCGACGTCCTCCTCGTCGTTGTAGGGGCCGATCGAGGCGCGGAGGAAGCAGCGCCCGTCCCACTCGTACACCGGCGCCTCGATGCCGTGCTCCCCGAACAACCGCCGCCAGAGCTCGGCCGTATCACAGCGCGGGAGCTCGACGGCACGCATGTACGGCGCGGGCTCCCCCGGAAGCCGAGGCAGGCCGAGCGCGGCGAGACGCTCCTCCGCGAGGTCCGCGACCGCGCGCTGGCGCTCGGCGTCGAAGGTCGCGTGCACCTCGATCGCCTTCGGCACGGTGAGGTAGGCGGCCGGGTCGCGCGTTCCCGCCCAGCCGTGCCGCTCCGCGAAGTCGGCGTCGTCCCGCCAGCCCCAGCTCACGACGAGCGGCTCGACCCACTCCTGGTGCTCCGGCCGCACCCACAGGAACCCCGCGCCCTTTGGCGCGCACATCCATTTGTGGCAGTTTCCGGCGTACACGTCCGCGCCGATCGCCTCGACGTCGAGCGGGAGCTGGCCCGGCGCGTGCGCGCCGTCCACGATCGCGAGCACGCCGGCGGCGCGTGCGCCTGCGCAGATCTCCTCGACCGGGAAGACGAGCGCCGTCGCCGAGGTGACGTGCGACACCGAGACCGCCCGCGTCCGCGGCCCGATCCGCTCGACGATCTCCTCCGGCTCGCACACGACGAGCGTCGCCCCTGCGAACTCCCACGTCATCGAGATCGCGCCGTACTCGTGCGCGGTCGTGAGCACCTCGTCGCCCGGCTCGAGCTCGAGCGAGCGGATGACGGCGTTGAGGCCCGAGGTCGCGTTCGGGACGAAGGCGAGATCGTCGGCCCGCACGCCGAGGAACGCCGCGAGCGTCGCGCGCGCCTCGGCCATCCGCCCCGGCCGTTCGGGATCGCCCCAGAACCACTTCGCGGCCTTGCGCGTGAAGAAGTCCGTCGGACCCGTCTCGAGCTCGCGCTGGATGCGCTGATACTCGTCGAAGACCTCGACTGGGCACGCGCCGAAGCTCCCGTGGTTGAGCTGCACGATGTCCGGATCGAGGAGGAACCCGTCGCGCATCGGCGCGGTTAGTGTCTCACGGTGCGCCGCCTTCTCAGGACGTACTTCCCGCCGCTCCCGCGCTCGGTGACGACCCTCCAGGTCGGCGGGCTCGTGAACTCCTTCGGGAACGGGATCACGCTTCCGTTCCTCTTCATCTACCTGCACAACGTGCGCGGGATCGGGCTTGGCGTCGTCGGGCTGGTCGTCGGCTCGCACGCGGTCGCGAGCATCGTCGCCGGGCCTGTCTTCGGCGTGCTCATCGACCGCTTCGGCGGGCGGCGGATGCTCGCGACGGCGCTCGCGATCCTCGCCGGCGGCTACGCCCTCTACCCGTTCGTGCACGAGGCGTGGCAGGGGTTCGCCGTCGCGATGATCACGGGCGTCGGCGTCGGCGGCTTCTGGCCTTCGCAGTCGACGCTCATCGCCGGCCTCACCGCGCCGGCGGAGCGCCCGGCGGCGTTCGCGATGCAGCGGGTCGTGATGAACCTCGGCATCGGCCTCGGTGCGCTCGCGGGCGGCCTCATCGCCACGACCGAGTCACCAGGCTCGTTCACGGTCCTCTTCCTGTTGAACTCGGTCACCTTTGTCGTGTACGCGGGCGTGATGCTGGCGCTGGTGCCCTCGCCCGCTACCGGGCGCCGCGCTTCCGGCGCAGCCGAGCGCCCGGGTTCGTACCGCGACGTCCTCCGCCACCGACCCTTCGTCGCCGTGATCGGGCTCAACGCGCTGTTCATCTTCGCGGGCTTCTCGGGCTTCGAGCTGCTACCGGTGTACGCGAAGAACGAGGCCGCGGTCTCGGAGACGCAGATCGGGCTCGTCTTCCTCGTGAACACGATCGTGATCGTGCTCCTCCAGCTTCCGATCGCCCGTTTCGCGCAGGGCAGACGTCGGATGCCGGCGCTCGGGCTCCTCGGGCTGCTGTGGGCGTGCGCGTGGCTCGTCGTGCCGATCGCCGGCTCGGAGACCGCGACGAAGGCGACGCTCCTGCTCATCGGCGCCATGACGATCTTCGCCGTCGGCGAGTGCCTGCACGGCGCGGTGCAGGCCCCGCTCGTGACGGATCTCGCGGAGCCACGCTTGCTCGGGCGCTACATGGCCCTGTCGGCGCTGTCTTGGCAACTCGGGTTCGCGCTCGGGCCTGCAGTCGGCGGCTTCGTGCTCGACTTCTCGCCGAGCGGGGTCTGGCTGGGCGCCGCGGCGTTCTGCGCGATCGGCGGCGTGCTCGCGTTCTTCGTCGAGTCGACGCTTCCCGACCGTGCTCGGCGGACCCCGACACCCGCGCCGGCCTCTGCCTAGCCCAGGGTGTCGTGGAGTCCGGGTCGCGCGTCCCGCCGGCGGGCACGCCGAATACGAACCCGCTGCATCTCGATATAGGTGGCGCCGCGGAAAACCAGATCGGAGATGGCAAAGCAGTCTCAGGCCGGAGGGCGATTCACTCGCCCGGAGGCGTCCACCGGCTCGGCTCGATCCCAGAGGCTGAAGGAGGGGGCTCGTGGGGGAACCATGGGTTCCCCCACGATCAGCTCGCGGGAGGCTCCGGAGCTAGAATCGCGAACATGGCTCCGACCCTGGACGACCCCCTGAGTACCGATGCCGAGCCTGCCCCGCATCCGGCGACTCCGTTCGGCCCGCGCCACGGGTCAGGTCGTCCCGCGCCCGGCGCCGGTCGTCCACGAGCTCACCGCTAACGGCCTCACCTGGGTCAACGTCGTCGCGCCGGACGTGGAGACGGCGCAGATGCTCGCCGAGCGCTTCGGCTGGCACCCGCTCGACGTCGAGGACATCGTCTCGAAGCGCCAGCGCCCGAAGGTCGACGACTACGAGGACGAGGGCTACCTCTTCGCCGTCCTCCACTTCCCGGTCTTCGACCAGTCGGTGCAGCGGCTGAACGCGGCGGAGCTCGACCTCTTCATCGGCCACGACTACGTCGTCACGATCCCGAACCGCGAGCTGCACCCGGTCACGCGCCTCTTCCGCCGCTGCGAGGAGGACGAGCACTTCCGCGACCAGCTCTTCGCGCGCGGCTCCGGGCGGCTCCTGTACGAGATCCTCGACGACCTCTTCGACTACTGCTTCCCGATCCTCGACAAGATCGCGCACAAGCTCGACGTGATCGAGGACGAGATGTTCGAGGGCGCGTCGCAGGAGGTCGTCCGCGACATCTCCAACGTGAAGCAGGAGATCATCTCGTACCGCAAGATCGTGAAGCCCGAGCGCTCGACGCTGCGGGTGCTCGAGCGGCGCGTGGAGGGCTTCCTCCCGGAGGAGCTCGAGCTCTACTTCGACGACATCGTGGACGCGGCCGAGCGCATCTGGGACCTCCTCGACAACTACAAGGAGGTCGTCGAGGGCCTCGAGTCGACGAACGAGTCGGTCATCTCGCACCGCCAGAACGACGTCCTGCGGCTGCTCACCGTGTTCACCGTCATCGTCCTGCCGCTGACGCTGCTCACGGGCATCTTCGGCATGAACGTCGCCTTCCCGGGCGAGGGCACGCGGGAGGCGTTCTGGGCGGTCGTCGCGACCCTCGTCGCCATGCTCCTGGTGATGGTCGGGTTCTTCCGCTGGAAGCGCTGGCTCTGAGTTGCCGCAGGCGCGGCTCGAGGACTCCGGCGCAGGTCTGGCACCGGCGAGCGAGGGCTGGTTCGTCGTGAACGTGCGCGACGCCGAGTGGTGGACGTCGCATGACACCGGAAAGCAGTCGCGCGGCTCGAGGTGCAGCTTCGAGAACGAGGAGGAGCACGAGTTCCCGCAGCTCGGTATCTGCATTCACGTCCTGGAGCCGGGCGAGCCGAACGGCCTCTACCATGCCGAGTCGGACCAGGAGGCGTTCCTCGTGCTGTCCGGAGAGTGCAGGCTGCTCGTCGAGGATGAGGAGCGGCTGCTCCGCCAGTGGGACTTCTTCCACAGTCCCCCAGGGACGGAGCACATCTTCGTGGGCGCCGGCGACGGGCCGTGCGCGATCCTGATGACCGGCGCACGGGCGTCTGACGACTGGTGGGTGCACTACCCGGTGTCGGAGCTCGCGGCTCGCTACGGCGCGAGCGCCCAGGAGGAGACTTCCGACCTGAAGCAGGCGTACGTCGGTTTCGAGTGGTTCAAGCGAGAGCGGCCCTCGTACTGGGAGCGCCTGCCCTGGGCTCGAGCCTAGAAGCGGCCGGGCCGGGTGCCCCGCCGCACAGGGACCCGGCCCATCTGCCCTGTTCCCCGCCCTACAACAGAATTCGAAGCGCGGTGTCCGCGGGGCAGCCGCGGTCCGCAAGGCCGGTCGCCCGGTGCAGATCCACCTCGACATGAGAGGCGAGCACGAGCGCCGAGCCGATGTCGTACCCGGAGCGAACCAGCTCCTCGAAGCGCCAGCGAAGGATCGCTTCTGCTTCGGACTCGTCGATTAGCTCGAACTGGGCCGCAGTCATTGCGCCACTCCCTCTTCTGTCGGCTTTCGAGTTCACAGTTGACCGTCATCGGCGTGATGCCGCGCCCTCTTGAGGTCCTGAAATGACAGGCCGAAGGTCCGGTTGCGGGTACTGGCCGTCCCCCGGCCGGGGGATGACCAGCGCGGTCGGGTGTCGACGGCGGCGTCAGGGCGCCAGACGACGACGGGCCGGCCGTTCGACCGCCGAGCCCTCGGCGCCCGCACATGCCGCCGTGGCGACGGAGCACGAGCGCGCGCATCGCGACTTCGGCGGTCGCTGCGTTAGGAGCTCTCAGACGGGCGGAAGCTCGTCGATGCCGGCGCGAGCCTCGCGATCCTTGCGATCGACTCTCCAGGCGAAGAACAGGAGGCCGCCGCACACGATCACGAGCGCAGCGCCGAGGCCCACACGAGCCCAGATGTCGGAGAAGATCACGATCGCGACGATTCCGGCAGCCAGTAGCAGGATCCCGGCGCCGGCGAGCTTGAATCCGTAACTCCACATGGGCGCGAGTCTACGGTAGAAACCCCGGCGTGACCAGGCCTCTCTGGGCGCCGTGGCGGCTCGAGTACATCGTTCAGGCGGACGAGCTCCGCGGCTGCGTCTTCTGCGCGGAGGGCGCCGGCGAGCTACCCGAGGCGGAGTCGCTGCTCGTCCACCGCGGCGAGCACGCGGCCGCGATCCTGAACAAGTACCCGTACTCGTCCGGGCACCTCATGGCCGCGCCGCTTCGGCATGTCGGCGCTCTCGGCGAGCTGTCCGCCGAGGAGGCGCTCGCGCTCCATCGGCTCGCCGTCGCCGGCCTCGAGGCGCTCACGGCACTCTACGCGCCGGACGGCTTCAACCTCGGCTGGAATCTCGGACGCGCCGCGGGCGCCGGCATCGCCGACCATGTGCACCTGCACGTCGTGCCACGCTGGTCGGGCGACACGAACTTCATGCCGGTGCTCGCGGACGTGAAGGTGCTTCCGGAGCACCTGCTCGAGACGCGCGACCGGCTACGCGCTGCGTGGCCTACGAAGACTTGAGGCGGGCGATCGCGCGCCAGGCGGTCGAGGTCATCGTGTCCCAGTCGTAGAGGCTGACGCCGATCGTCGCGCCGTCGTCCTCCACGGCCGCGACGAAGCCCGCGAGCTCCTCGCTACCCATGCGGTCCGCCACGCCTCCGGCGACGTGGATCGGGACTTCGGGGTTACGCGTGAGCTTGCGGACGAGCCGGAGCGAGCGCGTGACATAGCCGTACGTCGCTTCGAACCCTCGGAAGGAGCTGCCCGTGTAGATCATCGGGGCGATCGCGTCGACCTCCTTCGCGAGCCCCGCCCACGGGAAGCGCGGCCAGCGCGAGGGACGGCGCTCGAGGGCTCGCGGGTCGATGGGCACGATCGCGAGCGGCATCTCCCCCGAGACCATCCGCACCGCGCGGGTCAGCGCGACCGCGCGCTGCGAGCGCACCGTGGCGTTCCTGAGCGAGGTGCCCTCGATGTTGAGCGCGATCCCGTCGAAGGCGCCGCCGGTCGGCGTCCTGAACGACAGCATCGCGAGACCGCGTCGGATGTCGAGCGTGTGCTTGAGGTGCCCGGGCAGGTACCACGCGACCGCGCGAACACCGCGAGCGTGCAGCGCATCCACGAAGCGGCCCAGCTCCTTCGGCCTGACGACGTCCGTCCGCGCGTTGTAGTTCGCCGTCTCGACCCAGACGGTCTCGATGCCGCGGGCGGCCATGAGCGATGCCGTGCGCTCCGGTGATCTGAACACGCCCCCGTCGTAGATGTCCACCCACGTGCCGAGCCCGCCGAAGACCGTCGCGTCCGCCTGCTTCGCGGCGGGCGCCGAGACGGCCCCGGCGGATGCGACGACGAACGTGAGTGCGAGGACTGCGGCGAGCGCGCGCACGCCCGAGACGGTACCGCGAGTCTGTGAAGCGCGTGTCAACGCGAAGCTAGAATCGAGTGTCGCGCGGACGTAGCTCAGTTGGTAGAGCACTGGCTTCCCAAGCCAGGTGTCGTGGGTTCGAGTCCCATCGTCCGCTTCACGAAAAAGCCCCGCAACCACGGGGCTTTCGTCGTCTCTGAGGGCTGGCGGCCGTATCGCCGCGGAACCCGGCTACCGTTCGTCGGCCGCGACGTTCCGTTCAGGCGTACGTACCAGCCGTGTCGATCTGTTGCGCCTGCTTGCCGGGATCGGGGGTGATGTTGCACGACACGTTGAGCGCGTGGAGAGTCGTCTCAGTCCTCGCGCCTCGAAGTGCGTCACTCGAGACTGCCGCGCCCTGTCCGTCGGGGTCGTCGAAGAGCGTGCACGCGATCGCGCCCTCGCGTGCCTGTGCGCGTTCGAAGTCCTCCGGTGCCGAGTTCAGCGGCACGTAGATCGACGTGTTCGAGACGCGCCCACGAGGCCGACTCGGCGGGGCATCGCGGATCGACGTACATGTCGTAGCCAGCGGCTCGCATCCCGTCGAACAGATCTCGACGGTGAACGGTGCCGTGTCACCTCGCCTTGCAGTCTCCGGGGTCGAGCGTTGACGTTCCCGCCTGCGGCTGCTCGCTCTGACCGCAGCCTGCGACGAACGCGACGGCGGCGAGGCCGAGAAGGAACGCCCGCACGACGGTCACCGCGCGGTAGCGGACTCTGACCGGCGCAGGCGCGGGCACTGGCGAAGCATTGCATCGCCGTTGCGCTCGAGCGGGGCCAGGCGGCTACCTGAACGCCTGAGCTCCACCGATCGGGCCGACCCCGCGGTGGTCACGATGACCGGTCTCGGCATCGGCGGCAAGATGGCCGTTCGGGACGTGTCTCACCGGTGGGGGGTTCGTGGCTCTGCAGTCACGCGCCGGATGCCGAGTCGGCCAGTGAAACCTGCTACCCCACGAGGTTCGCGACCGCGTTGATCGCGACCGCGATGATGGTCGTGCCGAAGACGAAGGAGAGGATTGCGTGCCTGAGCACGATGTGGCGTATCCGCTTCTGACTGATCCCCGTGTCGGAGACCTGGTACGTCATGCCGATGGTGAACGCCATGTAGGCGAAGTCCCGGAAATCGGGATCCCCGTCCTCGAAGTCGACCCCGCCGCTCGGCGGCGTGTAGTAGACGCGCGCGTAGATGAGCGTGAACGTCGTCTGAATGACCGCCCAACCGAGGACGATGCTGAACACGGCGAGCGCAGCGAGTAGCACGGCATCGGCTCCGCTGCTCTTCGACGCCTCGGCGAGAGTGAGGAAGATCGCGACAAGGCTGACGACGGTGGCTCCGAGGATCAGACCGTCGCTGGCAGCGCGCGAGTCGTCTTCTGCCATCGCTAGACGCTCCGTTCCCTTCGCGTCCTTCCGCTTGGTGGTCGCCCAGACCCAGCCGAGGAAGACGAGCGTGACGGTATCCCAGCCGACGAGGACGGAAACGGACCAGGAGGCGCCAACCAGCCGCGCAATCGCGAGGGTGACGATCCCCGCGCCGGTTCCAACGATGACACGACGCCACCCGAGGCCTTGAATGTTCGGAGGCTCCATCCCCTAAACCATCTCTAATCGGGGTCCGACCTGCGCGACAATTGTGCGCAGTCGGGGATAAAGACAACTCTGTAGTGACGGCTCCGATCCCAGGCACGGTGGACACGGCCAGGGAAGATGTCCGGGATAATCGGCGAGATGAGTCCGAGCCGCGGTGGGTACGTCGTGCTTCAACGAGTGCGAGGTGATGCCTGGCGGGTGCTGGGAGACGTGGATCGACAGCCAGGACTGTCGGCTCGCAAGTCGCGTGCCCAAGCGGTGCGGGACGCGCTCGGGCGCGAACCTACCGGCGAAGAAGTCTTCGCCGTGTTGCCTCGGAGCGAGTGGCGGCTCGCGCTCGACCACTGACGCAGTCGAGAGTTATCGCTGCTCCGTAGTGACAGACTGTGCTTATGCGTGAGCTCCGGCCGGGTGTCTGGCATTGGCAATCGCCGCTTCCCGACTGGAGCGAGGGGCAGGAGTGGCCCGAGACCGTTTCGTCCTACGGGATCGAGCTCGGCGACGACTTCGCGTTGTTCGACCCCCTCTCCGTTCCTGACGAGCTACGTGAGCGCGCGACCGCCGTCGTCCTGACGGCGCCCTACCACGAGCGCGACGCAAGTCGGCTTGGCCTCCCGGTGCATACGCCGCCCGCGGACACCTGGCAGGACTGGGTCGACAAGTTCGGCATCGACCCCGATCGCGTGCGCGGCATGGAGAGTGACGACCTTGCCTGGTTGCGCGCCGGCGAAGGCGAGGGACACTTTCACAGTCCCGGAGCGTGGCCGTTCGGCATCACCGCGTACGCGGGCCGCGAGGACAACGACCTCATCCTGTGGCTCCCGTCAGTCGGCGCGATCGTCACCGGCGACTCGCTCTCCGACCTCGGCGAGGGTCTGGACATCTGGATTGCCGATCGCAAGCACGTGACGCGCGACGATGTCGTTCAACGCCTCCGTCCGCTGCTCGACCTGCCGGTCGAGCTCGTACTGCCCGCGCACGGCGCGCCGACGGATCGCGCGACGCTCGAGCGCGTGCTTTCCTGAGCGGCAACCCGAGTCGACGCTTAGCGCGGCTCTGTAGTGACAGGCCACACCCTGGGGCAGCTCGTCGCCACGCCTACTCCACGCCTAAACGTCCCGGAACCGGACCGCGTAGCCATGCGGAGCGCTCTCGTGAGACAGCCTGCAAACCCGCATAACTAAAGGCTTCTCGAACGAACGGGGACCAGCGGCCTAAGCGTCGGCTTGGCTTCCCAAGCCAGGTGTCGTGGGTTCGAGTCCCATCGTCCGCTCTCACGATTCATCCGGGTTTGGGGCCCTACAGCGCCTCGCTCGCAGCCTCGGCAGTGCCCCACAAGTGCCCCAACGCTCGCGCCGGACGTTCATACGGGCGAGCGTCGCGGCCTCGGAGCCGCGGATCAGGTGCCCGTAGGTGCGGTCGAGAGTCGCGAGCGACGTGCCCATGTAGCGCGCGACCGCGAGCGCGGGGTCGCCCGTCGCGAGCAGGGTTCGAAGCGTACGTGTGCCGCAGCGCGTACGGCGTCCGGTTCATGCCATGGCGCGTGTATCGAGGAGGTACGCGGAGACCCGATCCCGAGCTCGCGAGCTACCTTCGGATCGAAGAGCGCCAGCTTGAGGCCGGCTGGTTGAACTAGTCCAAGAGCTGATGCGCGTCTCGGCTCATGGCAGCCGATCGGCCAGCTCCTCGATCTCGGGTGCTAGCTCGCCCTCAGTCCGTCCGGGAAAGAAAGCTTCGCGTAGCTGCTTTGCGGAACTGATCTGGGCTTCGCTCAGCTCACCGAACGAGCCCTTGGCCGCAATGCCAGCCCTGACTTGGTAGAGCGCAAGTGGCGACACGGTTCGCGGGCAATCGAAGAGCCGAGCCCTACGGCAGCATGGCCGAGGACGCCGCCCACGAGTTGCATGATCTACCGCTCGACCGCGAGCCCGGACCCGCGGACGTGTCACCCAACGGAAGAAATACGAGGACGGCGGTAACCAGTCGCACTCGAGTCGGCCGAGATCGCCGGACGACCCACTCGCGATCGTCGGCCAGGTCCCTGCGCGCTGCGGCCACCGAATAGACCCAAACGTGTCCTAGCGGGCGAGGCGAGTGCAGGACACAGTCTCACTACGGATGGAGGGGGAAACGCCTGCCTCTCCCTCCATCCTCTAACTGGGCTCGTTCGGCCACTTCCGAAAGTGGACACGCTGCGGCACTGAGGACAGGACGCGCACGGGGGTGGCTGACGGCAGTCGACTCCTGGTCCGTGCGAGCTCGCTTCGTGTTCCCTCTCTGGCGTAGGGTTGCTGTAACTCGACCAGGAGGTTCCGATGGCACTCGCACGGGTCGTTTCCTTCGAAGGGGTCAACAAGGAACGGATGAACGAAATGAGACGCGAGATGGAGGGGACCGAGCGGCCCGAGGGGGTTCCCGCGACGGAGATCATCGTGCTCCACGACGCCGAGTCCGAGAAGTCGCTCGCGATCGTGTTCTTCGAGAGCGAGGACGACTACAGGACTGGGGACGAAGCCCTCAATGCGATGCCGGCAACCGACACGCCGGGACGCCGAACGTCCGTCACGAAGTACGACGTCACGGCACGTATGACGAGCTAGCCGGCTCACCAGATCCTCGAGCTCAGATCCCACGGCGGTGCCTCGGTGGCGCGGCCGAACGCAGCGACGCCGATCGCGGCGAGGCACCGTGAGGCGCGCCGCGTGGTCATCATCGGCAACGATCGCACGCGAGTACGAAGACGTCCACGCTGCGGCCGAGCAGCCAGACGCGGCGACGTCGGCGGCAATCGTTCACCCCCTAGGAAATCGCCTGGGTGTAGTACGTTCGGCCGACCCAGTCCGACACCTCCACGAAGGGAGTCGACATGCCCAGAGTCGTCATCACCCATCCCGTCGAGGACATCGACCGTTGGCTGCAGGGCAAGGCACAGCGGGCCGCTGCCATCGAATCCGGTACCGGCAGCAACGTGACCGACTACACCGCCGCTGACGGAAGCAACAACGTCGCCCTCACCGCCGACGTTGCCGATCTTGCGGCCTTGCAGGGAATGCTGGCGTCGCCGCCGCCCGACGTCCAGGCCGCGATGCAAGCGCACGGGGTCGTGCAACCGATCACAGCCTACGTCGAGGCTTAGTCACAACGGAACATCTTGAGCTCAGGGCTTCCGCGCGCCGGAGACCGACACTGTTTGCCAGGGAAGCCAGTGCGCCCAGCCCCAGGCCCGCTTTCGCGCCTTGCCGCTCTCAGCGAAGGCGGGCGCCGGGGCTCACCTTGGGCACCTGGGGGCTACTGCCAGGCGCTCACGACCGTTGCGACGACGAGCAGCTTCACAAGCCAGTCGCCGGCGTGGATGCACGCTCGCGGCGCCCCGCCGGAAAGGGCAACATCGACCGGCGTCCCGAGGGCAGAAGCCCCCTTTGCCCCCGCGTCAGCCGGTGGCGTGAGCACCGGAATCGAGGGTTGTGCGCGGGACTCGCATCGATAAGACGGCGACGTAGACAAGAAGTCATCGGCGCACTGCCGAACGGTGGCCCACACGTGGCCCGAATGTCTGAGCGCGCGCTTAACTGCGGGCGTCGTGCTCGAGACGTTCTGCCACGGTACGGAGCACCTTGAGCGCGATCCGCGGCGTCGTCTCGACGACTCGTCGGAATGTGCGATCGCTGATCACGAGCAGGCGGACGGGCGAGGTCGCCGTTACCGTCGCCGTCCGCGGCTTGTACGTGAGGATCGCTATCTCGCCGAACCAGTCTCCGGGACCGAGGTCGGCCAGCTTCCGAGCGCCGCGCCTGACGGCGACCGCACCCTCGACGAGGATGAAGAACTCGCGACCGCGGCTGCCCTCCTCCGTCAGCCTGTCGCCCTCCGGTGCCTCACGCTCGTCCGCGTTCAACGCAATCTCGACGAGCTCGGCCCGCGTACATTCCGCGAAGAGCGGAATCCGCTTGAAGAGCTCGACCTTCTCGTTCTTGCTAAGAGGCACGCGGCGATCCTACGCCGCGCGGCGTAGGTATCTCTTGGCATCGTGCGAAGGCGAAGCTCAGCTGCGGTGGTTGCCGTCCTGGTGCTCGGAGGTGTCGCCTGCTTCTGGGTTGCGTTCCTCGTCGCGGCGGCGCTCGAGCCCGGCTACACGCACCGGCGCGACTACGTCAGCACGCTTGCCGCACGCGGCGCCGAACACGCCGAGCTGGCGATGTTCGCGATCGTCGCGGCTGCGGTTTCGATGCTGTTTACGTCGGTTCTCGTGCGACACGTCTCGCGCCTGGCCGCTGTCGCCATCGGGCTCGCGGGCGTCGGCTTCGTCGTCGCCGCCTTCACGCGCCTCGAGTGCCCGGACGGCGCGGCCGGGTGCGGCCTCGGCGGACGCTTCGAGGTCTCGGGGTCGACCGAGATCGGCCACTGGACCGCGACGACGGTCTCCACGATCCTCCTGGTCGCAGGCATCGGGCTGTCCGGCATTGCGCTGATCCGGCGCGGGCACAGGATCGCGGGCGTGGCCTCACTCGCCGCAGCCGGCGTCACCGCCGGTGCGTTCCTGGCGACGGGCGGCGAGAATCCGGGAGTCATGCAGCGGATCGGGATCGTCGTAGGGACCGGCTGGCTCGCGGCATTCGCGCTCGGGGCTCTCGTTTCTCGTGGTAGTCGAGCCCGAGACGACGGCAACCGATAGCCGTCTCTACTCAGCAGCCGAAGCCGTCGCCGTCGGGGTCGAGGTGGTGCGGGTCGTTGCCGCCGACAAGTCTCACCGGAAGCGGGATGCCCATGTCGACCAGATCGCCGCAGTCGAGGTCGGGAGGCGCCGGCGGGATGCAGACGTCCTGATAGCTCCCGTCGCACGTGCACCGTGGCGGGAGGCGTGAAGACTGGCTGGGACGTGCTCTCGCCCGCTCCCCGGACGACGCCATCGACTTTGCCCGCAAGGAACAACATCGCGATGATGACGAGCAGCGCGCCGAGAGCGATGAGCAACTCGTACTCGACCAGCCCCTGTCCGGCCTGCGCGCGCCTGCGTCGGACGTCGCTGCGCACATGCTCCGGCGTGGAGGGCGCTGCGGACATCGAAGAACGGCTCGCAACAGCGTCGTCGTACCATCCGCCGACGTGTCCGGAACGCCGCTCTCGACGCCGCTGTCGCACGCGCTCGTCGCGTACACGATCGAGCTCGACAACGAGTTCGAGCGCCGGTTCGCGGAGACCGGCATTGGGCGCCGGTTCGGGATCTCCCTGGTCATGTGGTCGAACTTCCTTCGCTTCGTCGGCGACGACGGGATCAGCGTCGGCGAGCTCCCGACCGTCGCCGGGCTGCCCAAGAACAAGATGCTCTCCAAGGTCGGAGGAATGGAGCGCTGGGGCTACGTGTTCGTCGGGGTCGCGACGGACGACCGCCCGCCGGCGACGAAGCGGGAGGGCTGGGGCAGCGGCCGGGCTCTCCGTGGCGACTGGATCGTCCGTCCCACCGAGGCCGGTCGGCAGGCGCTCGAGGTCTGGCCGCAGGTGCGCGACCACATCGAGCGCCGCTGGGAGGAGCGGTTCGGGACGGACGTGATCGACGAGCTCAGGGGATCGCTCGCCGCTCTCCGCGGGCAGATCGACGTCGAGCTGCCCGAGTACCTCCCGATCGTGGGCAGCGCGAACGGGATGAGGACTGAAATCGAGCCGCGCGAACCGCGAGACCCGACGTTGGCAGAAGGCGGCCCAAGCACCCACCTGTCCCCGCTCCTTCCCCAGGTCCTGGTCGCCTACACATTAGACCTCGAGCGGGAATCCGAACAAGGGTTGCCCCTGAGCGCGAACTTCCTGCGCGTCCTCGACGAGACGGGGATGGACGTTCGCGACGTCCCGCTCGCGGCCGGCGTGTCGCCCGAGGCGACGGCCATGGCGCTCAAGTACCTGACGAAGACGGGCGACGTCGTCGTCGAGGCGAAGGTCGCGCGGCTCACTCCGAAGGGCCTCGAGGCGCAGAAGGCCGCGCCGGTCCTCCATGCCGAGGTCGAGAAGCGCTGGGAAGCGCGGTTCGGCGCGGACGCGGTCCGCCGGCTCACGGGCGGCGCTACGACGCGTCCTCGACCAGCGCGAGGCCCTCTCTCGCGGGCTCGAGCCGCCACTCGGCGGCTGGCGCGCGAGCAAGCGCTACGCGGAGCAGACGCAGGCCGTCGTCGCCGACCCGCTCGGGCGGCTGCCGCACTTCCCGATGGTGCTCCACCGCGGCGGCTGGCCGGACGGGAGCTGAGGCGCGTCCCGGCGGGGAATACGATCCGGTCATGGCGGTCCGAGCCGCGCGGATCGTGTACGTCGGCCACGCGACGGTTCTCGTCGACCTGGACGGCGTGCGCCTGCTCACCGATCCGGTCCTACGCCCGAGGCTGATGCACCTCCGCCGGGTGGGAAAGGCCGACACGAGCGTGCTCCGCGGCGTCGACGCGGTCCTCGTCTCACACGCGCACTTCGACCACCTCGATCTTCCCTCGCTCGAGCGGCTCGGGCGCGAGCTGCCCGTGATCGCGCCGCGCGGCGCAGGCGCGTTGCTTCGCCGGAGGGGGTTCCGGGCGGTGACGGAGCTCCAGGTCGGCGAGGAGCTTCACATCGGCGCGCTCTCGATCCGGGGCACGCCTGCGGTCCATCCCCCGGAGCGGATGCCGTTCGGTCTGAAGGCCGACCCGATGGGATACCGCATCGCCGGCTCGCGCTCCGTGTACTTCGCCGGAGACACGGAGCGCTTCGACGGGATGGCCGAGCTCGGCCCGGTCGACGTCGCCCTCCTTCCGATCGCGGGCTGGGGCCCCACGCTCGGCCCCGGTCACA
Source organism: uncultured Actinomycetes bacterium (assembly GCA_963765175.1). Taxonomy (GTDB): domain Bacteria; phylum Actinomycetota; class Thermoleophilia; order Gaiellales; family Gaiellaceae; genus GMQP-bins7. Next base: position 35,558 of record CAVXUY010000012.1, read on the forward strand.
TGGATCCGCGGGAGGCGGCCGAGGCGGCGAGGGACGTACGGGCGACGACGGCGATCCCGATTCACTGGGGGACGCTGGCCCCGATACACAAGGCGTGGCTCGGCAACCCCGAGGAGATCGAGCAGCCGGCCGAGGAGTTCGTCGAGCACCTACGCCGGGTCGCGCCCGAGATCGAGGCCCGGGTCCTCCGCCCCGGCGAGGAGACGCTGCTCTGAGACACCGGCGCTCTCCGAGGCGGCTTCGCGCTCGGTGATCACGAAGCCGAGGGCGAACCCGAGGACCGTGACGAGCGCGACGGCGCGTCCGGCGTGCTCGAACGCCTCCGGCATCATCGTGCTCGCGAGCATGGCGAGGATCGCGCCCGCGGCGAAGGCGAGCGAGAACGCGATCAGGTTCTGCTGCGACTCGTCCAGGAGGGCGAAGGCGAGCAGGGCGGCGGCGGCGCACACGACCGACACGAGCAGCCAGAGCCCGAGGATCCACCGTGCCGAGTAGCCGGACTTGCGAAGCCCGCTCGACGCCGACAGCCCCTCCGGGAGGTTCGAGAGGAACACCGCCACCACGAACGCACCCCCGATCGTGTTGCCCTCGATGAGGGTGACGCCGATCGCAGCCGACTCGGGGATGCCGTCGAGGACGACGCCGAGGACCAACGCGAGCGGGTTTCCCTCCGACTGCTCGCCTCCGGAGCTCATGCGCTCGCCCGCGCCGTACCGCCCGAGCAGCGCGTCCCCGGCGTAAAAGATGACGCCGCCGGCGAGGAGGCCGACTCCGAGCACGAAGCCGTTCGCGCGCTCGAACGCGTCCAGGGCGAGGTCGACCGAGAGCACTGCAATGAGCACGCCTGCGCCGAAGCCCATGATCAGCCCGATCGTGCGCTGCGAGAGGTCGTACCGGATGGCGACGAGCCCGCCAATGACGAGCGAAGAGCTCGCGACCAGCGACCAGAACGCGGCCTCGAGCATCAGAGCGAGGACACGGCTTGCAGCACGACCCACGCGCCAATCGGGTCGTCGGCGACGTCGCCGGGCGGTTCTGTCACGCGGTGACCGGCTGCTCCAGCTCCGCCGACCACTCCCCGGCGACCGCCAGCGAGTTCATTCGCGCGCGGTGGACGAAGGCGGCCTGCGCGGCCTCCGCGTTGGCGGGGTCGCCGGCCCAGGCGGCGAGCGCCGACGCCTGGAGTGCGCGTCCGTACGAGAACGAGAGCACCCACGGCCCGCCGATGCGGTTGATCGCGTTCAGGTTCTCGGTCGCCTGCACCTCGGACTGGCCTCCGGAGAGGAAGACGATGCCCGGGACGGCCGCGGGGACGACACCGCGGAAGCACGCGATCGTCGCCTCCGCAATCCGCTCCGTGGAGGCCTGGTCCGGGGAGCCCTTGCCCGCGATGACCATGTTCGGCTTGAGCAGCGTCCCCTCGAGGTCGAGCGCGAGGTCGTAGAGCGCGTCGAACGTCTCGTGGAGCGTGCGCGTGGTCACCTCCCAGCAGACCTCGAGCGAGTTGTCGGCGTCCATGAGCACCTCGGGCTCGACGATCGGCACGAGGCCGGCCTCCTGGCAGAGCGCCGCATAGCGTGCGAGTGCGTGCGCGTTGGCGAGCAGGCACGCGTCCGTCGGGATGCCGTCGCCGATCGTGATCACCGCGCGCCACTTGGCGAAGCGCGCGCCGAGCTCGCGGTACTCCTCGAGGCGGCCGCGGAGGCCGTCGAGGCCCTCGGTCACCTTCTCGCCGGGGAAAAGCGCCATGTCGTGCGCGCCCGTGTCCACCTTGATCCCGGGGATGACGCCCTTCGAGGCGAGCAGCTCGGGGAACGGCGTGCCGTCGTCGGACGACTGGCGGATGGTCTCGTCGTAGAGGATCACGCCTCCGATGGACTCCTCCATCCCGGGCGCGGCGAAGAGGAGCTGGCGGAAGAAGCGGCGGTTCTCCTCGGTCGACTCGACGCCGATGGAGTCGAGTCGCTTCGTCATCGTCCCCGTGCTCTCGTCCGCCGCGAGGATGCCTTTGTGGTCGGCGACGATCGCGCGAGCGGTCTCGTGCAGCTGGGACGTCATGTGCGTGCTCCTTTCGTCAAGGCCTGGATCTTCGAAAGCGGGTGCGAGGCGGCGATGCGGCGGACCGTGCCCGAGCGCGAGCGCATGACGATCGACTCCGTCTCGACGTGGTCGCGGACGACGCGGACGCCGCTCAGCAGCGCTCCGGTCGTGACCCCGGTCGCGGCGACGAAGACGTCGTCGCCTCGCACTAGGTCGTCGGCGGTCAGGACGCGATCGATGTCGAAGCCGGCCGCGACCAGACTGGCGCGCTCGTCGTCGTTCCGCGGCCAGAGCTTGCCCTGCATCGCACCGCCGAGGCACTTGATCGCGGCCGCGGAGATGACGCCCTCCGGCGTCCCGCCGATGCCCATCAGCAGGTCGATGCCGCGCACCGACTGCGCCGCGGCCATCGCGGGCGCGACGTCGCCGTCGCGGATGAGGTTCACGCGCGCGCCGGCTTCGCGCAACTCGGCGATGAGGTCGTCGTGGCGGTCGCGCTCGAGGACGACGACCGTGAGGTCGTTCACGTCGACGCGCTTCGCCTCGGCGACGCGCTCGAGGTTCTCGGTCGGCGTCGCCTCGATGTCGATCGCGTCCGCCGCCTCAGGCCCGACCGCGATCTTGTCCATGTACATCGCGGCGCCGGGGAAGAACATCGTCCCCCGCTCGGCGACCGCGATGACGGCGATCGCGTTCGGCATTCCGAGCGCCGTGAGGCGGGTGCCCTCGAGCGGGTCGACGGCGACGTCGACCTCGGGGCCCGTGCCGTCCCCGACCTCCTCGCCGTTGAAGAGCATCGGCGCGTGATCCTTCTCGCCCTCGCCGATGACGACGATGCCGCGCATCGACACGGTGTCGAGCATGAGCCGCATCGCGTCGACGGCGGCCTGGTCGGCGGCCTCCTTGTCGCCGCGCCCGATCCAGCGTGAGGCGAAGGTGGCGGCGGACTCGGTGACGCGGACGAGCTCGAGCGCGAGGTTCCGATCGGGAGGGATCGCACCCACAGCGCAGCATGCTAACGCCGTCTGGGCGAAGGGCGACCCAAGGGTCGCCCCTACGAACTTCATCTCCGCGCCCGGGTTCCCGTAGGGGCGAGGCTTGCCTCGCCCTCGCTACATCCGTTCGGGCGCCTCGACCCCGATCAGGTCGAGCGAGCGCGCGACGACGAGCTGGGTCGCGCGCACGAGCGCGAGCCGGAACGCCTGCTGCTCGGACTCGAGCACGCGGTGGTGGTGGTAGAAGCGGTGGAAGTCGTCGGCGACCCGGATCGCGTAGGTCGGGATCGCGTGCGGCCCGCGGCGCTCGGCAGCCTCCGCGGCGACCTCGGGGAACTCGAGCAGCCGCTTGACGAGGTCGCGCTCCTCGGGCGCGAGCGGAGCCGAGAGCACGACATCGAGCTCGGCGTCCTCGGCGTTGCGGAGGATCCCGGCGATCCGGGCGTGCGCGTACTGCACGTAGTAGACCGGGTTCTTCTGCGTCTGCTGCTTGGCGAGGTCGACGTCGAGCTCGATCGTCTGGTCGTGCCCGCGTGAGACGAGGTACCAGCGCGCGGCGTCGACGCCGATCGTGTCGAGGAGCTCGTCGAGGAAGACGACGTCCCCGCGCCGCTTCGAGATCTTCTTCGCCTCGCCACCCTCGATGAGGTGGACGAGCTGGTACAGGAGCACCTCGACGCGCTCGGGGTCCTCGCCGAGCATGCGCGCGATCGCCGCGTACCAGTTGCGCGTGCCGTGGTGGTCGGCGCCGAGGACGTAGATCGCCCGGTCGAACCCGCGGTCGAGCTTGTCCGCGAGGTAGACCACGTCCGCCGCGCGATACGTGGGCGTGCGCGTCTCGGAGCGGAGGAGGACGCGGTCCTGCTCGTCTCCGTACGCGGACGAGCGCGCCCAGAGCGCGCCGCCCTCCTCGTACGTGTCGAGCCGCGGGAGGAACTCCGGCAGGCGCTCCTCGAGCTCGCGCTGCTTCGCCCACGTGTCGAAGTGGATGCGGAAGCGCTCGAGCGTGTTCTCGATCTGCGCGAGCATCGGCGGCACCGGATCGCCGCGGAGAGCCGCGAGGTCCGCCACGTAGGCGCCGTGGTACCCGTCCTCGGGAGGCTCCTCCCCACGCCGGATCGCCTCGACCGACGCGTAGAAGCGCTCCATCTGCGCGCCCGCGTCGTTGTAGTAGTACTCGCGCTCGACCTCGTGGCCGGCGAGCTCGAGGAGCCGCGCAACCGAGTCGCCGTACGCGCCGTTTCGCGCGTGGGCGACCGTGATCGGCCCGGTCGGGTTCGCGGAGACCATCTCCACCTGGATCCGCTTCCGCTCGGCGGCGGTCCCGGCGCCGAAGGAGTCGCCGGCTTCGAGGATCTCGCCGAGCGCGCCGGCGATCCAGGCGTCCGACACATGCAGGTTGACGAAGCCCGGGCCCGCAGCCTCCGCCGACGCCGCGAGCCCGCGCTCGACGGCTTCTGCGGCGATCTCGGCCGCGAGCTCGCGCGGGGATCTCGCACGCGTCGCCGCAAGCCGGAGTGCGACGTTCGTCGCGTAGTCGCCGTGCTCGGATTCGGAGGGGCGCTCGAGCTCGACGGGCGCTCCGGCTACCTCGGCGAGTGAAGCGGTGAGCGTCGAGACGGGATCCTGGACGGCCACGACGCCCAATCGTAGGTACGCGATGACCGAAGGCGGTGCTCTACTGGTCACCTGAACGTGGTCAAGGAGGAAGCCTCGATTGCCGAAGATAAGACCTACTCACATGATCTGCCGGGGGGCACGAATGAGATCGGGACGAACGAACGCTTTGGAGATGACGTGGTCGCAACGCACCGGGGCGTCCTCGGCCGCGGATCTTGGCACCTCGGCCCACGAAAACAGAACTTCTGGCTAGTGACAAACGTGCGAGCTTTCACCACAATCCGACGGGCAGCCTTGATGGGATCGGGACTTCGTTCACGAATCGGACGCGGGCTTGCGGACGGCGGGGTCGTCGGCAAGCCGCGCTTTCGCATGCGCGCGCGTCAGGACGGGCAGGCGCTCGTCGAGTTCGCGCTGATCGCGCCGCTCTTGCTGATGCTCGTCTTCGGGATCATCTACTTCGGGATCGGGCTCAACTACTGGCTCGACATGAACCGCGTCGCCAACCAGGGAGCCCGTCAGGCGGCTGTCAACCACTGGCCGACCCAATGCCCGCGGGGTGAGGCGCCCACGCCCGGTGTACCAGCTCCAGCCGCAGCAACCCCGTGCGGCACCGTTCTGGCTCACGAACTCGAAGGCGCGCCTGCAGGACGTCCTGCGCTGCCAGACACGCAACAATGCGACGGCGACGGTCTGCTTCCCGGGTAAGACGCCGGCGACTGCAACCATCGGCGACCCGGTCAACGTAAAGCTGACCGCACCCTTCAGGTTCTTCTTCATGAACTCGCTGAGCATCACGCTGACCGGTAGCGCGACGATGAGACTCGAGCAGCAGCCGACCTTGATCACCGGCGCGATAGGCCCATCATGCCCATGAGAGGCGGCAGCTCCCGATTGCAGAAGGAGCGAGAGCGCGGCCAGGTCCTCGTGCTGGTCGCTCTGCTCGTGCCGCTGTTTCTCGCGATCGGATCGATCGTCATCGACGTGGGGAACTGGTACGTGCTCAAGCGGCACCTCCAGACGCAGGTCGATGCCGCGGCACTCGCCGGAGGCCCGGCCTTCACGGGCTGCTTCCAGAACCCGCTTGCGGCGAGGGACGCGATCGCGCAGCAGGCGCTCGCCTATGCCGGCGACCCCACCCGAGACCCGTCGGCGCACAACCCGCTGATGCAGGATACGGCTGATGTCCACGCCGTCTTGAACAGCACCACCTTCTGGACCCAGGGTGATCTCCCCGGGGCCACCGACTGGACGTACGGGATGCCCTGCGACACGAAGTTCCTCGACGTCAAGGCGACGGACGACGAGGCACCACTCCTCTGGAGGTGGATCCCGTTCTTCCCGGACCTCAAGACTCGGGCTCGAGTCGAGGTCACCGAGATCCAGAGCTCGGACGGCATGAAGCCCCTCGGCGTGCCCGAGCTCGACCCCGAGGAGGTTGTAGTGCTGGTCGTGGACGAGGACGGTGATCCAGACTTGCTGGGAACGATTCGAGGAAGATCGAATCTCGACCCCCAGTCGACTCCTCCGACCGGGCTCGAAGACATGTCCGTGTGGTCCAGGGACTTCATCGCGCCCGTCGACCTCAGCGGCAAGACGGACTTCGGCGTGATCATCGTCGCGAATCGGAGTACGACCCCGATCCCGCCGAACGAAACCCTCAGCCAGATCTGCAGCCCCGCCTCAGGGCAGGTGGAGTGCTACGGGGGAGGGACGCCCGACAGCGGCATCTCGTTCATCCATGCGTACTCGACCACCGGCTCTGGCAGCGCCGGCAACCCGATCGTCCGCGGGGTCACGCTCGACGGCGGTTGCGCGGCCGACCTCTCGGCGCCCGTACTTCAACCTCGGAGGCGGCTGCCCGAGTCACGATCTCTGCCACGATCGACTTCGGCACCGGAGCAGCTTGATCCGAGCGCCGACGCGCGCCAAGGAGGCGTGTGCGCGGAGGTCTCGTGGCGTCGGGGAGCCGAGCTGAGCTGAGATGGGCGGGCGGGGTCTGGACAGGTTCGTTCACGCCAGCACGCTCGCGGCACGGGCCTACCACGGTCGACCTCTCGTGGGCAACGGACACGAACGGCGACTGCGACGGCGCAAGGATCGGAGATAGCGGCAGCTTCGACGAGGTTGCGAAGCCGTACGTGTCGGACGCCGCCTCGGGCCCGGTCCAGTACCTCACGGTCGAAAGGGCGGGCGTCGGGGCGGGCTCGCGAACTCGATCGCCCAGGACTCGGCGGCGAGCCTCAAGGTGACGGTGGGGTTCACCCCGCCGCTGCGCGAGGGCCAGCTGACCGATCCGCCGATCGTGCTGAGGGGCTGGAATCAGCCGTCCCAGAGCCAGGCCCTCGACTGCGACGCAAGCGGCGCGAGCGGCTGGGCCGACGCGATGGAGAACGGATGCGCCGACCCGTACCAGATCTACGACCAAGCCAAGCACACGACGAAGTGCGGTCCGCCCCCAAACGGCGTGCCGCCCGCAGACCCCAAGGACTGCATCGACGTCGGAGACCGGCAACTTCCAGGAGAACCAGGTCGCAAGACATGTTGAGTCCGTGCGCTGACCACCCAAACCGCTGGGACGGCACGAACGATCCCGCCGCGTGGACGACAAGCGCTGGATGCCGCTCTTCGTCCTCGACCAGATGGCGTTCGAAGTGTCGGGGAAGAGGACGTACCCGATTCGCCGGTTCGGCATGTTCTACGTCACCGCGGTCAGCGGCCTGAACTGCCCAGGAGACGATCCCCCCCAGTGCCCAACGGCAAGAGCGAGATGTGGGGACACTTCATGAGCTTCGTCACGCCCGGCTTCGGAGCAGACGATCCCGTCCGACATGCCGTGCTCGTTCGGAAACGGCACGCTGTGCGTGTCGAACCTGGTCGAATAGTCCAGCCGCGACGGGTGCCGATCGTCGCCTAAGCCTGGCGCGCGCTCAAGGTCGAGACGTTGGTCCTGGACGGTCCGGCCGTTGGTCCGTGAGAAATCCTTCATCCATCGGCGAGACTTCAGGCCGGGAAATGGGGACCAAGGGGCTGGGGAAGAGCTCGGAGACGAGCCTGGTGCCCGGACGCGGCGCGCGCGGCGCAGCACGGCAGCGGCCGTGCGCCGCGCCGGGTGCGAGCTAGCCGCCGTCCCGGGCTCGCCGCGCGACGGGAGCTAGGAGGTGCGCGTGGCCTGCGCCGCGGAGGGCGCCGAGCTGATCGGGACGACGACGCCGTCCCGGTGCATCGCGAGCTGGACTTCCTCGCGCGCCTTGTAGATCCGCCACTTCACGGTCGCGAGCGTGATCTCGAGCGTCTCCGCGATCTCCGTGTACGAGAGGCCGACGACGTCGCGGAGGAGCAGCGCCATCTTGAGATCGGGATTGAGCCGCTCGACGGCGCGCCAGACGGCGTCGATCGCCTCCGCGCGCTCGGCGGGCGCGTCCACGACCTCGAGCGGAGGGATGTCCTCGAGCGCGACGACCGCGCGCGGCCGGCGCTCGATCGCGCGGAGCTCGTCGAGGACGCGGTTCTTCGTCACCTGGAAGAGCCACGTCGTGAAGCGCGAGCGCAGCGAGAAACCGGGAAGTCCCTGGAAAACGCGGAGGAAGACCTCCTGCGTGAGATCCTCGGCGAGGTTGCGGTCACCCGTCAGCCGGACGATGTAGTTGTAGACCGGCTGCTCGTACGTCCGCACGATGATCGCGAACGCGCGTTCGTCGCCGCGCTGCGCTTTGCGCAGGACACCGAGATCGGGCTGAGGCAGCGACACGAGGAGGCGAGTATAGAGGCTGATTGGTAAAGAGACTGTGGGCGAGCCCTTACAAACGCGTTGCGAGCGCGGTTCCGGTCATCTCGGCCGGCACGGAAAGTCCCAGCAAGCCCAGGATCGTCGGCGCGATGTCGGAGAGCTCGCCACCGTCTCCGGACCCTTAACGCGTCGTTAGTAACCACGAATGGCACCGGGTTCGAGGTGTGCGCCGTGTGCGGGCTCGTGCCATCCGGCTCGAGCATGACCTCGGCATTCCCGTGATCCGCCGTGATCAGACAGGTCCCTCCCGCACGCTCCACGCACTCGACTACCCGGCCCGAGGCACCTGTCCACGGTCTCCACCGCCGCGACGACAGCGGGAATCGAGCCCGGTATGGCCGACCATGTCCGGGTTCGCGAAGTTGATGACCGCGAACCGGTACCCGTCTCCGATCTCGGCGCAGAAACGCTCGGTGACCTCGTCCGCGGACATCTCCGGCTTCAGGTCGTAGCTCGGGACGTCGCGCGGCGACGGGACGAGGATGCGCGTCTCCCCCTCCCACTCCCGCTCCTCGCCGCCGTTGAAGAAGTACGTCACGTGCGCGTACTTCTCGGTCTCCGCGACGTGGAGCTGGCGCGCGCCCGCCTCCGCGAGCACCTCGGCGAGCGTGTTCTCGACGCGCTGCTCCTCGAACGCGACGGGGCACGGGAAGTCCGCCCGGTAGCGGGTCATCGTCGTCAGGTCGACGCCGGCCTCGAGCAGCCGCTGCGAGAGCTGGCGCGCGCGGTCGGGCCGGAAGTTGAAGAAGATCGCCGTGTCCTTGGCCGGGTCGAGGCGAGGCCGCCCGGCGAGGACGACCGGCTCGATGAACTCGTCGGTGACCCCGCGCTCGTAGCTCGCGCGTACTGCTGCAACGGGGTCATCGGCGACGTGGCCCTTCCCCTCGACGATGGCCGCGAACGCGCGATCCGTGCGATCCCAGCGCTGGTCGCGGTCCATCGCGTAGTAACGGCCGCAGACCGTCGCGATCCGCTCGGCCGGGAGCCGCGCCAGGTCGTCCGCGGCGGAGTGCGGCGAGACGTCGCGACCGTCGGTGAACGCGTGGATCCACGTGTGCCCGTCCATGCCCTCCCGCTCGGCGAGCGTGAGCAGCGCACGCAGATGGTCGATGTGCGAGTGGACTCCGCCCGAGGACACGAGCCCGAGCAGGTGGACGTCGCCGCGGTGGTCGCGCGCGCGCTGCACCGCGGAGACGAGGGCCGGGTTCTCGAAGAACGCGCCGCTCGAGATCGCGCCGGTTCACGCGCACGAGGTCCTGGAACAGGATGCGGCCGGAGCCGATCGTCAGGTGGCCGACCTCGGAGTTCCCCATCTGTCCCGGAGGAAGCCCGACCGCCTCGCCCGAGGCCGCGAGCTCGGTGTGCGGGTACCGCTCCCAGAATGCGTCGAAGACAGGCGTGTCCGCGAGCTCGACCGCGTTCCCCGGTCCCGGGGGCGCGAGCCCCCAACCGTCGAGGATGACGAGGACGACGAGGTTCACGCAACCGCGGCTGCGCCGGCGAGGCAGATCGCCTCGAAGGACGCGGCCTCGAGCGACGCGCCGCCGACGAGCGCGCCGTCGACGTCGGGCTGCGCGAGGAGCACCGCCGCGTTCTCCGGCTTCACCGACCCGCCGTAGAGAACCCGGGTCGGATGCAGGGACTTCACGAACGCGTGCGCCTCCTGCGCGAGTCTCGGGTGTCGCCGTGCGGCCGGTCCCGATCGCCCACACCGGCTCGTATGCGATCACGAGCGCGGGGTGGCGCGGGAGCGCCGTGACTTGTCGTCGGAGTACCGCCTCCGTCTCCCCCGCGTCGCGCTCAGCCTCCGTCTCGCCGACGCACGCGATCACGGAAAGTCCCTGCTCGAGCGCGGTTTCCGCGCGCATGCGCACCGTCTCGTCCGTCTCCCCGAAGTACTGCCGGCGCTCCGAGTGGCCGACGATCGTGCCCGTGCACGCCGGCCTCGAGCACCATCGGCGCCGAGATCTCGCCGGTGAACGCGCCCTCGAGCTCCCAGTGCACGTTCTGCGCGTACACGCGCACCTCGCTGCCCGTGCCGAGCCCCTGCACGGCCGCGGCGAGGGACACGGCGGGCGGGCACACGACGACGTCGACCCCGTGCACGAGCTCCGCGAGCCCGCGGATCGTCGATGCGAACACTCGCGCCTCGTGCGGCCCCTTGAACATCTTCCAGTTGCCGGCGATCAGCACGACCGGATGATCCCATGCCTGTTAGCCTCCGGTGCGGTGAGCGGCGAGAACGGGGCGGCGGCATGGGAGCAGCGCTTCCGCGTGCCCCTGACGTTCCTTCCGGAGTGGTCTCCCGGAGCGCCCGACCGGATCGTGTACGCCTCGAACGAGTCGGGCGTCTGGCAGGTGCACGCGTGGGACCTCGCGCAGGACACGCGCCGGCAGGTGACGGAACACCCGGTCGGCCTGATCGACGGCGTGCCGACGCTCGACGGCGAGGGTGTCCTGTGGTTCCAGGACGAGACCGGCGACGAGTCCGGGCAGTGGCTCGTGCAGCCGTTCTCGGGCGGCGAGGCGAAGCCGTTCCTCGAGGGCGTCCCGCACGGCTGGAACGAAGGCCTCGCGCAGGCGCCCGGGATCGTCGTCGCCGGAATCAGCGACCGGGACGGTTTCGCCGTGCACGTGTCGCTCGACGGCGGCCCCGCCCGCGAGCTCCACCGCTCGTCGGAGTCCGTTCGCCTCGGAAGCGTGGACGAGGGCGGCGTCCTCCGCGGCGCGCTGTCCGCGGACGGCACGCTCCTCTGCCTCGAGCACGCCGAGCACGGCGACCTCATCCATCCGGCGCTCCGCGTCGTCGACCCGCGGACGGGCGAGACCGTCGGCGACCTGCTGGACGAGCAGATGTCGCTGCAGGCGAGGTGCTGGTCACCCGTTCCCGGCGACCAGCGGCTCGCGATCGTGCACGAGCGCGCAGGCGAGTCGCGGCCCGGCATCTGGAACCTCGCGACCGGGGAGCGGACGGACCTCGAGGTCGACCTCGAGGGCGAGGTCCACGTCCACGACTGGTGGCCGGACGCCTCCGCGCTCCTGCTCATGAACCTCCACGAAGGCCGGTCCCGGCTCTTCCGCTACGACCTCGGAAGCGGCACGCTCGAGCAGGTCCCGAGCGAGCCCGGCTTCGTCTGGAAGGCCCATGTGCGCCCGGACGGGCGCGTGTGGTTCATCCAGGAGCAGGGAGACCGGCAGCGGCTCGCGCTCGACGATCTCGGCGCCGAGCTCGTGCCGCCGGCGTCCTGGGCGCCCGAGAGCCGCCCGTACGAGTCGTGGCACTTCGAGAATCCGCACGGCCAGAGCGTGCACGGCTTCTACGTCACGCCGGACGACTCGGGCGGGCCGTTCCCGGTGATGATGTTCGTCCACGGCGGCCCCACCTGGCTCGACCTCGACCGCTGGCAGCCGGAGGTGCAGGCGTACGTCGACGCGGGCTTCGCCGTGGGGATGGTCAACTACCGCGGCTCGATCGGGTACGGGCGCGAGTGGCGCGACGTGCTGATCGCCAACATCGGCGGCCCGGAGCTCGAGGACGTGAACGCCGGGCTCGCGGATCTCGTCGCCCGCGGGATCGCCGATCCCGAGCGCGCCGTGATCGCGGGCTGGTCGTGGGGCGGGTACGTCACGCTGCTCGAGCTCGGGAAGCATCCCGAGCTGTGGGCGTGCGGGATAGCGGGCGTGCCCGTGGCGGATTACGAAGGTGGGTTCGAGGAGATGTCGCCGCTCCTGCAGGCGTACGACCGCGCGCTCCTCGGCGGGAAGGAGCCGAAGGAGCTCCCCGAGCTGATGCGCGAGCGCAACCCGCTCAACTTCGCGGATGACGTGCGCGCGCCGGTGTTCTTCGTCATCGGGCGCAACGACAGCCGCTGCCCGTACGGCCAGGCGATGCGGTACGTCGACAAGCTCGCCGCGCGCGAGCACCCGCACGAGGTGTACGTGTTCGAGACCGGGCACGGGACGTTCGACGTCGACGAGCGCGTGCGCCAGGTGGCGATGATCCTGGACTTCCTGTCGCGTCACGTCGACGGCGTGCGTGCGGCAGGAGAGGGCGAGGCAAGCCTCGCCCCTACGGCGCCGTCGGAATAGCGGCGACTCCCGGAAGCTCCTTCCCCTCGAGCAGCTCGAGCGCCGCGCCGCCGCCCGTCGAGACCCAGGACACGCGGTCGGCGAGGCCGAGCTCCTGGACCGCGCGGACGGAGTCGCCTCCGCCGACGACCGAGAAGCCGTCCATCTCCGCGACCGCCTCGGCGACCGCCTTCGTGCCCGCTGCGAAGCGCGGCCACTCGAAGACGCCCATCGGGCCGTTCCAGAAGAGCGTCTTCGCGGCGCGGATCGTCGCGCCGAAGCGCTCGCGCGTCTCGGGGCCGATGTCGAGCCCGAGCCAGCCCTCGGGCACGCCGTCGTAGGGGACGACCCGCGTCTCGGCGTCCGGCTCGAACGCGGCTGCCGCGACGACGTCGACCGGCAGCTCGGCGTCGTACGGCAGCGGGTTGTCGTCTCGGAGCTCCTCGGCCATCTTGCCGCCCACGAGGACGGTGTCCGCACGGCCGCCGAGGTTGACGAGAACGCCGAGCTTGTCCTCCACCTTGGCCCCACCCGCGACGAGGACGAACGGGCGCTCGACGTCGCCGAGCAGCCGCCCGAGCATCTCCAGCTCCCGCTCGAGCAGCAGGCCTGCGTACGCGGGGAGAAGCTTCGCGACGCCGACGGTCGAGGCGTGCGCGCGGTGCGAGGAGCCGAAGGCGTCGTTGACGAAGAGGTCGCGGCCTTCGGCGAGGCGGCGCGCGGTGTCCGGGTCGTTCTTCGTCTCGCCGGGGTCGAAGCGCGTGTTCTCGAGCACCTCGACGCGCTCGTCGGGAAGCAGCTCGCGCAGGCGCTCGGCGACCGGCGCCATCGAGAACGCGGGATCCTCGCCCTTCGGCCGCCCGAGATGCGAGCAGACGGCGACGGTCGCCGCATCGCGTTCGAGGAGCAGCTCGAGGGTCGGGAGCGAAGCGCGGATGCGCGTGTCGTCGGCGACGCGCCCGTCCTCGAGCGGGACGTTGAGGTCGGCGCGGACGAGGACGTGCTTCCCGCGCGACGTCGGCGTCGCGAACCGACCGCGGCCGGGTCATAGCGTGGGGGAACCCATGGTTCCCCCACGAGCCCCCTCCTTCCGGGCGGCGTCGCGCAGCCCGGTACACCACGCCTCCCGGCCGGGGAACCCGGCCTCCGGCCCGGGAGCTGTGCCGGTTTCGCCTGGGCGCCTCAATGGGGTAGGAGCTTGGGGATCACGTCGACGAGCCGGCGCGTTGCGTCATGGCAGGAGCCGGCCGATGAGGTCGACGAGGCGGCACGAGTAACCCCACTCGTTGTCGTACCAGCCGAAGACCTTGACCATGCTGCCGTGCACCATCGTCAGCTCGCTGTCGAAGATGCACGAGTAGGCGCTGCCGTTGATGTCGGTCGAGACGATCGGGTCCTCCGCGTACTGGAGGAGCCCGGCGAGGCTCCCATCGGCCGCCGCGCGAAATGCGCCGCTGACCTCGTCCACACTCGTCTCGCGCCCGAGCGAGACGACGAGATCGGTGATCGAGCCCGTCGCCACCGGCGCGCGTACCGAGATGCCGTCGACCTTCCCCTTTAGCTCGGGCATGACCACTCCGATCGCCTTTGCGGCGCCGGTGGAGGTCGGGATGAGGTTGATCGCGGCCGCCCGCGCGCGGCGCAGGTCCTTGTGCGGGAAGTCGAGGATCACCTGGTCGTTCGTGTACGCGTGGATCGTCGTCATGAAGCCCGACTGGATCTCGCCGAGCTCGTGCAGCACCTTCGCCATCGGCGCCACGCAGTTCGTCGTGCAGGACGCGTTCGAGACGATGTGGTGCGACTCGGGGTCGTACGTGTCGTCGTTGACGCCGAGCACGATCGTGATGTCGGGATCGGTCGCCGGAGCCGAGATCACGACCTTCCTGGCGCCGGCGTCGAGATGCTTCTGCGCGCCGTCGCGGCTCGTGAAGATGCCGGTGGACTCGACCACGACGTCGACGCCGAGATCGCCCCACGGGAGCGCGGCCGGATCGCGCTCGGAGAGGATCTTGACCTCTTCTCCCGCGGCGCGGAGGACACCGTCGCCGAGCTCGACCTCGCCCGCGAACGGGCCGAGGTTGGAGTCGTACTTGAGCAGGTGGGCCATCGTCTTCGCGTCCCCGAGGTCGTTCAGCGCGACGATCTCGATGTCCGAGCCGAGCGCGTGCTGGGCGCGGAAGAAGTTCCGGCCGATGCGGCCGAACCCGTTGATGCCGACGCGAATCCCCATCTCTCTGGCCTCCGTCCCTCGATTCGTGGTCTCGCGCCGAGTCTAAGGATCTCGTAGGGGCGAGGCTCGCCTCGCCCTCGGCTGTCGGTGGCTCGGGAGGGCGACACAAGTGTCGCCCCTACGCGCCCGCAAGCTCCTCGAGTCGCCGCAGGCGGCGGTGCATGGCCGCCTTCGAGGCCGGCGGGTCGGTACGGGAGGCGAGCTCGCGCAGCGAGTCGGACGGGTGGCGGCGGCGGAGCTCCGCGGCCTCGCGAAGCCGGGTCGGGAGCCTATGCAGGCGGCCGTCGGCGGCGAGCGTCGCGACGGCCTCGAGCTGCAGCCGCGCGGCGGCGCTCGTGCGGACGAGGTTCGCGTGATCGGCGTTCGCAAGGCGGTTCGCGCGCTCGCTCGTAGCCGCGACGACTGCGCGCTCCTCGAGCGCGAGCACGGACTCCGCGGCGCCCGCGAGCGCGAGCACGGACTCGATCGCGTCCCAGCTCTTCGCGTACGCGGCGGCGTGGGTCGGGCGCTCGACGACGACGAGGCGGATCTCGTGCTCCTCGGCGACACGCGCGAGGAACCGTGCGGAGTCCGCGGTGGCCGTGCGTAGCTCGAGGTGCGGGGAGCGCTGCACCGAGAGCGAGCCGCCGCCGAGGAACGCGCCGCGGAGGTAGGCCGCGCGGCAGCACGCTCTGGCGACGACACGGCGCGGCGGGCGCTCGAGGGGCGCGTGCCGGCGGTCGAGGACGCCTGCGGCGACGAACGCTCGAAGGGCATCGGCGGTGCCGTCGACGTGGAGCTGGTAGCGGGTCGCGCGGTCGAAGGCGCGCCGCCGGTAGGTCCGGATCTCCGAGCGGATCTCCTCGTCGCGGAGCAGCCGGAAGGCGCGGCGGGCGGCGGCTCCGCTCCCGAGGTCGAGGTGGAGCGACCAGCCGCCCCGGCCGTGGAGGTGGAGGCTGCCGGCGGCGTGGAAGAGCGCCGAGAGCTCGGCGAGCCGGTCGCACGCGCGTTCCGGGGCGATGCGGGCGAGCTCCTCGCGAACGTCCTCGGAGGTCACAGGCGCACGCCCTCGAGCTCGAGGAGGCGGCGCTTGACGCCGAGGCCGGCCGATCCGTAGCCGCCGAGCCCGGTCGCTCCGACCACGCGGTGGCACGGGACGAGGAGCATGAGCCGGTTGTGGGCGCAGAAGCTGCCGGCCGCGCGGGCGGCTCCGGGGTAGCCGGCGAGTGCGGCGAGCTCGCCGTAGCTGACGACCTCGCCGCGCGGTACCGCGCGGAGCGTCAGGGCGACCGCGTGCTGGAACGGCGTCGCCCAGCTCAGGTCGACGGGGACGTCGTCGAGCCCGGGATCCTCGCCGGCGAAGAAGGCGGCGAAGCGCTCGACGAGGCCGCCGGGGTCGAGATCGCCTGAGCTCGCGAGACCAGCGCCTGAGCGGCGCCCCTCCCGTTCCGAAGCTGGCACGAAGTCGTGATCCAGATGTGCGGACTCCCCCGGTACCGTGCCTGTTGGGGGGCCGTGCGCCCCCTTGGGGGGGCGTGCACTGACATCGTCGCGCGCACGCGAAGCGCGGACCGCGGCAACGCCGGCGCGGCTACCCGCTTCGGGCTCGAAGGCGAACTCGTGCGCGAGCACGACGCCGTCGCCCGTCCAGAGCTCGCCCACCCCCCACCCCGGAACCGCGTACTCCGTCCTCGCCGCGCGCATCCCGCCGACCATACAATCGGGCCCATGAGCGCTCCCGGGATCTTCAAGCCGCCGCCGCCCGTGAACGAGCCCGTGAAGTCCTATGCACCCGGCTCACGCGAGCGCGAGGAGCTTCAGGCCCGCCTGCGCGAGATGGAGCTGGAGCGGATCTCGATCCCGATGGTCATCGGCGGCAAGGACGTCGTGTCGGGAGAGACGTTCGAGGCGGTCATGCCGCATCGCAAGAGCCACATCCTCGCCGACGTCGCGAAGGGCGGCCCCGAGCACGTCCAGCAGGCGATCGACGCCGCCCGCGACGCCCACGACGAATGGTCGCGCATGCCCTGGCACGAGCGCGCCTCGGTCTTCCTGCGCGCGGCCGAGCTCCTCGCCGGCCCCTGGCGGCAGACGCTCAACGCGGCGACGATGCTCAACCAGTCGAAGACCGCTCACCAGGCCGAGATCGACGCGGTCTGCGAGCTGATCGACTTCTGGCGCTTCAACGTCGAGTACGTCACGCGCATCTATGCCGAGCAGCCGTACTCCCCGACCGGGACGTGGAACCGGATGGAGTACCGCCCGCTCGAGGGCTTCGTCTTCGCCGTCAGCCCCTTCAACTTCACGGCCATCGGAGGCAACCTCTCGACGTCCCCCGCGCTGATGGGGAACACGGTCGTCTGGAAGCCGGCGTCGACGGCCGCGGTCTCCGCGTACTACCTCATGCGCCTGCTGCAGGCCGCGGGCCTCCCGGACGGCGTGATCAACCTCGTCTACGGCTCCGGCGCGAGCATCGGGAGCGCCGCGCTCGCGAGCCCCGAGCTCGCGGGGATCCACTTCACGGGCTCGACGGAGGTCTTCAACGGCATGTGGGAGACGGTCGGCTCGAACGTCGGCTCGTACCGGAACTACCCGCGCATCGTCGGCGAGACCGGCGGCAAGGACTTCATCCTCGCGCACCCCTCCGCCGAGGCGGAAGCCGTCGCAACGGCAATCGTGCGCGGCTCGTTCGAGTACCAGGGTCAGAAGTGCTCCGCGGCCTCGCGCCTCTACATCCCGTCGAACATCTGGCCCGAGGTGAAGGAGCGGCTCGTGGAGGACGTCGGCACGATCAAGATGGGCGACGTCTCCGACTTCGAGAACTTCATGGGCGCGGTCATCGACTCGAGCGCGTTCAAGACCCACGCGGACGCGATCGCCGAGGCGCGGTCGGAAGGCGCCGAGATCCTCACGGGCGGCGAGGCGGACGACTCCGAGGGCTACTTCGTGCAGCCGACGGTGATCACGACCGAGGACAAGGGCTTCCGCCTCCTCCGCGACGAGCTCTTCGGCCCGATCGTCACCGCGTACGTGTACGACGAGAAGCGCTGGGGCGACACGCTCGAGCTGGTCGACCAGACCGCGCCGTACGGCCTCACTGGAGCCGTCTTCGCGACCGAGCGCACCGCGATCGAGGAGGCGCAGGACTCGCTGCGCTACGCGGCCGGCAACTTCTACGTGAACGACAAGCCGACGGGCGCGGTCGTGGGACAGCAGCCGTTCGGCGGTTCGCGCGCGAGCGGGACGAACGACAAGGCCGGCTCCATGTGGAACCTCATTCGCTGGGTCTCGCCGCGCACGATCAAGGAGACCTTCGTCCCGGCGACCGACTACCGGTATCCGTTCCTCGGCCCCGACGGCGACCGGCCGAGCTAGAGGCTGAGCGAGCCCGCCGAGGCGCATGGCCCGCGTCCTCGACGGGATCGATGCCTTCCTCGATCAGCTGACGTCGATCGAGGTCCTGCCCATGCTGCTCGCGATCGTCGCGCACGTCGCGCGGCTCGGGTGCACGAGCCTGGCCTGGCGGAACGTCCTCGCGGCCGCGTATCCGAAGCAGCAGGTCGCCCGGCTCCCGATCTTCGGCGCCTATCTCGCGGGAGTCGGCGTGAACGCGATCGTCCCTATCCGCGCCGGCGACGCCGTCCGCGTCGTGATCGCGCACCGCGCGGTCGAGGGGAGCACGTACACGACAATCGTCTCGAGCACGCTCGTGCTCACGATCTTCGACATCGCGGCTGCGGCAAGCCTCCTGGCGTGGGCGGCGCTCACGCAGGACGCGCTGCCCGGCTTCGGCGACCTCCCGAACCTCGCAAGCTTCGACTTCGCCTGGCTGCTCGACCGTCCGCTCACCGCCGAGCTGGTGCTCGCGGGCTTCCTGATTGCGCTCTTCGCCGTCGGGTACTGGATCAGCGGGCACGTCGCGAACTTCCGCGACCGCGTGCGGCAGGGAGTCGCCGTCCTCCGCAGCCCGGCGCGGTACCTGCGCACGGTGGCCGCGTGGCAGGCCGCGGACTGGGCGCTGCGTCTCGTGACGATCTGGTTCCTGCTGGACGCCTTCGGCATCCCGCAGTCCCTCGAGAACGTCCTCCTCGTGCAGGTGTCCTCGAGCGTCGCGACGCTCATCCCGCTGACGCCGGCGGGCATCGGCACCGAGCAGGCGTTCCTCCTCTACGTCTTCCAGGGCGCGGTCTCGTCCTCCGACCTGCTCGCGTTCAGCGTCGGCGCGAAGCTGACGACGGTCGCGACGAACGTCGTCGTCGGCTTCACCGCGATCGCGCTGACGTTGCGCACCTTCCGCTACTCGGATGCGATCAACGCGCGGAGCCCGTAGGGTCAGGCACGCCTCGCCCTACGAGGGGCCGGCCTTGTGGAGCTGGGCGTACAGCGCCCGCGCAGTCTTCTGCGGGAGGCCGGGGACGCCCTCGAGCTCCTCCTGCGACGCGTCCAGGAACCGCTCGGCGGAGCCGAAGTGGCGAAGCAGCGCGCGCCTCCGCGCCGGGCCGACGCCGACGAGCCCTTCGAAGATCGTCTCCATCGACTTCGACCCTCGGCGCTTGCGGTGGAAGCGGAGCGCGACCCGGTGCGCCTCGTCCCGGATCCGCTGCAGCAGCTGGAGCCCGGGCCCGTGCGGGTCGAGGCGGATCGGTGCCGACGCCCCCGGGACGAACACCTCCTCCTCGCGCTTCGCGAGCGCGATCACGGCGACGCGTGGGAGGTCCAGCTCCTCCATCGCCGCGAGCGCGGCCGCGAGCTGGCCCCTGCCGCCGTCCACGACCACGAGGTTCGGCATGCAGGAGAAGCTCTCGTCGACCTCCTCGGAGCGTAGGCGCTGGAACCGCCGCGAGACCACCTCGCGCATCGCACCGACGTCGTCCTGCCCGTCGAGGCCGCGAATCCCGAACGTGCGGTAGTGCGAGCTCCGCGGCCGCCCGTCCACGAATACGGTCATCGAGGCGACGATCGACTCGCCCTGGATGTTCGAGATGTCGAAGCACTCGATCCGCAGCGGCAGGCTCTCGAGGTTGAGGCACTCGCGCAGCTCCTCGAGCGCTGCGATACGCCGGAGCCGCTGCGCCTCCCGGTTGGCGGTGTCCGCGTCGAGCGCGAGGCGCGCGTTCTCGACCGCGAGCTCGACGAGCCGCCGCTTCTCGCCGCGCGCCGGCGCACGCACCTCCACCCGCGACCCGCGCCGCTCGCTCAGGAACTCGGCGATCGCCTCCGTATCCTTGAGCCCCACCGGAACGAGCACTTGTGGCGGGATGCTCGGCGCCGACCCGTAGTACTCGACGACGAACGCCTCCAGCACTGCCAGCTCGTCGTTCTCGACGACGTTCTCGAGGTGGAAGCCGTAGCGGTCGATCATCTTCCCGTCGCGGAGCGGGAAGATCTGCACCGCCGCGCAGTCGCCGTCGATCGCGAGCCCGATGACGTCGACCGTCCCGACCGCGCGTTGCTCGGTCGCCTGGCGCTCGGCGAGGTGCCTGATGGAGTTGAGCCGGTTCCGATACCGGGCCGCCTCCTCGAAGCGCTCGTCTGCCGCCGCCTCGCGCATCCGCGCCTCGAGCTCGCGCTGGATGGGCTTCGTGTCACCGGACAGGAATCCGACGACACCGTCGATCACTTGCGCGTAGTCCTCCTGTCGAGATCTCTCCGACGCAGGGCGCGAAGCAGCGGTCGATGTGGAAGTCGAGGCAGGGAATGCCCGAGTGCCGGCCGGGCTTCGGCCCCTCGCAGGGCCTGAACTTGAACACGCGGTTGAGGACGTCGAGCGTCTCCCGCACCTTCTTCGCGTTCGCGTACGGGCCGAAGTAGACGGTCCCGCGGCGATGCCTCTCCCGCGTGAACATGACCCGCGGGTACTCGTCCGTCAGGGTCACGGCGATGTACGGGAACGACTTGTCGTCGCGCAGCCGGACGTTGAACGGCGGCCGGTAGCGCTTCACGAGGTTCTGCTCGAGGTGGAGCGCCTCCGCCTCGGTGCGGGTCACGATCACCTCGACGTCGGCGATCAACCCGACGAGCTGGACCATCCCCGCGCGGGTGTCGCCGCGCTGGAAGTAGCTGCGAACGCGGGTGCGCAGCGTCTTCGCCTTGCCGACGTAGAGGACCTCGCCGTCGCGGTCGCGGAAGAGGTAGACCCCCGGCCCGCGCGGCAGCGTCTTCAGCTTCTCCTGGAGCTGCTCTTGCATCTCCCGGCTAGCGTAGCCCCGAGGGTCGCGGCGTCAGCACGCCGGACTTCGTTCAGTACCGGTGCTCGAGACGCCACGTCCGGAAGACGACGAAGGCGCAAGCGGCGATCGTGAGCACGAGCGCGAGCGCGTCCCGGCTCCCGGGGAGCCCGTAGCCGATGAAGAGCCCGATCGCGACCACCGCGAGGATGACCGCCGCGTAGA
The DNA here is from genome assembly GCA_963765175.1 of uncultured Actinomycetes bacterium. GTDB lineage: Bacteria > Actinomycetota > Thermoleophilia > Gaiellales > Gaiellaceae > GMQP-bins7. Next base: position 56,672 of record CAVXUY010000012.1, read on the forward strand.
AGAGCCTGCGGTTCCAGTCCGACCACACCTCGAAGTCGCCGCGTCGCTCGCGCCAGAGGAGGAAGAGGAAGAACGCGATCGCGAGGAAGAACGCGATCTGGAGGAGACCGCCGACCGTTGCGACCACGGCCTGAAGCTGGAGCACGACCACGACTGCCGCGATCAGCGCGACGATCCCGATGCCGCGGGCGATGGGCGGGATCCTGTCCCAGAGCCGCCTCATGACCCGGTCATGAACGCCCGCACGCCGAGTGCCCCCGCGACGAGCGTCGTCCCCGCGAACCAGAGCAGCCGCCTCGGCCCCTCTCCCGGCGCGTAGAACCAGGGCGAGAGCACGACGCCGAGCGCGAGCGCGCCGTACGTGTAGTGGAGGCGGTCCGGCGCGCGCCGCCCGTCCGACAGGAGCAGCAGACCGAGCCCCGCCTCCGCGATCAGCGCGGTCTGCGCGAGCGTGAGCGCATGCGCGACGAGCGGACCGGCGCTTCCGCGCCGGCGATAGGCGACGAAGCCGAGAATGGCGGCACCGACGCAGATCGCGACCACCGCAACGCCGAGGACCACGTGCGCGGATACCATCGCGCCGCACCCTACCGAGGAGCGATGCGCGTGATCGAGGAACGCAAGCCCGCACCGACGTCCTCCGTACCCGAGGCAGAGCTGAAGAAGACCGAGGCTGGGCTGGTGGTCGAAAGCGAGGGCTGGTTCGTAGCCAACGCGCGCGACGTCTCATGGATCCGAAGCGAGGAGCGCGGGCAGGACACTGACTTCGAAGGGCGGCAGGAGTGGACCGACCTCGGCTTCCGCATCCAGATTCTCTCGCCCGGTCAGCGCGGCCTCTACCACGGCGAGCGGGGTCAGGAGGGCTTCCTCGTCGTCTCCGGCGAGTGTGTGCTCGTGATCGAAGGTGAGGAGCGCCACCTGAAGGCCTGGGACTTCGTCCACTGCCCGCCGTGGACGAAGCACACCTTCGTCGGCGCCGGTGACGGGCCATGCGTGATCGTCATGGCCGGCAGCCGCGCGGGCGGCTTCGAGGTCGTCTACGCCGTGAACGACGTGGCGGCGAAGCACGGTGCGAGCGTGCTCGAGGAGACGTCGAATCCGGACGAGGCCTACACCCGCTTCGGGCCGGAGGAGCGGTCGGCGTACCGCGAGGGATGGCTGCCGTCTTGAACGACCCCGACGGCCCGACGAACGGAGGCACCCTTGGTCGAGGAAGGTAATCCAGCCCCTGACTTCACGCTCACGTCGGACTCCGGCGAGCAGGTCTCGCTCGAATCCCTCCGCGGAAAGCCCGTCGTTCTCTACTTCTATCCCAAGGACGACACGCCCGGCTGCACGGTTCAGGCCTGCGGCATCCGCGACGCCTGGGGCGAGTTCGAGCGGAGCGGCGCGGTCGTCCTCGGCGTGAGCCCGGACAGCGCAGAGAGCCACGCGCAGTTCCGGGACAAGTACGACCTCCCGTTCACGCTCCTCGCGGACGAGGACCACAGCGTGTCCGAGGCATACGGCACCTGGGTCGAGAAGGAGTACCAGGGCAAGACGTACATGGGCGTCGAGCGCTCGACCTTCGTGATCGACGAGGGCGGGAACGTGTCGAAGGTCATGCGCCGCGTGAAGCCCGATGAGCACGCGGACGACGTGCTGGCGGTGCTCACCGGCTGAACGGAAGCAACGGGACCGCAATACGGTCCGCGGCACACTGCGCTGATGCGGATGAGAGGACTTGAACCTCCACGCCCTTACGGGCACACGGACCTGAACCGTGCGCGTCTACCAATTCCGCCACATCCGCGCGGCCGTCCGATTGTAGCCCCGGTTCGTCTCACTCCTCGATGACCCGCACCGCGGCACTTCTGGCGCTCGGCTTGGCCGTGTTGTCGCTCGGCGACAGCCGCGAACAGCTGGCCTCGAGCGGAGGACCGAGCGCGCACGTCATCGTGCACCTCACCGCGCCGCCCCTCGCGCACGCTCCAGCCGGCGGAGCGCGCATCGACGCCGAGCAGCGGGCGTTCCGCCGCGAGCTCACCAGGATCCTCCCCCAGGCCCACGTGCAGTGGCGCTACCGGCTGGTCGCAAATGGAGTCTCCGTCGTGCTCCCCGAGGCGCAGGTCCCGACCCTACGCAAGCTCGACGGCGTGCGCGAGGTCTTCTCCTCCGGCGGCTACGGCGTGCAGCTCGACTCGACCCCGCAGCAAATCGGCGCGAATGCGCTCTGGGGCGCCGGGCTCTCCACCGCGGGCCAGGGTGTGAAGATCGGGATCATCGACAGCGGCGTCGACGCCTCGCACCCGTTCTTCAACCCGGCCGGCTACACCATGCCCGCCGGCTTCCCGAAGGGGCAGCGCCGGTTCACGAGCGCGAAGGTCATCGTCGCGCGCGCGTTCGCGCCCCCGACCGCACGGACGCATGAGGCGCGGCTCGCGTTCGACGGCCAGAACTCCGACCACGGCACGCACGTCGCCGGGATCGCGGCAGGCAACCCGGGCACGCAGACGGGCGGCGGCCCCACGCTCTCCGGAGTCGCCCCGCGCGCGTACATCGGGAACTACAAGGCGCTCGTGCGCACCGACTTCGGCCTCAGCCCGAACGGGAACTCGCCCGAGCTCGTCGCGGCGATCGAGGCCGCAGTGCGGGACGGGATGGACGTGCTCAACCTCTCGATCGGCGAGCCCGAGATCGAGCCGCGCCGCGACGTCGTCGCACTCGCCCTCGACGCGGCGGCTGCCGCGGGCGTCGTGCCGGTCGTCGCCGCCGGGAACGACTTCAACGATCTCGGCGCGGGCTCGGTCTCGTCGCCCGCGAACTCCGAGCGTGCGATCACGGTCGCCGCGGTCGACATCGCGGGCTCACGGAGGGTCCACGCCGACTTCTCCTCGGTGGGACCGACGACGCTGTCGCTCCGGATGAAGCCGGACGTCGCCGCTCCCGGCGTGGACGTGACCTCGAGCGTCCCGCAGGGCTGGGCCGGCTCCTCCGGGACGAGCATGGCCTCGCCGCACATTGCCGGGGCGGCCGCGCTCCTCGTGCAGCGCCACCCCGCGTGGACGGTCGCGCAGGTGAAGTCGGCGCTCGTGCAGACCGGCGTGGACAGCCTGAACCTGAACGGTGAGCGCGCGGCCCCGACCGTCCAGGGCGGCGGCGTCGCCGCGTTGACGGCAGCCGACCGGCCGCTCCTCTTCGCGACGCCGAGCGGCGTCTCGCTCGGGCTGCTCGCCCGCGGGAAGACCCTCGAGCGCACGATCCGGCTCGACGACGCGAGCGGCGGCGCCGGGCAGTGGCAGGTGTCCGTGCTTCGGCTGACGCCGAAGACCGCGCGGGCGAACTTGAACGTTCCGGCGACCGTCGCAGTGCCGGGCACCCTGACCTTCCAAGCTGCCGTGCCTCCCCGGTCGACGCAGGGAGACGTCACCGGCTACCTCGTGCTCCGGCGCGGCGCTGACCTGCGGCGAATCCCGTTCTGGGGCCGTGTCACGATCGCGGCGATCGCGCGTCACCGTGCTTCGAGGCTCTCGCGACCCGGTGTCTTCAGCGGCTCGACACGGGGCCGGCCGGCGCTCGTCGAGCGCTACCGCTATCCCGCGAGCCCGGGCGGCGTCGGCGTCACGACCGTCCTGCGCGGCCCGGAGCGGGTCTTTCGCTTCCGCCTCGACCGGCGCGTCGCGAACTTCGGCGTGGTCATCACGAGCCGCGGCCGTGGGAGCCGGGTCGAGCCGCGCGTGCTGGCCGGGCTCGACGAGAACCGCCTGACCGGGTACGCGGGCCTCCCCGTGAACCACAACCCGTACGACGACAGGTTCCGCACCGGCGTTCCCGCGGCCGGGGCGCTGTCGCCGACCCCCGGCGAGTACGCGATCGTCTTCGACAGCGCGGGCCGGGCGGGAGCGGGGCGCTTCACCTTCCGCTTCTGGGTGAACGACGTCGAGGCGCCTCGGCTGCGCGTGCGCACGCGGGTCGCTGCGAGCCGGTCGAGCCGCTGCTCGTCGGGGCCACGGATGCGGGCGCTGGCGTAGATCCGGACTCCCTGGTCGTGTCGGTCGACGGACAGCGCGTGGACGCGCGCTACCGGGACGGGGTCGTCCGGATCCGGACGGGCGGGTACGCAGCGGGCGTGCACCACGTCCGGGTCCGCGTCTCGGACTACCAGGAGACGAAGAACACGGAGAACGTCGCACGCATTCTCCCGAACACCCGAGTGTTCACGGCGACCTTCACGATCCGGTAGCGCTTGGATCGGAGGGCTGGCAGGACTCGCACCAGTACGCGGTGCGACTGGCCTCGCCGAGGCCGCGGGAACTGACCGGCGTCCCGCAACGGGGACATGATCGGCCGGCTCGCCGGTAGACGTTTCTCGGCGGGCGACTGCCCGCGACCGACTCGCGCATGCGGTCACGCGCCCAGGTCAGTGCCTCCGTCAGCTCCGCGTCCGAGAGCTCGCCCACCTGGCGCCACGGGCTGACCCGGGCCGCCCACAGCGTCTCCGCCAGCCACATGTTCCCGATGCCTGCGACGAGCCTCTGGTCCAGCAGCGCTTCGCCGACGAGCCGCGACTGATCGCTCCGGCGCAGGCGTTCGACCACGGCCGCGACCTCCGTCCCGTCGGCGAGCAGGTCCGGGCCGAGGTGCGCGACCGCGCGCCGCTCGAGCGTGAGCACCGGCCCGTTCCACTGCGTCGCCTCCCACTCGCGGCCGCGGAGCACCAGCCACGGCCGGCCGCGACGCTTGCTCCCGCGCGGCTCGAGACGCCAGCGGCCGTTCATCCGCAGATGGCTGCGGAGCACGACGCCGCCCTCGAAGCGGAGAAGCAGATGCTTGCCGACGGCGTCGACGCTCTCGAGTACGCGTCCGTCGACCACCCGCGCGACACCGGTCGCCTGTCCGCGCGGGTTCGGGCTTTCCGCCTCGATCCGATCACCCACGAGCGGACGAATGCGCGCCGCTGCGCGGTGGATCGCGTCTCCCTCGGGCACGCGAAAAGCGTAGATCGAGGTGCACATTGGCGCGACGCGGCCGCGCGACAGCCGGCCGCCTTTAGGTCCTTTGCTCTACCGCGCGACCGGAATCCCCACTCGGGGATTCCGGTCTTGCGCACAATCAGGTCTTGCGGTCGTGCTCCTCGATCGTCGGGAGCTGGTCGAGGTCGTGCTGGACCGAGCGGATGAACTCGTCGCTCTCCTCGTCATCCGCGGAGACGACCCGTAGCTGCGCCTTGCGTTGCTTCCGTTGCCGCGCGCGGCGCGCCTCGGCGCCGAAGCGCCGCCCAAGGCGCGGCCACTCGACCGCGACGACCAGTGCGGCCGCGAAGACGAGCAGCACGAGCCACGGCCAGCTCACCGCTCGATTGTAGCCACGGCGCGGGGTTCGAACCATCGCCGGGTCAAACGGTGAACACCTGCATCGGCAGACTCGACAGCGGTGCCCCGCCCTCGGGCGTCACGAGCCACGTCTCCTGCATGTACAGGCAGTCCTCCCCGTTCGGCGCGATCGCGTGCGGATGCAGTGAGAAGACCATGTTCTCGCGGAGCTCGGTCTCGACGCCCTCTCCGATCTTCGGGAACTCGATCATCGTCATTCCGATCGAGTGCCCGGTCACGTGACCGAGGTGGTAGCCGCGCTCGACGAAGCCCGCGGAGACCGCCCGGTGCACGTCGTGGCAGGTCGCACCCGGACGCAGCGACGAGCGCGCGGCCTCGAAGTACTCCACGTACGCCTCGAGCATCCGCAGCGTGTCGTCGGAGAGCGCCGTCTCCGCGTCCGCGATTGCGCGCGACACCTCGACCCAGTGCATCCCCGGGCCCGCGACCTCGAGCGAGGGAAGCACGAAGTCCTCCAGCAACTCGTCGCGGCGCGCGATCTTGAACTCGGGCCGCGCGAAGGCGTCCGTCCCGGTCAGGACCATGTTCATCGTCAGCCGGCCGCAGCCCTCGGCCACGAACCACTCCTCCGCCGCGGCCATGACCTCGGCCGCGCTCTTACCAGGCGCGTAGGCGTCGAGGAAGACCTCGAACCCGCGCTCGTTGATCCGCACGGAGTCGCGCACCGACTCGAGCTCAGCCTCGCTCTTCACTGCACGCGCGAGGTCGAACTCGACGTCGAACGGGACGAGCTCGAGGCCCTCGAGCGCGCGGTAGTCCCGCACCGGCATGACGTAGTCGAGCCCGTACACGCCGACGCGCCCCCACCTCGCTCCCCGGTCCGCGATCAACTCGCCCGGCCGGTCGTGGAAGACCTGCTCGAGCTCGGCGGTCCCGTGCTCGCCGACGTAGCGGGCCTCGCTCGGGAAGACGACGAACGCCTCGCCGTCGGCAGGGACGACGACGTACGCGTAGCGGTGCACGATCTGGAAGCCGGAGAGGTACGTGACCGCGCCTTCGAAACCCGAATACTCGCTCCCGGAGACGACCAGTGCGTCGAGGTCGTGCTCGGCCATCGCCGCGCGGACGTTTCGGTGGCGGCGTTCCAGGTCATCGTTTCATCGCCAGGAATCCTCCAGTGCTTTGACCAGTCGCGTGACCATGTCGTTCAGCGGCGTCGGGACGCCGAGCTCGCGGCCGAAGCGGCCGATTCCGCCGTTCAGCGCGTCGATCTCCGTCGTGCGGCGGGCCTCCACGTCCTGCAGCATGCTCGCCTTGTGCCCGTAGGCGACGTCTGGACGCGCGGCGTGGTCGATGAGATCCTCCGGGTCGGCGTCGAGGACGACCCCCTGCGCCGCCGCGACCGCCTTCCCCTCGTCTACGAGCGCCGTCACCAGCGCCCGCAGGTCCGGCCGCTCGCACACGCGGCCGTGCGTCAGCCCGGTCAGCGCGCCGATCGGGTTCGTCGCCGCGTTGAAGATGACCTTGCGCCACTGCGCAGGACGCGCGTCGGAGACGGCCTTCGTCGGCATCCCGGCTCGCGTGCAGGCGTCGGCGAGTCGCTCGACGTCGTCGAGCGGCGCGGGAGCGGGCTCGAACGGACCGAACACGGTGTCGCCCTTGACGTCCCACTGAACCACGCCGGGCTCGAGCAGCTTCCCCGCCGGAAACGTCGTCCCGCGGATGACGCGCGCGACGTGCCGCGCGAGCACCTCCTCGTTCCCGATGCCGTTCTGCACCGACGCGACGGCGCCTTCCGCGAACGCAGGTGCGGTGGCCGCGATCGCCGACTCCGTGTGCATCGCCTTGGTCGCGACGATCCCGAGGTCGCAGGCCGGGAGCTCGCCCGGATCCGAGGTCGCGCGCACGCGACCGACGACCTCCCCGGCCCCGGTCAGCCTCAGCCCACTCGCATTGATCGCGTCCACATGCGCGCGGTCGAGGTCGTAGGCCCACACCTCGACGTCGTCGAGCTGCGCGAGGTTCGCCGCGAACAGGGAGCCCACGGCTCCGCACCCGACGACGCACACCTTCACTCGACCGCCTCCTGCGCAGGGCGGAGGCGCCGAACCCACGAGAGCGACAGCTCCCGGCCGCCGGTCAGCCCGCTCGGCCGCAGGATGAGCACGAGCGCCATCAGCGCGCTCACGACGACGATCCGCGTCCCCGCCGGCACCTCGACCGTCCGCCCGAGGACGTCGAGCCCGTTCTCCGCATCCGCGAGGACGGAGTCGAGCGCGCTCACCGCGAGGGCGCCGACGACTGCGCCCCACAAGCTCGTCATGCCCCCGATCACGAGCATCGCGAGGGTGATGAACGTCAGGTCGAGATAAACCACGTCCGCGTTGATGGGCAGGAAGTGGACGTACAGCCCGCCCGCGAGCCCGGCGAGGAAGCCCGAGAGCGCGAACGCGCCCAACCGCTGCCGGTAGATCGAGATCCCGACCGCAAGCGCCGCCGGCGGGTCCTCCCGCGTCGCCCGAAGCTGCCTCCCGAAGCGGCTCCGCTGGTACGCATACGCGGCCACGATGACCACGAGCGCCCCGATCGCCGCCTGATCGAGGTCGGTGGTCTCCGGGACGGACGAGAACGTGTTGAGGCCGGGGCCGATCTTCTCGTAGTAGCGGAGGATGTTGTTCGTGATCTCGAGCACCGCGAAGGTCGCGATGCCCGCCGCGAGCCCCGAGAGGCGCATCAGCGGGAGCCCCACGAGGAGCGCGAACACGCCGCCCACGACGCCGGCGATGACGAGCGACGGCACGTTCCCGACCGTCGTGTCGCTGAGGAAGTCGAAGAGAGACGGCATGAACGCGGGCTTCTCCTGCTCCGGCACCGAGAGCACTCCGGCCGCCCACGCGCCGACCGCGACGAAGCTGATGTGCCCGAACGAGAGCACGCCCGAGTTCCCGACGAAGACGTACAGCGCGACGACGATCGCGACCGACACGAGCGCGTTGATGAAGTAGATCTCCGTCGAGCGCGTGACGGTCGTGCCGACGAGTGCCGCGCCGAGGACGAGCGCGACCGGGCCAGCTAGTTGCACGAGCGCGCGAGGCGTCAAACGCGCTCCACCGTCCGCGCGCCGCGAATGAACAAGCCACCCGGCCGCACGAGGAGCACGAGGATCACGAGCCCGAACACCACCGAGGGCAGGTACTGGCTCTGCGCGGACGGGAGTGCGGCGCCGAGGACGCCGGAGACGTACCCGATCGCGAAGCCTCCGAGCGTTGCGGAAGGCAGCCGGTTCATGCCGCCGACGACGACGCCGGCGAGGACGATGATCGTCTCCCGCAGCGCGAACGTCGGCGTGACCGTCGGAAACTGCACGGTCAGCAAGACGGCGACGACCGCAGCGAGGATCCCGGCGAGCACGACCGCGACCGCGCTCACCAGGGTCGCACGCACGCCTACGAGACGTGCGGTCGAGAAGTCCATCGCAGCCGCGCGCATGTGCAGCCCGATCGAGGTCCGGTTCAGCAGCAGGACGAGCAGTGCCAGGCAGACAGCCGCCGTCACGATCGCGACGATCGCGATCTTCCGGATCTCGATGTCGCCCACCGATACCGGCCGGTTGAGCTGGAGGAGATAGGTCGACGTCTTCCCGAGCGGCCCGAACCAGAGGAGCGCGATCGACTGGAGCAGAAACGCGACCGCGAACGTCGCGGTCAGCATCACGGCGGGCGACTGCGCGCGCAGCGGGCGGAAGACGACCCGCTCCATGGCCAGCGACAGCCCCACCACGACGACGACGCAGAGCGCGATCCCGACTGCGACCGGCCAGCCTCGCTCGCTTGCGAACGCCAGCGTGAAGCCGCCCGCCATGATCAGCTGGCCGTACGCGAAGTTCACGAGCCGGAGCACGCCGAACACGAGGCCGATCCCGACGGCCATGAGCGCGAAGATCGCGCCGAGCCCGATCGCGTCCACCTGCACCTGGAGGTCGACGGCGTCCCGCACGAAGTCGGTGAGCGCGCTGCCGGTCACGAGAGGTAGGCCGCGATCATCCGGTCGGTGTCGGCGGCGTCGTCGCGGGTCAGGGTCAGCCGGAGCTCGCCGTTCGCGAGCACGTGCGTCCGGTCCGCGAGCGCGACCGTGCGCTGCGCCCGCTGCTCGACGAGGAGGATGGCGAGGCCACGCTCCCTGATCGCCTCGAGCGTCGAGAAGACGAGGTCGACGACGGTCGGAGCGAGCCCGAGCGACGGCTCGTCGAGGAGGAGCACCGACGGCCGGGCGATGAGCGCCCGGGCGATCGCGAGCTGCTGCTGCTGGCCGCCTGAGAGCGAGCCTGCCTGCCTGCCGGCGAACTCGCGGAGTATCGGGAAGAGCTCGTGCACGTCGTCGAGCTCGCTGCCGTTCGTTTCGTCGCGGCGCCGGCCCGCGAGCCCGAGCTGGAGGTTCTCTCGCACGGTGAGCTCGCCGAAGAGCCTCCGGCCCTCCGGCACGAGCGCAACCCCGGAGCGCGCGATCGCCTCCGGCGGCTTTCCCGTGATCCTCACGCCGCCGAGAGCAACCTCTCCACCCTGACTCGGGACGAGGCCCATGATCGCGTGCAGTGTCGTCGACTTGCCGGCGCCGTTCGGGCCGATCAGGCCGACGATCTCCGAGGCGCCTACGTCCAGCGAGAGCCCGCGAACGGCCGCGACGCCGCCGTAGGAGACGTCGAGTCCCGAGACGCTCAGCGCGGGCGCGGTCACTCCGCGTCCTCGTGCACCGCGCTCTCGCCGAGGTACGCCGCGGCGACGTCGAGGTTCGCCCTGATCTCTCGCGGCGCTCCCTCGGCGAGCGTCGCACCGTGGTCGAGCACCTGGATCCGGTCACAGACGTCCATCACGAGCGCCATGTTGTGGTCGATCAGGAGCACGCCCGCGTCGTGCTCCTCGCAGACGGAACGGACAACCGCCGCGAACTCCGGCACCTCCGCCTCCGGCAGTCCTGCGGCCGGCTCGTCCATGAGCACGAAGCGCGGCTCGGCCGCGAGCGCCCGCGCGACCCCGAGACGCCGCTCGTCACCGTGGGCGAGCGAGCCCGCGGGCGCGGAGGCATACGGCGTGAGCGAGAGCCGCCCGAGGAGATCGTCGGCTCGACGTCGTGCAGCTCGCGGACCGACTCCGGCGCCGAGCGCCGCGACTTCGACGTTCTCTCGGACCGAGAGGTCCCGGAACGACCTGCTGTGCTGGAACGTGCGCGCGAGACCGTGCCTCCCGCGGCGGTGCGGCGTCCAGCGCGTGATGTCACGGCCTTCGAGCTCGACCGCGCCGGCATCCGGCCGGTCGAACCCGGTGAGGACGTTGACGAGCGTCGACTTGCCGGCGCCGTTGGGGCCGATGAGCCCGAGCACCTCGCGCTGGTGCAGCTCGAGCGTGACGTCGCGGAGCGCCTGTACGCCCTCGAACGCGCGCGAGACGGAGGCGGCCCGGAGCGTAGCCCCGGACCGCCTCGCCTCCTGCGGATGCTCCGCGTCGGGCAAGCGTCAGTTGATCTTCGGAACGACCCTGGCCTGCACCGTCGTCAGAACGCGCGGGCGGTTGTTCTCCACGCGAATCACGCGGTACCTCCGCCCGAACACCGTGTGCAGCTGCCGCGAGAAGCTCACCTTGCCCGACAGCGTGCTCACGTTCCTGAACTTCTCCATCGCCGCGGCCAGCCGAGCCCCGTTCGTCGAGCCGCCGGTGCGGCGGATCGCCGTGACGATGCCGTCGATCGCCGCCGGGCCCGTGACGAACCCACCGGTGCTGCCGGCCTTCGCGATCGCTGCCCTGTTGCGCCTCGCCAGGGCGTTCACGGCCTTGACCGGGTCGTCGCCGAACGCCGAGGCGAAGGTCACGTAGTAGTAGTTCGAGACATTCGGGTTCACACCCGCGTACCAGTAGTTGCCGTCACCCGCCCACGAGTTGAGGATCGGCGTGTTGTTCCCGAGCGTACGCAGGCCGCTCATGATCGGCGCCTGCGCGCCGAACGCCGCGGCGGTCGACGTGACGATGACGTCGGCGTCCCGAGCGTTCAGCCGCGTGACGACGTTCTGGTACGACGCCGTGTTGCCCGACTGGTACGTCTCCTCGGTGACCACGCGTCCGCCGAGCTGGCGCCAGCGGACCTCGAACGCCTGGACGACGTTCCGGAAGTAGACGATGACGGTGTCGGTCGCAAGCGAGGCGCTCCTCCAGCCGCGCCTCCAGGCGAACTCCGCCATCGCCGAGCCCTCGTCCTGCGCGACGTTGCCGTACGAGAACGCGAGGCGCCCCTTGGCGCCGAACCGCTTCGGGCCCATCTGGTCGGTGCCGATGCACGGGGCGACGGTGAGCTTGCCCGCGTTGATCGACTCCTGGACGACCGGGGCCGCCAGGTCGACGTCGCAGGTGGTCATGATCACCTGCGCCCCCCGGCCGAGCAGCCGCGCGGCGCAGGACTTGGCCACCGCGGGCTTGTTGCCCTGCGTGTTGCACGTGAGCAGCCGGAGATTCACGCCCTGGCCTCTGTTCACCTGCGCGATCCGGTCGCGCGCCGTCGCGAGCGCAGGTCCGTCGAACGGCGCCATCGAGCCGACGCTGTCGTAGGCGTACCCGATGGTCACCGTCGTCGCCTGCTGCGGTGCCGCGCCGCTACCGGCGACGGCCACCGCCGCGACGGCCGTGGCCACGACGAGCGTGAGCACGGCTGTTCCTGCTCGAGTCATTTGACCCTCCTGAGGTTTGACGGGTTGCCTGCCTCGAGAAGCTGACGGCTCACCACGAGGCCTCCTTTCCCTTCACCAGCGCGTACAGCGCCGTGTGCAACGGAACCGGGACGTCGTGTCGCTCCGCCTCGCGCACGACCGCGCCCGTGATGAGCTCGATCTCAGTCTGCCGCTGCTCGTCGACGTCCTCGAGCATCGACGGGTAATGCGCCGACCCACGCTGGGTCGCGAGCACGTTCATCTCCCACGGGTCGTCGTGCAGCGCAACCGCGACGGCCGCCGCCACCGCCTTGCCCTCGTCCACGAGGCCGTGCACGAGATGCCCGAGATCGTCCGGCTCCGCCTCCGCCGCGAAGTGCGGGTCGTGCGGGAGGCCGGTAAGCGCCGCGACCGGGTTCACCGACGCGTTGAAGATGAGCTTCGACCACTGCGCCGGACGGAGATCGGGCAGCGCCTCCGCCTTCAGTCCCGAGGCGACGATCGTGTCCGCGAGCTCCTGCACGAGCTCGAACGGCGTGTCCTCGTACGGGCCGAGCCATGTCTCCGTGTCGAGGATGTACTCGACGTGCGTGTCCGAGTGACGCGTCCCGCTCATGAAGGTCACGCCGGAGATGATCGGCCAATCCCCGTGCTCGCGGACGATCTCCTCGGCGCCGAGCCCGTTCAGGACGGTCGTGATCGCCGAGTCGGGGAAGTGACCCTCGAGCGTCCGCATCGCGGCGCGAAGCCCGCCGGCCTTCGTCGCGACGATGCCGACGTCAGGAGGCGGAAGCTCGGCCGGGTCGGTCGAGGCGACGATCTCCGCGTGCAGCTCGCGCTTCCCGCTCACGCGCAGCCCCTCACGGTTCAGCGCGTCTGCGTGCTCGCGCCGACGCGTGAGGACCGACACCTCGGAGACCTGCGCGAGATGACCGGCGAGGAGGCTGCCGATGACGCCCCCACCGACCACGCAGATCCGCTCGATCACTCGTGCACTCGATCATGCTTTGGGGCGCGTCTCCCCGGCGCCGCAGCGCGGCCCACCATGCCGTCGAGTATCTCGTGCAGCCTCACGTCAGTCAATACTCGGCTCCTCGCGCGTCCGGTTCGCGAGCCGGCGAAACTCCGCGTCTGCGACGATCCCACGCTTCTTGGTGCCTGCCTCCTTGACCGCCTCGAGCAGCTCCGGGTAGCGCTCGCTCGGCACGTCGAGGCCGAGCTCCTCCACCTTGATCCGGATCGAGTCGAGCCCGCTCTTCTTCCCGAGGACCACTCCACGGTTCGCCCCGACGAGCTCGGAGGCGTAGGGCTCGATCGCCGGCGGGTCGTGGAACTGCGCCGCGACGGCGCCCGACTCACGCGTGAAAAGGTTGTCCCCGGTGACCGCCTTCCACGGCGGCAGTGGCGTCCCGGCGAGTCGCTGCACGAGCTGCGAGAGCTCGCGCGCCTGGTGGAGCTCGAGCCGCGTCGGGATTCCGTACAGCGCCTCGAGCGCGAGCGCGACCTCGACGAGGTCGGCGTTCCCCGCGCGCTCCCCCATGCCGTTCACCGTGCCCTGCACCCAAGTGGCTCCGGCCTGGACCGCTGCCACTGCTGCCGCGGTGGCGAGCCCGAAGTCGTCGTGGCCGTGCCAGTGCACCGGGATCTCGTAGTGGAGCCGCTCGACGACCTCGTTGACAAGGAACGCGGCCGCTTCCGGCGAGGCGATCCCGAGCGTGTCCACGACGGCCACCTCCGCCGCGCCCGCCTCGACCGCGCTCTCGTAAGCGACCCGCACGAACTCGAGGTCGGCGCGCGTCGAGTCGACACCGAAGAAGCAGACCGTGATCCCTCGCCCGGCAGCGAACGAGACGGCCGAGCGGATGCGCTCGAGCATCGTCTCGCGCGACACTCCGAGCGCTGCGAGCTTGCCGTCCGAGAGCGGGCTCTCGATCACCGAAGCGGTCAGCCCGAGCTCGACCAGCGCCTCGACGTCGGCCTGGACGGCCCGCGAGAAGCCCCAGATCTCGGCGTCGAGGTTGGCGCCGAGGATGAGCGCGATCGCGTTGGCGTCGTCCTCGGAGACGCGCGGGAAGCCTGCCTCGATCCGGTCGACGCCGGCTCGGGCGAGCGCGGTCGCGATCTCGAGCTTGTCGACCGGCGTCAGCACGACGCCGACCGTCTGCTCGCCGTCCCGCAACGTCGTGTCGTAGAGCCCGATCGTCGAGCGCGGCTGCGGCTCGAGCGCCTTCTCGTTCAGGTCTCCGGTCCAGAGCTTCGAGCGGTCGAGGGTCATGTCTGGACTATCTCATCGCCGGACGAGGAGCGGGCGCACGAGGGCGAGGCAAGCCTCGCCCCTACACCGCCGTGGTCGCCTCGAGGTCCGTAGGGGCGAGGCTCGCCTCGCCCTCGTCAACCGCAAGCAACGATCCCGTCCGGGAACGGCGACAGCTTCTCGGCACCGTCCGCGGTGATGAGGAAGTTGTCCTCGACGCGAAGCCCGCCGCCGCCTTCTATATAGCATCCTGGCTCGATTGCAAGAACCATGCCCTCGGCGACCTCGCCGCCGCCGGCCTGGTGCGCGTACGGCGGCTCGTGCGCGCGCGCGCCGACGCCATGCGCGATCGGATGTGAAGGCTGACCTGGGAAGCCCAGCTCGTCGATGCCGGCCCGGATGCGCCGGTCGAGCTCGGGGAGGCTCGCGCCGGGCCGCGAGAACGCGATCGCGTCCTCGTACACCGCCATGAGCCCCTCCTCGAGCACGACGTAGCGCGGAGTCAGCTCGCCCGCGACGAGGTTCTTCGTGTGGTCGCACCAGTAGCCGTCGGCGCAGACCCAGATCTCGAACAGCGTCGGCTCGCCCTCGACGACCGGGCGCGCAGTCGTCGCCGTGAATGTCTTGATCCCCGGCCCGGACCACACCAGCGAGAAGCCGAGCGCGAGGTCGACCTTCCCCTTCCAGCCCGTCCCCTCGCCGTGGACGAAGCCCTCCCACTCCGCCGCGATCTCGGCCTCGGTCATCCCGGGCTCGAGGATCAGGCGGCAGTGCTCCATCGCGGCGGCGGCGATCTCGTTCGCAAGGCGCATGCGCTCGATCTCCTGCTCGGTCTTGACCGCGCGCGCCTCGGCGAGGAGCGGGGTCGCGTCCTCGACCTCGCCGAACGCCATGAACCACTCGCGCGTGAACGTCGTCGGCTCGCCGACCATCCGGTCCGCCGCCTGTGTCCCGAGTGAGAGCTCGAGCCCGACGCGGCCGTGCTCCGCCGCGGCCGCCTTCGCGAGCTCGAGCACGCGCGCGGTCGGCGGGCGCGGGTCGTTCGGGTCGTAGCCGCGGAAGAAGCGCACGTCGCCGGTGCAGGCCATGCGCCCCGCGTCCTCCGCCGACGCCTCGAGACAGATCAGCACGGGCTCGCCCTCGCGCGGGAAGACGCACGCGTCGTAGCCCTTCATCCCCCAGAAATTCGTCAGGTAGAGGACGTTGTCGGGTGCCCGCACGACGAGCGCGTCGAGCCCGCGCTCGCCCATGAGCCCGCGCACGCGCTCGAGCTTCGCGTCGTCCCGCGGCCAGGCCACGAGACGATCCTACGGCTGGGTGGCCGCAGGCGGCCTCAGTAGGGGAGGAACTGCAACGGGCCGCGCTCGACGTCGGAGAGATCGACGTCGACGCGGACGTCCGCGTCCTCGGGGAGCTCGGCGCGCAGGCGGTCGGCGAGGGCGAACGCCTCGTCCTCGGACACAGCACCCGCGACGACGTAGCGCCAGCGCCGGAGCGTCGGGATCCCCTCTTCCTCGAGACGGGCCGCGAGCTCCATGGCCTCGTCTCGCGACGGCAGGTGCGCGACGACCTGCCAGTCGTAGCGGCCCTCGGCACGCGCCTCCTCGGCCTCGGCGGCGTCGCGCGCGGCCTCCTCCACCTGCTCCTCCTCGGGCGTCACGGGCAGGGGGATCGACGCGTCCTTCCACTCCTCCTCGATCGGATGCCAGCGCGTGACGCCGATCTCGGCGGTCAGCTCGTCGGCGGCGACGAGCTCCCGCACGACGCGCTCCGCCTCGCGCGCCTGCGGCTCGCTCGCGGCGTACAGGAACAGTCGCGAGCCGTCGCGCGTGACGAGCACGTTCGAGCCGAGCCGGTCGCGTGCGTCGTCGTCGAGATCGAGCGCCCGCAGGTGCTCGCCGATCGAATATCCGTGCTCGTCGTCGTCGAGCTCGACCTCGACGCGGAACTCGTCGTCCATTCTCGCGACGCTACCAGCGCACCCGCGGAGGCGCGGGCTCGCCGTGCGCCTCCTCCCAGGAGACAACGGGGTTGCGGAGGACGCCGATGCGCTCGATCTCGGCCTCCATCACGTCGCCCGGCTTCAGGTACAGCGAGGCCGCGTCCGCCGAGAACCCGGCCACTCCGGACACGGTTCCCGTGGACACGACGTCTCCGGCCGAGTAGCCGAGCGCGGAGTAGTGGCTGAGGATCTCCGGGATCGTCACGCTCATGCGCCCCGAGTGCGACGTCTGGCGCGGCTCGCCGTTCACGCGGAGCTCCATCGCGAGGTCGTGCGGGTCCGGGATCTCGTCCGGGGTCACGATCCACGGGCCGAGCGGGCAAAACGTGTCGATCGCCTTGCAGAACGAGAAGACGCCCGAGCGCATCTCGCGCCGCTGGATGTCGCGCGCGGTGATGTCGTTGAAGATCACGTACCCGCCGATGTAGCCGGCGCCTTCCTCCGGCGGGAACCACTTCCCCTCCTTCGAGATCACGACTGCGAGCTCGAGCTCGTAATCGAGCTCCTCGGTCAGGTGCTCGGGGTAGACGACCGGCTCGTCGGGGCCGACGATCGCGTCCACGTTCTGGAAGAAGACGATCCAGGGCGCGATCTCGTGCGACCAGCCGACGCGCTTGGACTCCTCCTCGTGTTCGCGGAAGTTCCCGGCCGTGTGCAGGAGCTTCTTGGGAACGATCGGCGCACGCAGGCGGGTCTCGGCGAGTGGGACGCGCTCGCCGGTCTCGTCTGCACCGCCCCGCTCGAAGTACTCGCGCATCGTCGTCACGTCGAGGGCCGCGATCTCGTCTCCTTCGAGTCTTCCGACCCGCGGATCGTCGCCGAACGAGACGAGCTTCATGCCGGCGCCTCCGCGCGTTGCCGCGCGGCTCGGAGAAACAAGATCCGGATGAGCCCGCTGAACGGCCGGATGACGAGCCAGTAGCCGCGGAACTTGCGGCGTGCGGCCGGGTCGGCGATGTGCACTCGTGTCTCGGTCGAGAGCGAGGCGTCTCCGACCCGGAAGTCGATGACCGCCTTGCACATGTCGGGCCGGGCGTACTCGACGAACTCGTCAGCCGTGCGCGGGCGCGTCGGGTCGCGGTAACCGCCGCGAATCTTCCAGAACTGCCCGGTGAGGCCGAGCACGATCCCCTCGCCGGGGACGTCCTCGAGCACGAGCCCCGGAAGCTCGCTGCTGACGAACGGCTTCGTCATGTCTCCGGACGGTCGGCCGAGTCGTCGCATCCACCAGAGCATGCGGGCAATGGAGATGTCGGCGATCGACACCGCGCGGAACGCTGCGTCGATGCGCCCGGCCGGCGCGTCGATCGCGAGCGAGTGCCGCTCCACGAACTCGTAGACGGGCAGGAAGTCGTCGAGCGCCTTCACGCCTCGCTCCGCCCGACCGCGTGCGACTCGCGAACGTAGTCGGCGAACTCGCCCTCGAGCTGCTCCGGCCGCTCGACGACGAAGCGATGGACGCTCAGCTTCTTCGTGTACGGCGAGGCGCGATGGAAGACCGGGCTCTGGACGTGGCGCGGGAGGTCGAGGTAGCCCTCGAGCCCACGCTTGGTCAGCCTAACGCCGGCGAATATGCGCCGCGAGCCGCGGATCCCGATCTGGCGTGCGGTCGGGGCGAGCTCGTACGGTCCCGACTCCTCCACGATCGCGACGAACCGCCGGTACAGGTCGAGAGCGCGCTCGTCGGCGCCCTCGAGGTGCTGCTCGACCGTCCACGTGCCGCACCTGTGGCTCTGCTTGGTACGCGCGAACGTGCGGCCGCACTTCGGGCACGTCCAGCTCATGCGACCCCGCAGATCTTCATCGCCGCGCGCGCGTACACGTCCGCGGTCTTCACGAGGCCTTCGACCGACAGGTTCTCGCCGAGCTCGGCGTCCGGAAGGCCGCTCGACGTCCCGTAGTTCACGGTGGCGATGCCGTATCGGGTGAGCACCGACGCGTCCGAGAACCAGCGTGTGACGTCGCGCTCGGGAGGCTCGGCGTACACCTCCGCGTGCGCCTCCTCCAGCCCACGCACGAGCGGGTGCGACTCCTCGATCTCGGCGCCGGGCGCGGTGACGTACACCTCCGCCTCGACGCCGTCGAGCGAACGCGCGAACTCGAGCGCCTTCCGCCGCGCGTCGGCCATCGGGACGTCCGGCGGCACGCGCAGGTCGAGGTAGAGGTCGGTGCGGTGCGGCGTCCGCGACGCGCGCCAGCCGAAGCCGCCCTCGATCGAGCCGACATTCGCTACCCCGCGAACGTCGCCGTACGACATCTCGTCCTCCCAGAACGGCAGCCACTCGAGCACCCGCGCGAGCACGGGCTGCATCTTCACGATCGAGTTCTCGTCGCGTCGCCCCTCGCTGAAGGCCGTGTGCACGAACGGGCCGTGGGTCGAGAGCCGCAGCCAGAGGGAGCCAAAGTGCGCAAGCACGAGCTTCGACTCGGTCGGCTCGCCCAGGATGCACATGTCGGCCGCGCCGCCGTGGCCGACGAGGTAGCGCGAACCCGCTGCATATCCACGGTATTCCGCGCCCTGCGCATCGCCCTGCTGCGTCTTCTCGATCTCGCCCGCGACCGCGGCGATCATCACGTCGCCTCGCAGCCGCACGCCGTCGTCCAGGAGTGAGCGCACCGCCTCGACGTAGCACGCGAGCGCACCCTTCATGTTCGAGATCCCGAGGCCATAGATCCGCCCGTCGCGCTCGAACGCGTCCGGCTGGAAGCCGGGGATGCCCTGCAGCCACGGCTCACGTCCGGAGTAGGACGTGTCGAGATGGCCGTTGAACATGAGCGTCGGCGCGCCGCCAGCGCCCGCCCAGGTGCCGAGCACGTTCGCGCGGCCGTCCTCGACCTGCTGCCACTGCACCGAGAGGCCTATCTCCTCGAGCACGTCGCGCATCAGCTCCGCAGCCGCCTGCTCGGAGCCCGTGAACGAAGGCGTCGAGACGAGTTCGAGCGCGAGCTCGACGAGGCGACGCTCGTCGATCATCGGACCTGCGGGAGCACGCGTTCGCCGAAGAGCCGGATCTGCTCGTGGCGGCGGTCGCCCCAGAGCTCGAGCATCACGTGCGTGCAGCCTGCCTCACGGTACTCCTCGATCGCGGCGATGCATTCGTCCGGTGTGCCGGCGATCGGCTTGCAGCGGTCGAGGAGCGAGTCCGTCACCTCGGCCTTCGCCGCGAGCCGTCCTCCCCGCTCCATCGCCTCGGCGACCGGCGCGAGCTCCTCCATCTCGATCTCAGCGAGCTCGAGCAGCGTGTCCGCGGCGCCCTTGATGTTCTGAAACTTGTTCGCGAGGTACATGCCGGCGATCTCGCGCGCGCCGTCTCGGCCGGCCGCACGGTGCGACTCGTGGATCGAAGCCACGATCGTGCAGCCGATGTCGACGTCCGCAGCGACGTTCGCGCGCGTGTAGCGCACGAACGCGGGAGTGGTGATCGACGGTGTCAGACACCCGTCCGCGATCTCGCCCGCGAGCGCCTGCATCTTCGGCGCGGTGGCGGCGATGTACACGGGCGGGACGTCGCGCGGAGTCTCCGCCTCGGCGAGGAGACCTGGAACGGACGCACTCCACGCGTCCCCCTCGTACTCGAACGGCTTGCCGCCGAGGACGCCACGCACGATCTCCACCGCGTCGCGCATCGGCCCCAGCGTCTTCTTCGTCTCCGAGCGGATGTTGTTGAGGAAGATCTTCGACGTCCCGAAGCCGAGCAGGAACCGCCTCGGCCCAGCCGCCTCCTGCACCACGCGCGCGTCCATCGCGACCTGCACCGGATGGCGCGTGAAGGGCGAGATGATCCCCCACCCGATCGTGAGCCGCTCCGTCTCGCGCGCCATCAGCGCGGATACGACGGTCGACGAGCGCGCCTCCATCCCGTGCTTGCGCCACCACGGGTACGCCTCCGCGAGCCAGATCGTGTCCATCCCGGCCTCGTCCATCACGCGCGCCGACTCGAGCATCTCCTCGAGCGGCTCCATCGTCAGCTGCATGACGCCGATCCGGAACGGCACGGCCATCTGCGCCTCCTAGGTGTTACTGGTTCCCGGTGGAGGACGCGGCCTCGGTGACCCGCTGCTCGAGCGCCGTGAGTACCTGCTGCACCTGCTGGTTCACGATCGGCTGCAAGACGCGCTGGCCCATCGCGCCGACCGGGCCCGCGATCTTCACGTCCGCCTCCCACACCATCGACGTGCCCGCGCCCGCCTCCGAGAGCGTGAAGGACGTGGTCATGTCCATCAGCGCCCCGACGCCCTGGCCCTTCGCGCGCATCGACGCGAACTCGGGTGCACGCTCCTCGAGCCGCTCGAAGTTGATCGTCATGTTCAGCCCACCGAGGCCGAGCGGCACCTTGACCTTGGCCGTCCAGTGCGTGTCGTCCGTGATCTCGAAGCTCTCGACGCCCGGCATGAGCTTCGCCATCTCGGACGGCTCCGAGATCACTCCCCACACCGCGTCGCGCGGCGCGGCGAGCTCCTTCGTCCCGGAGACGATCACCGGGAGTCCACGGACACGTTCGCGCGCGTCGACTCCGGGTCCTGGAGCATCGACCAGACGCGGTGCGGCGGGTTGCAGCTGTCGTACACGATCGCCTTCCCCGCGGAGGAGAGCGCATCTTGGATCGCTGCACAGATGCAGTGGATTCCGCCGCCGCCGCCCTCGCCCATGCCCTTCGCGCCGAGCGGCGCCACCGGCGACGGCGACTCCATGGCGCCCGTCTTCAGAGGCGGCATGTCCATGGCGTGCGGCACGTGGTAGTCGTAGAAGTTGGAGGTCAGGAGCGTGCCCTCCTCGTCGTAGACGAAGTTCTCCGAGAGCGCGGCCCCGATCGCGTGCGCGGTGGCGCCGTGCACCTGGCCCTCGACGATCTGCGGGTTGATACGGACGCCGCAGTCGTCCACCGCCGCGTAGTCGACGAGGTCCACGACGCCGGTCTCCGGGTCCACCTCGACGACGGCCGCGTGGATCTGCGTCGCGTACGTAAGGGTGAGCTGACCGGTCTTCTTCTCCTTGTCGACCATCCCGAAGTACGGCCGGCAGACGTAGCGGTGGTTCAGTGTCGGGTTGAAGTCCGGCGGCAGGAAGGCGTTGTTCGCGTTCACGATCGCGCCGAGCGCCATGAACGGGAGGGCGGCCTCCTCCGGGCCGTCCTTGATGCGCGCGAACCCGTCCGCGAGCTCGATTGCTTCGACCGGCGCCTGCAAGACGAAAGCAGCGAGCTGGACCATCTCGTCGCGCAGCAGCTCCGCCGCACCCTTGACCGCGCCCAGCCCGGTGAACGCGAACTGGCTCGCGTACGTCCCCGAGAACCCGGCGTGCGAGTTGAACCACGTGTCGTGGCCGCGCCGAACGTTCACCTGGTCGGGTGAGCAGCCGAGGATGTCCGCCACGACCTGCGCCGCGGTCGTCTCGTGGCCCTGTCCCTGCGGCACGGTCCCGAGCGTGACCACGACCTCGCCGAAGATATCGAGCTTCACGGCGGCCGCCTCATTGTTCCCCGAGAACTGGAGGTCGGGGTTCAGGAGCGTGGACTGCCCGAAGTTGTTCGTCCCCGAGTCGAGCGTGGAGCCGATCCCGAACCCGAGGAGCTTCCCGCGCGCCTCGGCATCCTTTCGCCGCTCCTCGATCGACCCGTGGTCGATCAGCTCGAGCGCGAGATCGAGCGCCGCCGCGTAGTCGCCGGAGTCGTAGATGCAGCCATTCGGCGTCTCGTACGGCATCTGCCCGGCCTTCACGTAGTTCTTCTTGCGGATCTCCACGGGGTCGAAGCCGAGCTCGGCGGCGACCACGTCGATGATCCGCTCGGTCAGCCACAGGTGCTGCATCCGCGAGTAGCCGCGGTTCGGCGACACGGGTGACTTGTTCGTGCACACCTGCGTGAAGTCGACGCGGATGTTCCGCCACGCGTACATACCCGGCGTCACCTGTGCCCAGATGATGCAGCCGAGCGGCTCGTACCGCGGGAACGCGCCGCAGTCGTCGAGCGCGCGCACCTTGAACCCAGTCATCTCGCCGTCCGCCTTCACCGCAACCTCGATGTCGAGGAACGTGCGCTCGTTCCCATGTGCGTTCGCAGTGTGCTGGTCGGTGCGCCACTCGGTCCACTGCACGGGGCGCGCGAGCTTCCGCGCGAGCAGGCAGAGGACGACGTACTGCGGATGCAGGCAGATCTTGTTCCCGAAGCCGCCGCCGATGTCGTGCGTGACGAAGCGGAGCTTGTCGATCCCGGTGCGGAGGGCGGGCGCCATCCAGATCGCGCCCACGCCCGGCATTTGGTGGTTGCAGGTGAGCGTCCACTCGCCGGTGCCACGGTCGTACTCGACGAGCGCCCCCGCGCACTCGAGCGGAGTCGAGGAGAAGCGGTGGAAGTGCAGGCGCTCGATCTTCACGACGTGGTCTGCCTCGGCGAGTGCCCCGTCCACGTCACCCCAGTCGAACACGCCCGACCAGACGACGTTCGACCCCGCGTCGTCGTGCAACACGACTTCGTCCTTCAGCGACTCCTCCGCATCGATGAGCACCGGCAGCGGCTCGTATACGACCTCGACGAGGTCGGCGGCATCGCGCGCGAGCTCGCGGGTCGCGGCGCAGACCGCGGCAACCGGCTCGCCCATGTGCCGTACGCGGCCGACCGCGAGCGCGTAGTCCTTGATGTTCCCGCCCGGCTCGACTGACATCTCGAAGAAGGGGTCGGTCTGGATCGCGACCTCGTCGCCGGTGATCGTCCCGTACACGCCCTCGAGGTCGAGCGCCTTGGAGACATCGATGGAGACGATCTTCGCGTGCCCGTACGGGGAGCGGACGAAGTGCACGTAGCCCATCCCGTGCCGGCGCACGTCGTCGAAGAACGTGCCGAGGCCCTGGACGAGGCGCTTGTCCTCGCGACGCGGGATCGACTGGCCGACGTAGCCCTTTTCCAGGGTCTTCGCGGCCTCGTCGGTGACGGTGCTCACTTGCCCCCTCCCGCCGCGACGACTGCCTCGACGATGTTCACGTACCCCGTGCAGCGACAGATGTTCCCCTGGAGCGCGAGGCGGACCTCCTCCTCCGACGGGCTCGGGTTACGCGCGAGCAGAGCCGTCGCGCTCATCAACATCCCCGGCGTGCAGTAGCCGCACTGGAGCGCGTGATGCGCGTTGAACGCCTGCTGGAGCGAGTTCAGCTCGCCGTCGGCTGCGAGGCCTTCGACGGTCGCGACCGTCGCGCCGTCGGCCTGCACCGCGAGCAGCATGCAGCTCTTCACCGGCTCGCCGTTCACGTGCACCGTGCAGGCGCCGCAGTTCCCGGTGTCGCAGCCGACGTGCGTCCCGGTGAGCCCGAGGTCGTCGCGGAGGAAGTGCACGAGGAGGCGCCGTGCGGGGACGTCGTACTCGATCTGCTCGCCGTTCACGTCCACCGAGATCGTCCGGTTCCGGGCAGGCGCGGTCACTGCTTCCTCCTCGAGGCCGCCTGGAGCACCGCGCGAACGGCCGAGACTTCGGCGAGCCGGCGGCGGTAGTCGGCCGAGCCGTGCGCGTCGGCGGGCGGGTCGAGCGTCGCGCCGAGCCCTTCGGCGGCGGCGCGGACGGCTTCCTCGGAGAGGTCGCCACCGGCGAGCTTCTCCTCGATCGCGGTCGGCCGCACCGGCACCGCGTCGACGCAGCCGAGCGCGACCCGCACGCCCTCGCCGGAGACGGTCGCGGCGGCGTTCGCGATGTACGTCCCGTGGACGCCGATCGTTACCCCGGAGAAGCCGTCGCCCGCGCCGGACGAGGGCGGGACGGAGACCTTCGTCAGCAGCTCTCCTTCCCCCACCGCCGTGACGTAGACGCCGACGAAGAACTCCTCGGCGGAAACCGTGCGCTCTCTGCCCTCGCCGCGAATCGTGAAGCTCGCTCCCAGAGCAGCGAAGAGCGGCGGCAGGTGGTTCGTCGGGTCTGAGACGCACACGTTCCCGCCGACCGTGCCGCGGTTCCGCACCTGGACGTCCGCGATCGTGGCCGCGACCTCGGCGAGGATCGGCCGGGCGACCTCGACCTCGGAGGACGCGATGAGCTGCGCGTACGTCACCATCGCGCCGATCTCGAGCAGGCCGTCGGAGGAGAAGCCGATCGTGCGCAGCTCCTCGAGGTCGGCGAGGTCGACGAGCACGTCGGGCGCCGCCGCGCGCGCCTTCATGACGTTCACGAGCGTCTGACCGCCGGCCAGCGGACGCGCTCCTTCGTGCGCAGCGAGCAGCGAGATCGCTTCCTCCACGGTCGCCGGCCGCGCGTACTCGACCTCGCGGAGAAGCATGGCGTGGATTCAATCCCGCGCCTGCCAGGCCTGTCAAGCGCGTGCCTCGTGAGACGAGGTAGTTTCCGCACCTGAAACGGATGCAGCCTGATCCCGACATCGGCGCGGTCTTCGACGAGCACGTCGCTGCGGAGTTCGTCCACCTCGACCTCGGCGCGACGATGGCGACGATGACCGAGGACCCGTACGTCAACCACGTGCCCGTGATGACCGGAGGTGTCGGCCTGGAGGAAGTGCGCCGGTTCTACGGACAGCACTTCATCGGGAAGTGGCCCGCTGACATCGCGATCACGCCGGTCTCGCGGACGGTGGGCGACGAGCAGGTCGTCGACGAGCTCGTTCTCTCGTTCACGCATGACATCGAGATGGATCAGCTCCTTCCGGGCATCGCCCCGACGGGCAGACAGGTGCAGCTCGCGTTCTGTGTGGTCGCGAAGTTCGACAGCGACAAGCTCGCCCACGAGCACATCTACTGGGACCAGGCGTCGCTCCTCGTGCAAGTCGG
>CAVXUY010000013.1:0-66213 GCA_963765175.1 uncultured Actinomycetes bacterium
CTTCATCCCTCCGATCCGGTCGCGGACGATCTGACCACTAGCTTCTCTCGTCCGGGCGGAAACCTGACGGGAGTCTTCGGCCCGCGCGACGTCGTCGCCAAACAGCTCGAGGTCTACCAGGCCCTCGTGCCGGGGCTACAGCGAGTACTCACGCTCGTCGACCCGGAGGACCCGAGGACGGAGCGGGTCCTGAAAGAGTACGAGGACGCGGCCGCGCAGCTCCAACGACCGCTC
The DNA here is from genome assembly GCA_963765175.1 of uncultured Actinomycetes bacterium. Classification (GTDB taxonomy): domain Bacteria; phylum Actinomycetota; class Thermoleophilia; order Gaiellales; family Gaiellaceae; genus GMQP-bins7. The sequence goes on from CAVXUY010000013.1 coordinate 235, forward strand.
GAGCTGGACATACGGGAAGCCACGACCGCGCAGGATCTCAGGCGGATATTCCGATCGCTGCGTCCTGGAGAGGTCGACAGCGCTTTCCTCTTGTCGAACAACCTCCGTCAGAACTACTCGGCGCTGACGATCGAGCTCGCGAAGCGCGCGCGGCTACCGGTCCAGGGAAGCCGCAAGGAATGGGTCGAGCAAGGGGCGCTCTTCTCGTACGGGGTCGATCTCGCGCCGCTCGGGCGAGCCGGCGCGCGCTACGTCGACAGCCTCCTCAGGGGCGCGTCGCCCGAAGACCTGCCGGTCCAGAAAATCTCGACGATCGAGTTCGCCATCAACCTCAAGACGGCGGCCCGCCTCGGGATCAAGGTGCCGCAGGAGATGATCATCCGCGCTGACGAGGTCTACCGTGGAGGCACGATAGGTGGACGCACCCGCCCGGCCACACCGCCGGCTGATATGGAAGTACACCGCGGTCGTCGTCGCGCTGGTCGCTGCGGCGGTCGTCTCGGTCGGGCTCACCGAGCTCTACTTCTCTTACCAGGACAGCAAGCGTGCGCTCACGCGCGTGGAGCAGGACAAGGCGGCTTCCGCCGCCGATGCCATCGAGCTGACGATGCAGGACATCCTCGACAGGCTCGAAGGGCTCGCCCAGCCGACCACCGAGACGGGTAGAGCGGGGCTGGAGGAACGCACGCAGGACTTCCACGGCCTCCTGTTAAGGAACGAGCTCGTCAGCGAGCTCACCTATCTAGACGCCGCAGGCAGAGAGCGCCTCCGAGCCTCGCCACTCAGGCCCGATCGCACGGACAGCGGGATCGACTTCTCGACGCAGCGAGGAGTTCGTCGGGGCGCTGCAAGAGCAGCGCTATTCTCGGAGAGGTCGACTTCGTGGGCGACTCCCAGCCACACATGAAGATCGCCGTCGCGGAGCCTGGCGGAGGCGGCGTCGTCGTAGCCGACATCGACCTGTGGCTTCGTCAACCCGATCATCGAACGCGCGCGGGTCGGAACGGCGGGCTACGCGTTTGCCGTCGACTCACGCGGGGAACTGCTCGCGCACCCGAACGTCGACCTGCTGCTCGCGCATACCAACCTCGCCTCGCTCCCACAGGTGGAGGCCGCGCTCCAGGGACCCGCGGACACGCCTTCCGACGCGGTTACGACCGGTCGGGACCAGGACGGGAGGGAGGTTCTCAGCGCTTTCCGAAGGATCGAGTCGCTGGGATGGGTCGTCTTCGTCGAGGAACCTCTGAGCGAGGCGTTCGCGCCGCTCAAGGCGGCGATCTGGCGGACGGCGCTGCTCCTCGCCGCCTTCCTCCTCCTCGCGATCGCCACGAGCCTGCTGCTCGCCCGAAGGCTGGTCCGCCCGATCGAGTCGATCCAGGTCGCCGCGACGAAGATCGGCTGCGGGCGCGCTCGACGAGAGGATCGAGGTCACGAGACGAACGACGAGCTCGGCGCGCTCGCCGAGGAGTTCAACCGCATGGCCGCGCAACTCCAGGAGTCCTACGCCGGCCTGGAGCTGAAGGTGGAGGAACGGACCCAGGAGCTGGCGTCCGCGCTGGCAGAGCTCGACGAGAAGAGCCATGAGCTCGAGGCCGCGAGCCAGCACAAGTCCGCGTTCCTGGCGAACATGTCCCACGAGCTGCGCACACCGCTGAACGCGATCATCGGCTTCTCGCAGGTTCTCCGGGACGGGATGTTCGGAGAGGTGAACGCGAAGCAGCAGGAGTACCTCGAGGACATCCTCTCCTCGGGCAACCACCTGCTCTCCCTCATCAACGACGTGCTCGACCTCTCGAAGGTCGAGGCCGGGCAGATCGAGCTCGACGTCGCGCCGTTCGTGCTGCAGGACGCCCTCGAGAGCGGCGTCGTGATGGTGCGGGAGCGCGCCACGAGAGACGGTGTCCGGGTCACGGTGGAGCGCACGGACGTCGGCTTGGTCAGCGGCGACGAGCGACGAGTGAGACAGGTCCTCTTCAACCTGCTCTCGAACGCCGTGAAGTTCACCCCTGAAGGCGGCCACGTCGACGTGCGGGCGCTGCAGGTCAACGGCGAGGTGCGGGTCTCCGTCGCCGACACGGGCCCCGGGATCGCAGCCGAGGATCTCGAGCGGATCTTCGAGGAGTTCCAGCAGACCGACGCGGGGCTCGAGCAGCGCGAGGGGACCGGTCTCGGGCTCGCGCTCTCCAAACAGCTCGTCGAGCTGCACGGCGGCCGCATCTGGGCCGACAGCGAGCCGGGAGCAGGCAGCACATTCGTCTTCACCCTGCCGGCGAGGAGCGCGTAGCCGTGGCGGGCGCGAGGATCCTCGTGGTCGAGGACAACGAGAAGAACATGAAGCTCTTCCGGGACGTGCTCGAGGCCACCGGCTACGACACGCTGGAGGCGACGACCGGAAGGCAGGCCGTGGAGCTGGCGACCGAGCACTCCCCCGATCTCGTGCTCATGGACATCCAGCTTCCGGACTTCGACGGCATCGAGGCGCTCGGCCAGCTCCGGGCGGACGCGCGCACGGCGTCGGTGCCGGTGCTCGCCCTGACCGCGCAGGCGATGGAGGGCGACCGCGAGCGCTTCCTCGCCGCCGGCTTCGACGGCTACCTCTCGAAGCCGGTCGACGTCGCCGACTTCGTGGCCACGGTGAAGCGCTACTGCGAGGCACGCCCATGAGCGACCAGCCCGCGCGCATCCTCGTGGTCGACGACCTCCCCGAGAATGTTCGCCTGCTCGAGGCCGTGCTCGAGCCTCAGGGCTACGAGATCTTCTCGGCGACCGATGGCAGCACTGCGCTCGAGCTCGCCGTCTCCGCGAAGCCGGATCTCGTGCTGCTCGACGTGATGATGCCGCCGCCCGACGGCCACGCTGTCTGCAGGCGGCTCCGGGAGCAGGAGGAGACCGCGGTGCTGCCCGTGATCATGCTCACCGCGAGCGAGGGTTCGGAGAAGACCAAGGCGATCGAGGCCGGCGCGGACGACTTCATCACGAAGCCGTTCAACCGCGACGAGCTGCTCACGCGGATCCGGTCGCTGCTCAGGATCAAGCGCTACCACGACACGATCAAGGCGCAGGCCGCAGAGCTGCTCGAGCTGAACAGGACGCTGGAGGAGCGCGTGCAGACACAGCTCGAGGAGCTCGAGCGGCTCCAGCGCCTGCGCAGGTTCCTGTCCCCGCAGCTCGCGGACGCGATCGTCTCGTCGGGGGACGAGTCGATCCTCCAAAGCCATCGCCGGCAGGTCGCGATGTTCTTCGCAGATCTGCGCGGCTGGACGAGCTTCGTGGACGCGGTGGAGCCGGAAGAGCTCATGCGTGTGCTCGGCGAGTTCCACGGCGTTATCGGGGAGCTCGTCTCCCGGTTCGACGCGACGGTCGGGTTCATCGAGGGCGACGGCGTCCAGCTCTTCTTCAACGATCCCATCGAGGTTCCCGACGCCGCGTTGCGAGCGACACGGCTGGGTTGTGCGCTGCGCGCGGAGATGGCGGAACTGATGCCCATCTGGAGAAAGCGCGGCTACGACCTCGACTTCGGCGCCGGCATCGCGCTCGGGTACGCGACCTGCGGCGAGGTCGGGTTCGAAGGCCGCTCCGACTACGCGGCAATCGGGGCAGTGACGAATCTCGCGTCGCGGCTCGCGGACGAGGCGACCGCCGGACAGCTCCTCATTACCCAGCGCCTCCACGCGGAGGTCGAGGACGACCTCGAGGTCGAGGCGGTCGGCGAGTTCACGCTGAAGGGGTTCCAGCGGCCGGTCGCCGCCTTCAATGTGCTCGCGATCCGCGAACAGGCGATGGAGCTCGCCGCGCCGCGGACGACCGGCCTCGCGGCCGATGCGCAGGGCCGCAGCTAGTCCTCGCCGTCCCAGTAGTCGAGGATCGGGCCTGGTCGGGTCAGCAGGACCCGCTCGCCGGCAGCGCTGCGCGCGCCGACCTTGCCCGAGTCCGGGTACTCCACGAGATCGGGCATGATCCTGGTGGAGAGCATCAGCACGCGGACCGGCGTGTCGGTGCCGTTTTGGACCTGATGCACGCCCTCCTTGCCGCGCGGGAACGCGACCACGTCGCCCTCGGTGAGCTCCTGCTCGCCCTCGTGCGTCCGTAGCGTCGGCCGTCCGCGAAGCACGATGATCCACTCCTCGTTCGCGTGATGCGTGTGGTACGGCCAGAGCCGGTCGCCGGGCTCGAGCTCGTACATGCTGCCGCCGATCAGCTCGGCTCCGATGTGGTGCCCCACCCAGGCGCCCTTGCTCTTCCAGCCGGGCCGATCCTCGGTGCGGTCCCACTCGACGTCGCCGTGCAGGTCGAAGATCTTGGGCACGGCCCGAGCCTACTGAACGGCAAGGCCGCCGAGCGTGAGCTCGACTACGGTTCGCTCGGCGCGCGCGACCTCGTCCTCGCCGGCAGGAAGCTGGCCGAGCACCCAGCCCGTCAGCACTTCCTCGAGCCCGCCGTAGACGACCCAGCTCGCGAGGCGCGCGTCGAGGTCCGCGCGGAAGGCTCCCTCCGCCTGACCTTGCTCGATCACGCGCTGCACGATCGCGAACGCCTCGCGCACCTCGTCTACCTGCGCTTGCAGCTGCGGGCTGCGCGCCACGTCCCGCACCATCACGGTCACGAGGTCGGGGTCGTTCCGCCAGGTACGGAGGAGGATCTTCGCGATCGCCTCGAGCTTGTCGGCCGCCGGCCGGTCGGACGCCTCGACCGCGCGGAAGCGCGCGAGCAGCTCGCCGAAGTTCTCGCGAAAGATCGTCTCCAGCACCTCGTCCTTCGACGAGAAGTAGTGGTAGAGGAGGCCGTGAGCGACGCCGGCTTCGGCCGCGATGTCCCCCACGCGCGAGCCGTGGTAGCCCGAGCGCGCGAAGACGCGCACCGCCGCGTCGAGCAGTTGCTTCCGTTTTCCTTCCTGGGCCTGGGCGATTGAACCGTCAGTCAACGAGGCTGAGGATAGAGATAGGCTCACTCGGCTTGCAACCGCTTGCAGGGATCCTGGTGGTCGACTTCACGCGCTACCTCCCGGGCGCGTACGCGAGCCGTGAGCTGCTCCGGCTGGGCGCGCAGGTCGTTCACGTCGAGGCTCCGGACGGCGATCCGATGCGTGAGACGGCGCCGGCTTGGGACGCGGCGCTTCGCGCGGGCGCGGAGTCGGTCGTCTGCGACTTGAAGGCGGAGCCCGCGTTCGCGCAAGCGCTTTCCGGCCGCGCGGACGTCGTCCTCGAGAGCTTCCGGCCGGGGGTCGCGGCCCGGCTCGGGATCGGACCGCAAGACGTCCCTGAACGCGTGGTGTACTGCTCGATCACCGGTTTCGGTCTTTCTAACCGGCACGCGCAGCGTGCCGGCCACGACCTCAACTACCTCGGCTGGGCCGGGGTCCTCGAGGACACGGCGCCTGTCTGGCCGCCGGTGCAGGTCGCCGATCTCTCGGCGGGCGCCCTCGGTGCGGTCGTGCAGGTCCTCGCAGCGCTCGTGGAGCGAGCGCGCACGGGCGTGGGCGCGCGGCTCGTCGTCTCGATGACGCACGGCTCGCACGATCTCGTCGCGCACCGGCTCGGCGGCGAGCCCATCCCGCGGCTCCTCACCGGCGGGCTCGCCTGCTACCGCGTGTACGAGACCGCGGACGCACGACACCTCACGGTCGGCGCGCTCGAGCCGAAGTTCTTCTCGCGCCTGTGCGAGGTCGTCGGCAGGCCGGAGCTTGCGGAACGGCAGTACGGCGACGATCAGGACGGGCTCGCGGCGGAACTGGCGGCGATCTTCGTGCAGCGTCCCATTGGCCGAGTGGCTCCAGGTCTTCGAGAGCGAGGACGTCTGCGTCGGGCCGGTGTGGACCCGCGCCGAGGCGGCGGAGGAGTTCGGCTCGGCAACGCCGCTGCCGGCACCCAAGCTCGGCGAGCACACGGAGGCTTGGCGCCGCGAGCTCGCGTTCTAGGCCGCGCTCGACAGTCCAAGAGCGGCCGGCAAGGCGAGGAGCGTGTCGATCCGGTCGGGCTCGTCGGGCCTGAGCCCTTCGCGGTCGAGCAGGATCGCGCGGATCCCGAGCGACCGCGCGCCCTCGATGTCGTCCTCGTACGAGTCGCCCACCATCGCGGTCTCGTCCGCGCGTGACTCCGAGCGCCTGCAACGCCGCGATGAAGATCGACGGGTGTGGCTTGATCCGCCCATGTGCTCGTGAGCCGACCATCGCGTCGACGTCCAGGCCATGGTGGACGACGAACTCCTCGAGGTCGCGCTGGCCGTTCGTCACGAGCCCGATCTTGAGGTCGTGACGCCGCAGCTCCTCGATCACCGGCAGCGCGTCCTCGTAGAGCGCGAAGTTCTCGTGCCGCTCCCACTCACGCACCATGTCGGTCGCGCACTCGCGCGCCCCGTCCGCGTCGCCGCCCATGCCGCGGACGATCTGCTCCGTGAACGCGATCCACACCTCGTCGTCGTGCACGAGCTCGCGCTCGCGGCTCAGCCTCTCGATCGACGCGATCCGCGCGTCCGCGTAGCGGTCGGGGTCGAGCGTCAGCCCATGCCGCTCGCCGAGGCGGCGGTACCCCTCCGGGCCGAGCTCCGGCCCAGGCCGGAAGAGCGTGAAATCGATGTCGAACAGCACGGCTCGGAGCATGCGGATTCGAGGATAGATGGCGTGCCTCGTGGTAACGGGAGGGGGGAAGTTGGGGGAACCGGGGTTCCCCCACATCCAATCGGGGTGCCCAGATTTGAACTGGGGACCTCTCCGACCCGAACGGAGCGCGCTACCAGGCTGCGCCACACCCCGAGCGCGGAAAGGGTAGCGGCTCGGCGCGTGAGACGGGCATTGCGCGCGGCGGCGCGACGCGGCTATGCTCAGGGGGATGACGGAAGGTTTCCAGGGACGCATCGGTTGAGCTGCGTCCCAGAGAGAAGGTCCCAGCCCGACCCGCGCGTGAGCGCAGGCGGGCTTTTTTGTTGCCTCAAAACGAGCCACTAGGAGGTTCTCGATGGCCAACCACCTGACGCCCGACGAGCTCGCCAAGGAGATGAGGATGGAGCGCGAAGAGGTCATCCGCATCTGCGTCGAGGAAGGCGTGCCGATCTATCACGGCAAGATCGACAAGACGCTCTTCCAGGCCTCGCTCGAGGCGGTCGGGACGGCCACCTCCGCCGCGCGACCCTAGGACTTCAACAGTCAACACTGGGCGTCTGACGGAAGTCGACCTCGGCCGTTGCCGGACGAAAGAGACGGCACCGATCAAGCCGGAGGCCGGCTTTGCCGGCCGGGAGGCATCGCGCGGCGGGCTCCCAGCCCGAGGCGGAAGGAGGGGGCTCGCGGGGGAACCACGGGTTCCCCCGCGCTACGAGGCCTTTGCCCGGCTGCGAGCCTTCGGCTTCGCTGCCGGCTTCTTCTCGGTCTTGGCGGGCTTCTTCGCCGCGGCGACGCTCGCCTTGAGCGCCTCCATCAGGTCGATCACCGGCGCCTCGACCTCGGGCTCCTCCGGGACCGCGATCTCCTCGCCGCGGGTCTTCGCCTCGAGCAGCGAACGCAGGTCGCGGCGGTACTCGCTGTGCAGCTCGGAGGCGTCGAAGTCGCCCTCGAGGCTCGCGATGATCTGACGCGCGAGCTCCAGCTCCTGCTCCTTCACGTCCGACTCCTGCACCGCCTCGGCGATCTCGGCCTGCGAGAAGACGTCCTCGGCGACGAACAGCGTCTCGAGCGCGATCGCCTCGTCCTTCGCGCGGACGAGGCAGAGGCTCTCGCGGCCGCCGCGCACGAAGCGGCCGAGGCCTGCGGTCTCCGTCTCGCGCATCGCCTCGAGCAGGAGGGCGTAGGGACGTCGCTGCGCCGGCGCGGCTCCGGGCACGAGGTAGTAGTGGCGGTCGAAGAAGATCGGGTCGACCTCGCTCTCGGGCACGAAGCGGCGGATCTCGATCGAGCGCGAGTCGTCGTGGCGCTCGAGCGCCTCGAGGTCGGCGTCCTCGACGATCACGAACTGGCCCTTCGTGAACTCGAACCCGCGGACGATCTCGTCCTGCGAGACCTCGCGGTCGTGCGCCGGGCACCAGCGCTTCTGCTTGATCGGCACCGCGTCCTCGCGGTGGAGCAGCCGGAAGGAAACGTCGGATTGGCGGGCGGCCGGCTTCGTCGCCGGGGCGAGCCCAACGGGGATCGAGACGAGGCCGAAGCTGATGGATCCGTTCCAGGAAGTTCTCATGGGGAGAAGTCTAAGTACCGAAGGCCGGGATGACGCAATTCGGCGCCCGCGGGCAAACCCCTCTCAGTAAGCTCAGGAGCATGACCGAGACGGCATCGGCGGCTGCGGAGACCGCGCCCGCGAGCGCGCGGCGCACGATCGCGCGGCTCTGGCAGGACGCGGTCGCGGCGAAGCGCCCGACCCCCGCGTACCTGGTCGAGCGCGACGGCGGCTGGGCCGAGGTCTCGTGGGAAGAGGCCGACGCGCGCGTCCGCGCGTACGCGAACGGCCTCCTCGCCCGTGGCGTACGTAAGGGCGACGCGTTCGGGATCCTCGCTCAGAACGACGTCGAGTGGGCGCTGATGGACTTCGCCCTCGCGCACATCGGCGCCGTCGGCGTCCCGATCTACGCGAACAACGCGGCACGCGACGTCGGCTATCTCCTCGAGCATTCGGAGGCGGTCGGGGTCGTCTGCGAGGACGGGGATCAGCTCGCGAAGGTCGAAGCCGTCGCCGAGGGTCTCCCGAACCTGAAGCACGTCCTCACGTTCTACGACCTGCCCGGGCTCGCCGCGCACGGGCGCGACTTCGCGACGTCGAGCCCGACCGCGCTCGACGACGCCACCGCCGCGATCGACGAGGAGGACCTCTACACCATCATCTACACCTCGGGGACTACCGGCCCGCCGAAGGGCTGCATGCTCAGCCATCGCAACTACTACGCGATGACGAGCGTCGTCGACTCGATGGAGGACCACTACCGCGGCGACGATCTCATGCTCCTCTACCTCCCGCTCGCGCACAACTTCGGGCGGCTGATGCTGCTGACCGGCGCCTACGTCGGGTTCCCGATCGCGTTCCTGCCCGACCCGCTCCGGGTGGGCGAGGCGATGCTGGAGGTGCGCCCGACCGTGCTGCCGAGCGTGCCCAGGGTGTACGAGAAGGTGTACTCCGCGGTGCAGGCGCGGTTCGACGAGGCGACGGGGGCGAAGCGGAAGCTGATCGACTGGGCGCTGCCGATCGGACGCGAGGTCAGCCGGCTGCAAGCCGAGGGGAAGACCATCCCACCGTTGTTGGCCGCACGACACAAGGTCGCGGACCGGCTCGTGTTCGCGAAGGTCAAGGAGCGGCTCGGCGGCCGCCTGCGCATCCCGATCTCGGGCGGCGCGCCGCTCGCGCGCGAGATCGCGGAGTTCTTCGACGCGATCGGCATCCGCATCCTCGAGGGCTACGGGCTGACCGAGTGCACGACGGCGGCCAGCACGAACCGACCGAACGCCTACCGCTTCGGGACGGTCGGGCGGGCGCTGCCCGGCTTCGAGGTCAAGCTCGCCGAGGACGGAGAGATCCTCGTCCGCAGCGAGACCGTGTTCCAGGGCTACTTCAAGGATCCGGAGGCGACCGCAGCCGTGGTGTCCGAGGACGGCTGGCTCAAGACCGGCGACATCGGCGAGCTCGACGAGGACGGCTTCGTCTCGATCACGGACCGCAAGAAGGACATCCTCGTCACCGCCGGCGGCAAGAACGTCGCGCCGCAGAACATCGAGAACGACCTGAAGACGTCGAGGTACGTGTCGCAGGCGCTCGTGGTCGGCGACCGCAAGCCGTACGTCGCGGCGCTGATCACGCTCGACGAGGTCGAGCTCGGCCGCTGGGCCGCCGAGCAGGGCATCGAAGGCGACATCGCGACGCTCGCGCGCGACGAGCGCGTCCGCGACCTGCTGCAGGAGGTCGTCGACGACGTCAACCGCGACCGCTCGCGCTTCGAGCAGGTCAAGCGCTTCGTGCTCCTCCCGCGCGACTTCTCGATGGAGCACGGCGAGGTCACGCCGACGCTGAAGCTCCGTCGGCGCGCGGTCATCGAGCACTTCTCGGACGAGGTCGAGAAGCTCTACTCGTAGACGCTCTATTTCAGAGCCGCTACAGGATGCGGCGGGCGCCGACGAAGTCGCCCGAGCGCTCGGACATGTACGCGACCCGAACGACGTCGCCGGTGTGCGGCGCGTGGATGAACTGACCGCCGCCGATGTACATGCCCATGTGCCCGAGACCGCTGAAGAAGACGAGGTCGGCGGGCTGGAGGTCGTCGTAGGAGACCGGGACGCCGTAGTTGTACTGCGACGCCGCGTGGTGCGGCAGCGAGATCCCGATCTGCGCGTAGACGTACGCGGTGAGGCCCGAGCAGTCGAACCCGGACGGGCTCATGCCGCCCCAGACGTACGGCACTCCCAGGTACTGCAGCGCGATCGAGACGACCTGTGAGGCCCTCGTCCCGTCGGGCGGCGGCGCGGCCGGGATGATCCCGGGGTCGTAGGTCGGCGTCGCGATACTCGTCTGCGGCGCCGAGGCGGCCGCCTGCGCAGCGAGCTCGGCGGCCTGGGCCCGCGCACGCGCCTGAGCGGCGAGGGCGGCCTGGCGTTGGCGCTCCTCCTCCTGCAGGCGAGCGATCTCGTCCTTGACCGACTCGTACAGCGCCTGCCGCTCGGCGAGCTGGCCTTCGATCGAGGCCTTCTGGCTCGCCCGCTCGTCGACGATCCGGGCCTGCTCCGCCCGCGAGTCCTGAAGCGACTTGCGATGGGCCTCGACCTCGGCCTTGTAGCGCTTGACCGCGTTGAGGATCCGGGCGTCCTGGCTCGACACGCGCTGGATCGCCTCGACCCGCGCGATGACGTCGTCGAGGCTCTTCGAGCCGAGAAGGACCTCGAGCGTCGAGTCGCCGTCGCCCTTGACGTAGAGGTCGCGAAGCCGCTTTGCAATGCGCTTCTGCGAGACCTTGAGGCTCTTCCGCGCGGCGACGAGATGCCGCGCGTTCTTGTCGAGATCGACGTCGATGCGGTCGAGCTCGACGTTCGCGTAGTTGTACGCCTCGATCGCGACCGCGAGGCTCTGGTCCAGCGAGTCGAGCTCGGCGAGGATCGCCTGCGCCTGGGCCTGCTTGTCGCCGATGTCGGGGTCAGCAGAGGCGGGTCCGACGGCAAGCGCGAGCGCCGCGGCGAGTGCCACGAAAAGGACGACTATCGGCGTCCATCCGGCTGTCGAGGCCCCAAATCCAATCCCACATCGACTCCGGACAGACCCGCCGGTGGCGGTCTGGCCCGTCACAAGTCGGGGAGCCTAGCAGCCTCATCGGACGCCTGCAACCGAGAGCTGACGCCAAAATCTCTGCAAAGAGGCACATTCTCAAACACGTTCACTCACGGCTTGTTAGAGCCAATCCCCGAGCGTGGGTGAGGGCGTCCAGGTGCTCAGCTGGCCACCTGGCTAGGCTGCCGCGGATGCGCAGGAGGACGCTCGCCGCGCTCGCGGCTGTGGTGACGGTGGTGGCCGCGGGCTGGTCGCCGGCGCACGCTCAGGCGCCCAGCCTCGAGACGCGGCTCGGCCGGGCGCTCGGCGCACCCGGGCGTCGCCCCGAGCAGGACTTCGGCGCTCGCCGTCGACCTGCGGACGGGCGAGATCGTGTTCCAGCTGAACGCCGCGCGGGCACTCGCGCCGGCCTCGGTCGGAGAAGCTCGCTGTCTCCTTCGCGGCGCTCCGGCTCCTCGGCCCCGGCTACCGCTTCCGAACCGAGGTCGTCGGCGACGGAGTGCTCGCCGGCCGTGTCTGGCGAGGGAACCTCTTCCTCGTCGGGCACGGCGACCCCACCCTCCAAGAGAGCGACCTGCGCCTCCTCGCGCGCGACCTCGCGGCCTGGGGAATCCGCCGCGTCACGGGCCGCGTCGTCGGCGACGAGCGCCACTTCGACTCGCGCCGGGACGCGCCCGGTTGGAAGCCGAGCTACCTCGGCCTCGAGTCCGCGCCGCTCTCGGCGCTCTCCGTCGAAGACGTCGACGCCCGCGGCGCGAACGGCTCGGCCGCGGCCGCCGCGCGGGCGTTCACGGCCGCCCTCGAGCGTCGGGGGATCGACGTCGGCGGCCGTCCGTCGACGGGGCGCGTCCCCGCGGACGCCCTCCCGCTCGCGCAGGACCTCTCGGAGCCGCTGTCGGCGATCGTGCGGACGATGAACCGCGCCAGCGACAACTTCATCTCGGAGATGCTCCTCAAGGAGCTCGGCGCGAGCATGGCGCTCGACGGCTCGACGGCCGCGAGGCGCACGGGTCGTCGCCGACGAGCTGCGCGCGGCGGGCGTGCCGGTCGCTGGTGTCCGGATCGCGGACGGGTCGGGGCTCTCGCTCCTCGACCGGCTAACGGCGCAGGCGCTCGTCGGCATCCTCCGCGCGGGCCTCGCCGACCCGGAGATCAGCGACGCGTTCGTGACGTCGCTCGCGGTCGCCGGGATCTCGGGAACGCTCGAGCGCCGCCTCGAGCGCCGCCCGGCGCGCGGCCGCGTGATCGCGAAGACCGGCACGACGCGGATCTCCTCGGCGCTCGCCGGCTTCGTGCGCCAGCGCTACGTGTTCGCGATCGTCCAGAACGGCTCGCCGGTCGACTACTGGGCCGCGCGCCAGGCGCAGGACCGCTTCGTCACGATCCTCGCGCGCTCGTAGGGGCGAGGCTTGCCTCGCCCTAGCCTCTGAGCAACGCGGTCAGGTCTTCCTCGGACAGCACCGGCACGCCCAGCTCCTCTGCCTTCTGCGCCTTCGAGCCCGGGCTCTCCCCCACGATCACACCCGTGGTCTTCTTCGAGACCGAGCCCGCGATCTTGGCGCCGAGCGCCTCGAGGGCGGCCTTCGCCTCCTCGCGCTTGAAGCTCTCGAGCGTTCCGGTGATGACGTACTGCTGTCCTGTCAGCGGGCCCTCCTCGACGACCCGCTCCGCCTTCTCACCGACCATCTGGACGCCGAGCTCTCGCAGCTCCTCGATCAACGCGAGGTTCTCCTCGTCGGCGAACCACTCGGCGATGAGCGCCGCACGGTCGGGGCCGATGCCCTCGACCTCCTCGAGGTCGGCGAGCGTCGCTCGCGCGAGCGCCTCGGCGGACCCGAAGTGGCTCGCGAGATTGCGTGCAAGGATCCAGCCGACCTTCGGGATGTTCAGCCCGAAGAGGACGCGCCTGAACGGCTGCTCCTTCGACCGCTGGATCGATTCGATCGCGCGCACGGCCGAGATCTCCGCGAACCCCTCGAGCGCTTCGAGCTGCTCCGTCGTGAGCCGGTAGAGATCGGGAAGCGAGCGGACGATGCCCTCGTCCCAGAGCTTCTTGATCGTCTCGCTGCCGACGTTCTCGATGTCGAGCGCGGGGCCGACCCAGTGGTACAGCGTCTCCAGGCCGCGCGAGGGACAGGCTCGGTTCGGGCAGCGGTGCATTACCTCGCCCGCGGGCTTCACGACCACCGCGTTGCAGAGCGGGCAGCGCTTCGGCATGCGCCACGGCTTCGTTCCGGGCTCGTGCTCGCCCGCAGGCCCGACGACCTGCGGGATGACGTCGCCGGCGCGCTGCACGATCACGAGGTCGCCCTCGCGGATGTCCTTCCGCGTGATGTCCTCCTCGTTGTGGAGTGTCGCGCTCGTCACGGTGACGCCGCCGATGTGCACGGGCTCGAGCTCGGCGAGCGGAGCGAGCACGCCCGTCCGCCCCACCCGAACATGGATCCTCACCAGCCGCGTCGTCGCGGCGGTCGGCGCCCACTTGTACGCGCGCGCGAAGCGGGGGCGGCTGTGGAGCGAGCCCAGCGCCTCCTGCTGCGCGAACGAGTCGATCTTGATCACGATGCCGTCGATCTCGTAGTCGAGCTCGGCGCGCCGGGCCTCCCAGGCGGCGCACGCCTCCGCAACCTCCTCGATGGTCTCGAGGCGCTGCACGAGCGGGTTCGTCCGGAACCCGCGCTCGCGTAGCCAGGCGAGCGTCTCCCACTGCGTCACCGGGCCGCTCGCGCCGCGCACACCGACGCCGTACACGTAGATCGAGAGCGGCCGCTCGGCCGTGATCGCGGGATTCAGCTGGCGCAACGAGCCCGCCGCGGCGTTTCTCGGGTTCGGCGCCGGCTTGCGCCCGGCCTCTTCCTGCGCCTGGTTGAAGCGCGCGAAGCCCGAGAGCGGGAAGAACACCTCCCCGCGCACCTCGAGGACCTCGGGCGCGCGCTCGCTTTTCGGAAGCAGCATCCGAAGCGGAACCGACTCGAGCGTACGCAGGTTCCCGGTCACGTCCTCGCCTCGGAACCCGTCACCGCGCGTCGCCCCGCGTACGAGGAGGCCGTTCTCGTACACGAGCGAAACCGCGGAGCCGTCGACTTTGGGCTCGAGCACGTACGCGACCGGCTCGTCGGTGCCGAGACGCTTGCGGACGTCGTCCGCCCACTTCTCGAGCAGCTCCGCGGTGGTGACCTTCTCGAGCGAGCCCATCGGCGACAGGTGCTCGACCTTGCGGAAGCCCTCGGCGGGCGGCGCGCCGACTCGCTGCGTCGGCGAGTCGGGGGTGACGAGCTCGGGGTGCTCCTCCTCGAGCGCCTTCAGCTCGTCGAAGAGGACGTCGTACGCGGCGTCGGAGACCTCGGGGTCGTCGAGGACGTGGTAGCGGTAGTTGTGGTGCGCGACGAGCCGCCGCAGCTCCTCGGCGCGCTTCGCGGGTGACGTCGTCCTAGAGGACATCGAGCAAGTCGTCGGGTTGGCGGACGAAGGCGTCGGGCTCCTCGGCGAGCAGGCGCTCGTCGGAGTGGATCCCGCCCCACGCGACGGCGACCGCGAACGCGCCCGCCGCCTTCGCGGAGCGGATGTCGAAGGGCGAGTCGCCGACGTAGGCGGCCTGGGACGGGTCGGCGCCGAGGCGGGCGATCCCGGCGAGCACCGGGTCGGGATCGGGCTTGTGCCGCTCGGTGTCCTCGAACGCGATGACGACGTCGAAGTGCTCGTCGAGCTGCGGGAAGCGCTCGAACGCGAGCGCGACGGTGCGATGCCGTTTCGCGGTCACGATCCCGAGCCTGCGCCCTTCTTCCCGCAGGCGGGGCAGCAGCGCGAGGACGTCGTCGAACGCCTCGAGCGTGTCGTGGAGCGGGTCGTTGTGGGCGCGGTACGCCTCGAGCAGCTCGTCGACGCGGTCCGCGTCCAGCGCGCGCATCTGCGAGATCAGCCCCTGCCCGCCGACCGTCGCCGCGAGCTCCTCGTACGCGATCTCGCGCCCGAGCACGGTGCGCGTGGCGTGCTGCATGGAGGCGAGGATGATCGGCCCCGAGTCGATCAGCGTGCCGTCGAGGTCGAAGAGGACGACGGGAAACCGCACGGCGCGATCGTAGCCTGGCGTCAGTAGTCGACCCGTTCGAGGTACAGGCCCCAGGGCGGAGCCGTGAGGCCGGCCTCGTCACGCGGCCGGCCGTCGAGCAGCTCCGCCATCCGCTCGGGCGCCTCCGGGCCGAGCTCGAGCATCGTCCCGACGAGGGTCCGCACCATGTGCCGCAGGAAGCTGTCGGCAGTGATCGTGAAGTCCAGGCGTTCGCCGTCGCCCTCCCACGCGGCCGCCCGCGACGTCGCGCACGAAGACATCGTGCTGCGTCTCGGTCGGAGTGAACGCGCGGAAGTCGTGCTCCCCGGGGAGCAGCGACGCGGCCGCGCTCAGCGCGTCGAGGTCGACGGGGCGCGGCCACCAGAGCGCGCGGCGCGCCTCGAGCGGCCGCCTCCTCCCCGACAGAACCCGGTACCTGTACGACCGCGACTGCGCGGAGAACCGAGCGTGGAACTCCTCGTCCGCGTGCTCTGCGGAGAGCACAGCGACGTCGTCGGGAAGAGCGCCCGTGAGCGCCTCCGCGACGTTCTCGACAGGCGGCCCGCCCTCCACCGAGACGCTTGCGACCTGCCCCGTCGCGTGGACTCCCGCGTCTGTCCGGCCAGCCACTGCGAGCCTGTCCCACTGCGGGAAGACGTCGTCGAGCGCCTCGCGCACGACACCCTCGACCGTGCGCTCGCCCGGCTGGCGCGCCCAGCCGCGGAACCCCGTGCCGTCGTACTCGAGTGTGAGCTTGAGGATCACGCGCGTGCGAGGATGAGCCTATGGAAGAGCGCAAGTACGACCTCTACTCGTACGAGTTCCGCGAGCAGACGCACGAGACGTACGCGACGATGCGCGAGCAGGATCCCGTCTTCAAGCAACCCGGCCTCGACGGGACGACGCCGATCTGGTTCGTGACGCGGCACGAGGACGTGATGGCCGTGCTCCTCGACGACGAGCGCTTCGTGCTCGATCCCGAGCTCGCGCTCACGCCCGAGGAGCTCGAGGCGCGCAGGGCGGCGTTCGGGTTGCAGGTCGACCCGCGCGTCGACTCGCATCTGCTCACGAAAGACGGCGACGACCACCGCCGCCTGCGGCGTCTCGTCTCGAAGGCGTTCACGCCGCGCATGATCGAGGGGCTCCGCCCGCGCGTTCAGGACATCGCCGACGAGCTGATCGACGCGGTCGAGCCGCGCGGAGAGATGAACCTCGTGGACGACTTCGCGTTCCCCCTGCCGATCGTCGTGATCTGCGAGTTGCTCGGCATCCCGTCGGAGGACCGCGACAGGTTCCGCGAGTGGTCGAATCTGTTCGTCAGCCCGGCGCTGACCGAGGAAGAGCAGCAGGCCTTCGGCGCGGCCGTCGAGCAATTCCTCGAGTACCTGCACGAGCTCTTCGAGCGACGGCGCGTCGAGCCCGGCGACGACCTCGTGAGCGCGCTCGTTCAGGCCGAAGAGGCCGGCGACACGCTGAGCGAGGACGAGCTCTTCAGCATGGTCGTGCTCCTGATCGTGGCCGGGCACGAGACAACGGTCAGCCTGATCGGGAACAGCGTGCTCGCCCTCCTCACGCATCCTGAGGAGGTGGAGAGGCTTCGCGCCGATCCCACTGCGTTCCCGGCCGCCGTCGAGGAGTTGCTGCGCTTCGACAGCCCCGTCGAGCGCTCGATCACCCGCTGGGCGACGACCGACGTCGAGGTCGGCTCGCAGACGATCCGCCGCGGCGACCTCGTGATCGCGGTCATCGGCTCGGCGAACCGCGACCCGGACCGATTCCCCGGCGCAGATCGACTCGACCTCGCGCGCGGCGACATGAAGCACCTCGGCTTCGGCCGCGGCCCGCACTTCTGCCTCGGCGCGCCGCTCGCCCGTCTCGAGGCGGAGATCGCGCTCAGGACGCTCTTCGACCGGCTTCCGTCGCTCCGGCTGGCGATCGAGGAGAAGGACCTCTACTGGCGGCCGATTCCGCTCTTCCGCAGCCTCGCGTCGCTGCCCGTTGCGTGGGACGCGCGCTCGTAGGGGCGAGATTCATCTCGCCCTAACGCGGAACGGGCAGCGACTCGTTCGCGGTCGACACTGTCAGGCCCGGCTCGGTGCCGCCCCCGATGACGAAGACGCGTCCGCCGAACGCCGCCACGCCGAGGCCGTGCCGAGGCGTCCGCAGGCTCTCGAGCTGCCTCCAGCGCCGGCCCGCGACCGAGTACGCGAGGACCTCGGCGATCGTCCCCTGCGGCTCCTCGCCGCCGACCGAGACGATCTGCCCGTTGAGCGCGGTAGCGCCCGTCCCGCCGCGTGGATCCGGGACCGCCGGAAGCCGCGTCCAGCTCCGCTGACCCGGGCGGTACGACTCGAAGTCGAGGAGGTTGGTGTCGATCCCGCCGGTACGACCCGCGATCGCGTAGATGGTCCCCGCAAGCGACGTGACGCCGAGATGCTCGCGCGGAGTCGGCCCCGGGATCGCCCTCCACCGTCTTGTCCGGATGTCGAACGAGAGCGCGGACTTCGCAAGACGACCGGCAGCCACTCCTCCGGCGACGATGATCTTCCCGTTCGCGAACCCTGCACCGGCCGCCGCGCGCGGGAACGGCATCCTCGGTAGCGCGCGCCACCGCCGCCCGTCGAGCGCCCACGCCGTCTGCTGCGCTCCGGAAGCGCCATAGCCGCCGAGGACGTAGAGCTTTCCTCCCGCGGCCGTCGCCATCGCGTGATGGACACCCGCGGGGAGGTTCGGCACGCGCCGCCACGTGTTGCGCGCCGGGTTGTACGCGTCGACGCGGTTCGAGGGGGCGCCGGAGGGCAGCATGCCTCCGAGGACGAAGATCTCCTTCCCGACGGTCGCTGCGACGACCTCCGTGCGCGCGAGCGGCATCGGCGCGCGCTCGTCCCACTGCGTCGACGCGGCACCCGTGAGTGGAACGAGCACGAGACCGGCGACGGCGAAGAACACGAGCCGCACGGGGATGAGGGTAGCTCGCGTCACGCGGGCTCGACGACGAGGGTCAGCCCCTCGACCGAGCGGACCACGACGTCGGTCCCGGCGTCGCATCCGTGCGCGCAGCGCGCGCCCCAGATCTCGCCGTCGACCTTGACCTGACCTTCGGGCCAGAGACTGCCGACCGCGACGCCGCGCCTGCCGACGATCGTCTGGACGCCCACGGTCGACGTCCGCCGCTTGGACCACCACAGGAAGGCGCCGGTCTCCCCGATGTCGAGCAGAGCCGCGACCACGACCACGACGAGCCCCCACGGTGACGGGAGCACGAAGACCGCGAGCAGGAGCCCTATCAGGAAGAGCACGCCGCAAGCGTACGGACCCCGCGTGGGGGAACCCATGGTTCCCCCACGAGCCCCCTCCTTCAGCCAACGCTCAGAGAACGCTGTGCCAGCCTCCCGGCCGGCGAAGCCGGCCTCCGGCTCGGTCGTAGCGTCTCATCCGTAGGAGCGCCGCTGGGGTCTGACTCCGCGTGGGGGAACCCATGGTTCCCCCACGAGCCCCCTCCTTCAGCCAACGGCTCAGAGAACGCTGTGCCAGCCTCCCGGCCGGCGAAGCCGGCCTCCGGCTCGGTCGTAGCGTCTCTTCCGTCGGAGCCGCTGGGGTCTGACTTCGGTCAGACCCCAGAGTCTTTGGCGGTCGTGGACACTCCGGGCCAGACGTGGCTGGCCCGGTACGGTCCTAGGCTTCGGCGGCGGGCTCTTCGCGCGCGGGCTCGGGGCGCGCGCGCGGAGCGAGCGGCGTGGCGATCGGCTCGAAGTCGACGAGCTCGAGATAGACCATTTCGGCCGCGTCGCCCTGACGTGGGCCGATCCGGACGATCCGCGTGTAGCCCCCCGGTCGCTCCGAGAAGCGCGGCGCGATGTCCGCGAACAGGCGGTGGACGACGTCGTTCGAGCGCAACGCCGAAAGCGCCTGCCGGCGGGCGTGCAGGTCGCCGCGCTTGCCGAGCGTGATCATCTTCTCCGCGAGCGGCTTCACGGCCTTCGCCTTCGCCGCTGTCGTCTCGATGCGGCCGTGCTCGATCAGCGCGCCCGCGAGGTTCGAGTAGAGCGCCTTGCGATGAGCCGAGTCCCGACCCAGCTTCTTGCCCGACTTCGCGTGACGCATCGCCTCTGCCCTTTACTCCTCGCCCTTGAGCACGAGGCCGTGCGTCGCGAGCGCCGCCCGCACCTCCTCGATCGACTTGCGACCGAAGTTGGGGATGGCGACGAGCTCCGACTCGGACTTCGAGGTGAGATCGCCGATCGTCTCGATGCCGACGCGCTTCAGGCAGTTGTAGGAGCGGACGCCGAGCTCGAGCTCCTCGATCGGGAAGTTCTCCATCCCGTGCGATGTGGGCGCCTCCGCGGCCGCCTCGGCGGTGACCTCGCCGAGCCCCTCGATCCGGTCGAGATCGGTGAAGATCGCGAGCTGGCGGATGAGGATCTCGGCCGCCTGGCCGATCGCGTCGCGCGGGTCGATCGAGCCGTCGGTGGTCACGTCGAGCACGAGCTTGTCGTAGTCCGTGCGCTGTCCGACGCGCGCGGCCTCGACCTCGTACGCAACGCGGCGGACCGGCGAGAAGATCGAGTCGATCGGGATGACGCCGATCGACGTCTCCGGACCGCGGTTCAGCTCCGCGGGGATGTAGCCGCGCCCGCGACCGACGGTGAGGGTCATCTCGAGCTTGCCCTTGTCGGACAGGTGCGCGATCTCGAGGTCCGGGTTGAGGATCTCGAGGTCGGCCGGCGCCTCGATGTCAGCGGCCGTGACGATCCCCGGGCCCTTCTTCGCGATGTAGACCTCGATCTCGGGCGACGCGCCGTGCAGGAGCACGATGAGGTTCTTGAGGTTGAGGATGATGTCGATGACGTCCTCGCGGACGCCGGGCAGGGTCGTGAACTCGTGGGCGACGCCCTCGATCTTCACGGCTGTCACCGCCGCGCCCTCGAGCGAGGAGAGCAGCACGCGGCGCAGCGAGTTGCCGAACGTGTGGCCGAAGCCCCGGTCGAGCGGCTCGATCTGGAAGACGCCGCGATGGTCGTCGGCCTCCTCGTGAGCGATCCGCGGGATCTGGAACTCCATGAGGCTGGTTCGTGTAGCCAAGTCGATCCTTTCGTTCTGTCACTGAGGGCGAGGCAAGCCTCGCCCCTACTTCGAATACAGCTCGACGATGAGCGATTCCTGGACGGGGACGTCGATCTCGTCGCGCTCGGGATAGCGGAGCACCGTCCCCGTGAGACCGTCGTGGTCGGCCTGGAGCCACGGCGCGACGGATGCCGTGAGGTCAGTCGCGTCGCGAACGAGCTGCTCCACCGGGCTGCCGGGCTTGAGCGAGATCACGTCGTCCGGCTTCACGCCGTAGCTCGGGATGTTGACCCGGCGGCCGTTCACGCGGAAGTGGCCGTGACGCACGAGCTGGCGCGATTGCGCGCGCGAGCCGGCGAACCCGAGCCGGTAGACGACGTTGTCGAGCCGCGTCTCGAGCATCCGGAGGAGGTTCTCGCCCGGTGCGCCCTGACGGCGGCTCGCCTTCTCGTACGTCGTCCGGAACTGCCTCTCGAGCAGGCCGTAGTAGCGGCGCGCCTTCTGCTTCTCGCGCAGCTGGAGCAGGTACTCGCTCTGCTTGATGCGGCCCCGTCCGTGCTCGCCCGGCGGATAGCTCCGGCGCTCGACCGCGCACTTCTCGGTCAGGCAGCGCTCGCCCTTCAGGAAGAGCTTGAGCCCCTCACGGCGGCAGAGGCGGCACTTCGGTCCGAGGTCGCGAGCCACCTAGACCCTCCTCCGCTTGCGCTGCCGGACGCCGTTGTGGGCCTGCGGGGTGACGTCGCGGACCCCGAGGATCTCGAGACCTGCGGCCTGGAGCGATCGGATCGCCGTCTCGCGCCCGGAGCCCGGGCCCTTGACGAAGACCTCGACCTTCTGCAGGCCGTGCTCCATGCCCTTGCGGGCGGCGTTGTCCGCAGTCACCTGCGCCGCGAAGGGCGTCGACTTGCGGGAGCCCTTGAAGCCGGCCGAGCCGGCGGACTCCCACACGATGACGTTGCCCTCGCGATCGGTGAGCGTGACGATCGTGTTGTTGAACGAGGTCTTGATGTGCGCCTGGCCGATGGCGATGTTCTTCTTGACCCGGCGTCGCGTGCGACCCCGAGCCGCAGACCTGCGAGGAGGCGCCATTACTTGGTGGCCGCTCTCTTGCCGCGGCCGACCGTCTTGGCCGGGCCCTTCCGAGTCCTGGCGTTCGTCTTCGTCCGCTGTCCGCGCACCGGCAGGCCGCGACGATGGCGGATCCCCCGGTAGCTGCCGATCTCGGTCAGGCGCTTGATCGCCTGCTGGCGGTTGCGGCGGAGGTCACCCTCCACCTCGAGCTCCCCGTCGATGTACGTGCGGAGCTTCGTGACCTCCTCGTCCGTGAGGTCGCGAACCTTCTGGTTGGGATCGAGCTCGAGCGCCTTGATGGTCTTCTGCGCGGTCGAGCGTCCGATGCCGTAGATGTATGTGAGCCCGATCTCCAGACGCTTCTGGGTCGGGAGGTTGACGCCGGCGATTCGTGCCACTGGCTCAGCCCTGCCTTTGCTTGTGTCGCGGGTTCGAGCAGATGACCAGCGTGCGGCCGTGCCGCTTGATCACGCGGCAGCGCTCGCACATCGGCTTGACGGAAGGGCGGACTTTCATCTGGTTACTTGAGTCGGAACGTGATCCGGCCGCGCGTCAGGTCGTACGGAGAGAGCTCGACCTTGACCCGGTCGCCCGGGAGGATGCGGATGTAGTGCTTGCGCATCTTCCCGGAGATCTTGGCGAGAACGCTGTGACCGTCCTCGAGCTGCACCCTGAACATCGTGCTGGGGAGCGCCTCGACGACCTCGCCTTCGACCTCGATCTTCTCTTCCTTGACTGCCACGTGTACTACCCGACCTTCTAGGACCGTTCCGATGCCTTTCTGTTGCGGGGAAAAGGGCGGCGCAAGCGGGCGGCCCGCGCCGCGGCAGGTCATCGTAGCAGAGCGCTTCTGCGCCAGAGCGGAGTCCGCTAGCGCGGATTCCGCTCGGCGAAACACCAAAGGCGTCCGCTGGCGCAGTCGTCTCCTCGGTCGTCTGCGTCAGACCTAGACCCTGGACGGAACGCCGACCCGAGGCGTGAGGATCCGCGGCCCGTCCGCCGTGATCGCGACCGTATGCTCGAAATGCGCAGAAAGTGAGCCGTCGACGGTCGTGATCGTCCAGCCGTCGTCGGCGACGTCGATGTCCGAGCCGCCGGCGGTGATCATCGGCTCGATCGCGATCGTCATGCCCTCGGAAAGACGCGGGCCGCGACCGGGCTCACCGAAGTTCGGGATGTGCGGGTCCTCGTGGTAGTGGCGGCCGACCCCGTGCCCGACGAGGCTGCGCACGACCGCGAAGTCGCCGCCCTCGACGACCGTCTGCACGGCGTGCGAGATGTCGCCGACGCGGTTTCCGACCTGGGCCTCCGCGATTCCCGCGGCGAGGGCGTCCTGCGCGACGTCGAGCAGGCGCTGCGCCTCGGGCTCGATGTCGCCTACACCGAAGGTGTACGCGCTGTCCGCGATGTATCCGTCGAGCGTGACCCCGACGTCGATCGTGACGAGGTCTCCGTCGGCGACCTCGTACGCCCCTGGGATCCCGTGCACGACGACCTCGTTCGGGGAGATGCAGATCGCCCTTGGGTAGCCCTTGTAGCCCTCGGAGGTGGGGATGGCGCCGTGCTCGCGAATGAAGGCGCCGGCGACGTCGTCGAGCTCGCCGGTGGTCACGCCGGGCCGAAGCAGCGAGCCGACATGCGCGATCGTCTCCGCCACGAGCGCTCCGGCGCGCGCCATCTTCTCGATCTCGCGCGGGCTCTTGCGAATGATCATGCGCGCACCTGCGTGAGGGCGTCATCGATCTCGTCGTGGACGTCCTCGACCGACTGCTCTCCGTTGACGGGCACGAGCCTGCCCACCGCGCGGTAGCGCTCCACGACCGGCTCGGTCAGCTCGTGGTAGAGCCGCAGCCGGTTGCGGATCGCCTCCGGCTGGTCGTCCGCCCGGTGCTCGACCGCCCCGCGCTGGAGCAGGCGCTCGACCGCGACGTCGTCGGAGACCTCGAGCAGGAGCACGACGTCGAGCGGCTTCTCGATCTCCTCGAGCATGGCGTCGAGGGCCTCGGCCTGCGGGACCGTGCGCGGGAAGCCGTCGAGCACGAACCCCACCTCGCGCTCGAGCCGCTCGCGGATCAGGCCGACCATCATGTCATCGGGGACGAGGTCTCCGCGGTCGAGGATTGGCTTGACCTGGTGCCCGAGCTCGCTGCCATTCGAGACTGCCGCACGCAGGATGTCTCCCGTTGCGACGTGCGGAATGCCGTAGGCCGTGGCGATCTTCACCGCCTGGGTTCCCTTTCCGGACCCCTGCGGCCCGAGGATCAGGACTCTCACGCGCGCCCCTGGCCGGCAACGGCTCCCGCCCGGCGAAGCCGGGCTACGCCGCAGCCTGACGACGCTCGCGGCACGTGGCTCTCCGGGCCCGTACCCGTCGTACTGTGCCCTCCGGCCCCGCACCGCGAGCGCCGCCCCAGGAACGCGCGGGCGCGGGATGGTGACATGAGGCGACTCCTCGCCTCTACCGGAGGAAGCCCTCGTAGGACCGCATCATCATCTGGGACTCCATCTGCCGCATCGTGTCCAGGGCGACGCCGACCGCGATGAGCACGGACGTGCCGCCGAGTGCGCCGGCGCTGGCCTGCGAGAAGCCGCCGTAGGAGATGAAGAGGCTCGGGAGCACGGCGACGACCGCGAGGAACAGCGCTCCCGGCAGCGTCAGCCGCGAGAGGACGCGGTCGAGGTACTGCGCAGTCGGCGGGCCTGGCCGGATGCCCGGGATGTAGCCGCCGTGCCGGCGCAGGTTGTCCGACTGGTCCACCGGGTTGAACTGCACCGCCGTGTAGAAGTACGTGAAGATGACGATCATGAAGCCCTCGATGAGCAGGTAGATCCAGTCACCCGGCTGGAAGTGCTCGTTCACGAAGTCGCGCGTCGCCGGGAAGTACTGCGCCATCGTCGGCGGGAATGCGAGGATCGCGGCCGCGAAGATGATCGGGATGACGCCCGCCATGTTCACGCGGAGCGGCAGGTACGTCGAGCCGCCGGCGGTCATGCGGCGCCCCACCATGCGCTTCGCGTACTGGATCGGGATCCGCCGCTGGCCTTCCTGCACGAACACGACCGCGGCGACGATCGCGAGCGCGATCAGCGGATAGAAGAGCTTCTCCATCGGCCCGCCGTTCCACCAGGCCGCGATGCCGATCGGGGCGCCGACGAGGATCGACGCGAAGATGAGGATCGAGATCCCGTTCCCGATGCCGCGCTTCGTGATCAGCTCGCCCATCCACATGAGGAGCGTCGTGCCCGCGGTGAGCGTGACGACGATGAGGATCACCTCGCCCGAGCCCGCGTCGAGCGCGCCCTGGCTGCGGAAGAGGAACGCGTATCCGGTCGCCTGCGCGGCCGCGAGGACGACGGTCAGGTAGCGCGTGTACTGGGTGATCTTCGCGTACCCGGCCTCGCCCTCCTTCTGGAGCTCGCCGAGCCGCGGGACGACGACGGTCATGAGCTGGAGGATGATCGACGCCGTGACGTAGGGCATGATCCCGAGCGCGAAGAGCGAGAACTGCGAC
The DNA here is from genome assembly GCA_963765175.1 of uncultured Actinomycetes bacterium. Lineage (GTDB taxonomy): Bacteria > Actinomycetota > Thermoleophilia > Gaiellales > Gaiellaceae > GMQP-bins7. The sequence continues at coordinate 25,155 of CAVXUY010000013.1, forward strand.
AGCGCGCCGCCCGAGAAGAGGTCGAGAAGGCCGAGGATCGTGTCTCCGCGGCCCGAGAAGTAGTTGTCGATCGTCTCCGAGTCGACGCCGGGCGCCGGGATCCACGACCCGAGCCGGTAGACGGCCAGGATCATCGCCGTGAAGAGGACGCGCTGTCGAAGCTCGGGGACGCGCCAGGCGTTCGCTAGCCAGGAGAACACGCGCTACTCCTCCGGCTCCGCGCTCTCGTCGGCGGGCGCCTCGGCCGCTTCTTCGGCCTCGGAGGCCTCCTCGGCCGCAGCCTCGGGCTGCTCCGCCGCGGGCGCCGCGGTCTTGTGCCGCTTGCGCTTCTTCTTCACCGGCTCGCCGCGCAGCCACGTGACCGTGCCGCCGACGGCCTCGATCTTCTCGACAGCGCTCTTCGAGAACCCGTGGGCCGAGACGGTGAGCTTCTTCGTCAGCTCACCTTCGCCGAGGATCTTCACGTCCACCTTCAGCTTCGCGACGAGGCCGACCGCCTTGAGGGACTCGGGCGTCACGTCCGAGCCGGAGTCGAACCGGCTCTCCAGATCGCGGACGTTGACCGGCTGGCTGTACGTCCGGAACGGTCCGATCGGCATCGCGTCCGCGGACGTGTTGCCGCGGAGCTTGCCCATCCGCATGTCGATCGGCATCTGGCCGCCCTCGAACCCGGCCGGCATCTTGTTCGAGCCCGCGCGTGCCTTCTGGCCCTTGATCCCGCGGCCGGAGTAGCGGCCCTTGCCGGAGCCCAACCCACGGCCCACGCGCTTGCGCGCCTTTCGCGGCTGAGCCGGCTGGAGATCGTGGAGTGAGAGCTCGTCGGCCATCAGGCGTCCTTCCCGTCGATCCGGACGAGGTGGCGGACCTGCCGCAGCATGCCTTGCAGCTGCGGAGTGTCCCTGTGCTCGGCCGAGCGTCCGATCTTGCCGAGCCCGAGCGCGCGGAGCGTGCCGCGATGCCGCTCGGACTGGCCGACGATGCTTCGAACCTGGGTGATCTTCAGCTCGCTCACGAGCCAGAGTCCTCCGGATTCTCGTTAGTGGTCGGCTCCTCCTCGGTGGCCTGCGCAGTATCCGCGGGTGCCTCCTCGGCGGGCGGAGTGACCTCAGCGGCCGGAGCCTCGGCGGCAGCCGGCGCCGAGGCCTGCTCCTCGGCCTGAGCCTTGGCCAGAGCCTCCTCCTCGCGCGCCTTCGTCTCGGGACGCGGGACGGGGATCACCTCGGCGATCGTCTTGCCGCGGAGCTGCGCGACGTCCTCGGGACGCACGAGCCCGCGCAGGCCCGCGACCGTCGCGCGCGTCATGTTGATCGGGGTGGTCGTGCCGATGCTCTTCGCGAGGACGTCGCGGATTCCCGCGAGCTCGAGCACGGCGCGCACGCCGCCGCCGGCGATGACGCCTGTCCCCTCGCTGGCGGGCCGCAGGACGACGCGCGCTGCGTCGAACCGGCCGACGATCTCGTGCGTGATCGTCTGCCCGTGCTTCGGCACGGTGAAGAGATTCTTCTTCGCGTCCTCGACGGCCTTCGAGATCGCGAGCGGGACCTCGCGCGCCTTGCCGTAGCCGAGGCCGACGCGGTCGACCTCGTCTCCGATGACGACGAGCGCGGTGAACGAGAAGCGGCGGCCGCCCTTGACCACCTTGGCGACACGGTTGATCTCGATCACGCGCTCCTTCAGCTCGCGGGCGTCAGCGATTTCCCTGGTGCTCAAAACCTGAGTCCTTCCTCGCGCGCGCCCTCGGCGAGAGCCTTCACGCGTCCGTGGTAGAGGTAGCCGCCGCGGTCGAAGACGCACGTCTCGACACCGGCGGCCTTCGCGGCCTTGCCGAGCGCCTTGCCGACCTCGGCCGCCTGGTCGACCTTCGATCCCGGCAGCTTGCCGAGCGAGTTCCAGCCGGCAGCGGCCAGCGTGCGCCGGCTCTGATCGTCGATGAGCTGCGCGAAGATGCCGCGGTTCGAGCGGAACACCGCGAGGCGGGGACGCTCGGCCGTGCCCGCGACCTTGCCGCGGACCCGGCGATGCGGCGCAGCCGCGCCTGGCGCTTCGTCATGACGCTCACGCGCGCCCTCGCCGGCGGCGGCTCCCGCCGGGCCAAGCCCGGCTCCGCCGACGCCTGACGCCGCTCGCGGCACCCGGCTCTCCGGGCCCGTATTACCCATATGTTCCCTCCGGCCGGGCACCGCGAGCAGCGCCCGAGGAACGCGCGTCTCATGCTCGCTTCCCGACCTTCCTCCGCACCTGCTCGTCGCGGTAGCGGATGCCCTTGCCCTTGTACGGCTCCGGCGGGCGCACCTTGCGGATCTCGGCTGCGGTCTGCCCGACCTTCTGCTTGTCGATGCCCTTGACCACGATCTGCGTCGGAATGGGGACTTCGAATGCGATTCCGTCGCGCGGCGTGATCGTCACGGGATGGGAGAACCCGACAGCGAGCTCGAGCTCGGAGCCCTTGAGCTGTGCGCGGTAGCCCACACCCTGGATCTCGAGATGCTTCTCGAAGCCTTTGGTGACACCCTCGACCATGTTCGCGATCAGCGACCGCGTGAGGCCGTGCAGCGCGCGGTCCTCTCCACGCTCGGTCGGACGCGCCACCGTGACCTCGCTGTCGGACTTCTCGATGAGCATGCGAGTCGGCACCGTCTGGGAGAGCTCGCCCAACGGCCCGTTCACCTGCACGCGCCCAGGTGAGATCGCGACCAGAACGCCGGCCGGCAACTCGATCGGCTGTCGTCCGATCCTGCTCACCAGACGAATGCGATCACTTCGCCGCCGACGCCGCGCTCCGCGGCCTGGCGGTGGGTGATGACGCCGGTCGAGGTTGACATGATCGCGGTGCCGAGCCCGCCGAGTACGCGCGGCAGCCGGTCCTTGCCCGCGTACACGCGGCGGCCCGGCTTCGAGACGCGCTTGAGATCGGTGATCACGCGCCGCCGGTCGCGCGCGAACTTGAGCTCGATGACGAGCATGCGGAACGGCAGCGGCTGGTCCTTCTCGTCCTTCGTCTCGATCACGCTGAAGTCCTGGATGTAGCCCTCTTCCTTGAGGATGCGGGCGATCTCCTCCTTCATCCGCGAGGTCGGCATCGAGGCGCTCGCGTGCAACGCGCGATTGGCGTTGCGGATGCGCGTGAGCATGTCGGCGATCGGATCGGTGAGCACGTCTCCTCCTACCAGCTCGACTTGGTCATGCCGGGCACGGCGCCCTGGTGCGCGAGCTCGCGCAGGCAGATGCGGCAGACGCCGAACTTGCGGAAGACCGCACGCGGGCGGCCGCACCTCGTGCAGCGGCTGTAGTCCCTGACCGGGTACTTCGACTTCCGCTGCTGCTTGACGACGAGCGACTTCTTGGCCATCAGTGCTCCTTCAAGTGTTCTTGCCGTGCCTCTGGCGCGCGAAAAGCGAGCCAGGCTAGGACGCAGGGAGCGTCCATATCAGCAGATATGGGCGCGACTGAGGACGACGCATGGCGATGCTTTGCAGCCGCCAGAGGTGCGGATGAGAGCGCGTGAAGGAGCACTAGTTAGTCCGTCCTTCTCTCTCCGGCGAACGGCAGCCCGAGCGCGGCGAGAAGCGCCTGCCCGTGCTCGTCCGTCTGCGCCGAGGTCGTGATCGCGACGTCGAGCCCTCGGATCGACGGCACCTTGTCGTAGTCGATCTCGGGGAAGATGATCTGCTCCCGGATCCCGATCGAGTAGTTGCCGCGCCCGTCGAACGAGCCCGGGTCGAGCCCGCGGAAGTCCCGGATGCGCGGCAGCGCGATCGAGTTCAGCCGGTCGAGGAACTCGTACATGCGCGTCCCGCGCAGCGTCACGCGCGCGCCGACGGGCATGCCCTCGCGGAGCTTGAAGCTCGCGATGGACTTCGTCGCCCGCCGAACCTGCGCCTGCTGGCCCGCGATGAGCGTGAGCTCCTCGAGCGCGGCGTCGAGCGCCTTCGCGTCGGTCTTCGCCTCGCCGACGCCCATGTTCAGCGTGATCTTGGTGACGCGCGGGACCTGCATGACGGACGGGAGCTCGAGCTCCTCCTGCAGCTGCGGCTTGATCTCGGTCTCGTACCGCTCCTTCAAGCGGGCGACATACGTGTCGGCAGTCGGTGGGGCAGTCGGTGAAAGAGCGGAGCTCACTTGTCGAGCACCTCCCCGCAGCCCTCGCGCTTGCAGACGCGGACGCGGACGGTCCCGTCCTTGGACTCCCGCTCCGCGATCCCGACGCGGGTCGGGTTCCCGCAGGTCGGGCACACGACCATGACGTTCGAGACCGGCACGGGCGCCGGCTTGTCCATGATCCCGCCCGGCAGGATCTGCGCGCCGCCCATCCGCGAGCTGTCCCGGATCGGGCGCGGGCGCTGATGCCGCTTCGCGACGTTCAGGTTCTCGACGAGGACGCGACGCTCGGACGGGCGTGCCTCGATCACACGGCCCCGCTTGCCGCGGTCCTTGCCGGCGATGATCTGCACCTCGTCGCCCTTCTTGACCTTCATCTTTGTTGCCATGAGCTAGAGAACCTCCGGGGCCAGGCTGACGATCTTCATGAAGTTCTTCTCGCGGAGCTCGCGCGCGACCGGCCCGAAGATGCGCGTTCCGCGAGGATTCGACTGTGGGTCGATGAGGACGGCGGCGTTCTCGTCGAAGCCGATGAGCGTGCCGTCGTCCCTGCCGTAGGGCTTCTTCGTGCGCACGACGACCGCCCGCACGACCTCGCCCTTCTTGACCGCGCCCTGAGGCGTGGCCGACTTCACGGTAGCAATGATGACGTCGCCCACCCGCGCGTAGCGCCGGTGCGAGCCGCCGAGCACGCGGATGCAGAGGAGCTCGCGCGCTCCCGTGTTGTCCGCGACCCGGAGACGTGACTCCTGCTGGATCACTTCGCAGCCTCCACGACTTCCTGAAGGCGCCAGCGCTTCATGCGCGAGAGCGGGCGCGTCTCGACGATGCGGACGATGTCGCCAACCTTCGCCTCGTTCGTCTCGTCGTGCGCGTGGAGCTTCGTGCTCCTGCGGATGACCTTCTTGTACATCGGGTGCACCTTCACGAGGTCGACCCGGACGACGATCGTCTTGTCGGCGTTGGCGGAGACGACCGTGCCCTGGCGCTCCTGCCGTCGCCCACGCGCGTGCTCGGGCTTCGGGAGCCGCGCGATGGCCTTTCGCTCGGCGGAGGGCACGTGCCTACGGCGCGTCTTCTGCGGGCGCAGCGTGCGGGGTAGGCGCTTCCGCTTCCTCTTCGTCTCGGGAGCAGCCTCGGCGGCCGGCTCTTCGGCCGGCTCGGGGGCTGCGTCAGCCGCGGGTGCTTCCTCGGCAGCCTCTGCCGCGGGCGCTTCCTCGGCGACCTCGGGCTCAGGCTCCGCCTCGGCAGCAGGAGCTTCCTCGGCGGGAGCTTCTTCTGCCGGGACTTCCTCTGCCGAGACTTCTTCGGCCGGGGTTTCCTCCGCTGGCGCGTCCGCGACCTCGGCCTCCGCTTCCGGCGCGTCCGGAGCAGACGCCTCGGGCGTCTCCTCGGCAGCCTCGGGCTCGGCCGATGTCTCTTCGGTCTCGTTCACGTTCTCGTCAGGCACTCGTGTTCAGTCCTTTGACTCTCTCGTTCTTGACGGTCAGGATCCGGGCGATCTCGCGCTTCGCGTGCCGGAGCCGCGCGCTGTTCTCGAGCACGCCGGTCGCAGTCTGGAAATGGAGGTTGAAGAGCTCCTGGCGCGTCTCCGCCATCTTGCGGTCGAGCTCGTCGTCGGTCATCGCGCGCAACTCTCTTGCTCTCATGGTTTCCGTCCGTTCGCGTAGTCGCGGGACGTCCTGGGCGGAGCCGGGCTTCGCCCGGCGGGAGCCCAATCCCCGCAGTCCGGGTTCGAGTGGCGAAGGAGGGGGCTCGTGGGGGAACCATGGGTTCCCCCACGCTGTCTAGCTCTCAAAGAGCTCAGCCTCCCTCTTCACGAACTTCGTCTTGACCGGCAGCTTCTGGCCGGCGAGGCGGAGCGCTTCCTTCGCGAGCGGCTCGTCGACGCCGGCGAGCTCGAACATGACGCGCCCCGGCTTCACGACGGCGACCCAGCCCTCCGGCGAGCCCTTGCCCGAGCCCATGCGCGTCTCGGCCGGCTTCTTCGTGTACGGCTTGTCGGGGAAGAGGTTGATCCAGACCTTCCCGCTCCTGCGGATCTTGCGCGTCGCCGCGATTCGGGCAGCCTCGATCTGGCGGTTCGTGACCCACCCCGCCTCGAGGCTCTTCAAGCCGTACTCGCCGAACTGCACGTCGGTCTGCCCCTTCGAGAGACCGCGGCGGCGACCGCGGTGCTGCCGGCGGAACTTCGTCTTGCGCGGCATGAGCATCAGCTATCGCCCTCCGTCTCCGCGGGTGCCTCGGGAGCCGTCTCCGGCGCCTGGGCCTCCGGCTCCACCGGCTGCGTCTCGGGTTGCGTCTGCGGCGGTGTCTCGGCCTGCTGGGCCTCGGGCGCCGCTACCTCAGAGGCTGCCGTCTCGGGTGCCGCTGCCTCGGGCGCCGCTGTCTCGGGCGCCGCCCCTTCGGACCCTTCCCGGCGCGGTCGCTGCGTCGCGCGCCCTCCGGGCCGTTGCCCGCGGCCCCGCTTGCGCGGGACGATGCCGAGACCCTCGCGATCCTGGCTCCGGCCGCGGCCCTCGCGCGAGGCGCCGAGGCCCTCCGATGAGGTACCCCGCCGGCGTCGCGCCTGATCCTGGTCGCCGAGCCGCGAGTCGCCGCGGCCCGCGCCCTCGAATCCCTCCGGCATGATCTCGCCCTTGTTGATCCAGACCTTGACGCCGATCTGGCCGTAGGTCGTCTTCGCCTCCGCCTGGCCGTAGTCGATGTCCGCACGGATCGTGTGCAGCGGGACGCGGCCCTCGGAGTACATCTCGCGGCGGCTCATCTCGCCGCCCGTCAGCCGCCCGGCGGCCGTGATCTTGATCCCCTGAGCGCCGGAGCGCATCGCCGAGGCGAGCGAGCGCTTCATCGCCCGCCGGAAGCTCACGCGGTTCTCGAGCTGCTCCGCGATCGACTGCGCGACGAGCTTCGCATCGAGCTCGGGACGCTTGATCTCGTTGATGTTGATGTGCACGTTCTTCTTCGTGATCGCGTGCAGGTCGCGGCGCAGCGCATCTACCTCGACGCCCGACTTGCCGATCACGATCCCCGGGCGCGCCGTGAAGATGTCGACGGTGATCCGCTGCTTGTCCTTGCGGATCAAGATGTCCGACAGCCCGGCATGCGAGAGCTTGCCGAGGATGTGCCTGCGGATCTTCACGTCCTCGAGCAGGTAGTCCGAGAACTCGGCCTTGCCCGTCCACCAGTTCGACTTCCAGTCGTGAATGACGCCGACGCGAAAACCGCCGGGATGCACCTTCTGGCCCATTAGGCAGGCACTCCTTCCGTCTTCTTCTTGCGCCTCGTCGGCTTCTTGGCAGTCGTGGTCTCTTCGTTCGTCGTCTCGTCGGCTACGGGCGCCTCGACCGGAGCCGCCGCGGGCGTCTCGGCGGTCGTCGAGCGGCGGCGGCGCCTCGTCTGCTCCTCGGGCTGCTCGACGAGGACGAGCGTCACGTGGCACGTGCGCTTCTTGATCCGGTTGACGCGACCGCGCGCGCGGGGCTTCCAGCGCTTCAGTGTCGGCCCGACGTCGGCGTAGGCGCTCTCGACGATGAGCTCGTCGCCGTCGAGGCCGTGGTTCGCCTCGGCGTTCGCGACCGCGGACCTGAGCACCTTCTCGATATCCGTCGCGACGGCGCGCGACGTGAAGGCGAGGATCGTCCGCGCCTCCGGGACCGAGCGACCTCGAATGTGGTCGAGCACGAGCCGCGCCTTGCGCGCGGAGGTGCGCACCCACTTCGCCTGCGCGCGGACGCGCATCCGATCGTCTGTCCTGAGGTTGCTCACGAGCGTGCTCCAAAAGCGTTCGCGGGGAGGGGTGTGGGGAACCGGGAGGTTCCCCACGCTCTCAGGAAGAAGGGGGCACGCGGGGGAAACATGGTTTCCCCCGCGAACGCTCGCCGAAGGCGAGTGTTGCGGACGCGCATGCGGTCGTCCGTCGCTGTCGCTCCGTTGCTCACGACCGCCTCACCGAGGCCTGGCGGTCACCCGCATGGCTGCGGAAGGTCCGCGTCGGAGCGAACTCGCCGAGCTTGTGGCCGACCATCTGCTCCGTGACGAACACGGGCACGTGCTTGCGGCCGTCGTGGACGGCGATCGTGTGCCCGACCATCTCGGGAAAGACCGTCGAGGAGCGCGACCAGGTGCGGATCATCCGCTTCTCCCCGCTCGCGTTCATGGCCTCGATCCGGCTCAGCAGCCGGTCCTGCACGAACGGCCCCTTCTTCGAAGACCTGCTCATCTGACTAGCGCTTCCTCTCCTTGCCGCGGCGCCGGCCGCGGACGATCAGCTTGTCGGACTCCTTGTGCTTTCGACGCGTGCGCTTGCCGAGGGTTGGCACGCCCCAGGGCGTGACCGGATGCCGGCCGCCCTTCGACTTCCCCTCGCCGCCGCCGTGCGGGTGGTCGACCGGGTTCATCGCAGAGCCGCGCACCGTCGGCCGCTTGCCGAGCCAGCGGCTGCGCCCTGCCTTGCCGCCGGACTGGTTCGCGTGATCCGTGTTCCCGACCTGGCCGACGGTTCCCCGACAGGCGAGGAGCACGCGCCGCAGCTCGCCGGAAGGGAGCCGCAGGACGCCGTAGTCGCCGTCCTTCGCGACGAGCTGGAGCGACGAGCCGGCCGAGCGCGCCATGCGGCCGCCCTGCCCCGGCTTGAGCTCGACGTTGTGGAGCAGCGTTCCCGTCGGGATGTTCGCGAGCGGCAGCGCGTTCCCGGGCTTGATGTCGGCGTTCGGGCCGGACTCGACCGTCGCTCCGACTCGGAGCCGCGCGGGCGCGAGGATGTACGACTTCGCGCCGTCCGCGTAATGGAGCAGCGCGATCCTCGCCGACCGGTTCGGGTCGTACTCGATCGCAGCGACCTTCGCGGGCACGCCGTCCTTCGTACGCTTGAAGTCGATCGTGCGGAAGCGCCGCTTGTGGCCGCCGCCCTTGTGCCGCGTCGTGATGCGGCCGCGGTTGTTCCGCCCGCCCTTCTTCGTCAGCGGCTCGAGGAGCGTCTTCTCCGGCTCCGACTTCGTGACCTCCTCGAAGCCCGACGTCGCCATGAAGCGGCGGCCGGGGCTCGTGGGCTTGTACTTCTTCAGCGCCATCAGACGGAAGCTCCTTCGAAGATCTCGATCTCGTGGCCCTGCTTCAGCTGCACGATCGCCTTCTTCCAGCCGGGCCGGCGGCCGGCCGTGAGCCCGCGCCGCTTCGGCTTCGACCGGACCTTGACGATGTTGACGGCCTGCACCTCGACCTCGAAGAGCTCCTCGACGGCCTGGCGAATCTGCGTCTTGTGCGCGTCCTCGTGCACCTTGAACGTGTACTTGCGGTCGGTGATGAGCGAGTAGCTCTTCTCCGAGACCACCGGCGCGAGCAGGACCTGGTTCGGGTGGAGGCTCACTCGTTCGCCTCCTCCGCCGGTGTTGCGCCGGCGCCGGCGCGCGCGAGCACGTCCGGGAGGGCTGCCTCGCTGACGAGCAGCGAGCGCGCCCAGACGACCGCGGCGACCTCGAGCTCGGCGGGAACCGTGACGAGGACCTTCTCGAGGTTGCGGAAAGACTTCTGCACGAGCTCCTCCTCCTCGGTGACGACGAGGAGCGTCGGGCGCTCGGAGAAGTCGGCGAGGAGCTCGGCGGCGCGGCGCGTCGACGGCGCGTCGAACGCGGACCCGTCGACGAGCGCGAACGTGCCGTTCCCAGCATGACTCGAGAGGGCGCCCCGCAGCGCTGCGCGGCGAGCCTTCCGGTTGACCTTCACCTCGAAGTTGCGCTGGTTCGGCGGGAACGCCATTCCGCCACCGGTCCACTGCGGCGCGCGGGTCGTCCCGGCGCGGGCACGCCCGGTCCCCTTCTGGCGCCACGGCTTCGAGCGGCCGCCGGCGACGAGCCCGCGGCTCTTGCCTCCCCTCGTTGCGGCGCGTGCGGCGTTCATCTCCGCGCGCACGGCCTCGTGCACGAGGTGCAGCTTCACCTCGACCGCGAACACCGACTCCTCCAGCGAGACCTGCTTGGCCTTCGCTCCGCCGAGCACGGGTGCCTTGACCGCCATCCTCAGACCCCCCGGATCTCCACGATCCCGCTCGCCGGCCCTGGGACGGAGCCTCGGATGAGCATGAGGTTCCGCTCCGGGTCGACCTCGTGCACGACGAGCCCGGGCTGCGTGACGCGATTGCCGCCCATGCGGCCGGGCATCTTCCTGCCCTTGAAGACGCGGGACGGCGTCGCCGACATGCCGATCGAGCCGGGCGCGCGCACGTTGTGCGAGCCGTGCGAGACAGGCCCGCGCGTGAAGTTGTGCCGCTTGATCGTGCCCTGGAAGCCCTTGCCGACCGAGACGCCCGAGACCTTCACGGCCTCTCCGGGCTCGAAGTCCTCGACGGTCACGGTGTCGCCGACGGCGAGCCCGATGTGGCCGCGGACCTCCACGAGGTGCCGGTGCGGCCCCACGCCTGCCTTGGCCAGATGCCCGATCTCCGGCCTCGAGACCTTCCGCTCGGCGACCGCGTCGAACGCCAGCTGCACGGCGTCGTAGCCGTCGGTGTCGACGGTCTTCACCTGGACCACGGGACACGGCCCCGCCTCGACCACGGTGACGGCGGTCATCTGCCCGGTCTCCGGATCGAAGACCTGGCTCATGCCGAGCTTCTTGCCGAGGATCCCTTTCACGCGTGGCCCCACGAGGGCGACGCAAGCGTCGCCCCTACGGATGCGGGCGGGGCTGTGATGTCGCTTCGCGGCATCACAGCTTGATCTCGATGTCTACACCGGCCGGCAGGTCGAGACGCATGAGCGAGTCGACCGTCTTCGGCGTGGGTGAGTGGATGTCGATCAGCCGCTTGTGCGTCCGGACCTCGAAGTGCTCGCGGGAGTCCTTGTCCTTGAACGGGCTCCGGATGACGCAGTAGACGTTCTTCTCCGTGGGCAGGGGAACGGGGCCCGTGATCGTGGCGCCGGTGCGCTGCGCCGTCTCCACGATCTGGGAGGCCGACTTGTCGACCTGGTTGTGGTCGTAGCCCTTCAGTCGGATGCGGATCTTCTGCTGTGCCATGGCTGTGTGAGACGAGGGCGAGGCGAGCCTCGCCCCTACGTGATGATCTCCGTGACGACGCCCGCGCCGACCGTCCGGCCGCCCTCGCGGATCGCGAAGCGCAGGCCCTGGTCCATTGCGATCGGCTGGATGAGCTCGATCTCCATGTTCGTGTTGTCGCCGGGCATGACCATCTCCTGCCCCTCGGGCAGCTTGATCGACCCGGTTACGTCGGTCGTGCGGAAGTAGAACTGCGGCCGGTAGCCGTCGAAGAACGGCGTGTGGCGCCCGCCCTCGTCCTTCGAGAGGACGTACACCTCTGCCTTGTAGTGCGTGTGCGGCGTGATCGAGCCGGGCTTTGCGAGCACCTGGCCGCGCTCGACGTCCTCGCGCTTGATGCCGCGGAGCAGCGCGCCTGCGTTGTCGCCGGCCTGCGCGTAGTCGAGCGTCTTCTGGAACATCTCGAGGCCTGTGACGACGGTCTTCTCGACCTCGGGATGGATGCCGATGATCTCGACCTCCTCGCCGACGGTCATCTTGCCCTGCTCGATGCGGCCCGTGACCACGGTCCCGCGGCCGGTGATCGTGAAGACGTCCTCGATGGGCATGAGGAACGGCTTGTCCACGTCGCGCACCGGCTCTGGGATGTACGAGTCGACGGCCTCCATGAGCTCGAGGATCTTCGGGACCCACTCCTCGTCGCCCTCGAGCGCCTTGAGCGCCGAGACCTGGATGACGGGGATGTCGTCCCCCGGGAACTCGTACTTGGAAAGGAGCTCGCGCACCTCCATCTCGACGAGCTCGAGCAGCTCCGGGTCGTCGACCATGTCGGCCTTGTTGAGCGCGACGACGATCGACGGCACCTCGACCTGGCGCGCGAGGAGGATGTGCTCCCGCGTCTGCGGCATCGGGCCGTCGGCCGCCGAGACCACGAGGATCGCGCCGTCCATCTGGGCAGCGCCCGTGATCATGTTCTTGATGTAGTCGGCGTGCCCCGGGCAGTCGACGTGCGCGTAGTGGCGGTTCTCCGTCTCGTACTCGACGTGCGCCGTGTTGATGGTGATGCCGCGCTGCCGCTCCTCGGGCGCCTTGTCGATCGAGTCGAAGGTCGCGACCTCCGTGTTCGTGCCCGACTCGGACAGAACCTTCGTGATCGCCGCCGTCAGCGTCGTCTTGCCGTGGTCGATGTGACCGATGGTCCCGACGTTGACGTGAGGCTTGGTGCGCTCGAACTTCTGCTTGCCCATTCTGAATGCCTCCGTGTTACTGGTTTGACGCTGACTTGTCGCCCTGCACGAGCGCCTCGGCGATCGTGGCGGGAACTTCCTCGTAGTGGTCGGGCTCCATGTGGAACGTCGCACGTCCTTGCGTCATGGAGCGCAGGTCGGTCGCGTAGCCGAACATCTCTGCGAGCGGCACGCTCGCCTTGATCACCTGGCCCGCTGCGTCCGGCTCGATGTTCTCGACCCGGCCGCGACGGCCGTTCAGGTTACCAATGACGTCGCCGACGAACTCCTCCGGCGTGCTGATCTCGATCGACATGACGGGCTCGAGGAGCTTCGGCTTCGCCCGCTTCATGGCCTCTTTGAACGCCATCGAGCCGGCGATCTTGAACGCCCGCTCGCTCGAGTCGACGTCGTGGTACGAGCCGTCGACGAGCTCGACCCTAATGTCGACAACCGGGTACCCGGCCAGGACGCCGGAGCTCATGGCCTCCGAGATGCCCGCGTCCACCGACGGGATGTATTCGCGTGGGATCTTCCCGCCGACGATCTTGTCCTCGAATGCGTAACCCGCTCCCGGCTCCTGCGGGTAAAGGTTGATGACGACGTCGCCGTACTGGCCGGAGCCGCCGGTCTGGCGGACGAACCGGCCTTGGATCTTCTCCGCAGGCCGGCCAACGGTCTCGCGGTACGCCACTTGCGGGCGACCGACGTTCGCGCCGACCCGGAACTCGCGAAGGAGGCGGTCGACCTTGATCTCGAGCGAGAGCTCGCCCATGCCGGCGATGATCGTCTGGCCCGTCTCCTCGTCGGTCGACACGCGGAACGTGGGGTCCTCCTCGGCGAGCTTCTGAAGCCCCTCCGAGAGCTTGTCCTGGTCGGCCTTCGTCTTCGGCTCGATCGCGACCGAGATGACCGGGTCGGGGAACGCCATCGACTCGAGCACGATCGGGGCGGAGTCGACGGCAAGCGTGTCGCCGGTGGTCGTGAACTTGAGCCCGACCGCGGCCGCGATCTCGCCCGCGCCGATCTCCTCCCGCTCCTCTCGGTGGTTCGCGTGCATCTGGAGGATGCGGCCGATGCGCTCCGTCTTGCCGTTCGTCGTGTTGAGGACCCGGTCGCCCGCCTTGACCTGGCCCGAGTAGACGCGGAAGTACGTGAGCTTGCCGACGTAGGGGTCGGTCATGACCTTGAACGCGAGCGCCGCGAACGGCGCCTCGAGCGCCGGCGGGCGGGCGGCCTCCTCCGAGCTCTTCGGGTCCACGCCGTGCACCGGCAGTACGTCGAGCGGGCTCGGGAGGTAGTCGACGATCGCGTCGAGGAGCGGCTGCACGCCCTTGTTCTTGAAGGCTGAGCCCGCGAGCACGGGAGTGATCCGGCCGGAGAGCGTGCCCTCACGCAGCGCGCGCTTGATCATCTCGGGCGTCACGTTGCTCTCGTCCTCGAGGTACGTCTCCGTGAGCTCGTCGTCGAACTCGGCGATCGCGTCGATGAGCGCGTGGTGACCCGCCTCGGCAGCCTGCGCGAGCTGCGACGGGATGTCGTCGGTGGAGAGCTCCGTCCCGAGTGCGTTCAGGTACGAGATCGCCTTCATCTCGACGAGGTCGACGATTCCCGAGAACGTGTCCTCCTGTCCGATGGGGACGTGGATGGGGACGGGCGTGGCGCCGAGCCGGTCGCGCATGGACTGCACTGCGGCCTCGAAGTCGGCGCCGATGCGGTCCATCTTGTTGATGAACGCGATGCGCGGGACGCGGTAGCGGTCGGCCTGCCTCCAGACCGTCTCGGACTGCGGCTGGACGCCGGCGACCGAGTCGAAGACGGCGACCGCGCCGTCCAGGACGCGTAGGCTTCGCTCGACCTCGACGGTAAAGTCCACGTGGCCGGGCGTATCGATAATGTTGATCCGGTAGTCGCGCCACTCCGCGGTCGTCGCCGCCGACGTGATGGTGATGCCGCGCTCCTGCTCCTGCTCCATCCAGTCCATCGTCGCGGCGCCCTCGTGCACCTCGCCCATCTTGTGGGTGCGGCCGGTGTAGTAGAGGATCCGCTCGGTCGTCGTCGTCTTGCCCGCGTCGATGTGGGCGATGATCCCGATGTTGCGGACGCGGTCCAGCGCGACCGATGTGGCGACGACGCTCATGGTGGTTACCAGCGGTAGTGCGCGAAGGCCTTGTTCGCCTGCGCCATGCGGTAGATGTCGTCCTTCTTCTTGAACGCGCCGCCCTGCTGCGAGAGCGCGTCGGCGAGCTCGCCGGCGAGCTTCGCGGGCATGCCCTTCTCGCGCCGCTCGCGGGCGTTCTGCACGATCCAGCGGAGCGCAAGCGTCCGCGCCCGCCGCTGCGGCACCTCGATCGGCACCTGGTAGTTCGCGCCGCCGACGCGGCGGGAGCGGACCTCGAGCACCGGGGTGACGCTCTTGACCGCGCCCTCGAGCAGCTCGAGCTGCGCCTTGCCGGTCTTCTCGGACGCGATAGCGAGCGCGTCGTAGACGATCTGCTCGGCGATCGACTTCTTTCCACCGAGCATCAGCCGGTTGACGAGCTGGGTCACGAGCACCGAACCGTGAACGGGGTCGACCGGGAGCTCGCGGGGCTGGATCTCTGCACGGCGGGGCATGGCTAGGGCTTCTTCGCGCCGTACTTCGAGCGGGCCTGACGGCGCTCGGTGACGCCCGCCGAGTCGAGCCCGCCGCGGATCACCTTGTACCGGAAGCCGGGGAGGTCCTTGACGCGCCCGCCGCGGACGAGCACGACCGAGTGCTCCTGCAGGTTGTGACCCTCGCCGGGGATGTACGCGCCGACCTCCATCGCGTTCGTGAGGCGGACGCGGGCGACCTTGCGTAGCGCCGAGTTCGGCTTCTTCGGCGTCGTCGTGTAGACGCGCGTGCACACGCCGCGCTTCTGCGGCGCTCCCCGGAGAGCCGGAGTCTTGGTCTTCGCTTGCGGGCTCTTTCGGCCCTTGCGGACGAGCTGATTGACGGTGGGCACGCTGCTCCTACGGTCGACTTTCGGTTTTGCACAGAGCCGTTACATAGAACGGACGGCGGGCATGCGGCGCCCGCCGGACAGGCCGCAGGATGGTAGCAAAGGACGGAGCGCCGTTCGTGCCCGCACGTCCTCCGGCGGGGGTACCGTGGAAGCGGGATCTGGGAAGTGAGGCTCGAGAGATGCTGATCGCGCTCGTCGTCTTGGCTGCCCTGGCGCTGGCCGGGGTCGCGGCCATCGTGGCGAGACGCGCCCGCGCTCGCGCAGACCGGTACGCGGCAGCGCTCGAGCGGCTCGAGAGCGCGCTCCAGCCGATCTCGCAGCGCATCCGCAGCTCGGTGGAGCGCAGTCAGCCCCCAGACGCCGAGTCCGACGACCTCGACCCGAAGCTCGAGGAGCTGCTCGAGCGGATCGCGGCGGACGGCTCCGCGGTGGTTGCGTTTCGCCAGCTCGCGGGCGAGGTCGCTCCGGAGGTCGCCTCGACGCGCCGCCGGCTTCCACGTGACAGCGGCGGGTACGAGCTCGAGCTCGAGCGCGAGATCGCGCGCGCACGGCGGACGGGGCGCCCACTCTCGCTCGTCCTCGTGGACGTCGACCAGCCGACGGCCGATCGGCTCCTCCAGTTCGCGGCGCTCCTCACGCGCGTAACGCGGGTCACCGACACGGTCTGTCGGCGCCGGCGGGACGCGTTCGGGATCCTCCTCCCGGAGACCCGCGAGGACGGCGCACGCCGCTTCTTCCGTCGAGTTCGCGACGAGGCGGCGCGGACTTTCGACTCCGGCACGGGCACGACCTTCTCCACCGGCATCGTCGAGCTGAAGCCGAACGAGTCGAGCGAGGCGCTCGACGCGCGAGCCCAAGCCGCGGTTGCCGGCCGGATCGCGGGTCGCGCTGCGGACGCGCCCGGCTGAGCGGTTCACAAGACCGGAAATCCCTGAACGCGCGTTCGCTCCGCGGCCACTCTGCCATGGCACCAGTCTGAACAGCACCTGGTCAGCGTCCAGGTCGACGAGTAGAGTGCGAAAAGGGTGCCCCCGTTCGAGGGGTCGGGTCGTACCCCGATTGAGGGACGAGAGCGAAAGAGGGCTCAGGGGGAAGGGACTGATGTTGGCGGTGTCTACGACTGCGGTGATCGCGGTGCTGGCCTTCGCGGCTGCGGCGGCGCTGGCCACGATCGCGCTCACCCGCCGGCGCTCGCCCTCGACCGACAACGAGCGACCACCTCGCGAAGGCCGTGGACGAGATGCGGCTGAAGATGGACGAGCTCTCGCAGGACCTCTCGCAGGCGCTCGAGCGCGCCGAGCGCGAGAGCCGCCGCAACCGCCTGTTCGGCGAGCTCGGAGGCTCGATCGACCTCCAGGAGCTCATGGACCGCGTGCTGGACGCGGCCATGGAGGTCGGCGGGTTCGACGCCGCGCTGATCGTCGTCGAGGGACATGGGGCCGCCCCGGTGATCGCGACCCGAGCGCTGACGGCGGAAGAGGCCGAGAAGCCGCCGACGTCAGGAGTCGTCGGCACGCTGCCGGGGACGATCACGGTCACGTACCGCTACGGGCGCGACCGCGAGTCCCCGGAGTCGAACCGCATCTGCGGCGGCCTCTTCATCCCACTGATCGGACGTGACCTCGCACCGATCGGGACCCTCTCGCTCTTCTGGCGCGACCCCGACTTCGAGCCGACCCGCGAGCACATCGAGCGGGCGGAGAACCTCGCCGAGAGCAGCATCCCGGCAATCGAGAACGCACGCCGGTACGGCGAGGCGCGCAAGCTGGCCGAGACGGACGCCCTGACCGGCCTCTACAACCAGCGTTTCTTCCACGAGACGCTGCGGCGGGAGGTGCTCCGCGCGCAACGCTACGAGCGCAACCTCGCCCTCATCGTGTTCGACGTCGACGACTTCAAGGGGATCAACGACCAGATCGGGCATCTCGCAGGCGACCGCGTCCTCGCGCAAGCGGCAGACCGTCTGCGGGACGCGGTCCGCTCGGTCGACATTCCCTGCCGGATCGGCGGCGACGAGTTCGCGGTGATCCTCCCCGAGTCGAGCGCCCAGGACGCTGACCAGCTCTATCGCCGGGTCCAGAGCTCGATGCGCGGGACAGCCCTCGGGCCCGACGAGGATCGCCTGCGGCTGTCCGCGGGTATTGCAGAGCTCCAGCACGGCGACACCGCCGCAGGCCTCTTCGAGCGCGCGGACGCGGCGCTCTACCGCGCGAAGGACCAGGGCAAGGACCGCGCGGACATCTCGCGCGTCGTCGACCGCACCGACACGCTCTAGGTCCCGGTATCGACGGGGCGCTCCGCGCGGATGCGGAACCGCCGCGTGGGCGCGCCGACTCCGCCCTCCTGCTCGAGCGTGACCCCGACCATCCAGCCCTCCGGCACGCGCTGGGCGAGGGGCACGATCGTCTCGACACCGGTGAACACGGCTGCGGACAGGTGCTCGAGCGGCCGCACCCTCGGGTCGACGACCCAGGCCTGGTACGACCGGCCGGCAGGAGCGATCGGGAGCCCGTCGAGGACGAGAACGCCTCGCCCTCTGGCGCCGACGGCGAGGACTGCGCTCGCCTGCGAGCCCTCGAGCGGGATGCGCTCGGTGCTCCGTTTCGAGAGGAGCGAGATCGCCTGCGCCGCTCTGTCGATCGGGGCGGAGCGGACGACCGGCGGATCGTCCTGCGCGCGAACGCTCGTTACGAATGCCCACATCCCCAGGGCGATGGCCGCGATGCCGGCCACGGCGGCGAGCGCCGCGAGGGTCACCCCGGACAGGCGGTGCCTCTGCGGCAGCTCGATCGGCTCGAAGAGCTGCTCCCGGTCCGGATGTTCGCCGGCCGAGGGCGCCTGGCTGCCGTTGGCCGATGCCGGCGGGTCGAAGCCGACGGGCACTGGCGATGCCGAGGCTTCCACGACACCGAGGCTACCGTCGTCGCCGGTCGGACCCCCGACGACCGACGCACGCGTTATTACTACCGGCGGGGAAGCGGAAACCTGGGGTCCCCACCAACCACATGACGATTGCGATCTATGCCGCGTCCGTCGCCCTTGCACTCCTGTGCATCGGCCTCTTCTACGTTGCGACCAGGAGGATGCTGGGTCGCCAGGAGGAGATCGTCGTCACGCTCCTGCGGCGGTACGACGACCGGCTGGCCCAGTTCGCGCAGGCGCTGAACGACGGCCTGGCCCGCATCCAGCTCCAGCAACAGCCTCAGCCGGTCGCGGCGGGAGCGGACGTCGACGCGATCCCGGAGCACGGCGTGATGCGTCTCCTCGAGCTCGCCCGCCAGCGGATGCGGGTCGACGCAGCCGTCGCCGTTGTCGCCGACCCGAAGCGCGAGCCGATCCTCGCGACGGTCGGTCTGTCGCAGGCCGAGGTCGCGCAGGTCGGGCGCATGGGCGTCCCCGATTACCGGGGCGCGCGGGCGCTGCAGGTCGCGTTCAACGGGGAAGCCGAGACGCCGCCAGGCAGTCAGCCCATCCGCTCGGGGCTCGCCGTCCCGCTCCTACGCCAGGAGCCGAACCCGGGGATGCTCGCCGTCTTGACGCGTGCGCCCGACCGCAGGTTCAGCGAGCAGGACATCACGACGCTCGAGGACGTCGTCAACGGAACGCGGCTCGCGCTCGAGTCGGCGCTGGAGCTCCACGAGCCGGATCCGGTCCCCGAGCTCGACCCGCTGACCGAGCTCTACGACCGCAGAGCTTTCCACGCCCTCCTCGACCGCGAGATCGCGCGCGCCCGCAACGCGCGCCAGCCCTTTGCGCTGCTCATGCTCGACGTCGACCGGCTCACGACGATCAACGCCCACATCGGGCATCTCAGCGCAGACGAGGTGCTCGTGCGCATCGCCGCGATGCTGCGTGAGGTCGCCGGGAAGGACCAGCTTCCCTGCCGCATCGGCGGCGGGCGCTTCGGCGTCCTCCTTCCCCAGGAGGAGACGCGCGACGGCGAGCGTTACTTCGAGCGCCTGCAGACGAACCTCCACGCCCGTCCGTTCCCGGAGATCGGAATCGTGACGCTGTCGGCCGGAGTCGCGGCTCTCCTGCCGGACGACGACGCCGCCGCGCTCCTCGGCCGGGCCGACGCGGCGCTCGGGCTCGCGAAGGTCTCGGGTCGCGACACGGTCGTGACCGCCGCGCAGCGCTTGCCCGAAGGAAGCAGTCCCGAGGTGAGCGAGCGCGAGCGGCGCGACCATCATTCGCGCCGCGCAGACGCGTCGCCTTAGCGAACTGCGAAATCGCGCTCGGCGCTCGCCTCGTGCAGCGAGAGGAACGGCGCGAAGCTCGAGAGCGCGACGACGCCGAGCTCGGGCATCCGGTCGCGCTTGCAGGTGAGGCGGCTGGCGGCCTCCTTCTGCTTGCGGATCGACCACGCGCTGTACGCCTCCACCCGGAGAGCGCTCCGGATCTCGCGCAGGATCGCGCGGCGCGAGTCGCCCGTTGCCACCGCTTCCAGCGGGCTCGTGGCGCCGAGCGCACGGAGCCGGAAGACGCCCTCGGCCGTCCGGAGCCTCACCCAGCGGCCCACCGCCACCCGAAAGACCCGCTTCGGCGCCGAGGTGTCGATCGCGAGCCCCTTGCCTTCGGGTAGCCAGCTCGGCGCCGGCGAGACCTCGACCTGCCGGGCGAGCGCCGAGCCGAACGTCACCCGGAAGTGGGTGACGTCGGCCGCCCGCGGTCGGCCGATCCGGAGTCGCGAGGAAATCTCGAGTCGCCGTAGCTCGTCCCCGATGATCCCGCGCGCGGTCGCCAGACCGGCTCCGGCCTCACCGAGCGCCGCTCGATACGCGGCCCGACTGCCGCGGAAGCGCGAGGTCACGATGCGCTGCTCAGCGGCGAGGATCCGGTCGGAGCCGACATCGCTGCGTGTGCTCTCCACGGCGCGAACCAGGAGCGCCGTCAACGCGAGCTCGCGATCGCCCGTGACGTTGGCGAGCGTCGAGACCCGCGACGAGCTGAACATCGTGTCCCCGTACGAGCAGCGGGCGCCGGCGGGCAGGTCGATCTGACCCTCGCGGCGATCGGCGTCGAGCTCCTTGTCGAGCGTCCCAGGAGCGTCGCAGAGCTTGGGATCGCGCGCCCACAGCCAGACGCAGGCCGCGTAGGTCTTGTCGGGGTCGGTGGAGCGCGCGTTGCGCTGCGCCCATCCCCAAGACCACACGTGCCCGAGCCTGAGCTCCCCGGCGATCTCGCGCGACGCGAACGCCTGCCACTTCACGACGTCGAACCAGCGCGAGCGCGGCTTCAACCCTTCCCGTCCTCCGACGCCCGGGCCGGTCATGAATCCGATCATGAGGCCGAGCCGCGACGCGGGGATGCCGACCTGCAGGAGCTCGATTGCCGAGTCGCGATAGAACTCACGAAGCTTTCGCGACCCGTCGACCGGCCCTGCCCGCCAGATGACGTTCGCGTTCGAGTAGCGCTGGAGGACGACGTCGGAGATCTCGCCTACCTGCCGCCACCACTCCGCAGCCTCCCCTTCGGTGTACGGGCGCCCCGCGACGAGCAGGGCAGGCCGCGCACCGCGCGCCACGAGGTGCTTCATGAAGCGGAGCAAGTTCGCGCGGTACTGCTCCGCGGTCGATGTCAGCGGCCACGGTGTCCGCGCCCCGGAGAGCTCGTTGAGCGCGATGAACGGCCGCTGGCACCCCGTGACGAAGGTCGCGCGCGCCATGAGCACATCGGCGCGCTGCTCCATCAGCTCGTTGTCGACGGGGGCAAGCGGAGTGCCGATGCGCTTGCGGAGCCACATGTCCCAGAAGATGTTCCCGGCGCCGGCCACCCGCGCCTCGCGGGCGACGTCCGGGCCTCCGGTCGCGACGATCACGCCCGGGCGGGCGAAGCGCTCGCGGAAGAACGGCGTCGACCCGTCCGCGAAGTCGATCCAGGCGGGCTTGCCTTCAGCCACACCGCACGACAGCGCGCCCGGCGCGGCCGATCCGGTGGCCGGGACCGAGAGGATGGCGGCAATCGAGGCGGCCGCGGCGACCAGGAGCGTTCTCACGCGACCGAAACTGGTACCACAAAGCCTGGCTGGACGTCCCGGCGTCGTCCCGCTAACTGGCTAGATCGGAAGGAAGACGGCGCGCGGCGCAAGTGACCGCGCGCCGTACTCTGCGTGCCTACTCCTCGTCCGCGGAGGGCTCGACCTCGGCCGCGTCCGGGACGTCGGCCGGCGGCAGCTCTTCCTCGAGCGACAGGCCGAGGGCGTCGAGGTCGAAGCCGTCGCCCTCACCGATCTCCTCGAGCGCCGCGAGCAACTCCGCCTCGGCCTCGGGGTGGGCGAACGTGACCGGCAGCGGCTCGGTCGGCTCGATCGAGATCTGCCGGTACTGCTTGAGCCCCGTCGCAGCCGGGATGAGCTTGCCGATGATCACGTTCTCCTTGAGCCCGTGCAGGCGGTCGGTCTTGCCCTCGATGGCCGCGTCCGTGAGCACCTTCGTCGTCTCCTGGAACGAAGCCGCCGAGAGGAAGGACTCGGTCGCGAGCGACGCCTTCGTGATGCCGAGGATGATCGGCTCGAAGGTCGCCTGCTCGCCCTTCTCCTTCTTCACACGCGCGTTCTCGCGCTCGAGCGCGACGCGATCGACGAGCTGGCCGGGCAGAAGCTCCGTGTCGCCGTTCGTGTCGACGCGCACCTTCTTCAGCATCTGGCGGACGACGAGCTCGATGTGCTTGTCATGGATCTCGACGCCCTGCGACTTGTAGACCTTCTGCACCTCGCCGACGAGGTACAGCTCGGTCGCGGTCGCGCCCTTGAGCAGGAGCAGCTCCGCCGGGTTGAGCGAGCCCTCGCTGAGGGCGTCGCCCGGCTCGACCAGGTCCCCGTCCGCCACGCGCAGCCGCGTCCGGCGCGGGAACGAGTACTCCTTCGGCTCCGGAAGCTCGCCCTTCGCGTCGACCGCAGTCGGCGTGATCGTGACCTTGATCGACCGCTCCGAGTCGTCGATCCCGACCTTGCCCCCGATCTCCGCGAGCGTGCCCGCACCCTTCGGGTTTCGGGCCTCGAAGATCTCGACCACGCGCGGGAGGCCGTGCGTGATGTCGTCGCCTGCGACTCCGCCCGTGTGGAAGGTCCGCATCGTGAGCTGCGTGCCCGGCTCGCCGATCGACTGCGCGGCGATGATGCCCACCGCGTCGCCGATCTCGGCTGGTCCGCCTGTGGCGAGGAACGTCCCGTAGCAGCGGCGGCAGAGGCCGTACTCGCTCCGGCACTTGAGCACCGAGCGCACAGGGATCATCGCGTCCTCGGCGTACTCGCCGAACTCCTCGACGAGCGTGCGCAGCGCGCCCGGCGAGATCTCCTCGCCCTTCGCGACGAGCACGATCTTGCCCGGCTTGCCGTCCTTGATCGGCTTGTGGATGTCTTCCGCGGCGACCCGCCCGGCGACGCTCTTGTTCGGAGCGTCGTCGAGGATGAGCGGGAGCTCGATGTGACTCCTTCGTGCCGCAATCCTGCTCGCGGACGATGACGTCCTGCGACACGTCGACGAGCCTTCGCGTGAGGTAGCCCGAGTCCGCCGTGCGCAGCGCCGTGTCGGCCATCCCCTTGCGGGCGCCGTGCGTCGACATGAAGTACTCGAGGACGGTCAGGCCCTCCATGAAGTTCGCCTTGATCGGGCGGGCGATGATCTGCCCCTTCGGATCGGCCATGAGGCCGCGCATCCCGGCGAGCTGGCGGATCTGGTTGAACGATCCGCGCGCTCCCGAGTTGGCCATCATGTAGATCGGGTTCGTCGGGGAGAGGTTCCGCATCATGCTGTCCCCGACGACGTTGGTCGCCTCGGTCCAGATGGCGACGATGCGCTCGTGGCGCTCGTCCTCGGTCATGAGCCCGCGGTCGTACTCGCGCCCGACCTTGGCGACCTCCTCCTCGAAGCCGACGAGGATCTGCTCCTTCTCCTCGGGGATCACGATGTCGTTCTTCGAGATCGTGATCCCGGCCCGCGTCGCGAACCGGAAGGTGAGCGACTTGATCACGTCGAGCGCCGCCGCGATCGTGTTCGGCCCGTAGCGCTCCACGAGGTCGCCGATGAACGTGTCGAGCTCGCGCTTGGTGAGCGTGCGGTTGAGGTACGGATGACCGTCCTCGAAGTCGCCGCGCGGCCCCTCTCCCAGGGCCTCGTCGAGCGCTCGCTCGACCTCGGCGTTGAAGACGACGCGGCCGGGGGTGGTGAGCAGCCGCTCTCCGCCCCACTCGTACTCGACGGGATCCTGGAACTGCATGGAGCCCGACTCGAGCGCGAACTCGACGTCCTCCTCCGTCCGGAAGCGCCGGAAGCCCTTGAGCTTCAGCTCCTTCGCGAGCTGCGCAGGATCCGCGTTCTCCAGATCGTGCTCGGAGTAGGTAAGGAAGTACGCGCCGAGCACCATGTCCTGCGTCGGGGTCGCGAGCGGACGCCCGCTGGCCGGAGACAGGATGTTGTTGGCGGAGAGCATGAGCACGCGCGCCTCCGCCTGCGCCTCCGCAGAGAGCGGCAGGTGCACGGCCATCTGGTCGCCGTCGAAGTCGGCGTTGAAGGCGTGGCAGACGAGCGGATGGACCTGGATCGCCTTGCCCTCGACGAGCACGGGCTCGAACGCCTGGATCCCGAGGCGGTGCAGCGTCGGCGCGCGGTTCAGGAGAACCGGGTGCTCGGCGATGACCTCCTCGAGGACGTCCCAGACCTCCGGGATCATCGACTCGACCATCTTCTTCGCCGCCTTGATGTTCTGGACGGCCTTCCGCTCGACGAGCCGGCTCATGATGAACGGCTTGAAGAGCTCGAGCGCCATGAGCTTCGGCAGCCCGCACTGGTGCAGCTTCAGGTTCGGGCCCGACACGATGACCGAGCGGCCCGAGTAGTCCACGCGCTTGCCGAGCAGGTTCTGGCGGAAGCGCCCCTGCTTGCCCTTGAGCATGTCGCTGAGTGACTTCAGCGGGCGGTTGCCGGGCCCAGTCACGGCGCGGCCGCGCCGGCCGTTGTCGAACAGCGCGTCGACTGCCTCCTGGAGCATGCGCTTCTCGTTGTTGACGATGATCTCGGGCGCGCCGAGGTCGAGCAGCCTCTTCAGGCGGTTGTTGCGGTTGATCACGCGCCGATACAGGTCGTTCAGGTCGCTCGTCGCGAAGCGGCCGCCATCGAGCTGCACCATCGGCCTGAGCTCCGGCGGGATCACCGGAACGGCCTCGAGGATCATCCACTCGGGCTTGTTCCCCGACTTGATGAAGGCCTCGACGACCTTGAGGCGCTTGATCGCGCGCTGCTGCTTCTGCCCCTTGGAGGTCTTGATCGTGTCGCGCAGCGTGAGCGACTCCTGCCTCGAGGTCGAGGGCGCGCAGCAGGTCGCGGATCGCCTCCGCGCCCATGCCGCCCTGGAAGTACACGCCGAAGCCGTACGGCGAGCCGAAGCGGTCCTTGAGCTCCCGGAAGATCTGCTCGTCGCCGACGATCATCTTCGGCTCGAGCTCCCGGAACAGGAGCCACGTCTGCTCGAGGCGGCGGACCGCGTCGACCGCGGCCTCGCGCGTGTCCTCGCGGCGGACGTCCATGTCCGCGACCATCTCGCGGACCTTCAGCGCCCACTGCCCGATCGCGTCGAGATCCTCCTTGCGCGTTCCCTCGACGAGGCAGAGGTCGTACGCGAGCTCGCGGATCGCAGCCGCGTCCGCCTCCGGGCCGGCAGCCTCGAGGACGGCGCCGAGCAGGCCGTGCGCCGACTTCGCGCGCGCGCTCGAGGTTCTTCTTGTCGACGGACTCGACGAGCGCGGCGTCCTCCTCGGCGAGCTGGCCGCCCTCGAGCAGGGCCTCCTGGAGCCGGTTGATGTGCTTCGTGATCGCGCCCTTCTTCGAGCCGGTCGCCTTCTCGAGGTCCTCGCGCAGCGGCTCGAGCGCGGCCTCGATCTGGAGCGCCGCGGCCGCGACGGACTCGACCTCGCGCGGGGCGAGGCGCCGGTCGTCGCGTGTCGCGGTCTGCCGGACGAGCTCGCGCAAGCTTCCGAGGATCCTCGTTCGTGATCTTCTTCGCGAGATCGACGAACACCTTGCCGCCGATCGTGCGGACCTCGTCGAGTACAGGCAGCGCGTTCTCCTCGGCCCAGTTCGACAGGCCGCGCGCCCAGAAGTCGTCGTCCTCGTCGAAGTTGCGCTCCTTGCCTGCCGCGAAGTAGTCGCGGCGGCGCTGGAGGCGGTCGTCGAGCGCAGAGAGCGCCTCGTCGCGGTCGAGGTAGATCCGCTCGGTCTCACCGGCGACCTTGTCCTCGAGGTCGGCGAGGTCGGCCTGCCGCTTCTCGCGGTCGACCGTCGTGACGATGGACGCGGCGAAGTAGAGGACCTTCTCGAGCTCGCGCGGAGCGATGTCGAGCAGGTAGCCGATGCGGCTCGGGACGCCCTTGAAGAACCAGATGTGCGAGACCGGAGCCGCGAGGTCGATGTGGCCCATGCGCTCGCGGCGCACCTTCTGCCGCGTCACCTCGACGCCGCAGCGCTCGCAGATGATGCCCTTGTAGCGGACGCGCTTGTACTTGCCGCAGTAGCACTCCCAGTCCTTCGTCGGACCGAAGATGCGCTCGCAGAAGAGACCGTCACGCTCGGGCTTGAGCGTGCGGTAGTTGATGGTCTCCGGCTTCGTCACCTCGCCGGACGACCAGTCGCGGATCTGCTTGCTCGAGGCGAGCCCGATCCGGATCGCGTCGAACTCGTTGATGTCGATCACGTGTGTATCCGCCTCATTTCTCTCTCGTAGGGGCGAGGCTTGCCTCGCCCTATTCCTCAGCCTCGACGTCGGCCAGCTCGGCCGGAACCTCTTCGCTCAGCTCCTCGTCGGCCGCGACCACGAGCTCACCGCCTTCGTCCGGGCTCTCGGCGCCTTCCTCGACCTCCTCGGCGGTCGGCTGCCGCGCCGCCGCGCGGAGCGAGCCGGGTGAGAGGTCGATGCCGAGCTCCTCGGCCGCCCGCAGCAGCTCGTCGTCCTCCTCGCGGACCTCGACCTCGCGGCCCTCGTCGGAGAGGACCTGCACGTCGAGCGCGAGCGACTGCATCTCCTTGAGCAGCACCTTGAAGCTCTCGGGGATGGAGGGCTCGGCGATGTTCTCGCCCTTCACGATCGCCTCGTACGCCTTGACGCGGCCGATCGTGTCGTCGGACTTGATCGTGAGCATCTCCTGGAGCGTGTAGGCCGAGCCGTACGCCTCGAGCGCCCACACCTCCATCTCGCCGAAGCGCTGGCCGCCGAACTGCGCCTTGCCGCCGAGCGGCTGCTGCGTGACGAGCGAGTAGGGGCCGGTCGAGCGCGCGTGGATCTTGTCGTCCACGAGGTGCAGCAGCTTCAGGATGTACATGAAGCCGACCGTGACCTCCTGCGCGAAGCGCTGGCCCGACTTGCCGTCGTACAGCGTGACCTTCCCGGAGCTCCGGTTCCCTTCGGGCGCCGAGTGGTCGACGTCCATCCGCACGTTGCCGTCGATGATCTGCGCGAGCGCGACGAGCGCGTCGTCCACGTCGCCCTCGGACGCACCGTCGAAGACGGGCGTCGCGACCGCGCGCGGATCGGGCGCGTTGATCGGCGCCCGCGCGCTGACGTGGCCACCGTCCTCGAAGACGCCGTGGGCAGCCGCCCACCCGAGGTGCGTCTCGAGGATCTGGCCGATGTTCATCCGGCTCGGCACGCCGAGCGGGTTCAGGACGACGTCGACCGGACGACCGTCCTCGAGGAACGGCATGTCCTCCTCGGGGACGATCTTCGAGATGACGCCCTTGTTGCCGTGGCGGCCGGCGAGCTTGTCGCCCTCCGCGATCTTGCGCTTCTTCGCGACGTAGACGCGGACGAGCTCGTTCACGCCCGGCGACAGGTCGTCGCCCGCGTCGCGAGAGAACGTCTTGACGCCGATGACCTTGCCGCCCTCGCCGTGCGGGACCTTCAGCGAGGTGTCGCGGACCTCGCGCGCCTTCTCCTTGAAGATCGCGCGGATCAGCTTCTCCTCCGCGGTCAGCTCGGTCTCGCCCTTCGGCGTGACCTTGCCGACGAGCAGGTCGCCGGAGCCGACCTCGGCCCCGATGCGGACGACGCCGCGCTCGTCGAGGTTCGCGAGCGACTCCTCCGAGCGGTTCGGGATGTCGCGCGTGATCTCCTCGTCGCCGAGCTTCGTCGAGCGCGCGTCGATCTCGTACTCGTGGATGTGGATCGAGCTGAGCACATCGTCGCTGACGAGCCGCTCGGAAATGACGATCGCGTCCTCGAAGTTGAACCCCTCCCACGGCATGAACGCGACCAGGAGGTTCGCGCCGAGCGCGAGCTCCCCGCCGTCCGTAGAGCTCCCGTCCGCGAGCACCTCGCCCTTCTTCACCTTGTCGCCGAGCGTCACCACCGGCTTCTGGTGGATGAGCGTGCCCTGGTTCGACCGCATGAACTTCGTCAGCGGGTACTCGTCGCGCGAGACCCGCGGCCCTCGACCACGATCCGCTCGGCATCGACGTCGACCACTGAGCCGTCGCTGCGAGAGAGCACGACGTCGCCCGTGTCCACCGCGGCGCGGAACTCGAGGCCGGTGCCGACGAGCGGCGCCTGCGGGATCATCAGCGGCACCGCCTGCCTCTGCATGTTCGCGCCCATGAGCGCGCGGTTCGCGTCGTTGTGCTCGAGGAACGGGATGAGCGCGGTCGCGACCGACACGATCTGCGCCGGCGAGACGTCCATGTACTCGACGTCCTTCGGAAGCACCGCGACGGCCTCGCCCTCGCGCGAGCGGCACAGCACCTGCTCGTGCACGAACTTGCCCGTCTTGGGATCGACCGGCTCCGAGGCCTGCGCGATCGTGAACTGGCGCTCCTCGGCCGCGTCGAGGTAGACGATCTCGTCCGACACCTTGCCGCCCTTCACGACGCGATACGGCGTCTGGATGAACCCGAACTCCGAGACAGTCGCGTAGGACGCGAGCGAGCCGATGAGGCCGATGTTCGGTCCCTCGGGCGTCTCGATCGGGCACATGCGCCCGTAGTGCGTCGGGTGCACGTCGCGCACCTCGATCGGCGCGCGCTCGCGAGTGAGCCCGCCCGCGCCGAGGGCGCTGAGGCGCCGCCGGTGCGTGAGCCCGGCAGAGCGAGTTCGTCTGGTCCATGAACTGTCGAGAGCTGCGAGGAGCCGAAGAACTCCTTCAGCGCCGCGACCACCGGCCGGATGTTGATGATCGTCTGCGGCGTGATCGTGTCGACGTCCTCCGTCGTCATCCGCTCGCGGACGACGCGCTCCATGCGGTAGAGGCCGACCCGGAACGCCTCCTGGATCAGCTCACCGGTCGTGCGCAGGCGCCGGTTGCCGAAGTCCTCGTACTCGTCCAGCTCGCCGCGGATCGGGTCGCGGGAGAGCTGCGCCGCGTCGGCCGCGTAGTCGCGCGAGTCCTCGGGCACGCCGAGCTTCGTCGGCAGGTCGACGAGGCGCTTCACGAGCGCGAGGATGTCCTCGGTCGTGAGGACGCGCGTGTCCTCGGGCACGTCGACGTTGAGCCGCTGGTTCAGCTTGTAGCGGCCGACCTTCGTGAGGTCGTAGCGCTTGGGGTCGAAGAAGAGCGCCCGCAGGAGGTTGCGCGCGTTGTCGAGCGTCGGCGGCTCGCCGGGACGCTGCTTCTTGAAGACCTCGATCAGCGCCTCCTCCTCGCGCGTCGAGGGATCCTTCTCGAGCGTGTTCGCGATGTAGACCGACCCGTCGAAGAGCTCGAGGATCTTCTCGTTCGACGTCGTGTCGAGCTGGAACCCGGTCGTCGGGTCCTCGGCGGGCAGCGCCCGCAGGAGCGTCGTGATCGGCAGCTTGCGCTTGCGGTCGATGCGCGCGAAGACGAGGCCCTTCTTGTCGATCTCGACCTCGAGCCACGAGCCGCGGGACGGCATGAGGTTCGCCATGAAGACCTGCTTCGTGGCGTCCTTCGGCTCCATCAGATAGGCGCCCGGACTGCGGACGAGCTGCGTGACGATCACGCGCTCGGTTCCGTTGATGATGAACGTCGCCCAAGGGGTCATCATCGGGAAGTCGCCCATGAAGACCCGCTGCTCGCGGATCTCCCCGGTCTCCTTGTTGACGAACCGGACCGTGATCGACAGCGGGACCTGGTAGGTCAGGTCCTTCTCACGGCATTCCTGGATTGTGAACTGCGGCTCTCCGAACTCGTACTCGGCGAACTCGACAGCAAGCGTGCCCGTGTAGTCCTCGATCGGCGAGATGTCGTCGATCGTCTCGCGCAGGCCGTCCTTCATGAACCAGTCGAAGGACGCCTTCTGTATGTCGATCAGGTTGGGGAGGTCAAGGACGTGCTTCAGGCGCGAAAAGCTCTTGCGCGCGCGGGGCGCGACAGCGACGCTGCTCAAATGTGACAGCCTCCCTTGTGACTGCGTGCAGGGGTGTACTCAGGGGTGGACGAACAAGCCTCGGCGGAACCGGGAAGATTAGCGCACGAGCACACTCCTCCGCAACCGCTGTTCGGAGCGGGAGGAGTGCTACGAGGATGGTAGCAGCGGAGGCGCTTTCGGCTACGCCGAAAGCGCCCGAGACCCGTAGGGGCGACCCTTGGGTCGCCCTCGAGTGCGAACGGCGACCGAGCCTCGCCCCAGAGGAGGGCGAGGCAAGCCTCGCCCCTACTTCAGCTCGACTTCTGCTCCTGCCTCCTCGAGCTGCGCCTTGATCGACTCGGCCTCCTCCTTGGCGGCGCCCTCCTTGACGGCGTTGGGCGCGCCGTCGACGAGGTCCTTCGCCTCCTTGAGGCCGAGGCCGGTCACCGCGCGGACGACCTTGATCACCTGGATCTTCTTGTCGCCGGCGCCGGTGAGCACGACGTCGAAGGAGTCCTTCTCCTCCTCGGCCGCGGCGCCGTCGCCGGACACCGCCGCACCGGGAGCTGCGACCGCGACGGGAGCCGCGGCGGTGACGCCCCACTCCTCCTCGATCGCATTCTTCAGCTCGACGAGCTCGAGCACGGTCATCTTGCCGAGCGTGTCGAGCACCTTCGCGACATCCGTTGCCATCTACTGCTCCTCGCTTTCCTCAGCATCGGACTGAGCCTCGTCGGCGTCGTCCGGGTTTGACTGTTCAACCTCTTCTGCAGCCTCGGCCTCTGCCGACGCTTCGGGCGCCTCGGCCTCCGCTTCGGCTTCGGCGACGGGCTCGACTTCGGCTGCTGGCTCCTCCGCCGCTCTCCGCTGGCGTCCTCCGGCGCCGGCGTCACGACCTCGCCTTGCTCCTCGAGCTGCTTGATCCTCGCGTCGACGAGCCCGACCAGGTTCTGGAGCGGTGCGGCCAGGAGCGCCGCGAGCTGCGTGACCGGGGCGATGATCGCACCGACCAGCTGTCCGCGGAGCACGTCGACCGGCGGCAGCGTCGCGAGCTGATCGACCTCCGCGCCCGAGAGCGTCTGTGCCCTCGAGCACGCCGCCTCGCAGCGTGAGGACGTTCGTCTGCTTCGCGGTCGCGGCGAGTGCCTTCGCCACCGCGGCGGGATCGCCGTCCGACTCGATGAACGCGATCGCGGTCGGGCCCTCGAGCATGACGAGCAGCGACTCCGCGCCTGCCTGCTCGGCCGCGCGGCGCGTGAGCGTGTTCTTCACGATGCGGAAGCGTGCGCCGTGCGGGATCAGCTCGTCGCGCAGCGCTTCGAGCTCCTTGTTCGTCAGGCCGCGGTAGTCGGCGACGATCAGCGTCTCGGCCGCCTGCAGCTCGGCGGCGAGCTCCGCGACCACCTTCTCCTTGTCCGATCTCAGCATCTGAGTCATTTCCTCCGGAAATGACTAGACCCGCTTGCGGAGGCGGGTCCAGGACAGGCGAGCGCCTGATCGAACCTGCCTCGGCCGGACCTCTAGCACGCTCAGTGCTTGCCGGCTGTCTCTGGCGGGAGCTAGTCGTGTTAGGCCGAAACTGTAGCTTCCTCCCGCGGGCCGGCGGTCGCCAGCTCCTCGGTGATGTCCCTGGTCTTCGTCGAGTCGACGTGGATGCCCGGGCCCATCGTCGTCGTGAGCGTGATCTGCCGGATGTACCGGCCCTTCGCCGCGGACGGCTTCGCGCGGACGATCTCCTCGACGAGCGTCGCATAGTTCTCGAGCAGCGCCTTCTCGTCGAAGCTCTTCTTCCCGATCGGAAGGTGGACGTTCCCGCCGCGGTCGGTGCGGTACTCGAGCTTGCCGGCCTTCGCGTCGGAGACTGCCTTGCCGATGTCGAAGGTCACGGTGCCGGTCTTGGGGTTCGGCATGAGCCCGCGCGGGCCGAGCACGCGGCCGAGCTTGCCGACGTTGCCCATCTGGTCCGGGGTCGCGATCGCGACGTCGAAGTCGAGAAAGCCCTCCTCGATCTTCGTCGCGAGATCCGCAGAGCCGACGACGTCGGCGCCGGCATCCTCCGCTTCACGCGCCTTCTCGCCCTCGGCGAAGACGGCCACGCGCACGTCCTTCCCGATGCCGTGCGGGAGCATGATCGTCCCGCGCAGCTGCTGGTCCGCATGCCTGACGTTGAGGCCGAGTCGGAAGTGCGCCTCGACGGTCTCGTCGAACTTCGCGCCCGGGATGTCCTTCACGAGCCGGACGGCCTCGAGCGGCGAGTACGCCTGCTCGCGGTCGAACGTGTCGCGCGCAGCGCGGTAGCGCTTTCCGTGTTGGCTCATACGGTCTCCACCCCCATCGACCTGCGCGGTGCCCTCGATGATCTTCATCGCCTGCTCGATGTCGCGCGCGTTCAGGTCCGGCATCTTCGTCTCGGCGATCGAGCGCACCTGCGCCTGCGTCAGCCGGCCCACCTTGCTTCGGTTCGGCTCGCCCGAGCCGGACTGGAGGTTCAGGACTTCCTTGATGAGCACCGCCGCGGGCGGCGTCTTCGTGATGAAGGTGAAGGAGCGGTCCTCGAAGACCGTGATCTCGACCGGGGTGATGCGGCCGTTCTCCTGCGCGGTCTGCGCATTGAACGCCTTGCAGAACTCCATGATGTTGACCCCGTGCTGGCCGAGCGCGGGACCGACCGGCGGCGCCGGGTTGGCCTGCCCGCCCGGGATCTGGAGCTTGATGAGTGTCAGAACCTTCTTGGCCATCAGTCGATCTTCTTCACCTGGTCGAAGCTGAGCTCGACGGGGACCTGGCGCTCGAAGATGTCAACGAGCACCTTGAGCTTCTGCTGGTCCGCGTTGACGTCGACGATCTCGCCGTCGAAGTCGGAGAGCGGCCCGGAGGTTACCTTCACCGACTCGCCGAGCGAGAACTCGACGACGGCCTTCTGCCCGTGCGGTCCGGTAGGCGCACCATGGTGGAGGATGCGGTCGACCTCGGGCTGCGAGAGCGGCACGGGCTTCGTTCCGGCGCCGACGAACCCCGTGACGCCCGGCGTCCCCTTGACGACGGTCCACGCCTCGTCGGACATGTTCATGTTCACGAGCACGTAGCCCGGGAGCACCCGCTTCTCGATCTGGACCTTCTGCCCGTCCTTCGTCTCGATGACCTGCTCGGTCGGGACGACGACGCGGCGGAACGCGGGCTGCTGGTTCATGGACACGATCCGGTGCTCGAGGTTGGTCTTCACCTTGTTCTCGTGGCCCGAGTAGGTGTTGATGACGTACCAGAGGAACATCGACGAGCTCCTAGAGAAGAACGCGGTCGACGAGCGGGCGGAAGATCTGGTCGAGGCCCCAGAGGTACGCGCCGACGATCACGCACGCGATGATGACGACGACGACGCCCTGGAACGTCTGCCGCCGGCTGGGCCAGTCGACCTTCCTGAGCTCGGCGATGCGACTCGCGGATGAACTGGCCGCGGGGATGCTCCGCGCGCCGGCCGGTCTGCTGCTTGACCGGCTGCTGCGACGGCCGGACCTGGGCGGCGCGGCCACGGCGGCTGGCGGCGCCGTCTCCGGCGGCGTTCCGAGCTGCACGCCGCTGCCTGCGGGTCTCACGCGCCAAGGCCTACCTCGTCTCCCGATGCGGAGTGTGGCGGCCGCACCAGCGGCAGTACTTATTGAACTCGACGCGGTCGGGCGAGTTCCGCTTGGACTTCTGCGTCTGATAGTTGCGGCGCTTGCACTCGTTGCAGGCGAGCGTTATCGCGACTCGTACTCCGGTTGCCATTTCTACTCAGTTCGGTTCGACCAAAGGATGATAAGACGGCGAGTAGCGGCGGGTGGGCTCGAACCACCGACCTCCGGGTTATGAGTCCGGCGCTCTGACCAGCTGAGCTACGCCGCCGCGCGCGCCTGAGTGTAGCAGCGTACAGGGCGTCCTTCTCGGGCTCTCAGGCCGCGACGGCAGCCCGCCGCTCGAGCTGGTCGCGCGCGGCCGCGGCGAGGATCGCGGCCGTCTCCGAGAAGATGTCGCCCCAGGCCGCGTACTCCTCCGTGAACTCGACCGCGCCGTTCAACTCGACCACGACCCAGCCCCCGCGACCGTCCGGCAGGAGGTCCACTCCGGCAAGGTCGATGCCCGCCGCGGTGGTCGCTTCGATCGCGAGAGCGGCAGCGCTGCGCGGAGGATCGGCGACCGGGCGCCGCACGCCGCCGAGCGCGATGTTCGTCCTCCACTCGCCCGGCGCTGCCACGCGATACACGGCGCCGACGACACGACCGGCGACGACGATGATCCGGAGGTCGTACCCCTGGGGCCGGATGAGCTCCTGCACGAGGACGCCGTGGCGGCGGTACCAGTCGCGGTCGCGGGCCGCAGCGAGCGCGACTTCGAACTCCGCGGGGCCGTCCGATCGGTAAACGTCCTTCCCCCAGCTCCCGAAGCGCGGCTTGACGACGACCGACCGTCCAGGCGCCCGGACGGCACCCCAGCCGCGGATGTGAGCTGTCGGCGGATGCGGGAGGTCGTTACGTGCGAGCACGCGCGCCGTCAGCAGCTTGTCGTGCGCGGCGAGGAGCGCCGGCGGATCGTTCAGCACGATGACCCCGCGGGCGGCGAGCGCGCCGAGCGCCCACAGCCCGTCGTCCATGCCGTCGAGCGTCGGGAGGACGTCGAG
Source organism: uncultured Actinomycetes bacterium (assembly GCA_963765175.1). Classification (GTDB taxonomy): domain Bacteria; phylum Actinomycetota; class Thermoleophilia; order Gaiellales; family Gaiellaceae; genus GMQP-bins7. Next base: position 59,401 of record CAVXUY010000013.1, read on the forward strand.
CCGGCCGAGCGCGGCGTCGCCGGGCCGCAGGACCTCGAGCGCCTGCTTGGGCGTCATCTGCTCCCAGACGGCGTCTGCGGTCGAGCGCGCCGCGAGCGCGTCGTTCGTAGGCGTGGGCCGGCAGGTGATGAGCGCGAAGCGCATCGGACTAGAAGTGCCTGCGCTGGGCACTCGGAGCAAGGGGCGGTTACCTCTCCGATACACGATGGACACTGGTCCGACGCTCCGACCGGTCGCACATTCTACGATCGCGCGCGTGTTCAGGGTCCCCCCCGCGCAAGGCGGCTGGCTCGAGGTGATCTGCGGGCCGATGTTCAGCGGCAAGAGCGAGGAGATGATCCGCCGCCTGCGGCGCGCCGAGATCGCCGGTCAGCGTGTCGTGATCTTCAAGCCACAGATCGACGACCGCTACGGCGCGGCGGACGTCGTGAGCCACGCCGGAGCGCGGATGCGCGCGACTCCTGTGTCGTCCGTCGCCGAGCTCGCGCGCCGCGTGCGCAGGGCTCCGAGGTCGTCGGGATCGACGAGGTCCAGTTCTTCGAGCCGGAGGTCGTCGCGGCCGCGCTCGAGCTCGCGGACCGCGGCCTCCGCGTCGTCGTCGCAGGGCTCGACCAGGACTTCAGACGCCTCCCCTTCGGCCCGATGCCGGAGCTCCTCGCGCACGCGGAGTTCGTCGACAAGCTCCAGGCCGTCTGCCACCGCTGCGGCGGCCCCGCGACGACGACCCAGCGGCTGGTCGACGGCGCGCCTGCGCCGTACTCGGGCGAGACGGTGGTCGTCGGCGCGGCCGAGCAGTACGAGGCGCGCTGCCGCGAGTGCCACGAGCCGGGCGTGGACGCCGCCCGCGCGGTGTCAGCGGCCGCGTAGCGGCGCGACCCCGGCCGCGATCCCGAACGCACCCGCCGCGACGAGGACGATCGTCCCTCCCGGCGGCAGGTCGGCGTAGTACGAGATCGTGAGCCCGGCGAGCGCGGACGCGAGCCCGAACACGATCGAGAGGAGGAGCGCCGAGCGCATGCTCCACGCGACGCGGCTCGCGGCGCTGACCGGGAGGACCATGAGCGCGGCGACGAGCAGGATCCCGACGACGCGCATCGAGAGCGCGACGGTGACCGCCGCGAGCGCGGCGACCGCGATGTTGAGCGTCCCGATCGGGACACCCGCGACGCGGGCGCCCTCCTCGTCGATCACCGACGCCCGCGAGCGCGCGGTAGAGGAGCCCGACGGTCGCGAGCCCGACGGCGCCGAGGGCCGCGATCACGAGGAGATCGCCGCGCGTCACGGTCAGGATCGAGCCGAAGAGGTACTGGAAGAGGTCGACGTCGAGCGCGCCCGCGCTCGACACGAGCACGACGCCGGCCGCGATCCCCGTGTAGAAGACGAGCGCGAGCGCCTGGTCGCCCGCGGTCCCTCCGCGCGTGCGCAGGAGCTCGATCGCGACGCCTCCGAGGATCGCCGCGACGAGCGCCGTGAGAAGCGGCGAGACGTCGAGCAGGATCCCGGCCGCGACTCCGGCGAACGCCACGTGGCCGATCCCGTCTCCGACGAGCGACTGCCGACGCTGGACGAGGAAGAAGCCGACCGCCGGCGCGAGCACGCCGACGACGGCGCCCGCGCCGAGCGCGAGCCGCATGAACTCGGGCTCGAGCAGCTCAGGCATGCGTGTGCGAAGGGTCGTGCCAGACGCCCGGGAGCGCCGACGGGGGACCGTCGAAGACGATCTCGCGTCGCACGAGCACGAGCCGCTGGACGAAGTGCTCCACCGCCCCGAACTCGTGCGAGACGTAGAGGACGGTGACGCCGAGCTCGGTGTGCAGCCGGTGGAGGAGCTCCGCCAGCGACTCCTGCGCCTCGGCGTCGACTCCGGTCGTCGGCTCGTCGAGCACGAGGAGCGAAGGCTCGCCCGCGAGCGCCTTCGCGATGAAGGCTCGCTGCTGCATCCCGCCCGAGAGCGTGCGGACGGGCGCGTCCGCGACCGCGTCGAGCCCGACCCGCGCGATCGCCTCCGCGACGACCTCCCGGTCCCGCGGCCGCAGCGGCCCGAACAGCCCCGAGACGGCGAGCCGTCCTGCGGAGACGACCTCGCGCACGGTCGCAGGCGCGTCGCCGCCGAGCTCTGCCCGCTGCGCGAGGTAGCCGAGCAGGCGCCGGCGTGAGAAGCGGTGCGCCGGCTCGCCGAACAGGAGCGCCGAGCCCGCGGCCGGGCGCTCGAGCCCGAGCAGGACCCGCATCAAGGTCGTCTTCCCGCCGCCGTTCGGGCCCGCGACGGCGACGAACTCCCCCTCTTCGATCCGCAGGTCGACGTTCTCGAGCACGCGCTGGCCGGGGCGGTAGCCGAACGAGACCCCTGGAGGTCGACGGCCGGAGTCACCGGCAGCCGAGGGCGTCGCGCAGCACGCCGAGGTTCTCGCGCATGACCGAGAGGTAGTCCTCGCCGTCGTCGAGCGGCTCCTCGCTCAGCCCTTCGAGGGGGTCGAGGGCCGCGGCCTCGGCGCCGGCCTCGCGGGCGACCGTCTCGGCGAGGCGGGCGAGACGAGCGGCTCGGAGAAGACCGTCGTCGCACCGTGCTCGCGCACCTCGTCGACGAGCTGCTCGAGCGCGCGCGGGCTCGGCTCGGCCTCGGGGGAGATGCCGGTGAGCGCGATCTGCTCGAGGTCGTAGCGCGTCGGCGAGGTAGCCGAAGGCGGCGTGGCTCGTGACGATCTCACGGCGCTCGCAGCGCGGCGAGGCCCGCGCGGTACTCCGCGTCGAGCCGCTCGAGCTCCGCGACAACGTCGGCGGCGCCGTCCGAGTCGCCAAGCGCGCTCAGCGACTCGCGCGCGACCGCCGGCGAACCTGCGGGTCGAGCCAGAATGTGCGGGGTCGTGCTCGCCGCGCCGAGCAGGCCGGCGAGGAGGTCGATCGCTTCTCGTGCCCTCGACCGCGTCCTCGAGGGCGGGCATGAAGCCCGGCCGAGATAGAGGACGAGGTCCGCCTCGCGCACCCGCTCGACGTCGCGCGCCGAGAGCTCCAGGTCGTGGGGCTCGGCGCCGGGCGGCGTGAGGTTCACGACGTCGACGTCGTCGGCGCGACCTGCTCGGCCGCCCAGGCGAGCGGGTAGAAGCCCGCGACGACGGTCCGCGCGCCGGCTCGCGTCGTTGCCGCCGCAGCCGGCGAGCGCGACGAGCACGACGAACAGAGCGCGGCCGGTCGCATCGCGGCGAACCCTAGCAGTCTTTGAGAACGGGTATCATTATCGTTCGATGGCGACCGAACCGACCTGGTCAGAGCTCGCGCTCGAGCGCATGCGCACCGCGAGCGGCCGCAGCGGCGGCGCGGCGCGAGGTCGTCGAGTTCCTCGGCCGGCCAGGACTGCTGCATGTCGGCGCTCGAGATCCACGACGGCATCCGCGCGGGCGGGGCGCGGGTCGGCATCGCGAGCGTGTACCGCGTGCTCGACGGCCTCGACGCGGCGGCCTCGTCCAGCGCATCGACTTCGGCGACGGCGTCGCGCGCTTCGAGCCCGCGCGCGGCAGCGAGCACCACCATCACTTCGTCTGCGACGACTGCGGCAAGGTGGAGCCGTTCGAGGACTCAGGCGCTCGAGGCCGCGATCGTCGGCGTCGCGGGCGGCCGCGGGTACGAGGTCGCGGCGCACGACGTCGTCCTGCGCGGAGCCTGCGGCGACTGCCGCTAGCTGCCTGGATAGTCGGGCCGCATCCCCCGTATTGGGGTGGAGCGGCCGCGGCAGGCACCCGATGATGCGGGCACCAACTGCGGAGGGAAGTCAACTTGCGGCTACCTGCGGCGGCTCAGAGAAGAGAGCTTTGGCCAGGGCGTGATCGAGGTCCTGGCGGTCTTCGGCCTGTTCGGCGCGCTCGTCGCCGTGGGCGTTCCGGCCTGGTTCGGATACCAGGACGGCAAGTCCGACCGCGCGGCGAAGGAGCGCCTGCTCGCGGCAGTGCCCGGCGGCCGAGATCTACCGCGCGCAGCACGGCTCGTACGCGGGCCTCGACACGGCCGACCTCGCCGGATCGACCCGCGCATCTCGATGACGCTCGTCGTCTCCTCGTCGCGCTCGGGCGGCTTCTGCCTTACCGAGAGCGTGCGAGGTCGGGTCTGGAGCCTGTCCGGGCCGGTGGGGCGCACAGGCGAAGTACACGGCCCGGCCGAGCTGCGGCCGCGCCTGATCACACGACACGCTCCGTTGGGTGAATACTCGGGCGCAAGGCGCCCTCTTGGTGCCACCGGCGGGACTTGACGAGACGTCTGACCGCGACTGCCGCACGGTGCCGCGGGAAAAGCAGAGGGGCGGCAGGCGTCGGGCATTCCGAAGACCGTCCGAAGAACACCGGAGACATGACACAGGCACAAAGGCTCGAACCGGGCTGGCGGCGGCCACGGAGCCGGCCTCGTGGCCGCGTTGCTCGGCGCTCCTGATTCGCCGTTGCCGGCGCTGCTCCGCCGATGGCCGAGCCTGACACGACAGGACCGTCCAGGACACGCCGATCGTCATCGAAGTGCTCCTTAACGACATCCCTGGCGACAGGACGATGTGCCGACGTCATCGCCGTGACCGACGTCCGCCGAGCACGGCGCCCTCACGAGAACCGCGACGACACGATCTCGTACTCGCCGAACTCGGGCTTCGTCGGGCACGACGACTTCACATACACGTCTGCGACAACGGAGCCCAGAACTGCGTCGACGGAAGTGGTCATGGTGGACGTCGATCCGAAGATCCAGATCGCCGACAAGGCAGCCGGAGAAGAAGACACGGGACCTCGACGTCCATGACGCTCGACGTCACGCTGTCGGCCCCCGACCCGACGGACACGGTGACCGTGAACTACTCGACCGCGAACGGCACCGCGCTCGCGGAGCTCGGACTACACCGCGACCTCGGGCATGCTGGCGTTCAGCCCGAACGACACGATCCCGACGCAAATCCCGGTCCCGCTCGACGCGGACGCCGTGGACGAGCCGGACGAGACCTTCTTCGTCAATCTCTCCAGCGCGGTCGAGGGGAGCGGTCGGTCGCTCCGAACGACCAGGGCGAGGCGACGATTGCGGACGAAGACCCGCTCGCATCCCTCTCGGTGAGCGACGCAACGGGGCGAGGCGAACGCGAGCTCGACGCCCGCGTCGTTCAACGTCTCGCTCGGCGCCCCCAGCGCCAAGCCCAGGTCACTGTGGGCTACGTGACGACGAATGGCACCGCGTCGGCACCGGGCGACTTCGAGTCGACGGCCGCCCAGATCGCGTTCGTACCCGGCCAGACTCAGAAGACTGTTTCCGTGAACGTCGTCGGCGACACGACGTTCGAGAGCGATGAGAGCTTCAACGGTCAACCTCTCCAACCCGATCAACGCGGACATCGCGGACGGCCAGGGTGTCGGAACGATCCAGAACAACGACGCCCCCTCGGCATGAGCTGCGATGTCACCGGGACGTCGGGCGCCGACAGGCTGACCGGGACGGCCGCCGGCGAGCGGAACTGCGGGAGGGGCGGCAACGACAACATCTCGGGTGGCGGCGGGGACGACGAGATCTTCGGCGACGCGGGCAACGACAGGATCTCGGGCGACGCCGGAGGCGACGCCGTCGAGGGGGCCGGGGCAACGACACACTGTTGGGCGGCGCCGGCGGCGACTCGCTCGAGGGCGACAGCGGCAACGACGTGCTCGATGCCGGCGCCGGCGACGACACGATCGACGGCGGAAGCGGCAACAACGTCGGCCGCGGCGGTGGCGGCGACGACGTGCTGGATGGAGGGCGCGGGGAACGACGAATTTGCGGGCGGGGGAGGCAGCGACCGGAACGAGGGCGGCGCCGGCAACGACCGACTGCGGGGCGAGGCGGGCAACGACTTCCTCGACGGCCGCGACGGCAACGACCGTCTCGACGGCGGCGCCGGCAACGACCGGGTGCGCGGGATCAGCGGGCTGGATCTCTTCACGGGCGGCACCGGCAACGACCTGCTCTCCGGCGGGGGCGGCGAGCGACCACGTCTTCTTCGGCCGCAGGTGACGGTCGACCTCTCCAAGGCACGCGCGCGCGGCGAGGGGCGGGACCGCGTCTTGCTGGTCGAGGTGGTGACCGGGACCCGCGCGGCGGACACGTTGATCGGCAACTCCGCGCGCAACGTCCTGAACGGCAGCGGCGGGCAAGGACCGGATCTTCGGGCGAGGCGGCGGAGACCGTCTGAACGGCGGCCCGGGGAACGACACCCTCCACGGCGAGGCGGGCCGCGACCTCCTCGTCGGGGCGTCGGGGAACGACACGTGCAACACCGGCCCCGGCGGCGGCGAGACGCGCGGCTGCTGAACTCCCCCGAGGTTAACTGCCCCCAGAGATTGACTTCGCCCTGCATAGGGTGGTGCGGAGCGGAATCGGAATCCGGGGGTTGGGGAGTGATGGAGCGACGACGCGGTTCGGTGGAGGACCGCAGGGGCTGCTTTCGCCTGCCCTTGTACCCACACAGGCCTCGCCGGGACGGAGTCGTTGCTCCGAGTCACCCCGACGAACGGGGTGCTCCGTCCCACGCCACCGCGGCTCGTCCGCTCTCTGACGTGCTCCCACTACGTCGTAGGTCATCAGACAGGCCGCGGGCGAGCGGCGGGCGGCTCCTCCGTCGCTGCGTAGTCGTCCCAGCTTCCTCGCGGATCACCGCGCTTGTCGCCCAATTTCGGGTACCGGCTCCCCTTGTGCCCACCGATGGTGATCCGGCATCCGCACGCCTCTGCCATTGTGCCGAAGGAGACCCTGCGCATGTGCAAGCTGATGCGGGAACAACTCGCCGGGAACGAACAAGCTAGGCTTCAGCTTCACCCT